>NZ_JBEOQT010000002.1:0-538758 GCF_040280225.1 Serratia sp. SM04 | reverse complement strand
CCACCAGATTCTGCTTTATCCTCTTGCCAACAGAGTTCACCGAGTCGTGCGGGTGAGAGCCTGCGCTCAGGTTCGAGCATCGCGCAGCGATACGACAACGCGCAGCGTTGCCCGCAGGGTGAGGCCACAGGCCGAATCAATCCTGCACGACCCACCAATTCAGGAAAAAGCGCCTTTTGGCGCTTTTTTCGCATCTGCGCCACCAGATTCTGCTTTATCCTCTTGCCAACAGAGTTCACCGAGTCGTGCGGGTGAGAGCCTGCGCTCAGGTTCGAGCATCGCGCAGCGATACGACAACGCGCAGCGTTGCCCGCAGGGTGAGGCCAAAGGCCGAATCAATCCTGCACGACCCACCAATTCAGAAAAAAGCGCCTTTTGGCGCTTTTTTCGCATCTGCAGCACCGTAATCTACATTCGTGCTTTCTCGTTTCAACACTGCACCGATCATCATCCCGCTGTTCTCTGAACGGGCTATACGGTCTCGTCAGGCCATTATCCGCTGTGAACTGCACGGCCAGCGTCCGTGTTTTTAATTCATTAAACAATGGATGCGCAAATATGAAAATATCAGCGGACTTTTCGCGCAAATTTAGGTATTTTGTTTAGTATATAAAACGAAGGGCGTTGCGGCAGGCGATATTCACGCGGCAGGCGCCCAGCCTAGCATGAGATTGCAGCGATGAGTGAAATGTTTGATGTCAATGCGGCGGTGTATCCCTTCCCGCCTAAACCGGTACCGCTGGACGTAGCCGAAAAAGCCTTTTATCGCGAGAAGATCAAAACCCTGCTCAAGCAGCGCAATGCGGTGATGGTCGCCCACTATTATACCGATCCGGAAATCCAGGCGCTGGCGGAAGAAACCGGCGGCTGCGTGGCGGATTCGCTGGAAATGGCGCGCTTCGGCAGCGCCCATCCGGCTTCCACGCTGCTGGTGGCCGGCGTGCGTTTCATGGGGGAAACCGCCAAGATCCTCAGCCCGGAAAAGCAGGTGCTGATGCCGACGCTGTTTGCCGAATGTTCGCTGGATCTGGGCTGCCCGGAAGAGGAGTTTCATGCGTTTTGCGACAGCCATCCCGATCGTACCGTGGTGGTCTATGCGAACACCTCGGCGGCGGTCAAAGCGCGCGCTGACTGGGTGGTCACTTCCAGCATCGCCGTCGAGCTGATCGAACACCTGGACAGCCTGGGCGAGAAGATCATCTGGGCGCCGGATCGCCATCTCGGCAGCTACGTGCAAAAGCAGACCGGCGCCGACGTGCTGTGCTGGCAAGGCGCCTGCATTGTCCATGACGAGTTCAAGACTCAGGCGCTGCGGCGCATGAAGGCGCTCTATCCGCAGGCGGCCATCCTGGTGCATCCCGAATCGCCACAGGCGGTGGTTGAATTGGCGGATGCGGTGGGATCGACCAGCCAACTGATCCAGGCGGCGAAAACATTGCCGCATCAACAGCTGATCGTCGCCACCGATCGCGGTATCTTTTACAAGATGCAGCAGGCCTGTCCGGACAAGGAGCTGTTCGAAGCGCCGACCGCCGGAGAAGGGGCGACCTGCCGCAGCTGTGCGCACTGCCCGTGGATGGCGATGAATGGCCTGAAGGCGATTGCCGAAGGGCTGGAGCAGGGGGGCGCGCAGCATGAGATCCACGTGGACGCCGCGCTGCGTGAGAAGGCATTGGTGCCGCTGAACCGCATGCTGGATTTCGCCGCTCAGCTTAAAATGCAGGTTAAAGGCAACGCTTAACCGTTTAAAAGGATGACCTCATGAGCTTCTTCAGTACCAGCAATATTCTGGTGCACATTCCGCTTGGCGCGGGCGGTTACGATCTGTCGTGGATCGAAGCCATCGGCACGTTGTTCGGGTTGCTGTGCATCTGGTACGCCAGCAAGGAAAAAATCATCAACTACCTGTTCGGCCTGATCAACGTCACGCTGTTCGCGGTGATTTTCTTCCAGATCCAGCTGTACGCCAGCCTGCTGCTGCAGCTGTTCTTCTTCGGCGCCAACATTTACGGTTGGTATGCCTGGAGCCGCCAGACCCAGGATAATCAGGCTGAGCTGCAGATCCGCTGGCTGCCGCTGCCGAAAGCGTTGGCCTGGGCGGCGGTCTGCGTCATCGGCATCGGCCTGATGACCTTCAATATCGACCGCGTGTTCGCCTGGCTGACGCAGATCGCGGTGGCGGTGATGCAAGGGCTGGGGCTGAACGTGCAGATGCCTGAGCTGCAGCCGGACGCGTTCCCGTTCTGGGATTCGGCGATGATGGTGCTCTCCATCGTGGCGATGATTCTGATGACGCGCAAGTACGTGGAAAACTGGCTGCTGTGGGTGGTTATCGATGTCATCAGCGTGGCGATCTTCGCCTACCAGGGGGTGTACGCGATGGCGCTGGAGTATGTCATTCTGACGCTGATTGCCCTGAACGGCTCCTGGCTATGGATCAAGAGCGCCGGGCGCAATGGTTCCAACCCGCTCTCTTCCGCACCTTAACAACGCAGAGGGCGCCGTGATGGCGCCCTCTTGGCTTAGTGCCGATGTCCCAGATGGGAGTGGGCTTCGGCATGTGAGTGTTCACTCGGCTCCGGCGCCCGGTTGATACCGCAGTCCGGCGTCTCGCAGTGCCGGTACTCCATCTGAATGGTCACGTGGCCAATCTTGTAGTGTTCCAACAGATAAGCCTGAATGCGTTGCAACAGCCCATCGTGGTCATGCGGCGGGATCACCTGCGCATGCAGCGTCATCAGCTTCTGTTCGCCGATCTGCCAGACGTGCACGTGATGGATGTTGCGCACTTCCGGGATATTCAGGCACAGGTCTTTTTGCAGCTTGGCGATATCGACCTCCTGCGGCGTGCCTTCCAGCAGCTCGTGGAAACTCTCCTTCAGCAGCCGCCAGGCGCTGCGCAGCACCAGACAGGAGACGAGCACCGACAGGATCGGGTCAATCGGCGTCCAGCCGGTGGCAAGAATGACGATGGCGGCGACGATGGCGCCCACCGAGCCGAGCAGGTCGCCCAGCACATGCAGCGCGGCGGCGCGCACGTTGATATTTTTCTCTTCGCTGCCGCGATGCAGCAGCCAGAAGGCGAACAGGTTCGCCAGCAGCCCCGCTACGGCGATGATCAGCATCGGGGTACCCATCACCGGCTGCGGCTCGAAGAAACGCCGTATCGCCTCCCACAGGATGAATACCACGATCACCAGCAGCGCCGCGGCGTTGAGGAAGGCCGCCAGGGTGGTCAGGCGCAGGTAGCCGAAGGTGTGGCGCGCGTTGGGCTTGCGCTGAGAGAAATGCACCGCCATCAGCGCCACCAGCAGCGCGGCGGCATCGGTCAGCATGTGGCCGGCGTCGGCCAATAGCGCCAACGAGCCGGACAACAGGCCGCCGACCACCTCGGCCACCATAAAGACGGCGGTGACTAAAAAAGCGGTCAGTAGGCGTTTACTATTACTGTCTTTCGGCAGGTGTACGTGTGGAGTGTCCGACATTATTCATCCTTATGCATAGCCAAAGTGGGGGCGGCGGCGAGCAGAGCGTCCAGCTCCGGCACTATCTGCGCCACTAACGCCTTTAATTTAGTATAAGCGGCGGCGGCAAGCGCGCCCCGACGTGCGGTTTCCACCAGCTGCTGGCACAGCTGCGCGGCTTCCGGCAGCTGCAGCATCAGCAGGCTGCCCTTGATGCGGTGCGCCGCCTGCTCCAGGCGCGGCCAGTCGTTCGCGGCGACGGCGTCCGCGAGCCGCTGCCGGTCTTGCCGCAGCGTATCGCCGAGCGTCTGCGCCAGCCGCTGCAGCATGGCGCGATCGCCACCCGCCATTTCGACCAGCGTTTGTCGCAGGTCAGTAAGGACTGACTTTGCTTCCTGAGCCTGCGGTTGCTGAGCCAATACCTGGCCGATCGCCGCCAGTGAAATCGGTTTGGTCAGGAAGTGGTCGATCGCCACCAGCCCCGGAGAAATGCGGGTAAACTCCTGCACGTCTGCCGAACAGAGCACGATGCGGCAAGGCGGGCGTTGCAGCCGCTGTTCGTCGCGGCGGATCAGCCTGGCCAGCGTCAGGCCGTCCGGGCGCGGCATGTTATAGTCGATAAACAGCAGATCGAACGGTTGCCGGCGTTGGGCCTTCAACAGCGCATAGCCTTGTTCGAAGCGGGCGGGTTGCAGCCCGAAGTGGCGCAGCTGGCGTTCCATCAGCAACAGATTGGTGGGGTGATCGTCGATCAGCGCGGTACGCAAGGCGGAAGACGGCAGAGCAAAGGGGCTTTCCTCCGGGGCGGCAACCGGCGCCGCGCCGCTCAGCTCGACCGGTATCGCGATCTCGACGCGGGTGCCTACGCCCGGCTGCGAGTGCAGCTCGATGCGGCCGCCCATCTGTTCGACGATCTCTTTGCAGATCGACAGCCCCAAACCGGTACCCTGCACCGAGATGCGTTGCGCGCCGCGCGCGCGGTAAAACGGTTGGAACAGTTTGTCTATTTCATCGGCGGCGATACCGCAGCCGCTGTCGTTCACCGTCAGATGCAATTCCCCCTGCCGCTCATCCTGCGCGCGCCAGCCGATCTCGACCTGAATGGCGCCGCGCGGCGTAAATTTTATCGCGTTGTTTATCAGGTTGTTAGCCACCTGAAGTAAACGCTCACCATCAATCACTACCGCCTCCGGCAATGCCGGATCCGCCACCACGCTCAGCGTCAACGGCCGCTCGCCGATCAGCGGCCGGTAGAGGGCGTCGATGCGCGCTACCCAAGGGCGCAGCACCACCGGTTTCGGTGCCAGCGTCAGCGAGCCGGTTTCCAGCCGCGCGTGATCCTGCAGGTCGTTGAGCAGGTTGAGCAGCGATGAGGCCGAGCTGTATATCACCGGCAGGCCTTCCGGCGCGGGTTGGCGTTTGAGCTCCAGTTCCAGCAGGCCGAGGATGGCGTGCATCGGCGTGCGCAGCTCATGGCTGACGGTGGCGAGGAATTTGCTCTTCATGCGGTTTTCCGCTTCGGCGCGGCGGCGCGCGTGCTCGAGTTCTTCGCGTTCGCGTTTTTCACGGCGCTGCAGCATGAAACGGCGCAGCGTCAGCGCCAGCAGCAGCACGGTGGCGGCGGCCAGCAGCGCCAGCAGCCAGGTGGTCTGCGGCGGCATGCGGTTGTCGTTCACCGCGTCGATCAGGTTGCTGCGATCGACGATCCACTCGTCGCGCAGCGATTGCAGGGTGTCCGCCGGGATCTGCATCAGGTTCTTATCAAGGATCGCCAACAGAAGAGGTTGATCGCGGCGCACGCCGAAGGCCACCGGATAGGGAATGTTGTTGGCGGCGAAGGCCAGCTTGATGGCACCGGAATAGCGCGACAGCGCCAAAAAGTTGGCGGAGATGACGTTATCCACCAGCGCATCCAGTTGGCCGTTGGCCAGCGCGTCGTACATCGACTTGCTGTCGGCGAAGCTGATGGTTTGCTCCTGTTCCGGCACCAGCCCCTGCGCCAAATCGCCCTGCAGCACGCCGATGCGCTTGCCGGCCAAATCGCTCCAGGTGGAAATGCCGTCGGCGTGCTGGCCGACGTAAACCCCCCACAGCGAACGGTGGATCGGCATGCTGGCGCCGTAGCGCGCCTTGACGCCGCGCGCCAGCGGCAGGGCGGCGCGGAAGCTGGCCTGGCCGGACTGCACCAGCAGATCGGCCTGCTCGGCGTTGCGCGCCCACAGCGGCGCGAAACGCAGCCCGGTGTTTTGCGCGATGATGTTGAGAATGTCGATGGCGTAGCCGCGCGGCTGGCCGTCGGAGCCGCGGTAGGCGAACGGGAAGTTGTTTTCGATGGCGGCGTAGTAAACCACGCGGTGGCTCGCCACCCAATTCTTCTCCATCGTCGTCAGATCGGCATTGCCGGTGTCGAGGTAGCTGGGGATCTTCTTGCTCCAGCGGCCCTGCAGGGCGTTCATCAGCTCCATCGGCGCGTCGGCGATGGCGGTGTCCAGCGTGTCTATCAGCCGCGAGTCGTCGGCGGCGAACACGAAGGACAGGTTGCCCAGGTTCTCGTTGCTTTCAATCTGATAGAGCTGGCCGAGCTGCAGCTGATCGATGATAAAGCTGGCGCTGGCCTCGTCGGCGATAAAGTAGTCGCTGCTGCCGTTGAGCAGCGAGTAGACCGCCTGCAGATTGTTGTCGTAGCGCTGGATCTGCGACGCGACCGCCTGCAGAGCGCCGCCGGACTGCATGTCGGTCAGCGCGCCGATCGCGACGCGGGCGTTGGCGGAGTTGAGCATCACCGGGCGATCGTTGCTGCGATCGCGCAATACGCGCAGGTTGCTGACGTAATAGGGCTGAGAGATCGCCAGGCCGTGCAGCGCCTCACTCTGCGGGATGCCGTACAGCAGATCGATCTTGCCGTCGTGCAGCGCCTGCTCCAGCTGCGTCAGATCGGCAAAGCCGTAAATGGCGAAGCGAATGCCGGTCACCTGCTGGATATAGCCGAGGTAGTCGGCATTCAGCCCATACAGATCGTCATCCACGATGATGTTGTACGGGCTGGTGTTCTCACTGACGATGCCGACGCGCAGCGTACGGTCGCGCCAGGGGTTTTTCTCGCCGACGATCAGCATATTCTCGGGGGTATTCAGATTGCTGACCAGCTGATAGCGCACCGGCTCCGCCGTCTGCGCCAGACCGCACCACAGGAGCAGCAGCAGCAGGGCGCGGCGCATCATGGCGCCAGCTCTTTAAACACCGCCACCAGCTCCAGCAGGTTGCCGGCGCCGGTTTTGCGCTGGATGTTCTTCTTGTGGGTGCTGACGGTCTTGTTGCTGATGTGCAGCCGATCGGCGATCTGCAGGTTGGATAGCCCCTGGCTCAACAAGCCCAGCACCTCGAGCTCTTTAGGCGTGAGCAGCCCGCCGTCTGCCGTCGGCGCTTCTTCGGCCAGCGCGGCGGCGGGGAAGTGGGTTTCACCGTCCAGCACCTGCTCGATCGCCTGCAACAACTCTGCCAACGAGCTGCCTTTGTTGACGAAACCGTTGGCGCCGGCGGCATGCGCCATGCGCGCATAGACCTCGGCCTCCTGCGCGGTATAGATCAGGATCGGCTGCTGCGGGTAGCGGCGGCGGATTTTTTTCAACAGCTGCAGCCCGTCGACCTGCGGCAGGCCAATATCCAGGATCACCAGGCCGAAAGTGGCCTCGGCCAGCAGGGCCAGCGCCTGGACGTCGTCCTGCGCCGCCTGCAGGCGGTAGGGGCGGGATGATTTCATTAGCGCCGCTTCCAGTGCGACATGAACCACCGGGTGGTCATCAACTAATAACAGAGAGGGCATGTTCAACTCGGGTCGCTTTATATTCCGATCGCTAGCATAGCGAAAAAGGAGGCTCTGCGCTCCCCTGATGAAACAGCACAATCTGCTGTTAATTTGGCGGTTCCAGCGGCGGGGGGCAAAGGTGATTTACAGCGCCATTCCCACAGGCTAGATTGTTGGGATCTACACCGTTACGCACTGCGAAATACCCCTCGATACCGAATGGAAAAGCTATGAATTACCAAAACGACGATTTACGCATTAATGATATTAAGGAACTCCTGCCGCCGGTGGCTTTGCTGGAGAAATTCCCGGCCACTGAACGCGCGGCGAAGACGGTGTCCCAGGCCCGCAGCGCAATTCACAATATCCTCCGCGGCAGCGACGATCGCCTGCTGGTGGTGATTGGCCCTTGCTCTATCCACGATACGAAAGCCGCCAAAGAGTACGCGGGGCGCCTGCTGGCGCTGCGTGAAGAACTGAGCGGCGAGCTGGAAGTGGTCATGCGCGTATACTTCGAAAAACCGCGCACCACCGTGGGCTGGAAAGGCCTGATCAACGATCCGCAGATGGACAACAGCTTCAACATCAACGACGGTCTGCGCCTGGCGCGCAAGCTGCTGGTGGAGATCAACGACAGCGGCCTGCCGGCCGCCGGCGAATTCCTCGACATGATCACGCCGCAGTACCTGGCGGATCTGATGAGCTGGGGCGCCATCGGCGCGCGCACCACGGAATCGCAGGTGCACCGCGAGCTGGCCTCCGGCCTTTCCTGCCCGGTGGGCTTCAAGAACGGCACCGACGGCACCATCAAGGTGGCGATCGACGCCATCAACGCCGCCGGCGCGCCGCACTGCTTCCTGTCGGTGACCAAATGGGGCCACTCGGCGATCGTTAACACCAGCGGCAACGGCGACTGCCACATTATCCTGCGCGGCGGCAAAGAGCCGAACTACAGCGCGGCGCACGTGAAGGACGTCAAAGCCGGCCTGAGCAAAGCCGGGCTGCCGGCGCAGGTGATGATCGACTTCAGCCATGCCAACAGCAGCAAACAGTTCAAAAAGCAGATGGACGTGAGCGCTGACGTTTGCGGGCAAATTGGCGGCGGTGAAAAAGCGATCATCGGCGTGATGATCGAAAGCCACCTGGTGGAAGGCAACCAGAACCTCGAAAGCGGCGAACCGCTGGTTTACGGCAAGAGCGTGACCGACGGCTGCATCGGCTGGCAGGATACCGAAACCGTGCTGCGCGATCTGGCGGCGGCGGTGAAAGCGCGCCGCGGATAATAGCTAAAATGACAAGGGCCTGGCAGCCAGGCCCTTGTTTTATCCTTGTCATTGCACCTCTATATATCCCACTCATTTAAGGCTTACACTTAATAGGCCAATGAAATCATTAAGCGGCCACCTTCGCATTATTCCTATTTAATAAAAGAATAATTGTCACTGCTCATGGCATTGTGCTTATATAAGACGCTTTTTTTATTCCACAAACCCCGCATGACAAATAAGCGGGGAGTGGTATGACCTATTCCTTTCAGGACGAAAGAATTATGACAAGCAATACCTCGCAGCCGCTGGGGCTGCACCGGATTAAATTCCATGGGAAAGGTGGCGAGTACTTCGCGATTTGGTTGGTCAACGCATTATTGACCATCGTGACGCTGGGCATCTATTCCGCCTGGGCGACGGTGCGCCGCCGCCGCTATTTTTACGGCAACACGGAATTGGACGGCGATCGTTTCGATTACCATGCGCAACCGCTGCAAATTCTGAAAGGGCGGCTGTTGGTGATCGGCGGCCTCATCGTATTTTATATCCTGTTGGCGGTAACGCCACTGCTGGGGCTGCTGGCTTTGCTGGTGTTGCTTGCTCTGCTGCCGTGGATCGTTATCCGCAGCTGGCGCTACAATGCGATTATGTCGAGCTATCGCGGCGTGCGTTTTAATTATGTTTGCCGCACCGGGCGCGCTTATTGGGCGTTACTGTTCTGCCCGCTATTGCTGATTATCGGGCTTTATGTCGCCTTAATCATTTTGCTCAGCATTGGCAGCGGTTTTGAAAGCATCAACGCCATCGGCCTGATGTTGGTGTTGACGCTGCTGTTGGCCGTACCGGCATTCGCCGCCGTCAACGGTATTATTAGCGCGCTGCAGCACGATCTGTACGTTAATAACCTGTTTTTCGGGAATACGCCGTTTATTGCCGAGCTGAAAAAGTCGGCCTTTATCAAATTTGCCTTGATCGGCCTGCTCATTTTCCTGCCGTTTATGTTGGCGGCGCTGGTGTGTATGGGGTCGTTCATTCTGTCGCTGTACCAAATGGTATTGATGGGCATGCTGACGGATGAAACCGCCGATTTGCTGGTGTTGGAAAATATTGGCAGCCTGCTGCTGATGATGGTGGTGCTGCTGATTGGCGCCTTGATCGCCGGCAGCTATCAGGTCGTCGCCCAACGCAACTATCTGTTTAACCAGGCGACGCTGAACGGCAACGTTAAACTGCACTCTTCCATGCAAACGCTGCCGTATATGGGGCTGTTGATCACCAATACCCTGATCACCCTGTTCTCGCTCGGTTTCGCCGTGCCGGTGGCGGAAGTGCGCCACGCCCGTTATCTGGCGGAGTGCACGGCGGTCGAAGGCGATCTGGCGTTGCTGGACATCGCGGCGCATCAGGAAACCGCCAACAGCGCGGTGGCCGAAGAAGCGGTGCAGGCGCTGGATCTGGGCGGCAGCTTCTGAGGCGCCGATGATCCTCGAGGGCGCCTATCAGTTGCCGGGGCGGGCCGCACGTGAGGCGGCTCGCCTGCTGGTGAACGAAAGCGGCGAGGGTGTGACGCTGCAGCGGCAGGATGAGCAACGTTACATCCCCTTGGCGGACATTACCGTCTCTGCGGCGCTGGGCAATATCCCGCTGACGCTGACCTTCAAGGACGGCGCGCGCTTTGTGCCGGATGACGATGCGGCCTTCCGCCGCTGGTTCTATCAGCGCCGTTCGCCGGGGTGGGTGCATCGCCTGGAGCGCCACAAACGCGGCGTCGCCGTGGCGCTGCTGATGACGCTGCTGGCGGTCGTGGCCTACGTTAACGTCGTGCTGCCATGGGCGAGCAGCGAGATCGCCATGCGCATCCCCACCTCGGTGGAACAGACGCTGGGCGAACATACGCAGACGTTTTTGAGCCAAAGCGGCTTTGAACCCTCCGCATTGCCGGCCGAGCGGCAGCAGGCGTTGCAGCAGCTGTTCCGGCAGGTGATGCCGGCCGAGATGCGCCAGGAGCGTACGCCGCTGTCGTTGAAGCTGATGGCGGCGCCCGGTGCGCCGAACGCTTTTATGTTGCCGGACGGCACGCTGGTGCTCAGCGATGGGCTGGTCGCCCTGTCGAAAAACGACGATGCTCTGGCGGCGGTGATGCTGCATGAGATGGGGCATCACGCTTATCGCCATCCGATGCGCATGCTGGTGCGTTCGTCACTGGTGGCGTTGACGCTGATGTGGATGACCGGCGACGTCAGCGGCATCGGCGACACGCTGCTGCAGTCTGCGTCCTTCGTGAATGAGATGCAGTTTTCCCGCGGCATGGAGCGTGAGGCGGATGCGTTTGCGATAGCGGAAATGCAGCGCCAGGGGCGTTCGCTGGCGCAAATGGCGGCGATCTACCGCGCGTTGGCGCAGGCGCCTGAACGCGAAACGGCTGACGGCTGGGCGCTGCCGGCCTGGCTCAGCACCCATCCGGCGATGCAGGAACGGCTGGACGCGGTGAACGAGGCGATGGCGCAGCAGTAATAAAAAAGCCCCCGGTTTTCACCGGGGGCTTTTTCGTTAACGGGCGAAATTACTTCGCTTTACCCTGGTTTGCCACGGCGGCCGCTTTTGCAGCGATCTCGTCGGCGTTACCCAGGTAGTAACGTTTGATTGGCTTGAAGTTCTCGTCGAACTCATACACCAACGGCACGCCGGTTGGGATGTTCAGCTCGAGGATTTCGTCTTCGCTCAGGTTATCCAGGTATTTCACCAGCGCGCGCAGCGAGTTGCCGTGCGCCGCAACGATCACGCGCTCGCCGCTCTTGATGCGTGGCAGGATCTCTTCGTCCCAGTAAGGAATAACGCGATCGATGGTCAGCGCCAGGCTTTCGGTCAGCGGCAGCTCTTGCTCGGTCAGCGAAGCGTAGCGCGGATCGTGGCCAGGGTAACGTTCGTCTTCTTTGGTCAGCTCAGGTGGGGTCACCGCGAAGCCGCGACGCCATTGTTTCACCTGCTCGTCGCCGTATTTTTCGGCGGTTTCCGCTTTGTTCAGACCCTGCAGCGCGCCGTAGTGACGTTCGTTCAGCTTCCAGGATTTTTCGGTCGGCAACCAGGCCTGATCCAGCTCGTCGAGGATGTTCCACAGGGTGTGGATCGCGCGCTTCAGTACGGAGGTGTAAGCGAAGTCGAAAGTGAAACCTTCCTCTTTCAACAGCTTGCCTGCTGCTTTCGCTTCGGTACGGCCCTTGTCGGACAGATCAACATCGTACCAACCGGTGAAGCGGTTTTCTTGGTTCCACTGGCTTTCGCCGTGACGCACCAGAACCAGCTTAGTTACAGCCATAGCTTAACTCCTTAATAATCTGACATTTCAATGATAACGAAAATCATTATATTGCCGCGGGCCGGGGCTCGGCAATCGATAGTGTCTAACCATAGCCAATTTCTTGCCGCAAAGTAAGGGCTGGCGAAAGGAAAAAGCTGAATCGTTCAGGCTGGCGCTGCGAGGGGGGAAACGGCGCGCCAAAATCGCTTCGGGCGCGCCGTGGCGTGGGGAAAATCAGGCCGATTTTTTCAGGCAGTTGCTCATGAAGGTTTTACGCGCGTCGCCCTTCAGATCTTTGGTCTTGGCGTCGGCGTTGCAGTTCTTCATTTTCTGCTGCTGCGGCGTCAGGGTTTTGCCCGTCGCGGCGGAGCCTTCGGATTTCAGACAGGTGCTCATGAAGGTGGAACGATCGGCGCCTTTCAGCGATTTGGTAGATGCCTGCTGGTTGCAATCGGTCATGCGTTTCTGTTGAGCCGCCTGCGCCGGCGAAGGCGTTTTCGTCGCCGTCGTCGCGTCGGCCGCCATCAGATTGGTGCTCAGCATTAAGCCCGCCAGCAATGGAAGTGCAGTAATCAGACGCATAGGTGTTCCTTCAGCTATTGATTGGCCGCCATTGGCCGAAAAAGGTGACGTTGCACAAGGCGTTGTGCTTATCACGGTAGCCTGAGTGTAGTGCGCGCTTTGGAATAAGGGAAGGCGGGCGCCGGTGGGGGGATAGCGCTAAAAGGTAAGCATTTATAACAAATTGCCCCCGGCCGCACGGCGAGGGGCGTGGCGGGTCAGATAGGATAAAACTGATAATGCGTGGCGCTGCGATAGCGGCTCCCCGGCTGCAGCCAGCAGTCCGGCTGCGGCCACTCGGGATGGTGCGGGCTGTCCGGCAAGAACTCGCTCTCCAGCGCCACGCCGGCATGGTCGGCGTAGCTGCCGCCATCGCGCGCCGGCGTGCCGGCCAGGTAATTGCCGCTGTAGAGTTGCAGCGCCGGCGCGTCGGTGAACACGCTCATTTGCACTTGCCCGTCTGCGGACCACAAATGGGCCGCCGGGCTCTCCAGCGCCCCGCAGGTACGATGCAGCAGGAATGCGTGATCGTAGCCTTTTACCCGCTGCTGGTCGCTGTCGCGCAGGAAATCCTGCAGCAGCGTTTTCGGCTGGCGAAAATCCATGCCACTGCCGTCCACCGGCGTCAGATCGGCGCAGGGAATGCCCTCGGCGTCGACGGGCAGATAGCGATCGGCGAACAGCTGCAGCCGCTGGGCGCGGGCGTCGGTGCCGGCGCCG
The DNA here is from genome assembly GCF_040280225.1 of Serratia sp. SM04. Classification (NCBI taxonomy): domain Bacteria; kingdom Pseudomonadati; phylum Pseudomonadota; class Gammaproteobacteria; order Enterobacterales; family Yersiniaceae; genus Serratia; species Serratia sp. SM04. The sequence continues at coordinate 525,642 of NZ_JBEOQT010000002.1, read as the reverse complement.
TCCAGATTGAAATAGGCGTGGTTGGTCAGGTTGACCGGGCAGGGTCGATCGACCTGCGCCAGATAGCTGATTTCCAGGCGATTGTCATGAGTCAGGCGGTAACAAACCTGCACGTCGAGATTGCCGGGAAAGCCCTGATCGCCCTCCGCCGAGTGCAGCACATAGCAGACCTGTTGCGCATCATGCTGTACCCGGCGCCAGCGGCGGGCATGAAAACCGTCGGGGCCGCCGTGCAGCTGGTGGGCGCCCTGATTGGCGGCCAGCGCATGGGGTTTTCCGTCGATGGGCAGGCTGGCGTTGGCGATGCGGTTGGCGTAACGGCCGACGGTGGCGCCCAGATAGGCGTCTTGAAGCGGGTAGTCCGCCGGGCTGCGGCAGCCAAGCAACAGCTCGCGCCTTTCGCCGGATTTGAGCGGCAAGACGGCGGACAGCCAGGTGGCGCCCCAGTCCATCAGCGTCACCGTCATGCCGCCGGCGTTTTGCAGCTGCGTCAGCTGATAAGGTTGCCCATCGGGGGCGACTGCCGTGGTTGCGGTCAGCATAGGCCGGCGCCTTGCGAAGCCTGGCAGACATAGAACGTTTCCTGCAATCCGCCGGTTTGCCGCGGATACTCGTGCGCCACGGCGGCACGCACCGTCTCCACGAGATCCTGCGGCATCAGCGCGACGACACAGCCGCCAAAGCCGCCGCCGGTCATGCGCACGCCGCCGCGCGGGCCGATCGCCGCTTTGACGATCTCGACCAGCTTATCGATCGGCGGCACGGTGATTTCAAAGTCGTCACGCATCGAGGCGTGCGACTCCGCCATCAGCCGGCCCATGCGTTGCAGATCGCCGGCCGCCAGCGCGTCGGCCGCCGCCAGCGTGCGGGCGTTCTCGCTGATCACATGGCGCGCGCGTTTGACCACCAGCGGATCCAACTGATGTTGACGCGCTTCGAACTCTTCCGGGCTGACGTCGCGCAGCGCCTTGACGCCGAAGAACCGCGCGGCTTCCTCGCACTGTTTGCGGCGGATATTGTACTCGCTGTCCACCAGCCCGCGTTGCACATTGGAGTTGATTATCACCACCGCGACGTTGTCCGGCATCGGCACCGCCCGGGCCTCCAGCGATCGGCAGTCGATCAGCAGCGCGCTGTCGCGCCGGCCGAGCGCGGAGATCAGCTGGTCCATGATGCCGCAGTTGCAGCCGACGAACTGGTTCTCCGCTTCCTGGCCGTTCAGCGCCAGCGCTACGCCGTCCAGCGGCAGCTGATAGAGCGCCTGCAGCGCCTGGCCCACCGCCACTTCCAGCGCGGCGGAGGAGCTGAGCCCCGCGCCCTGCGGCACATTGCCGGCGATCACCAGATCCGCGCCGCCGAAGTCGGCGTTGCGGCGCTGAAGGTGCTTCACCACGCCGCGCACATAGTCCGACCAGCGCTGATCGGGGTGGCTGACGATCGGATCGTCGAGCGAGAATTGATCCTGCTGATGCTGATAATCGGCGGCCAGCACGCGGATCTGGCGGTCGTCGCGCTTGGCGCAGGCGATGACGGTTTGGTAATCGATAGCGCAGGGCAGCACGAAGCCGTCGTTGTAATCGGTATGTTCGCCGATCAGGTTCACCCGCCCCGGCGCCTGGATGGTCAACGCCGGCGCGTAGCCAAAGTGTTCGGTAAACAGAGAATGGGTAAGCGGTTTCAGGCTCATGCTTGGGCTCCGGCTTCACGGTAATGAATATCGCTGACGGCGCGCAGACGCTCTGCGGCCTGTTCGGCGGTCAGATCGCGCTGGGCTTCCGCCAGCATCTCGTACCCGACCATAAATTTGCGTACGCTGGCTGAACGCAGCAGCGGCGGATAGAAATGGGCGTGCAGCTGCCAGTGTCGGTTGTCGGCGCCGTTGAACGGCGCGCCGTGCCATCCCATCGAATAGGGGAAGGAGCACTGGAACAGGTTGTCGTAGCGGCTGGTCAGCTTCTTCAGCGCCAGCGCCAGATCCTGGCTTTGCGCCGCGCTGAGATCGGTAATGCGCTGCACCGCCGCTTTCGGCAGCAGCAGCGTTTCAAACGGCCAGGCGGCCCAGTAGGGCACCACCGCCAGCCAGTGTTCGGTGTTTACCACGATGCGTTCGCCGGCGGCCAGCTCGCGCTGCGCATAGTCCAGCAGCAGCGGGGAGGCGTGTTCCCGAAAATACGCGTGCTGCAGGCGATCTTCGCGTTCGGCCTCGTTCGGCAAAAAACTGTTGGCCCAGACCTGCCCGTGCGGGTGCGGGTTGGAGCAGCCCATCGCCGCGCCTTTGTTTTCGAACAGCTGTACCCAGGGATAGTGCTTGCCCAGCTCATCGGTTTGCGCCTGCCAGGCGGCGATCACCTGCTCCAGCGCCGGCAGCGTCAGTTCTGGCAGGGTCTTGCTGTGATCGGGAGAGAAGCAGATCACCCGGCTGACGCCGCGCGCGCTCTGGCTGCGCATCAGCGGATCCTGGCTGTCGGGCGCCGGCGGTGTATCGCTCAGCAGCGCGGCGAAATCATTGGCGAAGACGTAGGTGCCGCGATAATCCGGATTGCGATCGCCGGTGATGCGCGCGTTGCCCGGGCACAGGAAACAGTCGGGATCGTGCGCCGGCAGCGTTTCCGTCGGGACGGCCTCCTGCTGGCCCTGCCAGGGGCGCTTGGCGCGGTGCGGTGAGACCAGCACCCACTGGCCGCTCAGCGGGTTATAGCGGCGGTGCGGATGATCGATAGGGTTAAATTCTGTCATACGGTTCCTTTCTTGGCGTCGACGAGGGTGTAATCGCTTCCAATTACCGTCTTAATACGCCCGTTGCTGAACAGGGAGAGGTCATTGCGCAAAAAGATAGCACGCCCGCGGCACTAAAAAGGTGATCTAACGCGAAAAATGGAATCGTTTACACTGTGATGAAAAGCGCCTGATGGGCGGAGAAAAGCCGGTGGCAACGTGATTGAGGGCATTGCGGTGCGCTACCGGTGATAGCGTTTTCACCCGACCTGCCGGCAGAGAAAGGCTCTCTGCCGGCGTCAGCCGTTAAGGATGCTGATACAGCGGGTAGGTAAAGAACAGCAGATGGGGCAGATTAAGCCCGAAATGGAACAGAATCGGCACCCACAGGCGGCCGCTCCACATCCACGCCAGGCCGTAGATTACCCCGGCCAGCGTCGCGAAGATCACCATCAGCATGCCGCCGGCCAAATGCGCGGCGCCGAACACCAGAGAAGCGACGATCAGCGCCGGCCAGGCGCCCAGCCACTGGCTGAGGCGCTGCTGCAGGTAGCCGCGAAACAGCGCTTCTTCGGCCATACAGACGAAGAACAGGTTCGCCATCACGAAAGGCAGGATCCAGGCGGGCGCATGCAGCTCGATTTTTAAGCCGCCCAGCGCCACGGCCAGCAGCAACAGCGCCGGCACGGCCAGCAGCAGCGCAATCCAGCCCGCTTTGCCGACGTTGCCGCCGCGTTCAGCGGAAAACAGCGTGGGCAAGCAGGCGAACAGCAGGAAGGGCACCATCGCCTTGTCGAAGTTGTAATACATAGTGAACGGCGCGCTGAGCGGGCCGGCTTTTTCACCGTCGATCATCAGCTGATTGTGGATGCCCGGCACCAGGTGCAAGAACAGCGCCACGCAGCCGGCGACCACCAACCCTTCGAACGCGATCGCCAGACTACGCCGCTCGCGAAAATGGTGACGTAGCCCCGCCAGCGCCACGATGGCCAACAGGCAACCCAGGCTGAGCGGCGTCAATACCCCATGATAAAGCCCCATGCCCGCCGAGGCGGCCAGGATAACCCAGGCTATCAGCCGGTTAAACGGTAAGAAAAATAACGAAGCAGCCAGTACGCCCCACATGATATGTCCCTTTAAAATATGTACACGGCGCTCAGCGCCTATGCGGCGTGCGATGATGGCGAAATTGAGCGCTAGAGCGGATAGTAGCACACCAAGATGACGCTAAAGGTCGGGGCAGTGACGCATCCGTGCAGGGTGCCGGCCCACACGACCGGCGATATTGAGGTCAGCCTTGCATCCAGGCCTGCGAACGGGCGATTTCCGCCAGGTTTTGCAGGGTGTCCAGGCTCTGCTGGTGGAGCTCCTGCGTGGGGGCTGCGCACAGATCGTGCAGCACGGTCACCTGGAAGCCGGCGTCGTGCGCCTGACGCGCGGTGCTCTCGATGGCGAGCGACGTGCTGACGCCCGCCAGCAGCAGATGATGGCACCGATGTTGCCGCAGCCAGGCTAACAAATTGTTACCGGAGAAGGCGCTCACCGCCGTTTTATCAAACTGCAGATCGGTCTCCTCCTGATGCAGATCGGGCGTCCAGCGGCAGCCCGGGCCGTTTAGCCGCAGCGCGCCTATCTGTTTCAAATGGTTGAACAGCGGCGAGTGGAGCGGGATGTCATGATAATCGTCGGCAAATCCCGTCCGCACCCAAATCACCGGGATTTTTCGCACCCGGGCGTAGGCCGCGGCGGCATTGACGTTGGCGAGCAGGTGGCTTGCCGTCACCTGTTCGCGGCAGTGGTTGGCGCGCCCTTTGGGCCCGATCAGATCCTCGATCAGGTCGATGATAATCAACGCAGCGGACATGGCGTCTCCAGAAAATGGCCTTCTTTCTTTCTATGATAAAAGGCCAAATGTGATGTGCTGCGGTGAAGTGTTGCCGGATATGTTTACGCCGCGCTTCAGGCGGAAGCCGCCTCCAGCCGTTGCTGTTGGTAGCCGTAGCCGCCCTCGCCGTCGGGCACGAAGCTGAGGCGGTGTGTGATGCACTGTGGCGCGTCTTCGGCATGGTGCGAGACGAACAGCAGCTGGGTGGCACCCTGGCCGATCAGCACGTCGATGAAGCGGCGCACCAGCTGGCGATTGAGCGGATCCAACCCTTGCAGCGGCTCGTCGAGGATCAGCAGCGCCGGGTGTTTCACCAGCGCGCGGGCGATCAGCGCCAGCCGCTGTTGGCCCCAGGAAAGGCTGTGGAACGGGGCGCCGCCGCGCGCGCCGTCGAGCCCGAGCAGCGCCAGCCATTGCTCGGTCAGCTGCCGCTGACGATCCGAAACCGCCTGATAAATGCCGATCGAATCGAAGAACCCCGACAGCACCACGTTGCGCACGCTGGTGTTGACGCGATAATCCAGATGCAGGCTGCTGCTGACGTAGCCGATATGGCGCTTGATCTCCCAAATGGTTTCCCCGCTGCCGCGGCGGCGGCCGAACAGCGTCAGATCGTTGCTGTAGCCCTGCGGGTGATCGCCGGTGATCAAGCTGAGCAGCGTGGATTTGCCGGCGCCGTTCGGGCCGACGATCTGCCAATGTTCACCGGGGTTAACCTGCCAGTCGAGATGATTGAGGATCGGCCGGTCGTTATAGCTGACCACGCCGTCGCGCAGGACGATCAGCGGCCGATCCGCCGGCAGCGCCACCTTTTGCGTTGGATCCTCCTCCTCCGGCAGCGCCAGCCCGCTGAGGTTTTCGCTGTGCGCCAGCTGCGCCACCAGCGCGTCCGCCATCACCTGGCGGCGCGGCCCGCGGTTGGTCAGGGTACAGTCCGCCAGCACGCCCACCTGCCGGACAAAATCCGGGATGTCGTCGAACCGGTTGAGCACCAGCACCACGGTCTGGCCCTGGGCGGAAAGCTCGCTCAGCAGCGTGGCGAGCTGCGCGCGCGAGTGCACGTCCAGCCCGTCGAAGGGTTCGTCGAGGATCAGCAGGTCAGGCTCTGGCATCAGCGCCCGGCACAGCAGGGTTTTGCGCGTTTCGCCGGTGGAGAGGTATTTGAAGCGGCGCGTCAGCAGGGCGGTGATGCCGAACTGCGCGGCCAGCCGCTCACAGCGCGCGGCGTCTTGCACCTCTTCCTGAATGATTTCCGCCGCGGTGCGGCCGGTGTCGTCCTCGTCCGCGCTGAGCAGATCGGTGTTGTTACGTTGCCACTCGTCGCTGACCATTTTTTGCAGCTGTTCGAAGGAGATGCGCACCGCGTGCTGAAAGTCGCTGCGGCGCTCACCGCCCAGCAGAACCAGTTCGTCGGCCAACGCGCGCGCCAGGGCGGATTTGCCGCTGCCGTTGGCGCCGACGAAGGCCCAGCTGTCGCCGGCCTGGATTTCCAGCGCGTCCAGCGTCAGGGTGCGGGTATCGCTTAAGCGGAATGAACCTTGCGAAATGTGCAACGACGACATCACCTGTTCCTTTTTTTGCAATTATTTGCCTTAGGAATAGGCGCATTGCAGGGTGATGTCAATCAACAAAAACGCAACGTTACGTTGCGCTTAACACAACGTGGCGACAATCACGCGATCGGCGTTGAACAGGGCGTGTACGGCGGTGCCGACGCTCAGCTGCAGGCGCTGCAGCTCCGCCGTCATCAGGGTGGCGCACAGGGTTTCGCCGCCCGCCAGCGTCACCAGCACCTCGCTGTGTTCAGCGCCCGGCTGAATGCCGGCCACCACGCCCGCCAGCGCGTTATCCGCGCCGATATGCTCCGCCGAATCGACGCTTAACCGCACCCAGGGCGCCTTGATCAGCGTCAGCACCTCTTTGCCCGGCGTCAGCTGCAGCCGGTCGGCGCTTTGCTGGGTGACGGCCGCCGTCAGGCGAGTGGTGCCGTCATTCAACAAAATCGCCAGGTGCTGCTGCACCTGCTGATGATCGCGTTCGATGACGGTGCCGAAAAACTGATTGCGCGCGCTGGTTTGCAGCGAGAAGCGCGAGATGGCCGCCAACAGGCTGTCGAGCGGCAGATCGTCCTGCTGCAACACGTCGAAAGCTTTTTGCTGCACCTGGCCCAGCAGGTCATACAGCTGGATCAACCGCTGGCCATAGTGCGTCAGCTGTGCGCCGCCGCCGCCTTTACCGCCGGTGGCGCGTTCCACCACCGTTTGTTCCGCCAACTGGTTCATCTCATTGATGGCGTCCCAGGCGCTTTTGTAGCTGATGCCCGCCAGTTTGGCGCCCTGGCTGATGGAGCCGGTGTGCTGCACCTGTTTCAGCAGCGCGATGCGGCGCGGATCGGCGAACAGCTTTTGCTGGAGTTTGAGAGTCAGAAGAATTTCGGCCTGCATAGCGCATCCTGTCGGCGGCAAAAATCTTATTGTCGCCGATTTGGCGGCAAAGCGCCAAGCGCAGTGCGCTGGAGGGCGGGGCAATAAAGACTGGCATTGCTTTGTTGTTATAATATAACATAACAGAAAAACGATAAGGTTTTACGCTGGCTGCGGCCGGTTTTTATTTCACCACAGGGATGCTTCACATGAGTACGACACGCCGGCGTCTTGTCACGCCCAGAAAATCGTTATGCCTTGCCGCCGCCTGGGTCGGCGGCGCACTGACGGCGCCGTTGGCTTTCGCCGCCGACTGCGATAAAGCCCGCAATGCCACGGGATGCGAAGAACAGCTCACCGTGGAGGCGGCGGCCCCCGCCGGGCGCTACGATGCGTTGAGCGCCGTGAGCCGCAGCGCTTCGCAGCTTGGGCTGACCGCTCGGGAGACGCCGCGTAGCGTCGATATCATCAGCGCAAGAGCGATTCAACAGCGGGGCGATCGCTCGCTGGCCGCCGCCGTCGAGCACGCCACTGGCCTGTCCGGCGTCGCTTCGCCGACGCTGTCCAACAACTTTTCCGCGCGCGGTTTCCGGCCGATCGCCTGGCTGTATAACGGCGTGGAGATGCCCGGCAGCACGCTGCAGCTGGGCGATCCGGCGCATTACGACAGCATCGAGATACTGCGCGGGCCGGGATCGGCCCTGAACGGCCTGAGCGCCGCGGGCGGCAGCGTCAACCTGATCTCGCGGCGGCCGACCTTCAGCCGCCAGCCGTTCGAGCTCGATTATGGCTTCGGCAGCTACCGCAGCCAGCGTCTGCATCTGGGGGCCGGCGGCGCGCTGGTGGACGATGCGGTGGCGTACCGGTTGGACGTCAGCGGCAACGACAGCGGCAGCAACGTGCAGTACGAACGCGATCGGCAGAAGCGGGTTTCCGGCTCGCTGCTGTTTAAACTGACGGACGATGCGCTGTTGACGCTGAGCCTGGACCGCATGCTCAACCGCACCAACAACCCTTACTACGGCACGCCGCTGCTGGACGGGCGCATTGCCGGCGAGCTGCGCGACATCAATTACAACAACCTGACCGACAGCCGCATCCAGAGCAACGCCACGGCATTTCAGGCCAGTCTGGACTGGTTTATGACGCCCGAAGTGGAGTGGCATAACCAATTTTATTACTACAGCGGCTTTCGCGAGTGGCGCAACGTCGAACGCTTTCGCGTCGCGGCGGCGGCCCGGCCCGGTGACGTCAACCGCGACTCCTTCGGCGCCTTGGCGCACGACGACGATCTGATCGGCAACCGCAGTTCGCTGGTGTTCGATCGCGCCATCGCCGGTTTCGATAACCGGTTGCTGGTCGGCCTCGATCTGAGCAAGCGGCATTTTCAATACTACTCCAACGGCTTCCCCGGATCCGAAGACGTGCCGCTTGGCGCGCCGCCCCGAGAGCCGTTCGCCCAGGGAACCGACCGCCAACGCGCGCCGGTGCGCCACGTTACCCAGAACCAGTACGCCGCCTTTCTTGAAGATCGCTTCAGCCTGACCGAGCGTTTAGCGCTGCTGGGCCAGCTGCGCTACAACCATATGAACATGGACTGGCGCTTCCAGGGGCCGCAGGAAGAGAGCCGCGCGCATACCTACGTTTTCAGCACCTGGAGCCTGGGCCCCAGCTATGCATTGACCGATAACCTCACGCTCTACGCCAACTACACCACCGGCCAGGAGCCGGGCAACGATCTGTTCTTCCTCAGCCCAACGCAGACCGATCTGCCGCTGACGCGAGCGCGCCAGTGGGAGGCCGGCGCCAAAGGGCAGTTCTGGGGTAACAAAGGCGAGGCGACGCTGGCGCTGTATGAACTGCGCAAGGACAACCTGTTTGTGCCCGACGTGCAGCGGCCGGATGCGTTGAACGCGGTAGGCAGGCAGACGTCGCGCGGCATCGAGCTTGGCGTGGTGCTGCATCCCGACGAGCGCTGGGAGCTGGCCGGCAACGCCGCCTACACGCATGCCCGCTACGACGACTATCGCGGCGGCAGCCCGCTGCGCAGCTACAACGGCAATCGCCCGGCCTATATCCCGGACTGGACCGCCAACCTCAGCGTGCATTATCAGGCGACGGAGCGTCTGGGGCTGGCTTCTTCACTGCGCTACGTCGGCAGCAGTTACAACGACGACGCCAACCGGCGCAAGATGCGCGCGTACACCACGCTCGATCTGGCGGCGGACTATCAGCTGACGCCGATCGTCGATGTCGGTTTTCGCATTCGCAACGCCACCAACCAGCTGTACGCCTACCAGCGCACTTACCCGGATCAGGCGCTGATCGCGCCGCCGCGCAGTTATGAAACCTTTGTGTCGGTCAGGTTCTGACGGCGTGAAACGCCGGCTTGCTCTGCTGTTGTGCGCCCTGGGATTGGGCGGCGGCGCGCCGCTGCGCGCCGATGCCGTCAGCCTGCAAAATTGCGGGGTAACGCACGATTACCCGCAGCCGCCGCAGCGGGTGCTGGTTTACGCCAACCCGGCGCTGGAAAACCTGCTGGCGCTGGGGCTGGCCGCCCGCGCGATCGGCGTGGTCGGGTATGACCGTGCGCGCGATCCCGCGCCGACGGCCGATGCGCTGCAGGCGCCCACCAGCCCGGCGCCGCCCACGGCGGAAGCGTTGTTGCTGATGCGGCCGGATTTTGTCTATTCGGCCAGCTATTACTGGCTGCACAGCCCGGAAACGCCCGATCGGGCGCGGCTGGCAGAATGGGGCATCGGCACTTATCTCTCACCCGGCGCCTGCAGCGGCCAGCAAAGCGCGATCGCCGCCGCGCTGACGTTTGAAGACATTTTCACCGAGCTGCGGGAGCTGGCGCGCATTTTCAACGTCAGCCGCGCCGGTGAAGCGCTGGTCGAACGGCTGCGCGGGCAGCTGAGGGCGCTCGAACCACAGCGTGCTCAGCTGCCGCATTTACGTCTGCTGTGGTGGTATGCCGGCGCGCAGACGCCCTACGTGGCCGGCTGCTGCGGCGCGCCAGGTTTGCTGAGCCGCAGCGTCGGCAGCGAGAACCTGTTCGGCGACCGGTCCGAGCTGTGGCCGACGGTGTCCTGGGAAATCATCGCCGCCCGCGATCCGGATGCGATCGTGCTTGGCGATCTGCCGCGTGGCGGCCTCGGCGACAGCGCGGCCGACAAGATCGCCTTTCTGGAGCATCACCCGCTGACCGCGACGCTACGCGCCGTGCGTCAGCGGCGCTACGTGATCCTCCCCGGTTACGACATGGACCCTTCCGCCCGCACCGTGGCGGCTCTGGGCCGTTTGATTCGGGGCCTGGCGGCCTTGCCGCCGCAGGCGCCGACTTTTTCCAACAAGGAACCTTGATATGACTGCCGTTTCATTCTCTTCGCTGCTGGACTCCTGGGATCGCCAGCAGGCGGCCTACATCGCCGAACGGGAAGCGCGTTTTAACGCCCAGCTGGACGTGCTCGCGCTGGCCGCCGGTCAGGATTTTCATGTGGTGGATCTGGCTTGCGGCCCGGGCTCGCTGAGCCTGCGCATTTTGCAGCGCTTTCCGCAGGCCAGGGTGACCGCCATCGATCTCGATCCGCTGCTGCTGGCGGTGGCGCGCGGCGCGCTGGCGGCGTACGGCGATCGGATCCGCATTCTGCAGGCCGATCTGGCGGATCCGGCCTGTTTTTCCGCGCTGTCCGGCCCCGCGCCGCAGGCGGCGGTGTCCAGCACGGCGCTGCACTGGCTGATGCCCGAGCAGCAGCTGGCGCTGTACCGCAACGTCGCCGGGCTGCTGGCCGACGGCGGCGTGTTCCTGAACGCCGATCATCAGCGCTATGACCAGCGCCAGCCGCGGCTGAAAGCGTTGGCGGAGCGGCATGACGAGCAGACCCAACAGCGCGCCTGGGACAACGGCGTTGAGGATTGGGATCGCTGGTTTGCGGGCGCGCTGCAATCGCCGGCGTTGGCCGCTTATCAGGCCGAGCGTGAAGCGCTGTTCGCCGGCCGCCCGGTGCCGCCGCCGACGCCGGTGGATTTCCAGCTCGCGGCCCTCAGGCAGGCCGGTTTCAGCGAGGCGGGGACGGTGTGGCAGCTGTTGGACGACTATGTGATCGCAGGCTGGAAATAGCATGATCCGGCGGTTACTGCCCGGCCGTGAGGCCGGCTGGCTGCTGTTGCTGGCGGCGGCGCTGCCGCTGGCCCTGCTGGGCGCCACCCTGTCGGGGCCCGCGCCGATCGCGTGGCACGACGCCTGGCGCATTGTGCTTGGCGTCAGCGGCGGTGCGGCGACCGATGCCGATGTGTATCAGCGCATCATCTGGTCGCTGCGGATGCCGCGCGCGCTGTTGGCGGCGCTGGCCGGCGCCGGATTGGCGCTGGCGGGCACTGTGCTGCAGTCGCTGACCCGCAATCCGCTGGCCGATCCCTGGGTGCTGGGCATCTCCTCCGGCGCCGGCGTGGGAGCGGTAACGGTGCTGGTATTGGGACTGGGGGGCGGCCTGTTGTCGGTGTCCGGCGGTGCGTTTATCGGCGCGTTGGGGGCGTTTGCGTTGGTGATGCTGCTGGCCGGGCGTTCGCTGCAGGGGGAGTCCACGCTGTTTATCCTGGCCGGGGTGGCGGTGACGCAGCTGCTCTCCGCGCTGACTTCGCTGATCACGCTCTGGCAGGCGGACGCCAACGCCACGCGCGGCGTGATGTTCTGGCTGCTGGGCTCGTTCAGCGACGCGCGCTGGCCGCAGGTCGGGCTGTGCGGGTTGGCGCTGGCGGCGGCGCTGCTGCTGTGTTGGCTGCGGGCGGGTGAGTTGGACGCGCTGGCGTTTGGCGGCGTGACCGCCGCTTCGCTGGGGGTGGCGGTGGCTCCGCTGAAGCTGCTGCTGTATGTGGTGACCACCGCGCTGACGGCGGCGATCGTCGCGTTCAGCGGCGCGGTGGGATTTATCGGGCTGACGGTGCCGCACGTCGCCCGGCGGCTGGTCGGCTCGCGGCATCGGCTGCTGTTGCCGGCCAGCGCGCTGTGCGGTGCGCTGTTCGCCGTGGCGGCGGACACCCTGGCCAGAACGCTGTTTGCCCCGCGCGAGCTGCCGGTCGGCGTGCTGACGGCGCTGCTGGGGGTGCCGGTATTCCTGCTGTTGCTGTATCGGAAGGTCAATGCATGACGATTGAAAAAGCGCGATCCGGCCTGTGCGCCGAGGCGGTGAGCTGGCGAGCGGGCGAACGCACGGTGCTGGAAAATCTGGATTTCTGCGCCTTGCCCGGTGAGGTCACCGGCGTGCTCGGCGTCAACGGCAGCGGTAAATCCACGTTGCTCAAGCTGCTGGCCGGGTTGCAGCCCGCCGCCGGGGGCCGCGTTTGGCTGGCAGGGCGCCAAATTACCGCGTTTTCCGGGCGGGAGCGCGCCAGGCGCATCGCCTTTCTCGAGCAATCCGCCCCCGGCGCTTTCGCGCTGCCGGTGAAGGAGGCGGTATTGTTGGGGCGCCTGGCCCATGTCGGCCGCTGGCGAGGTTTTGGTACCGAGGATCGCCGCCTCGCCGGGCAGGCGATGGAGCAAGTGGGCATCAGCCACCTGGCCGATCGCGATTGGCAGCGGCTGTCCGGCGGTGAACAACAGCGGGTGCATCTGGCGCGCGCGCTGGCGCAGCAGACGCCGTGGCTGCTGCTGGATGAGCCCGCCAACCATCTGGATATCGCCCATCAGCAGCAGTTTATGGCCTTGCTGCGGCGGCTGAAACTCAGCGTGGTGGTGACGCTGCACGATCTGAATCTGGCGGCCTGTTATTGCGATCGGGTGGCGCTGCTGCAGCAGGGCGGGATCTGTGCGGCGGGCACGCCGCGGCAGGCGCTGACGCCGGAGCACATTCGCGCGGTGTACGGGGTGGAAGCCCGGCTGGCGGCGCCCGCCGGCTATGCGCCACCGCTGATCTACTATCCTGCGGCGGGATGAGCCGGTGGAAAGGGCACGTTTGGCCGATCACAATTTCGCCCCGCTGGCTAAAATAACTCCGGTTTTAGCGATTTTTTGGGTTAGAATAACCCGATATGCGGTGAAAGGCATTTGCCGCTCAATGGGCAGTTAAGCGAGGCTATCATGTTGGAATTATTGAAAAGTCTGTTGTTTGCCGTGGTCATGGTGCCGGTGGTCATGGCGCTGATCCTCGGCCTGATCTACGGTTTTGGCGAAGTGTTCAACGTCTTCTCCAAAGTGGGCCGTTCGAAAGAAAACCGCACCCAGCACTGACCGTTCCCCATCCAGATACCCGCCGGCATCGCCCGGCGGGCATTCCTCAAGTTATCTCACGCTTTGCCGATAAACCGCATGACAAGCTTTCGCGCAACGTTATATTATTTTTTATATAACGAAGAGTGATAATGCACGTTAACTTGCGGAGAAAAACAATGAAACAGCAATGGACCAAATGGGTTGGCGGGATCGTGTTGGCATCGGGCCTGGTGGCACAGGCTTCGGCGGCGGAAAAGATCACCGTGTTCGCCGCCGCGTCGTTGACCAACGCGCTGCAGGACATCGCCACCCAGTATCAAAAAGGCAAGGACGTGCAGGTGGTTTCCTCCTTCGCGTCGTCCTCGACGCTGGCGCGCCAAATTGAGCAGGGCGCCCCGGCCGATCTGTTCATCTCCGCCGATCAACAGTGGATGGATTACGCCATCGACAAACAGCAGATGGTGAAAGACACCCGCTATACGCTGCTGGGCAACGAACTGGTGCTGATCGCCGCCAAGAGCGATAAGCAAGACAAGATCGCCATCGACAAGCAGACCGACTGGGCCAAGCTGCTCAACGGCGGCCGTCTGGCGGTGGGCGATCCGGATCACGTGCCGGCCGGCATCTACGCCAAAGAGGCGCTGGAACACCTGGGCGCCTGGAGCGCGCTGGAGCCGAAACTGGCGCGCGCCAACAACGTGCGCAGCGCGATGGCGCTGGTGGAGCGCGGTGAAGCACCGCTCGGCATCGTCTACGGCTCCGACGCGGTCGCCAGCGACAAGGTGAAAGTGGTGGGCGTGTTCCCGGAAGACAGCCACAAACCGGTTGAATATCCGATGGCGATGGTGAAAGATCGTCAAAATCCGACGGTTAGCGCTTTCTATACCTATCTGAAGGGCCCGGAAGCGGCCGCTATTTTCGAACATTATGGATTCACCCCGCGTAAATGATTCTGAGTGAGTACGAGTGGCAGGCGGTTGAGCTGAGCCTGAAAGTCTCCGGTTTGGCGGTGGTCTGCAGCCTGCCGTTCGGCATTCTGATGGCCTGGGTGCTGGTGCGTTGCCGCTTTCCCGGCAAGGCGCTGCTGGACGGCGTCATTCACCTGCCGCTGGTGCTGCCGCCGGTGGTGGTCGGCTATTTGCTGCTGATCGCCATGGGGCGGCGCGGCGTCATCGGCGAGTGGCTGTACGACTGGTTCGGCTTCAGCTTCAGCTTTAGCTGGCGCGGCGCCGCGCTGGCATCGGCGGTGGTGGCGTTTCCGCTGATGGTGCGCGCCATCCGGCTGGCGCTGGAGGCGGTGGATACCCGGCTGGAGCAGGCGGCGCGCACGCTGGGCGCCAACCCGTGGCGGGTGTTTTTCACCGTCACGCTGCCGCTGTCGCTGCCCGGCGTCATTGTCGGCGTGGTGCTGGCCTTCGCCCGCTCGCTGGGGGAGTTCGGCGCCACCATCACCTTTGTCTCCAACATTCCCGGTGAAACCCGCACCATTCCGCTGGCGATGTATACGCTGATCGAAACGCCGGGGGCGGAAGCCGCCGCCGCGCGGCTGTGCGCGATCGCCATCGTGCTGTCGCTGGCTTCGCTGATGGTGTCCGAATGGCTGGCCCGCTGGGGCCGCAAACGGATGGGGGTGTAAATGCTGGAGCTGGATTTCTCGCAGCAGCTGGGCGACCTCAATCTCAACGTCCGCGCCGATTTGCCGGCGCAGGGCATCACCGCGATTTTCGGCCTGTCCGGCGCGGGCAAAACTTCCCTGATCAACGCCATCGGCGGCCTGACCCGTTTGCAGCAGGGGCGCATCGCGCTCAATGGCCGCACGCTGGTGGATACCGCCGCGGGCCTTTGCCTGCCGCCGGAAAAGCGCCGTATCGGCTACGTGTTTCAGGATGCGCGGCTGTTCCCGCACTATCGGGTGCGCGGCAACCTGCAATACGGCATGGCGGCCGGCATGCGCGCGCAGTTCAACACCATCGTCGAGCTACTGGGCATCGGGCCGCTGCTCAATCGGCTGCCGCTGACGCTCTCCGGCGGTGAAAAACAGCGGGTGGCGATCGGCCGCGCGCTGCTGACCGCGCCGGAACTGCTGCTGATGGACGAGCCGCTGGCCTCGCTCGATCTGCCGCGCAAACGCGAGCTACTGCCGTATCTGGAGCGGTTGGCGCAGGACGTCAACATCCCCATCCTCTACGTCAGCCATAGCCTGGACGAGATCCTGCGCCTGGCCGAGCAGGTGATGGTGCTGGATCGCGGCGAGGTGCGCGCGTTCGGCGGGCTGGAAGCCGTTTGGGCCAGCAGCGCGCTGCGGCCGTGGCTGCAGCGTGAAGATCAGAGCAGCGTGCTGCGCGTCAGCGTGATTGAGCATCATCAACGCTATGCCATGACCGCGCTGGCGCTCGGCGATCAAAGGCTGTGGGTCAGCGGCATCAACGCCGAACTGGGCACCCAGCTGCGCATCCGCATCAACGCCGCCGATGTCTCGCTGGTGCTGCAGCCACCGGTCAACAGCAGCATTCGCAACGTGTTGCCGGCCAAGGTAAGCGAGTGTCTGGACGTGGATGGGCAGGTGGAAGTGAAGCTGGCGGTCGGGGAACACGTGCTGTGGGCGCGGATCACGCCCTGGGCGCGCGATGAACTGGCGATCCGCCCTGGGCAGTGGCTGTACGCGCAGGTGAAGAGCGTGTCTATCAGCCGCGAGAGCCGCTAAGACAGGCCCTCCCGGCGGGAGGGCGAAAAAACTAGAGTACGCGGGTGCGGATCACCTCGGCGATGCCCGGCTGCAGGTTATCGGCGATCACCAGATCGGCGCGTTCCTTGATCGCATCATCGGCGTTGCCCATCGCCACGCCCAACCCGACCGCTTCCAGCATGCTGATGTCGTTGTAGTTGTCGCCGAACGCCACCACCTGATCCATGCTCAGCCCCTGCGACTCCACCCATTGGCGCAGGCGCTTGCCTTTGCTGTTGCCGCCTTTGGCGATATCCACCTGATCGTGCCAGGACCATTCGCACGCCAGCCCCAGCTCTTTCTCCACCGTGTCGGCAAACTCGCGCAGCGCCAGGGTATCGGTGTGCGAGGTGGCGAATTTCCAGATCGCCTGCGCGTCGTCGGCCGCCTGCGCCAGGCTGCCGACCTGCAGCAGCGTCGGGCGCTGCGCCGCCGGCAGGGTTTCGGCCCAGGCCAGCGAGCGGATCACGTGGCCGCTCGGCTCCTGATACAGCATGGCGTCGTCGACGTACATCAGCCCGTGAATGTCGGTCTGTTTGAGCATCTGCAGCACCTGCCTGGCCTGATCTTTCGCCAGCGGATCGGCCGCCAACACCTTCTTCTGCTGAAAATCATACAGATAGGTGCCGTTGCAGCAGATAGCCGGGGTATCTATCTGCAGCGCCTGGTAGAACGGATGGATAGCGACGTGGTGGCGGCCGGTGACCACCACCACCTGGATGCCGGCGGCGCGCGCCTGCGCCAGCGCTTCCAGCGATTGCGGTAAGATGCGTTTTTGGTTGTCCAGCAGGGTGCCGTCAAGATCGAGGGCGATGACGCGGTAGCTCATAGGGTTCTCGTTATCGTTAGCCATAAAATTAATCCGATGGTACACCGGATAGCCAACGGAGAAAACCGCGTGAGCTTCCGGTGCTAAGCGGGGTTGCCATGCGACGGATGTGCGGTAAGCTAGGGGCAATCGAACGGCCTGAAACCGGTTCCTCTTTTACCCTTTGCAAGGAGAACACATGAAGCAAATCGTTTATGTCGCCAGCCCGGAGAGCCAGCAGATCCACGTTTGGCAGTTGGATGACGCCGGCGCGCTGGCGCTGCTGCAAACCGTTGACGTGCCGGGCCAGGTGCAGCCGATGACCCTTCATCCGGACAAGACCCACCTGTACGTCGGCGTGCGTCCGGCGTTCGGCATCGTCAGCTACCGCATTGAGGCGGACGGCACGCTGCAGCAGGCCGGCATGGCGCCGCTGCCGGGCAGCCCGACCCATATCTCCACCGATTTGCAGGGGCGTTACCTGTTCTCCGCCTCCTACAGCGGCAACTGCGCCAGCATCAGCCCGATCGGCCACGACGGCGTGGTGACGGCGCCTATTCAGCAGATCGACGGCCTGACCGCGCCGCACTCGGCGAACATCGATCCGACCAACCAGCTGGTGCTGGTGCCTTGCCTGAAAGAAGACCGTATCCGCCTGTTCAACCTGAGCCTGGCGGGCCAGCTGACGCCGCACGCGCAGGAAGCGGTGGCGACCGCCGCCGGCGCCGGCCCGCGTCATATGGCGTTCCACCACAACGACAAGTTCGCCTACTGCGTCAATGAGCTGGACGGCACGGTGGACGTGCTGGCCATCTCGGAAAACGGCGGCAAATACACCGTGACGCAGACGCTGGACATCATGCCGGCCGACTTCGACGGCACCCGCTGGGCGGCGGACATCCATATCACGCCGAACGGCCGCTTCCTGTACACCAGCGACCGCACCGCCAGCATTCTGACCATCTTCAGCGTTTCCGCAGACGGCGGCACGCTGAGCGTGGTCGGCTATCATCCGACCGAAGCGCAGCCGCGCGGTTTCAACATCGATCACAGCGGCCGCTTCGTGATTTCGTCCGGCCAGAAATCCGATCACATCGCGGTGCATGAAATTGACCAGGCCAGCGGTAAGCTGACCACGCTGGCGCGTTATCCGGTGGGCAAAGGCCCGATGTGGGTGAGCGTGCTGGCGAAGTAATTCGGCGGTCAGACGAGTATGGAAAAAGCGCGATTCGGTGGAATCGCGCTTTTTTATTGGCGGGGGATCAGTTGAACGTCACCGTCAGCGTGGCGCTGCCGAGGCTGTGGAAATGGACGTTAAAGCCCACCAGCGCGCCGCTGGAACCCTCATCCACCTCGATGCGCTCCACGTCCAGCGCATGCACGGTGAACTGGTAGCGGTGGCTTTCGCCACTCGGCGGCGCCGCGCCGCCGTAGCCGGCTGAGCCGAAGTCGGTGCGGGTCTGCAGCGCGCCGGCGGGCAGCGGAGCTTTGCCGGAGCCCGCGCCCTGCGGCAGCTCGCGCACGTCGGCGGGAATGTTGGCCACGATCCAGTGCCACCAGCCGGAGCCGGTCGGGGCATCGGGATCGTAAACGGCGATCACGAAGCTTTTGGTGCCGGCCGGCACGCCGTCCCAGGCCAGGTGGGGCGACAGGTTATCGCCGTGATAGCCCATGCCGTTGAAAACCTGCTGCTGCGGCAGTTTGCCGCCGTCCTGCAGATCGTTGCTGTACAAACGAAAAGCCATAGTGACTCCCAGTTGTCGGTAAACGCGAACCCTTAAGCTAGATCTTTTCGGTGGAACAATACAACCCCTTGCGCCAGCGGCGGACGGTTGATCTCGACGGTGACATGCACCAGTTCGGGACGCGCGGCCAACAGTTGGCGTACCCGATCGGGGGTGAGGGTGCGATCGGCGCTGCTCAAGGCGATGACGCAATGATACTTTCCTTTGCCGATGCGGCCTAAATGCAAATCGGTCAGCGTGAGCGAGTGGCCGGCAGTGGCCAGAGTTTGACGAATCTCTTGTGCAACGGGAGCGTCCATTTCGGCATCCAGCAAAATCTTTCCACTATCGCGCATCAGGCTATAGGCCCAGGCGGCCACCATCATCGCGCCGACGATGCCCATCAACGGATCGAGCCAGACGGCGCCCCAAAGCTTGCCGCCGAACAGCGCCACGATCGCCAGCACCGAAGTGGCGGCGTCGGCGATGACGTGGATATAGGCGGAACGCAGGTTGAGGTCATGATGATGGTCATCGTGGTCATCCCCGTGATGATGGTGGCCGCAGCCGCGCAACAGCCAGGCGCAAAGCAGATTGACGGCCAGCCCAATCGTACCGATGGCGATGGCTTCGTTGTAATGAATCGGGCTGGGATTCATCAGCCTCTGCGCAGACTGGAACAGCATCAGCGCCGCCACCAGCACCAACAACACCGCGCTGGTGTAACCGGCCAGCACTTCTATCTTCCAGGTGCCGAGGCTGAAGCGGCGGTCTTTGGCCAGCCGTCGTGCGGCGCCGTAAGCCAGCACCGACAGGCCCAGAGCCAGCGCGTGTGAGCTCATATGCCAGCCGTCGGCCAGCAATGCCATCGAGTTAAACAGCCAGCCACCGGCGATCTCGATGGCCATCATACCGGCGGTGAGTATCACCGCCCATCTGGTGTTTCTTTCAGCCAATGGGTTACCATCGTCAAAAACGTGGCTGTGCTCGCGGTGCAAAGCGGGCGCGTGAGAAGTCATGGTGAAGTTCCTCAGCAAAAGGTAGTGTTCTGAAATATACTATACCCCAGTATAGTAAATAACAATCAGGCGGAAATGATGAGCCATACCATCAGAGATCAAAAGAAGCTGTTGGCGCGGGTGCGCCGCATTAAAGGGCAGGCCGAAGCGCTGGAGCGCGCGCTGGAAAGCGGCGGTGAGTGTTCTGCTATTCTGCAGCAGATCGCAGCGGTGCGCGGCGCGGTCAACGGTTTGATGGCGCAGGTGCTGGAAGGGCACGTGCGCGAACACTTGGCTGCTGCGGACGCCACGCCGCAGCAGCGTGAGCAAGACATCGAGCAATTGATGACCGTCTTACGTTCCTATATGAAATAAGCATGATCTCACTGAAAAAACGCACGCCGTGGTTCGGCTGGCTGCGCCGTTGGGCCAAAGGCATCAAGCGCGATATTTACGCGCTGTGGCTGGCCGCCCGTGATAAGCGCACTCCGTGGTACGCCAAACTGATCGCGCTGCTGGTGGCCGGCTATGCGATCTCGCCGATCGATCTGATCCCGGACTTCATTCCGGTGCTGGGCTATCTGGACGACGTGATTATCGTACCGTTGGGCATCATGCTGGCGGTGCGCCTGATCCCCAAGCCGCTGATGGCCGAGCTGCGCGAGAAGGCGCAAAAGCGCGTGGATAACCCCACCGGCCGCATGGCGGCGGTGATGATCATTTTACTCTGGCTGCTGTGTCTGGGGCTGCTGGCCCGCTATCTGGACCAGCATTGGTAAGCCATTAACGCGCGGCGGCGGCCACGGCGGCGGTCAGGCGGCTGAGCTGTTCCGCTTCGATGATGTAAGGCGGCATCAGGTAAATCAGCTTGCCGAACGGCCGGATCCACACCCCGCGTTCGACGAACCCGCGCTGCAGCTCGGCGACGTTCACCGGTTCACGCATCTCCACCACCCCAATCGCGCCCAGCACCCGCACGTCCGCCACCTTCGGCAGCGCCGCGAGCGGCAGCAGCTCCTGCTTCAGCTGGGCTTCGATGGCGCTCACCTGCGCCTGCCAGCGATTTTCCGCCAGCAGCGCCAGGCTGGCGTCCGCCACCGCGCAGGCCAGCGGGTTGCCCATAAAGGTAGGGCCGTGCATAAAGCAGCCGGCCGCGCCGTTGCTGATGGTCTCCGCCACGTGGCGGGTGGTCAGGGTGGCGGACAGCGTCATGTAGCCGCCGGTCAGCGCCTTGCCCAGGCAGAGAATGTCCGGCACCACCTGCGCGTGCTCGCAGGCGAACAGCTTGCCGGTGCGGCCGAAGCCGGTGGCGATCTCGTCGGCGATCAGCAGCACCTGATGGCGATCGCACAGCTCGCGCACCCGCTTGAGGTAGCTTGGGTGGTAGATGCGCATGCCGCCGGCGCCTTGCACCACCGGTTCCAGGATCACCGCCGCCACTTCACCGGCGTGCTGCTCCAGCAGCGCGGCGAACGGCGCGATGTCCTCTTCACGCCATTCCTCGTCGAAGCGGCACTGCGGCGCGGTGGCGAACAGGTGCGGCGCCAGATAGCCCTGATAGAGGCTGTGCATCGAGTTGTCCGGATCGCAGACCGACATCGCGCCGAAGGTATCGCCGTGATAGCCGTGGCGCAGCGTCAGGATGCGCTGCCGCCGCTCGCCGCGCGCCTGCCAATACTGCAGCGCCATCTTCAGCGACACTTCCACCGCCACCGAACCAGAGTCCGCCAGGAACACGCACTGCAGCGCTTCCGGCGTCATCTCCACCAGCCGACGGCACAGCGAGATGGCGGACGGATGGGTAATACCGCCGAACATCACGTGCGACATCTTCTCCAGCTGCTGGCTGGCGGCCTGATTCAGGCGAGGATGGTTGTAACCGTGGATCGCCGCCCACCAGGAGGACATGCCGTCCACCAGACGCCGGCCGTCCGCCAGCTGCAGCTCGACGCCGCTGGCCGACTCGATCGGGTAACAGGGTAACGGGCGGCTCATGGAGGTGTAGGGGTGCCAGATATGACGTTGGTCAAACGCCAGGTCGGAAGCGGTGACAGACATACTTGTAAACCAAATTGAATTAAGATTGGTTGACAGTATATCCACAATATTTAAACTGGCGACACTTTTTCGTTTTGGAGACGCCATGATGGCCGATCGCATTCACTGGACAGTAGGGCAAGCCCAGGCCCTGTTTGATAAACCGCTGCTTGAACTGCTGTTCGAAGCGCAAACCGTACACCGTCAGCACTTTGACCCGCGTCAGGTGCAGGTCAGCACGCTGCTGTCGATCAAAACCGGCGCTTGCCCGGAAGACTGCAAATACTGCCCGCAGAGTTCGCGCTACAAGACCGGCCTGGAGGCGGAGCGGCTGATGCAGGTCGAGCAGGTGCTGGAATCGGCGCGCAAGGCCAAGGCGAACGGATCGACCCGTTTTTGCATGGGCGCGGCGTGGAAGAACCCGCACGAGCGCGATATGCCTTATCTGCAGCAGATGGTGCAGGGCGTGAAAGCGATGGGCATGGAAACCTGCATGACCCTGGGCACGCTGGACGGCACTCAGGCTGAACGGCTGGCGGAGGCCGGGCTGGATTACTACAACCATAACCTCGACACCTCGCCGGAGTTCTACGGCAGCATCATCACCACCCGCAGCTACCAGGAACGCCTGGATACGCTCGACAAAGTGCGCGACGCCGGCATCAAAGTGTGCTCCGGCGGCATCGTCGGGCTGGGAGAAACGGTGCGTGACCGCGCCGGGCTGCTGGTGCAGCTGGCCAATCTGCCGAAGCCGCCGGAGAGCGTGCCGATCAACATGTTGGTGAAGGTGAAAGGCACGCCGCTGGCGGATAACGACGACGTCGATCCGTTCGATTTCATCCGCACCATCGCGGTGGCGCGCATCATGATGCCGTCTTCTTATGTCCGCCTTTCCGCCGGCCGTGAACAGATGAACGAACAGACGCAGGCGATGTGCTTCATGGCCGGCGCCAACTCGATCTTCTACGGCTGCAAGCTGCTGACCACGCCGAACCCGGAAGAAGACAAAGACCTGCAGCTGTTCCGCAAGCTGGGGCTGAACCCGCAGCAGACCGCCACCGAACACGGCGACAACCAGCAACAGCAGGCGCTGGCTAAGCAACTGCTGACCGCCGATACCGCCGAGTTTTACAACGCGGCGCTGTGATGAGCTGGCAACAACGCATTGAGCAGGCGCTGGCAGAGCGGCGCCTCAACGCCGCCTACCGTCGGCGACAGACCACCGAGGGCGGCAATGGCCGCCAGATTCGGCTCGGCGATCGTCTCTACCTGAATTTCTCCGGCAACGACTACCTGGGGCTGAGCCAGGATGCGCGGGTGATCGCCGCCTGGCAGCAGGGCGCGCAGCGCTACGGCGTTGGCAGCGGCGGTTCCGGCCACGTCACCGGCTTTAGCGCGGCGCATCAGGCGCTGGAGGAGCAACTGGCGGCGTGGCTCGGCTATCCGCGCGCGCTGCTGTTCATCTCCGGTTACGCCGCCAACCAGGCGGTGCTGGCGGCGTTGATGCAAAAGGGCGATCGCATTTTGGCCGATCGCCTCAGCCACGCCTCGCTGTTGGAGGCGGCGGCGCAATCGCCGGCCGAGCTGCGCCGCTTCCAGCACAATCAGCCGCAGGCGCTGGCGGATCTGCTGGCCAAACCCTGTGAAGGGCAGCGGCTGGCGGTGACCGAAGGGGTGTTCAGCATGGACGGCGACGGTGCACCGTTGGCGGAACTGCATCGCTTAACCCGCGCGGCGGGCGCCTGGCTGATGGTGGACGATGCCCACGGCGTCGGCGTGCGCGGCGAGCAAGGCCGCGGCAGCTGCTGGCAGCAGGGCGTGCGCCCTGAACTGCTGGTGGCCACCTTCGGCAAGGCGTTCGGCGTCAGCGGCGCGGCGGTGCTGTGCGATGAGGCGACCGCCGAGTATCTGCTGCAGTTCGCCCGTCATCTGATCTACAGCACCGCGATGCCGCCGGCGCAGGCCTGCGCGCTGCAGGCGGCGCTGGCCTGCATTCGAGAGGGCGATGAACTGCGCGCCCGGCTGCGGGACAACATCCGCCGTTTCCGCCAGGGCGCTGCGCCGCTGGCGCTGACCCTGACGGGCTCCGACACCGCCATCCAGCCGCTGCTGGTGGGTGACAATCAACGCGCGCTCGATCTGGCGGCCCGCCTGCGCGAGCGCGGGCTGTGGGTGAGCGCCATCCGCCCACCGACGGTGCCGCCGGGCGGCGCGCGGCTGCGCATCACCCTGACGGCGGCGCATCAGCCGCAGGATATCGATCGCCTGCTGGAGGTATTGCATGACGTCAGCCAATGACTGGGTGAACAAACAGGCGGTCGCTTCGGCCTTCAGCCGCGCCGCCGGCAGCTACGACGCCGCCGCCGCGCTGCAGCGTGACGTTGGCGAGCGCTTACTGGGGATGGGGAGTGCCCATCCGGGTGAACGGCTGCTGGATGCCGGCTGCGGCACCGGCTATTTCAGCCGCCTGTGGCGCGAGCGCGGCAAGCAGGTGACCGCGCTCGATCTGGCGCCGGGCATGCTGGACGTCGCCCGCCAACGGCAGGCGGCGCATCATTATCTGCTGGGCGATATCGAACAGGTGCCGTTGCCCAATGCGGCGATGGACATCTGTTTCAGCAGCCTGGTGGTGCAGTGGTGCAGCGATCTGCCCGCCGCGCTGGCGGAGCTGTACCGCGTGACCCGCCCCGGCGGCGCGATCCTGTTTTCCACGCTGGCGGCGGGCTCGCTGCAGGAGCTGGGGGATGCCTGGCAACAGGTGGACGGCGAGCGCCACGTGAACGCCTTTCTGCCGCTGGCGCAGATCCGCGCCGCCTGTGCTGGCTATCGACACGAGCTGGTCACGGAGTTGCGCACCCTGAACTACCCGGACGTGATGACGCTGATGCGTTCGCTCAAGGGCATCGGGGCCACGCACCTGCATCAGGGGCGCGAGGGCGGCCTGATGTCGCGCGGCCGTCTCGCCGCGCTGCAGGCGGCTTACCCGTGCCGGCGGGGGCAGTTCCCGCTCAGCTATCATCTGGCTTATGGAGTGATTTATCGTGATTAAACGTTGGTTCGTAACCGGCACCGACACCGAAGTGGGGAAAACCGTCGCCAGCAGCGCCTTGCTGCAGGCCGCCAACCGGGCGGGCTACCGCAGCGCCGGGTATAAGCCGGTGGCTTCCGGCAGCGAGATGACCGCCGAGGGACTGCGCAACGGCGACGCGCTGGCGCTGCAGGCCAACAGCGGCGTGGCGCTCAGCTACGATGAAGTGAACCCTTACGTTTTTGCCGAACCCACCTCGCCGCATATCGTCAGCGCCGATGAAGGCCGGCCGATCGACGCGGCGCGGCTGTCCGACGGCCTGCGCCGGCTGGAGCAGAGCGCCGACTGGGTGCTGGTCGAGGGCGCGGGCGGGTGGTTTACCCCGCTGTCGGCGGAGTACACCTTTGCCGACTGGGTGCAGCAGGAGCAACTGCCGGTGATCCTGGTGGTGGGCATCAAACTAGGCTGCATCAACCACGCGGTGCTGACGGCGCAGGCGGTGCAGCAGGCCGGGCTGACGCTGGCCGGTTGGATCGCCAACGACGTGGCGCCGCCGGGGCGGCGGCATCAGGAATACCTGGCCACGCTGCGCCGCATGCTGCCGGCGCCGCTGCTGGGCGAAATCCCGCACCTGCCGCAGGCTGAGCGGGCGCCGCTGGGGCAGTATCTGGATATCAGTCTGTTGGCACAGTAAGAAATCTTTGCCGTCTCTCTGGCTGATGATGTCGCAACGCCGGATCTTATGACCCGGCGTTGGCTTTTACATGGCGGTAATGCAGGCATTATCGAGATAAAGCACGCCATTTTTCGCCAGGGCAAACAGGTTGAACGTCAGGATGACATGGGTCGCCCAGACCGGGACCTTCCGCCGATTGGCGTTGAAACGATATTCGGTGTATTCGGTGTAAGCATCGGCTTTCATGACGGCATCCCAGGCTGCCGGCGCGGCTTTGGCGACGATCGAGATGCCGTTGTCCGCATGCTCTTGAATACAGGCAAACTGTAGCGTTGCAAACAGATTTCCGGTACCGCCGTTGACCGTTTTCAGGGTAAAGCAGGCGCCCAGCTGTTCATATTGCGCGACGGGCACGCTTACTTTCACCCCGGCGTTGGTATTGGCGTTGCCCAACTTGGTTACTTTCAGGGCGTTACCGCCGTCGATGCCCGCGCCGGCTTCGATGCCGATAGTCACCGCATCTGAGGTAAAGGGATCGTCGATCGTGCCGCCGGTCACCTCCCAGCCGAACGGCTTGGTGGAAAAGGTGAAATCGCCGTCTTTGAGCTTGTTATTCACGGCGCCGACCAGTGTCTGGATCCCGGCGCCGCCACCGCCGCCATCCAGGCGGCTATGGGCGATGACAAAGTCGCCGGTGCCGCTGAAATAGCGGCCGCTCGCGGTTCTTACGCCATAGAATTTCACGCTGTCGACGATAATCCCGCTACTGCCGGCCTCGGCGTAAAACAGCGACTCCTGCGCCAGTCGGCTGCCGGCGACGATGATTTCGCCGCCGTGAATTAACAGCGATGCATTTTGATTGGCGCTGCAGCGAAAGGGGATATCCGTGAGCGGGCTATTACCGTTGTTGAATTCCATATGGCAGCCATGCAGTTCAACGCTACCGGCCTGAACGTAAGCTATCGAACCGGCGTAGTCGAGCGACGTGCCGAATAGACGGAAGGCGCCGTTGGGGTTAGCGTTGCGTACGGCCAGCCCCTGGGAATTGCCGAGGGTGCCGCCGAAAAAGTTGATGCCTTCGCCGAAGTTTTGCGCTCCGCTGCTCGTTGAGGGCATATGTAGGCTTTCAAAACAGCGGATGACTTCACAGGCGTAATGGTGGGCGATATAGGCATTGGTGCCGTAGTACAGGCCGTAGTAGAAACCCGAAATATAGACGTTATTGACCGAGAAGTTGCCCAGCGGCCCTTCAGGCGAATGGAAACGGATACCATCGATATAGTTGTATTCGATCGGGGTTTCATCCTTGCCTTTGTTAATCTTGGCACCAATGCCTTTGACGGTGAAATCTTTCATGATAGGCGCTGGGCGAATAGGAACGTTGTTATCCAACGCGCCGCTGCTGGTATAGCAGCGCAGGAAATAGTTATGGTCGCTTTCCGTGCCGTTAGGGATCTCGGTAGTGATGCTGACGCCGTTGCCGTCGAGATAAACGAAGCCGACGTTGATGTCGGTTTTAGATGCGGTCCAGGTGGCAAAAGGCGCAGCAAATCTGACGATCGTCGGGCGTTTTAACGTGTTGATGATGAAATCCTGCGCGCTGACCAGTTCATCACGTGAGCTGACATAAATCCCTTCGACATTGAGCCGTTCCTGCAGGCTCCAGTTTCTATTGCGCAAATCCGCGTATTGAATAAATGCCGCGTTGTTGTCTGCCATGCCTAAATCCCTCGATATTGTGGTGTTGGTATAATGCATATCGAGTATGGGAAGACGGCAGGCCGTTGCCTATTGGGCGCAGACCTGCCGTGGCTGATACAACATCGGCATAGGCGGCAAACCGGGCTTTCACTCCGCCAACCCGGCGCCGATCAGCGCCTCATCCAGCTGCGCCAGCGCGCCGTGCGCCACCGTGCGCCCGCTGTCCAACAGGCAGAAGCGATCCGCCACCCGGCGCACGAACGGCAGCTGATGCTCCACCAATAAAATGGTCATGCCCAGTTCGCGGTTAAGCCGGCGGATCACGTTGCCGATGTCGGCGGCGATCGAGGGGGGGACGCCCGCCGTCGGTTCGTCGAGGATCAGCAGCGCCGGCTCCTGGGCCAGCGCCCGACCAATCGCCAGTTGGCGCTGAGCGCCCACGCACAGATCGCCGGCGCGGCGCGCGCGCATCTGGCGCAAATGGGGAAACAGGCTGTAGATCAGCGGCGGAATACGGCGAGGGGCGCCGTGCCCGGCCATTTGCGCCACCTGCAGATTCTCCTCCACGCTCAGCTGCGAGAAGAGCTGCCGCCCCTGGGGCACGTGGCTGATGCCCAGCGCGGCGCGGCGCTCCATCGGCTGCAGCAGCAGATTTTGCGGCGGCTGATCCGCCGGCTGCCAGGTCATGCTGCCGCTCACCACCGGCACATGCCCCATGATGCAGTTGACCAGCGTGGTCTTGCCCACGCCGTTGCGCCCGAGCAGCACGGTGCACTGGCCGCGCGGCAGCTCCAGGTTGATGTCCCACAGGGTGTGGTTCTGCCCGTAAAATTGATTGACCGATCTCAGGCTCAGCATTTGGCATTCTCCTCATAGACGCTCGTTTCACTCGTTGGCGGGGGCTGCAAAGGCCGCATGCGCGGCGAATTTCCCGAGTGTGGCAATGTCTGGAACAAAATGCCGTCCGTCCGAGGAGCCAGAGCCAGGTCTGCGGTGGACGGAATGACAGTCAATATGTCGTTAAAAACGACGCTTGTGACGACTTGGTGTCGTTCTTGCGTTTTTACGGGCGATAACGCCGCGGCGGTGAAACTCCGCGGCCGGCAGCGCATCATGCTGCCGCACCGCATTTATACGCAGGAAGATAAAGCAACTCCCAGGCCAATTTTTGCCGCCGGGTGAAAACGGGGGATTGTTATCGCCTTGTTAACCGCACGTCAGGCCTGACGCGCGCTGCCGTGACGGCCTGGAAATACGCGGGCAAGTTAACCCGGACGTTTTTTGCACTCTTGTGGTGCTGTTCGGTGTGGGTATGGTGCAAGGCATTGCGCCGCCGTCAAGAGTGATCCGCGTGAAAGGAGCCAATGCGATTTTGGCAATGGGGATTTTTAGTATTAATCGGCATAAACAAAGCGATATTTTTATGAAAAAATAACTAAAAAAGGCATTTTGGCCAGTGTAAAGGGCGAAAAGCTTTCTTTCTGTAACTCCCGCCCCGGGCGGGGCGGTGAGAGTTATCCACTATTCCTGTGGATAACCTTGTGTATTAGATTTAGAAAAACGCTGTAAAGCGAGAGCGGACGCGGGTTCTGTTCGCTTTGCCCGCATTCTCGTCTTTTTATTAAAGTAGTTAATTATCAATAATTTAATTAAAATCAAGACGCGAGAGTATTGATCAGGTCTCTATGTATGATTTTTCGACGCGGTGCTATCAATAAGTTAATTCGCGGCAAGTTCTGGGGATAAATCTGTTATTGACAATAAAAATGTCACCGGACTGTAACGCCACGGTGCAACGGCGTTGCCGCGGCATCGGGCGCAGCGACGAATCCGCTTGAAGCTGGTTTTATATCCAGTATCATGGGCACTGGCGCAAATCGCCGACACTTTCCATAATTAGGGGCCATGCCCGGCGCAGAGTCGGCTGGCCGCCTGAGCGCGCGCATCTCCACAGGGTAGCCGAGCAATGAGTAAACTTTTCAAACTGCATTCTGATTTCAAACCGGCCGGCGATCAGCCGGAAGCCATCCGCAAGCTGGAAGAGGGGCTGGAAGACGGCCTGGCGCACCAGACGTTGCTGGGGGTCACCGGTTCGGGCAAGACATTCACCATCGCCAATGTGATAGCCGATCTGAATCGGCCGACCATGGTGCTGGCGCCGAACAAGACGCTGGCGGCGCAGCTGTACGGCGAGATGAAAGAGTTTTTCCCGGAGAATGCGGTGGAATACTTCGTCTCCTACTACGACTACTACCAGCCGGAAGCCTACGTGCCCAGCTCCGATACCTTCATTGAAAAAGACGCTTCGGTGAACGAGCACATCGAGCAGATGCGCCTTTCCGCCACCAAGGCGCTGCTGGAGCGGCGCGACGTGGTGGTGGTGGCGTCGGTGTCGGCGATCTACGGCCTGGGCGATCCGGATCTTTACCTGAAGATGATGCTGCACCTGACCCAGGGGATGATCATCGATCAGCGATCCATTTTGCGCCGCCTGGCGGAGCTGCAATATTCCCGCAACGATCAGGCCTTCCAGCGCGCTACCTTCCGTGTGCGCGGCGAGGTGATCGACATTTACCCGGCGGAGTCGGACGAGCTGGCGCTGCGCGTCGAGCTGTTCGACGAAGAAGTGGAGCGGCTGTCGCTGTTCGATCCGCTGACCGGGCAGATCGAGCAGGTGGTGCCGCGCTTTACCATCTACCCGAAATCGCACTACGTGACGCCGCGTGAGCGGATCATGCAGGCGATGGAAGAGATCAAGGTCGATCTGGCGGACCGCCGCAAGGTGCTGCTGGCCAACAACAAGCTGCTGGAAGAGCAACGCCTGACGCAGCGCACCCAGTTCGATCTGGAGATGATGAACGAGCTGGGCTACTGCTCGGGCATCGAAAACTACTCTCGCTACCTGTCCGGGCGCGCCGAGGGCGAGCCGCCGCCGACGCTGTTCGACTACCTGCCGGCGGACGGCCTGCTGGTGGTCGACGAATCCCACGTCACCATTCCGCAGATCGGCGCGATGTTCAAGGGCGACCGCGCGCGCAAGGAAACGCTGGTGGAGTACGGCTTCCGCCTGCCGTCGGCGCTGGACAACCGCCCGCTGCGCTTCGAGGAGTTCGAGGCGCTGGCGCCGCAGACCATCTATGTCTCCGCGACGCCGGGCAAATACGAGCTGGAGAAATCCGGCGGCGATCTGATCGATCAGGTGGTGCGGCCGACCGGGCTGCTGGATCCGATCGTGGAGGTGCGGCCGGTCGCCACCCAGGTGGACGATCTGCTCTCCGAGATCCGCAAGCGAGCGGCGATCAACGAGCGCGTGCTGGTGACCACCCTGACCAAACGCATGGCGGAAGACCTGACCGAATACCTGGAAGAGCATGGCGAGCGCGTGCGGTACCTGCACTCGGACATCGATACCGTGGAACGGGTCGAAATCATCCGTGACCTGCGTCTGGGCGAGTTCGACGTGCTGGTGGGCATCAACCTGCTGCGTGAGGGGCTCGACATGCCTGAGGTGTCGCTGGTGGCGATTCTGGACGCCGACAAGGAAGGTTTCCTGCGTTCCGAGCGTTCGCTGATCCAGACCATCGGCCGCGCGGCGCGTAACCTGAACGGCAAGGCGATCCTGTATGGCGATCGCATCACCGATTCGATGGCCAAGGCGATCGGTGAAACCGAGCGGCGCCGTGCCAAGCAGCAGGCCTACAACGAAGCCAACGGCATCGTGCCGCAGGGGCTGAACAAGAAGATCGGCGACATTCTGCAGATCGGCCAGCCGGTCAACCGCGCCAAGAGCAAAGGCAAGGGCAAGGCGGCGGACGGCGGCGCTTCGCTGCAGAACCTTACGCCGAAAGCGCTGGATCAGAAAATCCGCGATCTCGAAGCGCAGATGTACACCCACGCGCAAAACCTGGAGTTCGAGCAGGCGGCTGCGCTGCGCGACGAGATCCACCAACTGCGCGAGCAGTTTATTGCGATTTCCTGACCGTTGGATGACGCCCGTGCCGTGGGCGTCGAAATTCCTTGTCGGCCGCGTCAAAGCTGTTAAGGTGTGCGGCCCGATTTGACCACGAAGAGTACCGAACATGAGCCAACACCAGTCCAAAGACCCGCTGCACGGCGTGACGCTGGAGCAACTGCTGAATAAGCTGGTGGATCACTACGGTTGGTCCGAGCTGGGCGCACGCATTCGCATCAACTGCTTCCGCAGCGATCCGAGCATCAAGTCCAGCCTGAAGTTTTTGCGTCGCACGCCCTGGGCGCGCAAAGAGGTGGAAGATCTGTATATCGATATGGTCAGCCATCCCGCCCCAGCCAGCGATAACCCTTGGCTGCGCGGGCGAGACGGTTAAATTCGGTCAGCGGCGGGCGGCCAGCGCCACCAGCGCCCGATCCAGCGCCTGGCGCAGCAGCTGGCGATCGTGTCTGTAGGGGATGTCGCTCGCTTC
Organism: Serratia sp. SM04; assembly: GCF_040280225.1. Classification (NCBI taxonomy): domain Bacteria; kingdom Pseudomonadati; phylum Pseudomonadota; class Gammaproteobacteria; order Enterobacterales; family Yersiniaceae; genus Serratia; species Serratia sp. SM04. The sequence continues at coordinate 494,269 of NZ_JBEOQT010000002.1, read as the reverse complement.
CAGCGGCTGTTGAATCACCACCCGATCCTGCACTTCACTGGCGTCTACCGCCGGGCCGACGATCAGCGCATCGATCATCCGGCGGCCAATCTTCTCTTCCATCAGCGTCAGCTTATCCTGTAGCGACAGCGCCGCGGCGGCCACGCTCAGCTCGCGGCCGAGGTTGCCGATATAGATCATGCTGGCGCTGCTGCGGCGCAGCGCCTGGGTGAGATCGTCCAGCAGCAGCAGCGGCATCAGGCTGGTGAGGAAACTGCCCGGCCCGATCAGGATTACGTCGGCCTGCGCGATGGCGTCCAGCGCTTCGCGCGTGGCGCTGACCGGCGGCGACAGCATCAGCTCCTGCGGCATATGGGCCAACTGATCGACATTCACTTCACCGTAAACGTGATTGCCTTCGTGATCGTGCGCCATCAAATCCACCGGCTGTTCCGACATCGGGATCAGCGCCGCGTCCACCTTCAGCAGGCTGCGCACCAGGTTGATCGCTTCCAGCGGGCGCACGCTCAGGTGATCCAGCGCTTTCAGCATCAGGTTGCCGAGGTTGTGGCCGGCCAGTTCGCCGTTGCCGCTGAAGCGGTATTCGAACATCGCCGAGGCGACGCTCGGTTCGGTGATCAGCTGGTTGAGACAGTTACGGGTATCGCCCCAGGCAATGCCGCCTTCCGAACGGCGGATGCGGCCGGTGGAACCGCCGTTGTCGGTGGTGGTGACGATGCCGGTCAGGCGGGAGCCTAAGGACGACAGGGCCGACATCACACGGCCCAGGCCGTGTCCGCCGCCTAACGCCACCACGCGGTCGAGATCGGCCAGGGTACGATTACGCATAAATTTCCTTACAAAGGGGCTGAACTGCCCGCATAAGGTAACGGATCCGGCATAAAAACGCGATATACCCGTCATCCTTGAAGTTGCCTCTGTGTTGGCTGCATTTAGTTACGTGGCCCGTCCATGGGCCACGCCCCTTCAGGGCCGCTGCAAGCAGCGTTCAAATCTGCTCCCGGCAGATTTGTCACCCCAGTCACTTACCTAAGTAAGCTCCTGGGGACTGATGGGCCTCGTCCTGAGGCCCCCCCTTCGGGCCAGCGCAAGCGCTGTTCAAATCGGTTCCCGACCGATTTGTCCCGCTCTTGCCGTCGGGAGGCAACTCCAATTATTTAGGGCATAAAGAGTGTCATTTGCGTGATTCCGGTCAATTCGTCCGCGCAAGTGATGTTTATCATAGTTTACCAGAATACGCGGCGTCTAAAAACGCTGTATAGACAATTATATAGCGAATTTACGCGTTGGCTATCGTTGCCGATTAGCGCTAGAATTCTGCTGAAAACCACGGTTTCGTTCCGGCTACTCAAGGTAGCGGGAAGAGAAATCAAACTCCTAGCCCCTGCGCCTACGTTGTTCATCCGGAACGATATGGCGCCTGGGCCGTGGCGAAGTCAGCCACCAGGGTGCAGAGGGGAAACGCTCGCATCTCCCGACTTTGGAAAGGTGTTATGGTGCCGCAACTCATTGATGCTTATGAGCGCAAGTTCTATTACCTGCGCTTGTCGATCACCGACGTGTGCAACTTTCGTTGCACCTATTGTCTGCCCGACGGCTACAAGCCGAGCGGCAGCCCGAAAAGCTTCCTGTCGCTGGATGAAATCCGCCGCGTCAGCCGCGCGTTCGCCGAACTGGGCACCGAAAAGGTGCGCCTCACCGGCGGCGAGCCTTCGCTGCGCCGCGATTTTACCGAGATCATCGCCGCCGTGCGGGAAAACCCGGCCATCCGTACCCTGGCGGTCACCACCAACGGCTACCGTCTGGCGCGCGACGTTGCCGCCTGGCGTGACGCCGGTCTGACGGCGATCAACGTCAGCATCGACAGCCTGGATCCCCGCCAGTTTCACGCCATCACCGGCCAGGACAAGTTCCGCCAGGTAATGGACGGCATCGACGCCGCCTTCAGCGCCGGTTTCAGCAAGGTCAAGGTCAACGCGGTGCTGATGCGCGACGTTAACCACCAGCAGCTCGGCGCCTTTCTCGCCTGGATCAAGGACCGGCCGATCCAGCTGCGCTTTATCGAACTGATGGAAACCGGCGAGGGCGGCGAGCTGTTTCGCAAACACCACGTTTCCGGCGAAGTGATTCGCCTGCAGTTGGAGCAGCAGGGCTGGCAGCGCCAGGCACGCGGCCGCAGCGACGGCCCGGCGCAGGTGTTCAGCCACCCGGACTACCAGGGTGAGGTGGGGCTTATCATGCCGTATGAAAAAGACTTTTGCGCCAGCTGTAACCGGCTGCGCGTTTCTTCCATCGGCAATCTGCACCTGTGCCTGTTCGGCGAGCAGGGGGTGCCCCTGCGCGATCTGCTGGCCGAGGACGGCCAGCTCGACGCGCTGAAGGCGCGCATCCAGAGCGGGCTGCTGAGCAAGAAGCAGACCCATTTCCTGCATCAGGGCAACAGCGGGATCACCCAGAACCTGTCGTTTATCGGCGGCTGATACCCACATATTTCAAGCCGCAGCGTTGTTGGCTGCGTGCGCTCACCCCAGTCACTTACCGGAGTAAGCTCCTGGGGGATTTACGCACTGGCCGCCTGGTTGCAGCTTGAAATCTGTTGGGTATCTCAGAATAGGAGCCTATTGAACCATGAGCCATGCGAGCAGCGAGTTTATTGCGGCGCATATCGCCATCCTGACCGTCTCCGACAGCCGCGGCGCGGCGGAAGACACCTCCGGCCACTATCTGCAGGAAGCGGCGCAGGAAGCCGGCCATCAGGTGGTGGATCGCGCCATCGTCAAAGATGACATTTACCAGATCCGCGCGCGGGTTTCCGCCTGGATCGCCGATGACAACGTGCAGGCGGTGCTGATCACCGGCGGCACCGGTTTTACCGCCCGCGACAACACGCCGGAAGCGCTGCTGCCGCTGTTCGACAGAGAGGTGGAAGGATTCGGCGAACTGTTCCGCATGGTGTCGTACGAAGAGATCGGCACCGCGACGATCCAGTCGCGCGCGCTGGCCGGCCTGGCCAACCGCACGGTGATCTTCGCCATGCCGGGCTCCACCCGCGCCTGCCGCACCGCCTGGGAGCGGATTATCGAAGAGCAGTTGGACGCGCGCCATCGCCCGTGCAACTTCCAGCCCCATTTGAAGAAGCCCTGAGTCATGACACAGCTAACCCACATTAACGCCGCCGGCGAAGCCCATATGGTCGACGTTTCCGCCAAGGCCGAAACGGTGCGTGAAGCGCGCGCCGAAGCCTTCGTCGAGATGCTGCCCGCCACGCTGGCGATGATCGTCGACGGCAGCCATCACAAGGGCGACGTGTTTGCCACGGCGCGCATCGCCGGCATTCAGGCGGCCAAACGCACCTGGGAGCTGATCCCGCTGTGCCACCCGCTGATGCTGAGCAAGGTCGAAGTGCAGCTGGAGGCGCAAACGCAGCACAGCCGGGTGCGCATCGAAACCTGCTGCCGGCTGACCGGCAAAACCGGCGTCGAGATGGAGGCGCTGACCGCCGCCTCGGTGGCGGCATTGACCATTTATGACATGTGCAAAGCGGTACAGAAAGACATGGTGATCGGCCCGGTGCGCCTGCTGGCGAAAAGCGGCGGCAAATCCGGCGATTTTAAGGTGAACGTATGATCGATATTCTTTTCTTCGCGCAGGTGCGCGAACTGGTGGGCACCGGCGGCCTGTCGATGCCGGCGGATTACCCGACCGTAGAGGCGTTGCGCCAGGCGCTGTGCGCGCGCGGCGATCGCTGGGCGCTGGCGCTGGAGTCCGGCAAGCTGTTGGCGGCGGTCAATCAGTCGCTGGTGGCGGCGGACCATCCGCTGCGCGCCGGCGATGAAGTGGCCTTCTTCCCGCCGGTCACCGGGGGGTAAGCATGGAAAATACCCGCATTCGCGTGGGCGAAGCGCCGTTCAACGTCGGCGACGAGTACCAGTGGCTGGCGCAGTGCGACGCCGATGGCGCGGTGGTGACCTTCACCGGCAAGGTGCGCAACCATAATCTGGGTGACGACGTCAGCGCGCTGACGCTGGAACACTATCCCGGCATGACCGAGAAGGCGCTGGCGGAGATCGTGGCCGAGGCGCGCAGCCGTTGGCCGCTGCAGCGGGTGACGGTGATCCACCGCGTCGGCGCGCTGTATCCCGGCGACGAGATCGTGTTCGTCGGCGTGACCGGCGCGCACCGCAGCATGGCGTTCGCCGCCAGCGAGTTCATCATGGACTACCTGAAGACCCGCGCGCCGTTCTGGAAGCGCGAAGCCACCGGCCAGGGCGATCGTTGGGTGGACGCCCGCGACAGCGATCGCGAGGCCGCGCAGCGCTGGCACGACGCGGCTAAATAACGCGTCAACAGCGGAAACAAATCAAGACCTTTGCCGCTTTCGCCCGGCATATTCTGTGGTACGCTTATAGCAGGCGAAGCCCCGTTCGCGGGGCTTCGGAATCTTGTTTACAACGCAAAAGGTAACCGTCATGGACCGATATCCACGCTCTAATGGTTCAATCGTCGAACGTGCCAACAGCGGCATTCAGGCCTACATGGCGCAGGTTTACGGCTGGATGACCTGCGGTCTGCTGCTGACGGCGTTCGTTTCCTGGTATGCGGCCAACACGCCCGCGATCCTCAACTTCATCTTCTCCAGCCAGATCACCTTCTTCGGCCTGATCATCGCTCAACTGGCGCTGGTGTTCGTGATCTCCGGCATGGTCAACCGCCTGAGCGGCGCGGTGGCCACTTCGCTGTTCATGCTGTACTCGGCGCTGACCGGGCTGACGCTGTCGAGCATCTTCATCGCCTACACCTACAGCTCGATCGCCAGCACCTTCGTGGTCACCGCCGGCATGTTCGGCGCCATGAGCCTGTATGGCTACACCACCAAGCGCGATCTGAGCGGCTTCGGCAGCATGCTGTTCATGGCGCTGATCGGCATCGTGCTGGCCTCGCTGGTGAACATCTGGCTGAAAAGCACCGCGCTGATGTGGGCGATCACCTACATCGGGGTGGTGGTGTTCGTCGGCCTGACCGCGTACGACACGCAAAAACTCAAGGCGATGGGCGAGCAGCTGAACGCCGATGATAAAGACAGCTTCCGCAAGTACGCCATCGTCGGCGCGCTGACGCTGTATCTCGATTTCATCAACCTGTTCCTGATGTTGCTGCGTATCTTCGGCAACCGTCGCTAAATCCGTGGCCTTTCAAGCAGCAGCTTGAAATCCCTAGGACTTACCAGGCTCTGCATGTGACATGCAGAGCCTTTTTTATGCGATTTTGCGGCGGAACAGCGCGTAGGCGGCGCTGCCGGTGGTGGCGGTGATCACCAGCAGCGGCCACAGGCTGTGCCAGATGATGTCGAAGCTGGCGTCCTTCAGGTAGATCTGCTTGGTGATGTCGGTGAAGTGGCGTATCGGGTTAACCCAGGTCAGATCCTGCAGCCACACCGGCATATTCTCCACCGGCGAGACGTAACCCGAGAGCAGGATCGCCGGCATCATGAACACGAACACGCCGATGAACGCCTGCTGCTGAGTGGCGCACAGCGACGAGATCAGCAGGCCGAAACCGACCAGCGACAGCCCGTAGATCAGCATGGTGGCATAGAACAGCAGCAGCGATCCGGCGAACGGGATCTGATACAGGAAGATGCCGATCAGCAGCACGATGCTGGCCTGGAAGCTGGCGACGATCAGCGCCGGCACCGCCTTGCCGATAAAGATCTGCCAGGTGGTGAGCGGCGAGACCAGCAGCTGTTCCAGCGTGCCCTGTTCGCGTTCGCGCGCCACCGACAGCGAGGTGACGATCAGCACGCCAATGGTGGTGATCATGGCGATCAGCGACGGCACCACGAACCATTTGTAGTCCAGATTCGGGTTATACCAGTTGCGCACCACCAGCTCGCTGTTGTTGGGTTTAGCGCGGTTGCCGAGCAGCTCGTTCTGATATTCCTGCACGATCTGCTGCACGTAGTTGGCGGCGATCTGCGCGCTGTTGGAGTTGCGCCCGTCGAGCAGCAGCTGCAGCGGCGCGGTGTTGCCGGTGGCGATATCGCGCGAGAACTGCGCCGGGAAGCGGATCAGCAGCAGCGCCCGCTGGTTGTCGATGGTGGTCTTTATCTCCTGCGGGCTGCGCAGCAGCAGCACGTGTTGAAAGGCCTTGGCCTTGGCGAAGCGCTGGGTCAGCTCTACCGAGGCCTGGCCGCTGTCTTCGCTGTAGACCGCGATGGTGGCGTTGGTGACTTCCAGCGTCGCGGCGAACGGGAACAGCAGCACCTGCAGGATCACCGGCATGATTAAAATGGCGCGGGTTTGCGGATCGCGCAGCAGCGCCTGCATTTCCTTGATGATGAGCGTCAACAGACGATGAAACATCGCTTTTCTCCTCAATCCAGCCGGCGCTGGGTTTTCCAGGCCGTCAGGCCGATGAACACCACCGCGGAAGCGATCAGGAACAGCAGATTGATCAGCAGCACGGTGCCGACGTTGCCCGCCAGGAACAGCGTTTGCAGCGTGCTGACGAAGTAGCGCGCCGGAATGATGTAGGTCACCGCGCGCACGATGGCCGGCATGCTGTCGATCTGGAAGATGAAGCCGGACAGCATGATCGACGGCAGGAAGGCGGCGTTCAGCGCCACCATCGCCGCATTGAACTGATTGCGGGTGAGGGTGGAGATCAGCAGGCCCATGCCGAGGGTGCTGGCGAGGAACAGGCTGCTGATCAGCAGCAGGATCAGCAGCGAGCCGCGATAGGGTACGCCGAGCACCCACACCGCCACCGCCATGCACAGTGCCATGGCGGCCATGCCGAGGAAGTAATAAGGGATCAGCTTGGAGAGCAGCAGCTCGCTGCGCGTCACCTGGGTGGACAGCAGGGCCTCCATGGTGCCGCGCTCCCATTCGCGGGCGATCACCAGCGAGGTGAGGATGGCGCCGATCACCGTCATGATGATGGTGATGGCGCCGGGAATGATGTAGTGCCGGCTGATGGCCGCCGGGTTGAACCAGTAGCGCATCTGCACGTCAATCAGCGGTTTGTCGCTGTTGCCCCGATCGGTGGCGCGCTGCTGCTGCCAAACTTGCCATACGCCCTGGGCGTAACCCTGCACGAAGTTGGCGGTGTTCGGCTCGCTGCCGTCGGTGATCACCTGGATAGGGGCGCTGTCGTGCGGGCGCGCCATGCGCTGGTCGAAATCCACCGGGATCACCACCAGGCCGCGGATCGTGCCGGCCTGCATCTGCTGGATCAGCCGTTGGCGGTTGTCGCTGATGGTCGGTTCGATATAGGGCGAGCCGGCGAACGCCTGGGCCAGATCGCGCGCGTCTTCGCTCTGCTGCTCCATCAGAATGCCCAGATGCAGCTTGCTGGAGTCCAGGTTGATGCCGTAGCCGAAGATAAACAGCAGCATCAGCGGGATGACGAAGGCGATCAGGCCGCTGCTGGGATCGCGCAGTATCTGCCGCGTTTCCTTCAGGCACAGCGCGCGCAGCCGGCGCCAGGAGAAGCCGCCGTCGTCGATTGGGGTGCGGTTATCGCTCACCGTGATTCCTCCTCATCGTAGCCCTGCACCAGCTCGATAAACGCCTGCTCCATCGAGGGGTTGGGATTGTCGTCGCGCGCCACCTGCTGTTTGAGATCGTCCGGCGTGCCGGCGGCGATGATCTTGCCGCGGTACACCAGGCCGATGCGGTCGCAGTACTCCGCCTCGTCCATAAAGTGGGTGGTCACCATCACCGTGACGCCCTTGTCGACCATGCCGTTGATGTGCAACCAGAACTCGCGCCGCGTCAGCGGATCGACGCCGGAAGTCGGTTCGTCGAGGAACAGGATATCCGGTTCGTGCATCAGCGCGCAGGCCAGCGCCAGGCGCTGTTTGAAGCCGAGCGGCAGCGCGTCCGGCGTCTGATCGAGGATCGGCGCGAAGTTGAAGGCGCGGGACATCTCGTCGATTTTGTCGCGCTGCGCCTTGCCGCCCAGGCCGTAGACGCCGGAGAAGAACTTCAGGTTCTGCGCCACCGTCAGGTTGCCGTACAGCGAGAATTTTTGCGCCATGTAGCCGAGCCGCTGGCGCGCCTTGCCGGAGCTGGTCTTCAGATCCATCCCCAGCACCAGCGCCTTGCCGCTGGAGGGGATCAGCAGGCCGCACATCATTTTGAAGGTGGTGGACTTGCCGGCGCCGTTCGGCCCGAGCAGGCCGAAAATTTCGCCGCGCCGCACCTGGAAATCAACGTGATCGGTAGCGGCGAAGTCGCCGAATTTTTTGGTCAGCTGCACCGCTTCGATCACCGTTTCACCGCTTGCGCCGTTGACGGTCGGCATGATCTCCGCCAGCGCCGAGCGGTGATTGGGGCCGCCGCCGAGCAGATCGATAAACGCATCCTCGAAGCGCGGATCCGCTTCGTCCAGTTCGGCGTCCGGTAGATCCAGCGCTTGCAACAGCCGGCGGTGATCTTCGCCTTCCTTCAGGATCAGGCGCAGATACTTGCCCTGGATCACCCCGTCGGTGACCGCCGGCAGGCAGATCGCCCGCTGCAGCAGCGATCGATGGCTGCCGGGGGGCGCGGCGATCAACACCGTGCGCCCGGCCATACGGCGGGTCAGCGCCTGCGGCGCGCCGCTGAACAGCAGCTCGCCTTCGTTGAGCAGCAGCACTTCGCGGCACTGCTCGGCTTCGTCGAGATAAGACGTGCTCCACAGGATCAGCATGCCGTCGTTGGCCAGTTCGTGCACCATGCGCCACAGCTCGCGGCGCGAGATCGGATCGACGCCGACGCCCGGCTCATCCAGCAACAGCACCTGAGGTTCGCCCAGCAGCGTGCAGGCCAGGCCCAGCTTTTGCTTCATGCCGCCGGACAGCTTGCCCGCCAGGCGCTCGGTGAAGCGGGTCAGATCGGTGAATTTCAACAGCCGCTCGAAGGTCTGGCGGCGAAGATCGCCGGTGACGCCGCGCAGATCGGCGTACAGCGTCAGGTTCTCCATCACCGTCAGATCCTCATACAGCCCGAACTTCTGCGGCATGTAACCGAGGATCGCGTGCAGTTGACGATCCTGCGCGATCGGATCCAGCCCGGCGACCCGCAGTTTGCCGCTGCTGGGCTGCAGCAGCCCGGCCAGCATGCGCAGCAGGGTGGTTTTGCCGGCGCCGTCCGGGCCGACCAGCCCGATCACCGCGCCGCTGCGCAGGGTGGTAGTCAGGCTGGCGACCGCCGGTTTCTCAAGCGACGGGAAGCGCTTCTCCAGCCCTTCCAGCTCAATGGTGTGCGCCTGTTCCATGGCCGGCCTCAGGGTTTGGCGAAGCGCAGGGTGACCGGCATGCCCTGGCGCAGCGCGTCGTCGGCGTCGGTGACGATCACCCGCAGGCGGTACACCAGATCGGTGCGCAGATCCGGCGTTTCAACGCTTTTCGGCGTGAATTCGGCGGTCGGCGAGACGAAACCGATCTTGCCGTGATAAGGCTTGCCGGGGCGGCCGTCGGTGTAGATCTCCAGTTCGGTGCCGGGCACCGCCTGGCTCAGGCTGGTTTCGTTGACGTAGGCGCGCACCCACACCGGCCGGGTCAGCGACAGGGTGAAGACCGTGCCGCCGGCGCCGAGCATGGTGCCCGGCTCCACCGCACGGGTCAGCACCGTGCCGGCGGAAGGGGAAACCAGCGTGGCGTCTTGCAGATTCAACTGCGCCTGCGCCAGCGCCGCCTCGCTCTGCGCCACGTCGGCCTTGGCCTGTTCGATTTCTTGCGGGCGGTTGCCGCTGCGGTATTGCGACAGCTTGTCTTTCGCCGCCTGCAGGTTGGCCTGCGCCTGATTGCGGGCGGTGCGCGCATCCTCCAGCGCGTCGGCGGAGGTGGCGTTTTTCGCCCACAGCCCCTGCTGGCGTTTCAGGAAGCTGTCGGCGTAGGCGAAGGCGGACTGGCGCTGCGCCATTTCCGACCGCACCTGGGCGATCTCTTCGGCGCGGTAACCGGCCTGCAGCAACGACAGCTTGGCGCGCGCGCTGCCGACGTTGGCTTCGGCCTGCTGCAGCGCGTTGCGGTAGGGGGCGTCGTCCAGCTTACCGAGCAACTGGCCCGGCTGAACGGCATCGCCTTCATCCACCGTCAGCGACGCCAGGCGGCCGTCGACGCGAAAGCCGAGGTTCACCGTGCGGATGTCGACGTTGCCATACAGCGTCAGCGGCTTATCCTGCTGCTGTTGGTAATGCCAAACCCCGTAAGCGGCGGCCGCGATCAGCAGAATTAACAACACGATCAAGGCACTGCGTTTTTTGTTCATAACACTCCCTGCCTGAATTTACGCGCCGTGACGTTGGCGCAGCCCAACAACCAGAATCTCGATATGCTCGCTCAGCACCGCCGCGATTTGCGCCGCTTCGCCCTCGCCAATCTCTTGCCAGCCGGCCTGACGGCGGATGGTTTCGCGCGCCACGCGGAACGACAGCACCTCGCCGATCAGCGCATGGGTATGCAGCACGAGGCGGGGGGCGCGTTCGTCGATGCCGGTGGCGGCCGCCAGCAGGCGGCACAGCCGCTCGTGCATCGGCGCGATCACCTGGCTGTGGATCAGCGGGTAGGCGTCGGTCGGGGCGAGCTGTTCGCGCGACATGATTTTGCTCAGGTTCAGCGTGTGCGGCTGGGTCATCAGTTCGCTGAAGGCCAGCAGGCCACGCTGCAGCAAACGCAGCGCCGCGTCGGGTGAGCGCTGAGCGACGGGCTGTTGCCAGAAGCGATCGACCTCTTCGGCCAGCGGGGCGAACGCCTGCTGGATGAAATCGGCGAGCGACTGCGCCACGGCCAGGTACAGCCCCTCTTTGGAGCTGAAGTAATAGGTGATGGCGGCGATGTTCTGGCCGGCGCGCTGGGCGATATCGCGGGTGGTGGCGCCCTGCAGGCCATATTCGCCGAACAGGTCGGTCGCCGCGGCGAGCAGCTGCCGGCGCGCTTGCTCGCCGCGCGCCCGGCCGGCGGCCTGATGAGGTACGGAAGCTGGCATGGGTCACGCTCGAAGTTAATCAATCATATGATTAACTTTATGCCAGATTGTTTAAAATGCAACCGCCAATCACAATGCGTTATGTGATCGGCTTCAGACAATGCTGAATTTACGGCAGATTGTGCTCTCCACGCGTAAAAGTGCTTTTTATTGCGCGACTTCTGTTACAATCGGCGCCTGGTGCACTGCAGTTTGTGCCAATCCCTCGTGGTCATGCTTAATGCCCCGTCTGATCATCCTCCCAGGAAACTGCACCGAACACCGTTAGGTTAGGGGGGATCTGGAGTTTTTCTCTTTATGTCATTTGAAACCCTCGGCTTAAGTGCTGAAATTGTGCGCGCTGTTGAAGAACAGGGCTATCGCGAACCGACGCCAATTCAGCGTCAGGCTATTCCTGTCGTGCTGGAAGGTCGTGACCTGATGGCCAGCGCCCAGACCGGCACCGGTAAAACCGCCGGTTTTACCCTGCCGCTGTTGCAGCTGCTGAGCAAGCATGACCATCCGGTCAAGGGCCGTCGCCCGGTGCGCGCGCTGATCCTGACGCCAACCCGTGAGCTGGCGGCGCAGATCGGCGAAAACGTCGATGCCTACAGCAAACACCTGCGCCTGCGTTCGCTGGTGGTGTTTGGCGGCGTGAGCATCAACCCGCAGATGATGAAGCTGCGCGGCGGCGTCGATATCCTGGTGGCGACGCCGGGCCGTCTGCTGGATCTGGAACATCAGAACGCGGTTGATCTGTCCAAAATCGAAATTCTGGTGCTGGACGAAGCGGACCGCATGCTGGACATGGGCTTTATCCACGACATCCGCCGCGTGCTGGCCAAGCTGCCGGCCAAGCGTCAGAACCTGCTGTTCTCCGCCACCTTCTCCGACGACATCAAGGCGTTGGCCAACAAGCTGCTGCACAACCCGGCTTCGGTAGAAGTGGCGCGCCGCAACACCGCGTCCGAGCAGATCGAACAGAGCGTGCACTTCGTCGACAAGAAGCGTAAGCGGGAACTGCTGTCGCAGATGATCGGCGAAGGCGACTGGAAACAGGTGCTGGTGTTTACCCGCACCAAGCACGGCGCCAACCACCTGGCGGAGCAGCTGAACAAAGACGGCATCACCGCCGCGGCTATCCACGGCAACAAGAGCCAGGGCGCCCGTACCCGTGCGCTGGCGGACTTTAAAGACGGCCGCATCCGCGTGCTGGTGGCCACCGACATCGCGGCGCGCGGTCTGGATATCGACCAGCTGCCGCACGTGGTGAACTACGAGCTGCCTAACGTGCCGGAAGACTACGTGCACCGTATCGGCCGTACCGGCCGCGCGGAGCGCACCGGCGAAGCTATCTCGCTGGTGTGCGTGGACGAGCACAAGCTGCTGCGCGACATCGAGCGTCTGCTGAAGCGTGAAATTCCGCGCATCGCGCTGCCGGGCTACGAGCCGGATCCGACCATCAAGGCCGAGCCGATCATCAACGGCCGCCAGGGTGGCGGGCGCGGTGCGCCGCGCGGCAACGGCGGTGGCCAGCGTTCCGGTAACGGCGGCGGTCAGCGCAGCGGTAACGCGAACGGCGGCCAGCGTGAAAACCGCGGCAACGGCAACGGTAACGCCCGCCCGCAGGGTGACGGCCAGCGCCGTTCCGGCGCGCCTTCGCGCCGCCCGCGCAATCGCAAACCGGCCGAATAAGCCTGATTGCTCTAAGAGTAAGCCGCCGATACGGGCGGCTTTTTTTTGCCTGGCGGAAAGGCATTTTCGTACTAGGCTGGACGGTGGCTACCCCTAGATTCCAGGAGACGGAGATGAAATTGAAGTGCGCAATTCTCGATGATTACCAGCAGGTGGCGCTCAAGATGGCGGACTGGTCGGCGCTGGCCGAGCGGGTGGAGGTGTCCGCCATCAGCGCGCACTTTACCGATGAGGCGGAGCTGGCGGTGCATCTGCAGGAGTGCGACATTCTGGTCATCATGCGCGAGCGCACGCCGATGACCGCCTCGCTGCTGGCGCGGCTGCCGAAGCTGAAGCTGCTGATCACCTCCGGCATGCGCAACGCCGCTATCGATTTGGCCGCCGCCGCCGAGCGCGGCGTGGTGGTGTGCGGCACCAGCAGCGGGTCGGCGGCGCCGATGGAGCTGACCTGGGCGCTGCTGCTCGGGTTGGCGAAGCATATCGTGCCGGAAAGCGTCGGGCTGCAAAACAACGGCCCGTGGCAGCGGGATCTCGGCGTCACCCTGCAGGGGAAAACGCTGGGGCTGCTGGGGTTGGGCAAGATCGGCGGCCAGATGGCCCGGGTGGCGCAGGCGTTCGGCATGCGGGTGCTGGCCTGGAGCCAGAACCTGACGGCGGAACGGGCGGCGCAGGAGGGGGCTGAACTGGCGCCGTCCAAACGGGCGTTGTTCGAGCAGAGCGATTTTGTCTCTATCCACCTGGTGCTGAGCGATCGCAGCCGCGGGCTGGTGGGGCGTGACGAATTGACGGCGATGAAGCCCACCGCTTACCTGATCAACACCTCGCGTGCGGCGATCGTCGATCGGGCGGCGTTGGTGGACGTGCTGCAACAGCGGAAGATCGCCGGCGCCGGGCTGGACGTGTTCGAGACGGAGCCGCTGCCGGCCGACGATGTGTTTCGTCAGTTGCCCAACGTGCTGGCGACGCCGCACGTGGGCTACGTGGCGGACGACAACTACCGCGCCTACTTCACCGAGGCGGTCGAGGACATTGCGGCGTTCCTCGCCGGCCAACCGATCCGCCGGCTGGGCTGACGGCGCTTTTAATGCCCGCAGAGGCTTGTCTGGCGCGGGCATTCACCCGTATCATTGCGGGTCTTTTTTTAGCTGGGATTGGTCATGCGCGTATTATTGGCTCCGATGGAGGGCGTTCTCGATTCTTTGGTGCGTGAGTTGCTCACCGAGGTGAACGACTACGATCTGTGCATCACCGAATTTTTGCGCGTGGTCGATCAGCTGCTGCCGGCCAAATCGTTCTACCGGCTGTGCCCGGAGCTGCGCCACGCCAGCCGCACGCCGTCGGGCACGCTGGTGCGCGTACAGCTGCTGGGGCAGCACCCACAGTGGCTGGCGGAGAACGCCGCGCGCGCGGTGGAGCTGGGCTCTTACGGCGTCGATCTCAACTGCGGCTGCCCGTCCAAGCTGGTGAACGGCAGCGGCGGCGGGGCGACGCTGCTCAAAGATCCGGAATTGATCTACCAGGGCGCCAAAGCGATGCGCGCGGCGGTGCCGGCCCATCTGCCGGTCACGGTGAAGGTGCGTTTGGGTTGGGACTCCTCCAACCGCAGTTTTGAAATCGCCGATGCGGTGCAGCAGGCGGGCGCCAGCGAGCTGACGGTGCATGGCCGCACCAAAGAGGACGGCTACAAGGCGGATCGCATCAACTGGGCGGCGATCGGCGAGATCCGCCAACGACTGAGCATTCCGGTGATCGCCAACGGCGAGATCTGGGATTACCGGAGCGCGCAGGATTGCCTGCAGACGACCGGCTGCGACGCCATCATGCTGGGGCGCGGCGCGCTCAACGTGCCGAACCTGAGCCGGGTGGTGAAGTACAACGAACCGCGCATGCCCTGGCCGCAGGTGGTTGAGCTGCTGCAAAAATACGTCCATCTGGAAAAGCAAGGAGACACCGGCCTGTATCACGTGGCGCGTATCAAACAGTGGCTGGGCTATTTGCGCAAGGAATATGACGAAGCCACCGAACTGTTCACCGAAATACGTGCGCTGACGACGTCAGGGGATATTGCGCGCGTCATCTGCCGCAGCTAAAAATAAACCCGCACGCGGCGGGTTTATTTAAATAGGTATTATCAGGCGGCGTTGTCGAGACGGTTCAATTCTATCTCGATATCCTGAATGGTTTTTTCCAGCCCTTCCAGACAGGCACCCTGTTTATTCAACAGGTCGTTAATTGCTTCGGCGAATGCCTTATTTTTGCATTCCCCCTGATCGAAGGCCAGCCAGTGTGCGGAGAGCGTCTCGGTATTCGACTGCGCATAGTGGCGCATTTCCTTCAGCTGGGAAGCGACGTTGCGTAAATTATCCAGCTGCGCCTGTGCGTTTGCATTGTTGCTCATGAATTTCTCCTTGAGTTGGCCGTTAAATAATTTCGACTGCGGGATTAAGCTTACCCCATCTAAATAAAAATATCACCCTTGTTGGCCCTGGTGGTTATTTTTTAATGAAGGCGACTATATTTATTTTTCGATTGAACAAGGACTTGGATGGAATTGTAAAAATAGATAAATACGGTTTTTGAGACGGTTATTTCCGGCCATTCCATGCGGAATGGCCGTTATTCTAACGCTTAAGAGTGATGCTTATTATGCCGCGTCCGCCAGCATAAACATGCCGTAGGGGTGAATTTCCAGATAATAATGTTCGCCGACGTTCGGCTGCAGGCGAGTGGCGTTAACCTGCAGCAAAATCTGCTGCCCATGCCACGCCACCGTCACCTCATACTGCGGCCCCATGTAGGCGACATGCTGGATCACGCAGCGCTGGCTTTCCTCGCCGTGCTCGCTCAGCGTGATCGCTTCCGGCCGCACGCCCACCGTGCCGGCGCCTTCGGTGGCAAAGTGCGCGGGGCGCGGCAGGCGATAGCCGCTGATATCGACATAGTCCGCGCTGAAGCCGGCCGGGAACAGGTTGGCGTCCCCCATGAAACTCGCCATAAAGCGCGACGCCGGCTGCCGATAGAGATCCTGCGGCGAGCCTATCTGCATGATATGCCCCTTGTTCATCACCAGCACGGTGTCTGAGACCGCGAAAGCCTCGCTCTGATCGTGGGTGACGTACAGCGAAGTGATATCAAACTGCTTTTGCAGCTCGCGGATCTTTTCGCGCATGCTGCGGCGCAGGTTGGCGTCGAGGTTGCTCAACGGCTCGTCGAACAGCAGCACTTTCGGCTTGAGGATCAGCGCGCGCGCCAGCGCCACGCGCTGCTGTTGGCCGCCGGAGATCTGATCGACATAGCGATCGTCGAACCCCGCCAGATCCACCATCGCCAGCGCTTCCTGCACGCGCGCTTTCACTTCGGCGCGCGGAATGCCGAGCATCTTCAGGCCATAGCCGACGTTTTCCCCCAGCGACATGTGCGGGAACAGGGCATAAGACTGGAACACCATGCAGATGTCACGCTGCTGGATGGAACGATGGGTGACGTCTTCGCCATCAATGAATATCTGCCCGTCGCTCGGTTTCTCCAGCCCGGCGACCAGGCGCAAAATGGTGGTCTTGCCGCAGCCGGAAGGGCCGAGCAGCGTCACCATCTGCCCCCGAGGGATGGTGAGCGCGATGTTATCGATCACCGTGTTGCTGCCGAACCGTTTGGAGACGTTGCGCAGTTCAACGAAATTTTTCTGGCTCATCATGGGCTCCATTACGCCTGGTTTTTGGCTTTTGAACGGGAGATGCGAGCCTCGCCGATCAGCCAGTCAAAGAGGAAAATAATCGCCAGCATCACCACGATCAGAATTGAACCGTAGGCGATCGCCACCCCGTATTCGCCGTCTTCCACGCGGTTGAGGATGTAGGCGGTGGCCACCCGGGTATCGGGGGTGACCAGGAAGACGATGGCGCTGACGGTGGTGATGGCGCGCACGAAGCTGTAGATCAGCGCCGACAGGATCGCCGGGCGCAGCAGCGGCAGCAGGATGTGCGCGATGGTGCGCAGCGAGCCGGCGCGCAGGCTGAGCGAGGCTTCGTCCAGCGATTTGTCTATCTGGCCCAGCCCGGCGATCCCGGCGCGAATGCCCACCGGCACGTTGCGCATCACCATCGAGATAATCACGATGGCGGCCGTCCCGGTGAGGTACACCGGCGCGCTGTTGAAGGCGAGAATGTAAGAGACGCCGGCCACGGTGCCCGGCACCGCAAAGCACAGCATGGTGGTGAACTCGATGGTCTTTTTGCCCCTGAACTGCTGGCGCACCACGATCCAGGCGATCAGCAGGCCGAAGGCGGCGGTGATCGGCGCGGCGATCCCGGCGTACAGCAGCGTGTCGAGCAGCGAAGGCCACGCGCCGTCGCTCATGCCCTGGCCGAACAGCTTGATGAAGTTATCCAGCGTCAGCGTGTAATCCACCCCCCAGTTGACGGTGAAGCTGCCGTAGAAAATGCTGCCGTAGAGCAGGGCGTTAAAGGCTATCCACACCGCCAGCAACGCGATCACGCCCCACACCAGCGTGACCGGCAGCGGCTGTACGTCACCGCGGTAGGATTTGCCGGACACGGTGACGTAGGAACGCTTGCCGATCCACAGGTACTGAATGCAGAACACCAGCAGCGAGAACAGCAGCAGGAAGGCGCCGAGGGTGCTGGCGGCCTGATAGTCGAGCTGTGAGCCGGTGATGTAGAAATAGATTTGCGTCGCCAGCACGTCGAAGTTGCCGCCGAGCACCAGCGGGTTGCTGAAGTCGGCCAGCGATTGCACCACCACGATCAGAAACGCGTTGGCCAGCGCCGGTTTCAGCAGCGGCACGAACACGCCGTTAAAGGTTTGCCAACGGCTGGCGCGCAGGGTGTAGGAGGCTTCTTCCAGCGAAGGATGAATGGTCTTGATCGCGCCGTCGAGGATCATGAACGCCATCGGCGTGAACGCCAGCACCTGCGCCAGCCAGATGCCGGTAAAGCCGTACAGCCAGTTGGTGTTGGTTAGGCCGAACCAGGCCACCATCCACTCGGTGACGTAGCCGGAGCGCCCCATCATCAGCGTGACGCCCAGGCCGACGACGAACGGCGGCGTGACGATGGGCAGGATGGAGAAGATGCGGCCGATAATGGCGCTGCGCCTGGCGATGCGGGTGGTGTAAATCGCCAGCACCAGGCCGAAGAAGGTGCAGCCGGCGCCCACCGCGATCGACAGGGCGATGGAGTTGAGGATCACCTGAACGATATGCGCCTGCGACAGCACGTTCATAAACGCCAGCGGCGCGAACGCACCCGTCTGGTCGGTGAACATCGGAATGAAAATTGCGATGCTCGGCCAGACGATGAAGACGCCGATCAGCGCCACGATGGTGACCAGCGCACCGATAACGAA
Organism: Serratia sp. SM04; assembly: GCF_040280225.1. NCBI lineage: Bacteria > Pseudomonadati > Pseudomonadota > Gammaproteobacteria > Enterobacterales > Yersiniaceae > Serratia > Serratia sp. SM04. The sequence goes on along the minus strand of NZ_JBEOQT010000002.1, from coordinate 476,258 downwards.
ACGGTCGCCGCCCAGCCATTCGAGGCGGGTCAGCGCCAGCGTCATGATGGCGCCCAGCGCGGTCAATTGCACCAGGGTGGCGTAGCCTAAACCGCGCCCCGCCACCGTGGCGCTGACGACGATAAAGGCCATGCACAGCAGCGCCCAGCCGGCATCGAACGCGTGGCGCCGCCGCCGTTCACCGCCCGCCGGGGCGTAGGGGCGAAGCAGCAGCAGGCTCGGCAACAGGCACCATAGCCAGCTGACATTGCGGTGTGACCAGCCGTAGGCCGCGAGGATTTCATCGCCGGTGGACTCCAGCAGGCCGTAATCCAGGCTCCAGCTCGGCAGCAGGGCGAACGCCAGCCAGCCAAGCAAGACCCAAAGGAATATCGCATCTCGTTTTTCCACGAGATGGAGAGCATGTGTATGTGACATAAGTTTCCCGGATGTTCAGGCCGGGTAAGGCGTGAGGCTTACCCGGCAACAGGCGCAGAATGTGGGCTTATTTACCCATCTTGACTTCGCTGACCCATTTGTTGATCAGCGCCTTGCGGACCTCGGTCGAGCCGTATTTGTCCATGTCGTAGTTGATCAGCTTCAGATCGTCGAGCTTCAGCGAGTTCGGCGAGGTAGCGGCGGTGGTATTGGTCAGGATCTGATAGGACTTGCCTTTCTGCCATGCCAGTTCCTGCGCCTCTTTCGACAGCACCCAATCCACGAACAGCTTGGCGTTGTCGAGGTTGCGCGCGCCTTTGAGGATGCTGACGCCGCCGATTTCGTAGCCGGTGCCTTCACAAGGCGAGATCAGCTCAAGCGGCGCGCCCTGTTCCTTTTCGAGCGAGTAGTCATGCAGGAAACCGATGCCGATCGCCGTTTCGCCGCGGGCGGCGTTGCGCGCCGGGGCAATGCCGGACTTGGTGTACTGCGAGACGTTGGCGTTCAGCTGCTTGAGATAATCGAACGCCTGATCGTCTCCCCACAGCTGGGCAAAGGTCGCCAGCGCGGTGTAGGCGGTGCCGGAGCTCTGCGGATCGGCGATTTGAATCTCGCCTTTGTATTCCGGCTTGGTCAGGTCTTTCCAGCACTTGGGCACCGGCAGGTTTTTCTCTTTCAGGCGCTGGGTATTGACGCCAAAGCCGAGAATGCCGACGTAGACCGCCGAGGAGTAGTTGCCTTTCAGCTTCGCCGGATCGCGGAATTGTGGCATCACCTGTTCGAGGTTTGGCGATTTATATGGCTGCAGCAGCCCCATTTCACCGGCCTGGGATTGCGGATCGAGCGTGCCGCCGTACCAGACGTCCGCCTGCGGGTTTTTCTTCTCGGCGTCCACTTTCGCCAGCGTGCTGCCGGAGCCGTTGCGGATGAACGAGGTTTTCACGTCATATTTCTCGCCGAAGGCTTTGGTTTCCGCTTCGCACATTTCATTGGTGGCGCTGCAGTAGACCACCAGGCGGCCCTTGGCGTGCGCGGCGCCGCTCAGCGTGGCAAGCGCGATGCCGGAAGCTATCAGGGTAGTGACTAAGGTTTTTTTCATTGTTTTATCCTTCTCTCGGTAGAGGTGGTAACGCTCGCCATCAGCAGCGGCATCAGCAATAAACCCATAAGAACGGCGGCGATCGACAGCAAACTGAACATGCCTGACCAGCCGTAGCCTTCGATGATCTGCGACAGCGGCCAGCCCGCCAGCGCGGCCCCCAGGTAAGCGAACAGGCCGAGAAAACCGGTGATGGAGCCCGCTGCGCCTTTGTGCCCGCATTCCACGGCGGCGAGGCCAATCAGCATCTGTGGGCCGAAGACAAAAAAGCCCACCGTAAAGAAACAGCCCGCCAGCAGCGCGTAGTGATGCACCGGCGCCAGCCACAGCGCGGCGACGGAAACCATCAGCCCGAGCGTGAACAGCAAAATCATCGGCGCGCGCTGCCCGCCGAACAGCAAATCCGAGCCCCAGCCGGCGAACAGCGCGCCGAGCAGGCCGCCTACCTCGAACAGCATCACCGTGGCGTTGGCGCTGAGCAGGTTGACGCCGTGGCTTTCCGTCAGCCAGAGATTGCCCCAGTCGTTCAACGCGATGCGGATCAGGTAGACCAGCACGTAAGAGACGCCGAGCAGCCAGATCATCGGGTTCTTCAGCATCGTGGTGCGCAACATCTGCCACAGCCCCATCGGCGGGCTTTGCTGTTCCTGGCGCAGCTCCAGCGGATCGTGGCGCCACCGGCCGACCGACGGCAGGCCTTCTTCCTGCGGCGTGCCCGTCAGCCGCCGCGTGAGCCAGATGCCCAACACCATGCTGACGGCGCCCGGGATCAGCATCGCCGCCTGCCAGCCCCAGCGCTGGGCGGCGAAGGCGCTGATCAGCGGCACGATCGCGCCGCCGAGGTTGATCGACATATTCCAGCAGCCCCACCAGAAGCCGCGCTCGTTGCGCGAATACCAGTGGGTCAGCAGCCGCGCGCAGGGCGGCCAGCCCCAGCCCTGAAAGAAGCCGTTCAGCGCCCAGACCGCCAGCAGCAGCGTCAGCGATTCGCCGAAGGCGAACGCCACGTTCAGCAAGCCGGTGGCGAACAGGCCGATCCCCATAAACCTGCGCTGCCCGTGGCCGTCGTGCCACAGTCCGGCGGCGAATTTCGACAGGCCGTAGCTCAGGTAAAACAGCGAGCCGAGCAGGCCGATGTCCCCTTTATCCAGCCCCAAATCCGTTTGCAGCGCTGGCAGCACGTAGTTCACGCTTTTGCGCGTCAGGTAAAAGGCGGCGTACCCGATGACCATGTACAGCAGCAGTCGCGGGCGCAGCGCGCGGTAACGATGATCGATTTCAGATGCCGAGCGTGCCTGCATAGCCGCCTCCCTGGTGCTGACTATAAGAAGGTGAAAGGGAAAGGGGATGAGAGAAAGTCCGGAGTGGCTAAGACTTTTTCCTAGTTAGTCGATGGTTTGTTGCAAATTTGTGGGCAGGTTAACAATTACCCGCGTGCCGCAATGCGTTTCCAGCGTCAGCTCGCCGCCCAGCGCGCTGACCCGCTCGCGCATCCCCTGAATGCCGAGGCCGGGCGCCTTGTCCACGCGGATGCCGACGCCGTTATCCCGCACCTCGAGGTGCAAAAGCGCGCCCTGTTGATACAAGACGATGGCGACCTCGCTGGCTTCGGCATGTTTGCACACGTTGTTGAGCAGCTCTTGCAGCAGCCGGTAGAGGGTGAAGCGCACCGTTTCGCCGGCGGGCGTGTCTATGAGCCGGTAGTCGAAACGGCAGCGGATGCCCCGTTCGGCAAAGGCGAATTCGCTCAGCAGGTGGTGAAGCGCCTCTTTGAACGCCAGCTCGTCCAATGCGGGCGGGCGAAGCTGGCGCAGCAGCTGGCGCGTGGAGTGATGAATGCGCCGGGCGAGCTCGCTTATCTGGTGCGCGGCGGCCTGGGTTTGCGCCGGATCGCGCGCCCGTTTGACCAGCTGCGACTGAATTTGAATCGCGGTGATGTTCTGGCCGATTTCATCGTGCAGCTCGCGCGCCAGATTTTTCCGCGTGTCTTCTTCGGTGTGGATCAGTTTTTCGGTCAGCGCCCGCCGCGCCGCCAGCTCTTCTTCCAGGCGACGCTGATAGTGGTGCAGGTTTTGCGCCAGGTGCTGCTGGCGGCTGATGGCGATGCCCAGGCCGATGCCGAGCAGCGCCTGCGTCGCCAGAAAGATTTCCAGCTCGACCAGATTGCCGAACCCCACGCCGACCTGCCGGGCGAGGGTGATCATCATGCTGCCGAGCAGGCCGGACAGCACGCCGCCCTGCCAACCGAACTTCCACGCCATCACCACGTTCGGCAGAAACACCACGATCAGCAGCAGGCGTTCGATTTCCGGCGACAGCACCATCTGCGTGCCGATGCCGATAACGAAAAACAGGCTGCACCAGATGATTAAGGACGCGCGCAGCGGCGGGTTGGGGGTGTCCAGCCCCAGCAGGTGGTAACGGTGCTGCTGGCGCAGAAATTCAAAGATCAGGTAGACGAACGGGGTCAGCAAGACGCCGCCGGTAAACGACGCCAGGCCAAGCAGCATCGCCGGGCTTGGCACAAACGGCGAAAGCAGGGCGGTATTGAGCAGCGAGGCGGCGGTCACCGCTGCCAGCAGCAGCGTCAGCCGTTGCCAGTAGAGCGGAAAACGGTGCCAGAGTCGTTGCGCGACCGCGGCCGGAAGCAGGGTGATAAACGGCGCGGCCAGCAGGCCGTAGCCGCTCAGCAGGCGTTCGCCGTGCAGCCAGAACAGCAACAGCACCGGCGGAATTATCAGGGCGAGCCAATAGCGGCGCGCCAGCAGGATCAGCAGCGCGAGATAGACGCCGTGCGGCAGAAACAGCGCCGCCTGGTTGCCGTTGTGGGTCAGATAGAAACCAAGCGTCCACAGCATCAGCCAGCCGCTGCCCCAGGCCAACAGGATAAACAGCGAGATAACCCAGTGCCGGAGTTTGGGCGACATCAATGCCCCGCCAGCAGCTGATGGTCGAGGGCGAAATGCACCAGCTCGATGGTGCTGTTGCACTGCAACTTGCCCAGGACGTTGGCGCGATGCACGTGCACCGTTTTATGGCTGAGCGCGAGCTTGAAAGCGATCTCCTTTACGCTGTCGCCTTTGACCAGCAGATCGAAGATTTCACGCTCGCGCGGGGTCAGCGCTTCCAGCGCCGTGGCCGGCTGCTCGCCGCCGCGCAGCGCCCGCAGCGCGTCGGCGCACAGGTAATGGCCGCCCATATCGACGGAACGCACCGCCTGCACCAGCTCTTCCGGCCCGCAGCGTTTGGTCAGATAGCCGCTGGCGCCGGCGTCCAGCGCGCTTTGCACGAAGGTGGGGGAGTCATAGATGCTGAGGATGATCGCGCGGAACTGCGGCTTCTGCGCCCGCAGGCGCTTCAACAGGCTGAGGCCGTTTTCATCCGGCATGGCGATGTCCATTAACGCGACGCTGACGTCGTCGCGCAGCAATGCCGGCCAGGCCGCCGCCGCGCTGCTGTATTGCCCCACCACGTCGAGATCGTCCTCGAGGCTGAGCAATTGCGCAAAGCCGGAGCGCACCACCACATGGTCATCCACCAGTATCACACGGATCATTTTTCGCACTCTGTTGCCGAATCATGGCCCTATGATGCCTGCCGCCGCGGTGCTGGCAATCAGCCAAGCGCGGTTATGCAATCGGTGTAACAGAATCGTAATAAAAGGGCGCCGCCTGCGCCGTCAACGATCCAAATCGATGGCGAAATGCTGCCACAGCGCGGCACGCCGCTCCTCTTCCGAATGCAGCGTCGTTTCGTGGCGCTGATGATCTTCGGTCACGATCAGCTTCATGTCGCTGAGGGTCACCCGGCCGTGGTTCGTCGGCCGTGAACACACCAGCCGCTGGGTGAAGTGCGACTGCGGCGAGGTGCTGTGGAAGCGGCACATCTCGTCGAACTCATGCAGCTCGCGCGGTTGAACGGTAAAGCGATACAGGGTTTTGGCATGCGAACGTTGGTCGCCGTTGCGGCGCTCCAGCAGGTAATAGTCGCCTTCCCGCTCCAGGTGGAAGGTGCCGCTGGCCTGCGGTTGCGGCTCGGCGGCGACGATCTTCAGCGGCGTCAGGAAGGAATCGCCGAAACCGACGTCCACCAGCCAGGCCTGGCCCGCCAGATCCACCCGCAGCGCCAGATGGTCGTAGGGCGGGCCGAAATGGCCGTCGCGCGCGCGGATCTCGCCGGAGATGAAGCTCACCTTAAAACCGATCTCCCGCAGCAGCAGGGCGAACAGCGCGTTCAGCTCATAACAGAAACCGCCGCGGTTGCGCTCGATCACCTTGCTGAACAGCGCCTCCGGCGCCAGCTGAATACCCTGATGATAAATAATGCTCAGGTTCTCGAACGGGACGCTCAGCATGTGGCGATGGTGCAGCTGTTGCAACGTGGGGAGGTCAGGGCGGGCGGCGCCGGTAAAGCCGATATGCTGCAGGTAGCGTTGGGTATCCACAGGGAGTCTCGCATGAGAAAAAGTAGGCATAAAATAGCGGGCTTTGCGGCTTTTGTGAGCGCATTACGTGCTGCGCTGTCGCTGCTGCCGCAAACTGTCACTGGCCGGCGCTAGCCTGTTCCCCTGAGTTCAATCTGGCAGGAGAACGGCTATGCAAGATTTCAAACATCGGGTGGCGCTGGTGACCGGCGCTTCCACCGGCATCGGCGAAGCGATCGCCGCCGAACTGTTTCGGCGCGGTGCCACGGTGGTGATGACCGGCCGCCACGAAGCGCCTCTCGCCGCTGCCGCCGCGCGGCTCGATCCCGAGGGCCGACGGGTGATGACGTTGCGGATGGACGTGCGTGAGGCGCCGTCGGTGCAGCAGGGTATTGAAGAGACGGTGCGGCGCTGCGGCGCGCTGCATCTGTTGGTCAACAACGCCGGGATCACCGGCCCGCATGAGGTGGACATCGATCGGTACGCGGTCGAAGATTGGCATGAGGTGATCGCCACCTGCCTGAGCGGCACGTTTTTCGGCATGAAGTACGGCCTGCCGGCGATCGTCGCCGGCGGCGGCGGGGCGGTGGTGAACCTCTCTTCCGCCAACGGCGTGGTGGGCATTGCCGGGATCGCGCCTTATACCGCCGCCAAGCATGGCGTGTTGGGCCTGACGCGCTCGGCGGCGCTGGAGTTCGCCACGCGCGGCGTGCGCATCAACGCCGTCGGGCCGGGCTATGTGGAGACGCCGGCGATGAGGGAACTGCCGGCGTCGGCGCGGGCGCAGATGGCCGCTTCGCACCCGATGGGGAGAATGGCGACGCGGGAAGAGGTGGCGAAAACGGTGGCTTTCCTGCTCTCGGACGACAGCAGTTTCACCACCGGCGCGTTTTACAGCATCGACGGCGGTTATACCGCGCGTTAATGGAAGACAGGCCCCTGACGGGGCCCGTTCGGTTACCAGGATTTACGCGGGTTGCGGGAGACGATGTCGATCTTTTGACACAACAGTTGGGTGATATCCACCGAGGTGGGCTGAGCGGCGCTGCCGGTAAAGTTTTTCAGCACGATGGCGATGCGGGCGTAATTGACATAGCCCTCAGGCAGCGGCAAATATTCCGACGAGTTAAGCGCAGTGATCCGATCCGAGGTCATCGTTGCCGAAGCGGCCGGCGTTACCGTGCCGGTGCGCCCCCACTGGCAAGCTTTTTCCAGTAGGGTAGTGACGCCGGCATCGCCGTTCAGGACATACTTGCCTTGGTAAGTGCCGATGGTGACATCAAGGCTGTTCTGGCCTTTCAGGTTTGCCAGCGTGGCGCGCCACAGCACCAGATCGTTTTTCTCGATTGGGAAGTAGATCTCGACGCGTTTGTCCGTCGTTGTCGCCGTTTTGGTGGTGGCGGTCAGCACGCCGTTTTGTAGCGTCACCGCCAGATCGGCGGTCTCCGTTTGCGAGAGGCGTGCGCCGCCGAAGGCGTAGACGTTATTCAATGCCAGCGCGCCGCTCTCTTTCCAGCTCGGCTCCGGCAGATGGTTGACGCCATCGCCCAGATAGAGCAGGCGCCACATGTTGATGTAGCCGGGCGCGACGATCTTTTTCATCTCGATATGGTTGTTGGACCAGCCTTTTTTAATGTCGGCGTTCACCAGATCGAAACCGTCGATATAACATTTTCCGCTTAGCTCGCTGGACTTATCGAAGAAGAAATACTCGACGTATTGGTAGGGCACACTGCTGCCGGCATCGGTGTTGTTGGTCATCACGCTGTGCCATTGGCTGTCTTTGATTTTTACCGTACCGCCGTTGTTGCTGGTAAAGACCGGCCGGTAGTTGCGGCAGTTGGCGTTACCCCATTCGAAGTGGCAATTTTTAAAGTCCAGCGTGCCGCCCTTAAGGTCGAACAAACCATAGTCGGTATTGGCCAACTGTTCGGTTTCATTGTTAAAGCCGCTGTAGTCGAACGAACAATCGCGGAAGGCCAGGTTATGCACTCCCTGATAATAGTTTCGGCTGTCGCCGAACAGGCATTTGTAGAAGACGATTTTTTCGCCGGCGTTGGCGGTAGTTTCAGACCAGATCGGCCAGAAGCAGCCCCGCACCATGATGCTGTGCCAGCTCTGGATATAGGCGTTATTGCCGAAGACGATGCCTTTATACAGGTTGGTCAGCCAGACGTTTTGCACCAGCAGTTGGCAGGCCGGCAGGCCGTGCATGTTTGAGGCATCGCTGTAGACACACAGGCCGCGCAGATTGGCCGCCGCGCCAGGGGCACCCACGATGCGCAGGTTATAAATCGCCGGCGCTCCCAGCGAATATTGCACGCGTACGCACTCGATGTTGGCGGCGCCGCTGAAGTCCAGAATGGTGCCCTTAAAATCGACGGCGTTTTTCCACAGCTTCAGGTTGGCGGTGGTTTTACAAGGGCGAACGCCGCCGGGGCCAACCAAGGTAATCCCCGCAGGGGTCGTAGGGATAGGCAATTGCCACCACTCTTCGCCTTTGACCTGCAAGAAGTTGCACGCGCGGGTAATGGTCAGCGAGTAATGGTCAGCGAGTAATCCAGTTCATCGCCCGGCAGGTGCCACCAATCGATGCTGTAATCGCCGTCATTGATGATGCGCTTCCAGCGGCGGTTTTGCGCGTCGACGAGCAGGGTGACGCCGTTGTCCTGGCTGGTGGTATCTGCATCGTCTCGGGTAAATACGCCGTGGTGGTAGCGGTTTTCGAGCATCACCGCGGTTTCGCTACCGGCATAGCTGCGTAGGTTGGCGTAATCATTTAATGAAATCATGGAGTAACCCTCATTTTGAACAGTAAGAGGCCGATGCAATATGGCGATTGCAGGGGCGGCGGCATAGGGAAATGGCATTGTGGCCGAAGGGCGGATCGGTTCGCGATCCCGGTCGGCAGAGATAAATTAACAGGCTGAGGTGAGAGGCTTAAGCGTTCAGGGTTGTGTCTGACGCCAGCAAACATCGCCGTTGGGGTTCAGGCTTGGTCTGTAGATGCGAGGGTTTGCAACCAGGCCAGAAACGCCGCTGCGCCGGGTTTTTCCAGCGTGCGCGGCGGGTAAACCACGTAGTAGGGTTTGCTGAGCGGCAGCGCCGGTTCGGCCAGGGTGACCAACTGGCCCTCCGCCAGTTCACGGCCGATCAGCCGCCGCTGGCCGAGCAGCACCCCGCGCCCTTGCACGGCGGCGTCGATGGCCAGCGAGGTCAGGTTATAGGTCAGCCCGCGCCGCGCCGGCGGCATTCGATCGGCGGCGGTGAACCACTCGTGCCAGCCCGGCAGAAACTGGCTCTCCTTGCCCCAGTCGACGTGGATCAGCGGCAACTGCGTCCAGTCGCCGCGATCGCGCAGCGCCGGGCTGCACACCGGCTGCACCCGATCCTGAAACAGCCGCACCTTTTCCAGCAGCGGATAGTCCTGATCGCCGAAGCACAGGGCGAAGTCCGCCGCCGAATGGGCGAAATCGACCGCCGCATGGGTGGCGTGCAGCCGCAGATCGCCGTCGGGGCACTGCGCCAACCAGTCGCCCAGCGCCGGGTTCAGCCACTTGGAGGCCAACGCCGGCAGGGCGAACACCGTCAGCGTCTGTTTGCCGCGCTGGCGCTCGACGTGCTGCTGCGCCACGCGCAGCGTTTCGAACGCCTCCTGCACGTAGGCCAGGTAGTCCGCGCCCTGTTCGGTCAGCGTGACGCCGCTTTTGGCGCGGATGAACAGCGTGATGCCCAGATGCTGTTCGAGCTGGCGGATCTGCTGGCTGACGGCGGCGGCGGTCAGCGCCAGCGTATCCGCCGCGCGGGCCAGGCTGCCGGTGCGGGCGGCGGTTTCGAACGCCAGAATGGCGCTCAGCTTGGGCAAGCGCGCGCGGGACGGTGAGTGCATGGGCAGGGCTATCGCTAAGAATTGGTTAGCTTATCCATAACGTATTTTTGTTATGGCGACAATGCGCCATTCGCTACAGTGAGAGGCATCCGGCTATCGCACACGAGGGGAACGCCATGCCGCAACTTGCCGATATTATCGATCTGTCCGCTCATCCCATCGACGACGCCGCATTCCGCGTCCGCTGCCGGCAAACGCTGGAGCGCGCCGGCGCGCTGGTGCTGCCGGGATTTCTGCGCGCCGCCGCGCTGGCGACGGTGCGGTTGGAAGGTGCCGAACAGCACCATGCGGCGTTTTACGCCACCAGCAAACACAACGTGTATCTGCGGCCGCAGGACGATACGCTGCCGGCCGATCACGCGCGCAACCGGCTGGTGGTGTCGTCCAAGGGCTGCATTACCGACGAAGATATTCCGCCGCAGTCGCCGCTGCGTGCGCTGTACGACGCCCCGGCGTTTCGCGCGTTCCTCTGCGCGGTGCTGGATGAGGCGCAGCTGTATCCCTACGCCGATCGGCTGTCGTCGATCAACCTGCATTACGCCCACACCGGCCAGGAGCTGGGCTGGCACTTCGACAACTCGTCGTTCGCCATCACGCTGCTGATCCAGAAACCGGCGGCGGGCGGGCGTTTCGAGTACGTGGAGAACCTGCGCGACGCCGATCGCGGCGAGATGAACTATGCCGGGGTCACGCAGGTGCTGGACGGCGAGCGAGCGGCCAAACGGCTGGCGATGGAGGAGGGGGATTTGGTGCTGTTTCGCGGGCGCAACGCCATGCACCGGGTGACGCCGACCGAAGGCGACACCACGCGCATGCTGGTGGTGCTGGCCTACAATGCGCAGCCGGACGTGATGCTGTCGGAAAGCGCCAGAATGACGTTCTACGGCCGCTTATAGCGGATAAAAAAACCGCCCCGGAGGGCGGTTTGTCGATTCAGTGCGGGTTCTGCTCTTCGTGAGCCTGCTGCTCCCGCTTCACTTCCTGCGCGCGCTTGCGCAGGCCGAACCAGCCCAGCGTCAGCAGCACCGCCAGCACCGGAATGGTGGCGATGGTCCAGGTGCCGTTCGGGTAGTCGAACGCCATCATCACCACCACGATCAGCAGGAACGCCAGCGTCAGCCAGGAGGTGAACGGCGCGCCCGGCATTTTGAACGATACCGGCTGCGCGCGGCCTTCGCGCACGGCTTTGCGCAGGCGCATCTGGCAGACGATGATAAACGCCCAGGAGGCGATGATGCCCAGCGAGGCGATGTTCAACACGATCTCGAATACCTGCGAAGGCACCAGGTAGTTGAGCACCACGCCGATCACGTAGATGCCGCAGGTGACCAGGATGCCGGCATAAGGCACCTGCTGGCTGCTCATTTTGGCCATCAGCTTCGGCGCCGAGCCGCCCATCGCCAGCGAACGCAGGATGCGGCCGGTGGAGTAGAGGCCGGAGTTGAGGCTGGACAGCGCGGCGGTCAACACCACGATGTTCATGATGGTGCCGATGTAAGGCACGCCCAGCTTGCTGAAGAAGGTGACGAACGGGCTTTGGCCGGCCTGGTAGGCGTTCCACGGCAGCAGCAGCACCAACAGCACCACGGAGCCGACGTAGAACAGGCCGATACGCCAGATCACGCTGTTGATCGCTTTGGGCATCATTTTGGCCGGATCTTTACACTCGCCGGCGGCGGTGCCGATCAGCTCGATGCCGGCGAAGGCGAAGATCACCCCTTGCACCAGTACCAGCGCCGGCAGCAGGCCGTGCGGGAACATGCCACCGTTTTCGGTGATCAGGTGCATGCCGGTGGTGTGGCCGGCGACCGGGGTGCCGGTGCCGAGGAACACCACGCCGACAATCAGGAACAGCGCGATGGCGACCACCTTGATCAGCGCGAACCAGAACTCCATCTCGGCGAACCACTTCACGCCGATCATGTTCATGGTGGCGACGATGCCGAGCGCGCCGAGGGCGAACAGCCACTGCGGCACGTCGGCGAAGGTGCCCCAGTAGTGCATGTACAGCGCCACCGCGGTGATGTCGACGATGCCGGTCATCGCCCAGTTGAGGAAATACATCCAGCCGGCGACGTAAGAGGCTTTCTCACCGAGAAATTCGCGGGCGTAAGAAACGAAGCTGCCGCTGGAAGGGCGATGCAGCACCAGCTCGCCCAGCGCACGCAGGATGAAGAAAGAGAAGATCCCGCACACCAGATAGACCAGCGCCAGCGCCGGCCCGGCCAACTCGAGACGGCCGCCGGTACCGAGGAACAAGCCGGTGCCGATCGAACCGCCGATGGCGATCATTTGGATCTGCCGGTTGCCCATGCTTTTGTGATAACCGGATTCATGAGAGTCTAGCCAGCGTCTTCTGGCGGCGTGTTTATCGTCCGCCGACTTTTTTTGTGAGTGCATTATCCGTCCTGTTTACCTGTCTATGATGAACGCCGCCCTGAGCTGCAGGGCAAACGATTGCCATCAGCAATCGTAATGAGAATGAGGTCGTGGCATCATTCCGCTGTTTATTGTGTATACAGCCGCCGTTAAATAACGGCGTGGCATGCTACCGTTTCCCGATAAAGCTGGCAAAAAAACCTGCGTACAAAGCGTGAACAATTGTGTGTATTTTTTAAACTGAAAACAAAAGCGCATATTATTCAGTAAGATGAGTCTCATTATCAACACGGAAATATCGAACGATAAAAGTGATTGAAATCACAGAATAATAATTACCGCGCAAATTAAAGGGATTTGGACGTTATTTTGCGTGAGGGGGAAGGCGGGCGGAAAATAAAGCGATGGCGCCTGCGCAGTAATTAGCGTGCGCAGGCGAATCGGACGTGGGGGCTTTTTAGGCGGATTCACGGGCCGGCAGAGCCGAAGCCGGCAGGCCGAACAGCTTGTCGAACGCCCAGTTAAACAGGAAGGTGTAGCAAGGAATGATGACGATCAGCGCCATATCCAGCAGCAGCGCCTGCCACAGCGTGATGCCCATCCACCAGGCGATCAGCGGGATCAGATACACCACCAGCGTCAGCTGAAAGCCGACGGCGTGCAAAATGCGGCGCTTGAGCGTGCGGGTGCGCGACGCCTGGCGGCTTTCCCACCACTCGAATAAATAGTTGTAAATGAAGTTCCAGCTGACCGCGATGGTGGTGATCACCACCGCCAGCGGCCCGGTGCTGCTCGGCGCATGGCCCGACAGCAGCGCCAGCCCCAGCGCCGAGATCGCCATGCCGATGATTTCATAAGCGGTGACATACACCAGTTTGCGTTTGACGCCTTGCATTGTTTTCTCCCGATCTGTTTTTAGTTGCCTCTGTAGCGACGGCGGCTAAGATAGCGTCAATCACATTGATAGAAAAAGTCAGGAGCTGTCAGTTTTACTGACAGGTTAAACGATGAACTTTTCCAGCGACAATATCGAACTGTTTCTGGCGGTGCTCGATCGCGGTTCGTTTTCCGCCGCCGCCCGCGCGCTGCGGCGCGTACCGTCCGCCGTCAGCATGGGTATCGCCAACATGGAGGCGGAACTCGGTTTCGCGCTGTTCGATCGCTCGCACCGCGAACCGACGCCGACCGCGCTGGCGTTGGCCCTGGCGCCGCACGCCCGCCTGATCGCCGGGCAGCTCAAGCAGCTGCAGGTGCACGCTATCGAACTGTCTCAGGGGCTGGAGAGCCGGCTTTCGATCGGCGTGGCGTCGGACATTAACGGCGCCGGCCTGCTGGCGGCGGTGAAGACGCTGTCGCAGCGTTATCCGCTACTGAACATCGAAGTACTCAGCGCGCCGCAGGACGACGTGCTGCACATGCTGCACCAGGAGCGCATTGGCGTTTGCCTGGCGTTCGGCGGGCTGAACATCAACAGCGCGGAGCAGTTCCACTCCGTTGGCGCGGAATCGCTGGTGGCGATGGTCTCGCCGCAGCATCCGGCGCTGGACGGCGCGGCGGGCGAACTGTTTCTCGAGGATCTGGTCAACGTGCGGCAGATCATGGTGGCCAGCCGCGATCTGCCGATCGGCGATCTGCGCCCGCAGGTGGCGGAGGCCTACTGGCGCACCGACAGCCTGCCGATGGCGCTGAACATGGTGGAAGCGGGCCTGGGGTGGGGCAATTTCCCGCTGTCGCTGGCCGAGCCGCTGCTGGCGCAGGGGCGGCTGGTACGGCTGAAATTCAAAAACACCAAGAACGAGCTGCGCTTGCCGATGCATTTGATCTGGCTGAAGAATCGCCCGCTGGACAAGGCGGCGCGCGAGCTGGTCGAGCTGATGCGCGCGGCACCGCAGGAAGGCTGACGCCCGCTACGCTTGCTTATTCCGCGTGGCGTTTGCGCCACCAGAAGCGCACCAGCAGGATGGCGGCGATCGCCAGCGCGACAAACAGCAGGCTGGAGAGTTTTTTGTCGAAGCCGGTAACGAAGCGTTCGATCGCCTGGCCGCCAAAATAGCCGAGCATGACGAAGATCGTCGCCCACAGAATGGCGCCGAGGATGTTGAGCGGCACGAAGCGCGACGGCGGCAGGCGGCTGGCGCCGATCAGCACCGGGCCGATGATGCGGAAACCGTACATAAAGCGCACCCCGATAACGAACAGCATTGGGTGGCGGGCGATCAGCTTTCTGGCGCGCGCGATGCGCTTTTCCTGCCCCTTGAGCCGCGAGATGACCCGGCCTTCGAACCGGCGGCCGGCGAAGTACAGCAGCTGATCCCCCAGCGTACCTCCCAGCGCCACCACCGCGATCACCCACGGCCAGTGCAGCAAGCCTTCATGGGCGGCGATGCCGCCCAGCAGCGTGATGGTTTCTCCCTCAGCCAGGCAGCCGATAAACAACGCCCAGTAGCCGTAGTCCGTAATGTAGTGGGCCAAATCGGTCATTCCTTACTCCTTATGTGACTGACGCATAAGGGCAAGTATACGCCCGATCGCTAGCCTTGGGCGATCTGGGCCACCAATGCTCTGCGCCGCGCCAGGCTTTCCGCCATCTGCGCCTGTACCCTGGCGTAAATGTGCGGTGGGGCCAGTTCCGGCGTGCCGCCCGTGAACGGCGGGGCCGGGGCGTACTCCAGATAAAGCTGGATCGTCTGGGCAGTGTCTTCGCCGTGCAGTTCGGCGATCAGCGCCAGCGCAAAGTCGATGCCGGCGGTGACGCCGCCGCCGCTGATCACGTTGCCGTCGCGCTCTACGCGTGCAGCGCTGGGGATGGCGCCGAACAGCGCCAGGCTGTCGCGCATCGACCAGTGGCAGGCGGCGCGTTTGCCCGCCAGCAGGCCGGCCGCGGCCAGGATCAGCGAACCGGTGCACACCGAGGTCAGGTAGCGGGCATCGGCGCCCAGCCGCCGGATTTGCTGCATGAACGCTTTATCCTGCAGCGCCTGGGTACAGCCGCTGCCGCCCGGCACGCACAGCACGTCGCAGCGCGCGATCTCCGGCAGCGGGCGCAGCTGGGTGAAGTGCAAGCCTTCCGATTCGACATCCGCGCCGTCTACCGAAGCGACGATGATTTCCGCGCCCGGCATGTGGCGCAGAAACTGCAGCGGGCCGGTGAAGTCGAGCTGGGTGACGCCTTGATAGATGGGAAATACAATCACGAGTGGTTCAGACATGACATTCGCCTCATTTTTATCGTTGGACCTGGGCCATAATAGCCGCCCTGTTTTTGGCTGGTATGACAGATAACCCTCAAAAAGCGCCATCATGAAAACGATCGGTTTTGTGGTTTTTCCCGGTTTCAACCTGCTGGACTTTGCCGGCCCGCTGGCGGCGTTCGATAACGTCAGCCAGTTTACCGATCCGCCGGCCTACCGCTGCGTGGCGATCTCGCCGCAGGGTGGGATGGTCGCCAGCTCGGCCGGGGTGGCGATCGCCACGCAGCCGTGCGGCGACGAGCGTTTCGATACGCTGGTGGTGGCCGGCGGCAGCGGCAACGTGATGGCGGCGCAGTCGCCGGCGCTGGTGGCGTTTCTGACCACCCACAGCCGGCGGGCGCGGCGCATCGCCAGCGTGTGCACCGGCGCGTTTATTCTGGCGGCCTGCGGTTTGCTGGACGGCAAGCGCGCCACCACCCACTGGTATCACGCGGCGCGGCTGCAGCAGAGTTATCCGCGCATCCGCGTCGACAGCAACCGCATTTTCATTCGCGACGGCGATATCTGGACCTCGGCCGGCATCAGCGCCGGTATCGATCTGGCGCTGGCGTTGATAGAAGACGACCTTGGCGCCACCCTGGCGGCGGCCGTGGCGCGGCAACTGGTGGTCTATCATCGGCGCCCCGGCGGGCAGTCGCAGTATTCGCTGCTGCTGGCGTTGAACCCGTCGTCGGATCGCATGCGCGCCGCGCTGTCGTTCGCGCGAGAGCATTTGCATCTGCCGCTGTCGGTGGCGGATCTGGCCGACGCCGCCTGCCTGAGCGAGCGCCAGTTCGGCCGGCTGTTCCGCGCCGAAACCGGGCAGACGCCGGCCAAGGTGATCGAACAGCTGCGGGTGGAGGCGGCCAGGGTGCGCATCGAAGAGAGCGCCGAGCCGCTGGAGGCGATCGCTCGCTCGGTGGGATTCAGCGATCCGGAGCGCATGAGGCGGGCTTTTATCCGCATATTTGGCCTGTCGCCGCAGGCGATCCGCCGGCTCGGCCGCGCGGGATAACTTTTTTGCCACGCCTGGCGGCGGGGCACACCAGAGGAGCAACGGATGTATCAGGATTTCGAGAGCGAATTGAACTGGGCGATGCGCCATATGCCGCGCACCCGGGCGGCGGTGGCGGCGTTGCCGGACCTGCACGGGGTGCGGCTGGCGTGCAATATGCACCTGGATCTGAAAATGGCGCCGCTGGTGGCCGGCCTGCTGGACAAGGGCGCGGCGATCTTCCTGACCACCTGCAATCCCACCACGGTGCAGAACGACGTGGTGGCCTGGCTGGAACGGCGGGGCGCGCAGGCCTATGCCTGGCGCGACATGAACGCCGGCG
This sequence comes from Serratia sp. SM04, assembly GCF_040280225.1. Classification (NCBI taxonomy): domain Bacteria; kingdom Pseudomonadati; phylum Pseudomonadota; class Gammaproteobacteria; order Enterobacterales; family Yersiniaceae; genus Serratia; species Serratia sp. SM04. The sequence goes on along the minus strand of NZ_JBEOQT010000002.1, from coordinate 459,484 downwards.
AATGGTCGGAGTCCTTCGACCGCGCGCTGGCCTGGCAGCCGACTCACCTGTGCGAAATGGGGGCGGATCTGACCACCCGTTTGCACCAATCGCCGAACGGCCCGCAGATCGTCGCCGGGCTGGAGGCCACCGGCTCGGGCATCAGCCGTTTGCACGGCGTGGCGCCGCGCTACCCGATCTTCAACTGGGACGATCTGCCGGTGAAAGAGGGGCTGCACAATCGGCATATGGTTGGGCTGACCGCCTGGCACACCTTCTTCCAGACCACCCATTTGACGCTGCACGAAAAGCGCGTGCTGGTGATCGGCTACGGCCTGGTCGGGCAGGGGACAGCGGCGGCGGCCAGGGCTTACGGCGGCCAGGTGATGGTGGCGGAAATCGATCCGGCGCGCGCGCTGCAGGCGCGTTATGACGGCTGGCAGGTGGTGGATCTGGCGAGCGCCGTCGCGCAGGCGGACGTGATCGCCACCGCAACCGGCGCGAAAAACGTGCTCTCGGCGCAGCATTTGCAACAGGCACAGGACGGCGTGTTTATCCTCAACGTCGGCCACGTGGCGGAAGAGATCGACGTCGGCTTCCTGCAAGGCCTGCCGCACCACGAGCCGATGCCTTATGTGAACGCTTACCAACTTAATGAGAAGACGGTGTATTTGCTGGCCAACGGCTCGATGTTTAACCTGACCGCCGGCTATGGCGACAGCCTTAACGCCTTCGATGTGACGCTGGCGGTGATGACGGCCGGCATCGGCCATATCGTCGGCGCCGGGGCGCGGCAAACGCCGGGGCTGTACCTGTTGCCGCAGTCGGCCTGGCAGCCGGCGCTGTAACTTTTTTCACGCGGGCGTTCATCCCAGAGCGCCCGCGGGCTGCGTCGTTTTTCAGCGGACAGAATTTGTCACAAATCCGCCATACAATCCCAGTGCCAAGCGCTGAACCCTCACATATAATTCGCTGAGTTCAAGCCCCCATTTCAGAGTAATGCCTGTGAAAATACGTGTTTTGGTTCTGACCCTGCTCGCTTTGCAGGCGGGCGCAGGCTTTGCGCCGCGCGCGTTGGCCAGCGACAACGCCGCCGCCCTGCACGCCACCCAACCGGAGCTGGCCTCCGGCAGCGCGATGGTCGTCGATATGCAAACCCATAAGGTGATGTATGCGCGCAACCCGGATGAAGTGGTGCCGATCGCCTCGATCACCAAGCTGATGACCGCCATGGTCACGCTCGACGCGCACCTGCCGCTCGACGAGATGCTGGCGGTGGACATCCGCCAGACGCCGGAGATGAAAGGGGTGTATTCACGGGTGCGGCTGAACAGCGAAATCAGCCGTAAGGATATGCTGCTGCTGGCGCTGATGTCGTCGGAAAACCGCGCCGCCGCCAGCCTGGCGCACCACTATCCGGGGGGCTACAACGCCTTCATCAAAGCGATGAACGCCAAGGCCAGAGCGCTGGGCATGACCAATACCCATTATGTGGAACCGACCGGGCTGTCTATTCATAACGTGTCGACGGCGCGCGATCTGACCAAGCTGCTGATCGCCACCAAGCAATACCCGTTGATCGGCCAGCTCAGCACCACCACCGAACGCATGGCCAGCTTCAAGGATCCGAACTACACGCTGCCGTTCCGCAACACCAACCACCTGGTGTACAACCCGAAATGGAACATCCAGCTGACCAAAACCGGCTTCACCAACCAGGCGGGCCACTGCCTGGCGATGCGCACGGTGATCGGTAACCGCTCGGTGTCGCTGGTGGTGCTGGACGCCTTCGGCAAATACACCCACTTCGCCGACGCCAACCGTCTGCGCAGCTGGATTGAAACCGGCAAGGTGACGCCGATCCCGGCCGCAGCCCGTGACTATCGCCGCCAAAAAGACGCCCGTCTGGCGAAGAACGACAGCGAATAACCCGCCTGGCGGTCTGCCCGTTTGCGGCAGGCCGCTATCGGCCCTCGGGCCGCCTGATGACAAATCCCCGCTCGCGATCGCCGTCGAAACCCGCCTTGAGATAAAGCTGGTGCGCGCCGGTGCGTTGCTGCCCCGACAGCAGCATCACCTTGTAACAGCCCTTGCGCCAGGCCAGCTGCAGCGCGTATTCGATCATCGCGAGCGCCACGCCGTGGCCGCGATAGGGCTCCGCCGTCACCACGTGTTCGATGACGCCGAACGGCTGCGCCTAATGCGCCAGCCCCGGGATCAGCGCCAGCATGCAGGTGGCGATCGGCTGTTCCTCGTCCGCCGCTACCACCAGACGGATCGCCGGATCGTCCAGCAGGCGCTGCAGGGCACGGCGCGCGTCGTCGCTGCGCAGCGGCGCATCCTGTGGGCGCAGCTCGCGATACAGAGCCAACAGGCCGTTGAGATCGTCCGGCTGCGCCAGGCGATGAATGATGCTCATGGTTGCTCCTTTCGCCGCTTCAAGGGTAATCCGCTATCCTCCATTAATACCACAACGATTACCGAAGGGGATGTTATGAGTCAGGTTTCGACCTTTGTCATGTTCCAGGGGGAGGCGCAGCAGGCGATCGACCTCTACAGCCAGGTGTTTGAGCGTTTTCGGCTCATGCAGGTGCAGCATTACGACCCGACGCCGGACGGCCAGCGGTTAATCAAGCATGCCACCATCGATTTCGATCGGCAGAACCTGGTGTTTATCGACAGCCCGATCAGCCATGATTTCAGCTTTACCCCGGCGGTGTCGCTGTTCATCAACCTGCCTAACGAAGAAGCGTTGGAGAGGGCGTTCCACCGCCTGGCGGAGGGCGGTAAGGTGCTGATGCCGCTCGACGACTACGGCTTCAGCGCGCGTTTCGGCTGGCTCAACGATCGCTTTGGGCTTTCCTGGCAGCTCAATGTGCCGGCGGGGGATCTGCCCTGAGGCTAAGGGGGAGTGTGCAAAAGGCATGGTAGTTCCTGCTGTTGTTTCATATGCTTATCGCCGGGGCAGGAACTCTGCCGTGGGGAATACCGACAACATCATGGAAAGGTGCGAATTGATTGATTTTGACCGCTATGTTGAGCAAGCGAAGTCTTACGGTGAGTGGCCGGGGGCACAGGTGGGCACGTTGTCCGGTTGTGTTGAGGGATTGAGCTACCGCCTGTATCGGCAAACTGCCGAGAGCGAAGACGTGATCGTGGTTTATCACGGCGGCGGGGTTAACAGCGCCGCCGGGTATGACATTCTTGCGCGCCAGCTGGCTGCCGAGCCAACGCTCGCGGTGTGCCTGGTCGATATTCGCGGGCATGGCGATTCCACGGGAGAGCGGGGGACGGTTGAGCGGCCTGAGCGTATTTGGCGCGATGTCGATGTCATCCTGGCGGAAATGCGCCTGCGTTTTCCGTTAGCGCGCAGGCACCTGCTTGGCCATTCCAGCGGCGCCGGGATGTTGCTCAACTACCTGACCCGCTATCCTTGTGAACAGCAGGCGGACAGCCTGATCCTGCTGGCACCCGAGCTGGGGCCATTTTCCGGGATGGCCCGCGATCTGGCGGCGGCGGCCCGTTTTGCCCAGGTGCGCCAATGGCCTTTTGTGGCCAATGCGCTCAGCGGTGGGCGATGGTTTGGGCAGTCTCGGGCGGTCAGCCTGAATTTTCCCCCGGCCGTGCTGGCCGCCTCCCCCGATTTTGTCTGCCAATACAGCGTTAATATGGCTAACGCGTTGACGCCACGCACCCCGGCAAAGCAACTGGCGGCGCTGCGATTGCCGACTTTGCTGCTGGCGGCAGCGCAGGATGAGTTGTTCAGCGCGCAATCCTTGCAGCGTTTCGTCGAACAGCATGGCAGCGTGCATGTTGCCTTTGGTTTGCTTGAGGGCAGTACGCATTTATCGTGCGTCTTTGAGGCCCACGGCCCGGTCCTTCAACATATCTCACGCGCGTTCGCTCTCGGAGCTGATGAGGGACTGTCAGGCGAGAGGTTTTAACTTCCACCCGGCGTTTTCCGCGATCCTCCCATATCCTTTCATGACGCTTTACCGCTATGCTAAATATAGAATGGCCCGTGAACATGAAAAGGATGAATCATTTTGGCAGGAAGTAGCTTACTTACCCTTATCGACGACATCGCCTCGTTGCTGGACGATGTCTCTTTGATGACCAAGATGGCGGCAAAAAAAACCGCTGGGGTGCTGGGGGACGATCTGGCGCTCAACGCGCAGCAGGTCACTGGCGTTAAAGCTGACCGCGAACTGCCGGTGGTGTGGAGCGTCGCCAAAGGTTCGCTGATCAACAAGGCGATCCTGGTGCCGCTGGCGCTGCTGATCAGCGCTTTCGCGCCCTGGGCGATCACGCCGCTGCTGATGGTGGGCGGCGCCTACCTGTGCTACGAAGGGTTCGAAAAGGTGTATCACAGCCTGAGCCAAGACAAGCAGGCGCATGAGGATAAGCAAGACGGACCGGGCGCCAATGAGGATGTGGCGGCCTATGAAAAGCGCAAGATAAAAGGGGCTGTGCGTACCGATTTCGTGTTATCCGCCGAGATTATCGCCATTACGTTGGGCACCGTCGCCGGCGCCACTTTCAGTCAGCAGGTGATCGTGCTGTGCGGCATCGCGCTGGTGATGACGCTGGGGGTTTACGGCATCGTCGCCGGTATCGTCAAGCTGGATGATTTGGGGCTGTACCTGAGCCGCAAGGGCAGCGCGTTGGCGCGCGCCGTCGGCGGCGGCATCGTGCGCGCCGCGCCTTATTTGATGAAAACGCTGTCGATCGTCGGCACAGTCGCCATGTTTATGGTCGGCGGCGGCATCCTGACCCATGGTCTGCCGCCGGTACATCATCTGTTTGAGGACTGGGCTTCCTACGCTACGGTGGTGCCGACGTTGGGGCATATTTTGCAGGGTGTCATTCCAGCTCTGCTGAACGTGGTGTTCGGTGTAATCGCCGGCGGCGTGGTGCTGGCGGTGGTGTCGGCGCTGGGCGCGGTGCGCGCGCGTTTCAAGGCATGATGAAAAGTCTCGCCCCGCAAGGGGCGGGACGGAGCTGACGCTTTAAAAAATCAGTTTGAGAACGCCGGTAATCGTCAACAAACCCACGATGAAGATGATGGCGACAATCCACAGAATAATTTTCATTTACTTCTCCCTTACCGGTTAAATGTGGCGCACGATTGGCGCTAACTTAATGAAATCACTCTTCACTATAGACGCTAACTTCCTATCGTGCGTCGCCATGTATTCAAGGATGCTGACTGTCGCTCGCGCCCAGCGCGCGCTGCATGAGGTGGGTGTCGCGCCATTCCCCCAGTTTGAACCCCACGGCCTTTAACGTCCCGACGCTGGTAAAGCCGAGCGACTGGTGCAGCGCCAGCGAACCGCGGTTGGCGGCGGAATCGCCGACGATCGCCAGCATCTGGCGCCAGGGGCCTTGCTCGCAGCGGGCGATAAGCTTGCTCAGCAGCGCCTTGCCGACGCCTTTACCCTGTTGCCCCTCGGCGATATACACCGAGTCTTCCACGGTAAAACGATAGGCCGGCCGGGGCCGATACGGCGTGGCGTAGCAGTAGCCCACAATATGGCCTTCGCTTTTCGCCACCAGCCAGGGCAGCCCGGCTTCTTGCACCTTGCTCAGCCGCAGCTGCATTTCCGCCAGGGGCGGCGGCTGTTCTTCAAACGAGGCGGCACCGTACAGCACGTGGTGAGTGTAAATTTGCAGCACGGCGGCCATATCGTCCGGCGTGGCATCGAGGAGGCTGAGTACGGGAGCGGAGAGCGTCATGGTAATGCCTGTTTACCTTGGAAATCAGCGGATAAACGCCATTATGCGCGCCGCTCGCCGCCGGGGTAAATCGGGTTTTCTTATGGTGAGATAAGAAAAGGCGATGATGATGTGGCAGGGGTTCTTTGGGGAGAGCCCCTGTGGCGCTGTGCCTGGAATTACCAGCCTTTCACCGCGCCGCCGTTGAAGATTTTCTCGGCGGCCTTGGCCACTTCGTCAGACTCATAGGCTTTGATGAAGTTCTGCACGTTCGGCGCGTCCTTGTTGTCTTCGCGGGTGACGATGATGTTGGTGTACGGCGAGTCCTTATCCTCGATGAAGATGCCGTCTTTGGTCGGCGACAGGCCGGTCTGGTTGATGTAGGTGGTGCTGATGACGGCGACGGTGACCTTTGGATCGTCCAGCACGTGCGGCAGCTGCGCGCCTTCCAGCTCCATGATTTGGTAACGGTGCGGGTTGGCGCTGATGTCCAGGGCGGTGGGCAACAACCCCTTGCCTTGTTTCAGCGTAATCAATCCGGTTTTTTCCAGCAGCAGCAGGGCGCGTCCCAGGTTGGTCGGATCGAGCGGGATGGCGATCACCGCGCCGTCCGGCAGCTCTTTGAGCGATTTTATCTTTTTGGAGTAGCCGGCCATCGGGAAGACAAAGGTATTGCCGACCGCCACCAGCTTATAGCCGTGATCTTTGTTTTGCTGTTCGAGGAACGGGCGGTGCTGGAACACGTTGGCGTCCAGTTCGCCCTTGTCGGTGGCGTCGTTCGGCAGCAGCGAACCGCTGAAGCCGACCAGCTCGACGTCCAGCCCGTATTTCTCTTTCGCCACTTGCCTGGCGACTTCCGCCACGTCCTGTTCCGCGCCGTTGATGACGCCGACCTTGATATGGTTCCGATCGGTTTTTTGCTCGCAGCCCTGAAGCGCCAAAACGGCGGCGAAGGCCGCCGCCAGAGGGGTGATACGCCAGCGTAAGGTCATCGAAGTCTCCCTGAAAAGAACAATAAAATCAGTTGGTTTTTGTTCTTACAGCTAAGCTTGAACCGCCGATGAAGTCAAACGCTCGCTCAGCATAAACGGCTATAGCTTATAGCCGTTATGCGGCGGGGGATTATCGGCTGAGCGAACGCAGCACCACGATGCCCGGCGTGGCCATCACGTAATCCATAAAGGGCGAATCGACCACCCGCATGTTGGCCTTGCGCGATGAGGCGTTGCGCAGCACCGGGCCGTTGTCGGTCATCACGAAGATGCCGGTGTGGGTCACGTCCAGCCCGTCCAGGTTGGTGTAAATGCCGATGTAATCGCCGGTGCGCAGCTGGGCCAGCACCTTGTCGTCGATGCGGTCGCTGGGGATATAGGTCACGCTGCGTTGTACGTCGGGTAAGCCGGGCAGGTAGCTGCCGCCATCCGCTTTGCGGTTGAGGGTTTTCACGAGGGTGACGGCGTGCGGGCTGAGCCGCGCGGTGATGTCTTCAGCCACTTTTTTCGGCCGCTGCGCCCAATCGGTGAAGAAGTGTTTGCGCTGCGGGAAGGCGATGTTGCCGTCGACGTAGCGAATGTCTACCAGGCGCTGTACGAACTCGCCCTCGCTGCTGGCGGTGCTGAGCGCTTCCACATAATCGATGTAGGTGAAGCAATCCAGCCCGCGGAAGTCGATCACCAGCTGCTCGGGCGTGCTCTGCGAACCGATCAGGCGGTTGGCGAGATAGGGCGTGCCGAGAAACTCGCGCGAAATCAAATCGACGGTGCGGCCATGCGGCTGCGTGGCGGGCCAACCGGCGCGCAGCGCGAGGATCTCATGCAGCTTGCTGCGGGTGCTGGCGTCCATCTGCGGTTGCACAGCCGGCGGCGAAACGGTGACGTCGGTCGGCGGCGTTGCGGGGGAGACGGCGGTGGGGCGCTCGGCGCATCCGCTCATGGCGATAGCTAACATCAGTAAAACAACCTTGTTCTGGTTCATACGGCCCTCCCTGGGTGTCGCTGGCTTATCAGAGTCAGTGATAACAGTTCTCATCCGATGGTAGGGGTTAAAAAGTAAACATAGCCTCAATGGCGGCCGATAAATCAGTAACCGATTTCGCTATTGAACGGCAAATACCAGAACAGCGCGATTTCGTGATCGGCGATCTCCGGCTCGGCGCGGTACAGCAAACGATCGATGCCGCCGAGAATAAACCCGTAATGCTGGTAGCAGCGACAGGCGGCCAGATTGTTGTTCTGCGTTTCGAGCATCATACCTGAGGTTTCCTGCTGCCGCGCCCACTGTTTGGCGCAGTCCAGCAGCGCCCCGGCGATGCCCTGACGGCGCGCGTGAGCGCTGACCGCGATCTCGTCGATCAGGGTGTAACCGTTCCAGTTTTTGCTCAGCGTGATGTGGCCAACGGCTTGGTCCTGGCGATACGCCAGGAAAGTCGCGCTGTCTTCGTTGGCGAACGGCGCCAGGGGATACTGTTTGCGAAACGGCGCCACCGGGCGGGTTGGCCAGCTGTCGACCGGGGTATCGAACTGCGGCAGGGCGTAACAGCGGATGGTAAAGCCGAAATCGCCGCGCGTCAGGTAATCATCGGGCAGCGCCTCAATGGCCGCAATGCGGATGGCCGGGGTCATTACGGCAGCTCCCGCAGCAGGCGCGCCGGGTTGCCGGCATAAATCCCCTTGCGGGTGATGTTGCGGGTCACGACCGCCCCGGCGCCGATCACCGCGTCGCTGCAGATCTCCACCGCCAGGATGGTGGCGCCGGAGCCGATGGACACCCGATCGCCGACGCGCGTGCGCCCCCAGCTGGCCGGATCGGCATTGGGCGCGCCGTCTTTGAACAGATCGTTGGCGAAGGTGACGCCGTGGCCGACAAAGCACGCTTCACCGAGGGTAACGTATTCGCAGATAAAGCTGTGCGACTGAATTTTACTGCGTGCGCCGATGCTGACGTGGCGCTGGATCTCCACGAACGGGCCGACGAAGACATCGTCGCCGAGCCGGCAGCCGTACAGATTGCAGGGCTCGATAACGGTGACGTTGCGCCCGGCGTCGACGTCGACGATCCCCGCCTGGCGGGTGGTGATAACGGATGACATGGCCTTCCTCGCAGCCTGGTTTTTATGGTGGGAGTATAAGACAAAGCGCCGCGGCGTTGCGCTTTCCGCACGTTTTTTCGCCGAAAGACTATAATGAGTACAGGGGAGAGAGCCCCGTGGCCGCAATCCTCGCACGGGTAGCAGTCCGTCGGAGGTGTGAAATTCGTTCGCCGATCGCGGCCTACGGCGAGATAGGAGGTGTCTCATGGTCAGTCATGTTTGGGGACTTCTGGCGCATCCCAGCGCCGAGTTCGAACAGATCAAAAACGAGAATGAAAGCGTCTCGCACCTATACACCCATCACGTGTTGCTCTTGGCAGCAATCCCGGTGGTCTGCGCTTTTATCGGCACCACCCAGTTGGGCTGGCTCTCCGGCGAGGGACATGCCATCAGGCTCGACATGTTTACCGCGCTTTATACCGCCGTGGCGTTTTACCTGCTGATGCTGGCGGGCGTAGCGGCCATGGGGAAAGTCATTCACTGGATGGCGCGGCGCTATGAATCGCGCCCCAGCCTGCACCGCTGCATGGTGTTCGCCGGCTACGTGGCGACCCCGATGTTCCTCAGCGGGATTGTGGCGCTCTATCCGGTCGTCTGGCTGTGTCTGTTTGTCGGCATTATCGGCCTGTGCTATTCGGGCTATCTGCTGAATCTGGGGATCCCGCACTTCCTGAATATCGACAGTAAGGAAGGGTTCATCTTCTCCAGCTCGACCTTCGCCATCGGCATTCTGTTGCTCGAGCTGCTGCTTGGGGTGACGGTGCTGCTGTGGGGGTACGGTTCCTGGTTATTCTGAGTTAACGGTTGTTGTTGTCGCCCCCGCGCCGGTGGAACGGCGCGGGGGCTTTTGCTTTTATGCGCGGCGGAAAACCAGCATCACGCCGAGCACGATGCCCGCCATGCCCAGCAGGCTCAGCGCCGCCAGCGCGTGGCCGAGCAGCAGGTAGTCCAGCAGGGCGGTGACCGCCGGGATCAGATAGAACAGGCTGGTGACCTGCACCAGGTTGCCGCGCTGGATCAGGCGATACAGCAAGAAGGTCGCCAGCACCGAGATCACCACCGCCATCCACAGCAGCGGCAGCACGAACTCTGGCCGCCACTCGACCCGCAGCGGCTCAAACGGCAGCGCCAGCGTACACATCAGCAACCCGACGGCATACTGCAGCGGCAAGACCGCCAGCGGCGGCTGCGTCATGCCTTTTTGCAGCAGGGTGCCGGCGGTCATGCAGCCCAGCGCGATAAAGGCGAACAGCATGCCGCTCAGCGAGAAGTGGGCCACCATCAGGCTTTGGTACACCACCAGCGTCAGCCCGGCCATCGCCAGCGCCAGGCCGAGCGCCCGCAGCCCGGTGCAGCGCCGTTCAGTGATGAACTGGGTGAGGATCGGCTGTACGCCGAGCAACGTGGCCAGCACGCCGGGCGTAATACCCTGTTCCAACGCCAGCAGATAGCAGATTTGATAGCTGCCGATCATCAGCACGCCAATCAGCGCGACGCGCCGGCGGGTGCCGGGGGCGGGCAGGCACTGGCGCTGCCACAGGCCGATGGCCAACAGCACCGCCAGCGCGATGGCGCAGCGGAAGAACAGAAAAGCGAAGGCGGAGGCGTGCTCCAGCCCCCAACGGGAGAAAATCGCGCCGCTGCTCCAAAGCAGGACGAACAGCGTAGCCAGGCCGGCATTGGCCCAGAGAGAAGGTAATCGCATGTCAATTTCACCTGTCGTGAAAATTACAGGCTCCGGCGCGCGCGGCGGTCTACGCCTGAACGCAACAGATCAATAAGCCGGAGGTAAAAAGTCGGTTTGGCTTAGCGCACGACCACAATGCGTGGCGGGTAAGCGGCAACCGCTGAAACGACAGAGGAAACGGCGGGTGGAGCGGAAGAAGCACACAGCAAAACGGCGGCCGGAACGGTCGCGTTTGTCGGATCTGTGCTGTGCGCCAGGTAGGCCATGTGAGTTCCTGAAAACCGGGAATGAAACTAATCGCTCAAACATAACTAAGTTCAGCGGGGCGTGCAATCGGAAATCGCAGTGATTTAAATGATAATGAAAATCATTATCATTTATTGGGAGGTATGCTATGTTGCTTTGGCCGCGCAGTTTTGACGCAGAGGGCGCGGCTTGCTCTTGCCTCGGTTCACGCAATGCGTGCGACGAAAGACGCTGCGATTCGCTTTTGCAGAAGGCGCGTAATCGTGGTAAAAATATTGATATGTTATAATATAACAATTTGCGCATAATGAATTCAGTTAACGACATCCTCCACGTTGATGGGATTAGCCTGACCGGCCACGGCGGGGCATTGATACTCGACAACATCCATTTCGCGCTGCGCGCCGGTGAGAAGCTGGCGGTGATCGGCCCTAACGGCAGCGGCAAGTCCAGCCTGTTGCGTGCCCTGATCGGTGAAACGCGGCCGGACAGCGGCGGCATTTACTGGCGAGGGCGCGCCTTGTCCGCGTGGCCGGCGGCGGAGCGCGCCAGAAGCATCGCCTTTCTGGCGCAAAACGATTCGCCGGATTTGCGGCTGTCGGTTGAGGACTACGTGGCGTTGGGCCGTTTGCCGCATGGCGCATGTTCTGCGACGGGAAAGCGCATCGTTGACGAAGCCATCGGGGAAACCGGGTTGGTGCCGCTCAGGCACCACCCGTTGGGGCGGCTCTCGGGCGGCCAGCGCCAGCGTGCCGCGCTGGCTAGGGCGTTGGCGCAGTCTCCCGATCTGTTGTTGCTGGATGAACCGACCAATCACCTCGATCCGCCCGGGCGCTCGGCGCTGCTGTCGTTAGTGAAAAATAAAGACATCGCCGTGATTGCGGTCTTGCACGATCTGCCCGTGGCAGAGGCGTTTGCCGATCGGATCCTGGTGCTGAACGAAAGCCGTCAGGTGGCCTGTGGTACGCCCGAGGCGGTGTTGCAGACCCCGGTGATTCTGCCGGTGTTCGGCATGAACAGTTTCAAGGTGGCGCATCCCGTCAGCGGGAAAACGCTGCGCATTTTTGACGTTCCCCATTGCGCTTGATCAACCAGAGAGAAACATGAACGCACGCGTATTCATCCTGCTGCTGCTGTTGGCCGCCAGGTCGGCGGCGGCTGAACAATTTCCCGTCACCGTAGAAAGCTGCGGTGTGCCGGTCACCTTCAACCAGGCGCCGCAGCGCGCCGTCATCAACGACATCAACATGGCCGAGATGGCCTTTGCACTGCATCTGCAGGGTCGCATTGTCGGGCTGACCGGCATCACCGGCTGGTACAAACTGACGCCCGACTTCAAGGCCGCGATGGGCACCATTCCCGAGCTGGCGCCGAAATATCCCGCTTTGGAAACGCTGCTGGCGGCACAGCCGGATTTCTTTTTCGCCGGCTGGAATTACGGCATGAAGATTGGCGGCGATGTCACGCCGGAGAAGCTCGCCCCGTTCGGCATCAAAACGCTGGTGCTGAGCGAGAGCTGCGTACAGGCCGGCGGGCGGCCGCAGAAGGCCGATATGAACCTGCTGTATGACGATGAGCTGAAGCTCGGCAAGATTTTCGGCAAGCAGCAAGAGGCCACCGCGCTGGTTGAGGGCTGGCAGCGCCGGTTGGCTGCGCTTCCCGCCAGGCCGGCGGGCCAGCCGCCGCTCAAGGTGTTCGTCTATGACTCGGGGGAGGAGAAGCCTTTCACCAGCGGCAAATACGCTATGCCGACGGCGATCATCGAAGCGGCGGGCGGCCGCAACGTGATGGACGGTTTGCCGGCGAGCTGGACGACGGCGTCCTGGGAGGCGGTAGCGGCGGCCGAGCCCGATTTCATTATTCTGCTGGATTACCAGACCGGTTCGGGCGCCGATGCGCTGCGGCGCTTCCTCGAGTCTCACCCGTTGATGAAATTGACGCCTGCCGTACGGCACCACCGCTATCTGAAACTGCAGTATGCGGAGCTGACGCCGGGGCCGGCCAACATCGGCGCAGTGGAAAAGCTGGCGCGGGCGCTGTACGCGCCGGAGGCTGAATGAACTCGCCGACTCGGCGCTTTATGCTGCTCGCACCGCTGGCGCTGTCGGTATTGTGCGGGCTAATGATCTGGAGCCTGCAGCTGGGGAGCGTCGCGCTGTCATGGCGGCAGGCGTTTGCGGCGTTAGGGCTCGGTTCGGCGCCGCTTTCCGGCATGCTGGACACCATCGTCGTGCAGCTGCGGGTGCCCAGGGCTTTGTTGGCGGCGTTAACCGGCGCCGGACTGGCGATGACCGGCGCGCTGCTGCAGACCACCACCCGCAATGAGCTGGCCGATCCTTTTTTGTTTGGGCTTTCTTCCGGTGCCTCCGCCGGCGCGGTGCTGGTCATCACGCGCTTCGGTGATGCGCTGGGCGCACTGACGTTGCCGCTGTCCGCTTTCGTCGGCGGCATTCTGTCCGCGATGGCGGTGATGATCCTGTTTCGCGTCAGCCGGGTCAGGCGCGCCGAGCAGCTGATCGTCTGTGGCCTGGCGGTCTCATTTTTGTTTAGCGCGCTCACCAGCTACCTGGTGTTTTCCGGCGATCAGCGGGCGGCCGGTTCGGTGTTGTTCTGGTCGCTCGGCGGGCTGGGGCTGGCGCGTTGGGATAATCTGTTCATTCCGCTGGCGAGTTTCGTGCTGCTGGCCGGGTTTACGGCGCTGCGTTGGCGGGCGCTGGACGCGCTGCTGGCGGGCGAGCAAACCGCTCATTCGATGGGGGTCAACGTGGCGCGGTTGCGCACCGAGACCTTTCTGTGCTGCGCACTGTCCACGGCGTTTCTCGTTTCGCTGACGGGCGTGATCGGCTTTGTCGGGCTAATGGTGCCTTATCTGGCCCGGCGCCTGGTGGGCGTGCGCCACCGATTGTCCGTGCCGATGTGCGGCATGCTGGGGGCGATGCTGCTGACCGGCGGTGACATGCTCAGCCGCAGCCTGATCCCCAATCAGGAGCTGCCCATCGGCATCATTACGGCGGGGCTGGGGGGCGCGTTCATCGTGTCCTTGCTGCTGCGCGCGGAGCGGTGAACGCCGCCCTGTCTCAATAGAGCTCCAGATGCAGGCGCTGCTGCTCAATCAGCGTCTGCCACAGGTTTTCCGCCCCGCGGGCTTGCTCCAGCGCCGTCGCCACGGCATGTTCCAGATACTGACGATTGCCGCACAGGTAGACATGCGCCCCCCGCCGCAGCAGGCCGCTGACGACATCGGCGTGATCGTCGATGGCGTGTTGCACGTAATACTTGTCGGCGGTGTCGCGCGAGAATGCCGTGATGAGCCGCGTGAGTACGCCCGCCGCGTTCAGCGTGACCAATTCCTCGCCATACAGGAAGTCTTCATCGCGCCTTTTCTCACCGAAGATCAGCACGGTTTCACGCCGTTCGCCCTGGGCGGCCATTTCGCGCAGTAAGCCAATCAACGGTGCGATGCCGGTACCGGTACCGATAAGCAGCACCGGTACGGTGGTATCGCGCGGCAGGTAAAAGCCGGGGTTGGCGCGGCAGAAGAGGCGGAAAGGGCCGGGTTGGCTGAGCAGCCAGCCGGTCGCCGTGCCGCGCCGGGTGCGGCCGCCGCGTTCATAATGCACGTCGCGCACGCACAGATCGAGGCTCTCTTCCCGCCTTGCCGAAGCGATGGAGTAGGCGCGCGGCAGGCAAACGGGCAGCAGCGTCAGCAGGTTCTCCAGCGTGACCGCGTGCGGCGGGCAAAAATCGTGCAGCACGTCCAGCAGATCGGCCCCGTACAGATAACTCTCCAGGGCTTTGCGCTGGCGGATCTTGAGCAAGCCTTTGAGTTCTTCGCTGTCGGCCAACTGCGCCAGTTCGCGCAGCGTCGTTTTGCTGAGCTGGCGCAGCTCCCGGCGGCGCAGCGCGTCGGCGGCCTCCGGCCTGCCGAGCCAGTCAGCCAGCCGGGTCAATAATCCTTCGTCGTTCTCCGGCAACAGATAGACGGTATCTCCCGCCCGGTAAACGATGCCGCTGCCGGCGATATTCAGCCGCAGGTGCCAGGCCTGCGGCGTGCGTGCGCTGAGCGGCCGCCGTTCGAGGAGGGCGGCGCTGAACGCATGGTCTTCACCGTAGGCGGTCACGCGCAGATGTAAATCGCGGCCGGCCTGGGCATCGCCGGCCAGCACCTTATCCAGCGTCGTCAGCCAGGTTGCGAAGAACGGTTCGAAGTTAACGTCGGCGTCGACGCGATTGACGATGGCCTGGGCGCCGTATTGCGTCAGGCGTGCATCCAGCGCCTGCGTGAAGCCGCAGAAATGCGGGTACGCGGTGTCGCCGAGGCCGAAGATGGCGTAGCGCAACCGATGGCGGTCAGGCCATTGCGCCAGCGCGTCGGAAAAACGCTCGGCGTTGGCGGGCGGTTCGCCGTCGCCAAATGAGCTCGAGACGATCAGTAGGGCGTCATGCTCGCCCACATCGGCGGGCTGGATGGCGTTGAGTTCTTTCACGACGGGGCGGTAGGGTTGCAGGCTGCTTTGCTCACCCAGGCGCATCGCCAGCGCCCGGGCGTTGCCCGACTCCGAACCGTAACCAATCAGGATGCGTTCGATAAGGTCGGCCATGGCGGTTACTTGTCGTAGTGGTTGTCGAACTGTTCTTTGGCGAATTCCACCGATTCGAAGTCGGTCATCAGATCGTTGATCACGCGGCGGATGCTGATATAGGCCGCGATATTGCCCTGGGCGTCATACAGCGGTTGCACTGTGGTGTCGACCACGTACAGCACGCCGCCTTTGCCGACGTTCGGAATGATGCCGGTCCAGATGCCGCCCGCCTTGATGGTGTCCCACATCGCTTTGTAAACCGCTTTCGGCACGGAAGGGTGGCGCACGATGCTATGGGGCTGGCCCACCAGCTCTTCCCGGGAAAAGCCGGTCAGTTGGCAAAACAGATCGTTGACGTAGGTGATGGTGCCCTGCAGATCGGTGGTGGAGATCACCATCACTTTATCGAGCGCGGCTAACAGCTGGGCGGAATCGAGGGTCTGACTCATGGTAGGTTCCTTCTCATTAACAACTTCGCGGTGATTGCCACGGCGGATGCCATGTATCCGTCATGACAATTTTGTAATTGATTCTCATTTGCGATGAATGGTAATCGGGAAATTTATAAGTTGCAATAAAAATGCATCTTTAAGGGCGCAGAAAGATCACGATGAGGCAGGCAGGGGAGAGTAGGCCCGCGCCGGGTGCGGCGGCGGGCCAATCGGGCGGTCTTAGCGGGGGCCTTCGGCCCAGCCTTTGCGTTTACTGGTTTTGCCGATGCCGGGGTTGAAGCTGTTGGTCGGATCGGCGACGCGGTAGAACGCCTGCAGATCCGGTTTGGCGTGATACAGGTGGCCGACGTTATGCTCCGCCGGGTACTCGGCGCCGCGCCGGTTGAGGATCTCGAGCATCTTTTCTTTCAGCGCGTGGCTGTCGACGCCTTTTTTCACCACGTAGTCCTGATGGAAGACGTGGCACATAAAGTGGCCGTAATACAGCTTATGCACCAGCTGGCTGTCGATTTCCGGCGGCAGCGTTTCAAACCAGTCGGTGTCGTTGCGGCGCAGGGCGATATCCAGCGCCAGAATATCTTCCACCTTGTCGGCGTGCACCGCATGGTAGCGCACGGCGGCGCCGGCGGCGGCGAAGCGGTGCAGGAAGGCCTTTTTGCCTTCGTCAGGCGTGCAGGCGAAGAAAGCGCCTTCGGCCTGGGCGAAGTACTCGGTCAGGTAGCGCTGCGCTTCGTCTACGCCGGGGCCGGCCATCTTCAGCAGCAGGTGATGTTCGAAACGTTCGCGGTAGTCCTTCATGCGCTTCGGCAGGTGGCTCGGCGCCAGATGGCTCAGGCCCTGCATCAGCCGGTCGGTCAGGTTGTGCGGCAGCAGCGGCAGCTTGTTGAGGCTGGCGTCCATGCGGCCTTTCAGGGTGAAGAAGCGCGGCATCTGATCGGTGCCGAGCTTGTCGATCATCATGAAGGTGTCTTTGCCGTAGACCTCGGCGATGTCGAAGATATCGCGGTGCATGTACTCACCGGCCACCGGCAGGTTTTCGAACTGGCTCAGCATGTGGCGGCGCAGCTCGGTCAGCACCGCGGTGTCGTTGGTGCCGATATAGAACACCTGCTCTTTGCCTTCTTTCTCGAAGGTGTCGAGCCGCACCGCGAACACCGCCAGCTTGCCGGCGCAGCCGGAGGCCTCGAACAGGCGGCGTTTGTCGGCGTTGAAGCGGGAAGGGGTGTCGGCATCGACGTCGCGCACCCGACTGGCGTACTCGTTATCCGAGGCGCGCAGCTCGCCGTATTCGACGTCCTCTGGACGGTAATCGCCTTTTTCCAGCCGGGTGAGGATCTCTTCCGGCGTGTCGCCGAGGCGGATGCCCAAATGATTCACCAGGCGCAGCTGGCCGTCTTCCCCTAGCTGGGCGTACAGCGCCATTTCGGTATAGGCCGGGCCGCGTTTCACCAGCGAGCCGCCGGAGTTGTTGCACACGCCGCCGATCACCGAGGCGCCGATACAGGAGGAACCGATCACCGAATGCGGTTCGCGGCCGTAGGGTTTGAGCAATTTCTCGAGGTGGTGCAGGGTGCTGCCGGGGAAGCCGACCACCTGCTTGCCGTTGTCCAGCACCTGAATATGGTCGAGGCGCAGGGTGCTGACGATGACGATGTCGCGATCATAGTCGTTGCCGCTGGGGGTCGATCCTTCGGTCAGGCCGGTATTGGCGGCCTGCATGATGACGATTTTGTCGGCGGCCACGCAGGCCTGCAAAATGCGCCACAGCTGCAGCAGGTTGGTTGGGAATACCACCGCCAGCGCCTGGCCTTCGCCGGAGCGGAACCCCTTGCGATACCGCTCGGTGTTGCGATCGCCGGTCAACAGCTGCGGGCCGCCGACGATGTCCTTGAGCTGATTGATAAACGCCTGATTGCCTGACTGCATGCTGTCTGTCTCCCTGTCATCCCCGTCGCTTTAACCGCGGCGCCGGAGTGCCGCATATAAGCTAAGAGGTTATCAATTAAATAACTTATTAAGCTATCAGCTTGCCAGGCTAATGGCTTGCGGGTTTAGTAACGCTCGGCGTAGCCGGCCCGGCGCTCTTCGTCGCGCAGCGTCAGGATCTCCACGCCGTCGGCGGTGACCGCCACGGTGTGTTCCCACTGCGCCGACAGTTTTTTGTCGCGCGTCACCACCGTCCAGCCGTCTTTCTTCTGCTTGATACGGCGGTCGCCCTGGTTGATCATCGGCTCGATGGTGAACACCATGCCTTCCTGCAGCACCAGACCGCTGCCGGGTTGGCCGTAGTGCAGCACCGCCGGCTCTTCATGCATATCGCGGCCGATGCCGTGGCCGCAATATTCCCGCACGATGCTGTAGCCGGCCTGCTCGGCGTGCCGCTGGACGGCATGGCCGATATCCCCCAGGGTAGCGCCCGGTTTTACCGCGCGAATGCCTTGCCACATCGATTCATAGACGTTGTTCACCAGCCGTTTGGCCAGCGGCGTCACCTGGCCGACGCAGTACATCTTGCTGGAGTCGGCGATATAGCCGCCGTTTTCCAGCGTGATGTCCACGTTGACGATCATGCCGGAACGCAGGATTTTGCTGGCCGACGGCACCCCGTGGCACACCACGTCGTCGATTGAGGTGTTGAGCACATAGGGGAAATCATACTGCCCCTTGCTGGCCGGGCGCGACTTCAGCTCTTCGACGATAAACGCCTCGGCGCGGTCATTGATCTCCATGGTGGAGATGCCTTCGACGATGACCTCATCGAGCATAGCAAACACTTTCGCCAGCAGGGCGCCGGAATGGCGCATTTTGGCAATCTCTTCCGGCGTTTTAATCACAATCTGTTTCACCCGACAATCTCCTTCAGCGTCAGCGCGTTATCTTTCATCATTTTTTTTACCAGCTGCGGGTAGGTCAGTTCCGGATGGAACTCCGCCAGCATGCCGATCTTGATCCAGTACTCGGCCTGCGCGTTGATCGAACGCGTCATGGTCAGGCTGGCGAGGCGCAGATCGTCATGCAGCGCGTCTGAAATTTTTACGATGCCCATCGGCGTCTCCCTAAGTGAACGATATACGAAGTGTATACGTTTAGGATGGTGGCGATGTGGCATTCTGTGGCGTAAGAAGATTCTGGCAACAACGATTGCCGCCGCCAGGCAATGCGTTTATTGTGATAAACGACTTTTTTGCCATGATTTTTCAGAAGGATTTAAGGCGTGACTAAACTACGTGTTGGGGTGATTTTTGGCGGTAAATCGGCGGAGCATGAGGTGTCGCTGCAGTCGGCCAAAAACATTGTGGATGCAATCGACAAAGAGAAGTTTGACGTCACGCTGCTGGGGATCGACAAACAGGGGCAGTGGCACATCAACGACGCCTCCAACTACCTGCTCAACGCCGAGAACCCGGCGCTGATCGCGCTGAACCGCTCGAACAAGAACGTGGCGCTGATCCCGGGCCAGGAAAAACAGCAGCTGATCGAAGCGGGCAGCGCCGGCGCGTTGGGCCAACTCGACGTCATCTTCCCGATCGTGCACGGCACGCTGGGGGAGGACGGCTCGCTGCAGGGGCTGCTGCGCATGGCCAATATGCCGTTCGTCGGCGCCGGCGTGCTCGGCTCGGCGGTCAGCATGGATAAAGACGTGACCAAGCGCCTGCTGCGCGATGCCGGGCTGGCGGTGGCGCCGTTCGTCACCCTAACCCGCGCCAACCGCGCCGGATTCACGTTTGAACAACTGAGCGAACGCCTCGGCCTGCCGCTGTTCGTCAAGCCGGCCAACCAGGGCTCGTCGGTCGGGGTGAGCAAGGTGGAAAACCGCGCCGAGTTCGACGCGGCGGTATCGCTGGCCTTCAGCTTCGATCACAAGGTGCTGGTGGAGTCGGCGATCGTCGGCCGCGAGATCGAGTGCGCGGTGCTGGGCAACGACGATCCGCAGGCCAGCGTGTGCGGCGAGATCGTGCTGAGCGACGCCTTCTATGCTTACGACACCAAATACATCAATGAGCAGGGCGCTCAGGTGGTGGTGCCGGCGGCGATCGCGCCGGAAGTGAGCGACCACATCCGCGAGGTGGCGCTGAAGGCGTTCCGCGCGCTGGAGTGCTTCGGGCTGGCGCGGGTGGATGTGTTCCTGACGCCGGACAACCAGGTGGTGATCAACGAAATCAACACGCTGCCGGGCTTCACCAACATCAGCATGTATCCCAAGCTGTGGGCCGCCAGCGGCGTCAGCTATCAGGCGCTGATCACGCGCCTGATCGAATTGGCGCTGGAGCGCCACCAGCAGGATCGCGCGCTGAACAGCTCGGTGTTCGATCGCTAATCGCGGCAGGGGGCGGCGGTGCCGCCCCCGTCTCTCACTTCACCGTCACGTCGATGTCGCCGAAATACTTCTTCGACAGCGCCGTCACCGTGCCTTGCTGTTTCACTTTGGCGATGGCGGCATCCAGTTTTTTCTTCAGCGCCTCATCCCCTTTACGCAGGCCGAAGGCGATACCTTCACCGAGGATTTTGTCGTCGCGCACCGCCTCGCCGACGAAGGCGAAGCCTTTGCCGTCCGGCTGCGACAGGAAGCCGCTTTGCCCCGACGGCGCCATCACCAGCGTGGCGTCGAGCCGACCGGCCGCCAGATCGAGGTAAACCTGATTCTGATCCTGATAAGACACCACGTCCACGCCCGCCGGCGCCCAATGGGTTTTGGCGTAAATCTCCTGAATCGATCCTTGCAGCACGCCCACGTGTTTGCCCGCCAGCGATTTGGCGTCCGGCAGCAGGCCGCTGCCGGCCTTGGCGATCAGGCGGTTCGGCACCTGATAGATGGCGTCGGTGAAGGCGATCGCCTGGCGCCGCTGTTCGGTCACGTTCATCGCCGAGTTGATGGCGTCGAACTTGCGCGCCTGCAGCGCCGGGATCAGGCTGTCGAACGAGGTTTCCACCCAGCTGCATTGCAACTGCGCGGCGGCGCACACCGCGTCGCCCAGTTCGATGTCGAACCCTTCCAGTTTGCCGCTGGCGGATTTGGATTCGAACGGCGGATACAGCGCTTCCAGGCCGAAGCGCAGGCTGTTTTCCGCCGCCAGCGAAGCGCCGGCGGCCAGCAGGCATCCGGCGGCGAACAGCGTTTTCAATGCTTTCATAGGCAGTGCCCCTTTCCCATGGTTGGACAAAAAATCACACCTGGCTCAGGCGGCGCGCGCCTTCCAGCAGGGTCTCGTTATCTTTGGAAAAACTCAGCCGGATAATGCCGGTATCGGTGCCGTCGCTGTAGAACGCCGACAGCGGGATCGTCGCCACCTTCGCTTCGCGGATCAAGCGCACGGCGAAATCATTGTCGCTTTCGTGACTGAAGCCGCTAAAGCGGGCCAGCATGAAGAAGCTGCCGCGGCTGGGCAGCAGCTCAAAGCGCGAATCCTGCAGGGCGCTGGCCAGCAGATCGCGCTTTTGTTGATAAAACGCCGCCAGCCCCAGGTAGCTATGCGGGTTGGCGAGCGCGGCGGCGAAGGCGTGCTGCATCGGCGTATCGGCGGAGAACACCATAAACTGGTGCACCTTGCGGATCTCGTCCATCAGCGCCGCCGGCGCCAGGCAGTAGCCGACGCGCCAGCCGGTGACGTGGTAGGTTTTACCGAACGACGACACGATCACGCTGCGTTCCGCCAGCTGCGGGTAGCGCGCCATGCTGTGGTGAATATCGCCGTCGAACACCACGTGCTCGTAGACCTCGTCGGACAGGATCACGATGTCGGTGTCGCGGGTCAGGGCGGTCAGACGTTCGATGTCGTGCGCGTCAAACACCGCGCCGGTCGGGTTGTGCGGCGTGTTGACGATGATCATGCGCGTTTTGCCGTTGATGGCGGCGGCCACTTCGTCCCAGTCGACGCGAAAATCCTGCAACGACAGCTTGATCGCCACCGGCGTGGCGCCCTGCAGGCGCACGATCGGCGCATAGCTGTCGAACGCCGGTTCGAAATAGATCACCTCGTCGCCGGGATGCACCAGCGCGCTGATTGCCGAGTACAACCCTTCGCTGGCGCTGGCGATCACCGTGATTTCTTCGTCGGCGTCATAGCGCGCGCCATACAATCGTTCAGCTTTTTCCGCCAGAGCAGCACGTAACGCCGCCACGCCGCTCATCGGCGCGTATTGGTTATGACCTGCGCGCATGGCTTGCGCCGTCGCCTCGATCAGCTGCGGGTCACCGGCGAAGTTGGGCGCGCCCTGTGACAGATTGAGGGCCTGATGTTCGGCGCTGAGTTGGCCAATGACGGTGAAAATGGTGGTGCCGACGTCCGGCAGCTTCGAGCGGGATGAGCAGGCGCTCTGCATGATGGGCTCCAGGCAAACAGGGAAGTGTTGAGCGATTAAGCATCAGGCGGCGTAGGCGGACAAGGGAAAGTTTGTCATACTTGCCATGCACTACGATCATACCTAATCGAGGCCCGCTATGCCGATATCCCTGCCGTCGCTCGACGTGTTGAAAACCTTCGTGGTGGTGGCGCAACGCCTCAACTTTACCCATGCCGCCCGGCAGTTGCACCTGACGCAGGGGGCGGTCAGCCGGCAAATTCTCGGGCTGGAACAGCGCCTGGGCTATCCGCTGTTCAGCCGCCAGGCGCGCGGTTTGGCGCTGACGCCGCAGGGCGCGCAGCTGTTGGCGCCGGTGCAGCAGGCGCTGGGGCAGTTGGACGAGGCGCTGACGCGGGCCGCCGCCCCGCCGGGGGCGCTGCGCATCAAATGCCCGACCTGCGCCATGCGCTGGGTGCTGCCGCGCATCATTCGCCTGCAGAATGAACGGCCGGACATGCATATTGAGCTGACCGCTTCGGTGTCGCACGGTCTGGATTTCAGCACCGAGCAATTTGACGCCGCGGTGGTATTCGGCCGGCCGCCGGGCAAAAAGCTGAGCGCGCACCTGCTGTTCGACGAAATCCTCACGCCGGTCTGCACGCCGACGTTCCTGCCGCCAACGCCCCGGCTGGCGGACTTGACGGACAAAACCCTGCTGCACCCGACGCGCGATCGGCGCGACTGGCTGCGCTGGCTGAAGGCGGCGGGGGCCGATGCGCTGCCGTCCGGCAAGGCTCAGCATTTCGATACCCTCGATCTGGCGATGAGCGCCGCACTGCAAGGGTTTGGCATCGCCATCGGCGATCTGTGCCTGCTGGAGGAGGATATTCAGGCGCGGCGTATCGTCACGCCGTTCCCGCTCTGCGTCAGCAGCGGCGCGGCCTATTATTTGGTCTATCCTGAACGCGGGGCGCCATCGCCGGCGCTGGCGCAGTTTATCGATTTCCTGACGGCGGAGGCCGCCGACAGCCGCGCCCGGCTGCAGAATTACCTGCCGATAACCTGTAATGCTTTGTAAACATTAACGATGCGAATTACCTTGGCGATGAAACAGAGTGTGGCAAACTGTTTCTTCACTCCGATTAAACTCCGCGGCGTTGGCGGCGGAAACACGCCTGAGATAAAACAAGATGAAATGGCTTTGTGTGGTGAGTATGTTGTCCGGTCTGGCCCTCAGCCCGGCTTTTGCGCAGGAAACGCCGATAACGCAGGGCATGCACGCCCAGCAGCGCGACGCCTTCGTGTCCCATTTGATGAAGCAGATGACGCTGGAAGAGAAGATCGGCCAGCTGCGGCTGATCAGCGTCGGGCCGGATAACCCGAAAGAAGCGATCCGCGAGGGCATCCGCAAAGGGCAGATCGGCGCCATCTTCAATACCGTTACCCGGCCGGATATCCGGGTGATGCAGGATCAGGCGATGCAGCTCAGCCGCCTCAAAATCCCGTTGTTCTTCGCCTATGACGTGGTGCACGGTCAGCGCACCGTGTTCCCGATCAGCCTGGGGCTGGCGGCCAGCTTCGATCTGGAAGCCATCGCGCTCAGCGCTCGGGTGGCGGCGCAGGAGGCCAGCGACGACGGCCTGAACATGACCTTCGCGCCGATGGTCGATATCACCCGCGATCCGCGCTGGGGCCGGGTCTCCGAAGGCTTCGGCGAAGACACCTGGCTGGTGTCGAAAATCGCCAAGGTGATGGTCGACGGTTTCCAGAACGGCGACCCGGCCAAACCCGGTTCGGTGATGGCCAGCGTCAAGCACTTTGCGCTGTACGGCGCCGTCGAAGGCGGCCGCGATTACAACACCGTCGACATGAGCCCGCTGCGCATGCATCAGGACTATCTGCCGCCTTATAAAGCGGCGGTGGATGCCGGCAGCGGCGGGGTGATGGTGTCGCTCAACGCGATCAACGGCGTGCCGGCCACCGCCAACCCGTGGCTGCTGAAAGATCTGCTGCGCGACCAGTGGGGCTTTAAAGGCATCACCATCAGCGACCACGGCGCAATTAAAGAACTGATTAAACACGGCGTGGCCGCCGACGCGCGCGACGCGGTGCGGCTGGCAATCACCTCCGGCGTCGACATGAGCATGAGCGACGAGTTCTACGACAAATACCTGCCGGGCCTGGTGAAAGACGGGCTGGTGGCTGAAAGCGATATCGACCGCGCCTGCCGCGACGTGCTGAACACCAAGTACGACATGGGACTGTTCACCGATCCGTATGTGCATCTGGGCCCGGCGGGTGCCGATCCGCAGGACACCAACGCCGAAAGCCGCCTGCACCGCGCCGAGGCGCGGGTGGTGGCACGCAAAACGATGGTGCTGCTGAAGAACGATAAGCAGACGCTGCCGCTGAGCAAGCAGGCGACCATCGCGCTGGTCGGGCCGATGGCCGACAGCCAGCGCGACGTGATGGGCAGTTGGTCCGCCGCCGGAGTGGTCAAGCAGTCGGTGACCCTGCGTGAAGGGCTGGAGCGGGCGGTGGGCGACAAGGCGCGCATTCTTTACGCCAAGGGCGCCAACGTCACGCAGGATAAAGGCATCATCGACTACCTGAACGAGTATGAGCCGGCGGTGGCGTTCGATACCCGTTCGCCGCAGCAGATGATCGACGAAGCGGTACAGGCGGCGAACAAGGCCGACGTGGTGGTGGCGGTGGTGGGGGAATCGCAGGGCATGGCGCATGAGGCCTCCAGCCGCGCCGACATCACGATCCCGCAGAGCCAGCGCGATCTGATCGCCGCGCTGAAAGCCACCGGCAAGCCGCTGGTGCTGGTGCTGATGAACGGCCGGCCGCTGGCGCTGAGCTGGGAGAGCGAACAGGCGGACGCGATGCTGGAAACCTGGTACAGCGGCACCGAGGGCGGCAACGCGGTGGCGGACGTGCTGTTCGGCGACTACAACCCGTCGGGCAAGCTGCCGATGACCTTCCCGCGCTCGGTCGGCCAGATCCCGATGTACTACAACCACCTGAACACCGGCCGCCCGTTCGGCAAGGAGAATCCGGGCAAGTACACCTCGCGCTACTTCGATTCGCCCAACGGCCCGCTGTATCCGTTCGGTTACGGCCTGAGCTACACCACCTTCAGCCTGTCGGATCTGACATTGTCCAGCCCGACGATGGCGCGCAACGGCAAGCTAACCGCCAGCGTCACGCTGAAAAATACCGGCAAGTACGACGGCGCCACGGTGGTGCAACTGTATCTGCAGGACGTGACCGCCTCGGTCAGCCGGCCGGTGAAAGAGCTGCGCAACTTCAAGAAAGTGACGCTGAAGGCCGGCCAGTCGCAGCAGGTTGAGCTGCCGATTAGCGAAGACGATCTGAAGTTCTACAACGCCAGCCTGAAATGGGGGGCGGAGCCGGGCAAATTCAACGTGTTCGTCGGCCTGGACTCCGACAACGTGCAGGCGCAAAGTTTTACGCTGAAGTAACCCTGTCCCCCTCGTTCAGCCGCGCTGAGCGAGGGGCGTCCATTCCCGCTAACGTCATCGGAGCTTGCCTCATGAAACGCTATCTGGACTGCAGCGCCAGCGATCTGGCCGATATCGGCAAAGCCGACCTGCTCTACGCCATCCGCGCCAGCGAAGGGCGCATCTTGGTCAGCGAAACCATCGCGGTCACTCAGCCGCTGCTCAATAACGTCACCAACGCCGAGCTGGCGGCCAGCCAGGGCGCCGACCTGCTGCTGCTGAACCTGTTCGACGTCGACCATCCGCACATCGCGGGCCTGCCCGCCGACGTGCCGCCACAGGAGGCGCTGCGCACGTTGCAGCGCCTGACCGGGCGGGTGATCGGGGTGAACCTGGAGGCCGTCGATCCGGCCTTCGCCACCGAACATAACGATTTCTGGCAGATGACGGCGGGGCGTGCCGCCACCGCCGAGAATGCGCGCAAGCTGTATCAACTCGGCGCGCGCATGCTGGTGCTGACCGGCAACCCGAACAACGGCGTCAGCAATCAGGCGATCGCCGCCGCGCTGAAAGCGATCCGTGATGAGGTGGGCGACGAGATGGTGCTGGTGACCGGCAAGATGCACGGGGCCGGTATCGTGCGCGAAAGCGGCAGCCAGCTGATCGGCGAGCAGGACATCGCGCTGTTCGTGGAGAACGGCGCGGACATCGTGCTGTTGCCGGCGCCCGGCACCATTCCCGGCATGTCGCAGGAGAAAGTGGCGGCGCTGATTGCTTATGCCCAGCGGCAGGGCGCGCTGGCAATGACGGCGATCGGCACCTCGCAAGAGGGGGCCGACGTGCAGACCGTGCGGCAGATTGCGCTGATGAGCAAAATGGCCGGCGCGGATCTGCACCATATCGGCGATACCGGCTATCTGGGGCTGGCGCTGCCGGAAAACATCTTCGCTTACAGCGTGGCGATTCGCGGCGTGCGCCACACCTACAGCCGCATAGCGCGCTCGGTGAACCGCTAAGCCCGGGGTTTTTGCGCCGTCACGATGCGGTCATCGCTCGTGGCCAGCGGTTGCGCGGCGGAAAGCCTGAGGACGCAGCGATCGGGTGAGATGTCGGCAGGCATTGGTGAATGTGTTTTTGGTGGTGATCGCTCTGGCAATGTTGCCGTCGGTTGGCAAAATTTTGCGGCCCGCGTTGAAGGATATGCTGCGCGTGGTGCCGGTTGAACTGGACACTTTGGTTGAGAAGACGATGGCGGCGCTGGTGCCAGGCACAATATCATCGATTATCACAGCTATTGCCAAAATGACGGGCGCATCAGCATTATCGAAATCAATATTTTGATGGGGGTCGTGCAGAGCGTTAAGTTAGACGAGTTGGATGCAATGCGCGAAGAAATTCAGTCCGGTTTAGGGATGGATGACGACGATCTGTGATTGGCCGTTTCTTTTACTCGCGATCGCAAATGGCTTAACTGAGAGGAAACTCCGGGCCTGACGGCCCGGGGGATCTGCACATGTTGGCAGCCATATAGCGCGTTCGAGCAACCGCCAAGAGCGCGGATGTTAGCGGTAAGCAAAACGCGCCGTGAAGAATCGGAGCTGTTTGGGTTCATAAGTAAACTGCAGACCGTGAATGCTTGCTCTGCGCTGATATAGCGCAATAATGCCGTCGGCGACTTTGTCCATATGCGCGTAGGTGTATACGCGACGCGGTATGGTCAGGCGCACGGTTTCCAGATTCGGCCGACGGTTGTCGCCTGTCTTCGCATCGCGCCCGGCCGAAACGATGCCGCGTTCCATGGCGCGCACGCCGGTTGCGATATAGATGCTGGCGGCCAGGCTTTGCGCGGGCAATTGCTCCTGTTGAAGATGCGGGCAAAAACGGCGCGCATCGAGGAAAACCGCATGCCCGCCCACGGGTTCGACAATGGGAATGCCGGCCGCGAGCAACCTGTCGCCTAGGTAGCGTACTTGCTGAACACGATGTTCAATGTATTCGAATTGCATCGCTTCGCGCAGGCCGATCGCCATCGCCTCCATATCACGCCCGGCGAGCCCGCCGTATGAGGGCATTCCCTCATACACCACGACCAATTCCCGCACGGCGTTAAACGTTTCTTCGTCATTCATGCAAAGAAATCCGCCGATGTTCACCAGACAGTCTTTTTTGCCGCTCATCGTACAGCCGTCGGCGTAGCTGAACATTTCCAGAACGATATCCGCGATCGACCGCTGCCTGAATCCCTCTTCTCTTTCTTTGATGAAATAGGCGTTTTCCACGCACCGGGTCGCATCGTAATAAAGTTTAATGCCGTGTCGACGGGTCAGTTCGCTAACGGCGCGCATGTTGCCCATCGATACCGGTTGACCACCGGCCATATTGACGGTGACCGCCAGGCAAACATAGGCGATGTTTTCAGCACCTTTTTCCGCGATCAGCGCTGCCAGTTTGCGCAGATCGACATCGCCTTTAAACGGCAGAATCGCGCCGGCGTCATGGGCTTCGTCTCTGATGACGTCAACAAAGGTGGCGCCGTTTTTTTC
Organism: Serratia sp. SM04; assembly: GCF_040280225.1. NCBI lineage: Bacteria > Pseudomonadati > Pseudomonadota > Gammaproteobacteria > Enterobacterales > Yersiniaceae > Serratia > Serratia sp. SM04. The sequence continues at coordinate 431,442 of NZ_JBEOQT010000002.1, read as the reverse complement.
CTGATGATAGCGGGTGGTGGTGAAATACATGTTGCCGGCGACGAATTGGCCCGGTTTTATCGCGACCTGAGAGAGCAAATTTTCCGCGCCGCGCCCCTGATGGGTCGGCACCAGATATTTGAAGCCAAACAACTCGCGAACGGTACGTTCAAGGTGGAAAAAGTTTTCGCTGCCGGCATAGGCTTCATCTCCCGACATGATGCCCGCCCACTGTTTATCGCTCATGGCATTGGTGCCGCTGTCGGTCAGCAAATCGATATACACATCCCGCGAATTCAGCAGGAAAGTGTTGTAACCCGCCTCCTCTATTTTTTTTATTCTTTCTTCCCGGGAGAGCAGTGTTACCGTTTCAACGCTTTTTATACGAAAAGGTTCGGCTGGATAAGACATCGTTTTCACCTTATGACAATCAAGTTGATGGGTAATTTACGGACGTGATGCGCCTTGCCGTTCAAAAATAAAGTTTATTTTTTTATTGCGGTGACGATGCTGAAATAACCAAGGGCGGGAAATACTTCAATGTTTTCGAATCCCGCTTCAGATAACAGAGAGCCAATTTCTTTGCCGGAGTATTGTTGCCCCTCCGTCCAGCCTAGCATCATCAAACTGTAGGCAGCAGCGGCAAGTGGCCCCGGAGCTGTGTCGTCATACAGTATTTCATGAATAACGATCCTTCCGCCTTTCGATAATGACGCATAGCTTTTTTGTGCCAGAAAACGGTTTTTTTCCGTCGGCCAGTCGTGGAATATATTGGAGTAGAAATGAAGATCCGCAGCGGGGTAATCATCTTGCCACATATTGCCGCAATAGGTGCCGATGCGATTATCAAAACCATATTGCCGTATATAATCGGCCGAAAGGGGGCAAACCTCCGGTAAATCGAAAATGGTGCACTGGAGATTGGGCCAATGCGCAGCCATGCCGATGGCGTGCGCGCCTGATGCTCCGCCGATATCGAGCGCCTTGCGGTGTGATGCCAAAGAGAGCGCGGTGGGCCAAACGCTGGCCGAGCCCATGCTCAGGCTATGCATGGCGTGGGTGAATTTGCGCGCTTTCTCGGTATCATGAGCATGCGTATCGAAAAGAGCGCGTTCGCGATAAACTTGGGCCGTATCCTTCCTGATGGCTGATTCCAGATTTTTTAGCGAGAAGTTTTCACTGTTTTCATACATCATGTCCCAAAAGTAACCGAAGTAATTTGGGCTGCCCTTTAATAAAAACTCTTGTGCCTCCGACGTGAGCCTAAAGAGGCCCGCATTCAGTTCGACCAGATTCAACGCGCGCAGCGTGGCCATGATCGCTTCCGCCGGCCGCTTTTTAATCTGCAGTTCTGTACTGATATCGTTAATATTTCTTGGCGATTTAGACATGAATTCAAATACGCCCAGGCGGTGCGCGATAATGATGGTTGGATAAGTATATAAATTCATGGTGATATCAAGAATGTTTCTGTCATGACAACGAGGAGGAATTACCGCTAAACGCATGTTAATCTCCGGGGAGTGGAGTTATAGGGTTTAGAAAGGTTATGTCATCAATTCATTTTTCGCAAAGTATCGCCTTTATTTTTTTGTATTTTTAAATGGGATTGATTGGTTGTTATTTAAAATGATATGGCTAATTAATTATGAGATTAAAAATAATTATTTTAGGCCTGATTTTATTTTAGGGCGCCCAATCCATTATTTCGCCGTTTGCCTGGTCAATACGGATGGATGCGCGCCGTTGCGGACGACGCCGGCGGCATGCATGGCCGGGCCTGGCGGCCCGGAGAATGTTACCAGAACAGCGGGGTGGTGTTTTCAGCCAGAAACGCCAGTAGGGTTTCGTTGACCGCCGTCGGGTTTTCCTTGTTGCTGATATGCCCGGCGTTGGGGATCAGCACATGTTGACAGCCGAGAAGATCCGCCATGCGCTGGCCTTCCGCCGGCGGGCGCGGCTTATCCTGGGCGCCGGTGATGACGATGCTGGCGGCGGTGATGTTTTCCAGCAGCGCCAGCTTGTCGGGGCGACCGAAGATCATCCGGCCCAGCGGTACGATGCTCTCGCGCAGGCGATCGGCGGGCAGGCTCTGGAGCTGACACAACAGCGATTGCAATAAGGCGTCGGGGACGTCATCGGAATAAAACAGCGACGCGACATGTTCCAGCAGCGGCGAAGTGATGGCGCCGGCTTGCTCCACGGCGGCCAGCATGCCCATATAACGCTGCCGCGCCTCCGGCGTTTCGTCGCCCAGGTAGCTGTCCATCAGCGCCAGCACCTTGACCCGTTCCGGCGCCAGCGCCGCCAGTTCGGCGCCCCACATGCCGCCGACGGACAGGCCGACGATGCCGAACTCTTCAATATCCAAGCGATCCATCAGCGCCAAATGATCGGCGGCGATATCCGACAGGCTGTTTCGCCCGGTCGGCAGCGCCGGTGAGTCGCCGTGGCCCCAGAGATCCGGCACGATCAGGCGGTAGCGTTTCGCCAGCGCTTCAAACTGCGGCGCCCACATGTTCAGATCGAACAGATAGCTGTGGCCCAGCAGCAACGGAAAGCCTGAGCCCACGTCGAGATAATGCAGGGAGTTGCCCATCGTTGGCATCTTATCGGTTCCTTAATATAAAGAGAGTCCGGCTGCTTATATCACACTCATATTCGAACTGCGGTATTAATTTACCTTAAATTACTCAGGCAAATCCTTATTTTTAATTTCCCTTGATAACAAGACGTCAATGAAAGGTAATGCTAATGATAATATTCTGGTGACGATAAGCGCCTTGGTTTATGCTGGCGCTCCTTTCAAGATGGAATAGCTAAACAGGGAGTCATGATGAAAAAACTTTTCAGACTATTAATTATTTTGCTTGCCATTTTACTGCTGGCGGCGGTGCTGTGGTGGTTCTTTGGGCGCGGCAATCCGAATGCGCTGTGGCAAATCGTCAGCCAACAGTGCGTGCCCAATCAGCAGCAGAACGACGATCCGGCGCCCTGCTTAAAGGTTGATTTAACACAGGGTTATGTGCTGTTTAAGGACAGCAAAGGCCCCTATCACGATCTGGTGATGCCAACCGAAAAGGTCAGCGGCATCGAGAGCCCGGCATTGCAGACGGATCACGCGCCGCCTTATTTCGCCCAGGCCTGGAATAACCGCGAACATATATCCGGCGAGCTGGGCAAACCGTTAAAAGATGCGTGGCTTTCGCTGGCGGTCAATTCGAAATATGGCCGTTCTCAGGATCAGCTGCATATTCACGTTGCCTGCCTGCGTCAGGATGTCTATAACGCGCTGGGGCAACAGGCGGAGCAATTAGATCAGCAGTGGCGCCCGCTGGCGGTGAAATTGGTCGGCCACCAATATCTGGCCAGAAAATTGGCGGGCACCGATTTAACCCAGGAAGATCCTTTCCGTTTGCTGCACAACTATGTGGTCGAGCAGGGCGACAGCATCGGCAATTATGGCCTGGCGCTGGCGGTCAGCCCGCAGGGTGAGATGCTGCTGTTGGCTAACCGTTTGAAGTTGACCGATCTGAACCTGGGCTCGGCCGGCGAAATTCAGGACTACCACTGCGCGGTGGCGGGGAACTGAAGGTGATGACAACCCGCCGGCTGCTGCGTTAGCCGCCGGCTGCCGCGCGCTCAGAGCTTCTTCAGCAGCGCCAGCAGCTGCGCTTCGCTTTTCTCCGCCAGCCCGTCGATGGCCAGCTTGATGATGTCGGAGCGGGTAATGCGCACGATGCCGCTGCGCGCCGCCTGCACGATCACTTCATCGATGGCTTCAATGTGGCTGTCCGTCAGGCTGACGGAAATCGCCTTATAGGTGCGCTTGCGGCCGGCCGGTTTGGCTTCCGGCGCGGGCGCCGCGACCGGCAGCGTGTGCGAGGTGGCGCTGTTGATGAATTCGTCTTCCGACATGCGGTGGGTGGGGGTGCGCTTCTTCACAGGATCACCTCTTTCACCAGGCATTCAATTTCGCTCTGCGCCTTTTCGTTGTTCGCCTCATGCACGGTGATGGCTTCGCCCCAGGCGTCACGGTAAATCTTGCGGTCGCACAGGCGGTGGCTCACCAGGGTGAACTCCGGATATTCGCTCAGCACCTGCGCCGCTTCGTTGGCTTCATTGATGAAGATGTTGGTCGGGCACATGTTCAGCACGATGTAGCCTTTGACCTTCTCGTTGTATTCCTGCGCGGTGGAGAACATCTCCGACAGATAGCCGATGGTGTCGAGATCCATCTGCGAAGGGCGCAGCGGCGAGAGGAACAGATCGGCGGCCAGCAGCCCGGAGCGCAGTTCGGCGCTGTCGCGGCCGGCGGTGTCGACGATTACGTAGTCGTAATGGCGATCCAGTTCCAACAGCGTTTCCTTGATTTTGCCCGACGCGGCCACCACCGGAATGTGCGGCAGCCCCTCGACGTTCTGACGGTCGTTGTACCAGGTCATGATCGATTTCTGGTCGTCGGCATCGACGATGATCGCCGTCTTGCCTTGCTTAAGAATCAGATACCCGGCGATATTCACCGCTTTCGTCGATTTGCCGACGCCGCCTTTTTGCGAGCCAATCAGAACAATCATGCTGCCATCTCTCAAGTTATTAAGCTGATAACTTATTAAGTTAATGTGCTTATTAGGTTGATAATCAAACAGGTTAACAAGAACAACTCGCGAACAATATGCACCAACTGCGGCGGCTTGCCAAGCCAGTATGTCGTTAACTGCGCAGCTTATTTTGCGCTGGATGGCCCGGATGGGTAAGTAGGAATTCTCTGGGAAGTGGCGGAACGGAAGAGGGAGTTGTTAATTTAACAGCTTAATAAGTTAGTGGCTCATTAAGCTGTCGGTGGCGTTACTTCTTCATCATCGCCTTCAGGTTGGCGAACGGGTTATGGGTGGCGACGCCGACATCTTTCTGCGCGTCTTCACCGGCCACCACCGTCGAACCGTATTGATCGGCCTCGGTGTATTTCGAGTGCTCGTGGTCGTGGCAGTACAGGCACAGCATTTCCCAATTGCTGCCGTCTTCGGGGTTGTTGCTGTGATCGTGATCGATGTGGTGCACCGTCAGTTCGCGCAGGTTGGAATAAACGAACTCGCGCGAGCAGCGCCCGCATACCCAGGGGAACAGTTTCAGCGCTTTTTCGCGATAGCCGGTTTCCAGCTTCGCATAGTTTTTGGGGATATAGGCCATGGTGGTCGTCCGTCGTGAATCACTATGCGGCAAATAATACCACACTGCGTGCGGCGACAACGTGCGGCTCATCCTGTCGCTAGCGAAATGTCTCCACCGCCCAGTCGATAAACGCCCGCAGCTTGCCGCTGAGGTGGCGATTGGACGGGTACACCACGTACATCTGCTCCGGCGGCGGCTGCCAGTCGTGCAGCAGGCTGACCAGCTCGCCGCGCTCGAGGTGCGGCTGCGCCATAAACCGATAGATCTGGATGATGCCCAATCCGGCCAGGCTCGCCGCCAGCAGCGCGTTGCCTTCGTTAATGCTGACCGGGTAGCGCTGTTGAATGGCGATCTCTTTGCCGCGTTCGACATAGCGTTGCGGATGGATGCGGTCGTTGACCGGATGGCGGTAGTGCACCATCGGAAAACCCTGTTCCAGATCGCACGGGTGGCGTGGGGCGCCGTGGCGCGCCAGATAAGCCGGGGTGGCGCAGCTGACCCAGTCCAGATCGAACAGACGCCGGGCGATCAGGCTGGAGTCGGCCAACGGGCCGCTGCGAATCACGCAGTCCGCGCTGTCGCTGATCAGATCGATAACGCGATCGCCGATGCTGAGATCGATCTGGATTTGCGGGTAGCGTTCCAAAAAGCCGGGCAGCGCCGGCAACAGCAGCTGGCGGGCGGTGCCGCTGCCGGTATCGATGCGCAGCACGCCCTGCGGAGAATTCTGTGACTCGGTCAGACAGCCCTCCATCTGCTCCAAATCCGCCAGCCATTTCACCGTATTCTGGTAATAGCATTCGCCTTCGCGGGTGACCGACACGCTGCGGGTGGTGCGCTGGAACAGCTTGGTCTGCAGGTGATCCTCCAGATTCTGGATCAGCTTGGTGACCGTCGCTTTCGGCATGCCCAGCGAATCGGCGGCGCGGGTAAAACCGCCGGTTTCCACCACGCGGTTAAATACCCGGATAGCGAGCAAATGATGGTCCATAGGTTCCCAACGTCATGCCCCGGCAGTGGCCGGGGCATGTTTCTGCAGATAGATAATGATTAACACTGTTTAGCGCCAATTGCGCCGGAGCGCAAGCTGAGGCCGAACACCAGCGTGGCGGAGAGGATCAGCGCGCCGCCGAACAGCATGGCGCTGCTGACGCCCTGCCAGTCCACCACCTCGCCGCCCAGCAGTGCGCCGGAGGCCAGCGCGATCTGGATGACGCACACCAGCAGCGCCTGGCCGGCTTCCGGCGCCTGCGGCACCGCGGCGAACATCCAGTTGGTGGCGCATACCGGCACGGCGCCGAACGCCAACCCCCAGACCAACACCATCAGCGTGGCGCCGGCGAGGCCGCTGAGCAGCGGCGAAACGATCAGAATACCCGCCAGCATGGCGGCGATCAGGATAAAGGTGGCGCGCAGGCTGTACTCCCCCAGACGCTCGCCGAGGAAGGTGCCCAGCAGGCCGATGGCGCCATAGGCCAGCAGCTGCAGCGAGATCGCCGATGGGCTGAGCACGAACACCTGTTGCAGCAGAGGGCGCAGATAGGTATAGGCGGCGAAGTGGCCGATGAACAGCAGCACGATGGCAATCAGGCCGATGCGCGCCATCGGCAGGCGCAGCGGCAGCACCAGATCGCGCGGCGTAACCGGCCGGGAAGGCGGTACCGACGTGAGTAAACGCAGCTGCGCCAACAGTACGCCGACCGCCAGAGCCGCACCGCCGAAGAAGGCGGCGCGCCAGCCGAACAGATCGCCGATCAGCGCCCCCGCCGGCACGCCGCACACCGCGCCGACCGAGATGCCGCTGAGGATCAGCGCGGTGGCGCGGCCCTGGCTGGCTTCCGGCACCAGATGGCGGCCGTAGTTGGCGGCGAACGACCAGAAGCCGCCGACGCAGACGCCCAGCAGCACGCGGCCCAACAGCATCATCGGGAAGTTGACGGCCAGCGCCGCCACCAGGTTGGACACCATCAGCAGTAACGACAGTCCCAGCATTAGCAGGCGTCTGTCCAGCCGGCCGGAAGCCAGGCTCAACACGGGTGCGGCCACCGCCGCCACGATGCCGGGCATGGTGACCATCAGCCCGGCGGTGCCGGTGCTGACGCCGAGCGAAGGGGCGATGTTGGTCAGCAGGCCGATCGGCAGAAACTCGGTGGTGACCATGACAAAACAGGCGACCGTCAGCGAGAAGATCGCCGGCCACGGGGATGATGCAGGTTTATCTTTATTATTCAGCATAATGCCGCTCGTCTTGGGTGAATGCGCAGGCCGCGCTCGGGGCGCGGTGTGACCGAAGTCACAATCTACGGCAGGCCGAAGCCGCGGATAAATCCGTTTGCGGTGGTTACACTGTTTCTGAGGGGAAACAATCGCCGGCGGCGAGTGAAAACGCGGCTTGCGCCGCGCTGCGGGGGAAAGGAATAAAACGGCATAAGGTTATGACCGAATGCCGCTTGCGTTTAAAGCCCCGGCGCTTTCCACAGCGAGGTGGTCAGGCCGTTATCCACCAGCGTCAGCTGATCGGCGTAGACCTGCCGCCAGGTTTCTTTCTGTTCCTGATACAGCGCATGGTGGGTCATGTCGGGTTGATGCTCGCGCTCCCAGCGCACCAGGCGTTCGCCGGTTTCGGCCAGCGACTCGAACAGCCCGGCGCCGACGCCGGCGGCGATCGCGCAGCCCAGCGCGGTGGCTTCTTTCACCACCGGCACCCGCACCGTCAACCCGGTGACGTCGCTGAGGATCTGGCTCCACAGCTTGCCCTTGGCGCCGCCGCCGGCGAACACCAGCGAGCGCGCCTGCACGCCGGAGAAGGCGGCGATCTGCTCCAGGTTGCAGGCGGAGACGATGGCGGCGTTCTCCTCCAGCGCGCGGAACAGCGTCTGTTTATTGCAGCGCTCCGGGTCGATCGACATATTGATGAACGACGGCGCCGCGTGATACCAGGTTTTGAAATGCATGGCGTCGGAGAAAATCGGCATCACGCCGTAGGCGCCCGGCGGTACCCTGGCCGCCATCTCTTCCAGCAGGCTGTAGGCATCGACCCCCAGCCGCTCCGCCAGCAATTTTTCCTCCGCGCAGAAGGCGTCGCGGAACCAGCGCATGGTCAGGCCGGTAAAGAAGCTGATGGATTCCGCCTGCGCCATGCCGGGAATGACGTGGGGATTGATGCGGATGTTCATCTCCGGATCGATGGCCGGCTCCGGCAGGTTGACGATCTGCTGCCAGAAGGTGCCGCCGAGCACCGCCGTCTGCCCGGCGCGCACGATGCCAAGCCCCAGGCTGCCGAGCTGCACGTCGCCGCCGCCCATCACCACCGGGGTGCCGCGCAGCAGCCCGCTCTCCTGCGCCGCCTGTTCGGTGACGCGCCCCAGCACGCTGCCGGTCTCTTTCACCGGCGACAGAATATCGGCGCGCAGCCCGGCCATGTCGAGCAGCGCCGGCCGCCAGTCGCGGCTGGTCAGATCCAGCATGCCGGTGGTGCCGGCGTTGGAAGGATCGACCGCCAGCTCGCCGCTGAGCATGTTGGCCAGCCAGTCGCTGATCATGGTCAGCGTCGCCGCCTGGCGGTAGATGTCCGGCCGATGGTGCGCCAGCCACAGCAGACGCGGCATGGCACTCAGCGCCAGCGTCTGGCCGGAGTATTGATACACCTCGCGTTCGAAGCCGTGGTTATGCAACTCTTTCAGCTCGCTGACTTCGTGGCTGGCGCGCGCGTCGACGTTGGCGCAGGCCCAGATCGGCACGCCGTTGCGGTCGTACAGAACGATGCCTTCACGCATCGAGCAGCAGGCCACCGCGCGTATCGCCTGCGCCGTCAGCCCGGCGCGCTGCAAGGCCTGGCGAATGCACTGGCAGGCCAGCTGCCAGTTGCGGCTGAGGTCAAACTCCATCGAGCCGGGCACGCCCGGCACCGCCAGGTGTTGCCACTCCGCCTGGCCGTGCGCGATCTGATTGCCCGCCAGATCGAAGATCACCGCGCGAATACTGCCCGTTCCTGCGTCCAGCGCCATCAAGTAGTTATCCATAGCCTATGCTCTCAGGGGGAGGAGTGTTAACTATAGATGCCGCCGCCATACCCCGCCGGGGGAGGAGTGGGCGTCGCCGGTGCGATTTGTGAGCCAGGCGGCAAAATTGCCGTTGCGGCAGGGCAATCGACGGGAATAAACCTATGGTTGGAAAGCGCCATGCTACGGCGCGCCGTTCAAACAAGGAGCTGTCATGCACGTCACATTGGTTGAGATCAACGTTAAACAAGACAAAATAGACGAATTTATCGATGTTTTCCGCGCCAATCACCTGGGTGCAATCGAAGAGCCGGGCAACCTGCGCTTCGACGTGCTGCAGGACGAACAGATTCCGACGCGGTTTTACATCTACGAAGCCTATCGCGACGAGCAGGCGGTGGCGGCGCACAAGCAGACCCCGCACTACCTGCAGTGCGTGGAGAAGCTGGAAGCGCTGATGACCGGCCCGCGCAAGAAGACCACCTTTATCGGCCTGATGCCGGAATAATCGCCGGCGTTTGCCGGTGTCCATACGCCCGGTTTGGTTGTAACCTGCAAGCTAAAGCGAATTTTCAATGGGATAAGCGGGGCGAGGATGACATTGCGCGATCGGCTGTTGGCGCTGTTGGTGGTGGTGATCTGGGGCGTGAATTTCGTCGTGATCAAGTTCGGTTTACAGGGCATGCCGCCGTTTCTGCTGGCCGGGATGCGTTTTTTGCTGGTGGCGTTGCCGGCGATCTTCTTTATCCCGCGCCCGACGATCCCGTGGAAATGGCTGCTGCTGTACGGCATGACCATGAGCTTCGCGCAGTTTGCCTTCCTGTTTGTCGCCATCAAGGTGGGCATGCCGGCGGGGCTGGCTTCGCTGGTGCTGCAGGCGCAGGTGTTCTTCACCCTGCTGTTGGGTGTCGTGCTGATGGGCGAAAAGCTGCGCGTCAACCATTTCGTCGGCATCGCTATCGCCAGCGGCGGCATGCTGGTGCTGGCGCAGGCCAGCCTGCATAAGCCGGGCAGCGGCGCGGTCCCCCTGGCGGGCCTGCTGCTGACGCTGGCGGCGGCGTTTTCCTGGGCGCTGGGCAACCTGACCAACAAGAAGATCCTGGCCGGTTTCCCGCAGCGCAACATTTTGTCGCTGGTGGTGTGGAGCGCGCCGATCCCGGTCGTGCCGTTCCTGGCCTGCAGCTGGCTGTTCGACGGCCCGCAGGCGGTGCTGAGCAGCCTGGGCCATGTGCAGGTCGGCACCTGGCTGGCGGTTGCCTACCTGGCGTTTGCCGCCACGCTGTTCGGTTATTCGGTGTGGGGCAGCCTGCTGGGGCGCTATGAAACCTGGCGCGTTGCGCCGCTGACGCTGCTGGTGCCGCTGGTCGGGCTGTTCGCCGCCTGGCTGCTGCTGGACGAAGCGCTGTCGCCGGCGCAGTTCGGCGGCGCATTGCTGGTGCTGGGCGGCATGGCGGTCAACACCTTCGGGCTGCCGCGCCGCCGGGCGGCGATCGCGCGTTAAACCGAACAGGGCAATTCTGTTCAATACCTTGTCGACGGCGGTCGGCATTCTGGCGCCTGTGAATACTTTCTCAGGTGACCATCATGAATATCTACTTTTCCATGGCCGCGTTTGCGCTGGCGGCCTCCATCACCCCCGGCCCGGTCAACATCGTCGCATTGAGCGCCGGGGCGCAATTCGGCTTTGGCGCGGCCCAGCGCCACGTGTTCGGCGCCACGCTGGGGTTTACCCTGTTGCTGGTGCTGCTGGGATTGGGCATGCACCAGCTGCTGATCCTGTGGCCGGCGCTGACCCGCTTGATTCAGTGGGCCGGCGTGGCTTTTCTGCTGTTTATGGCCTATCGGTTGGCGTTTGACGACGGCAGGTTGGGCAGTGGCGCGGCGCGGGCGCCTTCCTGCCGCTACGGCGCGCTGATGCAATGGCTGAACCCCAAGGCGTGGCTGGCGTCGGTGGCCAGCCTCGGCGCCTTTGTCGGCGACGGCGACATCCGGCTGCTGTGGCAGTTCGCCGGGCTCTACTTCGTGATTTGCTATGCCTCGGTGGCCTGCTGGGCCTATGTCGGCGCGATGCTGCGCGGCCTGCTCAGGCAGGCGCGCAACGTGCGGCGTTTCAACCGCGTAATGGCGCTGCTGTTGGCAGCCAGCGCCTGCTATCTGCTGGCGGAGGGTTTTTGATACTGCCCCGGCGTGGCGGCCAGCAGCTGCTTGAAGGTGCGCTGGAAGTGCGCCTGATCGGCAAAGCCGCTTTCGCTGGCGGCCGCGGCGATCGGCAGGCCGCTTTTCAACAGCCGATGGCCGTGCTGCACGCGGCGGTTAACCAGATAGGCGTGCGGCGTCATGCCGTAACGCTGGCGGAAGGCGCGGATCAGGTAAGAAGGGGACAGCGCGGCGGCGCGGCAAATGTCGTCCAGCGTCAGCGGCCGGGTGCAGTGCGCGTCGATAAACGCCGCCGCCGCTTCCAGTCGGGTATGCGGCGGTGTCTCCGGTTGGCGGGCATCGCCCAGCCCGAGCTGCAGGGCGCTGAAATACTCCACCATGGCGATCTGTTTTTCCAGCGCGCTGCACAGCGGATCCGTCAGCAGCGCATAAAGCCGGTTCAGGCCGTGGAACAGCGCCGGATCGCGGCTCAGCGGCTGGCTGAACGGAACAAAACGGTCGCCGTCGCCGCCGAGCAGCTCCTGCTGCAGCGCGCCGAGCCAGGCGAGATCGAGATAGAACATGATGTACGACCAACGCCGATCGGCGATGGGGTTGCAGGCATGCGCCTGCTGCGGGTTGATGACAACCAAATCGCCGGCGCTGACCTGCATGCGCCGCTCGCCGTTGACATAGGTGCTGACGCCGCCGGTGATGGCGCCGATGGAAAAGAATTCGTGGCTGTGCAGGCTGTAGCACACCTGGCGGCCATCCGCGATGGCGCGGGCTTCGACGAACGGCAACTGCGGATCGCGCCAGAACTGCGGCGTTTTTTCACTCATACGCTTTCCTTTTCACTGCGGCGGCATCACAGTGTTATAGCCTGAAAGCGACGAGCGGGGGAATGGCGGATGATGATTTTTAACGTATTCGGCCGTCTGCTGGGCGTGAAGCGCATCGGGGACGAATGGCGGCTGTTCCGCGTGACGCTGCCGGAGCGCAAATATGCTCCCAGCTGCGATATCGTGCTGCCGGCCGACCTGCGCGAAGAGGAGATCGCCGGCTATCTGGGGGATATTTATCACGAGGCGGCGACGCTGCAGCGGCCGGAGGTGTTTCGCGTCGAATAGCGCGGCGCGTTACTCTTCCGCGTTGCGCGCCATCATGCGGCGTTGATGTTCCTCGCCGGCGGCCTGGATCTCTTCCAGCACCGAGCCGACGTCGGCGCGTTTCAGGGTTTCGCTGAACCGGCCGCTGAGGACGCTGTCCGGCGTCAGGTTGCCTTCCTGATACAGCGCCCAAATCTCTTTGGCGTATTGGCTATCGCGCAGCTCCGGCGCGAACTGGCCGTAATACTCCGCCAGATTGCCGATATCGCGCTCGAACATGCTTTTGGCGTGGTTGTTGGCGGCGGCGTCCACCACCTGCGGCAGATCGATGATCACCGGCCCGTCTTTATCCATCAGCACGTTGAATTCCGACAGGTCGCCGTGGACCAGGCCGGCGCACAGCATGCGCACCGCGTAGTTCATCATTAGGGCGTGATCGGCGCGCGCCTGTTCCGGCGTCAGGATGACATCGCTCAGGCGCGGCGCCACCAGGCCTTCTTCGTCGGTGATCAGCTCCATCAGCAGCACGCCGTCCAGGCAGATATCCGGCTGCGGCACCCGCACCCCGGCCTTGGCCAGCAGATACAGCGCGTCCACTTCGGTGTTTTGCCAGGCTTCTTCCTGCTGCTGGCGGCCGAATTTGGAGCCTTTGCTCATGGCGCGCGCGTCGCGGCTGTTGCGCACCTTGCGCCCTTCCTGATAGTGAACGGCCTGCTTGAAGTTGCGCTTCTCGGCCTCTTTGTACACTTTGGCGCAGCGGATCTCATCGCCGCAGCGCACGATAAACACGTCGGCTTCTTTGCCGCTTTTCAACCGGCGGATGACGTCGTCGATTAATCCGTCATCAACCAGCGGCTGGAGTCGTTTTGGAATTTTCATGCAGCCTTGTACCCTATTTAGGCTCCGGTGTGAATGGCTTGCGCAGTTGATAGCGTAAGTTAGACCCGAAAGGCAAACATTAGTTTTGCCGCCGCTGCATCATTGCGCGGCGGCGGGCGCTCACAGGCTGGCGGCCGGCACCCAGACGCTGACGCTGCCGGCGTTGACCGGGAAATGGGCGCTGCCCTGGTCGTCGGTGGTGATTTCCTCCTGACGGTTGCCGAGGAAATCGCGCCAGGCGGTGTGCGCCAGATCGGCTCCCAGCGCGACGGTTTTGCCGCTTTCGCCGCCGTTGGTCAGCACCACCACGCAGCCGGGGGCCTCGGCGGTGCCGGCGCGGCTGAAGGCCACGCAGTGGCTGTCGTCGAAGTAGTCGGTTTGCGGGCCGTTGGCGAAACGCTGGCGGGCGGCGATCAGCTTCTCCAGCTCCGGGATCGCCGGCATATCAATCTGGTACTCGCCGCCGTCGCGCCCCTTGTCACGGTAGCTGGCGCCATACAGGTCGGGATAAAACACGCAGGGCACGCCCTGTTCGCGCAGCAGGATCAGCGCGTAGGCCAGCGGTTTGAACCAGGGTTCCACCGGCGCTTCCAGCGACTGCAGCGGCTGGGTGTCGTGGTTGGCGACCAGCGTCACCGCGTGGGCCGGATCGGCGGCGGTCAGGGTATCGGTGAAGATTTGCGCCATGTCGAAGCCGTCGCCCTGTTTCGACGCCTGATGAAACTTCAGGTGCAGCGCCACGTCGAACAGCATCACCTTGCCGTCCACCAACTCGATGTATTGTTGCAGCGCGCTCAGATCGTGCGACCAGTATTCGGCAACGATCAGCAGGTCGCGCTGCGCGCTGTCGCGCACGTGATCCGCCCACTCTTTGAAGAACCAGGCGGGAATGTGTTTGGCGGCGTCCAGGCGGAAGCCGTCGCACGGCAGGCTTTCCAACAGCCAGCGCGCCCAGTATTTGAGCTCCTCCGTCACGGCGGTATTGCGGAACTCCACGTCGGCGCCCATCAGATAGTCGTAGTTGCCCTTTTCGTCGTCGACCTGATCGTTCCAGCCGTCGTCGCCATAGTCGTTGGCGATTTTGAACACCCCTTTGTCGTCCGGCTGCTCAACGTAGTCGACGCCGCTGAAGCATTTGTAATCCCAGATAAACTCGGAATGCACGCCCTGGCGGCCGGGAAAGGTGAAGCGGGTGTAGGCCAGCGCGTCGAAGCCCTGGTCGTCGATGTCGTTGCGGTTGTTGGCGTCCACCTTGAACACGTGTACCTGTTCTTTCTCGTCCGCGCCGAGCTTGTGGTTGAACACCACGTCGTAGAGCACCCCCACGCCGTGTTCGCGCAGCGTATTGGCGGCGTGTTCGAGCGCCGCCTTGTCGCCGTATTTGGTGGCCACGCTGCCTTTCTGGTCAAACTCGCCGAGATCGAACAGATCGTAAGTATCGTAGCCGACGGAGTAGCCGCCGGAAGCGCCCTTGCAGGCGGGCGGCAGCCACAGATCGGTGATGCCCAGTTCGGCGAGGTGCGGCGCGCGCTCGGCGGCCTCCTGCCACAGTTTGCCGCCGTCGGGGTAGTACCAGTGGAAGAATTGCAGCAGGGTGGTTTTTTTCGTCATGAGCCAGCGTCCCGGTTAGCCAGAAGGAGAGGAGCAGTTGCCGTTAAAGCATGGGCTACTTTTGGCAAAAGGGACAAGTTTGGCATAGGCGGCCCGAGAAGGCCGCCCGAGAGACGGCTTAACGTTGGCTGGCGTAATGAGGTGAGCGTGGGCCATAAAGAATGGCGCCGTTCTGACCTGTCGCCGATAGCAGGCGGGTGTTGGCGATGGCGCCAACATCAAATCCTTTGTCGCTGATGGTATCGGCGATTTGCGAAATCGCGGCGCTGATCACCATGCCCAGCAGGCCACCGGAGTTGTTGTTGCCTTCGTTGCTGGATGCGGTGGCGGTGCCGGCCCACAGCTGTTTGCCGTTGCGCAGATCGACCAGGCGAGCGGCTACGGTAACGCGGGTTTCGCTGCTGATCACCATGTAGCTGGTGCCGTATTGCGTGACATCCAGGTACAGCACGGTGTCGGCGCCGAAAATCTGGTGCAGTTTTTTCGGACTGACGGCGCGGATGTCGTTGGCGTTGGTTAGGCCGTTTTGCAGGAAGGTTTCCTCCACTACAGCGACCGGCAACACATAGTAACCGGCCTCGGCCAGCGGCAAGGTGGCGCTGGCGAGCACGCTGTGGCTGGCTTTGACGTCCGGCGACTGGTTAACCGGCGGCAAGACCAGGATCGACTTCGGCTTGCTCTCATGGAACGCCGCATAGTCATAAGGCGTCTGCTTGGCACAGCCGCTTAGCAACAGGGTGGCGGCAACGGCGAGGAAAGTGAGTACACGTTTCATTTAAAGCTCCCTTTATCCCTGGCCATCAGGAAATTCATAAACGGCGCCGACTCCGGGAACAGCGTTTTTTCCGTGTTGAATTCATTCATGGCTTGTCCGTCGTTGCCGATTTTGCTGTACAGCAGCCCCAGCTGCGCATGCAGACCTGGCGGTACGGCTTTATCCTTGGCGCGGGATTTCTCGACGATCTCTTTCAGCGTGGCGATCTGCTGCTCAGGGCTTTGCCCCTCCTGCTGGTAGTATTGATAGAGAGAAGTCTGGTAGCCATCCCAATTGTAAAGCGTTTTCGGCGCGGCGCAGCCGGCCAGCAGGGTCGCTGCAAACAGCGCCCCGCCCATTTTTTTAGTTATCATCTTTCTGCTTCTATTCCGTTAGTTAGCAGGGCGCCATGCGCCGTTTTCGATACCGGTGACCAGGTTATTGACGGCTTCACGCACGGCCAGATCCAGCACCTTGCCGTTGAGGGTGGAGTCGTAGCTGGCGGTGCCCCCGAAACCGATGATTTCGCGATTGGACAGTTCGTATTCACCGGCACCCTGAGCGGAATAGACGACTTCTGAGGTCTGTACGTTTACGACGTTCAGATTGACTTTGGCGTAAGCGACCTGTGATTTACCACGGCCCAAAATCCCCCACAGCTGATGATCGCCGACTTCTTTACGGCCGAATTCGGTGACATCGCCGGTAATCACATAGTTGGCGCCTTTCAGCGTTTGCGCCTTCCCTTTAATGCCGGCTTCAGTTTTCAACTCTTCTATGTTGGCGCGATCCAGCACGTTGAAACGGCCAGTCTGCTGCAAATGCGTGATCAGGATAGTCTTGGACTGATTGCCCAGCCGATCGACGCCATCGGAGAAGATGCCGTTCATGTAGCTGGATCGGTTGTCGAATTTGCCGACGGCGATAGGGCTGCGTGGGCCCTGATAAGTGGTGTTGTAGGAAGCCACTTTCGGCACTTCCAAAGAGCGGGAGGATTCGGTCGCGCAGCCCGCCAGCAAAGTGACGGAAAGGGCAACGGAACAGACGGCGAGTGATTTTTTCATTGGCATGCGATCTCTCCATGAGCATAAAACAGCGCGGGAGCAACCCGCGCCCGACGTTGACATAACGAACGTTGTCGCCGTTATGGAAACGCCGCGATCCTGCCATGAGTATGTAACAAATTACAACAAGATATCGGCATTAATGCCGCTATTAACATTGTTGTAACCTATTGGAATACAATGAATTAGTATCAATTTTCTCTTGTCATCACAGCGTTTTCCACGATTGTGCATTTTTTGTCTGGGTTATTGTCTTTTTAATCGCAAACATATGGCCATTAATCCTGAAATATTTTAACTAATCAGTTTGTTGTATTGAGTAATGTTACGTTTTGCATCAACTCCTGTGTTATGCCGGGATTCATGGCGGCTTGATGATCCGTTAAGGTAGTGAAAAATAGGTAACACTATCAACCAAGTGTCATTTTTCATCGGTAGCTAATCGGGGATATCAATTGTGAACATCAGGGATTTCAGAGCATTGGCGCGTAGTTTGGTCAGAGAATTCGGCATGTTGAACAAGCAGAGCAACGGCTCGCGCTTTTCGCCGCTGCAGATCCATCTGATGATCGAAGTCAGCGAGCAGCCGCTGGGCGTCACCGAGGTGGCGGCCCGGCTTTGCATCGACAAGGCCAGCGCCAGCCGGGCGCTGCGCAGCCTGGTGGCCGCCGGCGTGATAGAAACGGTGGATCATCCGGATGACAGGCGGCACAACCTGCATCGGCTGAGTAAAAAGGGCGGCAAGGCGCTGGCCGGCATCGAGAGCGACGCCGACGGTTTTATGCAGGCAGCGCTGGCGCAGTTGGACGACGATGAGCTGGCGAGCACCACGGCGGCGATGAAAAAGATGACCGCGGCGCTGCGCAGCGCGCGCAAACAGCGCGACGCCAACCTGCGGGTGCGGCCGATCGCCGCGCGCGACGATGCGGCGATGGCGGCGATCATTCGCGACGTGTTTCGCGAGTACGGCATGGACAAGATGGAAGGGGTCAGCCTGCACGATCCGGATCTCGATCGGCTGACCGGCTTGTATCGCGACAACGGCGGCCACTACTGGGTGCTGGAGCGGGACGGGCAGGTGGTGGGGGGCGTCGGCATGGCGCCGCTGGCGGGCGAAGAGCCCGGCTATTGCGAGCTGCAGAAACTGTTCTTCAAGCCCGGCGCGCGCGGGCTGGGCATGGCGCGCTATATGGTGGTGCAGGCGCTTAAGGCGGCGCGGGCGGCGGGGTATCGCTACTGCTACCTGGAAACCACCGAACAGTTGAAAGAGGCGATCGGGCTGTACTACGCGCTGGGGTTCACGCTGTTGACGGAACGGCGCGGCAACACCGGCCATCACGGCTGCAACGTGTGCATGCTGAAAAATCTGCAGAACGACGATATGTGAGCGGTTTCAAGGTTAGCGCCCGCGCCTTGTGCCACCCTGTTAACCGTTTGATAACAATCACAACGTTTTATCAGGGAGGAAACTATGTTGGGGGATCCGATGGCGCTGTCCGCGCTGGTCACGCTGGTGGTCATCGCGCTATGGGCCAGCGCCCGCTTACCGGAGTATCTGGTCGCGCTGCTGTTCTTCGCGGCGGTGATGGTGTTGCAGCTGGCGCCCGCCGCAGTGACCTTTTCCGGTTTCGCGTCTTCCGCATTCTGGCTGGTGCTCAGCGGTTTCGTGCTGGGCACCGCCATACGCAGCACCGGCTTGGCGGATCGCCTGGCCAACCGACTCTTGCCGCACCTGGCCGGCTCCTGGCCGCGCCTGGTGGGCGGCGTGGTGGCGATAAGCTACGCGCTGGCGTTTGTCATGCCTTCCAACATGGGGCGCATTACGCTGCTGATGCCGATCGTCATGGCGTTGGCCGATCGCGCCGGTCTGGCGGAGGGCTCGCGCGGCCGCATCGGTTTGGCGCTGGCGGTGGGGTTCGGCACCTTCCAGCTCTCCGCCAGCATCCTGCCGGCCAATGTGCCCAACCTGGTGATGAGCGGCGCGGCGGAAAGCGCCTACGGCAGCCACTTCGCTTATCTCTCTTACCTGCTGTTGCACGCCCCGGTGCTCGGGATCGCCAAAGGCGCACTGCTGACGCTGTGCATCTGCGGCCTGTTCCGTGCGCGGCCGCAGCCGGTGGCGGCCGAGGCGGCGCAAACCCCGCTCAGCGCCGCCGAATGGCGGCTGATCGCGCTGTTGGGCGCCACGGTGTTGCTGTGGATGACCGACAGCTGGCACGGCATCGCTCCCGCCTGGATCGGGTTGGCGGCGGCCTGCGTGTGCCTGTTGCCGCGTATCGGGTTTCTCAACGGCGAGCAGTTCGCCGCCGGGGTTAACGTGCGCACCTGCATCTACGTGGCGGGGATCCTGGGGCTGACGGCGCTGGTCAGCCACTCGGGGCTTGGCGATCGGTTGGGTGGTGCGCTGCTGGCGATGATGCCGGATCTGCACGGCAAACCGTTCACCGCATTCGGTTCGCTGGTGGGGATCACCGCGTTGCTGAATTTCGTGGTGACCGCCAACGGCGTGCCGGCGCTGTTTACCCCGCTGGCGCAGGCGCTGTCCGCGGGCAGCGGCCTGCCGCTGCTGACGGTGCTGATGACCCAGGTGATCGGTTACGCCACGCCGCTGCTGCCGTATCAGGCTTCGCCGATCGTGGTGGCGATGGGGATGGGCAAAGTGCCGGCGCGCGAAGGGCTGAAGCTGTGCCTGCTGTTGGCCGCGCTCAGCTTTGCGCTGCTGGTGCCGTTGGACTATCTGTGGTTCAGACTGCTGGGGTGGATCCCGTAAACAGCCCCGCGCCGCCGGCAAAACAATCTTCGTCCAGCGTCAGGGTGGCGATTTTATGCACCGGTCCGCGCATGCTGACCTGAAAATCGCCGCTGAAGGCGATCTGCAGTTCGCCGCCAGGCATCCGCACGCTAACCCGATCGCCGACTCGTCCCAACTTGCGCATCACGCTGGCGGCGGCGCAGCTGCTGCTGCCGGAGGCGAGGGTAAAACCGGCGCCGCGCTCCCAGATGCCGATGCGCAGCGTCTGGCGATCGACCACTTCCACCAGTTGTACATTGGTGCGTTTCGGGAACAGCGGATGGCGTTCAATCTGCGGTCCGAGCCGATGCACCTGCGCCAGATCAAGTTTCTCCACCGGCACCACGCAGTGCGGGTTGCCCATCGACACCAGCGAAACGCTTAACGTCTCCTCCCTCAGGGGCAGGGGATAGTTCAGCGCCTCCGGCAGATCGATCAAGGCCGGCAGCGCCGCCGGGCTGAAATTGGCGCGCCCCATCTCCACGGTTATCTGATGCGCGTCTTCCGCCACTTGGCAACGCACGTCGCCGCCGGCGGTGTGCACCAGAAACGGCTGATGCCCCACGCGCTCGCTGTCGAACAGATACCGCGCGTAGATACGCAGGCCGTTGCCGCTTTTCTCCGCTTCGGAGCCGTCCGGGTTGATGATGCGCAGGGTGGGATTGACGGCGTCGCCGCTGTCGATCAGCAGGCCGTCGGAACCGATGCCGTAATGCGGGTGGCACAGCAGGCGGATCTGTTCCTGGCTCAGACGATCGGCGACCGAACGGTGGCATACCAGATAGTCGTTGCCCAGGCCGTGATATTTGTGAAACAGCAGGGGAGTCATGTCGTTGCTCGGCTCAGCAAAAAAAAGGTTGTTATAGCTTACAACAGAACGTTGGCGTCAAAACAAACAAAAGGCGGCCTGAGCCGCCCTTTTGCACGATTGCCGGTGTGGCAATTAATTGTAGATGATCGCGGTACCGTGCAGTTTGTTGTCGCCGGTGGTGGCGATGATCTGGAAGGATTTGGCGCCGGCCGCGTCGGCTTTGGCCGCCAGTTTGTTTTCCAGGCTGCTCAGGTCGGAAGCACCGCTGACGGTAACGACGCCGGTTTTTTGCAGATCGGCCGGTTGAGCGTTGACCAGTTCGGCGGCGAAGCTGCCGAAGGAGACGGAGGCCAGTGCGATGGCGGCGATGGTCATTTTCAGGTTTTTCATGGTCTTATTTCCTATCTATGTTCTTTACGATGTTTGTTTTGTAAGGTCGTTAAATTAATTAACGATCGATAATTTAATGTTAGATGCCGGTTTCACGGATTGCAAGTATTTTTTTAATGCTCGTTAATTAATTTTTTTTGATGCCCTGGCGTCGGAAGCAGAATTTCTCGCGATCCGCTGGATTAATGTCTTGTTATTGATAGATTTCTGCGGTGCCATGCAGCTGGTTGTTACCGCCGGCGCCGATGATGCGGAAGGATTTGGCACCCGCCTGATCGGCTTTGGCGGCCAGGCTGCTTTCCAGCGAGGTCAGATCGGACGCGCCGCTGACGGTGATGACGCCCACTTTCTGCTGGTCTGCCGGTTGGTTCTGGACTAAATCGGCGGCGAAGCTGCCGAAGGAAACGCTGGCCAGAGTGAGAGCTGCTAATGTTAATTTTAAGTTTTTCATAATGTTAATTCCTTTCCGATAACGGTGAATAGAGGGTTTTAATCCGCTTCGCTAAATTATCTTAACGATCGATAACTAAATGCTAATCGGTTCTCGACGAAGGCGCAATATTTTTTTATAATGATCGTTAATTTATTTGTGCTAACCCTGCCGTGGAGCGGGATAGGAGAGGAACGATGAGCATCAATGAAGAGGTTTGCGGCAAGAAAAGCCGCGGCAGACCGAAACAATTTGATCGCGACCGGGCGCTGGAAAGCGCGCTCGATCTGTTCTGGCGGCACGGTTATGAAGCCACCTCGCTGGCCGATCTGGTGGAAGTGACCGGCGCCAAGGCGCCGACGCTGTATGCGGAATTCGGCAACAAGGAAGGAATGTTCCGCGCGGCGGTGGAACGCTATCTGCAAAAATATACCACCTGCACCAACCAACTGTTGGAGCAGGATCTGCCGGTGGCCGAGATCGTCGAGGCCTACGTGCGCTCTTCCGTTGAAGTGTTTACCGACCCCGATACGCCGTCAGGCTGCTTTATGGTGTGCGCCTCGGCCGCGCTGTCGTCTGCGTCCGACGACGTCGCCCAGATGCTGCGCAGGAAACATCATGCGCAGGAAGCGGCGCTGAAGGCCTGCTTCGATCGCAAGGTGCAGCAGGGCGAACTGCTGGCGAAAACCGACACCACGCTGCTGGCGAAATACGTGATTTGCACCATTGAAGGCATGTCGGTGCAGGCGCGCGAAGGGGCAAGCCGGAGCGATCTGCTGCGGTTGCTGGAGGCGTTGATGCTGGTGTGGCCGCGGCTCAGCCAGATTGGCAATAAGGTGTAACAACCGGCCCGGCTTTTACCGGGCCGTGTAACCCATTACTGATTGACCGGGATCACCGCGCCCTGGTATTTCTCGCGGATAAAGTCCTGAATCGGTTTGGAGTGCAGCACCTTCACCAGCGCCACGATCTCCGGTTTGTTCACGTCGGCCTGGTGCACGGTGATGATGTTGGCGTACGGGTTGTTTTCGCCGCTTTCGACCGCGATCGGATCTTTGGTCGGGTTCAGCCCGGCGTCGATGGCGTAGTTGGCGTTGATCACCACCGCGTCGCCTTCGTCGTTGTTGTACATCTGCGGCAGCAGCGCGCCCTCAACGTTGGCCTGGAATTTCAGGTGTTTCGGGTTTTCCACCACGTCGGTGATGCGCGCGTCCACTTTGCTCACCCCCGGCTTCAGCTTGATCACGCCTTCCCGCTCAAAAATAGACAGGATGCGGCCTTCTTCCGCCACCGCGTCGCGCATGATGATTTTGCCGTTTTCCGGCAGATCTTTCAGGCTCTTGTACTTCTTCGAGTAGATGCCGATAGGCTCAATATGGATCGCGCCGGCGCTGACGAAGTCGTAGCTCTTGTCGTCGGCGTGGTCTTTCAGCACCGAGTTCAGATAAGGCACGTGCTGGAAGTAGTTGGCGTCGATGTCGCGGCTGGCCAAGGCGGTGTTCGGCAGGATGTAGTCCTGGAAGCGCTTGATCTGCAGGTCGATGCCTTCCTTCGCCAGTATCGGCTTGGCCTGTTCGAGGATCTCGGCGTGCGGCACGTTGGAGGCGCCGACCACCAGCTTGGTCGCCGCGGCGGCGCCGTAAGAGGCGAGGGTGGCGACGGAGGCGAAAGCCAACATCAGTAGGTGCTTTTTCATCATCGTTTTCCTTGGTTAATTAACGTTTATCGAGCGTTCTTGTCAGGGTGTCGCCGATGAACTGAATGACGAAAACGATCAGCAGAATCGTCAGCGTCGCCACCAGCGTCACGTCACTGTGGTTGCGTTGGAACCCTTCCAGATAGGCCAGGTTGCCCAGGCCACCGGCGCCGATCACCCCGGCCATCGCGGTGTAGCTCACCAGCGCGATCAGGGTGACGGTGATGCCGGAAACCAGCGCCGGCGAGCTTTCCGGCAGCAATACGCGGAAAATCAGGGTGCGGTTTTTGGCGCCCATCGAGCGCGCCGCTTCGATCACCCCTTTGTCGACCTCGCGCAGCGCGATCTCCACCAGCCGGGCGTAGAACGGCGCCGCGCCGACGATCAGCGCCGGCAGGGCCGCATCCGCGCCGAGAATGGTGCCGATCAGCGATTTGGTGAACGGGATCAGCAGCACGATCAGAATGATGAACGGAATGGAGCGGAAGACGTTGACCAACACGGAGATCAGCGAGTAGACCGCACGGTTCTGCCACAGCTGGCCTTTCGAGGTTAAAAACAGCAGCACGCCGAGCACGATGCCCAGCACCAGCGTGGCCAAACCGGCGATGCCGGTCATGTACAGCGTTTCCCAGGTGGCGTCCCACAGTGAGTCAAGGCGCAGGTGGGGGAACAGGGATTCAATCATGTTGGATAACCTCGACGGCGATATCTCTTTCGTGCAGCAGGCTGAGCATGTCGGCGACTTGTTGTTCGTTGCCTTCGGCGTGAATATACAGTTCGCCGAACGAACCGTTGAGGGTGTGGCTGATCTTGCCGTGCAGAATGTTGATGGTCAGGGCGTAGCGCCGGATCACTTCGGCGATCACCGCCTGGTGAGTCTGCACACCCACGAAGGTCAGCTTGAAAATCGCCCCCGGCAGATGGGCGGTGAGCAGCGGGTTGAAGCTCTCTTCGGTATCCGCATACTGCGACACCTGTTTGACGAACTGCCGGGTGATCGGCTGCTGTGGCCGGGTGAACACGTCGAGCACCGGGCCTTCTTCGACGATGCGGCCGTTTTCCATCACCGCCACGCGGTGGCAGATTTTGCGCACCACGTGCATCTCGTGGGTGATCAGCACGATGGTCAATTTCAGCTGGCGGTTGATGTCCAGCAGCAGGTCGAGAATGGCGTCGGTGGTCTGCGGATCGAGCGCCGAGGTGGCCTCGTCGCACAGCAGCACGCTCGGGTTATTGGCCAGCGCGCGGGCGATACCGACGCGCTGTTTCTGGCCGCCGCTGAGCTGCGAAGGGTAGGCGTCTTCACGCCCCTGCAGGCCGACCAGCGCGATCAGTTCCGCCACGCGCGGCGCAATCTGCGCCTTGGGCACGCCGGCGATCTGCATGGAAAAAGCGATGTTTTGGCTGACGGTGCGCGACCACAGCAGGTTGAAGTGCTGAAACACCATGCTGATTTTCAGGCGCGCCTGGCGCAGATGGCTGCCTTTGGCGCGGGCGATATCGAAGCCGCCTACGTCAATGCGGCCGCTGGTGGGCGTTTCCAGGCCGTTAAGCAGGCGGATGAGCGTGCTTTTGCCGGCGCCGCTGTAGCCGATGATGCCGTAAATTTGCCCGGCCTCTACCGCCAGACTGACGTTGTCTACCGCCACTACGCGGCCCTGTGTGCTGTCAAAAGTTTTGCAAACGTTCGAAAGAACGATCATAGCGAAGCGGATCCTTATCGATACATCACAGCATTCCGTCCAGAGCGCGGTGCGCCGGACAGGGATCGTTCGGCTTTTCGGCGGGCACAACCCGGCGGGGAGTGGCGGACGGAACCTCTGTTGCGGGTGAATACCGGGCAATCCTACCGAGGGTTTATAGTGACAGGAAGAATGTAAATTCTATTACTTATTCTGATTTGATATATAAAACGGCGGGTGAAACAGGGGGGGAGAAAACCGGCCGCAGGGCGGCCGGCGGGAGGGCTAGCGTTTGTCCAGCTTCATGTGCAGCAGCGGGAACGGGTTGCCCTGGCCGTCGAGCGGCGAGCGGCCGGTGATGACAAACCCGTAGTGGCGATAGAAACCGCTGGCCTGCGGATTTTGCTCGTTCACGTCCAGCTGCAGCTCATCGTGCAGCGTTTCCGCGTGGGTCAGCAGCGCTTTGCCCACCCCTTTGCCGCGCTGATCGGCGTCGATAAACAGCATCTCCACCTTGTTGCCGTTCAGGCCGATAAAGCCGCAGGGGTGCCCCGGCCGCTCTTCGGCCACCCAGACGTTAACCGCCGGCAGGTAGTCGTTCAGCACCAGCGGGAACAGCTGCGCGATGTTGTCTTCGGTTAAAAAATGGTGAGTGGCGCGCACCGAACGCAGCCAGATATCTGCCAATTGCGCGTTGTCTTCCGCCGCGCGTGCTCTGATGGTAATCATCGAACTCTCTGCTATCTAAGTTGGAGGAAAAAAACTAGATAGAGGTTTTGTGGGGTTAGTGCCGAATTAACGTGGGTTAACGCCCTGCAAAGCGCCTCTGCAGTGGATCGAATAGGCCCGCCTTTCTGCCAGCGGTATAATAAATGTAATTCAGTAAGTTAATGCTTTCAACCGCCGCAGGGCGCAATGGGGCGTTCGCCGCGTGATACACTGGCCGCTGAATGAGCGAGAGGGCAGCAGGATGGAAGCGGTACGCGCAGCGATAGAAAAACAGGTGCTCAGCCTGACCGGGCTGGCGCTCGGCGGCGTCGATTTTGAGAACCCGCCGGGCGATCCGGGCTTGTTCGGCCCGCAGTCGGTCATTTGGCAGGTTCACCGCGATTTCACCCCGATGCTGTGCGGCGGCGTCAGCGCCTTGCTGCTGCAGATGCTGCACCCGCTGGCGCTGGCCGGGGTGTGGGATCACTCCAACTTCCGCGACGATATGATTGGCCGCCTGCGCCGCACCAGCCAGTTCGTGTCGGTCACCACCTTCGGCCCGACCGCCGAGGCGCAGCGGCTGATTGCCAAAGTCAAAGCCATCCATCTGCGGGTGACCGGCGTCGGCAGCGACGGCACGCCTTATGCCGCCAGCGATCCGGCGCTGCTCACCTGGGTGCACGTCGCGGAGAGCAGCCGTTTTCTGGCCAGCCACCTGCGCTACCGCAACCCCCATCTTTCCCGCGATTTGCAGGATCAATACTACCGCGAAGCGGCGCGCGTGGCCGCCGCGCTGGGGGCGACCGCAATTCCTCAGTCCTGCGCGGAGGTCGAAGAGTACCTGCAGGCGATGCGGCCGCAGCTGGTCTGCGATGAACGCACGCAAGAGGTGGCGCGCATTCTGCTGAAGGCGCCGGCGCCGAGCGCATTGGCGCGCCCGCTCGGCGGGGTGGTGATGCAGGCGGGCATCGATCTGTTGCCCGATTGGGCGCAGCGGCAGTTCGGTTTTCATCCGGGCGCGCTGCGGCGGCGGCTGGTGCGAACGGGCGCCGCAGGCCTCGGCAAGGTGCTGGGCGCGTCGATGCGCAACGGCTCCTATCAGCGCGCGGTGCGGCGCATCACTCAGCCGTCATGAGCCACAGCCGCTATAATTAGTCTTTGTTTATCTTCGTTTACGGCCGCTTTTGAGACTTTTACGGGTGATCCGGCCAGTAATGCGTTTTACACTTGGGGGCAAAAGCCACATTCCATTTTTTGCGCGCAGCCGATTCTGCCGCGCCCTGACCCTATTGAGGTGATATGAACGAGTCATACGTACTTGCTGAAGTCAGCAATGAGAACCAGACGCTGGTTGCGGTGGTTCAGCAAGGGAGCAGGGCAGCTTATTTTTATATCTATCCCGCCGAAGCCTACAGCGATCGCTATCAGGTGCGCGCCTGCTGGCTGCGCAACCTGGCCGCCGCGCCGCTGCAGGAAGATCGCGCCGCGCTGGAACAAGGGCAGCCGCCGATGCTGGCGGCGGAGTATTGCCGCAACCTGGAAGGCGAAGCGCCGCTGAACCCGGAAGGGCTGATGGTGGTGTGGAGCGAAAGCGACGACGGCGCGGCCCTGTGGTATTACGGCCAACTGCTGGCGGTGATCCCCGGCTGGAGCCTGTATATCGACCATTCGGTGTGCTATTCCGCCAGCTGCATCAAGGAGAGCCCGCTGGCCTATCCGCTCGGTTCGGCCTCGACCAACACCCAGTATGCGCAGGCGGAGAGCACCCGCCAGTTCTGGCGCAGCTGGCAGCGTGAAGAGGGCAACCCGTGGCCGAAGATGCAGCGCGATTTTCAGGCGCGCTATGAGTCGCATTTCGGCCCTTCGGTGAAGTACTACGCCATCGATCAGGGCAAGTGGCCGCCGATGGCCATCACCCAGCACGAGCGCGACGGCATCTATTACTTCCTCACCATGGGGGTCAGCATCCGGCCGATGCCGTGGGTGGAGATCCTGTTCAACGACGAGGCTTCGCGCTATCGCCGTATGGAGATGGCGATCGCCATCGACAGCCAATACATGACCGAAGACAACGCGGTGCAGATGGCCAGCGCGCTGGCCGGTTTCGCGCATGCGCCGTGGGCGCGGCTGACCTGGATCGGCGAAGGGCATACGCTGGAGTCGGACGTGGCGCCGCTGGGCTACGAGGGCTATATTTTATCGTCGTCCTTCTACCCGCATAACGCGCACCTGACTCTGCCGCAGCAGTACGGCGATCCGGTGAACCTGTTCTGGGCCAGCCCAGTGTTTACCGCCGAGCGGCAGCTGGCGCACGCCACGCCGAACGGCGGGCACGATCTGGTGAACCGGCTGCGCGAGCAGGGCGTCGACCATATTTTCCGCCCGCGCCAGCCGGTGTGCTGACGCCACTTATCTTCTCTTCGGGAGCCGCCATGACCAGCGCGCTGTTGATTATCGATGTGCAGGAAGGATTGTTTACGCCGCCGCCGGCGGATGCCGCGGGCACCGTTGCGCGCATCAATCAACTGAGCGAGCGCGCCCGCCGGGCGGGCGTGCCGGTTGTCGTCATTCAGCACCACACGCCGGACGACGAACTGCCGCACGGCAGCGCCGCCTGGCAAGTGCTCGCGGCGCTGAAGGTGGCGCCGGGCGACCATCGGGTGGATAAAACCACGCCGGACTCGTTCCTGCGCACTTCGCTCGGCGCGTTACTGATCGCCAACGGCGTATCGCAGCTGGTGGTTTGCGGCTATTCCACGCCGTTTTGCATCGATACCACGGTGCGCAGCGCGGCGGCGCACGGTTATCCGGTGACGCTGGCGGCGGATGCGCATACCTGCCACGACAAACCCTATGCCGACGGTCTGCTGATCCGCACCCACCATAACGAGACGCTGTCGAATATCGAAAGCTTCGGCGTGCCGATCCGCGCCGTGCCCGCGGCGGACATCGTGTTCTGAGAACAGAAAAACGGGGGCCTCAGCCCCCGTTCGTTATTTCAGGCCCGCCCGCCGCGCCGCCACCTTGGCCAGCGCCGCCCAGTCCAGATCCGCATCCCCCTGCGCCATCGCGTCGAGGAAGTTGTCTTTCAGCACCCCGGCGAACGGCATCGGCGTATGGCTGTCGGCGCCGGCGGCCAGCGCCAGCCCGACGTCCTTCAGCCCCAGCGCCAGCCGGAACCCGGCGGGGGAATACTTCTCGGCGGCGATCAGCGCGCCATAGCCCTGATAGGCCGGGGCGGCGAAGACGGTGCCGCCCAGCATCTGCAGGTAGTCGGCGCCGGACACGCCGTAGTTGCGCACCAGCGCGCTGCCTTCCGCCATCGCTTCAATGGCGCTGGCCAGCGTAAAGTTGGTGGCGATTTTGACCACGTTGGCCTGCGCCGGATCGGCGCCGAAGTGCCAGGTTTTCTGGCCGAGGGCATCGAACAGCGGCTGCGCTTGCTTCAGCCGCTCGCTATCGCCGGCCGCCAGAATATTCAGCTTGCCGGCGGCGGCCACGTCGACCCGCCCCAGCACCGGCGCGGCGAGATAGCCGATGCCGTGTTCCGCATGCAGCGCCGTCAAACGCTTGGCGAGTTCGACCGAGATGGTCGCCATATTGATATGCAGCGCGCCCGGTTTCATCCGTTGCAGCAACCCGCTGTCGACCACCACCTGTTGCGTGGCGGCATCGTCTGCCAGCATGGTGATCAGCACGTCGGCATCGGCCAGCTGTTCCGGCCGTTCTGCCTGCTGCGCGCCGGCGCTCACCAGCGGCTGCGCCGCCTGCGGCGAGCGGTTCCATACCGTTAAGGTGAAGCCCGCCTGCAACAGGTTGGCCGCCATGGCGCTGCCCATCCCACCCAGTCCGGCAAATCCGATCTTCATCATGCGCTCCTTTTTCAGGTTGAAGGTTTTACCCTAGCGCGCCAGGGCAGGAACGCAAATGCCGGAGTGTAACGCCGTCTTACGCGCTATTGACGCGTTGCCGCTGCGGGTATACCTTGATGCCATGAATATATCGATGCACTCCACCCACAATCAGTCATGGTGGCGCCTCTTCTGAGGCGGCACGAGTATTCACATCTCTTATTAATGCCGCCGGTTTGGCGGCATTATTTTTTGTGGCGTTGATCCGGCGGTCCAAGGACTTCAGGAGCACTGTCATGAGCTACACCATTCTTACCGGCGATCGCGCCACCGGCCCACTGCATTTAGGCCACTTCGTCGGCTCGCTGCGCCAGCGCGTGGAACTGCAGCACCAGCATAACCAAACGGTGATGGTGGCGGATCTGCAAGGTCTGACCGACAACGGCAACAACCCGCAAAAAATCAGCGCCAACGTGCTCAACGTGGTGGCCGACTATCTGGCGGTGGGCATCGATCCGCACAAGACCACGATCTGCCTGCAGTCGGCGCTGCCGGCATTGGCCGAGCTGACGATGTACTACCTCAATTTGGTCAGTGTGGCGCGGCTGGAACGCAACCCGACGGTGAAAAACGAAATCGCCGAGAAGGATTTCGCCCGCAGCCTGCCGGCCGGTTTTTTGATTTATCCGGTCAGCCAGGCGGCGGACATCACCGCCTTTGGCGCCACCCACGTGCCGGTCGGCGAGGATCAGCTGCCGATGCTGGAGCAAACCAATGAGATCGTGCGGCGTTTCAACCACATCGTCGGCCAAGCGATATTAACGGAGTGCCGGCCACTGTTGAGCAACGTCGGGCGTCTGCCGGGGCTGGACGGGCAGGGCAAGATGTCGAAATCGCGCGGCAACGCCATTCAGCTAGGCGCCGGCGCCGACGAGGTGCACAAGGCGGTGATGAGCATGTTCACCGACCCCGGCCATCTCAACGTCAGCGATCCCGGCCGGGTGGAAGGCAACATGGTGTTCACCTACCTGGACGCCTTCTGCGAAGACGCCGCGCTGGTGGCGGATCTGAAGGCGCACTATCGGCGCGGCGGGTTGGGGGACGTGAAAATCAAACGGCTGCTGGAGGATTGCCTGCAGAGCCTGCTTGAGCCGATCCGCACCCGCCGCGCCGAATTCATCGCCGATAAAGGCGAGCTGACGCGCATCCTGCAGCACGGCACCCGCCGCGCGCATCAGGTCAGCCAGCAGACGCTGCGGCAGGTCAAGACGGCGCTGGGGCTGGACTTCTTCACCCTGGCGTGAGGCGAACGCCGGGGCGGCACGCGTCACGCCCCGGCCATAAAACCATCATCCCACTGTCATAAACTTATCCGTTAATAGGTGCCCATAATGATTAGCCACTGAAACCAGAGAAATCATATGGCTCAGGCACTGTTAAAATTGGCACAGCACGACTTTCCAGGGCAGCACGCCGCCGCATCCCGCAAAGTATTGTCGGTAAAGGGACTCGGCAAGGCCTACAAAGCGCAGCAGCGCGTGCTGGATGACATCAATTTCGATCTGCACGCCGGCGAATTCGTGGCGGTGATCGGCCGCTCCGGCGCGGGCAAGTCCACGCTGCTGCACACCCTGAACGGCACCATTCCTTCCAGCTGCGGCGAGATGCTGCACTTCGAGGACGATGGCGCAGCGCAGGATATCGCCCAGCTGGCCGGCCGCCAGATGCGCCAGTGGCGCGCGCGCTGCGGCATGATCTTCCAGGACTTCTGCCTGGTGCCGCGGCTGGACGTGATGACCAACGTGCTGCTGGGCCGCCTGAGCCACACTTCCACTCTGAAATCCTTCTTCAAACTGTTCGATGACGCCGACCGCGCTCGCGCCATCGAGCTGTTGCAGTGGCTGAACATGCTGCCGCACGCGCTGCAGCGCGCCGAGCACCTCTCCGGCGGCCAGATGCAGCGCGTCGCCATCTGCCGCGCGCTGATGCAAAACCCGCAAATCCTGCTGGCCGATGAGCCGGTCGCGTCGCTCGATCCGAAAAACACCCGCCGCATCATGGACGCGCTGCAGAAAATCAGCGAAGACGGCATCGCGGTGATGGTGAACCTGCACTCGGTCGAACTGGTGAAAGAGTATTGCTCGCGGGTGATCGGCATCGCCCACGGGAAGATCGTGTTTGACGGGCATCCTTCGCAACTGAACGAACGGATCCTGCACCAGCTGTATGGCGAAGAAGCCAATCAGATCCATTGAAGCACTTTTGACCTTTACCCTTTACACACAAGGCACACCTGATGAAAAAAGTATTGAGTCTGACCACCCTGATGGCCGGCGCGATGATGGTATTTAATGCTGCCGCAGCGGATGCGCCGAAAGAGCTGAACCTGGGCATTCTCGGCGGCCAGAACGCCACCCAGCAGATCGGCGATAACCAGTGCGTGAAGCAGTTTCTGGACAAAGAGCTGAACGTCGATACCAAGCTGCGCAACTCGTCCGACTATTCCGGCGTGATCCAGGGCCTGCTGGGCGGCAAGATTGACCTGGTGCTGAGCATGTCGCCGTCGTCGTTCGCCTCGGTCTACATCAAGGATCCGAAAGCGGTGGACATCGTCGGCATCGCGGTCGACGACGTCGACCAGTCGCGCGGCTACCACTCGGTGGTGGTGGTGAAGGCCGGCAGCCCGTACCAGAAACTGGAAGATCTGAAGGGCAAGGCCATCGGCTTCGCCGATCCGGATTCCACCTCCGGCTTCCTGATCCCGAACCAGGCGTTTAAAAAGCTGTTCGGCGGCACGGTCGACAACAAATACAACAACACCTTCTCCAGCGTCACCTTCTCCGGCGGCCACGAGCAGGACATCCTCGGCGTGCTGAACGGCCAGTTCGAAGGTGCGGTGACCTGGGCGTCGATGATCGGCGACTACAACACCGGCTACACCAGCGGCGCGTTCACCCGCATGATCCGCATGGATCATCCAGACCTGATGAAGCAGATCCGCATCATCTGGCAGTCGCCGCTGATCCCGAACGGCCCGATCCTGGTGAGCAACTCGCTGCCGGCCGACTTCAAGGCCAAAGTGGTCACCGCCATCAAGAAGCTGGATAAAGACGATCACCAGTGCTTTATCAAGGCGATGGGCGGCAAGCAGCACATCGGCGACACCACCCTGGCGGAATACCAGACCATCATCGATATGAAGCGCGAGCTGACCAAAGGCGACCGTTAATTCCCGGCTGCCCTGGCCGTTCGAATGAAGGGGTTCAGCGTGCTGAGCCCCTTGTTCCATAAAGATGGAAGACCTCTTTTGAATACCGATTTCGCACACTATTACCAACGGATCCGCAGCAAGCAAAAGCGCGAAGCGCTGCTGTGGTCGCTCGGGCTGGTGGCGCTGTACCTGGGCGCCGGCAACCTCGCCGAGTTCAACCTGCACACCGTCTGGGTGTCTATTCCGCACTTCTTCGACTACCTGGCCGAAACCATTCCGACGCTGCACTGGCCTCTGCTGTTCGCCGACGGGCGCACCGAGGGCTCGCTGGCCTACTGGGGTTACCGCCTGAATATCCAGCTGCCGCTGATCTGGGAGACCCTGCAGCTGGCGCTGGCGGCGACCATTTTCTCGGTGCTGGTGGCGACCGTGCTGGCGTTCCTGGCGGCCGGTAACACCTATACCCCGGCCTCGGTGCGGTTGGCGATCCGCACGCTGGTGGCGTTTTTGCGCACCATGCCGGAGCTGGCGTGGGCGGTGATGTTCGTGATGGCGTTCGGCATCGGCGCCATTCCCGGCTTCCTGGCGCTGGCGCTGCACACCATCGGCAGCCTGACCAAGCTGTTCTACGAATCGATCGAAACCGCCTCCAACAAACCGGTGCGCGGGCTGGCGGCCTGCGGCGCCACGCCGCTGCAGCGCATGCGCTTCGGCCTGTGGCCGCAGGTGAAGCCGGTGTTTCTTTCCTACAGCTTCATGCGGCTGGAGATCAACTTCCGCCAGTCGACCATTTTGGGGCTGGTGGGGGCGGGCGGCATCGGCCAGGAGCTGATGACCAACATTAAACTCGACCGCTACGATCAGGTCAGCATGACGCTGCTGTTGATTATCGTGGTGGTTTCCGTGCTCGACTACGTGTCGGGCGAGCTGCGCAAGCGCGTGGTGGAGGGGGCAAAATGATAGCGGGCACTCCGGCGTCGGCGGAAACGCTGCGCCAGTTGAAACAGCAGCATCCGGCGATCTTCGCGCAGCAGGGGCGCTACCTGCGCACCGTCGGCCTGATAGCATTGGCGATCGTGCTGTATTACGTGTTCTTCTTCCTGGTGTTCGGCATTACCTGGCCGCAGTTTATCAACGGCTGCCAGCAGCTGGGGCGCTATTTCCTGCGCATGTTCGTCTGGCACGACTTCGTCAACTGGCCGTTCATGTACTACTTCCAGCAGATCGGCATCACCATCGCCATCGTGTTCGCCGGCACCATTACCGCGTCGCTGATCGCGCTGCCGCTGTCGTTCTTCGCCGCGCGCAACGTGATGTCGACGCCGCTGCTGCGGCCGATCTCCGTGCTGGTGCGCCGCTTGCTGGACGTGCTGCGCGGTATCGACATGGCGATCTGGGGGCTTATCTTCGTGCGCGCCGTCGGCATGGGGCCGCTGGCCGGGGTGTTGGCGATCGTGATGCAGGACGTCGGGCTGCTGGGCAAACTGTACGCCGAAGGGCACGAGGCGGTGGACAAGTCCCCCAGCCGTGGCCTGACGGCGGTAGGCGCCAACGGGTTGCAGAAGCACCGCTACGGCATCTTCACCCAATCGTTCCCCACCTTCCTGGCGCTCAGCCTGTACCAGATCGAGTCCAACACCCGCTCTGCGGCGGTGCTGGGCTTCGTCGGCGCCGGCGGCATCGGCCTGGTATACGCGGAGAACATGCGGCTGTGGAACTGGGACGTGGTGATGTTCATCACCCTGATCCTGGTGGTGGTGGTGATGATCATGGACAAGGTCTCGTCGATGCTGCGCAACAAGTACATCATCGGCGAAGACATCCCGCTGTATCAGCAAAAAAGCCAAATCGATTGAGAAACCCCTTGCCGATCCCTATACTGCCGCACATTCAAGGTGTGTGGCAGTCATTTCGTTTCGCAATGTGCGCACGTCCCCGTTAGACAAATAAGGCAATGCAATCCCATGATGAACAACGACGTGCTGCGCAGCGTGCGCTATATGCTGAGCATTAACAACGCCAAAATGGTCGAGATTATCAAACTGGACGATTTCGAGGTGGCGGTGTCGGCGATGGACGCTTACGTGATCAAAGAAGGCGAGCCGGGCTACGAGAAGTGCCCGGACGAAGTGATGGCGCACTTCCTCAACGGCCTGGTGTTCTTCAAGCGCGGCAAGGACGACAAGTTCCCGGCGCCGGCGGTTGAGCTGCCGATCACCAATAACCTGGTGCTGAAAAAGCTGCGCGTGGCGTTTGAGCTGAAAGACACCGATATGCACCAGATCTTCACCGCGGTGGACTTCCGTATCTCCAAGCCGGAGCTGAGCGCGCTGTTCCGCAAAGAAGGCACCAAGAACTACCGCCCGTGCGGCGATCAGATGCTGCGCTACTTCCTCAAAGGGCTGGCGCAGCGCGTTCGCGGCGAGTAACGCGCAGCGTTCACCGAACATCGGGCGCAATCGCAAGGTTGCGCTTTTTTTTTGCCGCTCTCCCGCCCGCCGTTGTTGTACTGGCTCTCAGCCATCCGCCATCGATGGAGGGCGGGCCGCCCCTCCGGTTACTTTTTTAGGGTTCGTTCAATGTCGATTGAAACGTCAAATCCAGAGGAGTAATTCAATGGCTCAAATGTCAAAAGAAGATCAGCAGTTCAACGCAGGAAATACCGCCGTTCAGGTCAATGACGGCGGCGAATTCGCTGAATATACCCCTGAACAGTTCGGTGCCGTAGGAGATGGTCTGGCCGATGATCGAGAGGCTGTCAGCGCCATGTTCGCTAAAGTGGCTATTGACGCCGCTAAATCGATAAAAAAACGGCAG
The DNA here is from genome assembly GCF_040280225.1 of Serratia sp. SM04. Taxonomy (NCBI): domain Bacteria; kingdom Pseudomonadati; phylum Pseudomonadota; class Gammaproteobacteria; order Enterobacterales; family Yersiniaceae; genus Serratia; species Serratia sp. SM04. The sequence continues at coordinate 396,347 of NZ_JBEOQT010000002.1, read as the reverse complement.
GTCAGAATGGCGAATGTTTATAGATTGACGCTGGGTACGGCTTGGCAGCCTTTGCAGATCCCCAGCAACTGCCATGTTTATGGCGGTGGTGAAATTCACCTGGATGACGATACGCCTCAAATCAACATTTTTAATACCGTTGAGCAGTCGAATTTTATCGTAGAAGATCTGAGGATCACGAGAAAGGTGACTCAGAAAGATGCAGATCCTATTTGGTGGTACGCCACTCGCGCGTGTACCGGCATGGCTTTCACCCGTTGTGAAAACTTCACCGTGAGAAATTGCGTCATCAGTATGCATACTGATGCTTTGGGCCTTTCTGACTGTACGTCCGTTACCCTTGAGAACAATTTACTTAAAGATCTGGGAGAGGAACCTATCGCGGTTCGTGGAGGTCGCCATATCACGATCCAGAATAACGAGCTGACGAATCACCAGGGTGATGGGATCCTGCTGAAAACGGGCGTGAACAGAGAGGCTTATGACATATTAATCGTGAACAATCATATTCACGACGGGCACAAGCCTGCGAAACCGGCAGGGGCAGGGCACACGCAAAGAGGGGGCGGGGTGACGCTGAATAACGAGGTGACCGGCACGCCTCATTCATTCACTAACCTGACCGTTGCCAATAACCATATTGTTAATACCAGCTATGGCATCGCGCTGGGTGGAATCAGTGACATTAATATCTCTAATAACTACATCAAAACGATCGAAAGGTTCGGCATTCAGATAGACTATTCCTTAGTAAATAACCCCAGCAAAATCCCTACGAATAATTCCCGAATCATTGGGAATCACGTGGAAGATACCGTTGAGAATGGCATCGACTATCACGGCAATAACGATATTTCTGTCGCGGAGTCTGTTATCGCAGATAACTTTTTAAATTTCTGTGGTACCTCCACGGCGTCGGCCTTCAATGGCATTGCCGCAACGGAGGCGACCCTTTCAGGTAATATTATCAATAACTGTAAGGTCGCCCTGTTCGCCAATAGCTGCGTGATGACCGGCAACAAGATAACCGACTCCGGATGGACCAGCAGCCAGGTATGGATCAAGCTCTATGGCGACCGCACGGTGTTTTCCGGCAATAGGGTAACGGACTCTGGTTTTGGTTATATCCGCTTTTTGAATGGGAAAAACGCCATTATTGAAGGGAATGTGATTAAGCTTGCCTCGCCTGCTCGTGCACTGGAGTTAGGCGGGGCATTTGACGAAACGACCCTCATTGGCAAGAACGTCTGGGATTGCGCTTTTAAATCGATTCTCTCTACGATTGCTGGGGTGACGGGCAATCGACTCATTCAGTATTCCTTCCCGAATGAAGGCGTGGCACACATTACCCCGCAGATGTTCGGCGCGAAGGGCGATTGGAATGATACAGCTGGTGTTGGTACAGATGATACGCAGGCGTTTAAACAGGCTATCGCTTATGCGATTAATCAAGGCTACAAGAAACTCTATGTTCCCGCTGGCAACTATTACATTACGGATACGTTAAATTTAGGGGGAGAAAACTACATCGGAGATAAAGGCATTGCGATAGAGGGGGAAAATTGGATTAGTACGAAATTCTTCTTTAAGCCGACGTCTAATGATCATGCGTGTTTTGAGTCGAAAGGCGGTTCCGGGATCCATACCAACAGATATATCAGCGACGTGACGATTACGCCGGCCAAGGGCGCGTTATATACGGGCACCGGCTATCGGATCAATGGTTCCTGCTTCATGCGGCATGAAAGACTGCTGATTATGAAGTTTTTTGTGAATCTACATCTGTTAAACGGCTATGCCGGTGCGTTTACCGAGTTCGTAAATTTTCACTCTTGCCGGTTCCACCGCGGCCTGTCCAACATATTGATGGAGAGCAATGGCGGGGATAGCTCCTTCCACGGCGTGGGGTTCCACGAAATTCAATGTCAGATAAAAGTTTCCGGCAATCCGGGCGATGGTGGCACAAATACGGATGCCGGCGTAGGGCTGGAGCTGAGAGGAAACGCCAACAGGGTGCGGTGGTACAACGGTTTCTGCTATATCCACCTGTTCGGCGGCGTCGGCGCTACGGCTATTAAACTCACCCGAACTGACACCGATAACATCTTGGGGCAGTTTACTTGCGAAGGTGAAACCATTCTTCAGAGTGATGGAAGCACTTTTGAATGCCGAGGCGGTTTCTATAATGTGAGTAATACCACTTACAATGTGGCGGCAGAGCCGGTAAACGGCATCGCGGCGGCATTTGTATTTGATAACATGATGAGCAATACGACAAGATTCGCCAACGCGGCAATCGCCGATATGGCTCCGAGGCAGCTTCCGTGGTCCTTGGCGGACAGAGCCAGCACTGGCGCTTATCCAGTCATTTTTCATGGCATCAAGGGTGAATCCGATAACCTGTTCTATGCCGCCAGAGGAGGGAATACCAACTACCATTACTTTGGCGGCATTTCTCCAGGCAAAAACCTTCAGGGATTTGAACCAGGCGTCAGGTTGGCTCAGGACGGGGCTTCTTTCATTAGTTTTGCACCTAAGTTTACGCTCGGCGCTAATAACAATACGACCAGCAGTGGCGTATCCATCTCCCCTGCGGATTTTTCGCCGCAGAAGGATATCGCGACCGCCTTAGGACAACCTTCATTCAAATGGAGCGGGTTGTACACTAAGCAGTTAACGGTTGCGGATAATGGCATTTACCCGGCCGGCAACGGTGCTTATCCTATTGGCGGGCCGAATAACCAATTCTCCACTGGCCACATAAAAGTGTTGAATATTTATGATTCAGCGAACGTGAACGGAGATCCCATAGGTGTCAGAGTCGCCGTCCCCGCTTCGGCCGCCGCCCCCGGTAAAGTCGGTCAATGGTCGGCAGACTCCGCGTTCTTTTATGTTTGCACGGCGGCCAATACCTGGAGAAGGATCGCGTTAGAAAATTGGTAGCAACCTGGCCTGCAACATATTGCGTATTGATCCACATCCCCCTCCCGGGGCGGCGAGCGTCGTCGCCCCGGTTTTCCTCTGCATCATCCCCTTATTGCACTCTTTTTGTTCTCCCGCTGCGCGCCGCTGGTGCAGGTCGTTCGCCGTCGTCGTCATAAGTTTTAATTATAATTTATTGAAATCATGAGATTAAAAATTGGCACGCCGGTTGCTCTGTTGAATCCCATCTTGTGTACCAGATGGAATTCAGCCGATGAGCGACCCTGTTGAAACGTGCGGTTTTACCCTCAGTGAATGGCAGCACCATTATCAAACCCGTCCGGCGGGCGAGCGCCTCGCCTGCGTCAGCGCCGCGATCGAAGCGCTGGTCGCCGATTTGGATTCAGACGACAACGCCTGGCTGTATCTCGCCACCCCGGCGCAGCGCGAGCGGCAGTATCGGCAACTGGCACAGAGGCTCGAAGCAGTCGCCGGCGATCTCAGCCGCCTGCCGCTGTTCGGCGTGCCCTTCGCCATCAAAGACAATATCGACGTCGGCGGCTGGCCGACCAGCGCCGCCTGCCCGGCGTTCACCTATCAGGCCGCGGCGGACGCCACCGTGGTCGCCAACCTGCGCGCCGCCGGGGCGATCGCCCTCGGTAAAACCAACCTCGACCAGTTCGCTACCGGGTTGGTGGGCACCCGCTCACCTTATGGCGCAGTGGTCAACAGCTTCGACAGCCGCTACGTCAGCGGCGGCTCCAGCTCCGGCTCCGCCTCGGTGGTGGCGCGCGGCCTGGTGCCGTTTGCGCTGGGCACCGACACCGCCGGTTCGGGGCGCGTGCCCGCCGGGTTCAACAACATCGTCGGGCTGAAGCCGACCAAAGGGCGGTTGTCCAACCGCGGCGTGGTGCCGGCCTGCCGGTTGAACGATACGGTATCGGTCTTCGCGCTGACGGTGGCCGATGCCGCGCAGGTGGCGGAACTGGCGAGCGGCTTTGACGCGGCAGATCCGTATTCCCGCCCCGATCCGCATACCGCGCCGGCGGATATCCCCGCCGCGCCGCGTTTTGCCGTTCCCGCCCAGCTGGAGTTTTTCGGCGACGTGCAGGCCGAGCGGGCGTTTCACCGCGCGCTGGCGCAGCTGCAGGTGGGCGGCGCCACGCTGGAGCCCCTCGATTTCGCGCCGTTTCGCACCCTGGCGGAGCAGCTGTATTACGGCCCCTGGGTGGCGGAGCGCACCGTGGCGATTGAGCAGGTGCTGGAAGCGAACCCGCAGGCTATCGATCCGGTGGTGCGCGGCATCGTCGGCAACGGCCTGGGCTACAGCGCCTGCGACGCCTACAAGGCGGAATACCTGCGTGCCGAATTGGCGCGGCAGATCGCTCAGCGGCTGGCGCCGTTCGACGCGCTGGTGGTGCCGACCGCGCCCACTATTCGCACCCTGGCGGAGATGGCGCAGGAGCCGGTGCTGTTCAATTCGCAGTTCGGCACTTACACCAATTTCACCAACCTGGCCGATCTGAGCGCGCTGGCGCTGCCGGGGCCGCTGCGCGAAGACGGGCTGCCGGCGGGCATCACCCTGATTGCGCCCGCCTGGCATGACCGGGCGCTGGCGGCGTTTGGCCTGCGCTGGCAACGGCAAAGCGCCTTGCCGCTCGGGGCAACCGGCCGGGCATTGCCGCCGCAGCCGGCGCCGGCGCCGTCGGCGGGGCATGTGCGTTTGGCGGTAGTGGGCGCTCACCTCAGCGGTATGCCGCTCAACGTCCAGCTGACGCAGCGCGACGCGGTGCGGGTGGAGCAAACCGTCACCGCCCCCTGTTACCGCCTGTACGCGCTGGCCGATACCGAGCCGCCGAAGCCGGGGCTGGCGCGCGCGGCGCAGGGAGCGGCGATCCGTCTTGAGCTGTGGGACATCCCGCTGGCCCGTTTCGGCGAGTTTGTGGCGGAAATTCCGGCGCCCTTGGGTATCGGCACGCTGCTGCTGGCGGACGGCCGGCGGGTGAAGGGGTTTATCTGCGAAGCCTGGGCGCTGGAAGGCGCCACGGATATTACCGAGTTTGGCGGCTGGCGCGATTATCTCGCCGGCGTTAAGGGGGCATGAACATGTTTACTACCGTACTGATCGCTAACCGCGGCGAAATCGCCTGCCGCGCCATTCGCACCCTGAAACGCCTGGGCGTCACCAGCGTGGCGGTTTATTCCGACGCCGACCGCAATGCGCCGCACGTCACCGAAGCCGACAGGGTGGTGGCGCTCGGCGGCGACAAGGCCGCCGACAGCTACCTGAGCATCGACAAGATCCTTGCGGCGGCGGCAGCCACCGGCGCGCAGGCGATCTACCCCGGCTACGGCTTTTTGTCCGAGAGCGCCGAGTTTGCCGACGCCTGCGAGGCGGCGGGTATCGCCTTTATCGGCCCGACGGCGGCGCAGATGCGCGAGTTCGGTCTCAAGCACCGGGCGCGCGAGCTGGCGGCGTTGGCCGGGGTGCCGATGACGCCGGGCACCGGCTTGCTGGAGAACGTGGAGCAGGCGGTTGCCGCCGCCGCGCGCATCGGCTACCCGGTGATGCTGAAAAGCACCGCCGGCGGCGGCGGCATCGGCCTGACGCGCTGTGACGACGAGGCGGCGCTGCGCGAGGCGTACGACAGCGTCAAACGGCTGGGAGAGCAGTTCTTCCGCGACGCCGGCGCCTTTATCGAACGCTTCGTCGATCGGGCGCGCCACGTCGAGGTACAGATTTTCGGCGACGGCCAGGGGCGGGTGGCGGCGCTCGGCGAGCGCGACTGCTCGCTGCAGCGCCGCAACCAAAAAGTGGTGGAGGAAACCCCGGCGCCACACCTGCCGGCGGCGACCCGCCAGGCGCTGCAGCGGGCGGCGGTGGCGCTGGGCGAATCGGTGAATTACCGCAGCGCCGGCACCGTGGAATTTATTTACGACGCCGCGCGCGACGAGTTTTACTTCCTCGAAGTGAACACCCGCTTACAGGTCGAGCACCCGGTCACCGAGATGGTCACCGGCCTGGATCTGATCGCATGCATGCTGCAGGTGGCGGCGGGCGATGCGCTGGATTGGGCGGCGTTGCAACGCGCGCCGCAGGGTGCGGCGATCGAAGTGCGCCTCTATGCCGAAGATCCGCTGAAGAACTTCCAGCCCAGCCCCGGCGTGCTGACCGAGGTGCATTTCCCCGCCGACGTGCGCCTCGACGGTTGGGTGGCGACCGGCAGCGAAGTCTCGGCGTTTTACGACCCGATGATCGCCAAGCTGATCGTACACGGCGCTGACCGCGCGCAGGCGCTGGAAAAACTGCGTGTGGCGCTGGCGGCGACCCGTTTGCACGGCATCGCCACCAACCTCGATTATCTGCGGCAGGTGATCGCCACGCCGCAATTTCAGCGCGGCGACGTTTGGACGCGCCTGCTGGACGATTTGCATTACCAGCCGCACTGCCTCGAAGTGCTGCAACCCGGCACCTACAGCAGCGTGCAGGACTATCCCGGCCGCCTCGGCTATTGGGACATCGGCGTGCCGCCGTCCGGCCCGATGGACGACTTCGCGTTCCGGCTGGCCAATCGCATCGTCGGCAACCACCCGGCGGCCGCCGGGCTGGAGTTCACCCTGCAGGGGCCGACGCTGCGCTTTCACTGCGACGCCACCATCGCGCTGACGGGTGCCAGCTGCCCGGCCGATCTGGACGGCGAAGCGGTCGCCTACTGGCGGCCGATCGCGGTGCGGGCCGGGCAGGTGCTGACGCTGGGGCGCGCCACGCACGGCTGCCGCACCTATCTGGCGGTACGCAACGGCTTCGACGTGCCGGTGTATCTCGGTAGCCGCTCCACCTTCGCGCTCGGCCAGTTCGGCGGCCACGCCGGGCGCACCTTGCGCGTGGCGGACATGCTGGCGATCGCTCAACCGGAATTGGCCGCCAGCACCACGCCGGCGCCGATCGCCGCGCCGCAGGCGATGGACGACAGCCTGATCCCGCACTACGGCGACCAGTGGCACATCGGCGTGCTGTACGGGCCGCACGGCGCGCCGGACTTTTTCACCGCCGAATCGATAGACGCCTTCTTCGCCACCGACTGGCAGGTGCATTACAACTCCAATCGCCTCGGCGTGCGCCTGTCGGGGCCGAAGCCCGAGTGGGCGAGAGAGGACGGCGGCGAAGCCGGTTTGCATCCTTCCAATGTGCACGACTGCGAGTACGCCATCGGCGCGATCAACTTCACCGGCGACTTCCCGGTGATCCTGACCCGCGACGGGCCGAGCCTCGGCGGCTTCGTCTGCCCGGTGACCATCGCCAAGGCCGAGCTGTGGAAAGTGGGGCAGGTGAAGCCGGGCGACCGCATCCGGTTTCATCCGATCGGTTTTCGCCAGGCGCAGTCGCTGGAACAGGCGCAGCTCGGCAGCATCGAAGCGCTGGCGGCGGTGAAGGCCATCACCCTGCCGCCGCCGGATCTGGCCCCGGCGGATACCGTTTCCGCCGCGGTGCTGGCGGCGCTGCCGGCGGCGGAAGGGCGCCCGGCGGTGGCGTATCGCCAGGCGGGAGACGGCTACATCCTGATGGAGTACGGCGACAACGTGCTCGATCTGGCGCTGCGGCTGCGCATTCATCTGCTGATGCAGTCGCTGCGGCAGGAGGCGATACCGGGCGTGGCGGAGCTGGCGCCGGGCGTGCGTTCGCTGCAGATCCGCTACGACAGCCGGCTGATAAGCCAGGCCGATCTGCTGCAGCGCCTGCTGGCGCGCGAACGGGCGCTGGGGGACGTCAGCCGCCTGAAGGTGCCGACGCGCACCGTCTGGCTGCCGATGGCGTTCGAGGATTCGGCCACGCTGGGGGCGGTCGATCGCTATCAGCAGACGGTGCGCGCTTCGGCGCCCTGGCTGCCGAACAACGTCGATTTTATTCAGCGTATCAACGGCCTGAGCCGACGCGAGCAGGTGCGCGACATCCTGTTCGACGCCAGCTACCTGATCCTCGGATTGGGAGACGTCTACCTCGGCGCACCCTGCGCGGTGCCGCTCGATCCGCGCCATCGCCTGCTGAGCTCCAAATACAACCCGGCGCGCACCCACACCGCCGAAGGGACGGTCGGCATCGGCGGCATGTACATGTGCATCTACGGCATGGATTCGCCGGGCGGTTACCAGCTGGTGGGGCGCACGCTGCCGATCTGGAACAAATTCCTCAAAAACCCGCAGTTCACCGCCGGTGAACCCTGGCTGCTGCGCTTCTTCGATCAGGTGCGCTTCTACCCGGTCAGCGAGCAAGAACTGGACGAGCAGCGCGAAGCGTTCCGCGAAGGGCGCATGCAGGTGCGCATCGAAGAGAGCGAATTCGACTTCGCCGCCTACACCGATTTCCTGGCCGACAACGCCGGGGCGATCGCCGACTTCCAGCATCGCCAGCAGCAGGCGTTCAACGCCGAAGTGGCGCGCTGGCGCAGCGATGACGACGAGGCCGAGGCGCAGCTGTTGCCGCCGGTTGAAGAAGACGCGATCGACGGCGATCTGGTCAGCGCCGATCTGAACGGCAGCGTGTGGAAGATCCTGGTGGAGCCGGGGCAGGCGGTGGCGGCCGGGCAGCCGCTGATCGTGGTCGAGGCGATGAAGATGGAATTGGCGGTCACCGCGCCGCGCGCCGGGATCGTCAAACGCATCAGCTGCCGGCAGGGGCGGCCGGTCGGGCCGGGCGACGCCCTGCTGTGGCTGGAAAAAGCGATCTGAATGGAGGGGCGAGGATGCAAATCACCAACGGAGAGCACAAGGCGCGGCCGGAGGGGCTGGCGGAGCGCATTTATCTGCAGCTCAAGGCCGACATCTTCGAGTTTCGCCTGCTGCCGGGCGATCGCTTCAGCGAAAGCGACGTGGCGCAGCGCATGGCGGCCAGCCGCACACCGGTGCGTCAGGCGTTGTTTCGACTCGAGCGCGAAGGCTATGTCGAGGTGCTGTTTCGCAGCGGCTGGCACGTGCGGCCGTTCGATTTCGCCTACTTCGAAGAGCTGTACGACCTGCGCATCGTGCTGGAACAAGAGGCGGTGAAACGGCTGTGCGAATGGCCGGCCGGGGAAACGCCGGCCGCGCTGGCGGCGCTGAACCGTTTTTGGACCGAAGCGCCGCGTCTGGCGGACGGCCAGGCGGTGTCGCAGCACGACGAGCAGTTTCATCAGGCGTTGGTGGCCGCGGCGGGCAACGGCGAAATGGCGCGCATCCACCGCGAGCTGACCGAAAAGATCCGCATCATTCGCCGACTGGATTTCACCCAGCAGGCGCGGGTGGACGCCACCTACCGCGAACACGCCGCCATTTTGCAGGCGATCCTGCAGCGGCAAAGCGGGGTGGCGCAAGCGCTGCTCGGCGAGCATATCGCCGTCAGCAAGGCAGAGGTACGAAAAATAACGCTGCACATGTTGCACCAGGCGCGGGCCCAGCAGCCGGCGCGCTCGGCGTAACGATTTTGATTTCACACACATCAGGAGTTTGAACTATGCAACGTCGTCGTTTTATCAAAGCTTTTGCGCTGTCCGCCGCCGCTGTCGGCCTGGGCCTGGCCTGGAGCGCGCAGGCCGCCGACACCATCAAGGTCGGCATTCTGAGTTCGCTCTCCGGCACCATGGCGATTTCCGAGACGCCGCTGAAGGATGTGGCGCTGATGACCATCGACGAGATCAACGCCAAAGGCGGGGTGCTCGGCAAAAAGCTGGAGCCGGTGGTGGTGGATCCGGCCTCCAACTGGCCGCTGTTCGCCGAAAAGGCGCGCCAGCTGCTGAGCCAGGACAAGGTGGCGGCGGTGTTCGGCTGCTGGACTTCGGTGTCGCGCAAGTCGGTGCTGCCGGTGTTTGAGGAGCTGAACGGGCTGCTGTTCTACCCGGTGCAATACGAAGGCGAAGAGATGTCGCCGAACGTGTTCTATACCGGCGCGGCGCCGAACCAGCAGGCGATCCCGGCGGTGGAATACCTGCTGAGCGAGGACGGCGGCGGCGCCAAGCGCTTCTTCCTGCTGGGCACCGATTACGTCTATCCGCGCACCACCAACAAGATCCTGCGCGCCTTCCTGCACAGCAAAGGCGTGCAGGACAAGGATATCGAAGAGGTCTACACGCCGTTCGGCTACAGCGATTACCAGACCATCGTCGCCAACATCAAAAAATTCGCCGCCGGCGGCAATACGGCGGTGATCTCCACCATCAACGGCGACTCCAACGTGCCGTTCTACAAAGAACTGGCCAACCAGGGCGTCAAGGCCACCGACGTGCCGGTGATCGCCTTCTCGGTCGGCGAGGAAGAGCTGCGCGGCATCGACACCAAGCCGCTGGTGGGCAACCTGGCGGCCTGGAACTACTTCGAATCGCTGGATAACCCGACCAACAAGCGGTTTGTCAGCCAGTGGAAAGCCTACGCCAAGGCGCACAACCTGCCGAATTACGCCACCGCGGTGACCAACGATCCGATGGAGGCCACCTACGTCGGCCTCCACATGTGGGCGCAGGCGGTGGAAAAGGCCGGCACCACCGACGTCGATAAGGTGCGCGCGGCGATGGCCGGGCAAACCTTCGCCGCGCCGTCGGGCTTCACGCTGACCATGGACCAGACCAATCACCACCTGCACAAGCCGGTGATGATCGGCGAGATCGAGGGCAACGGCCAGTTCAACGTGGTGTGGCAGACCGAGGCACCGGTGCGCGCGCAGCCGTGGAGCCCGTATATCGCCGGCAACGACAAAAAACCGGATTACCCGGTGAAAGGCGGCAAGTAACGTCACTCAGCGCCGGCGCGGCCCAGCGCCCGCCGGCCCAACAGAAGAGGCAGCTGATGCAATCTCCGTTTTTATCCTCTCTGCGCGTCGGGCTGTGGCTGCTGTGCGCCTGGCCCCTGCTGGCGCAGGCCGGGCCGGCCGATGAGTTCGCGGCGGCCAACCGTGCGCAGCAGGCCAAGTTGCTGCAGGCCTGGGCGGCCGAGCCGGACGCCGCACGCCTGCCGCTGCTGCAGGGGCTGCAGCAGGAAACCGTGGCGATCGACGGGGCGAAGCGCGCCTTTATCCGCCAGGGCGATCGCTATCTGCCGCTCGAGGGCGAGGCGGCCCCGGTTGGCGAACCGAAGAAGGTGTGGCTGAACAACCGGCTGCGCATTCTGATCGCCAACGCGTTGTCGGCGCAGCGGCTGGTCAGCGCGGACGCGGCGGTGCGGCTGCAGGCGGCGACCGCGCTGCAGCGCGAAGCGCAGGGCGAGCAGTTGCCGCTGTTGACCCGGCGGCTGGCGCAGGAGAAAGACCCGCAGGTACGCGACGCGCTGAGCATTGCGCTGGCGAACCTGCAATTGACCGACGCCAGCCCGCAGGTGCGCTTCAATGCGGTGCGGCTGCTGGGGGAATCGGGCGAGCCGGAAACCCGCGCGCGGCTGCAGGCGTTGACCGACGCCGCTCACGAGCCGGACGCCGCGGTGCGCGCCGAGGCGCAACGCAGCCTGCAGCGGGTGCAGCATCGCCTGATGATCGGCGATCTGCTCGGCCAGGCGTTCAGCGGCCTGTCGCTCGGTTCGATCCTGCTGCTGGCGGCGCTCGGGCTGGCGATCACCTACGGCCTGCTCGGCGTCATCAATATGGCGCACGGCGAAATGCTGATGCTCGGCGCCTATTCCGCTTACCTGGTGCAGGGGCTGTTTCAGCAGTTTGCGCCGCACTGGCTGGCGCTCTACCCGCTGGCGGCGCTGCCGGTGGCGTTCGCCATCACCGCCGGGATCGGCATGCTGCTGGAGCGCACGGTGATCCGCCACCTGTATGGCCGGCCGCTGGAAACCCTGCTGGCCACCTGGGGCATCAGCCTGGTGCTGATCCAACTGGTGCGGGTGCTGTTCGGGGCGCAGAACGTCGAGGTCGCCAACCCGGCGTGGCTGTCGGGCGGCGTGCAGCTGCTGCCGAACCTGGTGCTGCCGTGGAACCGCATCGCGGTGATCGCGTTCGTGCTGTTGGTGCTGGCGCTGACCTGGCTGCTGCTGAACAAGACCCGGCTCGGCATGAACGTGCGCGCGGTGACGCAAAACCGCGCGATGGCGGCCTGCTGCGGCGTGCCCACCGGGCGGGTGGACATGCTGGCCTTCGGGTTGGGATCCGGCATCGCCGGGCTCGGCGGGGTGGCGCTGTCGCAGTTGGGCAACGTCGGGCCGGAGCTGGGGCAAGGTTACATCATCGATTCGTTCCTGGTGGTGGTGCTCGGCGGCGTCGGCCAACTGGCGGGGACGGTGGCGGCGGCCTTCGGCCTCGGCATCGTCAACAAGATCCTCGAGCCGCAGATCGGCGCCGTGCTGGGCAAGATCCTGATCCTGGTGCTGATCGTTCTGTTTATTCAAAAGCGCCCGCAGGGGCTGTTCGCCCTCAAGGGCAGGGTGATTGACTGATGAGCCAACCATTGACCGTAACCGGCGTACAGAAAGCGCCCCGGCTGGCGTTGAGCATCGGCGCGCTGGCGTTGCTGGTGCTGCTGGTGATGCCGTTCTTGACGCTGTTGCCGGCGGATCATCCGCTGGCGGTGTCCACCTATACCCTGACGCTGGCAGGCAAGATCCTGTGCTACGCGGTGGTGGCGGTGGCGCTCGATCTGGTGTGGGGCTATGCCGGGCTGCTGTCGCTCGGCCACGGGCTGTTCTTCGCGCTCGGCGGCTACGCCATGGGCATGTACCTGATGCGGCAGGCGGCGGGCGACGGGCTGCCGGCGTTTATGGCGTTCCTCTCCTGGAATGAGCTGCCGTGGTTCTGGAGCGGCACCCAGCATTTCGCCTGGGCGCTGTGCCTGATCGTGCTGGTGCCGGGCCTGCTGGCTTTCCTGTTCGGCTACTTCGCCTTCCGCTCGAAAATCAAAGGGGTGTATTTCTCGATCATGACCCAGGCGCTGACCTATGCCGGCATGCTGCTGTTCTTTCGCAACGAAACCGGCTTCGGCGGCAATAACGGCTTTACCGGTTTCACCACGCTGCTCGGCTTTCCCATCACCGCCGCCAGCACGCGGGTGGCGCTGTTCCTGGCGACGGTGCTGCTGCTGGCCGCCAGCCTGGCCATCGGCTTTGCGCTGGCGCGCAGCAAGTTCGGCCGGGTGCTGACTGCGGTGCGCGATGCGGAAAACCGGCTGACCTTCTGCGGCTACGATCCGAAGGGCTTCAAGCTGTTCGTCTGGACGCTGTCGGCGGTGCTGTGCGGGCTGGCCGGCGCGCTCTATGTGCCGCAGGTCGGCATCATCAACCCCGGCGAAATGTCGCCGACCAACTCGATCGAGGCCGCCATCTGGGTGGCGCTCGGCGGGCGCGGCACGCTGGTGGGGCCGCTGCTCGGCGCCGGCATCGTCAACGGCGCCAAGAGCTGGTTCACCATGGCCATTCCCGAATACTGGCAGTTCTTCCTCGGCCTGATGTTTATCGTCGTCACGCTGTTTCTGCCCAAAGGGGTGATCGGCCTGCTGCGCCGGAGGAAAACCTCATGAAAGCGATGCAAGTGACCGACGAGCTGTTTACCCACCCGCTGCCGGCGGATAAATACCGGCAGCAAACCGATCCGGTGCTGCAGCTCGACAGCGTCAACGTCAGCTTCGACGGTTTTCGCGCGCTGACCGATCTGTCGCTGCGCATTGGCGTCGGCGAACTGCGCTGCGTGATCGGCCCCAACGGCGCCGGCAAGACTACGCTGATGGATGTGATCACCGGCAAGACCCGACCGGACAGCGGCAGGGTGTTTTACGATCAGACCGTCGATCTGACCCGGCTGGCGCCGATGCAGATCGCCCACGCCGGCATCGGCCGCAAGTTTCAAAAACCGACGGTGTTCGAGGCGCTGACGGTATTCGAGAATCTGGAGATCGCGCAGAAAACCCGCAAGTCGGTGTGGGCCTGCCTGCGCGCCCGCCTGAGCAGCGAACAGCGCGACCGCATCGACGAGATGCTGAAGACCCTGCGGCTGGGGCATGAACGCCACCGGCCCGCCGGGCTGCTGTCCCACGGGCAAAAACAGTTTCTCGAGATCGGCATGCTGCTGGTGCAGGAGCCGCACCTGCTGCTGCTCGACGAGCCGGCGGCCGGCATGACTGACGCCGAAACCGACTACACCGCCGAACTGTTCCGCGAGCTGGCGGGCAAGCATTCGCTGATGGTGGTGGAGCACGATATGGGGTTTGTGGAAACCATCGCCGATCGCGTGACGGTGCTGCACCAGGGGCAGGTGCTGGCGGAAGGATCGCTGGCGCAGGTGCAGGCCGACGAACGGGTGATTGAGGTATATCTGGGGCGCTGAGGAGGCGTAATCATGCTGCAGGTAGAAGAATTGAATCAATATTACGGCGGCAGCCACATTCTGCGCGGCCTGTCGTTCGAGGCGCGCATTGGCGAGGTGACCTGCCTGCTGGGGCGCAACGGCGTGGGCAAGACCACGCTGCTGAAATGCCTGATGGGGCTGGTCCCGGCGCGCAGCGGCAGCGTCCGTTGGCAGGGCGAAACCATCACCGGTAAAAAGCCGCATCAGCGGGTGCGGGCGGGCATCGCCTATGTGCCGCAGGGGCGGGAGATTTTCCCGCGCCTGACGGTCGAGGAAAATTTGCTGATGGGGCTGGCGCGCTTTTCCGGCGCCGCCGCGCGCACGGTGCCGGATCCGATCTATGAACTGTTTCCGGTGCTGCGGCAAATGAAGGATCGGCGCGGCGGCGATCTCTCCGGCGGGCAGCAGCAGCAGCTGGCGATCGGCCGGGCGCTGGCCTGCCGGCCGCAGCTGCTGATCCTCGACGAGCCGACGGAAGGGATCCAGCCTTCGGTGATCAAGGAGATCGGCGCGGTGATCAAACAGCTGGCGACGCGCGGCGATATGGCGATCCTGCTGGTGGAACAGTTCTATGACTTTGCCGCCGACCTGGCGGACAGCTATCTGGTGATGTCGCGCGGCAGCATCGTGCAGCGCGGCGCCGGCAGCAATATGGAACAGGACGGCGTACGCGGGCTGGTGGCGATTTGACGTTGGATCAGCTGAAAAAGGATCGGCTGAGCGGATCTCGGGAATGATGCAGCACTCTGATGATATTCACCTCCCGCCTGTGCTGACGAAAATAAATCAGGTGGTTGGCGACGGGCAATACCCATAGGCCGGGGCCGATTGCATCGATGTTTCTGCCGAGTTGGTGGTGGCTAAGGTTATCGAAAGCCTGTGCAGGTGGCGCAGATAATCTTCGGCCACCTGTAAGCCAAAGTGCGCCAATCCGTAAAAATAGATCTCTTCCATATCGTCCAAGGCTTTTGGGCGGACGGTTACTTTCCTGCGCATCCTTTTGCTTTGCTCCGTATTCTTTCCATAAACACATCACGATCCCATTCGACGGCTTCGCCGCTGTTCTCTCCTTCGGCAATCAGGCGCCTAAGCTCTTCCAGTTTTGAGGCGGCGGTACGTTCGCGCAAAGTGCGCACGGATTCGCGGATGACTTCGCTGGGCGTGCGGTAATCGCCGCTGGCCACCAGGTCTTCGACGAAGCTACGCAGTTCGTCACCCAGATCTACCGTTAATGTTCTGCCCATTATTCCTCCTCACTTTCGGCTATGCTGCGTAATTGTAAGATTAGTTCTTACATTGTGCACGTCAAACTCTCAGGATCTCGACTGCGGCACCGCCATGATGGTGGAAGCCGCAAGTTTATTAATTAAGGATAACCCATGAACGAAATCACTGTGTCACGCCTCGGCTGCATCGTCCTGTCCCTGTTTCCGGCCCTGTGGGGGCTGTTCAGCCTGTTGAACAATACGGCGGATTTCGCCGGCACCGCGCGTAATGCGGTGGGTCCGCTGCTCGCCATGCAGGATACCTATCAGACACCGGGGTTGATGTGGCGCGCGATCGGCGCCGACTGGGCCTGTATGTTGGGGTTGGCTGTCATCACCACGCTGGAAACGCTGGCCGGCCTATTCGCGGCCGCAGGCGTGGTGCTGATGATCGGGCGATTTAAAGGCCCTTACGCCGCCTTCGCCAAGGGCAAAATCTGGGCGATGCTGGGGGCGCTTTGCGCGATCGCGGTGTGGGGCGTCGGCTTTATGGTGGTCGCCGGCGACTGGTTTATGGCCTGGCAGGCCAAGCAGGATCCGCTGGCGGTGCAGCTGGGGGCACTGATCTACCTGGCGCCCAATGCGTTTGCCTTGCTGTTCCTGATGCTGCAGCGGGAGCCGCGCTAAACGAAGGCGGAGCGGGGCGCGGTTACAGCGCCTTGCTCATATACCAGATGCCTATCGAGCCCTGGGCGCTGGTGTAGCAGGTCTCGCCACAAATGCTCAATCCCTGGCGCTGATAAAAGCGTTGGGCGCCGGTGTTGCGTTGCAGCACCTCCAGCCACAGCGTCTTCTGCCGGCGCTCGATGGCCCGCTGCTGCACCTGTTCGAACAGGCGCTGGCCATAGCCGTTGCCGGCATGGCCCGGCAGGAAATAGATTTTCTGCAGCTCTGCGCCGCGGGTTTGCGTTGGCGCCAGCAAGCTGTCGACGTTGAGCCGCGCATAGCCGACCAGGGCGTCATCCTCATAGGCCAACAGCCAGCACACGTCGGGATCGCGCAGCGTCCGTTCCAGCGCGGAGACGGCAAAATCCTCGGCCAGAAAGGCCTCCAGCTCGTGCGGGTAGCGCCACAGCTCACCGAAGTGCGCGCGATAGGTGCGGATGCCGATATCGCGCACCTGGGTTAAATCTTCCAGCAATGCCTGACGGACGGTGAACATGAATGAACCTCATCGAAGCGGGAACCGATGAGTATAGCGGGTTAACTTTCAAGATGCCGCGGCGTTTCGCGGCGAAAACCCAGGCCGATGATGCGGCCGAACAGGCGCGGCAGCCAGCGGCTGTTGCCGACGCGGGCGATCAGGCGCGAACCGCCCGCCGCGCGGCGTTCGCCCGGCTTGCGCTGGCTCATTTTGATCTGCAAAAACTGGATGGCCCGGGTGGGGAATTCGCGCCGGCGCTGCACGCTCAGCAGATGCTTCAGCTGCAGCCGATGCTGGCGCAGCGGTGGGATCAGGGCGTTGGCGGCGGCCACCGCGTCCTGAATCGCCAGGTTGACGCCCACGCCGCCGATCGGCGACATGGCGTGCGCGGCGTCACCGATGCACAGCACCCCCGGTTTGGCCCAGCGATCCAGACGATCGATGCGGATGCTCAGCAGCTTCACCTGATCCCACTCGACGATCTCCTGCAGGCGATCGTCCTGGAATGGCGCCACCTCGGCGAGGTGCAGCAAAAATTTCTCCAGGCCGCTGCGGCGGATCGCGTCGAAGCTGCCTTTATCGATCGAGTAGCCGCACTGCCAGTAGTCGCCGCGATCGATCATGATGAAGTTCTGCTTCGGCCCGGTATGGCCCATCGACCAGGCCGGATCGCCCGGCTGCTTGCTGAGCTTCATCCACAATACGTCGCGCGGGGCGCCGAAGGAGCGGCTGCTGAGCGCCGCCTGCTCGCGTACCACCGAGTTGCGGCCGTCGGTGCCGATCACCAGCTGGCTGCGTACGCGGATCGGGCCTTCCGGCGTGTCGGCCAGCACGCCGCATACCTGGCCGCGGTCGTAGAGCAGCTTATGAACCTGCGTCGAGGTGAGCAGCCTGAAATGGGGGAACGCGGCGGCCTGCTGTGCCAAAAAGTTGAGGAACTCCCACTGCGGCATAAAGGCGATAAATTTGCAGCGCGTCGGCAGGCGAGTGAAATCCGCCAGCTTAATGTCGCGCCCGGCGACTTCGGCGTGCAGGGATTCGGCGCGCTGGTGCGGCAGCGCCAGCAGTTCGTCGAGCAGGCCCAGCTGGTGCATGACTTCCAGCGTCGACGGGTGAATGGTGTCACCGCGAAAATCGCGCAGGAAGTCGGCGTGCTTCTCCAGCACCGTCACGTCGATCCCCGCCCGCGCCAGCAGATAGCCGAGCATCAGCCCGGCGGGGCCGCCTCCCACGATGCAGCAGGTGGTGGCGTAAGGTGTGATCGGTGATGACGGCATGGCGGTTGACCCCGGAGAGCGGCCCGCATCCCGCGAGCCGCAAGTGAATGTTCAATGTTGATAATGATTATCAATATCAAGTTTGGCTGTCAACCCGCGGCGCAGTGTGGTCAAAGGGGGCGGACAGATGGCCGTTGTGCGGCTGCACCTGCGGTGGTTCACGCCATAAATCCAGCCGCACTAACCGCCACTTGGCGGGCTGCGTGCATCGCGAGCATAAGGATTCTCCGCAAAGACGTTGACCGGGAGAGCGTGACACGCCATCTTTATCAGTAAAATCGGTATTATTTTTATCGATGGTTCAGAAAATCAGGATGGTCAGCATGAGGCGAATAACGTTCGATCTCGAGGATTTGCGCAGCTTCGTCACCGGCGTCGAGCTGGGCAGCTTCGCCAAGGCGGCTGAACGGCTGGGGCGTTCGACGTCGGCGGTCAGCGCTCACCTGAAAAAGCTGGAACAGCAGGTCGGCGCGCCGATCCTGCGCAAGGCCGGGCGCGGCATGGTGATGACCGAGGCGGGGGAAACGCTGCTCGGTTACGCGCGCCGCCTGCTGGAGCTCAATGACGAAGCCGCCGCCGCGGTGCGCGGGTTGGATTTGCAGGGCACGGTGCGGCTGGGGCTGCAGGAGGATTTCGGCGAGACGTTTCTGCCGCAGGTGTTGGGCAGCTTCGCGCGCGCCAATCCGAAGGTGCGCATCGAGGCGCGCATCGCGCGCAATGCCGAGCTGATCGACTGGGTGTTGAAAGGCCAACTGGATCTGTCGCTGGCGTGGGATGGCGGTTTGAGCACGCCGTTTCATCAGGCGCTGGGGCAGCGGCAGCTGCACTGGATCGCCTCGCCCGGCTTCGCGCTGGCGCCCTGGCGAGAAGGGGATGAGCCGTTGCCGTTGGTGATGTTTGACGCGCCTTGCCTGATGCGCAGCGCGGCGACGCAGGCGCTGGATCGCGCCGGCATACCCTGGCGCATCGCCTTTACCAGCCGCAGCCTGAACGGCGTGTGGGCGGCGGTGAGCGCCGGATTGGGCGTCACGGTGCGCACGGCGGCGGGTTTGCCGCCCGGCCTGGCGCCGCTGGCCCCCGATCTGCTGCCCGCTCTCGGCCAGCTCGGCGTGGTGCTGCACCGCGCCGAGGATCAGCCTTCGGCCGCCGTGCAGCGGCTGGCGCAGATCGTGGTCGAGCGGATCGAAACTTAATCTTGGGCGATCGGCTGCTTGCTGCTCAGCTGGCCCCATTCGCTCCAGGCGCCGTCATACAGCTTGACCTGCGGCGCGCCGAGCGACAGCAGGCCGAACGCCAGCACCGCCGCCGTCACGCCGGAGCCGCAGCTGGTGATGATCGGGCCGTTGATATCCACCCCCTTGTCGTTGAAGGTTTGGCGCAGCGCCTCCAGCGATTTGAAGCGGCCGTTTTCCAGCAGCTCGCCGTACGGAATGTTGATGCTGCCGGGAATATGGCCGCGGTGCAGGCCGGGGCGCGGCTCCGGCGCTTCGGCATAAAAGCGCGGCGCGGCGCGCGCGTCGAGAATTTGCACCGGCGTGCCTAACGCCTGCTCCACTTGCCGCATATCCACCACCGCGTCGGCGTTGAACCGGGCGTTGAACGTCTGCGGGGCAGGCTGCGCCGGGCCGGTTGCCAGCGCCTGGCCCTGCGCGATCCAGCCGTTCAGCCCTTCGTCCAGCACGTAAACGCGCTCGGCGCCGAAATTGCGGAAAGTCCACCAGCCGCGCGGCGCGGAGAACTGGTTGCCCTCGTCGTAAATCACCAGGGTATCGCGTTCGCTGATGCCCAATTGGCCCGCCGCCGCGGCGAATTCCGCCGCCGTCGGCAGCATATGCGGCAGTGCGGTGCTTTTGTCCGCCACCTCGTCGATATCGAAATAGACCGCGCCGGGGATATGGCCGCGTTCGAACTCGGCAAGCATATCTTTCTTCGGCGTCAGCCCCACCGGCGACATCCGGACGTCGATCACCACCAGATTTTCATCGTTGATATGTTGCGCAAGCCATTGAGGGGTCACCAGAAACGGAGAATTCATCGTATTGTTCGCCTGTTGTGAAAACGGATTTTCACTATACACCAGGCCGTGCCGGGATGGAGTATGATGTTCAGGCAACGGTATGGGCGGGAGACGGAAAACATGACGGATCGGGCGTTTGGCGGGGCCAAGATCGCGCTGCTGTGCGACGGCCGCCTGCTGGTTTACCAACGGGACGACAAGCCGGGCATTCCGTGGCCCGGGATGTGGGATCTGCCCGGCGGCGGGCGGGAAAACGGCGAGACGCCGCTGCAGTGCGTGCTGCGGGAAACGCAGGAAGAGTTCGGGGTGTTGCTCGCCGAACGCCAGGTTGTCTGGCAGCGGCGTTACGACGGTATTCAGCCCGGCTACCCGCCGACCTGGTTTATGGCCGGGGTGATCATCCCGGCGCAGATCGCCGCCATTCGC
Source organism: Serratia sp. SM04 (assembly GCF_040280225.1). Classification (NCBI taxonomy): domain Bacteria; kingdom Pseudomonadati; phylum Pseudomonadota; class Gammaproteobacteria; order Enterobacterales; family Yersiniaceae; genus Serratia; species Serratia sp. SM04. The sequence continues at coordinate 376,003 of NZ_JBEOQT010000002.1, read as the reverse complement.
TTTGGCGATGAAGGGCAGCGCTGGCGAATGATGCCGGTAGAGCAGTTTATTCACCACCCGCAGGGCATCGGGCATCTGCGCCGCCGGGTGGCGGAGTATTGGCTTCAGTCCGCCTGAGGTTGCAGCACGCCGCTCGGCATCAGTGCCTGGATGGTGGCGCCGACCCGCTGCACCGCCTGTTCGATCTCCGCCGTCAGCTTCGGCGCATAGTTGATGCGCAGGCAGTTGCGGTATTTGCCGGCGGCGGAAAAGATGCTGCCGACGGCGATCTGCACGCCCTGCTGCTCGAGATGGCGGTTCAGCCGCAGGGTGTCGAACGCCTCGTCCAGTTCGATCCACAGCATAAAGCCGCCGCGCGGCCGGCTGACGCGGGTGCCGGCCGGGAAGTGTTTCAGGATAAGGTCGGTCATGCGATCGCGGTTCTGCTGGTAGCGGGCGCGCATGCGCCGCAGGTGCTGCAGATAGTGCCCGCCGCGGATAAATTCGGCGATCGCCAGCTGCGGCTGGGTGGCGGTGGCGCCGGAGCCGATGAACTTCATGTGCAGCACCCGTTCCAGGTAGCGGCCGGGCGCGATCCAGCCCACCCGCAGCCCCGGCGCCAGCGTTTTGGAAAACGAGCTGCACAGCAGCACGCGGCCGTCTTCGTCGAACGACTTGATGGTGCGCGGCCGCGGGTAGTGATAGGCGATGTCGCCGTAGACGTCGTCCTCGATGATCGCCGCGTCGTGGCGCTGCGCCAGCGTCAGCAACCGCTGTTTGTGGGCGTCGGGCATGATGTAGCCCAGCGGATTGTTGCAGTTGGGCGTCAGCAGAATCGCTTTGATCGGCCACTGTTCCAGCGCCATCTCCAGCGCCGCCAGGCTGACGCCGGTGAGCGGATCGGTGGGGATTTCCAGTGCCTTGATGCCCAGGCCCTTCAGTGTCTGCATGGTGCCGTGGAAGCAGGGCGAATCGACCGCCACGATGTCGCCGGGTTGGCAAACAGCGCGCAGCCCGGCGGAGATCGCTTCCTGGCAGCCGGTGGTGATCAGCAACTGATCGGGGCCGATTTGGCAGCCGGAATCCAGCAGCAGGCGGGCAACCTGCTCGCGCAGCGCGGCCACGCCCTGAATGCTGTCGTAATACAGGCTGCGCAGATCGCCGTGGCGGGCGGCGTTGCGCAGGGCGACGATCAGCGGTTTCATCGTCGGCTCGGCGATATCCGGCATGCCGCGCCCCAGCTGGATCAGGCCCTCGCGCGGCCTGCTGCGCACCAGCTCCAGCACCTGCTCCCATTGCGAAATGTCCACCGGCCGCTGCACCGGCGCCGTCATGGCGGGCAGCTCGGCCTGCGCGCGCCGCGTATGCACGAAGTAGCCCGACTTCGGCCGCGCCTCCACCAGGCGCTGTTCTTCCAGCAGCCGGTAGGCTTGCTGCACCGTGCTGATGCTGACGCCGTGCTCCTGGCTCAGCGCGCGCACCGAAGGCAGGCGATGGCCGGCGGGATACAGCCCTTGCTGAATGCGTTGGCTGAGAATGGCGGCCAGAGTGGCGTAGCGTGTCATACAGAGGCCTCTTATCGGGATGCAGGATTAAAAAACCGGTACAGATGCTTTCAAAGTAAACCATTCAGCGGTTTTTTTGGCGCAGCTGTATGAAAAAAATAGCGCCAGCGTGAATCTGTATTGTTTTCCTCCCGGCGAGCATGATGACTGCAACGCAAAAACAGCAGGGAGAATAACAATATGGCACTGTTTGATGGCATGACGACGTGGCGACGGGTAGGCTGGTCACGCTGGCGTTGGTATTTGTTGCGCCGCAGTACGCGCAGAGAGTTACTGCTGCTGAACGACAGGCAATTGGCGGATATCGGCCTGACGCGGGCGGATGCGCGGCGCGAAGGCGATAAACCGTTCTGGAGAGGGTAAGGAAAGCGAATGCTGAAATTATTGGGCAAAGCCTCATCGATCAACGTGCGCAAGGTATTGTGGACCTGCCAGGAGCTGGGGTTGCCGCTGGCGCGGGAGGACTGGGGCAGCGGCTTTCGCTCCACGCAGGAGCCGGCGTTTCTGGCGCTGAATCCCAACGGCCTGGTGCCGGTGCTGATCGACGGCGAGCGGGTGCTGTGGGAGTCGAACACCATCTGCCGCTACCTGGCCGGACGGGAAGGGCGCCGCGATCTGCTGCCGCAGGAACCCGGCGCGCGCGCGGCGGTGGAGATGTGGATGGACTGGCAGGCCACCGATCTGAACGGCGCCTGGCGCTATGTGTTCATGTCGCGGGTGCGCGGGCATGCGGATTATCAGGATGCCGCCAGCCTGGCCGCCGCCGAGCGTGAGTGGAATCGGCTGATGGGGCTGCTGGACAAGCATTTGGCGCAGCACGGCCCTTATGCCGCCGGCGCGGCCTTCACGCTGGCGGACGTGGTGCTGGGGCTGTCGCTGAATCGCTGGCTGATGACGCCGTTCGAGCGGCCGAATTATGCGGCGCTGGCGGCCTATCAGCAGCGCCTGCTGCAACGCCCTGGCTACGTGCAGCATGGCGCCAACGGTTTACCTTGATATGAAATAAACGGTTCATTTTATCTCGTCCGGATACGGCAAGCCGTATCCGGGCTTTCCCCGTTGCATCATCCCGTCAATGTTTCATGAACGGCATCACGAATGTGAACTTTATTTTCCTTTTTTCTTGTTGTTGAAATTTAAATTCCATATAAACCTGTTATCAGCCGGCGCGTTTCATTGAGCAGCGCCTGGTTCTATGCAGGATTTCGATCACGGGAGAAAATGATGAAACAGGTACGCGTTGGGTTAATCGGCACCGGTTATATCGGGCGTTGTCACGCCATCGCCTATGCGCAGGCCGCCACGGTCTTTCCTCTGAAAGGGGAGCTGGTGCTGGAGATGCTGGCGGAAGTGACGCCCGAGCTGGCGGCGCAGCGCGCAACCGAGTTCGGCTTTGCGCGCTCGACCGGCGATTGGCGGCAGCTGGTGGCCGATCCGGCGATCGACGTGGTGGACATCTGCGCGCCCAACTTCTTGCACAAAGAGATGGCGCTGGAGGCGATCCGCCACGGCAAGCACGTGTATTCGGAAAAACCGCTGGCGCTGGACGCCGCCGACGCGGCGGAGATGGTGCAGGCCGCCCGCGCCAAGGGCGTGAAAACGCTGGTCGGTTTCAACTACATGAAGAACCCGACCAGCCAGCTGGCGCGCGAGATCATCGCCAACGGCGAAATCGGCGAAGTGGTGCATTTTTACGGCACCCACAATGAGGATTATCTGGCCGACCCGCGCACGCCGCTCGACTGGCACTGCCGCCGCGCCAGCGCCGGGCTGGGCGCGCTGGGGGATCTGGCGGCGCACATCGTCAACATGGCGCACTACCTGGTGGGCGACATCGTGGCGGTCTGTGGCGATATGCAAACGGTGATCAAACAGCGCCCGGATCCGCAAGACCCGGCGCGCCTGCTGCCGGTGGAAAACGAAGATCAGGCCGGCGCGCTGCTGCGCTTCGCCGGCGGGGCGATGGGCACTATCGAAACCTCGCGCATTGCCTGCGGGCGCAAGATGGGGCTGACCTATGTGGTCACCGGCACCAAGGGCACGCTGAGCTATACCCAGGAGCGGATGGCGGAGCTGAAGCTGTATCGGCACGATGAGCCGGCGGAGCGGCAAGGGTTCAAAACGCTGTTGGTAGGGCCGAAGCACCCGGACTACGCGGCGTTCTGCATCAGCGCCGGGCACGGCATCGGCTTTAACGATCAGAAGACGGTGGAGATCCGCGATCTGGTCAACGGCATCGCCGCGGGCGATCGCATGTGGCCGGACTTTGAAGAAGGCTGGAAGGTGTCTTGCGTGCTGGATGCGATAGCCGCATCCGCCGAGCAGCGGCGCTGGCTGGAGATCAACCGCGATTGAAAATGAAATGGCGCTCTCCCGTGGGCAGCGCCATTAGTTTGTCATGTTAATAACTTAATATCTTATTAAGCTAGTTACATAATAAGTTGTTTGCCTGGCAACTTAGAACGAGAAGCACGAACAGCCGAACGCGCCCCAGAAGGCGTTTTCATCCGACACCGGGATGCTGGAGCGGCGCGCGATGTCATGCTGGTGCGCGTGTACGCCGCACGGGCCGCAGCATTGGTGCGCCTGGCTCAGCACGCCGACTTTGGCCGCCGCCGACGGCGGCGCAGAACGGTAGTGGCCCGGCACCTGGGTGACCGGCGACCACTCCGGCAGCACCGGCAGCGGCGGCGGCGCCAGCGGCGAGAAGCTGCCGGCGGCGTAGACCACCTTGCCGTCCACCACCGTCATCACCGACTCGATGCCTTTGATCTGCTCTTCCGGCACGCTGAAATAGTCCTGCGACAGCACCGCCACATCCGCCAGCTGGCCGACCTTGATCTGGCCTTTCTTGCCTTGCTCGGAGGAGAACCAGGCGCTGCCTTGCGTCCACAGCATCAGCGCCGTTTCGCGATCCAGCCGCGCGCTGTCGTCGTACATCGCCATGCCGCCGACGGTGCGGCCGGAGACCAGCCAGTACAGCGCTGTCCACGGGTTGTAGCTGGCGACACGGGTGGCGTCGGTGCCCAGCCCGACCGGCAGCTCGGCCGCCAGCATTTTCGCCACCGGCGGCGTATGTTTGGTGGCTTCGATGCCGTAGCGGTCAGCGAAATATTCGCCCTGGAATGCCATGCGGTGCTGCACCGCAATGCCGCCGCCCAAAGCCTTGACCCGTTCGATATTGCGCTCGGTAATGGTTTCGGCGTGGTCGAACAGCCAGTGCAGCCCGTTGAACGGAATGTCGCGGTTCACCTTCTCGAACACGTCCAGCATGCGGCTGATGGATTCGTCATAGGTGGCGTGCAGGCGGAACGGCCAGCGGTGCTCGACCAGATGGCGCACCACCCGCTCCAGCTCGTCCTCGGTGCCCGGCGGCAGATCCGGGCGCGGCTGCAGGAAGTCTTCGAAGTCGGCGGCGGAGAACACCAGCATCTCGCCGGCGCCGTTGTGGCGATAAAAGTCGGTGCCCTGGCCCGGCTTGAGCATGTCGGTCCACAGCTCGAAGTCTTCCAGCTCCTGCTTCGGCCGCTGGGTGAACAGGTTATAGGCGATGCGAATGGTCAGCTGCTTTTTCTCGTGCAGCTCGGCGATCACCTGATAATCCTCCGGGTAGTTCTGGAAGCCGCCGCCGGCGTCGATGGCGCTGGTGAGGCCCAGACGGTTCAGCTCGCGCATAAACTGGCGGGTGGAGTTGACCTGCTGCTCCAGCGGCAGCTTCGGCCCTTTCGCCAGCGTGGCGTACAGGATCATGGCGTTGGGCTTGGCGATCAGCATGCCGGTCGGGTTGCCGTTGGCGTCGCGCTGGATCTCGCCGCCCGGCGGGTTCGGCGTGTCTTTGGTGTAGCCGACCACCTTCAGCGCCGCGCGGTTGAGCAGCGCGCGATCGTAGAGGTGCAGAATGAACACCGGCGTGTCCGGCGCCGCCTGGTTGATTTCGTCGAGCGTCGGCATGCGGCGCTCGGCGAACTGGAATTCGGTCCAACCGCCGACCACCCGCACCCATTGCGGGCTCGGTGTGCGCAGCGCCTGTTCTTTCAACATGCGCAGCGCGTCGGCCAGCGAAGGCACGCCTTCCCAGCGCAGCTCCAGGTTATAGTTCAGGCCGCCGCGGATCAGGTGCAGGTGCGAGTCGTTCAGGCCCGGAATGGCGGTGTGGCCGTGCAGGTCGATCACCTGGGTTTCCGGCCCGGCGTGCTGCATGACTTCGCTTTCGCTGCCGACCGCCAGAAATTTGCCGTCGCGGATGGCGACCGCCTGTGCGGTGGGATTTTGGCGATCGACAGTGTGAAACTTGCCGTTGGTGATGATCAATGAAGCGTGGTGGTTCATAACATTCTCCCGGCGAACCGCCTAGCGGCGGGTCAGCCATTGATGAAAAACGCGGGTCACGATAGGCATCCACAGGTACACCACCAGGGCGACCACGGTGGCGTCATTGAGAAAATGGCCGAGCAGCGTGCCGTTCAGCTGCGGCAGCGCCAGCCCCCAAAACCAGGGCACCAGATTGGTGGAAGGGAAGATCACCAGCAGGGTGATGATGAACTGCTTCCACTGGGGCGGCTGGCGCACGCCGGGGCTGGGCGGGGTAAACCAGAACTCCGCGCCGGGGCGGATCTCGATATGGTCGCTCTCCAGCAACAGCGGGGTGACTTCTTCGATGTATTGCTTGCGCAGCGGCGAGTGGATCCAGCGGTACAGATTGTCGAGGTTGTCGAAGCGGACCAGCACCGTATAGGCCTGCTCGTCGCCGGAAGGGCGAATCACGTTGACGCCCAAATGGCCGGTGAAGCCCGCGGCGTCCGGCATGATGCGGTTCAGCCAGGCCTCATAGGCCTGCTCGTTCCCCGGCGCCAAACGGTGGGTGATCACCAGCGTGACATGCTGCGGATGGGCCATAAAACCGACTCCTGAAAATACCCCGGCGCGGAGCCGGGGCAAGGGGAATTATTTCAGCGTGCGGGCCGGTGCGTGGTGCACCATGGTGTAAGCGTAGTCGACGCCCATGCCGTACGCGCCGCTGTGTTCGCGCACCAGCGCCATCACCGCGTCGTAGGTGTCTTTGCGCGCCCAGTCGCGCTGGTACTCCAGCAGCACCTGCTGCCAGGTCACCGGCACGGCGCCGGCCTGCACCATGCGATCGATCGAACGCTCGTGCGCATCGACGGAGGTGCCGCCGGAGGTGTCGGTCACCACATACACTTCATAGCCGGCTTCCAGCGCCATCAGCGCCGGGAAGGTCAGGCACACTTCGGTCCACAGCGCGGAGATCACCAGCTTTTTGCGGCCGGTGGCTTCCACGGCTTTAACGAAGGCCGCGTCTTCCCAGGAGTTCATCGAGGTGCGTTCAATCGGGGTGATTTCCGGGTGTACCGCCAGCAGTTCCGGCCAGATATAGCCGCTGAAGCTTTCGGTTTCTACCGAGGTGAAAAGGGTTGGCACGTTGAAAATCTTGCCCGCCTTCGCCAAACCAACAACGTTGTTTTTCAGTTGCTGACGATCAATATTAGCCACGCCGAAGGCCATTTGCGGTTGATGGTCGATAAAAATCAGTGCGGAGTTGTCTTTATCAAGCAGTTGAAACTTGGACATAATTTACCTTCCCAGTGATATTTCGGTTGAACATCTGATGAGTGTAACGCCGATAAAACGCATGGTAGGCAGAGGGCGATTTCAAAGATACCGCAGAATTTTTGCCGACTTGTTGAGTTTTTTTATACACGGGAGAAAGCATGAGATTAAACCTGGAAGCGCTGCTGATTTTGGACGCGCTGGACCGGCACGGATCTTTCGCCGCCGCGGCCGCCGCACTGTTTAAAACCCCTTCGGCACTCAGCTATATGGTGCAAAAGCTGGAAAACGATCTCGACATCACCCTGCTGGACCGCTCCGGCCACCGGGCGAAGTTCACCGATACCGGCAAGCTGATGCTGGAAAAAGGGCGGGTGTTGCTGCGGGCGGCGCAGGATCTGGAGCAGCAGGCGCGCTACGTGGAGAACGGCTGGGAAAGCGAGATCACGCTCGGGATCGATGCCTCCTTCCCGTTTGCCCGCCTGTTGCCGCTGATCGACGAGTTCTATCGGCAGCATCACCATACTCGGCTGCGTTTCAGCCACGAGGTGCTGGCCGGCTCCTGGGAATCGCTGGTTTACGGCTGCGCCGACATTATCATCGGCGCCATCTGCGAGCCGCCGTCGCGGGTGGGTTATGCGTTCAGCCGCCTGGGGCAGTTGGATTACGTGTTCGCCGTCGCGCCACAGCATCCGCTGGCGGCGCTGCCGGAACCGTTGCCGAAAGATGAGATCCGTCAGCACCGGGCGGTGGTGGTGCGCGATACCTCGCGGGTCAACGCGCCGCAGAGCCTGAACCTGCTGGAAGAACAGGATACGCTGACGGTCTTCGGCTTCGACGCCAAGCTGCAGGCGCAGTTGGCCGGGCTGGGCTGCGGCTATCTACCGCGTTCTCTGGCGGAACCTTACCTGAACAGCGGCGAACTGGTGGCGAAACGCGTTGAATCTGAGCGCTGCAGCGACGTTGCCTATTTCGGCTGGCGGGAAAGCGCCAGCGGTCTGGCAGCCAAGTGGTGGCGCGAGCGGCTGCAGCGTTACGCGGATGACGGCGAGGCTTACCCGGCGGCGCAGTGATCGCCGTCATATAAGGATTAACAACCCAATAAGGATATAGGGAATGAAAAAGACACTAGGCCTGTTGGCGCTGTTGCTGTTAAGCGGCTGCGGTGCCGGGCGTCAGGCCGGCATCCCGTTGCCGCAGCCGCAGGCCGAGGCGCAGGCCACGGCGCCGCTCAGCTATCCGGTGCGGGTGCATAACGCGGTGAGCCGCGAGCTGCGTTTGCCTGAACGCGCGCGCGGCCAACGCTGCACAGTCAGCATTCGGCTGCTGCCGGACGGCAAGCTGGCTAGCAGCAAGGTCGTGCGGGGTGACGCGCCACTGTGCGCCGCGGCGAGCGCGGCGGTGCAGCGCGCGCAGTTTCCGCCGATGGCCAACGCCACCGAGTATGCGCTGTTCAACGCCGTGGTGCTCGATTTCGTTCCCTGAAGATGTGACCGACGGGCCGCCTGCGCGGCCCGTTTTTTCGCTTTTACGCGTACGCAACCCGCTGAATTTTCACTTAGCTTTGCCATTTTCGTTATTTTGAATGCCGCTACGGCTCACGGATACTGGGAGAAAATCTCTTACCGCGAGCCGCAGCATGTCCCACGCCCACTATTTACACCCCGAACAGCGCGAACGAATCAGGCAGCTTTATCGGCGCCGGCATTGGCGGCTGGAGCTGCCCACCTGGGGGATCATGGCGGCGGTGTACGGCGGCTGGTTCGGCGTGGCGCTGGGGTGGCAAACGCTGGGCCCGTGGCTTGGCGCGCCGCTGCTGATCCTGCTGACCACCTGGTACATGTCGTTGCAGCACGAACTGATCCACGGCCATCCGACGCGCTGGCCGCGCGTCAATCAGCTGTTCGGCCTGTTGCCGCTGGCGGTGTGGTATCCCTTCGGGCTGTATCGCGATTCGCATCTGCGCCACCACCGTAACGACCACCTGACCGATCCGCACGAAGATCCCGAAAGCTATTACTTCAGCGCCGCGCAGTGGCGGCGCTATCCCCGGCTGCTGCCGCTGCTGGCCGCCGTGCGCAATACGCTGATAGGCCGGGTGCTCCTTGGCCCGGCGCTGGATATCGCCGCGACCCTGGTCGGGGCGGTGAAAGCGCTTGCCGCCGGGGAGTGGCGCGTCTGGGCGAGGTGGTTGGTGCACCTGTCGCTGTTGGCGATGCTGCTCGACTGGCTGCAGGCGCAGGGTATCGGCGCGGCGTTTTACCTGCTGGCCATCAGCTACCCGGCGCTGGCGCTGACCAAGGTAAGATCGTTTTTTGAGCATCGCGCCGTGGACGCACCGCAGGCACGTTCTATTATTAATGAGGCGGGTTGGCCGTGGCGGCTGCTGTTTCTCAATCTGAACTACCATTTAGTGCATCACGATCTGCCCGGCCTGCCGTGGTATGGTTTGCGCGAAGTCTATCTGGCGGAGCGCGAGGCGTACCAGCGCCGCAGCCAGGGATTTGTCGCGCAAGGCTACGGTGAGTGGCTGCGCGATTACGCCCTGACGCCGATCGACGTCGGCGTGCATCCGTTGCGCGCCGGTGAACCGCAGGGGGAGGGCGATGCCCTGCCGACGGAAAAATTTATTGCGCGCTGGAAGCGCGTTTCTCAGGATTTTCCAACCTAACCGGCCCATGAGCCGGAAAACGTATAACCAGAGGAAAAGTATGGCAATCACCTTATCACGCGGACGTTCCTTTGCCGTCGCGCTGGCCCTGCTGGCCACCGGCGGTCTGGCGCAGGCGGCCGACTCGGTGCGCGTCGGCTCCAAGATCGACACCGAAGGTTCGCTGCTCGGCAACATCATCGTGCAGGTGCTGGAAGCCAACGGCATCCAGACCACCAACAAGCTGCAGCTCGGCACCACCAAGGTGCTGCGCGGCGCCATCACGTCCGGCGAGATAGACATCTATCCGGAATACACCGGCAACGGCGCGTTTTTCTTCTCCGATGAGAAAGATCCGGCGTGGAAGAACGCCCAGGCCGGTTTCGAGAAGGTGAAGCAACTCGACTACGACAAAAACAAAATCGTCTGGTTGGACGCGGCGCCGGCCAACAACACCTGGACCATCGCCATTCGCCAGGACGTGGCGGAGGCCAATCACCTGAAGACGCTGTCGGATCTCGGCAAGTGGATCAACGGCGGCGGCAAGTTCAAGCTGGCGGCCTCGGCGGAATTTATCGAGCGGCCGGATGCGCTGCCGGCGTTCCAGAATGCCTACGGCTTCAAGCTGAATCAGGATCAACTGCTGTCCCTGGCCGGCGGCGATACGGCGGTGACCATCAAGGCGGCGGCGGAGCAGACCTCCGGCGTCAACGCGGCGATGGCCTACGGCACCGATGGCCCGGTGGCGGCGCTGGGGCTGCAGACGCTGGCGGATCCGAAAGGCGTACAGCCGATCTACGCGCCGGCGCCGATCGTGCGCGAAGCGGCCCTGAAGGCGCACGCCAATCTGCCTGAGCTGCTGAAGCCGGTGTTCGCCTCGCTGGACGGGCCGACGCTGCAAAAACTCAACGCGCAGATCGCCGTGGAAGGCCAGGACGCCAAACAGGTGGCGGCCGCTTACCTGAAAGAGAAAGGGTTTGTTAAGGGATAATGCCGAGGTGCCCCCTCTGCCGTCGGGAGAGGGGGTAAACCGAGGGAACCGGAGCGTTTCTTTGACTATCGCCGTAAAACATCGCGTCTTGTTGACGCTGTTCATGCTGTTGCTGCTGGCCGCGTTCGGCCTGCCGTTCCTCAGTTATGCCCCCAATCGCCTGTTGTCGGGCAAAAGCCTCTCCTTGTTATCCCTGCTGCACGGCCCGGCGCTGTGGCTGCTGTTGCCGCTGGCGGCATTGGCGATCCTCAGCCTGTTGCCGCCGACGCGGGGACGGGCGCTGCTGGCGGCGCTGGCCGCCTGCGGGGTGCTGACGCTGGCCTTCTGGATCAGCGGGCAGGCCGCCGGGCGTCTGGCGCAGGAGGGATCGCGCCTGGCGCGCACCTCCTGGGGCAGCGGATGCTGGCTGACGATGGCGCTGAGCCTGCTGATCGCCGCCGACGCCATGGCGCGCATCACCGCGTCGCATCTGTGGCGCATGCTGGGCAACGCGCTGGTGCTGGTGCCGCCGGCGCTGCTGCTGTTCGGGCATCAGCTCGATCAGCTGTCGCTGCTGAAGGAGTACCACAATCGCCAGGAGGTGTTTGACGCCGCGCTGCTGCAGCACCTGACCATTCTGCTGGCGACGATGGCGCCGGCGCTGGCGATCGGCGTGCCGCTCGGGGTGCTGTGTTTTCGCTCCGAGCGCTGGCAGCGGCCGATTTTCTCCGCGCTGAACATTATCCAGACCGTGCCGTCCATTGCGCTGTTTGGACTGCTGATCGCGCCGTTGGCGGGGCTGGCGACGGCGGTGCCCTGGCTGGCAGAACACGGTGTCAGCGGCATCGGCATGGCGCCGGCGATCGTGGCGCTGGTGCTGTACGCGCTGTTGCCGCTGGTGCGCAGCGTGGTGGCGGGGCTGCAAAGCGTGCCGGCGGGGGTGATCGAATCCGCCACCGGCATGGGGCTGACGCGCGGGCAGATCTTCCTGCGCGTGCAGCTGCCGTTGGCGCTGCCGCTGTTCCTGACCGGCGTGCGCATTCTGGCGGTGCAAACCGTCGGCATGGCGGTGGTGGCGGCGCTGATCGGCGCCGGCGGCTTTGGCGCCATCGTCTTTCAGGGGCTGCTCAGCAGCGCGCTGGATCTGGTTCTGCTGGGGGTGATCCCGGTGGTCATGATGGCGGTCATCGTCGATTCGCTGTTTAAATTTTGGGTTTCAATCCTGGACGTATCGCGCCGATGATTCACTTTGAGCAAGTCAGCAAAATTTTTCAGGGCAAGCCGGCGGTAGACGATCTCACGCTGCACATCGCCGAGGGCGAATTCACCGTGTTGATCGGCACCTCGGGTTCCGGCAAGTCCACGACGTTAAAAATGATCAATCGCCTGATCGAGCACGATCGGGGCAAGATTCTCTTTGCCGGCGAAGAGATCCAGTCGTTCAAACCGCAGGATCTGCGGCGGCGCATGGGTTATGCGATCCAATCGATCGGCCTGTTTCCGCACTGGACGGTGGAGGAAAACATTGCCACCGTGCCGCAGCTGCTGAAATGGCCGCGCGCGCGCATTCGCGATCGGGTAACCGAACTGCTGGAGCTGTTGCATCTGGAGCCGGATCTGTTTCGCCGTCGCTATCCGCACCAGCTGTCCGGCGGGCAGCAGCAACGGGTAGGGGTGGCGCGCGCGCTGGCCGCCGATCCCGAGGTGTTGCTGATGGACGAACCGTTCGGCGCGCTGGATCCGGTCACCCGCGCGGCGTTGCAGGCGGAGATCGCGCGCATCCATCAGCTCTCCGGCCGCACTATCGTGTTGGTGACGCACGACATCGACGAGGCGCTGGGCTTGGCGGATCGCCTGGTGCTGCTCGATCAGGGGCGGGTGGTGCAACAGGGCACGCCGCTGGCGCTGCTGACCGCGCCGGCCAACGACTTCGTGCGGGACTTCTTCGGGCGCAGCGATCGCGGCATCAAGCTGCTGTCACTGGGAACGGTGGCGGAGCGAGTGCGGCCCGGCGCCGCCGAGGGCGAGCCGATCGCCGCCGCCATGAGCCTGCGCGAGGCGCTGTCGGTGTTTGTGGCGCGCGGCAGCGACTGCCTGCCGGTGGTGGATGAACGGGGCGAAGCGTTGGGGGTGTTGCACTTCAACGATCTGATCGCCGGGCAGGCGCTGTCATGAGCGGGCGCATCTGGCGCCTGCTGCGCGATCCGCTGCCCTGGACGCTGGCGCTGCTGTTGGCGCTGGTGTTCGGCATGGATCATCTGCGCGGCCTGTTCGCCGCCTGGTTCCCCGATCTGGAGCGGCCCATTTATCAGCAGGACAGCTTTATCGCGCTGGTGGGGGCGCATCTGTCGCTGGTGGCAATCTCCAGCCTGATCGCGGTGGCTCTCGGTGTGGCGGCCGGCGTGGCGGTAACCCGGCGCAGCGGCCGGGAGTTTCGTTCGCTGGTGGAAACGGTGGTGGCGGTGGGGCAGACCTTCCCGCCGGTAGCGGTGCTGGCGGTAGCGGTGCCGGTAATGGGCTTCAGCGAACAGCCGGCGATCATTGCGCTGGTGCTGTACGGCCTGCTGCCGATCCTGCAGGGCACGCTGGCGGGCATCGAATCGGTGCCGCCCGCCACGCGCGAGATTGCCCGCGGCGTGGGGATGAGCGCCTGGCAAATCCTGTGGCGGGTCGAATTGCCGCTGGCGGCGCCGGTGATCGTCGCCGGGATCCGCACGTCGGTGATCATTAACATCGGCACGGCGGCCATCGCTTCCACCGTCGGCACCAAGACCCTCGGCTCGCCGATCATCATCGGTCTGAGCGGCTTTAACACCGCCTATGTGATCCAGGGCGCGGCGGTGGTGGCATTGTTGGCTATTATCACCGATATGCTGTTCGAACGTTGGGTGCGTTATCTCACCGCCTGGCGTCAGCAGACGCTGGCGACCACTCCGGCGGGGTAAGGGGGAAATGATGCAGGTGTCTCTACCGATGTACGGCGTTGGCCGGGAGCAGGCCGAATCTTTCTGGCAGGTATTGCGCGACAAGCTGCTGCGCCTAGGGCTGCCGGCGGCGCCGGAGCGGCTCAGCTGGCCGGACGATCTGGCGCAGCACTGGCGGCGCGACGATCTGCTGCTCAGCCAAACCTGCGGTTATCCGTTGGTCAGCACTCTGCCGCAGGTGCAGCTGATCGGCACCTACCATTATCGGGTTGAGGGGTGCGACGGGCCGAATTACCGCAGCTGGCTGGTGGTGCGCGCGGGCGACTCCGGCGAACGGTTGGCGGATTTTCGCGGCCGGACGGTGGCCTATAACAGCACCGATTCCCAATCCGGCTACAACGGCCTGCGCGCGCTGATCGCGCCGCTGGCGCAGGACGGGAAATTCTTCGGTGCGGCTATCGCCTCCGGCGCGCATTATCAGTCGCTGAAGCTGATCCGCAGCGGGCAGGCGGATATCGCCGCCATCGATTCAATCAGCATGGAACTGCTGCGCCGCGCGCAGCCGCAGGCGCTGGAGGGGCTGAAAATCATCGGCCGCACGGCGGCGGTGCCCGGTCTGCCGCTGATCACCGCGGCGGGTACGCCGCCGGAACAGGTGGAAATCCTGCGCGCCGGCGCCCGGGCGATGCTGGATGAGGCGGTCAGCGACCGCCTGCTGATCGGCGATTTCAGCCTGGTGCCGCGTTCGGCCTACCAGATTATCACCGTGCTGGAACAGCAGGCCGCCGCGCAGGGCGTGACGGCGCTCTAGCCGCCGTTACAACGGGGCGTCGCCATCGATGTCGATCGCGCTGCTGGTCACTAAGCCCTTCTCCAGCGCCAGCAGGTAACCCGCCGCGCGTCGGCCTGTATCAGGCGCAGCGCGTCGTTTTTCTCCCCGGCGTGGGGAAGGCGGCTATGGCGCGGTGAGGAACTGCTCGAAATGCCTGGTGCCCGCATCGCTCGCAGGTGTCGGAACGCGTCAGGCGGCTGCAGCGCTTTTTACAGCTGCGCTGCCAGCGCTGGCTGGACGATCACTTGGCCTGAAGGGTTTCGGTTTGCGCCGGCGTGGCGGCGGCATCCCCGGCAGGCGCGCTTTCTTCGTGCGGGGTGGTGGAACGGGTGTAGATGTTCAGCCCGGCGAGGAATACGCCGCCCAAAGAACCGAAGGCGCACAGGGCGATGACGATGACGAACGCTTTTTTCAGCATAGGAATAATTTCGCAGGTTGCTTGGAACAGCGGGAATTATAGCCCCTTCGCCGGGTGAAACAAGAATCGTTTTTAACGGCGGCCCGCAGACCGCCCTTTGCGATCGCTACCGTTCGCTGTCGATGGCCTGCACGCGGGCCGGGCGGGCGAACAGGTATTTTCCCAGCGTCACCAGCACCACCGCCGCCACGATGATCACCAGCGCCAGCCACTCGCGCGGCGCCAGCGATTCGCCGGCAAAGCCGATGCCGAGCAGCACCGCCACCACCGGGTTGACGTAGGCGTAGCTGGTGGCGACCGCCGGGCGCACGTTCTTCAACAAGAACATATAGGCGCTGATCGCCAGCATCGAGCCGAAGACGATCAGATAGCCCAGCGCCAGAAAGCCGCCGGTGCTCGGCATCTGAGTCAGACGCTCGCCGCTCAGCTGACTGGCTGCCAATAACACCACGCCGGCGACCAGCATTTCCGCCGCGCCGGCCATCGGCCCGGCCGGCAGCGAGATGCGCGATCCCAGTACCGACCCGAAGGCCCAGCTGGCCGACGCCAGCAAAATCAGCAGCGCGCCGGTCGGGTTGCCCACCAGGTTGTTGCCGGTATTAAGCAGCACGATGCCCACCAGACCGAGCGCGATGCCGGCCCATTCCAGTTTGGTGTTGCGCATCCCCCACAGCAGGCTGAAGCAGAGGGTGAACAGCGGCACCGTCGCCACCATCACCGCGGCGATGCCGGACGGCACGTGTTGGTGCTCCGCCACCGTCACCAGGCCGTTGCCCACCGCCAGCAGCAGAATGCCGATGGCGCCGGCGGCCAGCCACTGCTTCGGCGTCGGCAGCGCGTGGCCGCGCCAGGCCAGGAAACTGAACAGCACGATGCCGGCAACCAGAAAGCGAATGCCGGCCATCATCAGCGGCGGCCACTGCGCGACGCCGAGGCGAATGACGAAATAGGTGGAACCCCAAACGATATATAACGTGAACAACGCCCCGATCAACGGCAGGACGCTACGGCTTTGTTGGCTAAGCATAGGGATATGTTTTTGCAGGGGTGATTATTATTAGAACGCTCAGTAAACCCGATCGGGCAACCGATAAGCAATGGCTTTCGGCATTATTTTTCCCGGCCGCCGCCCGCCGTTCAGCTGTCCCGCCGCTTCCACTGCAGCCAGCTGACGGCCGGCAGGTAAATCGACCAGCCGACGGCCAGCAGCAGCAGCATGAACTCCGGCGGCACGCCGGGCAGCAAGGCGTCCAGTTTCCAGGACACGGCGTAGGCGAAGGGGCCGGCGGCGGCGCCCAGCACCGCTAGCGGCCAGGGGGCCGCTCTGACCACGTCCAGCAGCCAATACCACCAGCAGCCGAAGCCGATCCACAGCGCGATGGTCCAGAGCGGCAGGCCGTGTTGCCCGCTGTAGTGCAGCACGCCGCTGTAGCTCCACAGCCCATCCATGCCGATACCGCCCAGGGCGGCCAGGGCCGCGCCTTTGCGGCGGGCGGCCGGGGTAAAGATCAGCGCCAGCGCCGCGCCGGCCAGCAGGATGCCGTTGAGCCGATCGCGAGTCAGCAGCGCCAGCAGCCAGCAGACGCCCAGTCCCAGCGTCGCCAGCCAGAATCCGGCATGCGGCTTCTTCATCGTTCAACTCCCGTGGGGTTACTCTGCCGCTGCGCGCCAGGCGCCGACGGATTTGCCAGAGCGAGCGCGAGGCCCGCTGTTGGTCTGAATATGCGTTAATTCAACCTTAGAAGGGAAGGTGCGGGATGCACAAGCAGAATAATCTGTACCGGTTGAAAACGTGGGCAAAAACCAGTGTTAAAGGAGCGAAATCCGGTAGGCGCAGCGGCGCGAGCCGGCCAGAATGTGTTCGGCGCGCTCCACCTGCGCCTGCAGCACTTCGGTGAAGATGCTCAGCTCCGCCCGGCAGAAGCCCTGGCAGACGGTGGCGGCGGCGCAGATCGGGCAGTGGTTTTCCACCAGCAGATAGGAACCGTCTTCCTCCTGACGCCATTCGGCCATATAGCCTTCGCGGCAGCGGATTTCGGTCAGGCGCGCCACGCGCTCCTGCAGATCGGCTGCGCCGATCATCGCCTGCTTGTAGTTGATGCGGTTTTCCTGCTCGCGGGTCTCGATCAGCACGTCGAGCGCCTGTTCGCCAAGCTTGTCGCGCACGGTGCGCAGCAGCTGCACCGTCAGATCCGCATGGGTGTCGGGAAAGCGCGCGTTGCCGGCCGAGGTCAAATGCCACAGCTGCACCGGGCGGCCTACGCCGCGCGTTTCCGCCACCGCTTCGACCAGCCCCTCTTTCGCCAGCTTGACGAACTGCTGGCGGGCCGCCTCACCGGTGGTGCCGAGCACCTTTCCTGCGTCAGAAGCTTGCTGCGGGCCGCGGGTTTTCAATAGCGTCAGCAAGCGGTCACTGACCGATTGTGCGGTGCCGCCGCTATTTTCCAAGTTTATTCTTGACATATTTCTCCGCCTCGCCCTAACTTATTCCAAGATAACTCTTGTTAAATTTAACGCAATCTTATGACCAACTCAATGCCATTCCTCTGAAAACAGGACGACAACCGTGATAACCCATGACGATAGCCGCTGGAGCGACCTTTTCTCCGGCAAAAATGCGGCCAGTGCGATCGCGCTTTCGCTCGGCGTGGCGCTGCATGCCATCAATATTCTGGTCGCCACCACCATTCTGCCCTCGGTGGTGCAGGATATCGGCGGTCTGGATCTCTACGCCTGGAACACCACGCTGTTCGTGGTGGCGTCGATCCTCGGTTCCGCGCTGTCGGCCCGGCTGCTCAGCGGCTACGGCGCGCGCAGCGCCTATCTGGTGGCTTCGCTGTTCTTCATCGCCGGGGCGGCGCTGTGCGCGCTGGCGCCGAGCATGCCGGTGATGCTGATCGGCCGTACGGTGCAGGGCTTCGGCGGTGGGCTGATCTTTGCGCTCTCCTACGCGATGATCAACCTGGTGTTCGAGCAGCGATTGTGGCCGCGCGCCATGGCGCTCATCTCGGCGATGTGGGGCATCGCCACCCTGGTGGGGCCGGCGGTGGGCGGCATTTTCGCCGAGCTGAACGCCTGGCGTTGGGCCTTCGGCATTCTGCTGCCGATCATGGCGCTGTACGCCGCATTTACCTTCCTGATCCTGCCCAAGGGCAAAGCGCAGCAGGCGGCCGCGCCGTTGCCGACCGCGCAGCTGCTGTTGCTGACCGTGGCGGTGCTGGCGGTGTCCGCCGGCAGTCTGGCGCACAGCGCCTGGATCAACCTGGCAGGCATCGCGCTCTCGCTGGTGCTGATGGCCTGGCTGCTGAAGCGCGAAGCGCACTCGCGCGCCCGCCTGTTGCCGCACGGCGCGCTGCGGCGCGGCTCATCGCTGGCGGCGCTCTACATCACGACCGCGTTGCTGGTGATCGGCATGACCAGCGAGATCTTCGTGCCCTATTTTCTGCAGCTGCTGCACGGCCAGTCGCCGCTGATCTCCGGCTATATTGCCGCCGCCATGGCCGCCGGCTGGACGCTGTCCGAGATCCTCAGCTCAGGTTGGCGCGGGGCGGGCATTCGCCGGGCGATCGTCAGCGGGCCGCTGTTTGTGCTGGTGGGGCTGCTGGCGCTGGCGATCCTGATGCCGGTGCCGTCCGGCGGCCACTGGCAGGCGCTGGCGCCGATCGTCATTGCGCTGTTGCTGGTGGGGTTCGGCATCGGCTTCGGCTGGCCGCACCTGCTGACGCGCATTTTGCAGGTGGCGCCCGAAGCGGACAAAGATATCGCCGGCGCTTCGATTACCACGGTGCAGCTGTTCGCCACCGCATTCGGTGCGGCGCTGGCCGGGATGATTGCCAATCTGGCGGGGCTGAACGATCCGGGCGGCGCGGCGGGCGCGGCGTCGGCGGCGCGCTGGCTGTTCCTGGCGTTCGCGCTGGCGCCGCTGCTGGCGGTATTCAGCGCCTGGCGCTGCGCGGCGATCGCGCCGCCGGGCGCCGAGACGGGCAATCTTGTACAAAACCCGCCCTCGCGCGAGTGCTAGAACGCTCCTCCTTCTTCGATAGTGTTTGCCGGTGATAGTGGCGTTCTTGCTGCGCAGTATGCTGGCGGTGGTGTTGCTGAGCATGCTGATATTCATCGCGCTGCGCGGCATTTTTTAAAATCCGCTTGCCATATCTCTAATTTGAGATTATTTCTCTTATATGGGATTTCAAGGCGGAGTGTGAGCGATGGATAACGGTTTGGAGACTGCCGACCTGAGGTTGGCGCAGCGGCTGGCGGATTTGCGCCAGCAGCAGGGGTGGTCGCTGGAGGAGTTGGCGCAGCGCACCGGTCTCAGCCGGGCGACGCTCTCGCGGGTGGAGCGCGCCGAAACCAGCCCGACGGCGTCGCTGCTGAACCGGCTGTGCGCCGCCTACGGGTTGACCATGTCGCGCCTGTTGAGCGAAATCGAAGACGAACCGCCGGAGCTGTTGCGGCCGCCGCAACAGCCGGTATGGGTCGATCGCGCCAGCGGTTTCCACCGTCGCTCCGTTTCTCCTCCCGCCGCGCTGTATAAGGCTGAGTTTATCGAAGCCCGGCTCGATGCCGGCGCGCAGATTGATTACGACCTGCCGTCGATACCGGCGCTGGAGCATCACCTCTGGTTGCTGTCCGGGCAGCTGGAATTGACGCTGGAAGGGCGCGTTTTCCGGCTGTCGCCCGGTGACTGCCTGCGCTACCGCCTGTTCGGCGCGTCCCGTTTCCATGTCCCCGGCGATGAGCCGGCTCATTACACGCTCGTTATCTGCAGGCCATAGCCATGATTGAATTGCAACAGTGGGGCGCCGACGCGGCGCAAAGCGCCATGGCCGACTTGGCCGAGATGCTGCACGCCAGCGTGGCGCACGGCGCCAGCATCGGTTTTGTCATGCCGTTTACAGTGGAGCAGGCGCGGGCATTTTGGCAGGGGCTGCTGCCGGCCCTGGCGCGGGGAGAGCGTGCGATGCTGGTGGCGCTGGCGAACGGTCGGCCGGTCGGTACCGTGCAGCTGCTGTTGGCGATGCCGGACAACGGCCGCCACCGGGCGGAAGTGGTCAAACTGATGGTGCACCCGCAGGCGCGGCGGCAGGGCGTCGCGCGGCTGTTGATGCAGGAAGTGCAGGCGCTGGCGGCGCGTCATCGCCGCAGCCTGTTGGTGCTGGATACCCTGAGCGGCAGCGCGGCGCAGGGGTTGTACCGCCAATTGGGGTTCGAGGCGGCGGGCGACATTCCGCATTACGCCCGCGCCAGCGACGGCGGGGCGTTGGAAGCCACCTGCTATATGTACAAACTGCTGTGAGGCTTAGCGCCCGCGCCAGGCTTTGATCGCCTGTTGGCGTACCTGCAGCTTCTGCTGCGGCGTCAGCTTGTTGTAGTCGCGGGCCAGTCCGCTTTCCCAATCGCCGTACAGCGGGTTGGGCAGCACGATGAATTCAGTGCCGAACTTGTTCTGGTTCTCGCTGACGAACGCCCGGCGCTGCGCGTTGTCCTGGTGGTAAGTCGCGGCGCCGAAGTCGTTCAGGTTGTCGCCCGCGTACACCACGATGTCGTAGCCGGCTTGTTTGATGGCGTCGAAGCGCGCCTGCTTATTGGAGGTATCGGTGCTGAGCAGCACGGTCTTTTCCGACATGCCGGTGAAACCGAGCTTCTGCATGTTGGCCACCGTGGCGGCGTATTCGCTCTGCTTGCGGTTCGACACGTAGAACATCGTGCCCTGATGGGCGTTGACGTAGCGGGCGAACGACACCGCGCCCGGCACCGCGCCGGCCTGTTCAGCCTGTGTCCATTTGGCCCAGGTGGCGCCGTCGTATGGCTGGCCCTGCTGCGCCTGCCAGCCGGAGTAGGCGCTGTTGTCCAGCATGGTCTCATCCAGATCGACCACCACCGCCTTTTTACGGCCCGGCGCGGCCCTGGCCTGATCGAAGGCGCGCTGCGCGCTGTTGAACGCCTGATGCGCCAGCGCGCGGTATTCGCCGGACTGTTGGAACCAGTTCACCGCCAGCACCGACTGATCCGCCAGCCGCTGCTGGGCCTGCGCGTCGGTGTGCGGCGGCTGCGCGCAACCGGCCAACGTCAGCAGCGCGACGCCAATCGCCGCGCCGAGGGTGAGTGTCCTTGCCTGTTTTCCTGCCATCGTTATCTCTCTCGGTTTTATTCTTGTGGGCTGTCCAGCAGCATATCCATCTCGAACTGTCGCAGGGGATCCTGCCGCCAGCCAAGATGCGTAAAGAAGGGGGCGGCCACCTCGGGCACAACGACGTTGGCAGTCAGCGGCAAAGGGGCGAACCTTGTTTGCAGGGTGGCCAGCAAGGCGCGCGCATGCCCCTGGCCGCGGTGCTGCGGCGGCACGTAGATCAGGCGCAGCCAGCAGTGCTCGGCGCCGGGCATCACCACGGCGTAGGCCTGACGATTGAGCGTATAGGCTTGCGGTTTGCCCGGCAGCTTGAACAGCGATTCGGGGGCGATCAGCCAGGGCAGATTGGTGGCGCCTTCCGCCGTCAGGCGATGGCTGACGGTCAGCGGATCGACCGCCTGCAGTTCCGCCGTGCCTGGCGGCGCTTCCGCCGGCGCCTGATGGCCGGTCAGGGTGCGCACGATGCGCAGCCCGGCGCGGTGGTACAGCGCCAGCGCGGCGTCGTTGCCTTCGATCACTTCCAGCGACAGCCGCCGGTCGCCGCGGTGGCGGGCGTCTGCCACCAGCCGCTGCATCAGCGTCTTGCCCAGGCCCTGGCCGCGCATCTCCGGGCGCACGGAAAAGGCCGCGACCCGGCTGTGCCGGCCGCGGCGGGCGATCAGCGCCACCGCCACCGGTTCATGGCGGTGTGTGACGATCAGGCTGTCGTTCAGGCTGAGATCTTCGGCGCCGAAACGGGCGGCGAAGGTCGGCCCGTCGACAACGAAGCGCACGATGTAGTTTTCAAAGCAGTGGCTGAGGATGTTCGCCAGTTCGTCGCTGCTGTAGCGCAGGGCGTTGTGGAAGTCGAAGCGTCCGTCGTTATGCATGGCTGATTTCGCTCGGGGAGAAAGCTATACATGTAGACCCGTTTTTTTTGCAAGGCAAGCGGGGGGATTGGACAGGGGGAAAATAAAAACAAAAAAGCCGGACGCAGCCGCCCGGCGAAATAAAACTCTGGGTATCAAGTGACGCTAAAGTTTGCAGTGGTGGTTATTCATTCATCACATCAGAACTGGTAGGTCAGGGCGACAACAACCACGTCGTCGTTTTTCAGACCCAGCTTGTTGTCGTCATCGAGCTGGTTGATTTTATATTCGACATAAGTGGACATGTTTTTGTTGAAGTAATAGGTTGCCGCTACGTCGAAATATTTCACCAGATCGACGTCGCCGATGCCTTCAATATCTTTGCCTTTCTGCTGAACGTAACCCAGCGATGGGCGCAGACCGAAGTCGAACTGATATTGTGCGACCAATTCAATCCCTTCCGCTTTATTGGCGAAGCCGCTAACGGAAGTGGCGTTGTTATTGATGGTGGCGGTGCCGGAAATAGGCGCGATATTGCGGCTCTGCGAATAAGTCGCGGCCAGGTAGACGTTGTTGTTGTCGTATTTCAGACCACCGGCCCAGATATCGGCCTTGTCGCCTTTACCGAAGGTGCCCGCTTTTTGCGTGGTGGTGCGGTTGGAAGAGGCATAGGCGGCGCCCACGCTCAGGCCGTCGATGATTTCGTAGCTGGAGGAGAGGCCCCAGCCGTCGCCGTTCGCCTTGCTGGCGGAGCGGCCGTCGTTTTCGTTCTTGCCCTGGTACTGCACGGCAAATTTCAGGCCGTCGACCAGTCCGAAGAAGTTGTTATTACGGTAGGTGGCGACGCCGTTGGTACGGCCGTTCATAAAGTTGTCGGTCTTGATATAAGCATCGTCGCCGAATTCAGGGATCATATCCGTCCAGGCGCCGACGTCGTAAATGATGCCGTAGTTGCGGCCGTAGTCGAAGGAACCGAGATCCTTATATTTCAGACCGGCGAAGCCCAGACGCGTTTTGGTGTCTTTAGTGCCGTCGGATTCCGTGTGGTTGGCGGCGATCTGATATTCCCACTGGCCGTAGCCGGTCAGCATATCGTTAATCTGAGTCGCGCCTTTAAAGCCGATACGCACGTAGGTTTTATCACCGTCGTTGCCGGCATCATCGGAGAAATAATGCAGGGCCTTTACACGACCGTAAAAATCGAGTTTGTTGCCGTCTTTATTGTAGATTTCTGCTGCCTGTGCCGCTTGCGCAAGTAAAAGTGCCGGAATAATAACGGCCAGAAGATTACGTTTCATGGGTTACCCTGCTTTATTCGATTGAAAGACGCTTATCATCAGTTGCATTGCTGTTTTACTGTGCCGCCTGATTGTTGGCGGCGGAGAATTTTTACCGTAGTAATGTGATCTATTTATGACAAAAAATTCATTTTCATGTCGAACGATTAAAAAAGTCGCGTAAAGAGTGAATTTTTTCTTCGGCCGACGGTCGGCGGCTGGTCTACAGTTATCGATACCTTGTTCCGCTGCGGGAGGAATCATGCACGATACTTATACTTTGTTCGGCACGCAGGGCTGCGGCTCGACGATCGTGGCCGCCGCGTTGGTGTTGACCGCTTTCCCCTGGGGCTATGAGGAGGTGGACTACACGCAGGACGGCCCGGAGCGCGATCGCCTGCTGGCGCTGAACCCGTTGGGCCAGGTGCCCACCTTAGTGTTGCCCAATGACGAAGTGATGACGGAGAGTGCGGCGATCATTCTGTTGCTGCACGATCGCGCGCCGCACGCCGAACTGGCGCCGCCCGGCGGCTCGCCGCTGTTGCCGCGTTTTCTGCGCTGGCTGCTGTTCATCAACGCGGAGATTTACCCCACCTGCACCTATGCCGACCATCCGCATCGCTGGCAGCCGCAGGCGGCGGGGGCGGAACAGCTGAAAAACGCGGTAATGGATTATCGCGAGCGCTTATTGCGGCAGCTGAACGCCGCCGCCGGCGCTGCGGGCCCGTGGTTTCTCGGCAAGAGCTTCAGCGCGTTGGATCTGTACGTGGCGGTGATGTGCAACTGGCGGCCGGGCCGCGCGTGGTTCCGGCAACACTGCCCGCGGCTGTACGCCATCGCAGAGCGGGTGGAACAGCGGCCGGAGCTGAATGCGTTGCTGAGCGCCCATTTCGACGGTGTTGCCCCGCTGGAATCGTGATGCCTCCCCGCCGCCCGGCGGGGAACCCTCCCGTTTTTCTGAACCGAGACTGCTGAAAATCCCGATTTTCACTCGCTGCGGCGGCGGGTAGCGTAAGGCTATCCGCAACTGACAGGAGAGTGTGATGCCATCAGAATCCCAGGCTGGGCAGCAGGCGTTCGGCGATATTGCCCCCAAGCTGGCGCAGCTCAGCGACCGCGTTTTGTTTGACGATATTTGGCAGCGGCCGGCGCTGAGCCCGCGCGAGCGTAGCCTGATTACCGTCGCCGCGCTGGTGGCCCTCAACCGCGTGGAACAGCTGCCGTTTCACCTGCAGCTGGCGCAGCGCAACGGCGTGACGCGCCAGCAGCTGGCCGAGCTCATCACCCATCTGGCGTTCTACGCCGGCTGGCCCGCGGCGGCGTCGGCCGTGGCGCGCCTGCGTGAACTGGAACAGGAGGACAACCATGCCGTTTAGCCGCATCGCCCTGCATCAGGGCAAGTCCGCCGACTATCTGCAAACCTTGTCCGACAGCCTGCATCAGGCGCTGGTGGAGGCCTTCGAGGTGCCACCGACGGATAAATTTCAGGTGATCGATCAATACCGCCCCGGTGAGCTTATCTACGATCGCGACTATCTGGGCGGGCCGCGCAGCGCGGATTTCGTGCTGTTTTACATCACCGCCGGGCGGCCGCGCGACACCGACACCAAGCGGCGCTTCTACGGGCGGCTGGCGGCGCTGCTGGCGGAAAACCTGCGGCTGCGCCCCGAGGATGTGATGGTGGTGATCACCACCACCCAGTTGGACGAGTGGTCGTTTAGCGCCGGGCGCGCCTCGATGATCGATCCGCAGGCGTAACTCGGGCTGACGCCGCGGGCGGTCTGTGGGACAATGGCGCCATCATTTCGTTTAGATAAGAGTTGAATGGCGCTCTCCTCCGCAGTTAAAGATCAGATTGGCCAGTGGTACAAAGCCCTGCAGCAGCAAATACCGGATTTCATTTCCCGTGCGCCCCAGCGCCAGATGATCGCCGAGGTGGCGAAGACGCTGGCCGGCGACTACCCGCGCCATCTGGCGATCGAGGCGCCGACCGGCGTCGGCAAAACGCTGTCATACCTGATCCCGGGCATCGCCGTCGGGCGGGCGGAGAGCAAACCGCTGGTGGTCAGCACCGCCAACGTGGCGCTGCAGGACCAGATCTACAGCAAGGATTTGCCGCTGCTGAAAAAGATTATCCCCGATCTGAAATTTACCGGCGCCTTTGGCCGCGGGCGTTACGTGTGCCCGCGCAATCTGGCGGCGATGAGCACCGACGTCAGCCAACAGGGCGATCTGACGCTGTTCCTCGACGACGAGCTGGCGCCGTCCAGCGGCGAAGAGCAGGCGCTGTGCCAGAAGCTGACCAAGGCGCTGGCTCGCTTCGAGTGGGACGGGCTGCGCGATCACTATCAACAGAGCATCGACGATCCGCTGTGGGCCAAGCTGAGCACCGACAAGGCCAACTGCCTGGGGCGCAACTGCCACTACATTCGCGAATGCCCGTTCTATATCGCCCGCAAAGAGATCGAGAGCGCCGACGTGGTGGTGGCCAACCACGCCCTGGTGATGGCGGCGCTGGAGACGGAATCGGTGCTGCCGAACCCGAAAGAGCTGCTGCTGGTGCTGGACGAAGGCCACCATTTGCCGGAGGTGGCGCGCGACGCGCTGGAGATCGACGGGGAAATCACCGCGCTGTCGACCAACCTGCAACTGGACATGATCGTGCGCCAGGTCGAGCAGTGCATGACGCAGTACCGGCCGAAGAATCCGCCGGGGCTGGCCAACAGCGAGCGGCTGAAAAACCATTGCGAGGAGCTGCGCGAGCTGGTGCAGATCTTCGAGCATCAGGTCAGCGCCTATCTGCCCGGCGACAGCGTGGCGGCCGAGCACCGTTTTGAAATGGGCGAGCTGCCGGCGGAGATGGTGGAGAGCTGCGCGCGGTTGTTCAAACTGACCGACGCGCTGCGCGGGCTGGCGGAGTTCGTGCTTAACGATCTCACCGAGCAGACCGGCAAGCATGACATTGTGCGCCTGCACCGGTCGATCATTCAGATGAGCCGCACGCTGGGTTATCTGGAGGCGATGAGCAAGCTGTGGCGGCTGGCGGCGCTCGACAAATCGTCCAACGCGCCGATCTCCAAATGGGTCACGCGCGAGCTGCGCGATAACGTCACTCATCTTTACCTGCACTGCGTCGGCATCCGCGTCAGCGACCAGCTGGAGAAGCTGCTGTGGCGCAAGGTGCCGCACGTGGTGGTCACCTCGGCCACGCTGCGTTCGCTGAACAGCTTCGCGCGTTTGCAGGAGATGAGCGGGCTGAGCGAGAAGGCCGGCGATCGTTTCGAAACGCTCTCTTCGCCGTTCAATCATGTCGAACAGGGCAAGATTGTCATTCCGCAGATGCGCTACGAACCGGCTCTCGCCAACGAGGCGGAGCACCTTGAGGAGATGGCGCGATGTTTCCGCGCTGAGCAGGCGAGCGGCAAACACAAAGGCATGCTGATCCTGTTCAGCAGCCACCGGGCGATGCAGACTTTCCTCAGCTACGTGACCGATCTGCGGCTGATGCTGCTGGTGCAGGGCGACCAGCCGCGCTACCGGCTGGTGGAAGAGCACCGCAAGCGGGTGGAGAAGGGCGTCGCCAGCGTGCTGGTGGGGCTGCAATCGTTCGCCGAAGGGCTGGATCTGAAAGGCGAGCTGCTGACCCAGGTACACATTCACAAAATTGCGTTCCCGCCGATCGACAGCCCGGTGATCATTACCGAAGGCGAGTGGCTGAAATCGCTGAAGCGCTATCCGTTCGAAGTGCAGAGCCTGCCGAGCGCCTCGTTCAACCTGATCCAGCAGGTCGGCCGCCTGATCCGCAGCAACCAATGCTACGGCGAGATCGTGATCTACGATCGCCGGCTGTTGACCAAAAACTACGGTTCGCGGCTGTTGGCGTCGCTGCCGGTGTTCCCGATCGAACAGCGCGCGGTGCCGGAGGCCGACAAGGCGCATCTGGCGGCGTTGAAATCCGCCGCCGACGCGGCCAAAAAAGAGAAGAAGCGCGGCAACCCGTTCGCCCGCAAGCGGCGGCGTTAATCAGAGCAGCGGCGGCAGGCGGCGCTTGACCGGCGTGGTTTTCACGATCGAGGTGTTGCTCTGCGCATGCTCGGCCAGCCGATCGAGGGTGTGATCGAGCTGCGCCATCGAGTGCGCCACCAGCCGCACGATAAAGCAGTCTTCGCCGGTCACCTTATCGCACTCGACCACTTCCGGAATCGCCTGAATCAGCTGTTCAACCTTCTTCAGCATGCCCGGCAGCGGCTTGATGCGCACCAGTGACTCGAAGGCGTAGCCCACCGCCTGCAGATTGACGTTCAGGGTATAGCCCTGGATCACGCTGCTTTCCTCCAGCCGCCGCAGCCTTTCCGACGTGCTCGGCGACGACAGCCCCACCTGCGCGCTCAGCGTCTTCAACGACGCGCGCGCGTCCTGCGCCAAAAGAGTCAGGATCTGGCGATCGATATCATCCATAACGCCTCCGTTAGGTGTTTTCTTTATTATAGCTACGATAAAAAGGCAGTTAAGCACATCTGCCTTTTTTATGCTATGGAAAGCCGCCCGGCGAAGCCGCAAGCTATGCCTCTGGGCAAGTTTGGAGGAACGCAGAATGAATGCAGAGATAAAACGCGGCTCGCTGGAGATGACGGCGGCGATGCTGATTTCCGGCTCCATCGGCTGGTTTGTGCTGATGTCCGGCCAGCCGGTGGTCAACGTGGTGTTTTGGCGCTGCGCGGTGGGGGCGCTGGTGCTGCTGGCGGTGTGCGGCGCGCTGGGGCAGCTGCGGCGCGATGTGCTGACGCGCGCCACGCTGCTGCTGGCGATCGCCGGTGGGGTGGCGCTGGTGATCAACTGGCTGCTGCTGTTTGCCGCCTATTCCTATGCCTCTATCTCCATCGCCACGGCGGTGTACAACACCCAGCCGTTTATGCTGGTGGGGCTGGGGGCGCTGTTTCTGGGGGAACGGCTGACCGCCCGCAAGCTGCTGTGGCTGGGGCTGGCGTTCGGCGGCATGATGCTGGTGGTGCTGGCGCAGCCGCGGCAGGCGGGGGAACAGAGTCATTATTTGGCGGGCATCGCGCTGGCGCTTGGCGCGGCGTTTTTTTACGCCCTGATGGCGCTGGCGGCCAAGCGGCTGAAGGGCACGCCGCCGCATCTTATTGCGCTGATCCAGGTGGCGGTAGGGGCGGTGATGCTGTTGCCGCTGGTGGATTTCCACGTTTCGGCCAGCGCTGGGCAGTGGGGCATGCTGGCGACGCTCGGCGTGCTGCACACCGGCCTGATGTACGTGCTGATGTACGGCGCTCTGCAGAAGCTGCCGACCAACCTGATCGGCTCGCTGTCGTTCATCTACCCGATCGCCGCCATGCTGGTGGATCGCCTGGCGTTTGGCCACCGGCTGTCGGCCTGGCAGCTGTTGGGCGCGGCGATCATCCTGCTGGCGGCGGCGGGCATGAACCTGCTGGGCGAGCGGCGAGCGCAGCTGCTGCCGGCCTCGGACGGCCGGCGCGCCGGCTGATGCTCAGTTCGTTTTTTTCAGCCGGCGCCATAAGGTGGTGCGGCTGATCCCGAGCAATCGGGCGGCGGCGGCGTGGTCGCCTCCGCATCGCGCCAGCGCTTCGTGGGCGGAGACGGGCGCTGGCGGCGTCTCGGGCGGCGTGGCCGCCGCCAGCTCCGGCAGCAGCCAGCGCAGCGTCTCGCCGTTCGGCGCGGTGCCGGTGCTCAGCATCAGCGCCACCCGCTCCATCATGTTGCGCAGTTCGCGCAGGTTGCCGGGCCAGGCGTAATGACTCAGCGCGGCGTAACAGCCGGCCAGGGCGGCGCGCAGCGGCTCCGTCAGCGGCACGTCGAGCGCCGCCAGCGACCGCTTCAGAAAGTGTTCCGCCAGCATCGCGATATCGTCGCCGCGCGCCCGCAATGGCGGCAGCTGCAGCCGCAGGGCGCTCAGGCGGTAGAACAGATCGGCGCGAAAACCGCCCCGTTGAATCGCCTGCTCCAGGTGGTTGTGGGTGGCGCTGATGACGCGAAAGTCGACCGCCACCGGCTGCTGCCCGCCGACCCGGGTGACGGCCTTCTCTTCCAGCGCGCGCAGCAGCCGGGTTTGCAGGTGCAGCGGCATTTCGCCGATCTCATCCAGAAACAGAGTGCCGCCGTTGGCGGTTTCCAACAGCCCGCGCCGGCCGCCGCGCCGTGAGCCGGTAAAGGCGCCTTCCTCATAGCCGAACAGCTCCGCCTCCAGCAGCGATTCGGCGATGGCGCCGCAGTTGATGGCGACGAACGGCGGCGTCGCGCCTCTGGCCGGCGCGCCGTGCCGGGAAAAGTATTCCCGGTGGATCGCCTGCGCCGCCAGCTCCTTGCCGGTGCCGGTTTCTCCCTCAATTAATACCGCTGCCGGCGAGCGGGCGTACAGCATGATGGTGCGCCGCATCTGCTCCATCTGCGGGGAGTCGCCCTGCAAATCGCCCAGCCCGTAGCGCGGCTGCAGGGTATTGCGCGCGGCGTAATCGCCGCCGCGTTTGCTGCCGCCCAGCATCAGGCGCGTCACGTCCAGCGCATCGCTGAAGGCGGCGCGCAGGGTGGCGGCGGAATAGAGAAAAATGGCGGTGAGCCCGGCCTCTTCCGCCAACTCGCTGATGAGGCCCGCCCCAACCACGGCCTGAATACCGGCGGCTTTCAGCTCGGCGATCTGGCCGCGCGCGTCCTCTTCGGTGACGTAGCTGCGCTGCTCCAGCGGCAGATCGAAGGTCTGCTGGAACTCCAGCAGCGCGGGCAGAGGGGTTTTATAGGTGATGACGCCGATCCGATCGGCGGTTCTGCGCGCCTTGCTCAGCGCCTGCAGCAGGTCGAAGCCGCCGGGCTTGACCAGGATGACCGGCACCGACAGGCGGCTTTTCAGGTAGGCGCCGTTGGAGCCGGCGGCGATGATGGCGTCGCAAGGCTCGGTAGCCAGGCGGGCGCGGATGTGCTGCACCGCCTCCTCAAAGCCGAGGCGGATCGGGATGATGGTTGCCAGATGGTCGAACTCGAGGCTGATGTCTCGGAACAGATCGAACAGGCGGGTGATGGAGACGGTCCAGATCACCGGTTTGTCCGGCGTGACGTGATCGCTCATGGTGGGTTACCGAATGGAAGTGGCTGCATTAGGTGTAGCCCGGTTTCAGTTATGTTTCAAATTTACTGCGTGAAACAGCGATTGAAACGTTAGCTGAAACGTTTTTTACCCCTTTGCCAGGCTAATGGCGCTGAATATGTTGTAACTCACTTATTTTTATCGTGTTTAATTTTTTCCTCACCGAAGCACAACCTGGCCCGCCCCTTGCTCTGTCTGTTTCATCTGGCTAATCGGAGAAAACGTCATGACGCTGCGCTCACCTGGGCTCGCCTTTCGTCAGGCCCTGAGTAAAGAAAAACCCCTGCAAATCGCCGGCGCGATCAACGCCAACCATGCGCTGCTGGCCCAGCGGGCCGGATTCCAGGCCATCTACCTTTCCGGCGGCGGCGTGGCGGCCGGTTCGCTGGGGCTGCCGGATCTGGGCATTTCGACCTTGGACGATGTGCTGACCGACATTCGCCGCATCACCGACGTTTGCCCGCTGCCGCTGCTGGTGGATGTGGACAGCGGTTTCGGCGCTTCGGCGTTCAACGTCGCCCGCACGGTGCGATCGGTGAGCAAGGCCGGGGCGGCGGCGCTGCATATCGAAGATCAGGTCGGCGCCAAGCGCTGCGGCCATCGCCCCAATAAGGCCATCGTTTCCACCGGAGAGATGGTGGATCGCATCAAGGCGGCGGTGGATGCGCGCAGCGATCCAGACTTCGTGATCATGGCGCGCACCGATGCGCTGGCGGTGGAGGGGCTGGAGGCGGCCATCGAGCGCGCTCAGGCTTACGTGGCGGCCGGAGCCGACATGCTGTTTCCGGAAGCGATCACCGAGCTGGGCATGTACCGCCGCTTCGCCGAAGCGACGCAGGTGCCGATCCTGGCCAACATCACCGAATTCGGCGCAACGCCGCTGTTTACCACCGACGAGCTGCGCAGCGCCCAGGTGGATATGGCGCTGTATCCGCTGTCGGCCTTCCGGGCGATGAACCGCGCGGCGGAGCGGGTGTACCGCGCTTTGCGCGAGGAGGGCACGCAGAAAAGCGTCATCGACACCATGCAGACCCGCAACGAGCTGTATGAAAGCATCAACTATTATTTGTTCGAAGAGAAACTCGACGCCCTGTTCGCTCGCCAGCGCGACGAATAGGCGCCATTCACGCACAAGCCAAACGAGGACGGTATGAGCCAAGCGATCCCCCCGCAAAGCCCGACTGGCGTTAAGCCGAAAAAATCCGTGGCGTTATCCGGCGTGCCCGCCGGGAATACCGCGCTGTGCTCCGTAGGGCGCAGCGGCAACGATCTGCACTATCGCGGTTACGACATTCTCGATCTCGCGCGCCACTGCGAGTTTGAAGAGGTCGCCCACCTGCTGATCCACGGCAAGTTGCCCAACCGCGATGAGCTACAGGCCTACAAACACCGTCTCAAAGCCCTGCGCGGCCTGCCCGCCAGCGTGCGCACGGTGCTTGAGGCGTTGCCTGCGGCGTCTCACCCGATGGACGTGATGCGTACCGGCGTCTCGGCCCTTGGCTGCACGCTGCCGGAAAAAGAGCAGCACGGCGCGGCCGGCGCGCGCGACATCGCCGACCGGCTGCTGGCGTCGCTGGGATCGATGCTGCTGTATTGGTATCACTACAGCCACAACGGCGAGCGCATTCAGCCGGAGACCGACGACGACTCCATCGGCGGCCACTTCCTGCACCTGCTGCACGGCGAAGCGCCTTCCGCCAGTTGGGAGCAGGCGATGCACGCGTCATTGATCCTGTACGCCGAGCATGAGTTCAACGCCTCGACCTTCGCCGGCCGAGTGATCGCCGGCACCGGATCCGACGTCTATTCGGCGATCGTCGGCGCCATTGGCGCGCTGCGCGGGCCGAAACACGGCGGCGCCAACGAGGTGTCGCTGGAGATCCAGCAACGCTATGAAACGCCGGACGAAGCGGAGGCCGACATTCGCCGCCGCATCGACAACAAAGAGGTGGTGATCGGCTTCGGGCACCCGGTGTACACCGTCTCCGATCCGCGCCATCAGGTGATCAAAGAGATCGCGCTGCGCCTGTCGCGGGAGGCGGGGGCGATGAAGCTGTATGACATCGCCGATCGGCTGGAAAGCGTGATGCGCGACACCAAAAAGATGTTCCCCAACCTCGACTGGTTCTCGGCGGTGTCTTATCACCAGCTGGGGGTGCCCACCGAAATGTTCACGCCGCTGTTTGTCATGGCGCGGGTGAGCGGCTGGTCGGCGCACATCATCGAGCAACGGCAGGACAACAAAATCATTCGCCCGTCCGCCAACTATACCGGGCCGGAAGCGCGGGCGTTCGTACCGCTGGATCAGCGCTGAGCGCCGATCGCTATCGTGTCGTTTTCACTATGGAGCCTTTGGGAATCATGATGCTTGAGTCTGCCAACACCCGCCGTCCGCCGTTCGATCGCGAAATGGTCGATATCGTCGATTATGTGATGAAAGAGGCCGTCGATACCCCGGCGGCGTACCGCACCGCCCACTATTGCCTGCTCGATACCCTCGGCTGCGGGCTGGAGGCGCTGAGCTATCCGGCCTGCAAGAAACTGCTGGGGCCGGTGGTGCCGGGCGCCGAGGTGCTGAACGGCAGCCGGGTGCCGGGTACCCGCTTCCAGCTGGATCCGGTGCAGGCGGCGTTCAATATCGGCGCCATGATTCGCTGGCTCGACTTCAACGATACCTGGCTGGCGGCGGAGTGGGGGCACCCGTCGGACAACCTGGGCGGGATCCTGGCGGTGGCCGACTGGCTCTCGCGCCAGGCGGTGGCGGCGGGCAAAGCGCCGCTGACCATGCGGCAGGTGCTGATCGCCATGATCAAGGCGCATGAGATCCAGGGCTGCCTGGCGCTGGAAAATGCCTTTAACCGGGTGGGGTTGGATCACGTGCTGCTGGTGAAGGTAGCGTCCACCGCGGTGGTGGCGCAGATGCTCGGCCTGAGCCGGGCGGAGATCCTGAACGCGCTGTCGCTGGCGTGGGTGGACGGGCAGTCGCTGCGTACCTATCGCCATGCGCCGAACGCCGGCACCCGCAAATCCTGGGCGGCGGGGGATGCGACCGCGCGCGCGGTGCGGCTGGCGCTGATGGCTGCCACCGGCGAGATGGGCTATCCTTCGGCGCTGACGGCGCCGACCTGGGGGTTCTACGACGTCTCTTTCAATGGCAAGCCTTTCCGCTTCCAGCGGCCGTACGGCGCGTACGTGATGGAGAACGTGCTGTTTAAAATTTCGTTCCCGGCGGAGTTCCATGCCCAGACCGCCGTGGAGGCGGCCATGACGCTGCACCGCCAGATGCAGGCCGCCGGCAAAACCGCCGCCGACATCGCCGCAGTGAGCATCCGCACCCACGAGGCCTGCTTGCGCATTATCGACAAGCAGGGGCCGCTGGATAACCCGGCGGATCGCGATCACTGCATTCAGTATATGGTGGCGATCCCGCTGCTGTTCGGCCGGCTGACGGCTGCGGACTACGAGGATCGGGTGGCCGAGGATCCGCGCATCGATGCGTTGCGCGGCAAGATCCGCTGCCATGAAGATCCCGCCTTCACCCGCGATTATCACGATCCGGAAAAACGATCGATCGCCAATGCGCTGACGGTGGAGTTTACCGACGGCAGCCGTCTGGATGAGGTGGCGGTGGAGTATCCTATCGGCCATGCGCGGCGGCGCGAAGAGGGCATCCCACTGCTGGTCGAGAAGTTCAAAACCAACCTGGCGCGCCAGTTCCCGGCTCTGCAGCAGCAGCGCATTCTCGAGGTGTCGCTGGACCGGCAGCGGCTGGCGCAGATGCCGGTCAACGGGTATCTCGATCTGTGGGTGATCTGACGCGAGCGGCGCTGACAAGCCACGTCGGCGCCGCTATGATGGACGCTCCATTCCCGTCCCTCTTCTTATCAGGTG
This sequence comes from Serratia sp. SM04, assembly GCF_040280225.1. Lineage (NCBI taxonomy): Bacteria > Pseudomonadati > Pseudomonadota > Gammaproteobacteria > Enterobacterales > Yersiniaceae > Serratia > Serratia sp. SM04. Next base: position 341,834 of record NZ_JBEOQT010000002.1, on the reverse strand, counting down.
ATTCATGATTGATGCCGCAACGCTGTTGTTGTTTTCCGGTGCCTGCGTGGCGCTGGCGCTGACCCCCGGCCCGGATATGCTGCTGATCGCTTCGCGCAGCGTCAGCCAGGGGCGGCGCGCCGGTTTCGCTTCGCTGGCGGGCATTCAGCTCGGCACGTATTGTCACGCGCTGGCGGCGGCGCTGGGGTTGTCGCAACTGTTCGTCGCGGTGCCGCTGGCTTACGACGCGGTAAGAATGCTGGGCGCCGCCTATCTGCTCTATCTGGCGTGGAAAACGCTGCGATCCGGCAGCAGTTTGCAGGCTTCCGCCGGGTTGCAAGCGGTGCCGACGGCGCGCATCTTCCGCCAGGGGCTGTTCACCAATATCCTCAACCCGAAAATGGCGCTGTTCGTGCTGGCGCTGTTTCCGCAGTTTATCGATCCGCGTTCAGGCTCGGTGGTGGTGCAGATGCTGGCGCTGGCGACGGTGCTGAATCTGGTGGGCTTGCTGATTAACGGCGGGGTGATCCTGGCGGTCAGCGGCATGAAAAGCCGCTTCGCCGGCCGCCGCTTCAGCGCCCGCTGGCCGAACTACCTGCTGAGCGGGGTGTTCGCCGGGCTGGCCTGCAAGCTCATTTTCGACAGCCGCCGCTAACCCTCGCGCAGCAGCGCTTCAAACGCCGCGCTGGCCGGTTCGTCCGGCAGCGCGCTGTACATCACCAGCCGCAGGTGATTCTCTTCGTCGACGATGAAAGAGGCGTGGTCAAAGGTGACCGGGCCGATTTCCGGGATGGCGAAGCTGCGCCGTCCCTGGCAGCGCCCGTGAATGTCGTGCTGCCGCCAGAGCTGGCGGAACTGCGGCGACACCCGCTCCAGCGCCTGTACCCGTTGGCGCATCACCTCATCCTCCGGCGCGCGAGCGTAGTCGCGGCGGAAGCTGGCCAGGATTTGCGGCGCCTGCGCCCGCCACTCCAGCAGGCGCGCATTGAGCTGCGGATCGGCAAACAGCATCCACAACATGTTGCGCTCTTCCGGCGGGCGTTCGGCGATGGCGAACAGCCGCTGCGCCGCCGGGTTCCAGGCGATGATGTCCCAACTCAGGTTCATGACGTAGGCCGGCCGCAGCGCCAAATCGTCCAGCAGCCGCCGCACCAGCGGCGAGACCTGGCACCACTGATGGCCGACCGGCACCGGCGGGCGCTGATGCGCCAATAAAAACAGGTGGTAGCGGCCGGCGGCGTCGAGCTGCAGCACCCGCGCCAGGTTTTCCAAAAACGCCACCGACGCATTGATTTCCCTGCCTTGTTCCAGCCAGGTGTACCAGGTAAGGCCGACGCCGGCCAGCGCCGCGACCTCCTCGCGCCGCAATCCCGGCGTGCGGCGGCGGCTGCCGCTCGGCAAACCGACCGCCTGCGGCGACAGCTGTTCTCGTTTTTGACGCAGAAAATCCGCCAGTTCGTGGCGAGTGCGCTCGAGGGTGCGTGGGGGCATGGCGGCCGTCCTGTTGCTGTTAGTAATAGTATAAGTGGCTATATAGTAACAGTTTAAAACATGTTTCATACTGCGGCCATCATAATCTCTGGAGGTGGTATGGAACATTCATTATCTCGTGAACGGCGAGGGTTGGCCGGCCTGCCGGTGCTGCTGTTGGGCGGCTTCGTCACGGTGTTCGATCTGTTTGTGGTCAACGTGGCGGCGCCGGTGATCCAGCGAGAATTCGCCGCCGATTTTGCCGGCGTCGGGTTGATCGTCGCCGGTTATGAACTGGCGTTCGGGGTGCTGTTGATCGCCGGCGGGCGTCTGGGCGATCGCTTCGGACGTCGGCGTCTGTTCAGCCTCGGCATGCTGGGATTCACGCTGACTTCATTGCTTTGCGGGTTGGCGGGATCGCTCAGCCTGCTGATCGCCGCGCGTATTCTGCAGGGGGCGGCGGCGGCGCTGCTGTTTCCGCAAATTTACGCCTTGATGCGGGTGCTGTACGAGCCGCAACAGCGGCGGCGCGCCTTCGCCTGGCTGGGTATGACGCTGGGGCTGGCGGCAATCTTCGGCCAGATCCTCGGTGGTTTTATTATCGAGGCCAACCTGTTCGGCAGCGGCTGGCGCATGATCTTTCTGATTAATCTGCCGATCGGCGCGCTGGCGCTGTGGGCGGCGCGGCGCATTCCCGAATCGCGGGTGGCGCAGGCGCAGCGGCTGGATGGCGTTGGCCTGGGGCTGGCGGCGACCGGCCTGTCGCTGTTGCTGCTGCCGCTGCTGGAAGGGCCGGCGCGCGGCTGGCCGTGGTGGATCGTGCCGATGTTGGCGCTGGCAATGCTGACGCTGTGGGGCTTCCTGCGTTGGGAGCGCCGTCTGGCGCAGCGCGGCGACGATGCGGTGCTCGATCCGGCGCTGTTCCGCCAGGCCGGCTTCGCGCCGGGCATGGCGGTGGTGCTGGCGATTTATGCCACCGCCTCCTCGTTTTTCTTGTGTTTCGCGCTGCTGCTGCAGGCGGGGGCGGGGCTGACGCCTTTTCAGGCGGGCAGCCTGTTCGCCCCGGCCAGCGCGGCCTTTATGCTGGCGTCGATGTTGGCGCCCCGGCTGGCGCTGCGTTGGGGCAACCGTGCGCTGAGCGCGGGCGTGGCGATTTACGCCGCCGGGCTGGCGCTGCTGATGGCGCAGGCGCTGTGGGGCGCGGCGCTGGCGCATCCGCTGCGGCTGCTGCCGGGGTTGGTGGTGCTGGGATTCGGCCAGGCGCTGAGCATGACGCCGCTGCTGAATCTGGTGCTCGGTTTGGCGCACGAGCGGCAGGCGGGCATGGCGGCGGGGCTGGTTGCCACCGTGCAGCAGGTGGGGGGCGCGCTGGGCATCGTGGTCAGCGGCGTCGGTTTCGTGCCGCTGCTGGCGCACGGCGGCGCGGCGGAGCGCTATGCCGAGGCCTTTGCCGGCGCCATGGTATTTAATCTGTTGGCGATGGGCGTCGCCCTGATCTTGTTAAACCGGATCACGCGAAATAGTCAGAAAGCGGATCTTAAGTAGGCCGCCGGCGGGTGCTTTACTGTCGTCATGATGAGAGAGCGTAAGGAGCCACACTGATGTTTCAACCCGCCGCATTTCGCGAAGACGATCTGGATGCCCAACTGGCGCTGGTGCGCGCCCACCCGTTGGGGCTGCTGGTCAGCCACGGCGAGCAGGGATTGACGGCCGATCCGCTGCCGTTTCTGGCCGATGTCGAACAGGGGCAGATCCGGCTGCGGGCGCACCTGGCGCGCGCCAACGAGCACTGGCGGCGGCTGCAGCACGCGGCGGAATGCCTGGTGATTTTTCAGGGGTTGGAGGGCTATGTGTCGCCCGGCTGGTATCCGAGCAAGCGCCAGACCGGCAAAGTGGTGCCGACCTGGAATTACAGCGTGGTGCAGCTGTATGGCGTACCGACGGTGACGGACGACCCGGCCTGGCTGCGGCGCCAGCTGATCGATCTGACCGCGCAGCAGGAAGGAGGGCGCCCGGCGCCCTGGCGGCTCGACGACGCGCCGGCCAACTACATCACCGCGCAGCTTAAAGGCATCGTCGGTATCGAGATCGCCGTCACCCGGCGCGAAGGCAAATGGAAGATGAGCCAAAACCGCAGCGCCGACGATGCCGATGGGGTGATCGCCGGGCTGCGCGACGGCGATGACGCGCAGCGGCGGCTGGCGGAGGAGGTTGAGCGGCGGCGCGGATAGGGTATGCTAACCGAAGAGTGAGCAAGGGGAACCTTCGGATGGATTACACCAAAATTATCAAAGAAATAGGCCGCGGCAAAAACCATGCGCGCGACCTGGACCGGCAGACCGCCTTTGAGCTGTATCAGGCGATGCTGGCCGGGGCGGTCCCCGAGCTGGAGCTGGGCGGCATTCTGATCGCGCTGCGCATCAAGGGTGAGGCCGAAGAGGAGATGCTGGGCTTCTACCAGGCGATGCAGCAGCAGGTGTTGCCGCTGCAGGCGCCGCAGGGGCGGCCGCTGCCGGTAGTGCTGCCGAGCTATAACGGCGCGCGCAAGCAGGCCAACCTGACGCCGCTGCTGGCGCTGCTGCTCGCGAAAGTGGGCCTGCCGGTGGTGGTGCATGGCGTGCTGGACGACAGCACCCGCGTGACCAGCGCCGAGATTTTCCGCGCCCTGGGGCTGCCGTGGTCGGAACAGGCCGTTCACGCCCAGCAGCGTCTCGATAACGGCGAGGCGGTGTTCATGCCGGTTTCCACGCTGTCGGCGCCGCTGGCGCGGCAGCTCGGGCTGCGTTGGCGCATGGGGGTGCGCAACAGCGCGCATACGCTGGCCAAGCTGGCGACGCCGTTCGGCGAACAGGATGCGCTGCGCCTCGCCAGCGTCTCACACCCGGAGTATGTCGGCCGGGTGGCGTCGTTTTTCCGCCAGATCGGCGCCCGCGGGCTGTTGATGCACGGCACCGAAGGCGAAGCCTACGCCAACCCGCTGCGCTGCCCGCAGATTCACTATATTGCCGGCGGCGAACAGCGCGTGTTGCTGGAGCGCACCTTGCAGGATGAAACGCCGACGTTGCCGGCGGCGAAAGACGCGGAAACCACCGCGCGCTGGATCGAGCGCTGCCTGGCGGGCGAGGTGGCGATCCCGCAGGCCATCCAGCGGCAGGTCGCCTGTTGTCTGGTGGCCGCCGGCGAGAGCGAAACGCTGGAACAGGGGCTGCAGCGCCTGCGTCAGGCCTGAGCGCGACTATACTGGGATATTTCCTCATCGGCAGAGAAGGACGGTTATGCAACAGGCTCTCGATTACTTCAATCAATTGAACCAGGATTACCTCGACGTTCACCGCGCCAAAGAAGAGCTGTTCTGGCAAAACTACATGGGCACCGGCGGTGAAGAGGTGTCGGCGCGCTTTGCCGCCGCGGAAAGCGCCTATAAGCGCTTTATCGCCGAACCGCGCCGGCTGGCGGAGATCCGCAATCTGCTGGCCGGATTGGAAACGCTGCCGCAGGAGGCGCAGCGCGATGCGCTGATCCACGGCCTGCAAGGTTGGCTGCGTTTCTTCGACTGCAACGCCATTGAAGATCCGCAGGCGCAGGCGCTGTTGGATCGGATCATCCACGCCGAATCCGATCTCTACTCGCGCCGCAAGGGCTACCAGGTGACGCATCTGAACGCCGAAGGCCAGCGGGTGGCGGCCTCGCTCGGCGAGCTGTTGACCAACCAGGCGACCAACCCGAACGAAGACTACCGCCGCAGCTCGCAGCAGGCGCTGCGCGATCTGGAGCAATGGCTGCTGCATAACGGCCTGCCGGAACTGATTGGCCTGCGCAACCGCTTTGCGCGCCAGATGGGCTATCGCAACTATTTCGACTACAAGGTGAACAAAACCGAGCGCATGACGCCGGAGCAGCTGTTCGCCATTCTGGATCGCTTCGAGCGGGAAACCCGCGAGGCCAACGCCCGCAGCCTGCAGCAACTGGCGGCCGACAAGGGCAGCCAGGCGCTGGAGCCGTGGAACGTGCGCTTCGCCAGCGCCGGCGACGTCACCCGCCAACTGGATCCTTACTTCCCGTTTTCTCGTTCGCTGGAGCGCTGGGTCGACAGCTTCAAACGTCTGCACATCGGCTTTGGCGGCGCCGAGATGAACCTCGATCTGCTGGTGCGCAAAGGCAAGTATGAGAACGGCTTTATGCACGGCCCGGTGCCGCCGTTTGTGCGCCAGGGGGAATGGGTGCCGGCGCGCATCAATTTCACCAGCCTGGCGCAGCCGGGGCAGGTGGGAAGCGGCGCTTACGGGCTCAACACGCTGTTCCACGAGGGCGGCCACGCGGCGCATTTCGCCAACATTCGCCAGAATGCGCCGTGCTTCTCGCAGGAATTCCCACCGACCTCGATGGCCTATGCCGAAACCCAGTCGATGTTCTGCGACAGCCTGCTGGACGACGCCGACTGGTTGAAACGCTATGCGAAAAATGCCGCCGGCGAAGCGGTGCCCGATGCGCTAATCGAAGCCGGTATCGCGGCGCGCCAGCCGATGCGCGCGTTCAACGAACGCCATATCCTGCTGGTACCGTACTTCGAGTGGGCGCTGTATCAGTGGGATGACGAGCAGCGCACGCCGGAAGCCATCACCGCGCTGGCGCGCGAGGTCGAGCAGAAGATCCTCGGCATCAGCGGCAGCCCGCGCCCGACGCTGGCGATCCCGCACCTGCTGTCGCTGGAGTCCGCCTGCTCTTATCAGGGTTATCTGCTGGCGATGATGGCGGTGGAACAAACCCGCCAGTTCTTCCTGCAGCGCGACGGTTACCTGACGGACAACCCGGCCATCGGCCCGGATCTGGCGCAACACTACTGGTTGCCGGGCAACAGCGTCAGCCATGATGACACGCTGCGCAGCCTGACCGGCGAAGGGTTCAACCCGGACTATCTGGCGCAGGCCTGTAACCAGACGGTGGCGCAGGCGTGGCGCGAGGCGCAGCAGACGATGGCCGCCGCCGCCGCGCGCCCGCAGCCGCCGGCGGATTTCGATTTGGAGGCGCATATTCGGGTGGTGGACGGCGAGACGGTATTGGCGGACAACGCCGACGGCGACGAACGGATGTGTCGCGATTTCGCCGCGGCGATAGAGGCGCGTTTGGTTTAAGGCTGACAATAAAAAAATCCACGCGGCAGCGTGGATTTTATTTAATGATAAAATCTGGGCGTTATTTTATTCGAAATAGACGTCGGGATTATCGGCCAGGGAAACGAAGCTCTTGGTGTTTCTATCCAGCGTACGAATTTCGCCGCTTTCGATGTCGTACACCCAGCCGTGCAGGCGCAGCCCGCTGTTGCGCAGACCCACCGCCACAGAAGGGTGGGTTTTGATATTATTTAGCTGGGCGATAACGTTCTCTTCCACCATAGCGTTAACTTTGTCTGTTTCGCTATTCCAGGTTTTCTTCTCGACCACCGCTTTGGCCGCATCCGCGTAGTGCAGCCAGTGGGCTACCGCAGGCATGGGATCGAGGCACTGACAGGACGCGATAGCCTTCATGGCGCCACAGTTCGAGTGGCCACAAATCACGATATCAGTGACGCCCAGCGCCACTACCGCGTATTCGATAGTCGCAGAAACCCCACCCGGCTCCGGGCCAAAGGAAGGAACGATGTTACCGGCGTTGCGAATAACGAACAGTTGCCCAGGCTCTTGCTGCGTCACCAGCTCCGGCACCAGGCGGCTGTCAGAACAGGAGATAAACAGCGCTTTGGGATTTTGGCTGGAGGCCAGGCTGCGAAAGAGTTCCTTACGCTGCGGGAAAATCTCTTTCTGGAAACTGAGGAAACCTTCAATGATATGTTGCATACAACGCTCTCTGCATCTGTAGTCTGCGTAATATGATAATCATCCTCTTCCGTTAGTCCAGCAATGGCACGGTAAAAAAATGTGTGTACATACCCCCTGTAAGCCCCATTAAATACGGGGTTTAAACCCGTTTCAGGCAGCATTGTCCGGTTCGCTTACGCGTGGGTTGCTGATAAAGCGGGTGGCAAAAAACCGGCTGTCGTGCCCATGCAGCGCTGACGCAAGCGAAGATAAAAAAAGCCCGCCGGGGTGATAGCCGGCGGGCTTTTTGGCGTCTGGGGCGGTGATTATTTGTAGATAACCGCGGTGGCGTGCATCAGGTTGTTACCGCTGGTGGAAGTGATGGTGAAGGCCTTGGCGCCTGCCGCATCGGCTTTGGCGGCCAGTTGAGACTTCAGGCTGCTCAGGTCGGTTGCGCCGCTGGCGACGATCACGCCGGCTTTTTCGAATTGGGCGGCATCCTGGGCGCTGACGTGTTCAGTGGCAAAAGTGGTGAAAGAAACGGTGGCCAGGGCGATAGCGGCAGCAAAAGTTTTGATGGTTTTCATGTTCGTCATTCCTGTCAAAGTGAATTAGGGAGAAAGGGGTTTGCCTTTCGATGGGAAGATTATTGCGCAGTGACAGGCGGGATGAAATCGGAGAGTGTTGACGGTTTCATTCAGATTTTTTGATTATTAATCCCCCCGTTTATCTTCTGCCTAAACGGGGGAGACGATCAGCGCGTCGGGCGCGCCAAATCGAAACGGTGCTGTTCGGAAATGCCATAGTAGGCGGTCGAGCCGCCGGCGCGCAGGATAGGTTCGGCAGCGGCGGTCTGGTAGACGCCGTGTTCATCCAGCAGCGCCGGATCGAGGTGCACCGCCACCACTTCGCCCAATACCAGCCAGGTTTCCACCTGTTCGCCGGCGGCGGTTTGCAGCTGAATGCACTGGGTCAGGCGGCATTCGAAGTTCACCGGGCTTTCGGCCACGCGCTCGGCTTTGACCCGGCGCCCGGGCAGCGGCGTGACGCCGGCGAAGGCGAATTCATCCTCGCCGCGCGGCAGGGGGATGGAACTGTTGTTCATCGCTTCCGCCAGCGGGCGTGTCGCCAGGTTCCAGACGAATTCGCCGGTTTCCACGATATTCGCCACGCTGTCTTTCCAGCCGGTGCTGGCGAAACCGACGATCGGCGGACGGTAGTTGAAGCAGTTGAAAAAGCTGTAGGGCGCCAGATTGCGCAAGCCGGCGGCGCTGCGGGAAGAGATCCAGCCGATGGGGCGCGGGCCGACGATGGCGTTCAGCGGATCGTGCGGCAGGCCGTGGCCGGCGGCGGGTTCATAATAATAACGAGATTCACGGCTCATGGGGGATCCTGTGGCAATCGATGAGGTTTTCATTGTGCCGGGTTTCCCGCCGCTGCGCCATTGCGGGCGGGATGTGTTATCTTACGCGCCGGAAATACCTTCAAGAGAGCCCGTCACGGTGGAAAAAAAGAAAACCTTCCCGCAGCAGAAAAGCGGCCTGCATCCGCGCAACCGTCATCGTTCACGCTATGACTTCCCGGCGCTGATCGCCAGCTGCCCGGCGTTGGCGCCGTTCGTAAAACCGAACGCCTGGGGCGATGTGTCGGTGGACTTCGCCGATCCGGCGGCGGTGAAAATGCTCAACCGTGCGTTGCTGCAGCACTTTTACGGCATCGAACACTGGGATATTCCGGCGGACTACCTGTGCCCTCCGATCCCCGGCCGCGCCGATTATCTGCACCACCTGGCGGATCTGCTGGCGACCAGCAACGGCGGCGAGATCCCGCGCGGCAAGGGCGTGGCGATCCTCGACGTCGGCGTCGGCGCCAACTGCATTTACCCGATCGTCGGCCTGCGCGAATACGGCTGGCGTTTCACCGGGTCTGAAATCGATTCGGTGTCGCTCAACGCGGCCAAAATGATCGTCGAGATGAACCCGACGCTGCGCAACAGCGTGCGTCTGCGGTTGCAAAAACAGCCTGAGCTGATTTTTAGCGGCATCATCGGCGCGGCCGAGAAATTTGACGCCACCCTGTGCAACCCGCCGTTCCACGCGTCCGAGCAGGAAGCGCGCGCCAGCACCCGCCGCAAGCTGCATAAATTGGGCAAAGGGGAAGTGGCCGACAAGCCGGTGCAAAACTTCGGCGGCAAGAATAACGAGCTGTGGTGCGAAGGCGGCGAAGAGGCCTTCGTGCGCAAGATGGTGGAAGAGAGCGTCGGCAAGGCCAACAACTGCCTGTGGTTCACTTCGCTTATCTCGAAAAACACCACGCTGCCGGCCATTTACCATGCGCTGAAGGTGGCGGGCGCGGCCGAGGTGCGCACCATCGAGATGGCGCAAGGGCAGAAGATCAGCCGCTTTGTCGCCTGGACCTTCCACGACGCCGAGCAACAGGCCGCCTGGGCAGCCGAACGCTGGCGCTAATCCTTCCGGCGCCGGTTATCCTGCCGGCGCCGACAAAAATCCGCATTTTACCTTTCAATTTTCATCACTTACGTTATTCTCAATACGGAATTAATAATAAAAATCTTAGGTTGTTGGTTTATTTAAATTCGAATAATTACTTTACTGAATAAATAAATTTAATCCGGTTAATAGCAATAACCAGAAGGAACGGCGCTGCCCGTTCCTTCCGCGATGGCACGTCTGCGTGTGGGCGCGGCATGTGGCCAGGCAAAAATAAGAAAAGCGCCATCATCTGCCACAAGGACTACACCTTATGCTGTTACGATTCAGTCAGTTAACTACCCACAAAGGCGCCGAACTGAGCGCGATAGAACACGCCGTTCCGATGATCGTATTCTCGCCCGACGGCACGGTATTGCGCGCCAACGATCTTTTCCTCAACACGCTGGGATTTCAACGCGATGACGTGATAGGCCAGCATCACCGTATTTTCTGCGATCCGAACTATGTCGCCAGCCCGCTATACCGCAAACATTGGGAGACGCTGAATAAGGGCCAACCCATCACGGACACCATAAAGCGCATCGCGAAAAACGGCGAGGCGGTGTGGCTGCAGGGCACCTATGCGCCGGTGCTGAATAAACAGGGTAAGGTGGTGGAGATCGTCAAGATCGCCAGCGAAGTGACCGAGCGAGTGACCCAGGCGCAGGAGCATCGCAGCCTGCTGGCGGCGCTGAATCGATCGATGGCGATGATCGCTTTCACGCCGCAGGGCACCATCGTCAGCGCTAACGACAATATGCTGGCGCTGATGGGCTATCGGCTGGAAGAGGCGTGCGGGCAGTCGCATGCGGTGCTGTGCCCGCCGGAGTTCGCCAATTCCGACGATTATCGGCGGCATTGGCAGCGCCTGGCGCGCGGCGAGTTCATCACCGGGCGTTTTGAGCGCCTCAACCGGCGCGGCGAACGGGTATGGCTGGAGGCCAGTTACAACCCGATCCTCGACAACGAAGGCCAGGTGGTGAAGGTGGTGAAGATTGCCCAGGACATCACCCGGCTGATGCAACAGCAGCAGCATGAAGAAGAGATGGTGCGCAACGCGCATCATCTGTCGCTCGATACCGATCGGCAGGCGGCGCAGGGCGCGATCATTGTGCAGCAGGCGGTGAAAGGCATGCAGCAGGTCGAAGCGGCGGCGCGCGAAACCTCGGACGTGGTCACCGAGCTGGGCAAGTGTTCTCAGCAGATCGGCACCATCGTCGAAGCCATTCGTAAAATCGCTTCCCAAACCAACCTGCTGGCGATTAACGCCTCGATCGAAGCCGCCCACGCCGGCGAGCACGGGCGCGGTTTTGCGGTGGTGGCCAACGAAGTGCGCACGCTGGCGGAACAGTCGCGCAAGGCGGCGACCGAGATCGAACGCATGACCAAGTCCATCCAGCAAGGCGTGGCGGCGGCGATTGCCGGCATGGCAACCTGCGTAGAGCAGGCCGGCGGCGGCGTGGCGCTGACCCATGACGCCGGGGAAGTGATCAACCAGGTCAACATCGGCATGCACGACGTCGTGAAGCTGATGCAGGCGTTCACGTCGGTGAAGCAGGGCGACGCGCTGCACTGACTTTTCATCGCGCCGCCCGCCGAAAACGGGGGCGGCGTTTTTATCTTCCCGCCGATTCGCACGCCGTTGAGCCGTGGTTCAATTTTTCCGGCCTATGCTATCCTTAAATATGAACGAACGTTCGTTCATATTCACTCGATGGCGCCAGGCGCCCCCTTCACCGTTTCGGGAGCTGCCGATGGGAAACCGAGAAAAGATTGTCGAGGCCGCGCTGCACAGCTTTACCCATAGGGGATTTCACCAGACCAGCATGCGGGATATCGCGCAGGCGGCGGGCGTCAGCGTCGGCAACCTCTATAACCACTTTACCGGCAAGGAAGCGTTGATCGGCGAGATCGCGCTGCTGGAAAACGGCGTATTCGCCGAGTTTGCCGCCGGGCTGCGGGCCGACAGAACGCGGCCGAAGCAGGCGCTGTCGGCCTTTTTCACCGCCTATCACGCCTTTGTCGCCGAGCCGGCCAATGTGCAGCTGTCGGCTGAGATCGTGGCGGAGGTGGCGCGCAACCCGGCGTTGGCCGAGCCGTTCAGCGCCAACCAGCGGCAGCTGATTGAGGCGCTGGCGACGGTTATCGCCGAGGCTCAGCAAACCGGTGAGATCGCACCGGCGATAGCGCCGTTGCCGCTCGCGCAGCTGGTGCTGGACGCGATCGAAAGTCAGGCCTGGCGGCAGGCGATCTTTACGTCGCCTGCGCCGGAGGAGACCACGCCGGTGCGGCTGTTGGAACAGCTGCTCTACCGGCATCCCTAGTCGAGGTGGATATGCTGCACATTGAGCCGTACCGCGATGCTGACCGCCTGCAAACGGCGGCGCTGATCTACGCCGCGTTCTGCGACAAGTTTCAGCGCGCGCGCCGTCTGAGCGCCCGCCTTCAGTGGCGTTTGTTCTATCGGCTATGGAGTTGGAAGCAAGGCGGTAGCCGGGAGCGCAGCTTTGTGGTGAAGCAGGATGAACAGGTGGTGGCGGCCTTTGCCCTCAATGCGGCCGCTGGCGAGAACAGCGCCGGGCGGTGTCCGCGCACCTTGCCGATTTGGCGGCTGTGCCGCCGCTATGGCTGGCTGAACGTTTGGCGCATGTATCTGCAAATGGCGGTGTTGCGGCACACCCCGGCGGCCGATGAACTGTATCTCTCTTACCTGGCGGTGGCCGAGAGTCAGCGTGGCAAAGGGGTGGGCAAGCGGCTGCTGCAGTGGATGAACGACTACGCTGCCGGGCAAGGCGCGGGCCGACGCCTGAGCCTGCACGTCAGCCGGCGCAACGTGGATGCGCTGCGCCTGTATCGGCGCTGCGGTTTTCAGGTGCGGCGAGAAGAGCATTACGCTGCGTTGGGATGGCTGTTCGGCCAGGCCGACTGGGTGTTGATGGAGAGACGCTGCGGGGAGGCGACGTGCGCAAAATAGGATTGTGCAGCGTGGCGCTGCTCCTGCTGGCGCTCGGCTGGGTCATTTACGTCAACGACTTTCGTTTTGTCACTGAACCGGTCACGGTGACCGCCGGCGGCAACCGGCTGACCGGCACGCTGGTGTTGCCGCAGCATGCGCCGGTCAAGCCCGGCGTCGTGGTGTTCGTACACGGTGATGGGCCGGCTAACGCCAGCCGCGACGAAGGCTATTACGGCATTTGGGAGGCGATGGCGCAGCAGGGCTACGCGGTTTTATCCTTCGATAAGCCGGGCGTTGGCGGCTCCGGCGGCAACTGGCTGCATCAGACCATGGCGGATCGCGCGCGGGAAACCGCCGATATCATCGACTGGGCCCGGCGGGACGGGCGCTTCGATGCGCGCTGCGTGGGGCTGTGGGGCACCAGCCAGGCGGGGTGGGTGATGCCGGCGGTGGCGCGTTTGCGCCCCGACATCGCCTTCACGCTGGCGCTAGCGCCGGCAGGGGATGATGAAGCGCTGATCCAGGCGCGCGAGGCGCATTGGCGCCACATTCAGACGCTGCTCGAACAGCCGGACGGCTACGCGCAGTACCGCCGCGAGTATGGCGCCGCCGCTGCATTGAGCGCCGACCGCTGGCGCTTTATCCGCGCTAACATGGCCAGCGACGCGACGGCGGAATTGCGGCATTTCACCACGCCGGTGCACCTGATCCTGGGCGGGCGCGACGTCAACGTGGACGCGGACGAAACCGAGCGCGTGTATCGGCAAACGATCCCGGCCTCGCTGCTGACGGTGACGCGCATCGACGAGGCCGATCATGTGATGATCAAACCGCTGTTCGCCCGCCATCCATGGCTGATCAACGTGGTTGGCCTGTTTGCGCCGCGCTCGGTGCAATACGACGCCTACCGACAGGACGTGGCGGCCTTTCTGGCCGCTCAGCCCTGCGGGCGCTAACCGCCGGGGACCGAGGGCGGCGCCTGTTCTTCGTGCAGCTGCGGCGCGCGGGAGATCTGCATCGCCTGCTGCGGCATGCCGATGCCGGCCCGATCGAAATGGATTTTCACCAGCCGATCGAGGGCGTATTGCACCACCCACTGTTTCAGCGCCTGCGTGCGCACCGTTACGCGGGTGGTGAACGAGCGGTCGCCCAGCGCCACCACGCCGTTGAAGACCGGCTCGCCAATCAGGAAATGCTTCACCTGTTCATCCTGCTTCAGCGCCGCGACGGCCTGATGCAGCACCTCATTGACCCGATCGATGTCCTCGTCGCGGCTGACGGTGTAGTTGGCGCGGTATACCCCGAATTCGCGCGCATAGTTGGCCAGCGTGGTGATCGAGGAGTACGGCACGATGTGGTAGACGCCGTAGTCGTCGCGCAGGCCGATCGAGCGGATGGTCATGCGCTCCACGGTGCCGGTGATGCCGCTGACGGTGACATATTCGCCGGTGTTCATGCCGTTTTCGAACTGGATGAACACGCCGGTGATCACGTCTTTCACCAGCGTCTGGGCGCCGAAGCTGATGGCCAGCCCCAGCGCGCCGGCGCCCGCCAGCAGCGGCGCGATGTTCAGCCCCACCTGCGACAGCACGATCATCACGGTAATGGTGCTGATAACGATGGCCAGCACGTTGCGAAACAGCGTCAGCAGCGTGCGTTCGCGTGCGCTCGGCCGCACGCCGTTGCTCAGTTCCAGCGCCAGGCGGTGCTCGATGATGCTGGCCATCAGCGTCCAGCTGAAGACGGCGATCAGCAGGATCAGCAGGATATGCACCAGCCCGCCGAGCGTTCGCTGGCCATTTTCGCTGCCCGCCCACTGGTACAGGTTGATCAGGTGCCAGGCATCGAGCAGGAACAGCGTCACCGCCAGCACCACCATCACCCGCAGTATCTTCAGCCCGTTGGGGATGTAGGAGTTGATGCGCCGCTCGAGCATCGGATAGCGCAGATTAACGTCGGTCGGCAGCGAAATGCGGCGGAAAATCCAGCGGGTCAGCATGCCGGACAGCAGAGCGCCGACGCCGACCACCAGCAGGCTTTTCACCGTGGCGCTCATCATAAAGCGCAGGCTGTTGCCGATGTCGAACTGGGACAGCACGAACAACACCAGAAAATAGGCGATCGCCAGCAGATGCCAGATATGCCCCAGGCCGCGCAGGATCGCGCTGAAAAACGCCATCGACCGTTCGGCCAGCAGGTTGATCTGTTGCTGTATCGGCTTGCGGTTGTGCAGGATCAGCCAGATGGCGTACAGCGTCAGCGCCAGCATCACCACCAGATTGACGGCGGCGGCGGCCGGGTAGCTGATCTGCACCGCCACCACCGGCACCACCACCATCAGGCCGTAGCCGATCAGGCCGCTGAGCCAGGCGAGGCGCGTGTTCCAGTAGCGCGCGCTCTGGTCGCTGAAGGGGAAGGGGCGCAGGTAGTCGAAATTGGGGGCGAAAATCAGCCGCAGCACCGCTTTGAAAAATTCAATCACCGCGAAGGCGCTGAGAAACAGGGTCTGCAGCCGCAGAATGGTGGCGCTGTCGGCGTGGACGTGGCGGGCGAACAGGTTGCCCGCCGCCAGCGCCAGCAGCAGCACCAGCAGATCGACGGCGAAAGCGCCGAGAATGGCGGCGGGGCGCTTATACCACGGGCCGCGCTGTAGCCGCGCGTTGTGCCCCCAGCTGCCCATGCGTTTGTACAGCGGCGCGATCAGCCGCCGGATCAGGTGGAACAGCGCAAAGGTGACCGCCACCGTCAGCAGAAAGTAACCCAGCGCGCGGAAAAAGCCGGCGGGATTGAAAACGCGCTTCGGACCGGAGTCGATCAGCTTTTGCAGCGCGCCGAGCTTCTGGTTAAAGGTGCCGATGCCCTCCTGCGCCAGCGAGTTCAGGCTGTCGCTCAGCGTGGCCGGCGTTGATTCCTCCGGCGTTGTTGGGGCGGCGGCGGGGGCGTCGCCGGCGGCCTGTTTCAGGTGGTTGATGAGTGCCGCGCGCGCTTTGTCGTCTTGCAGCAGATCGGCCAGCGCGGCGTAGGCGGCCTTCTGCTGCTCGCTCTTGTCGGCGGGCGCGGGCGGCGCGTTTTGCGCCAGCGCCGGTGGCGCGAAGACGTTCAGGGTCAGCAACAGCAGCAGGAAAAGCAGGTGTTCTCGCAGATGAGAACCTCGTCGGGAGTCTGCGTTTGGCGGCATTGTTCCTCTCTTTAGCGTTCTGTGATCGGCGGATGTCAGAGCAATACGATGAAAAACAATGAATATAGTAGGAAAGGTGGCGCGATGTGGCGTGGGAACGCGTGCGGAATGAAAGCGGCGGGCGCGTGGCGCGCCCGCCGTGAAACCGCCAGGATCAGGATACGTGCTGCAGGAACTCCTGCAGACGCGGGCTGGGCGGATGGTTGATCAGGTCGTGCGGGTTGCCGTCTTCGGCAATCCGGCCCTTATCGATAAAGATCAGGCGCGACGCCACTTTTTCGGCAAAGCCGACTTCGTGGGTGACGATGACCATCGTCATGCCTTCCTCGGCCAGATCCTGCATCACCT
The DNA here is from genome assembly GCF_040280225.1 of Serratia sp. SM04. Lineage (NCBI taxonomy): Bacteria > Pseudomonadati > Pseudomonadota > Gammaproteobacteria > Enterobacterales > Yersiniaceae > Serratia > Serratia sp. SM04. The sequence goes on along the minus strand of NZ_JBEOQT010000002.1, from coordinate 325,616 downwards.
TCAGCACTTCGTGGCGCAATTCCGGATCGAGCGCGGAGGTCGGCTCGTCGAACAGCATCATTTTCGGCTTCACCGCCAGCGCGCGCGCAATCGCCACGCGCTGCTGCTGCCCGCCCGACAGTTCGGACGGATAGTGGTGGGCACGCTCCGCCAGACCGACCTTGGCCAGCAGCTCGCGCGCCAGCTTTTCCGCATCGGACTTCTTCGCGCCGCGCACGCGGATCGGGCCGAAGGCGACGTTTTCCAGCGCCGTCAGGTGCGGGAACAGGTAGAACTGCTGGAACACCATGCCGGCTTCCTGGCGGATCAACCGATCGTCCACTTTCGGATCGTTGGCTTTCAGGCCGTCGACGATCAGATCGCCGCTGGTGACCTCTTCCAGCTTGTTGATGCAGCGCAGCAGGGTGGATTTGCCGGAGCCGGACGGCCCGATGATCACCACCACTTCGCCTTTGTCGATCTTCAAATCGATGTTATGCAGCACCTGGGTTTGGCCAAAATGCTTGGAGACGTTTTTAAATTCAATCACAGGATTTTCATCCTTCTTTCCAGACGACGCAGCACGAAGCTCAGCACCAGGGTAATAATCAGATAGATAACCGCCACGGCGCTCCAGATTTCCAGCGCGCGAAAGTTACCGGCAATAATTTCCTGACCCTGACGGGTCAGCTCCGCCACGCCGATCACGATGAACAGCGAGGTGTCTTTGATGCTGATGATCCACTGGTTGCCCAGCGGCGGCAGCATGCGGCGCAGCGCCAGCGGCATAATGACGTAGCGGATGGTTTCGCGGCGCGACAGGCCGAGCGCCAGGCCGGCCTCGCGGAAACCGTTATGAATCGACAGCACCGCGCCGCGGGTGATTTCCGCAATGTAGGCGCCGGAGTTGATCATGATGGTCACCACCGCCGCGGTGAACGGATCGATGCGCAAATCGGTGAACGCCATCGGCAGGGCGAAGTAGATGAACATCACCTGCACCACGATCGGCGTGCCGCGGATCACTTCGATAAACACCAACGCGATGTGGTTGGCGATCCAACCGCCGTAGGTGCGGGCAAAGCCGGCGACGAGGCCGATGATCAGGCCGCCAATCAGACCGAGGACCGAAATCCACAGGGTCATTTTGGCGCCCTCTAACAAGATAGGAATGGCGGGCCAGATGGCGCTCCAGTCGAACTGCATGATATTTCTCCCGGTGATCCCGAACGTGGGTATCAGATACAACGAAGCGCAGGGGGGTAAGCGCCCCCTGTGCTTAAGTTAATAGCTTGCCAAATTCACAGCTTACTTAGGTTCGGTGCCGAACCACTTCTTGTAGATCTCGTTATAGGTGCCGTTCTCACGCAGGGTCTTCAGCGCGCCGTTCACCTTCTCGCGCAGCTCGTCGCTGCCTTTAGGGAAGGCGATGCCATACTGCTGTGCTTCCAGCGAATCGCCCACGGTTTTGAACTTGCCGGCGCCGGCCGTCTTGATGAAGTACAGGATGTTTGGCGTGTCGTGCAGCACCGCATCGGCGCGCTTGGTGCCCAGCTCCATGTAGGCGTTGTCGATGTTAGGGAACTGACGCAGATCCTTGGTTTTGATGTGCTGCTTGGCGTAATCCACCGAGCCGGTGCCGCTCTTCACCGCCACCACTTTGCCGTTCAGATCGTCGATGCTTTTCACGCTGTTGTTGTCGGCGTTGACCATCACCAGCAGGCCGCTCTTGTAGTAGCCGTCGGAGAAGTCGATGGCTTTCTTGCGCTCATCGGTGATGGTGATGCCGGCCAGCGCCAGATCGACGTTTTTGGTCTGCAGCGCCGGAATGATGCCGCCGAAGTCCATTGGCTTCAGGGTGTAGTCCAGCTTCAGCTCTTTGGCGACGGCGGCCCACAGGTCGATGTCGAAGCCGACGTATTTGTCGCCTTGTTTGAACTCAAAAGGAACGAAAGCGGTGTCGGTGGCGACCACCAGTTTGTCTGCTGCGTGGGAACTTACGGCAAAGGCCAGAGAGAGTGCGGCCAGGGAGACTTTAAAAATCGACTTCATGAGAGGAATTCCTGTACAGGTTGCGGATTACCCATTTTTTATATTGCAGTTGGTGCCATGAAAAAATCGTGCCATGTTTTCAACTACTATAAAAACAAAGAGTTATTGCGTGATGTTGTGCCGCAAAGGCGAATTGTTATGGTTATGCACCAACGTGAGGCACCAAAATGGTGCGTAAGAATTATCTTGGTGCATGGGGCTATCATTAACCAAACTTTGGCTGTGAAACAACCGTTCTTTAACGTTTTTGCTTCAATATTGATAACTAACTCTAACTTTCATGATGCACTGACGGTGCAAGCGGAGCCGCGTGCGGCGAAAAGGGGGGGGGGCAGATAATGCTAGCGCAACTGGCTGTCTTTGCTGCCGCGCCGGTTATACAGGCTGGCGGCCGCGTGTTTTTTGTCTTGTTCGGTCTGGCAGGTGAGGCAAAAACGCACGCCGGTTAACGCCTTGCGGCGCGCCTCGGGGATCGGCTCTCCACATTCCTGGCAATAACGCTCGCTCTCGCCGTGCCCGAGCGCTTCACGCGCGCGCTGCACCGCATCGTCGACGGTGGAATCAATCTGATCTTGTACGGCGCCGTCCGCCGCCCAGCCGCTGGCCATCATTACCTCCTGACAAAGGAACCTTACCGTTTAATATGGGCCGTTTTTTGTACAATGCAACGGCCGCGCAAAAGAAAACAGGCCGGGCGAAGCCCAGCCTGTTCTGCCCGGAACGACGGGCGCTCTGCAACTTTTTAGCGTTATTCGATGTTGGATTCGATGAACCACAGGAACTTGTCCAGATCGCGCGAGGCGGCGGTGAACATGTCGGCGGTATCTTCGTCTTCCACTTCGGTAATGGCTTTACGGATGTCATTCGCGACCGCGCCGTAGCGATCGGCCAGCGCTTTCAGGTGCTCTTGCACGCTGTGGATATTGGTCGGATAGCTTTTCAGCGGCGTGCGATCGTTAACCACCTGTACGGTGCCCAGCGCCACGCCGCCCAGTTGCACCACGCGTTCGGCGAAGGTGTCCTGATGCTCGATGATGGCGGTGCGGAAGCCGTCCAGCATTTCATGGACCGCGATGAAGTTTGCGCCGCGCATATTCCAGTGCGCCTGCTTGGTGATCAACGAAAGATCGATGAATTGCACGACCTGATGGTTCAGCGCCTTGATGGCGGCCAGTTTGACTTTTTCGTCCAGATCGTTACGGGTATACAGCAGATCAGAAGATTTCGTTTTCACCAGTTTAGCGGTACTCATATCAGATATCCTCTTGATTAGTCGTTGTCCTATTTCGTTACGGGATCAATTATAGCAGGGGTATTTATTTTTGCCGCACGAAAATGGCTATTGCACAAATAGGAATGGCCGAATGGCACTATTTTTATTTGTTTTTTGTTTTTGTGTAACTTTATGAAAGTTATTGTTATTTCAATTTAATGTATTATTTATGTCAGTGAAGATTTACCCCTGTTATTTTATTTTCTGCCGGCATGCGGGTTCGGCTAAATATTTGCTTTGTTATCGGGGTGTTAATTTCAAGCCTATTCAGATTGATAGCCGTAATTGATGCGGATAAAGTAAGGGAATTAACCCCGGTCTTTATTGGCGAATGATGAAAATTAACGTCGTCGGCACCAGCGGCAGCGGTAAAAGCACCCTGGCGCGTCAACTGGCGGAACGGCTTGACGTTCCCTATATCGAGATGGACAGGCTCTATTGGCGGCCCGAGTGGCAGGGGACGCCCGATGACGCGTTCCTGGCGCGGCTTGAGCAGACGCTGGCCGAAGCGGGAGGAGGCTGGGTGCTGGACGGCAACTACAGCCGCACGCAGGCGATCAAGTGGCGCGAGGTCGATTATATCCTGTGGCTGGACTACGGCTTCTGCCGCACGCTGTGGCAGGCCATGCGCCGCGCGTGCCGGCGCGCGGCCAGCAAACGCGAGCTGTGGCCGGGCACCGGCAATCGGGAAAGTTTCCGCCGTTCTTTCTTCAGCCGCGAGTCGATCGTGCTGTGGACGATCCGCACTTACTCGAAGAACCGGCGAAAATACCTGGCGGAGATGGCCCGTACCGATGCAGGGCGCCGTTTCAAGCGCTTGCGCTCTCCCCGCCAGGCCGCCGATTTTCTACGGACGCTGCCGCAGGTTCACAGCAGCAGGCGGTGATGGATCCTCACTACCGCTTTCTTGATGTGCTGCGGCCGCTGCCACAGGCAGCCGGTTTTGTGCGCTTCCATCTGGAAAAAGATCGCGAACATGCCGTGCGTCATGTGCAGCGTTTGCGGGTGGCGTTTGATGTCCAGCAGCAGCAGGTCGCTATTTTCCGCGTGGGGATGTTCGCGGTGCCAGTCGCCCGCCAGGCCGTATTCGATGCGTTCTTCGCCGCTGATCAGCAGATGCAGCGCGATGTACTCCTGATGCATTTCGGCGCGCTTTTCCGCCGCCGGCACGGTGGTCAGCGTCATCACGTCCATAAAGATGTTGTCGCCGTCGATCGGGTGATGGCCCAGCGCCAGTTCGGGCAGGTCGCATCGGCGTAACTCGGTCAGGGTTGAAACCAGCGCCGGCGCGAGTCCGCGGCCGAAGCGGGGGTTGAACAGGCTGTTGTGAATCACTGTTATTCTCCATGTGAGCGAAAGTCCAAAGAGCCTGCGATACAGGCTAAGGGGAAGTATGCCGATTTGTCACGAGGAAAACAGTTAACCCGCCTGCATTCCGACGTTGCGGTCGGCAGGCGAGTCAGGCGATCAGGAAAGGCTTTCGAGGCGCGGCTTGGGACGAATGGTCAGGGCGGAGCCCATGGAGGCGGCGATAATCGCCGCCAGCGCCAGCCATTGCACGCCGCTCAGGTGTTCGCCGAGGAACAGCATGCCGGACAGCGCCGCCATCGCCGGTTCGAGGCTCATTAAGGTGCCGAAGGTGCGCGCCGGAATTTTGGGCAGCGCGATGATCTCCAGCGAATATGGCAGCGCGGTGGAGAGGATCGCCACCGCCAGCGCCACCGGCAGAATATCGAGATTGAACAGCACGCTGCCGGTTTGCCAGGCGCCGATCGGGCAGAACACCAGCGCGGCGATCAAGGAGCCGAGCGCCACCGTACCGGGGCCGTGATCGCCGCCGGCCTTCTGGCCGAAGATGATATAGACCGCCCAGCAGGCGCCGGCGCCGAGCGCACAGGCGGCACCGAACGGATCGATCCCGCCCACGCCGTGGCCGAGCGGCAACAGGAACCACAACCCGGCGATCGCCAGCGCCACCCAAAGAAAGTCGATCGGCCGGCGCGACGAGAACATGGCCACCGCCAACGGGCCGGTAAACTCCAGCGCCACGGCGATGCCGAGCGGCACGGTGCGCAGCGACAGGTAGAACAGGTAGTTCATCGCGCCGAGCGACAGGCCGTAAATCAGCAGCGGCAAGCGGCTGCCGGCGACGATGCGCATACGCCACGGGCGGAAGATAATGAACAGAATCAGGGTGCCGATGAAAAGGCGCAGCGTCGTAATGCCTTCGGCGCCCACGATCGGGAACAGGCTTTTGGCCAACGAGGCGCCGCTCTGGATAGACACCATGGCGATGATTAACAGACAGATGGGCAGCAGCGCGGAGGGCGCTCTGCCGGAAGTAGATAACGACATCCTTAACGAGCCTTTTTTGCGCCGTTCCTCAGCCTTGAGAAAACGGTCGAAACGGGGATGCGAGCAGTGTAAATGAAATGGCGAAAATCTGTCTGAGAAAAGCGCGCATCGCGGTGAAATCCGCCGATCCTCGGATGAGATGTGGCGGATTTGGTCAAAAAGTGCGCTTTTTCTTAAGAATTATCTGGATATTAAATTGGTGATTTTTGTCACAGAAAGCCGTAGAATACGGCCGAAAATAGAGTGAAAAGAAGCAGATACACTGTTCTTGAAATCTTCTGTTACACGATATAAAGCTTTAGACACTCATTTCAAGGCAGAGTTTCACGCTAATTTTTGTTATATTTTCAAAGCATGAACAAATGGATGTACTTAATAATAAAACGCGTTTGAGGTGGTTATGAAAAAAATTGCATGTCTTTCCGCAGTAGCAGCTTGCGTATTAGCAGTTAGCGCAGGTACCGCATTCGCTGGTCAGAGCACCGTATCCGCTGGCTATGCGCAGGGTGATCTCCAAGGCGTTGCTAACAAGGCCGACGGTTTCAACCTGAAATACCGTTACGAGTTCGACAACAACCCACTGGGTGTGATCGGCTCCTTCACCCACCTGGAAAAAAATCGTTCTGAAAACGGTTTCTACAAGAAATCTCAGTACGATTCCATCACCGCAGGTCCAGCTTACCGCTTCAACGACTGGGCGAGCATCTACGGTGTGATCGGTGTTGGCTACGGCAAAAACATCGACAACGCCCAGGCTGGTGGTAACAAGGGTGGCAACAGCGACTACGGCTTCACCTACGGTGCCGGTCTGCAGTTCAACCCAATCGAAAACGTTGCCCTGGACGTTGGCTACGAGCAGAGCCGCATCCGCAGCGTGGACGTTGGCAGCTGGAACGTTGGCGTAGGCTACCGCTTCTAAGATTTCTTCATGCCTGCGGGCGTGAATGCGCGGCACAGGTTGCCGCGCGGATAAAAAATCCGCCTTCGGGCGGATTTTTTTTATCTGTCATTGGCCGCCGCGCCCCGTCGGCTGCGTCGAAAAGCGTGCGCTGCGGGCATCGCGCTCATAGCCTTGCGGTTCGGTCAGTAAACCGTACAGCTCGGGGCGGCGTCCGTAAATCCAGCGGCGGCCAGTGCTGAGCGGGATCAGCGTCAGATCGAGATCGGCACTGACCATCCGGTCTTCCGCCGCCCAGGTCTCCGCCACGATGCGGCCGTAGGGATCGAGGATCATCGCATTGCCGGTGCGTACCTCATCGTCATCGCGGCCCACGCCGTTGCTGAACAGCAAAAACAGCCCGTTGTCGTGAGCGCGCGAGGGCAGCCAGCGCATCAGCCAGCCGCGGCCGTGTTCGCCGCGAAAGGCGGCTTCTATCGCCTGCGGATCTTCCGCCCGCCGCTGCCACAGCGCCTGTGGGATCGGCTTCATGCCGTGCGGGCTGCGCGAATGGGTGCCGCCGGTCTGGTGCGGGGCCATCAACACCTCCGCGCCCAGCAGCGCCGTTGCGCGCACATTCTCCACCAGATTGTTGTCCCAGCAGATCAATACGCCCACGCGCACGCCCCAGGGGGTGTCGAATACGGTATAGCGATCGCCGCTGGCGATAGCCGGGTGTTCGAAGGCGTGCAGTTTACGGTGCACATGCAGCGCGCCGTCCGGCAGGCATACGGCGTAGGCGTTGTAGCAACGGCCGTCGTCGCCCAGCTCGATCAGCCCGACGCCGATCGCCATGTTGTAACGCTCCGCCAGCGGGCGAATGCGCGCCAGCGAAGGGCTGGCGGCGATCGGTTCCGCCAGCGCCCGCACTTCGGCGTCGGACAGATGGCGCACGTGCCAATAGCCGGTGATGCACATTTCCGGGAAGGCCAGCAGCTGTACCTGCTGCTCGGCCGCCTGAGCGATAAAGCGCTCAATGATCGAGAGGTTGTAATTCTTATCGTTGGCGCGATGCTGGAACTGCACCGTGGCGGCGCGCAATGAGATGGTCATGGTGTCTCTCCGGTTAGGGTCTGCGTTGATTACAGCAGGTGGATTGATTACTGTATAATCAATTAAATTCCTTATTTGATAACCTGATGGAATGGATATAAAACAACTGCGCGCCCTGGTGGCGCTGGCCGAGCAGGGCAACTATCGACAGGCGGCGAGCCGGCTGTGCATCAGCCAGCCGGCGCTGAGCAAGCAGATTCAGGCGCTGGAAACCCAGCTCGGCGTTCGATTGTTCGAGCGTGGCCGACAGGGCGCGGTGCTCACCGCCGGCGGGCAGCGGCTCTACCCGGAGGCGCAGGCGCTGGTGGAACAGTACCAGCAGTTTCAGCGGCGCGCCCGGCGGGTGGCGCTCGGGGAAGCGGGGCGGCTGGCGCTGGGATTTGGCCTCTCCAGCTTTCATCTGGCGCCGCAGCTGGTGGCGGCTTTTCGCCAACGGTTTCCCGAGGTGGCGATCGGCCTGGAGGACATCCCGTCGGAGCGGCAGTATCAGTTGCTGTTACAGGGGGAGTTGCAGGCGGGGTTCGTGCGTTTGCCGGTCAATACGCCGCTGTGCGGCGTGGCAATGCTGAGTGACCGGTTGGTGCTGGCCGCGCCGGGCGCGCTGGCGCTGCGCGCCGACGATCTGATGGCGCGTTTCAATCAGCTGCCGCTGTTGCAGTTGACTCCGAAGCGCGGGCGCGGGCTGAGCGATCAGTCGCTGCGGTTTATCGCCGCTCACCGCTTGACGCCGAACGTGGTGCAGCAGGCCGGCGATATTCAGACGCTGTTGGCGCTGGTCGCCGCCGGCGTCGGCGTTGCGTTGCTGCCGCACAGCATCACGCATATCGCGCCGGCCGACATCGATATTTTACCGCTGAGCGGCGAGGAAACGGAGTGGCAGGTCGGTATCGCCTGGGACCCGCAGCGCGCCGACGCGCTGCGGGACAACTTTGTTCAGACGGCGTTGGCGATGCAACGCGGTTAGGTTTTAGAGCGGGCAATGCATCACGACGATCGGGCTTTGGTGATACTCGCTGCGGCGGCTTTCGCTAAAGCCGACTTTTTTCGCCAGCGCCAGCGAAGCCTGGTTTTCCGGCGAGATGATGCAGACGGTTTTCTCCCCCGGCAGGTGCGTTTTACCCCAGGCCAGCGCCGCCCGCAGTGCCTCGGTGGCGTAGCCTTTGCCGTGCGCCGAACTCACCAGCGTCCAGCCCATCTCCGGCGCGTCGAGCGCCGGGGTGATATCGCGCAGGCCGTCGAAGAAGCCGATGCTGCCGAGGTACTCGCCGTTCTGTTTGTCACGCACCGCCCAATTTCCATACCCCAACAGCGCCCAGTGGCCAGCGTAGCGCATCAGGCGCCCCCAGGAGTCTTCCCGGTCGCGCGGCGTGCCGCCGATATAGCGTACCACCAGCGGATCGGCCCACAATGCGGCCAGCGACTCGAAGTCGTCCAGCCTGTGCGCGTCCAGCCGCAGGCGTTCGGTGACAAGCGTTGGCGCGGTGTTGATTACGGTCATGTTGCTGCTCCTGCACAGGGTGAAAGGCGATGAAAAACAACGGCGTTCAGTATGCCAGAGAAATCACACCGCCAGCCACAACAGCCAGGTGAACAGAAAGCCGCTCAGGCCGAGCAGGGTGGTCAGCACCGTCCAGGTTTTCAGGCCGTCGGCCACCGACAGCCCCAGATAGCGCGTGACGATCCAAAAACCGGAGTCGTTGACGTGGGAAAGCCCCAGCCCGCCGAAACAGGTCGCCAGCGTTACCAGCACCAGCTGCAGCTGATTCAAGCCGCTGACCGCCTCCGACAACAGGCCGCCGGTGGTCAGGATCGCCACGGTGGCGGATCCCTGCGAAGCGCGCAGCGCCAGCGAAATGATAAAGGCGGCGGGCACCAGCGGCAGGCCGATGGCCGTCAGCACCTCCGCCAGCGCCTTGCCGACGCCGGATTCCACCAGCACCTTGCCGAACACGCCGCCCGCGCCGGTCACCAGGATCACCACCGCGGCGGTCGGCAGCGCAGCGCCCATCACATCGCTGGCGTGTTGCAGGCTCCAGCCGCGGCGCAGCGCCAGGAAGTAGAAGGCCAGCAGCAGGGCGATCATCAGCGCCACCGCCGGCGAGCCCAGCAGCGACAGCGTATCGCGCAGCGCCGAGCCGGCAGGCAACAGCGTGGCGGAGACGGTACCGAGCATGATGATGGCGATCGGGATGACGATCAGCGCCGCCACCAGGCCGGCGCCGGGCGGGTTGATGCGATCGCTGAGCGGCGCTTGCCCTTCCGGACGCGGTTCCGGCGCCGCCAGCTGCAGCTGTTCCAGCACCTCTATCGATAACGGATAGGTTTTTCGGTTGAGGTAGTTGGCGGCGAAATAGCCGATCGCGCCGACCGGAATACAGATCGCGAGGCCGATGATGGTCAGCCAACCGATGTCGGCGTTGAGCAAACCGGCGGCGGCCACCGGGCCGGGGTGCGGCGGCAGCGCGACGTGAACCGTCAACATCACGCCGGCCATCGGCAGGCCGAACTTCAGCGGCGACACTTTGGCGACCTTGGCGAAGCCGTAGATAATCGGCGCCAGAATGATAAAGCCGACGTCGAAGAACACCGGAATGCCGAGGATAAACGCGGCGAGGGTCAGCGCGGCGACGGTGCGTTTCGGCCCCAGCCCCTGGCTGAAGCGCTGCGCCAGCGACTCGGCGCCGCCCGAGTGTTCGATCATGCGGCCAAGCATCGCCCCCAGGCCTATGATGATGGTCACCGAGCCGAGCACGCCGCCCATCCCGGCGGTCATCACTTTCATCACTTCACCGGTCGGAATGCCGCTGGCCAACGCCACCAGCAGACTGACCACCAACAGCGCGACAAAGGGTTGCACCTTCGCCTTGATGACCATCAATAACAGCAGCACCACGCCGAGTACGGCAATCAGCAACAGCAGAGAGGTAGACATGAAAAAAGCCTTTCGTTGGGTAAGCGTTGGGCACCGCGATCGCCGCGTGGCGATACGGGTGCGTTTCATTGTTATAAAATCGATTTCCTGGTGTCGGCGGCGGCGTTAGCGGTAAGGTTTCAGCCAGCCGAGCCCGGCGGCGGTGTCGCCGCGCGGCCGGTATTCGCAACCTACCCAGCCCTGATAACCGAGCGCATCCAGCCTGTCGAACAGCCACGGGTAATTCAGTTCGCCGTCATCCGGCTCATGGCGATCCGGCACCGAGGCTATCTGGATATGCGCGTAGCGCCCGGCCAGCGTTTCCAGCAACCCGCTGATATTGCCGTCCACTAACTGCGCGTGGAAAAAGTCGAACTGAATGAACACGTTCGGTCTCTCGATAGCCGCCACCGCCTCCGCCGCATGATGTTGACTGACGAACAGGTAGTCGGGCTTGACCGGTGGGCTGAGCGCTTCGATCAGCACCTTGACGCCGTGCGGGGCGAAGGCGTCGGCGGCATAGCGCGCATTGGCGATAAAGGTGTCGAGATAACGCTGCCGGTCCGCGCCCGCGGGCACCACGCCGGCCATCAGGTGCACGCAGGGGCAGGCGAGGGCGATGGCGTAGGCCAGCGCGCGATCGATATCGGCGCGCGCATCCTGCTCGCGGCCCGGCAGCGCCGCCAGCCCCCATTCGCCGGCGGCGACATCGCCGGGCGCGGTGTTGAACAGCACCTGTTGCAGGCCGTGTTCGCGCAGTTTTTCCGCCAACAGCTCGGCGGGATGCTCGTAAGGGAACAGGAACTCCACCGCGTTGAAGCCTTGTTCGGCAGCGGCGGCGAAGCGCTCGAGGAACGGCACTTCGTTAAACATCATCGATAAATTGGCGGCAAATTTAGGCATGGGTCAGCTCCGTAATTCGGCAATTTCATCATCGGTCAAATAGCGGATCGGACGATCGCCGAGGGTGAAGATCAGCCGCGCCGCATCTTCCATCTCTTCGGTATTGTCCGCCGCCGCTCGCAGGTCTTTACCCGTCACCACCGGCCCGTGGTTGGCCAGCAAAAAGGCGCGGTGGGTGGGCGCCAGGCGGGCCAGATCCTGCGCCAGCCTTTCGTCGCCGGGGCGATAGTAGGGCACCACCGGTACCTTGCCGACGCGCATCACCACATAGGGGGTGAACGGTTTGATGGCGTTGTCGACGTCCAGCCCCTGCAGGCAAGAGAGCGCCGTGAGGTAGGTGCAATGCAGGTGCACCACCGCTTTGCATTCCGGGTTGTTCAGATACAGCGCGCGGTGAAAGCTGATCTCTTTCGACGGCTTGTCGCCGGACAGCCAGTCGCCGTTCAGGCTCACTTTAGACAGGCGGTCGGCCTGCAGCTCGCCGAGACAGGAGCCGGTCGGCGTCGCCAGCAGCGCGCCGTCCGGCAGCAACAGCGAGAGGTTGCCGGCTGAGCCGGTGGCGTAACCGCGTTGGAAAAACGAGGCACCCAGGCGCACCATCTCTTCTCGTGCCTGCTGTTCGATGGTCGTGGTCATACTGGAAACTCCGTTTGCGCGCGCGCGAAGAAGGCTTCATCGCCAAAATTGCCTGATTTCAATGCCAGGGAAATGGCCCGATCGCTGGCGCGCACCCAGGGAACGCCGGGGGAAATGCTGGGGCCGATATGGAAGCCGCGAATGCCCAGCGCCTGCGTGACCACGCCGGAGGTTTCGCCGCCGGCGACGATAAAGCGGCTGAATCCCAACTGGCGCAGTTGCACTACCAGCTCGGCGAACAACGCCTCCACCGCCTCGCTGGCGGCGCTACCGTACTGCCGTTGCGTTTGCTGCAGCGCTTCCGGCGCTGCGGTGGCGTAGATCAGCGGGGCAAGCGCCTCCCCGGCGTGACGCTGCGCCCAATGCGCCAGCTCGGCGGCGTAGGCGGCGCGCGCCTGCGGATCGAGACAGCGGCCGATATCGATGGCCTGCGCCGCCGCGCGTTCGCGGTAGTGCGCCACCTGCCGGTTAGTCATGACGGAGCAAGAACCGGACAGCACCGCCGCTTTCTCGCCCTGCGGCGCGCCGGCCGCCTCTGCCGAACGCTCGCCGTTCTGCGCCCACTGCCGCGCCAGGCCGATCGCCAGGCCCGAACCGCCGGTCACCAGCTTCATCGTTTTCAACGCTTCGCCCTGGCTGAGCAGATGCCGTTCGTTGAGCGTATCCAGCACCGCGTAGCGCACGCCTTCCTGCGCCAATTGCCGCAGTTTCTCGCTGACCGCCCCGGCGCCGCGATCCATTTCCGCCGCCGTCACCAGCCCGCAGCGCCCGGTGGCCTGGGATTCCATCAGGCGCAGCAGGTTGCTGTCGGTCATCGGCGTGACCGGGTGATGACGCATGCCGGATTCGGACAGCAGCTGTTCCCCGACGAACAGGTGGCCCTGATAGACCGTGCGGCCGTTTATCGGCAACGCCGGAGATACCACAGTGAAACTTTCCCCCAGCGCGGCGAGCAGGGCGTCGGTCACCGGGCCGATATTGCCCTGCGCGGTGCTGTCGAAAGTGGAGCAGTATTTGAAGTAGAACTGGCGGCAGCCCTGTTTTTGCAGCCAGGCCAGCGCCTGCAACGACAGTTCGACCGCCTGCTCTGCCGGGCAGGAGCGCGATTTCAGGCTGATGACCGCCGCCTGCGCGCTGACCGGCGTTTCGTCTTGCGGCACGCCGTTCAACTGCACCGTCGGCAGGCCGTTTTGCACCAGAAAACTGGCGATATCGGTCGCGCCGGTAAAATCATCCGCGATTACGCCGAGCAGCATCAGATTGCCTCCTTTTTCTGCGGCAAATCGATGCCGGCAAAGATTTTGATTACCGCACTGTCGTCTTCTTTACCGTAACCGGCGTTGCTGGCGGCGGTAAACATGGTGAAGGCGGTGGAGGCCAGCGGCAGCGGGAAGTGCAGCGCCTTGGCGGTATCGGCCACCAGCCCCAGATCCTTGACGAAGATATCCACCGCCGATTTGGGCGCATAGTCGCCGTCGACCACGTGGCGCATGCGATTTTCGAACATCCAGGAGTTGCCGGCGGCGTGGGTGACCACGTCGTACATCACGTCCAGCGGGATGCCGGCGCGGGCGGCCAGCGCCATGGCTTCCGCTCCGGCGGCGATGTGCACCCCGGCCAACAGCTGGTGGATGATTTTAACCGTCGCGCCCAGGCCGATCGCCTCGCCGATGCGGTAAACCTTGCCGGCGATGGCGTCCAGCACGGGTTGCAGGCGCTCGAAGGTGGCGTCGGCGCCAGCGGCCATCACCGTCATCTGGCCTTCCTCCGCCTTGGCCGCTCCGCCGGAAACCGGCGCATCCAGCATCGGCAGCCCGTAGTCCAGCAGCCGTTGCTCGATCTGTTTGGCGTCATCGGCGGAAATGGTCGAAGAGACCATCACCGCGGTGCCCGGCTTGAGCTTTGGCGCCAGGCCTTGTTCGCCGAACAGGATCTGCTTCACCTGGGCGGCGTTCACCACCAGCAGCAGCACGGCGTCCAGTTCGGCGGCGAAGTCGCGCGCGCTGGTAGACGCGTGTTTTGCGCCTGCCTGTTGCAGCGCCGCCAGCGCCTGCGGATTCAGGTCCGCCCCGTAGGTGGTCAATCCGGCGCGGAGGCACGAGCGCGCCGCGCCCATGCCCATCGCGCCCAGCCCAATGACGCAGACGGCATAATTCCCTGGGTGTGTCATACTGCACTCCTGTTAATTTTAGTGATAATTTGTTTTGTTGTGTTAAATGTAAGCGCTTGACGGCCGTTTATCCGCGATCGATATCACAATAATTAACAATGTGTGAGACGAATTCTTCGTACGGTTTCTGGCCTGTATCAACATTATTGTTATGTTTTAAATAAGTTTATGTTTTTTTGGCGTCACTGCGCGCGCCGTCACGCCGCGAAAAATTAGGGCTATCGGCGAACGAAAATTGACGTAAAATCACAATTATTATCACCGCAGCAACGAGAGGGAACCGTGATACCTGTAGAACGCCATCAACAAATTCTTGCGCTGGTATCCGAACGCGGCGTCGTCAGCATTGCCGAGCTGACCGAACGGCTGGGGGTGTCGCATATGACGATCCGCCGCGATTTGCAAAAGCTGGAGGAACAGGGCGCGGTGCAGTCGGTCTCGGGCGGCGTGCAGGCGCCCGAGCGGGTGGCGAGCGAACCTTCGCACCAGGCCAAAGAGGGGATGTTCAGCCGGCAGAAAATCGCCATCGGCCGGCTGGCGGCGCGGCAAATTCCCGCCAATAGCTGTATTTATCTGGATGCCGGCACCACCACGCTGGCGCTGGCGAAGCAGATCGGTGAACGTGACGATTTGACGGTGGTGACCAACGACTTTGTCATCGCCGGCTTCCTGATCGAACACAGCCAGTGCAGAATCATCCACACCGGCGGCACCGTGTGCCGGGAAAACCGCTCCTGCGTCGGCGAAGCGGCGGCGCAGGCGCTGCGCGGTCTGTTTATCGATCTGGCGTTTATCTCCGCCTCTTCGTGGAGCATGCGCGGCCTGTCGACGCCGAACGAAGACAAGGTGATGGTAAAGAAGGCCATCGTCGAGGCCAGCCGCCGCTGCATTCTGCTCAGCGACACCTCGAAATACGGCAAGATCGCGACCTACCTGGCGCTGCCGATCGCCGCCTTTGACGCCGTCATTACCGACGAGGGGCTGCCCGCCGCCGCGCGGGAGGCAATCGAGCAAGCGGGGCTTGCGTTGCTGACGGCAGGGGAAGAAGAGTAAGAACGAACCGGAATCAGGATAAAAGTTCGGTATCGATGCCACGTGCGGGCGGTTCACTTGCTTCAACGCCGCCGCGTTCACGCCATTCGCGGCGCCTTTGTTCCCACCACTCTTCGTGGAAGGCTTGCATCTCTTTCAGGCGTTGTTCCTTAACGTGCTGCTGGTAAGTATGGGGTGTTATGGGGGTTATGCGGGATTTCGATGACATAGAGGCCGTCCTTTATAAACTCTATTTTGTATAAATAATGCCCTTTTTCAGCGTGTTTTTTCAACAGGAAATCATAAATTTTAGCTAATGCTGGCCTTAACGGTGCACTGAAGATGATCCTGGCATGATACTGATAAGCAAACTTGAGAAGGGTTTCCCCGATGCCAACGACGAATAAACGTTCGCGTTGGAGAAGGGTGTAATGCATTGCGGTATAGGTATCGAAAGCTGAGCGCTGGTGCCTGCTTGCGTCGCTCAGCGCCTTAACATCATAAAATTCCAGAGAGAAAGCATTATCGAGGAGAGTGGTGTCCACATACACTGGGGCAAACCAATGGTGCATGTTTTGCCCAATTTTCTTGAAATCCAAATGATAGATGGCCGTTTTACCATCACTTTTTCTTACAGTAATCTGATACCTGTATGTGTATGCTATCCCTGTGTGTGACTCCCTCACATCAATCTCCATGATGAAAATCCTTTTTACTATTATTTTTCCTATAGTTATCCCCTTTGTGACGAACCGATTATTAACTGCGGCGGAGAAGATCCTCCAGCCGCCGATGGAGCTTATGCGCAGCGCCGCGCAAAACTAAATGCCGCTGAACCAGTTGTAGCCCTGATCTTCCCAATAGCCGCCCGGATTGACGTCGCTGACGAAGATGGCGGCGATATGTTTGGCGTTTTTGAACCCCAGTTTGGTGGGCACCCGCAGCCGCAGCGGGTAGCCATAGTCCGCCGGCAGCGCCTTGCCGCCGAAATCCAGCGCCAGAATGGTCTGCGGGTGCAGCGCGGTGGCCATGTCGAGGCTGGAGTAGTAGCGATCGGCGCATTTGAAGCCGACGTAACCGGCATTCAGATCCGCCCCGACGTGCTGCAGAAAGGTGCGCAGCGGCACGCCGCCCCATTGGCCGATGGCGCTCCAGCCCTCAATGCAGATCAGACGCGTGATCTGGCTTTGCTGCGGCAGCCGCTGCAGCTGTTCCAGCGTCCAGGGCGCTTTTTTCTCCACTTTCCCCGCGACTTCAAGCCGGTAGCCGGCCAGATCGATCTCGGGGACGTTGTATTCCGGGTAAAACGCGTTGAAGGGGAAAGGCTGGGTAATCTGATCGGGCCGGTAAGTTTGCGCCAGCCGCTGGCCGCTGAACAGCCAGGCCTGCACCCGGTCGTTCCAGCGCGACATGGCCCACAGCACCTTATCCACCCGATCGCCGTCTTGCAGGTTGCAACCGGTGAGCATGGCGATGCCGCCCAGCGTCAGGCCGGAGCGCAGCATCAGGCGGCGCTGCAGATTGACCAGCTGCTTTTTTTGGTCCGGTTCCAGTTTTGGCGCGGTTGCCCGCGGCTTTTTCTCATTCATGTTTGCCACCCGTTATCATCGCCCACAGCGTTTTGGGCACGACGATCACCATAAAGACGTGGATCGCCACGAACAGGCCAATGCCGACCATGGCGAAGAAATGCACGTAGCGCGCGAAATCGAAGCCGCCAAACAGGGCGACCAATCCCTGCAGCTGAACCGGCTTCCAAATCGCCAGGCCGGACAGCACCAGCAATAGGCCCAGCGCCAGCACGCCGAGGTACATCAGCTTTTGAATGGCGTTGTAGTGGCCATGCCGGTGGCGCAGGCGCAGCGTCAACGCCAGCCAGATATCCTGCCGCAGCGCGCCGACGCGAAGCGGCAACAGATCGCGGCGAAAATGGCCGCTGAACAGGCTCCACAGCAGATAGCAGGCGGCGTTGAGCGCCAATAGCCACATCACCGCCAAATGCCAACCAATCGCGCCGCCCAGCCAACCGCCCAGCGTCATCTGCGGCGGAAAGCGGAAATCGAACAGCGGCGAGGCGTTATAGATCTCCCAGCCGCTCATAAACATGCACACCATGGCGAACAGGTTGATCCAATGAGTGATTCGAACCGGCCAGCGATGCACCGGCCGCGACGCGTTGGTTTTCATGGCTTTCTCCGGTTACATCGGCGGTACGGTGCCGTCTTTGCCGGCGGATATGCGGGTGGCGACGCGCTCGCCCTTATCGTTGACGGCGGAGAACAGCACGATGTGCACGCCCGGCTTCAGCAGGCTCAGATCGCCCGGATCCAGCGTCACGATCGGCACGTCTTCCGGCACGACGACGGTTTTCTGCTGGTTGCCGTAGGTGACGGTCAGGGTGCGGCCATTGGATTTCACCAGTTTGCCGACGGTGCCGTTGGTCATGGTGTCCACTTTGCCGTCGGCGGATTCCCAGGCCGAGTGTCCTTCGCCGGTGCCGCGCAGGCTGGCGGCGAACACGTGCACCTCCAGCGCTTTGAGCGTGCCGTCCGGCTGCGGCACGGCGGCGGTGCCGATAAAACTGTCCGGTTTGATGTCGTCCAGCGTGGCCTTGGAAACGCTGAGCACTTTGGTCTGATCGTTCAGCTTGACGCTGAGCGTCTCACCCTTGCGATCGGTCAGCTGCAGATTGCCGTCGGCCACCTGGCTGATGGTGCCGCGCAGCGGCGCGATAACCTTGCCCGGCGTTTGAGCGGCGGCGGCCAGGCCGCTGGACAGCAGCAAGGTGGACAACAGTAAACCGGCTATACGATGACGGGTAATCATAACGTTCTCCTGAAATGAGTTTGCCGGGTAAGCATGGTTGAGCCATTGGGTCAGCGCCATGGCCGTTTGATGACATTAATGTCATCAAGTTTGTCCGCTGAAGCTGCTAGTATTTTTGCAGACGTAACGAGGTGGCGAGCATGCGAATACTGGTAGTTGAAGACGATATCGGCACAGGGGATTACCTGAAGAAAGGGCTGAGCGAGGCGGGGTACGGCGTCGATTTGGCGCGCACCGGCACCGACGGGTTGTTTCGCGCGTTGGAGCAGGATTACGATGCGATCGTGCTCGACGTGATGCTGCCGGGGCTGGACGGTTGGCAGATCATCGAGGTGCTGCGCAAGAAAAGCGACGTGCCGATTCTGTTTCTCACCGCTCGCGACGGCGTGCAGGATCGTATCCACGGTCTGGAGCTGGGCGCGGACGATTATCTGATTAAACCGTTTTCGTTCACCGAACTGGTGCTGCGTTTACGCACCTTGCTGCGCCGTGGGCCGGCGCGCGAAGCCGATCATTACGCCATCGCCGATCTGCAGCTGGACGTGCTGCGCCGCCGGGCGGTGCGTCAGGAACAGGTGATCCCGTTGACCAACAAGGAGTTCATGCTGCTGCACCTGCTGGTGCGGCGCGAGGGAGAAGTGCTGTCGCGCACGCAGATCGCCTCTCAGGTGTGGGACATGAATTTTGACAGCGACACCAATGTGGTTGACGTGGCGATCAAACGCCTGCGCGCCAAAATAGACCGGCCGTTCGACGTCAAGCTGATCCACAGCGTGCGCGGCATCGGCTATGTTTGCGAGCCTCGCTCGTGAACGGGCGCACTTCACGTCGGCCGGTATCGCTGACGCTGCGCACCGCCACGCTGTTCGCGCTGGTGGCCGCTTTGGTGGTGAGCGGGACGGGCGGGTATCTGTATAGCGCCATGCGCCAGGAAATGACGCTGCGCAGCGATCTGCAGGTGACCGGGCGCGTAGAGTATTTCCGCCATTTGCTGGGACAGCGCTTTCCTTTGGCGCGCCTGACCGCCAATAACGGCCTGTTTGAAAACATGCTGGGCAATGAACAGGACGTGCTGATTTTCCAAATTCCGGGGCAAAAACCGCTCATCAACGTGAACCCGGCCGGGGTGGCATTGCCGCCGATCGCGCCGACGCCGGCCAGCCAGGCGCAGACGTTGGCCGCCATGCGCGGCGGGGAAACGGCGCAGGGGGTGCCGCTGCGTGCGGCGTCGGCGATGGTGCGCCTGGAAGACGGCAGCCTGTTGCAGATCTCCGCCGCGCACGTGATGGTCAACGAGCAGAAGATGCTGGCGCGTTACCTGTGGCGCATCGTCGCGGCGGTGGCGGTGGCTTTCCTGCTGATTGCGCTGCTGGGGTATGGGGTCATGCGCCGGGGATTGAAGCCGTTATGGCGCATGGCGGCGCAGGCAGCGCAGATTGCGCCCAATACGCTGTCGACGCGCCTCAGCGAGCAGGGAGCGCCGAAGGAATTGCAGCAGCTGACCCGTTCGTTCAATGCGATGCTCGATCGGTTGAATGAAGGCTATCAGCGCCTGACGCAGTTTTCCGCCGATCTGGCCCATGAGATCCGCACCCCGGTAGGGGCGCTGATGGGCCAGTGCCAGGTGGCGCTTTACCAGCCCCGCAGCGTGGAGGAGTACGAAACCCTGCTGTCGAACAATATGGATGAGCTGGAGCGCATTTCCCGCATGGTGGAAAACATCCTGTTCCTGGCGCGCGCCGGGGAGGCGCAGTCTGCGCTGAACTACGGCCGTCTGGATGTGGCGCTGGAACTGCGGCGGGTGGCGGATTACTTCGAAGGGCTGGCGGAAGAACGCGGCATCGCGCTGAGCTGCGAAGGGGAAGGCGAGCTGAAGGCGGACGCGATGTTGTTCCAGCGGGCGCTGAGCAACCTGGTGGCCAACGCGGTGCGCTATGCCGATGAAAACAGCCTGATCGCGTTGCGGGCTGAACGGCGCGCCGATGCCTGGTGGGTGCAGGTTATCAATCAGGGGCCGCCGATCGCGCCGGCACAGCTGGAAAAGCTGTTCGATCGTTTCTACCGCGCCGATCCCGCGCGCAGCGCCGGCAATAATGCCAGTGGGCTGGGGCTTTCTATCGTGCGCGCCATCATGACACTGCACGGCGGTGAGGTGCGCGCGCAGTGTTCCGCTGGCCAGGATGCTGCTTGCTTGACCTTTAGCCTGATATTCCCTTCATCAGTTCAATGAACTGCGCGAATGTTTTCGCCTGTTGCGAATAATGCGACAGGCGTCATTCGTAAGCTTTTCCTTTCATTATTATTTCCCCAGCGCCTTGGCTGAACCTAAACTTTAACATTTGCGTCGCGGCAAGCGCGTTAATTCATCAGGCTAATGCGTATGCCGGCTATATGTGATTGCGCTCAACATTCACGTGTTATTATTTTTTTATTAAAATTTAGTTCTTCGGCCATTTTTTGAGATGATTTTCCTTAGAGTTTGTAATTTGCGATATAAAAAACTAACTTTGTGGTTTTTATCACGTCAATATATCAATGGGCGTGGTGATTGGTTAACCTTTGGTTATGGTTTGCAAGAAAAATCCTATATAACGGTGGTGAGGTGAAAAAGCGTATTTCGTGGCGTTGATTGCGTGGTTTTTCTTGCCTGCATTTGGGTGTTTTTGCGAATTAACCCGATTTAATATTTCATTAACATTTGACGCCAAACTATAAATTATCGCTATAGTGAAAACATGTGAATAAAATGAAATATAGATTTAATGACCATATTCTCTTTGACGCAGACACCAGAACCCTTAGCCCAACTGATTTTTCTGACGATCCCATATCCATATCCAGTCCTTCCAAGCGGTTGTTGCTGCTGCTGATTGCCCACCATGGCGAGGCCGTGGGGCGTGAATTGATATTCAAGAAGGTCTGGGACGATTACGGCATGGTTTCCAGCAATAATAATCTTAATCAGTGCGTCAGCAAATTACGCCGGGTGATTAAAAATCTGGGCGTCGAAGAAGAGGTTATTGTCACTGTCCCTAAAGTGGGTTTTATGCTGCGTGATGAGATTACCATCGAGTCTTATGAGGAAGCGGAAGATAGACACGATGCAGAACCCGCCGCCTCTTTGCCGGAGCCTGCGCCCGAAGCGGCGATAAACCCGCCATCCGCAACTGTCATCAACCGGGCCACCTCTTTTTTCGGTGATTCCCGCCGCGGCTGGCTGATGATCTGTGCATTGGTCCTGGGGGGCATCCTCATGGCCATTGCTGTCACCGCCTATTTCAGCGGCTCGGAGGCCCGGCAGGAGAGCTACCTGGGAAAGTCCGGCAATTGTAAGGTTTTCATGTCCTTGCCTGCCGCCTCGGCGTCGGTCAACGCCAGCCTGAATCGGGACATTCTGGCTTACGCCGCTCACCAAACGGGGGAATGCAGCGGCGATGAGTTTTTGCTGGTGGTGCGCAGCAATCAGGTCAGGGCTTACATTTCCGGCATTTCCCGCTTATTCCTGCTGCGCTGCAAGATTTTGCGTGAACATAAAATGGAGATCTGTTCCGGTTTGGAAAGCGACAATGCCGAGTTTATTAATTGACCATCGATAGCCGTCGGCCCAACGTGATTGAAAGGACGGTGGATATGACAAAAATATTACAGCATTGAAATTGAACGTTCGATTTTCATTTGGCGGGGTGCCGTGTGGCGTTTATCGAGAGGTATTTCCCTTTCTCTACCGCTTTCTACCTCATTATGGTGATTATGTATGGTTAAAGCCGATTTCGGTGATGCGCTGCTATTTTTTGAACCCAGCTATTTAGTGAGAACAGGAATGGAAGCATTTCTCGTTACCCGATCAAGTGACAGGTATTTTATCGATACCTTGAGCGAGCTGGAGGGAGCATTGAAAGGGGGGAAGCCGCGCGCGCTTATTATGGAGTTATATCATCAGAACGAATATTTGTATGATGTATTGCGGTTCGTTCTGACGGCAAAAAATGTCTGGCCGGAACTTCCCTTGGTGATTTTCACCGCGGTAGAACACCCCGGTATATTAGCGCTGTTAGCGACGGATGCGCGCATAGCTATAGTGGCAAAGGAGGAACCTTTGCATTGCCTGCGTGATGCCATTGCGGCTGCGGGTGAGTTCTCCGGCTATCGTTCCCCGCATATTCGCGCCCGGTTGGCCCATTCGCCTGTCGCATTATCTGACGGTGAATGGCGAGTTTTGGCCATGATGGCTGCCGGCGCATCTCCACGAAGCATTGCCAACCTGACCCGGCGAAGTTACAAAACCATCAGCTCCCATAAACTGAATATTATGCGAAAACTGGGCCTTAATCAGGCCGGTTTTATGCGGCTTATTCTTACCCTGAGAACCCGCTATCCTTCCTGAAATGTGGCAAGAGTCACCTCTTCTCTGCAGCAGTCGATCTTCATTGGCTGCTGCTCTCCTGAGTTAATCCAATCAATCTTCTCTCCTCAACGAATGATGCGGCGCTGAAATTCTGTACGGACATGGCAAGGATAAACAGGGCTGCTTTGTGGTTAAATAACAACCGCTTTGATGGGGTTAAACCACAATATGATTGTGCTTTCATCAAAGGCTTAATCCGTGTTTTAACGTGACTGGAGGTGGTTAAAACCTTAATTGCGGTATTTAAATCTAAATATTTAAACTTTAATAGTTAATGATTCTTTTTTGATCGGCTGGGGATATTCTTGTGGCGTCAAGCAGACTGGCTAAACGCAGTGATGCAAACGGCTGGCTGAGAATGGACGAAAGAAAGAAAACATATTCAACATTGAAGGGAGTTATACCATGAAGAAAATGACACTGGCTCTGGCGATCGTTTCCGCCTTTGCAGCGGTCAGCACTGCTCAAGCCGCCGACGTTACCGCTCAGGCGTTGGCAACCTGGTCTGCGACCGCCAAGAAAGACACCACCAGCAAACTGGTTGTGACGCCGATTGGCAGCCTGACCTTCAACTATGCAGAAGGCATTAAGGGTTTCAACAGTCAGAAAGGCCTGTTTGACGTCACCGTGGAAGGCGATACCACGGCCACCGCTTTCAAACTGACCTCAAAACTGGTCTCCAATACGCTGACTCAGCTGGATACTTCCGGTTCTACGCTGGAAGTCGGGGTGAACTACAACGGTGCTGCGGTAGAGAAAACGGCTGAAACCACCATGATCGACACCACCGCCGGCATTTTGGGCGGCAATCTGAGCGCCCTGTCCAACGCCTATAACCAGGCCGGCCGCACCAGCGCGCAGGATCAATTCACCTTCAGCATCATCGGCGCGACGTCAAACGGCACCACCGCCGTCACGGATTTCAGCACGTTGCCGGAAGGTATCTGGAGCGGCGACGTCAGCGTCGAGTTCAACGCGACCTGGACTTCTTAATCCCCCGAACGATCTGCACCTGGCAGGGGGGAGACCTCCTGCTATTTATCGCTCATCAACGCCAGTGGAATACCGCAATGACACGCTTTTCTCTCGCCGTCACCCTGATGTTAATGCTGCTGCGGCCGGCTTTGGCTCTCGATGTGGGTGAGATCAGCTCCTTCATGCCTGGCGACAGCGTGCGCCTGAGCAAGGAAATCAAAAACACCACCGACAGCGGCCGGCTGGTGAACATCAAGATCGAACGCATTTCCAGCCCCCTGGCCTCCGGTACGGCGATCCCGATGAGCAGCCGGGATGAAATGCTGCTGTCGCCCGCCAGCCTGATCTTGCCGGCCAACGCCAGCGACGTGATCCGCTTTTACTACAAGGGGCCGAACGATGCTCAGGAGCGCTACTACCGCATCGTTTGGTTCGATCAGGCGCTGAGCGAGGCGGGGCAAAACTCGGATCGGCGTAATGCCGTGGCCACCACGTCGGCGCGCATCGGCACCATTTTGGTGGTGGCGCCTCGGCAGGATCGCTTCGCCTATCAGTTCGCCAACGGACGGATCAAAAACATCGGCAACGCCACGTTCAAAGTGGTGGCCTACGGCAATTGCAGGAACAAGCAAGACGGCAGCGACTGCAAGGAGAACTATTTCGTGATGCCGGGCAAGGATCGCGCCTTCAGCAAGGTTGACGTCAACGATAAAAAAGGGCGCGTCGCGCTGTGGCACGGCGAACAGTTTATCCCGGTGAAGTAATGCGCGCGTTATCCACGATGGATGCAAAACAATCACGCAAGGAGTGGCATGTGAACGCTGTGCTGTTGAAAACGCTTCTGGCTGCCGGTGCGCTGGCACTGCCGACGCTGTTGCCTGGCCGTATGGCGATGGCGGCCGGTTTGACGCAGATTAACGGCGTGCTGATCCCGCAAACCTTCAGCCTGGCGTTGCGCGAGGGGATGAGTATTCCGCTGTTGTTGCATTATGAAAAGAGCGATGGCGTCAAAGACGACAGCCGCATCGGCCATGCCTTTCTCTACCTGGATCAGGACAGGCTAACGATTCGTCGGGTGACGCTGGAGGATAACGACGACGGCGCCCGGCTGACGGCGGCGATAGCCGGCCAGCTGCAGGCTTTGCAGGATGCGCCATTCGATCGGCAGCAGCATATCCGGGTCGCGGACGACGCCTGGCTGGCGCTGGATTTCCGGCAGCTCAACCTGCAGTTGGTGGTGAAAGAATCCGCGCTCGGAACGGTGCTGCGCGCCCGCTCCAGCGACATCGGCGCGTCCAGCGTGGATGCCGTAAGCAGCACGCTGGATTATAACCTCGGGGTCTACGATAACCGGGCCCGCGCCAGCGAAGGCAACACCTCCAGTTATTTATCGCTCAACAGCGTCACGGCGTTGCGTGAGCACCACGTGGAGTTGAACGGTTCCATCTACGGTATCGGCAGCGGCGATGAAAACGCCACGCTGTACAAAGCAATGTACGAGCGTGATTTCGCCGGCCGCCGTTTCGCCGCCGGCATGCTGGACAGCTGGAATCTGCAGTCGCTGGGGCCGGTTACCACCATCAACTCGAGCAAGATTTATGGTCTGTCCTACGGTAACCGCGCCAACTCGACGGTATTCGATAATTCCCAATCGCTGACGCCGATCGTGGTTTTTTTCCCCTCGGCCGGCGAGGTGCATTTGTCGCGCGATGGGCGGCTGCTCAGCGTGCAAAACTTCACGATGGGCAACCATGAAGTGGACACCGGCAGCCTGCCTTACGGCATTTATGACGTCGAGGTTGAGATCGTGGTCAACGGCAAAGTGGTGGATAAACGCATGCAGCGAGTGAATAAACTGTTCAGCCCCAATCGCGGCGCCAATGCGCCGCTGGCCTGGCAATTCTGGGGCGGGATGCTGCGCATGGACGACTGGCGCGGCGAACGGGAACGCCACCGCCCGGCAAAGGACTCTTATTTGCTTGGCGCTTCGGCTACCGGCAATCTGCAAACGCTTAATTGGGCGCTGTCGGGGTATTCGTTTGACGGCAACGCCGTCGGCGAGAGCCGCGTCAGCCTGCCGGTGACCGAGTCGATTCAGATCAACCTGCAAAATATGGCGGCCTCCGATCGCTCCTGGAGCCTGGTCAATAGCGTCAGCGCCGCGTTGCCCGGCGGCTTCAGCAGCGTATGGATCAATCAGGAGAAAACGCAGATTGGCGATCGTCTGTTGCAAAATGACGCCTATAACCGCGCCGTTGGCGGCAGCCTTAATCTGGGGGCGCTGTGGTCCCCGCTGGGCACCCTGAGCGCCAGCTACAACGACGATAAGAAGAACGACAGCCACTATTACAACGCCGACTATTACCAGAACATCTTTACCGGCCGCTTCGGCACGCTGGGCGTGCGTGCGGGCGTGCAACGCTACAACAACGGCAGCAGCAACGCCAATACCGGCAAGTACATCGCGCTCGATTTTTCGCTGCCGATGGGCAACTGGCTCAGCGCCGGCGTTTCCAACCAGAACGGCTACACCACCGCCAACCTGGCGGCGCGCAAGGACATCAAGGACGGGCCGATCCGCACCCTGGGCGCCAACCTGTCGCGGGCGATTTCCGGTGATACCCGCGGCGACAACCGCTTCAACGGTGGTGGCTATGCGCGCTTCGACACCAAGTATTCTGCCGGCACGCTCAACGTCAGCAGCTCCGCCGACGGCTATGTTAACAGCAGCCTGACCGCGAGCGGCAGCATGGGCTGGCAAGGGCGTGATATTGCCATCAGCGGCCGCAACGAAGGCAACGCCGGGATTATCTTCAATACCGGCATTGAAAACGACGGCCTGCTGACCGCACGGGTTGACGGCCGGATGGTGAAGCTGAGCGGCAATAAGAATTACCTGCCTTTGTCGCCTTACGGTCAGTACGACGTTGAGCTGATGAACAACAAAAACTCGGCGGAGAGCTTCGACATCGTCACCAAGCGCAAGAGCAAGCTCACCCTGTATCCGGGCAACGTGGCGGTGATCTCGCCGGAGATAAAACAGATGGTGACGGTGTTCGGCCGCATCAAGGCGGAGGACGGCACGCTGCTGGCCAACGCCTATATCAAGAACCATATCGGCCGCACCCGCACCGATGAGAAAGGCGAATTTATCATGGACGTCGACAAAAAATTCCCGGTTATCGATTTTACCCACAGCGGCAATCAGACGTGCGAAGTGGATTTGGATCTCAGCAAGGCGCAAGGCGCGGTGTGGGTCGGCGACGTGATCTGCACCGGGCTGAAAACCTATGCGGGCAATCTGTCATCCGGGGAGTCTGACCATGAGAGCTAACGTTGCGCTGTTGTTGTTGGCGCTGGTCGCCCCCGCGCTGCAGGCGGCGGTCAGCCAGACCAACTGGCCGGATGCGGCGGTCATGAAATTTGTCTTCGTGGAGAACAACGCCGACGACAATTTTTTCGTTACGCCGGCCGGCGGGCTGGATCCGCGCATGACCGGCGCCAACAAGTGGACCGGGCTGAAATACGGCGGTTCCGGCACTATTTATCAGCAAAGCCTGGGGTACGTGGATAATGGCTACAACACGGTGCTGAATGCCAACTGGCGCTATGACATGTGGCTGGAAAATGCGCCGATAAAGAATCCGTTCCTCGGCTTGCGTTGCATCAACTGGTATGCCGGTTGCAATATGGATACCAGCTTGATTCTGCCGCAGACCACCGACGAAAAGGGATTTTACGGCGCCGTGGTCACGTCCGGCGGCGCAAAATGGATGCACGGCATGATGTCGCCGAGCTTCTATCAGTATCTGAAGCAGATGGCGGCGGGTGACGCTTTCAGCATGCAGATCAATGGTTGCCAAACGTCGGTGGCTTACGACGCCGCGGCCGGCGGCCGCTGCCAGGATCAGGCCAGCGGCAGCTGGTACAAGCGCACCGTCACGCACAGCAAGGCCGCCCACCTGCGCTTTATCAATACCAACGCCGTATCGGAGGTGTTCGTCAACAGCGATGGGGTGCCGATCATCGGCGAGGGCAATGCCGATTGCAAGAACCAGACTATCGGCGCCCGCTCGGGCATCATGTGCAAGATGGTCAGCTATGATTTGCAGACCGACGGCAGCGTCAGCAATACCTCGATTCATGTTTTCCCGGCGATTAACCATGCGGCGCTGTCATCCGCGGTGAACGCCGCCGATCTGCAGTTCAGTCTGAACGGCAACACCTGGAAAAATACGTCGGGCACCGGCAGCTACTATACCTTTAACGAACTGAAGAGCAGTAATGCCGTCTATGTGTTCTTCTCCAGTAACTTCTTCAAACAGATGGTTGCGCTGGGGATTTCCGACAGCGGCACCCGCGATCTGATCAATTTCCGTTTTCAGAACACCACCTCGCCGGAGTCGGGATGGTATGAGTTTTCCACCTCAAACCAGCTGATTATCAAGCCGCGTGATTTCAGCATCAGCATTATTTCCGATGATTACGACAACAGCCCACATCGTGAAGGTTATGTCGGCCCGGCGGAGCCGGCGCTGGAGTTCGGCTACCTGGTGACTACCAGCGGCAAAACCGCCGCCGATCAGGTGAGGGTGATGGCGACCGGGCCGACTCAGGCGATCAACGGGGTGAACTATTGCCTCTTTTCTTCCGCGGATAACAGTACCCAGGTGCCGTTTCCCGCCACCCTCGGCATCACCACCAGCACCAACGGCCAGCAGAGCTTCGCCGCCGGCTGCGATGGCCAGTGGCACGACATGACCAATGCGCTCTGGAGCAGCACCCCGTGGAATGATATTTCCGGTGAAGTGGGGGTGCTGAACAAGACCCGTGTGACCTTTAGCATTCCGATGAATAATCCGATCTCGCTGAGAACCGTCGACGGCAACGGTTGGTACGGCGACGTCAGCGCCGCCGGTGAAATTCATGTCGAAGCCACCTGGCGCAACATCAATTGAGGGCAGAGCGTGAAACTTATGCTGATAGGGTTGCTGTGTTTGTCCTTCCCCTTTACCGCCGCTGCAATCAATGTCGGCACCCTGACGTTTGCCATGGATCAGGATCGCTCATTCACCGCCAAGCGGGTGTTGAATAACAACCGCAGCGCGCGCCTGTATCAGGTGAGCATTCGCGCCATCGATCGGCCGGGAGAGCGCGAGGTGCGCAGCCGGCCGGCGGATGGCGAGCTGCTGTTCGCGCCGCGCCAGCTGACGCTGCAGGCCGGGCAGGCGGAGTACTACAAGTTTTTCTACCGCGGGCCGCAGGATAATCGCGAGCGTTATTACCGGGTATCATTTCGCGAAGTGCCGACCCGATTGTTCGAGCCGGGGCCGCGTCGGGGCGCCGGCGTCAACCTGGAGCCGATCGTGGTGATGGACACCATTCTGGTGGTGCGCCCGCGTCAGGTAAACTTTGCCTATCGGCTCGATACCCAGCGCGGCACGCTCACCAACACCGGCAACACCTACTTCAAGTTCCTGCTCAAGCCGGGCTGCAACAGCACGGATGAAGAGGGCGTCACCGAATACCTGCGCCCCGGCGATACGGTGACCCATGCCGGTATTCGGCTGAAGGGGCAGAAATTCATTATTTATAACGACAAATTTATCAGCGTCGATCGCAGCTGCCTCGATTAACGCGGCGGAATGGCAAAGCGGAAGCAGGCGCCGCTTTGCGCTTGTTCGATCAGCTGAATATCGCTGTCGTGCAGCTGCAAAATGCGCCGCACGATCATCAACCCCAGCCCGCCGGAAGGGCGCCGGGCGCCGCTCAGGACAGACGGGCGCACGAACAGATCGGCGCGCAGCGTCTGCGGAATACCAGGGCCGCTGTCGCTGACCTGCACCATCACCCGATCGTCCTGCCGCCACAGCCGCACGCCGATGTCGCCGCCGGGCGGCGTATGGCGAATGGCGTTGTCCAACAGGTTGGTCAGCACCCGCTCAATCATGCTGAGATCGGCGAACACCGGCGGAATGCCGGGGGGAATGTCGGCGTGCAGCCGCTGGTTGCGCGCCTCCGCCGGCAGTTCGAACTTTTGGAACACGTCCTGCAACAGCTCGCTGAGGGAGAAGGGCTCTTTCTGCGGTTTCACCACGCCATACTCCAGCCGCGCCAGCTCGAACAGCTCCTGCGCCAGCTTGCCCACCTTGCGGCTCTGCGCCAGCGCGATCTCTAGGTAGCGCCGCCGATCGGCTTCGCTCAGGGTGGCGGCTTTGACCGACAGCGTTTCCAGATAGCCGTGCAGCGAGGTGAGCGGGGTGCGCAGATCGTGCGAGACGTTGGCGATGAACTCGCGCCGCAGCCGATCCTGCTGCGCCAGCGTTTGCCACTGTTCGGCAAGGCGCTGCGCCATGCGGTGGAAGGCCTGCTGCAGCTGGCTGACTTCGTCGCGCCCGGCCCGTACCGCCGGCAGCGATGCGTAGGCCTGCACCGCCTCGATGCCGCCGCTGTCCAGCGCGCTGACCTGCCGGGTCAGGCGACGGATAGGGCGCGTCACCCAATAAAACGCCAAACCGCCGGCCAGCAGGCTGAACAGCACCATCAGCCCGGAGGTCCACAGCGCCATCCTGACCGCCGAGTTGAACTGGGCGTTGCTGGCCAGCGCCGTGTACTCTTCGCCGAGCAGCACCACGTACAGATAGCCTTCGATCCGGCCATCAACCTTTAGCGGCGCGACGCTGAACACCTTGCGCCTGTCCGTGCTGCGCGGATCGTCGCCATACACCGGCATCGGCGCGCCACCGAGCAGCGCCTGCAGCGGTGGCAGCGCGACCCGCTGCCGCTTCAGATGCCCGGCCGGCGCGGCGTTGCCGATAATCGTGCCCTGTTTGTCGAGCAGGTAAACCTCAACGCTGGGATTTACCGCCATCAGCTGATCGAACAGGGTATGCACCGCCTGCGGATCCGGCCCGTTCACCCCCAGCAGCGGGTTGCTGTCGGCGATATGCTGCGCCAGGTTGCCGGACAGGCGCTGGATCACCGCCTGGCTGTACTGGGTGCTGCTGCGCACCTGCATCCAGCCGGAAAAGGCGCAGCCGATGACGATCAGCAGCGCGAAGATCAGCGTGAGGCGTTGCGCTAACGTAAGGTTTTTCATGGCTCACTCTTGCGGCGCGGCCGCGAATTTATAGCCCATGCCCCACACCGTGAGGATGCGCTCGGGTTCCGCCGGGTTGCGCTCTATCTTGATGCGCAGCCGGTTGATATGGGTGTTGACGGTGTGCTCATACCCCTCGTGCTGATAGCCCCAGACCTGATTCAACAGGCTCAGGCGCGAGAACACCTGACCCGGGTGGCGGGCGAAAAAGTACAGCAGGTCGAATTCGCGCGGCGTCAGCTCGACCGGCTGCTGGTGCAGGTGCACTTCGCGGGCGATGGGATCGATGGTCAGATCGTTGAAACTGAGCACGCCGGCGTCCATGCGCAGGTTGCGGCTCATCGCTTCCTGGCGGCGGAACAGCGCCTTGACCCGCGCCACCAGCTCCAGCATGGAGAAGGGCTTGGCCAGATAGTCGTCGGCGCCCAGTTCCAGCCCCAGCACGCGGTGTACCTCGCTGGAGCGCGCGCTGATGATGATGATCGGCGTGTAGCGCGTCATGGTGCGCGCCCGGCGGCAAATTTCCAATCCGTCCACGCCCGGCAGCATCAGATCGAGGATGAGGGCGTCCCAGCCGCCCTGTTCCAGCATCGCCATGCCCCGGTTGCCGTCGGCGGCGTGGCTGATGGCGTAACCCTCGTCGCGCAGATGCAGCTGCAGCAGTTCGGCGATGTCGCCGTCGTCCTCGACGATCAAAATTCGTTTTGGCTTGTCCATTCTCATTACCGCTGATTGCCCGTTTCTCTCTGAAGTCTACACAACCCCCACCGGCGGAGTTATCACATTTTATTTAACTTTGCGTGAGGTCTTGGGGAACAAATCCGGGGAATACTCGGCTCATCGCCTCATTGGTCGCCAGGAGTTCGCATGAACCTCACTCTCACCCCGGAACAACGACAGACGGTGCATCCGCTGTGGCTGCGGTTGACGCACTGGCTGAATGCGCTGGCGATGCTGATCATGGTGACCAGCGGCTGGCGCATCTACAACGCCTCGCCGCTGTTCAACTTCAGCTTTCTCAATGAGCTGACGCTCGGCGGCTGGCTGGGCGGCGCGCTGCAGTGGCACTTCGCCGGCATGTGGCTGTTCGGTGTCAACGGGCTGTGCTACCTGCTGATCAACCTGGCCAGCGGGCGCTTCAAACGCAAATATTGGCCGCTCAGCCCACGGCAGTTTCTCGCCGATATAGGCGCCGCGCTGCGCGGCAGGCTGCAACACGCCGACCTGCGCCACTACAACATGGTGCAACGCGTGGCCTATCTGTCGGTGATGATCCTCGGTGCGCTGAGCGCGCTGTCCGGGCTGGTGCTGTGGAAATCGGTGCAGTTTCCGCTGCTGCGCACGCTGCTCGGCGGTTATGAGGCGGCGCGCTATATCCACTTTTTCGCCATGTCGGCGCTGGTGGCCTTCGTTGCGATTCACCTGGTGATGGTGGCGCTGGTGCCGCGGACGCTGCTGGCCATGCTGCGCGGACGCTAAGGAGTGAATGATGGAAAAGGATAAACAGATCATGACGATCGATGAAGGGCAGGCGATCGTCAAAGAAGCGCAGCGGCTGTTGAGCGCGTCATCCCGCCGCCGCTTTCTGCGCAATGGCCTGACGCTGGGCGGCATCGCCATGCTCACCGGCTGCGATCTCAGCGACAACGCCAACGTCGAACAGGCGCTGAGCCGCATGTCGCGCTTCAACGATCGGGTGCAGGGCTGGCTGTTCAACGGCGATCGCCTGGCGCCGGTCTACCCGGAATCGATGATCACCCGGCCGTTTCCGTTCAACGCTTTCTACGCCGAGGAGGACGCGCCGGACATCAACGGCGACGACTACCGGCTGGAGGTGGCGGGACTGGTGCAGGACAAACGCGCCTGGAGCCTGCCGCAGCTGCACCGGATGGCGCAGGTCAGCCAGGTGACGCGCCATATCTGTGTCGAGGGCTGGAGCGCCATCGGCAAGTGGGGCGGCGTGCCGTTCGCGACCTTCCTCAAGGTGATTGGCGCGGATCTGAGCGCCCGCTACGTCAGCTTCAAATGCGCCGACGACTACTACACCAGCATCGACATGGCCACCGCGCTGCATCCACAGACGATTATCGCGCTGACTTATGACGGCCAGATCTTGCCGCGCAAGTACGGCTACCCGATGAAGCTGCGCATGCCGACCAAGCTGGGCTACAAGAACCCGAAACACATTCAGGTGATCGAGGTCACCAACCGCTTCCCGGGCGGTTACTGGGAAGACCAGGGCTACAACTGGTTTGGCGGCAGCTGAGGCGGCCGCCGGCCATTCTCCGGCACTCCGGTGCCTTTGACATGACGGAAGGAAATACCATGAAAAAGTTATTTGCAATGATGATGTGCAGCACGCTGATGCTGGGCGTAGCCGGCGCCAACGCCGCTGATGGCATGAGCAAAGACGCGATGAAAAAGGACGGCATGAGCCAGATGTCGCACGACGGCATGGCGAAAGATGGGATGAAGAAAGAGTGCATGGGCAAGGACTGCATGAAGAAAGACAAGATGGGCAAAGACGCCATGAAAAAGGATGGCATGGCGAAAGACGGTATGGCCAAAGACGGCATGAAGAAAGACGAAATGAAGAAAGACGAAATGAAGAAGGACGCGATGGGGCACTAAGCCGCCGCACTCCGCGGCCGCCAGCGGGCGATCCGCGGCGGCCGCGGGCAACATAAGGAGAGAGGATGATGCTGGCGACATGGCTGCGGCGCTTTCAGCGCTCGAACGGGGACGTTATCTTTATGCGCGCGGCGCTGGTGGTGATCTTCGCCGCCTTCGGCTACGCCAAATGGTTTGATTACGAGGCGCAGGGGCTGGTGCCGCTGATCGGCAACAGCCCGCTGCTGAGCTGGATGCATCAGGCGTTCGGCATCCGCGGCGCCAGCTATGCGTTGGGCGTCGCTGAGTGGAGCTTCGGTTTGCTGCTGCTGGCGGGATTCTGGTCGCGGCGGCTGGGGTTGCTGGGGGCGATCGGTTCGACGGTGACCTACCTGACCACGCTGACGCTGATATTTTCCACGCCGGGTGCCTGGGAGCCTTCCGCCGGCGGTTTTCCGGCCATGGCCGGCGCCACCAGCTTTTTGATCAAGGATCTGGTGTTGCTGGCCGGTTCCCTGGTGCTGCTGAAAGCCGATTTGCCGGCCGAGCAGGCATAAAAAAGGGCGTAGCCTGGCTACGCCCTCTGGTTATTGATCGACCGTCACATATCCGGGAAGGTCAGGGTGCCCCCCGGCGCTTCGCGATGAATGTGCAGGAAGTTCAGGTGCTTCTCGTACTGGTCGAGGATATCGCCAATCACCTGTTCCTTGCTGTAGTCCATCAGGTCGTTGCCCTGGGTGCCTTCCATCAGGAAGGTTTCCAGCCGGTAGTAGTGCGACTTGCCGGAGCGGGCGCGGTAGGTGAAGCCCGGCACCGAGTAGCGCATCGGCCAGATCTGATAGATGAAGTTCTGTTCCTCGCCCAGGTGCACCAGCAGCTCCAGGTGGTTCAGGCGCTCGTCTTCGGTCGGCGGCACTTCACTGAACTCCACTTTCGCGCCGCGCAGCTCCAGCTCGCGCGCCACGTCCTGCATTGCCGGGCGGCAGACTTTATCCAACATTTTCTGCGTGTACTGGGTGCCCGGGTAGTTCATCACCCGCGACAGGCGCTGTTTCCAGTTGAGCACGTCGTGGCTGGAGACCGGCACCGGCGCCAGGGTGCTGAGCGCGCTAGCCTTGCGGTAGTCTTCCACCCGCAGCGATTTATACAGCCCGGCCATCACGAAGAAGATCACGAAGCTGAACGGCAGACCCATGATCACCGTGGTTTTCTGCAGCGCCGGCACACCATCGGTCATCAGCATGCCGATGGTCAGCAGGCCGATGGCCACCGACCAGAAAATCCGCAGCCAGTTTGGCGCATCATTATTGATGTCGGCCAGGCGCGAGGTGAAGTTGCCCAGCACCAGCGAGCCGGAGTCCGCCGAGGTGACGTAGAACAGCAGGCCGGTGATGGTGGCCACCGAGGCGCTGAAGGTGAAGCCGGGGTATTGCGCCAGCAGGCTGTAGAAGCCGCGCTCCGGGAACTGCATCACTTCCTGCGCAAACTCGGCGTTGCCGTGAATGATCTGGTACAGCGCGCTGTTGCCGAAGATAGACAGCCACAGCAGGGTGAACACGAACGGAATGATCAGCGTGCCGACCACGAACTGGCGAATGGTGCGCCCGCGCGAGATGCGCGCCAGGAACAGGCCGACGAACGGCGACCACGCCACCCACCAGGCCCAGAAGAACAGCGTCCAGTTGTTCATCCACTCCACCGGCCGATCGAAGGCGAAGCTGTTGAGCGTCATGCCCATAAAGCGGTTGATGTAATCGCCGACGTTGAGCACCAGCGCATTGAGCAGGAACTCGGTGTCGCCGAAGAACAGCACGAACAGGATCAGGCCCAGCGCCAGCAGCACGTTCAGCTCAGACAGGATGCGGATGCCCTTGTTGACGCCCGAGGTGACCGAGATGGTGGCCATGATCACCGACAGCAGGATCAGCGAGCCCTGCACCGTCAGGTTTTCCGGGATCTCGAACAGCACCTTGAGGCCGTAGTTGAGCTGCACCACGCCGATGCCCAGCGTGGTGGCGATGCCGAAGATGGTGCCGAGCACCGCGGCGATGTCCACGCTGTGGCCGATCGGGCCATTGATGCGCTTACCGAAGATCGGGTACAGCGCCGAGCGGATGGTCAGCGGCAGATTGTAGCGATAGCTGAAGTAGCCGAGGGCGATGCCCATCAGCGCATACATCGACCAGCCGGTCAGGCCGTAGTGGAACAGCGTCCAGACCATCGCCTGGCGCGCGGCCTCCAGCGTTTGCGCGTCGCCTTCCGGCGGCATCATGTACTGGGTCACCGGCTCGGCGACCGAGAAGAACATCAGGTCGATGCCGATGCCGGCGGCGAACAGCATCGCCGCCCAGCTCATCAGGCTGAACTCCGGCTTGGACTGCTCCGGCCCGAGCTTGATCGAACCGAAGCGCGAAGCGGCGATAAACACCACGAACACGATGTACAGCGTCGCCGCCAGCAGGTAGTACCAACCGAAGGTGGTCGACACCCAATTCAGCGTGCGGGTGATCCACTGCCCGGAGAAGTCGGTGAAAAAGATGGTCATCAGCGAGAAGGCCAGGATCAGCCCCGCCGAGGTGAAGAAAACCACAGGGTTGAGGCGGTCCTGCTGTGGTTTGGAGGAGGTTTCGCGTGTTGTCATCGTCATCCTCTGAACTGAGTAAAATCGTGCCGCTCCGCATTTCGGGGCGCGTTGGCGCCGCCGGAAAACGGGCGAATGAAGGCGGCGGCCACCCCATCAGGAGGGCCTGAGTGACGCCGCTTTCGCCTGTTAACGAAGCGCCGGCGCGCTTCGCGGCGGGAACCGCTTACAGCCACTGATTTTGGTCAGATTCGTTAATTACCTCACAAAAATCAGCCAGTTCCACAACCAGATAGTACAAATTTTTAACCAGGCGGCAATAAAATATATGCAATTTTTATTGAACGTTCAATCAAAAAAAAGTTTAATAGTCCCCATGATGACCTGAATCACGGGCGAAACGGCAGTGAAATTTGCCCGCTGAGATAAGGCCGAAGTCGGTTTTGTGAGAGTCGAAATATGCCAAAGGTAGGAATGCAGCCAATCAGAAGGCAGCAGTTGATTGATGCCACGCTCGCCGCGGTAAACGAAGTGGGAATGCATGACGCCACCATCGCGCAGATCGCGCGGCGGGCCGGCGTTTCCAACGGCATCATCAGCCATTATTTCAAGGACAAGAACGGCCTGCTGGAAGCCACGATGCGCTATCTGATCAGCCATCTGGGCGAGGCGGTGAAGCTGCGTTTGCAGGCGCTGACCGATAACAGCCCGGCGGCGCGGCTGCAGGCGATCGTCGCCGGCAACTTCGACGACAGCCAAATCAACAGCGCGGCGATGAAGACCTGGCTGGCCTTTTGGGCCAGCAGTCTGCACCAACCGCAGCTCAACCGGCTGCAGCAGGTGAACGGCCGCCGGCTCTATTCCAACCTGTGCGCCGAGTTTCGCCGCGTCATGCCGCAGCCGCAGGCGCGGTTGGCGGCCAAGGGGCTGGCGGCGCTGATCGACGGACTGTGGCTGCGCAGCGCGCTGCGCGGCTCGGCGTTCAATCAGGCGCAGGCGCTGGCGCTCACGACCGAATACATCACGTTCCAACTCCGGGGGCAGACGCCGCCCGGAGGATAACCCAAGGAGATCCTATGTCCCGTTTTGGCTTGCAGAAGCTCTATATTCATGGCGCCTATGTAGACAGCACCGC
Source organism: Serratia sp. SM04 (assembly GCF_040280225.1). Lineage (NCBI taxonomy): Bacteria > Pseudomonadati > Pseudomonadota > Gammaproteobacteria > Enterobacterales > Yersiniaceae > Serratia > Serratia sp. SM04. The sequence continues at coordinate 288,684 of NZ_JBEOQT010000002.1, read as the reverse complement.
TGGAAAAACCTTCAACGCCATTAACCCGGCGAACGGCGAAGTTCTGGCGGAAGTCCAGGCCGCCGGCGCTGAAGACGTCGATCGTGCAGTGGCCAGCGCGGCCAGCGGGCAGAAGGTGTGGGCGGCGATGACGGCGATGGCGCGTTCGCGCATCCTGCGCCGCGCGGTGGATATTCTGCGCGAGCGCAACGATGAGCTGGCGGCGTTGGAAACGCTGGATACCGGCAAAGCGATGTCGGAAACCACCGCGGTGGACATCGTCACCGGCGCCGACGTGCTGGAGTATTACGCCGGCCTGATCCCGGCCATTGAAGGCGAACAGATTCCGCTGCGCGATACCTCGTTCGTCTATACCCGCCGCGAACCGCTGGGCGTGGTGGCCGGCATCGGCGCCTGGAACTACCCGATTCAAATCGCGCTGTGGAAGTCCGCGCCGGCGCTGGCGGCGGGCAACGCGATGATCTTCAAGCCGAGCGAAGTCACCTCGTTGACGGCGCTGAAGCTGGCGGAAATTTACACCGAAGCCGGCCTGCCGGACGGTGTCTTCAACGTGGTGACCGGCAGCGGCGCGGAGGTGGGGCAGTACCTGACTGACCATCCGGGCATCGCCAAAGTCTCTTTCACCGGCGGGGTGAAAACCGGCAAGAAGGTGATGGCCAACGCGTCGGGGTCGACGCTGAAAGAAGTCACCATGGAGCTGGGCGGCAAGTCGCCGCTGATTATCTTCGACGACGCCGATCTGGATCGCGCCGCCGATATCGCCATGATGGCCAACTTCTACAGCTCCGGCCAGGTGTGCACCAACGGCACCCGCGTCTTCGTGCCGGCGGCGCTGCAGGCGCAGTTTGAGGCGAAAATCCTCGAGCGCGTGAAGCGCATTCGCCTCGGCGATCCGACCGACCCGCAGACCAACTTCGGGCCGCTGGTCAGCTTCGCGCACATGGAATCGGTGCTGCGCTTTATCGAAAGCGGCAAGAACAGCGGCGCGCGTCTGCTGTGCGGCGGCGAACGCGTCACCCACGGCGAATTCGGCAAGGGCGCTTACGTGGCGCCGACGGTATTCAGCGACTGCCGCGACGACATGGAAATCGTGCGCGAGGAGATCTTCGGGCCGGTGATGAGCATTCTCAGCTACCAGAGCGAAGAGGAAGTGGTGCGCCGCGCCAACGATACCACCTTCGGCCTGGCCGCGGGCGTGGTGACCAACGATCTGGCGCGCGCGCACCGCGTGATCCACCAGCTGGAAGCCGGCATTTGCTGGATCAACACCTGGGGCGAGTCGGCGGCGGAAATGCCGGTCGGCGGCTACAAGCAGTCCGGCGTTGGCCGCGAGAACGGCCTGACTACGCTGGAACACTACACCCAGATCAAATCGGTGCAGGTTGAGCTGGGCGAATACGCCTCGGTATTTTAACTATCCCCGTCGTCTTTCGAGCCGCAGCCGCGTTGGCTGCGGCCGACAATCTCTAGAGAGCCAAAATACACCGCCTGTTGCCGAGCCGCGTCTCGCGTTTTCGCATCGTGCAGGCCTATAAAAGTAAGGAGATAATGAATGGAATTTGACTACATCATTATCGGTGCCGGTTCCGCCGGCAACGTGTTAGCCACCCGATTGACCGAAGATGCCGACGTCAGCGTCCTGCTGCTGGAAGCCGGCGGCCCGGATTACCGGATGGATTTCCGTACCCAGATGCCGGCCGCGCTGGCGTTTCCGCTGCAGGGCCGCCGCTATAACTGGGCGTATGAGACCGATCCTGAGCCGCACATGAACAATCGCCGGATGGAATGCGGCCGCGGCAAAGGGCTGGGCGGTTCGTCCCTGATCAACGGTATGTGTTACATTCGCGGCAACGCGATGGACTTCGATAACTGGGCCAAGGCGCCGGGTCTGGAAGACTGGACCTATCTGGACTGCCTGCCGTATTTCCGCAAGGCGGAAACCCGCGATATCGGCCCGAACGACTATCACGGCGGCGAGGGCCCGGTGAGCGTCACCACGCCGAAAGCCGGTAACAACGAACTGTTCCACGCTATGGTGGAAGCCGGCGTGCAGGCGGGTTACCCGCGCACCGACGATCTGAACGGTTACCAACAAGAAGGCTTCGGCCCGATGGATCGCACCGTGACGCCGAAAGGGCGCCGCGCCAGCACCGCCCGCGGCTATCTGGATCAGGCGCGTTCGCGGCCGAACCTGAAGATCGTCACCCATGCGCTGACCGACCACATCGTGTTCGACGGCAAGCGTGCGGTGGGCGTCAACTATTTGCAGGGCGACAGCAATCAGCTGACCCACGCCAAAGCGCGGCGCGAAGTGCTGCTGTGCGCCGGCGCCATCGCCTCGCCGCAGATCCTGCAGCGTTCGGGCGTCGGCCCGGCGGCGCTGCTGAACCGCCTGGATATCAAGGTGGTGCACGATCTGCCGGGCGTCGGGGAAAATCTGCAGGATCACCTGGAGATGTACCTGCAGTACGCCTGTAAGAAACCGGTGTCACTGTACCCGGCGCTGCAATGGTTCAACCAGCCGAAGATCGGCGCGGAATGGCTGTTCAACGGTACCGGCGTTGGCGCCAGCAACCAGTTTGAGGCCGGCGGCTTCATCCGCAGCCGCGCAGAATTCGCCTGGCCGAATATTCAGTATCACTTCCTGCCGGTGGCGATTAACTACAACGGCAGCAACGCGGTAAAAGAGCACGGCTTCCAGGCGCACGTCGGCTCGATGCGTTCGCCGAGCCGCGGCCGGGTGCAGGTGAAGTCGAAAGATCCGCGCCAGCACCCGAGCATTCTGTTCAACTACATGTCGACCGAACAGGATTGGCAGGAGTTCCGCGACGCTATTCGCATCACGCGCGAGATCATGGCGCAGCCGGCTTTGGACGAATACCGTGGCCGCGAGATAAGCCCGGGGCCGGAGGTGCAGACCGACGAGCAGCTGGACGCCTTCGTGCGCGAGCACGCCGAAACCGCCTTCCACCCGTCCTGCTCGTGCAAGATGGGCGAGGATGAGATGGCGGTGGTCGATGGGCAGGGCCGGGTGCACGGCATGGAAGGATTGCGGGTGGTGGATGCGTCGATCATGCCGCTGATCATCACCGGCAACCTGAACGCCACCACCATCATGATCGCCGAGAAGTTAGCCGATCGCATTCGCCAGCGCGCGCCGCTGCCGCGCAGCACCGCCGACTATTACGTCGCCGGCGATGCGCCGGTGCGCAAACAGTAACCGACACGCCCTCTCGCCGTTGAGGGGGAGGGCCGCCGTAGCAAGCAACCCCTCTCCATATGCTCTTCCCCAAGGCGAGGGGGCAACTCTCTTTTTATTCCTTATCCCATCATGCCGCCGGCAGCGAGATCGCCTGATCGAAACTGGTGGGCGTCGCCATGCGCCACATGCGGGCGTAGAACTCGCTTTTGATCTCCGGCTGCAGCAGCGCGCCCGGCTCCAGGTAGTAATAGATATCGGCGTACACCTTGATCTCGGTCGGCGTGATGCGGCGCAGCATATGGTGCGAGGTCAGCTGCTCCGGGCGGCTGACGCCGGCCGCCGCCAACATGTCCGCCAGCGCTTTCACCGTATTTTGATGGAAGTGGTAGACGCGTTCCGCCTTGTTCGGCACCACCAGCGCCTTTTGCCGCAGCGGATCTTGCGTCGCTACGCCGGTCGGGCAGTGGTTGGTGTGGCAGCTTTGCGACTGGATGCACCCGACGGCGAACATAAAGCCGCGCGCCGAGTTCACCCAATCGGCGCCGAGCACCAGCACGCTGGCGATGTCGAACGCGCTGATGATCTTGCCGCTGGCGCCTATCTTGATCTGGTCGCGCAGGCCGCAGCCTACCAGCGTGTTATGCACGAACAGCAGCCCTTCGCGCAGCGGCATGCCCATATAGTTGGAAAGCTCAAGCGGCGCGGCGCCGGTGCCGCCTTCCTTGCCGTCCACCACGATGAAATCCGGCAGGATGCGGGTGTGCAGCATCGCCTTGACGATGGCGACGAACTCCCACGGGTGGCCGATGCACAGCTTGAAACCGACCGGTTTGCCGCCTGACAGCTCGCGCAGCTGTTGGATGAAATGCATCATTTCCAGCGGGGTGGTGAAGGCGCTGTGCGACGCCGGCGAGATGCAATCGACCCCTTCCGGCACGCCGCGGGTGGCGGCGATTTCCGCATCCACCTTTTTCGCCGGCAGAATGCCGCCGTGGCCGGGTTTGGCGCCCTGGCTGAGCTTGATTTCAATCATTTTCACCTGCGGGCTTTGCGCCTGTTCTGCAAAGCGCCGCGGATCGAAATGGCCGTCGGCGGTGCGGCAGCCGAAATAGCCGCTGCCCAGCTCCCACACCAGATCGCCGTTGTTTTCACGGTGATAGCGGCTGATGCTGCCCTCGCCGGTGTCGTGGTAGAAATTGCCCTTGGCCGCGCCGAGGTTGAGCGCGCGAATGGCGTTGGCGGAGAGCGCGCCGAAACTCATGGCAGAAATGTTGAAGATCGACGCGGAGTAAGGCTGGCGGCAGTCGGGGCCGCCGATGGTGATGCGGAAACTGGTTGGGTCGGCGGCTTCCACCGGCCGCATGGAGTGGCCGATGCACTCATAGCCGGTTTGGTAGACGTCCAGCAGGGTGCCGAACGGTTTGTCGCCCATCTCGTTTTTCGCCCGGCGATACACCAGCGTGCGCTGGGTGCGCGAAAACGGGATCTCTTCATTATCCTGCTCGAGGAAATACTGGCGCAGTTCCGGGCGGATGAACTCGAAGAAGAAGCGCATGCGGCCGATGATCGGGTAGTTACGGCAGATGGCGTGGCGCTGCTGGGTGAGATCGTAGATACCCAACACCATCAGGCAACCGCAGGCCAGGGCCGGCAGCCAGAACCACGGATAGTTGTGCATCATGATCAAGAAAGCCAGGGTGAGCAAGATGCTCAGCACAAAGCAGGTATAGCGGCTGAATAAGGACGACTTCATAACATCTCCTGATGTTTATTTTAATCCACACGACATGACTCACGGATAATCCGTGTGCGAATCGTAGCCAACAGGAGGAGATGTTGTGTGTCTGTTGCTGCTTTGTCGCCGGTTGTTACATTAATTTAACGTGGCGGCAGGGGAGACGGGTTGCCGCGCGGCGTACCGCGCAACAAGCCAGGATGTTTATTTGCCGGCGACGAAGATGGTGCTCATGCTGCGCAGCCGCAGCTTTTTCATCGCGCTGTATTTTTGCGAGAAGATGGTTTTTGGGTGCGTGCCGCGCTTTTCCGCAATGTGCAGCAGGCTGTCGCCGCGCAGCAGATTGAAGATCACGTCGCTTTCCGCCGGGCTGAGCTCGCGGGTTTTCTGCACTCTGATGCCGCCCGGTTCTTTGCTTTCCAACAGCCGCTGGATTTTTTCCTGCAGCGAATAAAGCGGAATGCGGGTGGAGACCAACTCAACGGAAATCCCCAGGATCGACAGCAGTTTCACCACGCGCTCGTCGTCGTAGAACACCAACAGGCGCGTTTTGCTGTTGTACTGCTGGTGCAGGGACACCAGGCTTTCGATCACGTTAACGCTCTGCTCCAGGTTTTGCGAGGTGAAAATCAGCGCGATATCGTGCTTGGTGATCTTCTCTGCTTTGGCGCCGCCGTGCATGAAATCGGAAAACAGGCGGATATCGTACGCGCCGTAGTGTTTCTTCAGCAGCACCGACAGGCCAACATAGCTGTACTTACACTCACTAATCACAAGAACGTTGTTTTTAGACATAGGGCAAACACCAATACCGAGTTAAAAGTATTCAGCTGTAAGAAGCGAGTTCAAATCCTTGATGCTGGATTCCTTCCACAGCTTTCCCTGCAGTGCGTAATATGGCATTTCATCCAGCCATTTCTTGTGTTCGGGAGTTTCAACTCCTTCGATAATTACCTTGTAATGATTAAGGTAAAAGAAGCGCAGTAATGCGCGCATCAAGCCCTCGCCGCCGGACTTTTTCATGAAGTCCCAGAGCAGAAAACGGTCGAGCTTAACGAAGCGGAACTGGCTGTTGTACAACGCGGAAAAACCCGCATAGCCAGAACCAAAATCATCGAGCCAAAATGAATAACTATTCAATGACGGATCGCCGTGCACGCGATCTTTCACCAGCCGGGTTGAATTCTCGCTGATCTCGAAATGAATACAGCGCATGGCATTAATTCTTTCGGCAAAGTGAGTATTCGCCAGCGATTGCAGAGAATAATCGTCAACATTCAAAGTGGCTATCACTTGGTTTTCATGAAACCAGTGTTTGTATTTATCGATCAGATTGATCTGATCCATCAAAATCTCAATCCGGGTGGCGCTATCGGCGTGGCGAAAGAACTGTTCAGGAGAAAAATGAGCGTATTCGCTATTAAACGTAAAGCGAGACAGACATTCAACGGCCAGCAATTGTCCCGATTTCGCGAACATTGGCTGAAAAACATAATTAATGCCGTTATTTTTCTCTCTGAAAGAACCGCTCATTTCCCAATCCTTGGATTGATATTTAACTTGTTGATTTTAAATGTTTAAAAAGAAAGTTACTCCAGGTTTATTGGTAAATTTCTTATTTAAAGCGCCAGAATGGCCGAAGCGTGTCGACAGACCATTTAACGCGTAATTCGTGCCAAAGTCCAAATGTCGCAATATGTTACTAAATGTAAATATTCGGGATAATATGCTGATTTTCAGGCCTTAATGCAAAATCTTGAACTCTGCAGCTTTCCCAAACACAGATTATTCCTATTCATATGAATCGTCAACATCGATCGATAGGTATTCGCCGATAGTTTATTCCTATCAAGAGGGGGCTTATGAATGTTTTAAACGATTTAACATTAAGAATATGCTTAGTCTATATTTCGTCCGGCAATGAGTTCATCGAGGCAACGCTCCTTTTCAGCAAGGGAGTGCTATCGCTGAGTGTATGCTCAGTGGCGGCAATATATATAAGCCCGCCACTGAATCGATTATTTTATTGTTCTATGGAGCTGGAAATGAAAAAAGTATTATTGCCTTTGGCTGCCCTGGTATTGTCTGCAACTGCTTCCAACGCAATGGCAGCAAACGGCACTGTTAAATTCACCGGTGAAATCAAACAGTCTACCTGCCAGGTAACTAGCGATACTCAGAATAAAGAAGTTTACCTGGGTACTTACCCAACTTCTGCTTTCCCAACCGTGGGTTCTAAATCCGCTTCTAAAGCTTTCCAGATCTCTCTGGAAAAATGTGATGCCGGTGATTACAGCCTGCGTTTCGACGGTAACACCGTTGCCGGCAACCCAGACCTGCTGTCCGTAAGCAACGTTGGCGGCACCGGCGCTGCAGCTACCGGCGTGGGTATCGAAATCACCGATAACAACGGCAAGCCATTCGCTATCGGCGACGGTTCCAACATCAACGACGACGTAGCGAAAGTCACCATCGCTGCTGACGGTAAAGCGACCTTCAACCTGCAGGCTCGTTACCGTTCATTCGACAGCAACGTAACTGCAGGTCTGGCTAACGCCACCAGCCCGTTCACTATCGAATACAAATAATCGTCTTTCAGGACACACACGGCCAAGGATGGCCCGTAGAGGAAACCGATGAAAAAGTTCTTTGCTGCTCTGCTGATGCTGGGCACCTTTAACAGCTACGCCGGTATCCAGGTAGATGCCACTCGCGTGATCTATAAAGGCGACGACAAATCCGCCTCTCTGCCGATTCATAACGATGCTTCAGAAGCTTATATGGTGCAGACCTGGCTGGACACCGGTGACAGAAACCAAGTGCCGAAAAATCTACCTGTCGTTGTCGTTCCACCGATTCTGAAATTGGACGCTGCCAAAACTGCAGTTCTGCGCTTTATCTATTCCGGTAATGGCTTACCCCAGGATAAAGAAACCCTGCTGTGGATTAACGTGCAGGAAATTCCGCCGGCGCCGAAGCAAGAAAACGTGCTGCAGGTTGCGGTGCGTACTCGAATCAAACTTTTTTACCGGCCGGTGGCGTTGAAAACGACGCTGGACGAGCAAGTACAAAACTTGCGTTGGCAGCGTGAAGGTTCACGTCTGCAAGTGATTAACGATGGCCCGCTGCATATTACCTTTGGGGCGCTGCATTTGAAAAACAGCGCGGGCAAGACCGTGGATGTGGACGCCAACATGGTGAGCCCGAAAGATCGCTTATCGATCAGCATCCCGGCGGGCGTCAGCGTTGGCAACAAGATTGCTTTCAGTTATATCAACGATTTTGGCGGTAGAACGGAAGTCAAGGACGTTCCAGTACAATAAGAGAGACAGGGAATGGCAAATCAACGAAAAGTAGCAGGCGGAACGACGCGGCTGACACAGCTGATCCGAATTGCAATCATTGCCGCCAGTGCGCCGATGTTCTGGAGTGAAGCGGCGCTGGCAGAGTTTAACATGTCGTTTATTCACGGCGATGAAAACCTGAGCAACGCGGAAGCGGTCGCTCAGGGCGATGCTTTGCAACCGGGCGTTTACCCATTCGACATCTACGTCAACCTGACTCAGGTCGATCATAAGGATGTTACTTTTCGTCAGGTTAAAGGCCAGACCGCGTCTCAACCCTGCCTGAAAGTTGAAGACCTGCGCAACTACGGCATCAAACTGCCGGAAACGCTGCAGGCCGGCAGCTGCGTTGATCTGCCTGCGTTGGTTAAAGACGCCACCGTCAGCTATGACGCGGCGGTGCAGCAGATCAACATTTCCGTACCTCAGACCATGATGGATCTGAGCGCTATCGGCGCGATCCCGCCAAGCATGTACGATGAAGGCATCAACGCGCTGTTCGCCAACTATAACTTCAACTACAACAAGAACAGCTATCGCAAAGATGACGCTGACGACAGCGAGTACATGTTCCTCGCGCTGAACAGCGGCCTTAACCTGGGCAGATGGCGCCTGCGCAACAACTCCACCTGGGACAAACAGAGTGGCAGCAGCAGCAACTGGACCAACGTCTCTTCCTGGGCCGAGACCGACATCGTGCCATGGCGCAGCCGTTTGGTGATGGGGCAGGCGAGCACCAACAACAGCGTGTTCAACAGCTTCCAGTTCCGCGGGGTACAACTCTCCAGCGTTGACGACATGCTGCCGGACAGCCTGCGCGGTTATGCGCCGGTGGTGCGCGGCGTGGCGGCGACCAACGCCCGCGTCGAGATTCGCCAGAACGGTTACGTCATTTACAGCACCAACGTCGCGCCGGGTCCTTTCGAGATCCACGACGTCTATCCGCATACCAACAACGGTGACCTGCAGGTGACCGTCAACGAGGCCGACGGTTCGCATAAAACGTTCAGCGTCGCCTACTCTTCCGTGGCCAACATGCTGCGCGAAGGCATTTGGAACTTCCAGCTGACCGCCGGTAAATACCATAACGGTAACGGTGGCTATCAGCCGAAGCTGATTCAGGGTACTGCGGCATACGGCATGAACTATGGCCTGACGCCGTTCGGCGGCGCCATCATTGCCGAGCACTACCGTTCCGCTGCCGTGGGTATCGGTAAGAGCCTGGGATCGTGGGGTGCCATCTCCGTGGACGGTTCGATCTCCGATACCGAGCTGGCGAACGGCGATCGCAAGCAGGGGCAGAGCTTCCGTTTCCTGTACTCCAAATCGCTCAACCAGATGGGCACCAACTTCCAGTTGGCGGGCTATCGCTATGCGACTTCCGGTTACTATGATCTCAGCGATGCGGTCCAGGAGCGCAACAGCTGGCGCAACGGCATTTATGCCAATGATTACTGGGATCCGAACGATCTGCAGCCGGGCCAGCCTTCCTGGAGCAACAATCAGAAACGCACTCGATACACCGCGCGCTACGGCAACAAGCGCGAACGCGTCGAGCTGTCGCTCAGCCAGCAGCTGTGGGCGGGGGCCAGCCTGTACGCCAACGTGAGCCATCAGAACTACTGGGGCGTATCCGGTAACGATCGCACGATTCAGTTGGGTTACAACGACGGCTTCAAGCGCATTTCCTACGGCGTTTATCTACAGGATACGCGCGGCCAGTACGGCTATTCCGATCGCAGCGTGAACTTCACGATGTCGATCCCGTTGGATTGGGGCCAGAGCAACAATTCGACCACTGCCAACTTCAGCGCGGCGCACAGCAAACAGAGCGGCGACAGCTACTCAACCGGCATCAGCGGCACCATGCTGGACGATCGTCGCATGAACTATTCGGTTTCCACCGGGCATACGCAGTCCTCCGGTCAGAGCAGCAACCTGAACCTGGGCTACAGCAGCAGCATCGGTAACATCGACGGTAGCTATGCCTACAGCTCGAAATACCGTCAGGAAGGGGTGGGCCTCTCCGGCGGCCTGCTGGTGCACTCCGGCGGCGCGACGCTGACGCAGCCGTTGCAGAACACTATCTTGCTGGTGGAAGCGAAAGACGCCAAAGGCGTGCGTCTGGAAAACCAGCCGGGCGTGACCATCGATCGCTTCGGTTATGCGGTTGTGCCGTCGGCCAACCCGTACCGCTACAACTATGTGGCGCTGCGCACCGAAGATTTCGGCCCGGGCCTGGATGTGCCGGTGGCCAGTAAGCAAGTGGTGCCGACCGAGAAATCGGTGGTGAAGGTGAGTTTCGATACCTTCAAGGGCGTCAGCCTGCTGATTCATGCTCGTCTGGGTGACAACGGTTATCCGGCCATCGGCGCCGGCGTGTTCAACGAGTCCGGCCGCAACAGCGGCACCGTGGGCCTGGAAGGCGCAACCTATGTTTCCGGCGTGAAAGCGGGTGAGAAACTGACGATCAAATGGGGGCCGAAAGCCGACCAGCAATGCGTACTGCCGATCCCGGCGGACGTGGGCGATAAACAAGCGGCCATGGGATATCAGGAACTGACCCTGCAATGCCAAAAACTGTAAGGTACACCATGAACTTGAGCAAATTAGCACGTAACACACTTCTGTCGGTGGTGGGGCTGGCGGGGTTGGCGATGGCGCAACAGGCGGCGGCGATGCAGTGCCGTTTCGGCAACTCGACCGGCAGTAGCAGGCCAACCGGCAGCGTGACGCAGGATATCGACGTCGACCGCCCGATCGTGTTGGCTGCCAGCGACTTTGTTAAAGGCAACCTGATTTGGCGTTCGCAGAACTTTACCTCCACCTTTACCTGCTGGGATACCGACAACTACCCGCGTGGAGAGAACGCTTACATCTATTGGAACCCGCAGAACTCGTTCGGCGCACTGGATAAGTCGTTGGAGATTGGGGTGTCGATCAACGGGCGTGATTATGATGCGATCAACCTGAAGCAAAGTTCCAACCGGCCGACGGGCCCTGATTTGGGGCCGGGTACCAAACCGGGCAGTAATAGAAGGAAAGCCGATCCTCAGGCGGTGACCGCCACTTATTCGGTGTATATCAAAGCCACCGGGGTGAAACCGCCGGCGGGTAACTTCCCGCCGCTGGCGCGCGCTTCGCTGTTCCAGATCGATGGTGAGTTGGGCCTGAACGCCACCAAAGACAGCAACTTTAACGCCTATATCAAAGGTTTGGACAAGATCCGCGTGATCCAGTGCAATCCGCAGATCACCGTGTTGGCCAACAACGGCGCCAGCGTCGATTTCGGTGTGTTGACGACGTCCAGCGCCAAAACCGGCACTATCGCCAAGCAGGTGCCGTTCGATATCAAGGCGACCTTGAGCGGCGGCGAGTGTGCCGGCCAGTCTCTGCAGGCCAGTTTCAGCAGCACCAACGCCGATCCGTCAGATAACACGCAGATCCTGCCGACCACCAAACCGGGCGTGGCGATCTTCCTGACTCAGCAACGCGACACCAACAAAACGCCGATCCCACTGCAAACCAACGTGGATTTCGGCGGCGTGCTGCAGGATAAGCAGAACGAAGTGAAAGAGACCTTTATCGCGAACCTGAAGTGGTTGACCAATACGCCGAAGACCGGGGTGTTCAACGCCACCGCCAACGTTGACGTCACCTTCAAATAATCCGGTGTCGCTTCAATTAAAAAGGGTTCAGTTCGCGAGAACTGAACCCTTTTTACGTGTTATGCCGCGTTTATCAGCGCAGCCCCATCCAGGTGGTGCAAACGCCTTCCGGCGGTTTGCCTGCATACCAACGAGGCAGCGTGGGGGCATCGTGGCGTGGCTCGGCCTCCACTTCCACCGGCTGCGCCGGCCATTCCGCCACGTCCCAGCGGGTGGTGCGGCGATACACCGCCGGGGTTTTGCCGAACTGTTTCTTGAAGGCGCGTGAGAACGAAGGCTGAGAATCGAAATGGTATTGCAGGGCGATATCCAGGATCGGGCGCGGGGTGGAGCGCAGCGCCTGCGCCGCCTGCGACAGGCGCCGCTCGCGGATATAGCTGCCGAGCGCGTGGCCGGTGGTGCTGCGGAACATGCGCTGCAGGTGCCATTTGGAGTAGCCCGACTTGGCGGCGACGTTATCCAGCAGCAGCGGCTGGTCCAGATGAGTTTCAATCCAGTCTAGTAAATCGTGAATGATATTGACGCGATCCATGGTTTTAGTTCTCCCGCAAAAACGACATTCAGGTCACAGTGACTTAGCTTAATTATCCAAGAATATACTTTGATAATAGGCGCGAGTGCGCCGTTACGCAAGGGTAAACCGGGGGGAAAAAGGTGACCAAAAATGCTCTTTGAATCGCAGGGGGATAAAAGAAAGGCCGCATAAAGCGGCCTTTCCAGCAGGAAACGAGTGGAAAATCAGTTGGTTTCCGGTTTCACTTCAATGTAGTTCAGACCCAGCACGCTGCTGGTGTAGCCGCGGATCTTGTTGGTCATCTCGATATCGCCGTTCAGCTTGTGGCCGTAGGACGGGATGATCTCTTTCAGTTTGCTCTGCCATTCCGGCGTCGCCACTTTGTCTTTGAACACGGTTTCCATCAGGTGCAGCATGATTGGCGCAGCGGTGGAAGCGCCCGGTGACGCGCCCAGCAGAGCGGCGATGCTGCCGTCTTCAGAGCTCACGACTTCGGTGCCGAACTGCAGCACGCCGCCTTTATCCGCGTCTTTCTTGATGATCTGCACGCGCTGGCCTGCGGTCCACAGCTTCCAGTCTTCCTGCTTGGCGTCCGGGAAGTACTCTTTCAGCGCGGCGAAGCGATCGTCGTCGTTCATCATCAGCTGGCCGACCAGGTATTTCACCAGATCGAAGTTATCCAGACCGACGTGGGTCATCGGCATCAGGTTCGAGGTGCTCAGCGAGTGCAGCAGATCGAACAGCGAACCGTTCTTCAGGAACTTGCTGGAGAAGGTGGCGAATGGCCCGAACAGCAGTACGCGCTTGCCGTCCAGCATGCGGGTATCCAGGTGCGGCACGGACATCGGCGGCGAACCTACGCTGGCCAGGCCATACACTTTGGCCAGGTGCTGGTTGGCGATCGCCGGGTTGGTGGTGACCAGGAACTGGCCGCCGACCGGGAAGCCGCCGTAGCCGTCGGCTTCAGGGATGCCGGATTTCTGCAGCAGGGTCAGGGAGGCGCCGCCTGCGCCGATGAACACGAACTTGGCGTTAACGGTGGTTTCTTTACCGTCGCGGTTCAGATCGGCAACGGTCACGCTCCAGGTCTGATCGGCGTTGCGCTTGATGTCGCGCACTTCGTGGCTCAGGTTCAGCTTGAACTTGTCGCTGGTGCTCAGCGCGTCAACCAGCTGATGGGTGATCACGCCGAAGTTGACGTCGGTACCCAGCGGCATGCGGGTCGCGGCGATTTTCTGCGCCGGATCGCGGCCGTTCATCACCAGCGGCGCCCACTGTTTGATTTGCGCAGGATCTTCGGAGTATTCCATGCCGCGGAACAGGGTGCTGTGCTGCAGCGCCGCGTAGCGTTTACGCAGGAAGTTGACGTTGTCGTCGCCCCACACGAAGCTCATGTGCGGCACGCTGTTAATGAAGGATTTCGGATCTTTCAGGACATTGTTTTTCACCTGATAAGACCAGAACTGGCGAGAGATTTCGAAAGACTCGTTGACCTTCACCGCCTTGCTGATGTCGATGGTGCCATCGGCTTTTTCCGGCGTGTAGTTCATTTCGCTGAAGGCGGAGTGGCCGGTGCCGGCGTTGTTCCAGCCGTTGGAGCTCTCTTCCGCCACGCCGTTCATGCGCTCGTACATGTCGATGGTCCAGGTCGGCTCCAGCTCATGCAGATAGGTGCCCAAGGTGGCGCTCATAATGCCGCCGCCGATCAACACCACGTCGACGGTTTTATTCTTCTCTTCAGCCGCTGCCTGCTGCGTAACGCTAAACAGGCTGAGGCTGAAAATCAGGACGAGTAATTTTCTCATTGAATTAAATCTCTTGTGTGTAAATTCTACTCATTGCAGGTGAAAGAATTTAGCGGGAGTTACCCTGGAAAATAGTGAAGCCGACCGCCCGGCGTGAGCCGATAGGCAGCGATAATGCCTTTTTGTTAATAGGGTTTTTAACGAAAAGTGAACTATTGCAGGCCGTCCGGATGCAAATTGATCGGTTCACGTTACTGGCGGGGTATTATTGTTTGCGAGAATGTTAAAAACTACTTTTGTAACTAAAAAAAATGAATATAAGCAAAAATAGGCCGGTTGCTGTCGCAGGAATAAACAGAGAGGGGAGTAAGGCCATATAACCGCGTTATTTTCAGGGGCTAATTGTCGCGTAATTAAACGTTATTTCGTTATCACACAATAATTGCGGTTAAATTGCAAATACGCATCGGTAACCAATAATAAACGGCCGCCGTTGCGGGCGGCCAGGATTCACATGGCGGTTACTTGATGCCCATCGCATCGCGCATGGTGAAGAACAGATCGGTCTGATCGGTCAACCCCACCACGTTGGCGGCGTGCGGGCCGTAGGCCGCGACGCGCAGCTGGGTGCCGGTGTGCCCCTGCGATTCCTCTTCCGAGTTGCCGTAGCTGAGGGTCATCGGCGCGCCGTCTTTGGTGGTCAGTGTCTGGGTCAGGCCCGGCGCTTTGGCGTCGGCGGCGACGATCTGGCTGGAGTGCGCGTGGTCGGCGGTGACGATCACCAGCGTGTTGCCGTCGGCGCGGGCGAAGGCCAGCGCTTTTTGCACCGCCTCGTCCAGATCGACGGTCTCACCAATCTGCCCGCACGGGTTGGCGGCGTGATCCTGCTTATCGATCGACGCGCCCTCTACCTGCAGGAAGAAGCCGTTCGGGTTGTCTTTCAGCAGCGCGATCGCTTTTTCGGTCATCGCCGCCAGCGTTGGCGTGGCCGCGGTGCGCGCCGGGTTGTTTTCGCAGGTCACCGCCGGTTTGTCGAGGTTGCCGTGATAGCTGGCTTTCGGCCCCAGCCAGCGCACCGGCATGTTGCCGTCGGCGAACAGGCCCAGCAGCGGTTTTTGCTGATTGGCCAGGGTAACGGCCTGCAGTTCATCCGCGTTGCTCACCCACTGATAACCTTGCGCCGCCGCTTGATCTTTCAGCGATTTTCCTTGCCATTCGCCGCTTTTCGCCAGTTGGTTGAAGGATTTCGCGCCGCCGCCCAGCGTGACGTCGGCACGGGTTTTCAGCAACTGCTCGGTGATGGAACCGCGGCCGCCGTTTTCCAGCGCGTTAGCGGCGCATTTCTCGCTGGTTTCCTCCGGGCCGTAGCATTTGCGCGAGGTAACGTGCGACACCAGCGCCGCCGGCGTGGCGTCCTGCAGTTCGGCGGTGGAGACGTTGCCGGTGGCCTTGCCGGCCGCCTTGGCGATCTCCAGCAGCGTCGGCTGGTCTTTGCCGTTCACGTCCACGCCGAGCGCGCCGTTATAGGTTTTCACCCCGGTGGCCCAGGCGGTGGCGGAAGCGGCGGAGTCGGTCACGTAATCCGGTTTGTGGGTTTTCTTGTCCAGCGAGTAGTGGGTGTATTGCCCGGTCAGCGGCAGGGCGTCGATGCCCTTGAAGTAACCGCCTGCGCCCTCGGCATAGTTGCGGGCGGCGGTGATCTCGGAATCTCCCATGCCGTCGCCAATCAGCAGGATCACGTTTTTCACCGTTTTGTCCGACAGCGACGCCTTCAGCGCGGCGGTCTGATCGCCGGCCAGACGACGGGCGCCGCCCGGTTCGGTGAGGGTGCCGCGCGCGGCGCGCTCGGTCAGGCCATCGGCATTGGCCGAGGTTTCCGCCGCGATGGCGGAGGAACAGAGCAGGGCGGACAGCACGGCGCCGGCGATCAGGGATACAGCAGGTTGCATGGGGCAAGCTCCTTGTCGTAATACAACAATGTAAATAACATCAAATTGTTACGTAAGGAGAGTAGAGCAGAGGGATGACAATTTTATGACAGCGGAAGGCGGGACGGCCCGGCGGCCATCCCGTTTGACGATCAGGCCGCGCGCGCCGGTATAGTGAGCCCACGCTGCACCGCCGGCCGCGCCAGACCGCGCTCCAGCCACTGCGCGACGCGGGGGAAACTGTCGAACTCCACCAGCTCGCGCGCCTCATAGAAACCGATCAGGTTGCGCACCCAGCCCAGCAGCGAGATATCGGCGATGGTGTAGTCCGCGCCCATGATCCAGTCGCGGCCTTCCAGGCGCGTTTCCAGCACGCCGAGCAGGCGTTTCGATTCGTTTTTGTAGCGCTCCAGCGGCCGCTTATCTTCATACTCGCGCCCGGCGAATTTGTGGAAGAAACCGAGCTGGCCGAACATCGGGCCGACGGCGGCCATCTGGAAGAACACCCACTGAATGGTTTCGTAACGCTGCGCCGGATCCTGCGGCAGGAAACGGCCGCTCTTTTCCGCCAGGTAGAGCAGAATGGCGCCGGATTCGAACAGCGGCAGCGGCCGGCCGCCGGGGCCGTCGGGATCGATGATCGCCGGGATCTTGCCGTTCGGGTTCAGCGCCAGGAATTCCGGCGTCCAGGTTTCGTTGTTACCGATGTCGATCAGGTGCGCCTCATAGGGCAGGCCGATCTCTTCCAGCATGATGGACACTTTGACGCCGTTCGGCGTCGGCAGGGAATAGAGCTGCAGCCTTTCAGGATGCTGAGCCGGCCAGCGTTTGACGATCGGGAATTGGGTGGAATCGAGCATGGAAACTCCTCGGGTTGGCGGGGTGGCCTAAGCGTACCCCTTGAGTATTGCAGTAAAACTACCCCGCCGCCGGGTTACACCGTGAGTTCAAAATGTGCTGCCAGCGCTTTTTTACCGGCAGGGGTCAGCTGCAACTCGCGGCTGTCGAGCCGGCGGACGATCCAGCCGCGGTGGATAAAGGCGGCCAACAGCGCGGCGCCCAGCGCGCCGCCGAGGTGAGAGCGGCGTTCGCTCCAGTCCAGGCAGCCGCAGGCGAAGCGGCGGCGGGTGGGGGCGGGGGAGCAATCGACGCCCAGCCGCGCCAGCGCGGCCTGACCGGCGTCGCTTAAGCGGTAGTCTTCCTCACCGCTCAGCCAGTTCAGCGCATGCAGCCGATCGTGCAGTTTCACCGCCACCTCGCCCGCCATATGGTCGTAGCAGGTGCGGGCATATTGCAGCGTGGTGGGCGTGCTGCTTTTCACCGACGGGCGCGGTACGCCTGCCAGCGCCATCAGGCCTTCCAGCGCTTCGGCCACCGGCTGACCGGCCAACCGAAAATAGCGGTAGCGCCCCTGTTTGACGCAGGCGATCAGCTGCTGCTCCAGCAGTTTCGCCAGATGCGCGCTGGCGGTGGACGGGGCGACCTCGACCGCCGCGCTGAGCTCGGTGGCGGTGTAGGCTCGCCCATCCATCAACAGGCACAGCATGCGCGCCCGGGTGCGGTCGGCGATGGCGGCGCTCAGCGCCGCCAAACGATCTTCTAGGTCGATGTTATGCATACTTCGAGGTTAGACGAAGTATGACTGCGCGTCCATTGCTAACCTGTGGCTGTCGCATTCTGGTGCTGTGCGTCTGTGTTCGCTGGATATTGATGAGCGGGCGTTGAAATCGATGCAGTGGCGCCCTTCCTACAATCAATGCGCGCGTACCTGAGTTTTACCGTTGAGAGGAGACGATAATGATCGCCGTGATTTTTGAACTGCAGGCCGCCGACGGGCAGCGCGATACCTATCTGGCGCTGGCGGCGGAGCTGAAGCCGCTGCTGGCGCAGATCGACGGATTCATCTCCATCGAGCGCTTTCAAAGCCTGGCCGATCCTGCGCGCCTGCTGTCGCTCTCCTTCTGGCGTGACGAGGCGGCGGTGCAGCAGTGGCGCAATCTCGAGCAGCACCGGGCGGCGCAGGCGCGCGGCCGTGGCGAGGTGTTGGCGCACTATCGGCTGCGGGTGGCGGAGGTGGTGCGGGACTACGGGCTGGAGAGTCGCGACCAGGCGCCGCAAGATAGCCGTTGTTATCACCGCACCTGAATAAAGCCCGCCGCCGGCGGGCTTTCGTCCGTTATTTCGCTTCGCTGCCCACCTTCATTGCCCCGGCGTAGCTGGCGCCCATCCCCCAGGCGGCGCCGTGGTCGCGGGCGATCTGCAATACGCCTCCCGCCGTGGCTTTGCGGCTCCAGTCCTGCTGCCATTCCAGCATCAACGCCACCCAGTTGATGGGTGTGGCGCCCGCCTGTACCAGACGCTGCATGGCGTTGTTTTGGCTGTCTGGCGTAATGTCACCGGTGACGTCCGACAGGATATAAACCTCATAGCCCTCGCCCAGGGCGGACAGCGCCGGCAGCATCACGCAGCTGGCAGTCCACAGCCCGCCGATGATGATTTTCTTGCGGCCGGATTGTTTGATCAGATCCACCACGCGCCGATCCTGCCAGACGTTGATGGCGGTGCGGTCGTATACCTGCAGGTCCGGGCGTGCCTGCGTCACCTGCTGGAATACCGGCCCGGCGAAGCTTTTGGCGTTGGCCGAGGCCAGAATGGTCGGCACGTTGAACACCTTGGCGGCCTTGGCGATGCCGGCGGCGTTATTGACCAGGTTGGTTTGATCGATAGAGGAAATGGTCATGCCGAACATGTCCTGCAGATCGACCAACAGCAACAGGCTGTTCTCGGCGGTCAGCGGCTGCACATAACCCGCCTGGCGGCTGTCGGCGGCGGGGGATTGCGCCAGCGCGGCGACGGGGGCGGCGGCGGCGCTCAGGCCGAGCATCAGGGCGAACAGGGTCTTTTTCATTATTAACTCCATGATTATCAGTAGATTAAATTCACCTCTCACTCAGGGAGGCGGTTGAATAAAGTCTACTGAGGTTGTTGAGGTTAATAATCTGTGTTTTATTGAATTTATAATTAACTATCAGGACATAATATGGACGTGCTACTGACGATGCGCGCCTTTCGTCGCGTGGTTGAGCGCAACAGTTTTTATAAGGCGGCGGAGGATCTGGCGATCACGCCGGCGGCGCTGAGCAAGCAGATTAAGCAGTTGGAAAACCGGTTGGGGACGCTGTTGCTGGTGCGCACTACCCGTAGCATGAGCCTGACCGAAGCCGGGCAGCTCTATTACCAGGAAGCCTGCCGATTGCTCGGCGAGTTCGACGCACTGGAGCAGACGGTTGCCGCCAGCGCGCAGCAGGTCTCCGGCACGCTGCGGGTCAATGCGCCGCTTTCGTTCGGCCTGACGGTGTTGTCGCCACTGCTGCCGCCGTTTATGCAACGTTACCCGCAGCTGCAGGTGGAGCTGACGTTGGACGACAGGGTATTGGACGTGGTGGCGGCCGGTTTCGATATTTCCTTGCGCATTCGCCGACGGCTGCCGGATTCTTCCCTCAGCGCCCGGGCGCTGGGTGAAGTGCACCAGCGAATTTGCGCCGCGCCCGGCTATTTGGCGCAGCACGGCGTGCCGCAAACGCCGAATGAATTGCAGCGACACAGCTGTCTGGCCTATTCCCTGGCGGAAAGGCCGGGGCAGTGGCAGTTCACCGCCGGTGAGGAGAGCCTGAGCGTGACGTTCACTCCCCGGTTGATCGCCAACAACAGCCTGATGCTGCGGGATATGCTGGTGGCGGGACTGGGCATCGGTTCGCTGCCGTCGTTCGTGGCGGACCCCGAGATCGCCGCCGGCAGGCTGGTGCGGCTGTTCCCTGAACAGATTGCCGACGTGCATCAGGTTTTCGCGGTTTACCCGACGCGCCGGCATGTGCAGCAGAAAGTGAGTTTATTCACTGAATTTGTGCGAGAACAGGGATTGATGACGGCGAATTGACAACGGCGCACGATTGTCATATTCATTAGCTATGAAAAAATCCTACCGCCCATTCGCGCAAATTATTATCACCCTTCTCCAAAGGGTGGGATAGCGCGTGTGTCGCCAATAAAAACCCGCCGGCAGGCGGGTTTTTTTATCCCCTTCCGGCAACGACCGGAGAACGTCATGAAAACCTACCCTGCAGTTTTACACCTGATGTGCGGCAAGGCCGGCGCAGGCAAATCGACGCTGGCGCAGCGTTTGGCGCAGCAACCGCAAACGCTGTTGCTGGTCGAAGATGCGTGGCTGGCGACGCTGTATGAACAGGAGATGACCAGCCTGCAAGACTATGCGCGCTGTTCCGACCGGTTGCGGCGGGCGCTGGGCGGGCACCTCGTTCAGTTGCTGCGCGGCGGCTGGTCCGTGGCGCTCGATTTCCCGATGAATACGCCAGACAGGCGGCGCTGGGCCAAAGCGTTGGTGGAGGAGGCCGGCGTCGCGCACTGCCTGCATTTTCTCGACGTCAGCCATGCGCAATGCCTGAGCCGGATAACGCTGAGAAACGCGCGCGGCGAGCACCCGTTTACACTGAGCGAAGCGGAGTTTGAGCGCCTGGCGCAGTACTTTGTTCCCCCGGCGGAAGAGGAAGGGATGACAGTCTTGCGTTATGGCGAACAGGACTGAAAACCGGCGCCATGACGGCGCCGGCAACAGGGCTAGGCTTTGGCGTTAAACGCGTTGTGGAAGGCGACTTCCGCGCACGGCAGCGCGGCCTGGAAGGCGATGGCGCGGAAGTAGATTAGAAAGGCTTGGTCGGCAGGTATTTGCCGTCCAGGGTGATCACCGCGCGTTCGCCGCCTTCCGGATCGGCCACCTTCTTGATATCCAGCTTGAAGTTGATGGCGCTGATGATGCCGTCGCCGAACTGCTCGTGCACCAGCGCTTTCAGCGTGGAACCGTAAACCTGCAGCATTTCATAGAAGCGATAAATGGTCGGATCGGTCGGCACGCCGCCGGGAATGCTGCCGCGCAACGGGATGGTTTGCAGCAGCTGTACCGCCTCTTCGTCCAGCCCGAGCTTGGCCGCCACGGTGCGTGCCGCTTGTTCCGGCAACGCATGCTGCCCCAGCAGCGCGGCGGTGACGAACGCCAGGCTGAGTCCGGTGCCCTCAGCCAGCGCGTCGAAAGTCAGGTTATGGCGGATCTTGGCGGCCATGATGATGTCGGTGAGCGCTGCGCGCGGGGCTGCGTTGTGCAGAGAGTGTGTCATGTTAGCTCCTTTTGTTGACTTAAAAACGGGCGAGCGCCGGGGTGGCGGTCACCTCGGGATGGGTGGCGAGCGGCACGAAGCGGCGGGTTTCGCCGTCCAGCGCGTCGATAGCGCCGCTGGCGATGTCATAGACCCAACCGTGCAGCGTCAGGCGGCCCTGATCCAGTGCCAGGGCGACGGAAGGGTGCGTTTTGATGTTGTTGAGCTGGGCGATGACGTTTTCGCGCACCATCGATGCGACCCGCGCCTCGTTGGAAGCGTGCGGATAAGCCTGATTGACCGCCTTCGCGGAATCGGCGTAACGCAGCCAGCCGGCGACCGTCGGCAGGTGATCCAGACACTGGCAGGTGGCGATGGCGGTCATTGCGCCGCAGTCGGAATGGCCGCAGATCACGATATCTTCCACGCCCAGCGCGGCGACGGCGTACTCGACCGAGGCGGTAACCCCGCCGGGTTCGGGGCCGAAAGAAGGCACGATGTTGCCGGCATTGCGGATCACGAACAGATCGCCCGGCTCGCGCTGGGTGACCAGCTCCGGCACCAGGCGGCTGTCGGAACATGAGATAAACAGGGTGCGCGGGTTTTGGCGGGTCGCCAACTGCTGAAACAGCGCCGTGCGTTCAATAAAGGCTTCGCGCTGGAACTTCAGGAAGCCTTCAATCACCTCTTTCATCCGTTTCTCCATTGGGTGTCGTTATGCGATGGCGGCATGATGAACGCTTCTGGCTATAGGGTCTAAGACCCATTTATAATGCCAGCTATAGGTTTTACTAATAGCTGGGGCGTTATGCTGCTGCGACACATCCGTTATTTTCTGGCCGTTGCCGAACAGGGCAACTTCACCCGCGCCGCCGAAGCGCTGCACGTGTCGCAACCGACGCTGTCGCAACAGATCAAGCAGCTGGAAGACACATTGGGAGCGCCGCTGTTCGATCGCAGCGGCAGAGCCGTGCGTCTGACCGACGCCGGTGAGGCGTGGATGCGCTATGCGCGGCTGGCGCTGCAGGATCTGGATGCCGGCGCGCGGGCGATCCATGACGTGGCGACGCTGGCGCGCGGCCATTTGCGGCTGGCGATGACCCCCACGTTCACCGCCTATCTGGTGGGGCCGGCGGTCGATGCCTTCTACCGCCGCTATCCGGGGATTACGCTGAGCATTGAAGAGATGGCGCAAGAGCGAATGGAGGCGCTGCTGGCGCAGGATAGGCTGGATCTGGGCATTGCCTTCGAGATGGCGCAGTCGGCGGAGGTGGAAGCGGCGCCGTTGTTCAATGAGTCGCTGGAGCTGATGGTCGGCGCCGATCATCCCTTGGCGTCTCATCGCCGGCCGCTGACGCTGGCGGAGTGGCAACATCTGCCGCTGGCCTTGCTGAGCGGCGACTTTGCCACGCGTCAGTTTATCGATCGCTACTGCACGCAGCTGGGTTTCCGGCCGCAGGTGGCGGTGGAGGCCAATGCGCTAGGCGCCATCGTCGAGATCGTGCGGCGCGGGCAGCTCGCCACGCTGCTGCCGGCCGCCATTGCGCGCGAGAACCGGCAGTTGAAAAAAGTGGCTTTGGCCAACGCCATGCCGGTGCGGCAGGCGGTATGGCTGCAGCGCAAAGGCGCTTACCGCAGCGCCGCCGCGCAGGCGTTTATCGCCCTCTTGCAGGAACAGGGCATTACGCCGGCGCCGGGCAGCCGATAGCCGCACGGCCCGGCAGCAGGCGCTATTCTTTATGACGTTCGCGGAACAGCAGAGTGGCGATCAGGCTGACGGTCAACATGCCGGTGACGTACCACGCCGGCGCCATCGGATTGCCGCTGACGTCCAGCAGCCAGGTGACGACCAACTGCGCCGATCCGCCGAACAGCGTCACGCCAAAGGCGTAGATCATCGAGGTGCCGGTGGCGCGCACGTGGCGCGGCAGCGCCGAGACGATCAGCATGGTGCTCGACAGCATGTTGATCCCCAACGCGCAGATCAGCAGGATGCGGAAAACGATCGCCAGCCACAGGGTTTGCGTGGCGCTGAGGAACCAGAAGGTCGGGTAAATCAGGAGCAACGCCGCAAAAATGGAGAACAGCAGCGGCCTTTTGTAGTTCTGCACCCGATCGACGTAACGGCCTGCGCAATAGACCGCGATGATCTGTACCACAGAGGCGATACAGCTGAATAGGTAGGCGGTCGGGCCGGCGATGTGATAGGTCTGCATCATGTAGGTCGGCATATACAGCAGCACCACGTAGACCATCACGGTGCCGGACATGATGATCAATACGCCCAGCAACAGATCTTTGGCATGATTGCTCACCAGATCCCATACCGGATTCAGCGGTGGCCGCGCGTGAGCCGGCGCCTCTCCACTGTAGGTCTCTTCCAGATGTTTGCGAATATAGATGCCGACGGGAATGATCAACAAACCGATGATGAACGGCACGCGCCAGCCCCAGGCATACAGTGCCTGCTCCGGCAGAAAATAGGTGAGCGCCAGGCCTAAAGAGGCGCCAAGCAGGGCGCTGATGCCCTGGCTTATCGCCTGCCAGCTGACGAAGAAGCCGCGTTGGTTGGCCCCTGCCGACTCCAGCAGCAGCGTGGTGGCCGAGCCCACTTCACCGCCGGCGGCAAACCCCTGAATCAGGCGGCCAACCACGATCAGCACCGGCGCCAGAACGCCGATTTGCGCATGGGTGGGCGCGAAGGCGATCAGCGCGGTGCCGACGCCCATCAGCACGATGGTCATCAGCATGGCGGCCTTGCGGCCGACCCGATCGGCATAGGCACCCAGCACCATGCTGCCCAGCGGGCGCATGATAAAGCCGACGCCGAACACCGCCACCGACATCAACAAGGAGCCGTAGGCGCTGTCGCTGGGAAAATAGAGTTTGCCGATAATGGCGGCAAAGAAGCTGTAGACGGTGAAGTCGAAAATCTCCAGGCCGTTGCCCAGGCTGGCGCCGACAATGACTTTGTAATTTACCGCGCCCTTCTGCGCCGTTTGGCTTTTGGGCAATGCGTTTTCAGCAGTGTTCATCGTTGTCTCTCGCGATAGGTGGACGGTGTGTTGTTATTATTTTCTGGCCGGGGTGGCGTTATCCGGGGCGGCGATAACCGAGCCCCGAAACGCCAACAAAACGGCAACGTCACGTTTACATATACTTGTATGTACAATCATATGCAATATGAGAGTAGTTAGCGGGATAACGGTGGTTTGATTTTCACATATTTCTGTATTTAATTGTTTTTATTTGATTTTTTCTTTAGCTGGAACGAATGTGCCATGTCGATTTAGTGAGCTGTAACGCATTAATCCTCTAAAAAACCTTGGTAATTAAGAAGGCGGTCACAAAATGTCGCGTATAGCAGAATGTGTGGCGATAGTCGGAAAAAACTAGAATTAAATAGAGACGTGTTGGCTGTATTAATGATTTTCATAAGGTGAATAGATACGATTTATTCGTGTCTGGGGAGAATAAATGTCATTTTTAAGTTTAATTAATATATTTGGCGAATTGGTTTCAAATATTGTACGGCTTGCTGCGTGAAATCTCGCCGTGAATTTTATCGGTGTTATTTAACCCAGCTATGACTCATCCGTCGTCACCGCTCAAAATGTCACCAAAACTTCCCGCGATCTCTTAACCCCGTTGTGGCATAATGCGCGCCAAATCACATTCCCTATGTATAAAGAGCGAGCGCTGTGTTAAGCACCAACAACATCACCATGCAGTTCGGCAGCAAGCCGTTGTTTGAAAACATCTCTGTTAAATTCGGCGGCGGCAACCGTTATGGCCTGATCGGCGCCAACGGCTGCGGCAAGTCCACCTTTATGAAAATCCTCGGCGGCGATTTGGCGCCGACCGGCGGCAACGTGTTCCTCGATCCGAACGAGCGCCTGGGTAAACTGCGTCAGGATCAGTTCGCCTTCGAACAATACAGCGTGCTGGACACCGTGATCATGGGCCACACCGAGCTGTGGGCGGTGAAGGAAGAGCGCGACCGCATCTACGCCATGGCGGAGATGAGCGAAGAAGACGGCTATAAAGTGGCCGATCTGGAAGTCGCCTACGGCGAGATGGACGGTTACACCGCCGAAGCGCGCGCCGGCGAACTGCTGCTTGGCGTCGGCATTCCGGTGGAACAGCACTATGGCCCGATGAGCGAAATCGCGCCGGGCTGGAAGCTGCGCGTGTTGCTGGCGCAGGCGCTGTTCTCCGATCCGGAAATCCTGCTGCTCGACGAACCGACCAACAACCTGGACATTGATACCATTCGCTGGCTGGAGCAGGTGCTGAACGAACGCAACAGCACCATGATCATCATCTCGCACGACCGTCACTTCCTGAACATGGTCTGCACCCACATGGCGGATCTGGACTACGGCGAACTGCGCGTTTATCCGGGCAACTACGACGAATACATGACCGCCGCCACCCAGGCGCGTGAACGTCTGCTGGCCGACAACGCCAAGAAGAAGGCGCAGATCAACGAGCTGCAATCGTTCGTCAGCCGTTTCAGCGCCAACGCCTCCAAATCCAAGCAGGCCACCTCGCGCGCCCGCCAGATCGACAAGATCCAGTTGGAAGAAGTGAAGGCCTCCAGCCGCCAGAACCCGTTCATCCGTTTCGATCAGGACAAGAAGCTGTTCCGTAACGCGCTGGAAGTGGAAGCGCTCACCAAGGGCTTCGACAACGGCCCGCTGTTCAGCAAGCTGAACCTGATGGTGGAAGTGGGTGAGAAGGTTGCGGTGCTGGGTGCCAACGGCATCGGTAAAACCACCCTGCTGAAAACGCTGGTGGGCGACGCGCAGCCGGACAGCGGCACCGTGAAGTGGTCGGAAAACGCCCGTATCGGTTACTACGCGCAGGATCACGAATACGAGTTTGACGATACCCTGACCGTGTTCGACTGGATGAGCCAGTGGAAGCAGGAAAAAGACGATGAGCAGGCGGTGCGCAGCGTGCTGGGCCGTTTACTGTTCAGCCAGGACGACATCAAGAAGAAAGTGAAGGTGCTGTCCGGCGGTGAGAAGGGCCGCATGTTGTTCGGCAAGCTGATGATGCAGCGCCCGAATATTCTGGTGATGGACGAACCGACCAACCACCTGGATATGGAATCCATCGAATCGCTGAACATGGCGCTGGAGATGTACGAAGGCACGCTGATCTTCGTCTCCCACGACCGTGAGTTCGTCAGCTCGCTGGCGACGCGCATTCTGGAAATCACTCCGAACAAGGTGATCGACTTTACCGGCAACTACGAAGACTATCTGCGCAGCCAGGGCATCGTCTAACCCTCGCGGCAACGCATCAGGGCGGGAATTATCCCGCCCTTTTTTTATTCGTCATTCCCCGCCGCACACCGCGCAGTGCGGATCCTTCGGCAGTTTCATCTCGCGGAACTGCATGCTCATCGCATCGAACATCAACAGCTTGCCGCGCAGCGGCTGACCATAGTCGGCCAGCAGCTTGATGGCTTCCATCGCCTGCAGGGTGCCGATAGTGCCGACCAGCGGCGCCATCACGCCCGCTTCGACGCAGGTGAGGGCGCTGTCGCCGAACAGCCGGCTCAGGCAGCGGTAGCAGGGCTCGCCCGGCTGATAGGTGAACACGCTGAGCTGGCCTTCCATGCGGATCGCCGCGCCGGAAACCAGCGGCCTCTGCTGCGCGTGGCACAGGCGGTTCAGGGCATCGCGCGCCGCCACGTTGTCGGTGCAGTCCAGCACCAGATCGCAGGCGGCGATCTCTGCCGCGACCGCGTCATCTTCCAAACGGCAGTCGATCGCGTCGATGCGGATATGCGGGTTGATGGCGCTCAGTTCCCGCTTGGCGGAAGCGACCTTACTCTGGCCGATGCGATCGTCGCGGTGCAGGATCTGGCGCTGCAGGTTGGAGAGCGAGACGGTGTCGAAATCCACCAGCACCAGATGGCCGACGCCGGCCGCTGCCAGATATGGCGCAGCGGCGCAGCCCAGCCCGCCCAGCCCGGCGATCAGCACGCGGGCGGCCTTCAGCTTCTCCTGGCCGTCGAAGTCAAAGCCGCGCAGCACGATCTGGCGGTTGTAGCGCAGCGCTTCGGCGTCGGTCAATTCCGGCAGCATGCTCAGCTCCTCAGCAGGGCGTTGAACGGCTCTATCTCCACCGTTTCGCCTACCGCCACCGAACCGCGTTCGCGCTCCAGCACGATGAAACAGTTGCCCTGGCTGTAGGAGCTGAAGACGTGCGAGCCCTGGTGGCCGGTGGTGCTGACCTCCAGTTCGCCCGCGGCGTTGCTGCTGAACACGCCGCGCTGAAAATCGAGGCGGCCCGGCGATTTCTTCAACGGGGTCAGCGCCCGTGCGCGCAGGCGCGGCGGCAGGCGCCAGTCGCTGTGGCCGGCCAGCTTCGCCAGCAGCGGTTGCACCAGTTGGTAGAAGGTCAGGGCGGCGGAAACCGGGTTGCCCGGCAGGCCGCAGAACCAGGCGTGGCCCAGTTTGCCGAAGGCGAAGGGTTTGCCGGGTTTGATCGCCAGCTTCCAGAAGCTGACCTGGCCCAGTTCGTCGAGCATTTGTTTGGTGTAGTCGGCTTCGCCGACCGAAACGCCGCCGCTGCTGATGACCACGTCGGCCTGGCTGTCTGCCTGTGTGAAGGCGTCGCGCAGCGCATCGCGATCGTCGCGGATAATGCCGAGATCGAGCACCTCGCAGCCCATCTGCTCCAGCATCAGGCGCACCGCGAAGCGGTTGGTGTCGTAGATTTGGCCCGCCTGCAGCGGCTGGCCGACCGGCTGCAGTTCGTCGCCGGTGGAGAACACCGCCACCTTCAGCTTACGCATCACCTGCACCTCGGCGACGCCAAGCGAAGCCAGCAGCGGCAGCTGCGCGGCGTCCAGCTTCACGCCGGCCGGCAACACGCTCGCGCCGCGGCGAATGTCTTCACCCGCCAGACGGATATTCTGTCCGGCTTCAACCGGCGCGGTAAAACACACGCCCTGGTCGCTCACCTCGGCCTGCTCCTGCATCACTACCGCGTCCGCCCCGGCCGGGATCGGCGCGCCGGTCATGATGCGCACGCAGCTGTTGGCCGGCCATTGGCCGTCGAACGGCGCGCCGGCGAAGGCCTTACCGGCGACCGGCAGCGGCGCATTGGCCGCCAGATCGGCGAGGCGCAGCGCATAGCCGTCCATCGCCGAGTTGGCGAACGGCGGCACGTCGAGCGGTGAGACCACCGGCGCGGCGGTGATGCGGCCGGCGGCGGCGGTCAGCGCGATGGATTCGGTCTGCTGCAGCGGGGCGATCTGCCCGAGCATTTTTTCCAGCGCTTGCTCCAGGGAAATGAGATCGGAAGTATGGCAATGATCCATAAAGGGAACTCCGTAATCAGGGTGCGCTAAAATAGCGACAAAGTGCGGGTATTATGGCAGAGAACGCCGGGGGGGAGAACGGGTTATGCCCGCCATCTTTCGCACTGCGGCGCTGGGACGATCGGGTATAAACTGCGTAAAACAGAGGAGAATCATGATGCATAAACAGGTTATCGACTTCTGGTTCGACGAGATCGAACCGATCATGTGGTTCAAAAAGGACGACGATTTCGATCGTCTGCTGCACAGCCGTTTCGGCGAAATCTGGCGCGCGGCGGCGGCGGGGGAGTTGGCGCACTGGCGCGACACCATCGAGGGGCGGCTGGCGGAGGTGATCGTGCTCGATCAGTTCAGCCGCAACCTGTTCCGCGGCACACCGCAGTCGTTCGCCTGCGACGGCATGGCGTTGATCCTGGCGCAGGAGGCGATCCGCAGCGGCGAGTGCGAACGGCTGAGCCGCGAGCAGCGCGGTTTCCTTTATCTGCCGTTCATGCATTCGGAATCGCCGCTAATCCACCAGCAGGCGCTGGTGCTGTACACCGAGCTCAATAACGGCGACCAGCTGGAGTTCGAGCTTCGGCACAAGGCGATCATCGATCGTTTCGGCCGCTACCCGCATCGCAATGCGATATTGGGGCGCACCAGCACGCCGGAAGAAGAGGCTTTTTTACAGCAGCCCGGATCGGGTTTTTAATCTCGGATCATCTGCGCCCGGCCGGGGAAAAAACAGCAGGCCGGGCGCCGCAATAAGCGTTATTCAGCGCGAACGTTTATTTCCTTACGCCATGCCGCTATTTCCGCACGCGGAATTACCAATAATCTTGGCCGTACGATCGGCGGTTTACGGCTTTTTATAACCTGCTGTTTTTATTCCAATAAGCTATTTCAAGGTGCGAAACGGTCTAAGCGGACTACGCTAAAAGCGGGACGTGGACGTTATGCTGTACTTCCACTGTAGGACTAAATAGAGTCGAAAAAGACTGAATAATAATGATACCGCGCTCAGCTTATTCGCTGCGCAACGGCGGGATTAACACAGGGTGTCAGGCAAATGAGCAAACCAGTGATTGCCATTCATGGCGGCGCGGGCGCAATTACCCGGGCGGCGCTGAGTGCGGAAAAAGAACGGCAGTATATCCAGGCGCTGTCCGAGATCGTGACCGCCGGGCAGGCGATACTGGCCCAGGGCGGCAGCGCGCTGGACGCGGTGACCGAAGCGGTGCGGTTGCTCGAAGAGTGCCCGCTGTTCAACGCCGGCAAAGGCTCGGTGTTTACCCATCAGGGCACTCACGAACTGGACGCCTGCGTGATGGACGGCCGCACCTGCGATGCCGGCGCCGTCGCCGGCGTCAGCCGCATCCGCAACCCGGTGCTGGCGGCGCGCGCGGTGCTGGAAAACAGCGAACACGTGCTGTTTGCCGCCGAAGGCGCCGAGAAGTTTGCCGCCGCCCACGGCCTGGAAATGGTTACCCCTGACTTCTTCTTTACCCAAGAACGTTTCGATCAGCTGCACCGCGCCCAGGCGGAGCAGGGCCGGGTATTGCTCGATCACGACGGCGCGGCGCAGGCCGGCGATCCGCTCGATCCCGATCGCAAATTCGGCACCGTCGGCGCGGTGGCGCTGGATGCGCTGGGCAACCTCGCCGCCGCCACTTCGACCGGCGGCATGACCAACAAGCAGGCCGGGCGGGTAGGCGACACGCCGATTATCGGCGCCGGCTGCTATGCCAACAATGCCACCGTGGCGGTTTCCAGCACCGGCACCGGCGAAATCTTCATGCGCGGCGTGGCGGCCTATGATGTTTCCGCCCTGATCGAATACGGCGATCTGAGCCTGCAGGCGGCCAGCGATCGGGTGGTGATGGAGAAGCTGCCGGCCCTCGGTGGCAGCGGCGGCATGATCGCCGTCGATCGCCACGGCAATATCGCGCTGCCGTTCAACTGCGAGGGGATGTATCGCGGTTTTGGCTATGTCGGCGATGCGCCGTCCGTCGGGATTTACCGCTAAGCGTTCACCGGGAGGGTGCATGACCGACGTTTTACTTCGACCCGCCGCCAGCGGCGGGCCGTCATTGCCGCCGCAGCGGGTGCTGACGGTGCGCGATCTGAGCATCAGCTTTCCTCAACCGGACGGCGCCGTAGAAGCGGTGCGCAACCTGTCGTTCGATCTCGATCGCGGCGAGACGCTGGCGATCGTCGGTGAGTCCGGCTCCGGCAAATCGGTCACTTCGCTGGGGCTAATGCGGTTGGTGGAGCAGGGCGGCGGGCGCATCGTCAGCGGCGCCATGACGCTGCGCCGGCGCGACGGCGCGCTGCTCGATCTGGCGCAGGCCTCGCAGAGCACGCTGCGCACGGTGCGCGGCGCCGACATGGCGATGATCTTCCAGGAGCCGATGACTTCGCTCAACCCGGTATTTCCGGTCGGCGAGCAGATCGCCGAATCGCTGCGCCTGCATCAGGGCATGGATCACCGCAGCGCGCGCCAGGAGGCGCTGCGCATGCTCGATCTGGTGCGTATTCCGGAGGCCAAAGAGGTGCTGGGGCGCTACCCGCACCAGCTTTCCGGCGGCATGCGCCAGCGGGTGATGATCGCCATGGCGCTCTCCTGCAAGCCGGCGCTGCTGATCGCCGATGAGCCCACCACCGCCCTCGACGTCACCATTCAGGCGCAGATCCTGCAGCTGATCCGCGTGCTGCAACGGGAGATGCAGATGGGGGTGATCTTCATTACTCACGACATGGGCGTGGTGGCGGAGATAGCCGACCGGGTGCTGGTGATGCGCCGCGGCGAGCAGGTGGAACAAAATCGGGTGCGCGAGCTGTTCGCCGCGCCGCAGCAGGCCTATACCCGGGCGCTGTTGGCGGCGGTGCCGAAGCTGGGGGCGATGGCCGATCGGCCGCTGCCGGCGAAGTTTCCGTTGCCGGGCGGCGAGGGGGATACGGCGCCGCAGGATACCGTGCCGCCAGACGCCGCGCCGATCCTGCAGGTGGAGCATCTGGTTACGCGCTTTGATCTGCGCGGCGGGTTGTTCAATCGGGTCACTCGCCGGGTGCACGCGGTGGAAAACGTCAGTTTCGATCTTTACCCCGGCGAGACACTGGGGCTGGTGGGCGAGTCCGGCTGCGGCAAGTCCACCACCGGGCGCTCTTTGCTGAAGCTGGTGGACAGCCAGAGCGGCACCATCACCTTCGCCGGGCGGCGGATAGATCAGTTGAAGGGGCCGGCCCTGCAGCACCTGCGGCGCGATATTCAGTTCATTTTTCAGGATCCATACGCTTCGCTTGATCCGCGTCTGACGGTCGGTTTTTCCATCATGGAGCCGCTGCTGGTGCACAACGTGATGCGCGGCCGCGAGGCGGAGCAACGGGTGGCCTGGCTGCTGGAGCGCGTCGGCCTGCTGCCGGAGCATGCGCGCCGCTACCCGCACGAATTTTCCGGCGGCCAGCGCCAGCGCATCTGCATCGCGCGCGCGCTGGCGCTGAACCCGAAAGTGGTGATCGCCGACGAGGCGGTGTCGGCGCTGGACGTGTCGATTCAGGCGCAGATCGTTAATCTGCTGCTCGATCTGCAGCGCGAGTTCGGTATCGCTTTTCTGTTCATTTCACACGACATGGCGGTGGTGGAGCGCATCAGCCACCGGGTGGCGGTGATGTACCTCGGGCAGATCGTCGAGATTGGCCCGCGGCAGGCGGTGTTCGACAATCCGCAGCACCCCTACACCCGCAAGCTGATGGCGGCGGTGCCGGTGGCCGATCCCGCTCATGCCCACAAACGGCAGCCGCTGCCGGCCGATGAGATCCCGAGCCCAGTGCGCGCGCTGGGCGATGAACCCGTTACCGCACCGCTGGTGCAGGTTGGCGCCGGGCACTTTGTCGCCCGCCACCCGATCGCCGGTGCTTTTTAAAGACCTCAGGAGAGACAAGCGACATGAAGCACACATTCAAACGCAATGCGCTGTTGGCCGCCGTACTGCTGGCGGCGGGAACCGGCCCGGTCTGGGCGGCGAAGGACGCGGTGATCGCCGTGGCCTCCAATTTCACCACCCTCGATCCTTACGACGCCAACGACACGCTGTCGCAGGCGGTGGCCAAATCTTTCTATCAGGGGCTGTTCGGCTTCGATAAGGACATGAAGCTGGTGAACGTGCTGGCGGACAGCTATGAGGTCAGCAAAGACGGCCTGACCTACACGGTCAAACTGCGCCAGGGGATTAAATTCCACGACGGCACCGCGTTCAACGCCGAGGCGGTGAAGATCAACCTCGATCGCGCCAGCAACCCGGACAGCCACCTCAAGCGCTACAACCTGTTCAAGATGATCGACAAAACCGAGGCGGTGGATGCCAATACGGTGAAGATCGTGCTGAAGGCGCCGTTCTCGGCGTTCGTCAACAATCTGGCGCATCCGGCGGCGGCGATCATCTCGCCGGCGGCGCTGAAGCAATACGGCAAGGAGATCGGTTTCCACCCGGTCGGCACCGGCCCGTATCAGTTCGTGACCTGGAACCAGACCGATTTCGTCAAGGTGAAGAAGTTCGAAGGCTACTGGCAGCCGGGGCTGCCGAAGCTCGACAGCATCACCTGGCGCCCGGTGGTGGATAACAACACCCGCGCGGCGATGCTGCAGACCGGCGAGGCGACCTTCGCCTTCCCGATCCCCTACGAGCAGGCCAAGGTGCTGGAGGGCAACGCCAAGCTGGATGTGGTGGCCGCGCCGTCGATCCTGCAGCGTTACATCAGCATGAACGTCACCCAAAAGCCGTTCGACAACCCGAAGGTGCGTCAGGCGCTGAACTACGCCATCAATAAGGACGCGCTGATCAAGGTGGCGTTCGCCGGTTACGCGGTGCCGGCGGAAGGCCCGGTGCCGCCGGCGATCGACTTCGCCGCCCGCTATAAGCCGTGGCCGTACGATCCGGCCAAGGCGCGCGAGCTGCTGAAAGAGGCCGGCTACCCGAACGGCTTCACCACCACGCTATGGTCTTCCCACAACCACAGCACCGCGCAGAAGGTGCTGCAGTTCACCCAGCAGCAGCTGGCGCAGGTGGGGGTGAAAGTGACGGTGACGGCGATGGATGCCGGGCAGCGTGCGGCGCAGGTGGAGAGCGTCGGGGTGAAGGACACCGGCGTGCGGCTGTTCTACACCGGCTGGTCGGCCTCGACCGGGGAAGCGGACTGGGCGCTGTCGCCGCTGTTCTCTACCCAGGCGGCGCCGCCGAAGCAGTTTAACACCGCGTTCTACAGCAATCCGCAGGTGGACAAGGATCTGACCGACGCGCTGGCGACCACCGATCGCGCCGAGAAGCAGAAACTGTATCAGGACGCGCAGGATCGCATCTGGGCCGACGCGCCCTGGATCTTCCTGGCGACTGAACGTCTGTTGTCGGCCAACAGCAAGCAGCTGAGCGGCTTCTACGTGATGCCGGATACCTCGTTCAACTTTGATAACGCCGATCTGAAATAAGGCGCCCATCCCCGCCCGTGGCCAAGCGGCGGCGGGCGGGGGAAGGAATGAGATGCTCAATTATTTTCTGAAACGACTGCTGGGCCTGATCCCGACTCTGCTGATCGTGGCGGTGCTGGTGTTTCTGTTCGTTCACCTGCTGCCGGGCGATCCGGCGCGGCTGGCGGCGGGGCCGGAGGCCGACGAGGCGGTGGTGCAGCTGGTGCGCAAGGATTTGGGGCTGGATAAGCCGCTGCCGCAGCAGTTCGCGCACTTCTTCGTCAACGCGCTGCGGGGCGACTTCGGCATCTCGATGGTGTCCAAACGCCCGGTGAGCGAAGAGATCGCCTCGCGCTTTATGCCGACCTTCTGGCTGACCGTCACCAGCATGCTGTGGGCGGTGGCGTTCGGCCTGGCGATCGGCGTGGTGTCGGCGGTGTGGCGCAACCGCTGGCCGGATCGCCTCGGCATGACGCTGGCGGTGTCGGGGATCTCGTTCCCGGCCTTTGCGCTCGGCATGCTGCTGATGCAGGTGTTCTCGGTCGAGCTGGGGTGGCTGCCGACGGTGGGCGCCGACAGCTGGCGGCACTACATTCTGCCTTCGATCACCCTGGGGGCGGCGGTGGCGGCGGTGATGGCGCGCTTCACCCGCGCTTCGTTCGTCGAGGTGCTGCAGGAGGACTACATGCGCACCGCGCGCGCCAAGGGCGTGCGGGAAAGCGTGGTGGTGATGAAACACGGCCTGCGCAACGCGATGATCCCGGTGGTGACCATGATGGGGTTGCAGTTCGGCTTCCTGCTCGGCGGTTCGATCGTGGTGGAGAAGGTGTTCAACTGGCCGGGGTTGGGGCGGTTGCTGGTGGACTCGGTGGAGATGCGCGATTACCCGGTGATCCAGGCTGAGGTGCTGCTGTTCTCGCTGGAGTTCATTCTGATCAACCTGCTGGTGGATATGCTGTACGCGGCGATCAACCCGGCGATTCGTTATCAATGAGGACGCGGCATGATTAAGCATTGGCGGCGCAACGCCGCACTGAAGGCGATGCCGCTTATCGACTCCAACGCGGTACGCACGCCGTGGAGCGAGTTTTGGCGGCGTTTTCGTCGCCAGCGGGCGGCGCTGGTCGCCGGCCTGTTGGTGCTGCTGCTGATTGCGGCGGCGCTGCTGGCGCCTTATCTGGCACCGTTCGATGCGGAAAACTATTTCGATTACGATCGGCTGAACGAGGGGCCTTCGCTGATGCACTGGCTGGGCGTGGATTCTCTCGGGCGCGATATCTTCAGCCGCATCCTGATGGGCACGCGCATTTCGCTGGCGGCCGGGGTGTTCTCGGTGCTGGCGGGCGGGGCGATCGGCACCCTGCTGGGGCTGCTGGCCGGCTACTATGAGGGCTGGTGGGATCGCCTCACCATGCGCGTCTGCGACGTGCTGTTCGCGTTTCCCGGTATTCTGCTGGCGATCGGCGTGGTGGCGATCATGGGCAGCGGCATGGCCAACGTGATCGTCGCGGTGGCGATCTTCAGCATTCCGGCCTTCGCCCGCCTGGTGCGCGGCAATACGCTGGTGCTGAAGCACCTGACCTATATCGAATCGGCGCGCAGCATCGGCGCCTCGGACTGGACCATCATCCTGCGGCACATTCTGCCGGGCACCCTGTCTTCGATCGTGGTCTATTTTACCCTGCGCATCGGCACCTCGATCATCACCGCCGCCAGCCTGTCGTTTCTGGGCCTGGGCGCCCAGCCGCCGACGCCGGAGTGGGGGGCGATGCTCAACGAAGCGCGCGCCGATATGGTGATCGCGCCGCACGTGGCGATCTTCCCCAGTCTGGCGATATTCATTACCGTGCTGGCGTTCAACCTGTTGGGCGACGGATTGCGCGACGCGCTGGATCCTAAGCTGAAGGGGTGATGCTTTAACGTATGGCGCATATTTGAACGGGCTCAAATGACGTCTCAATGCTACTATCGTTCAATAAACCGTGTTGTTTGCACGAAAATGAGTGAGAGAGGTGCCGATGCCAGTAAAACAACGAACGACGCAAAGTGTGACCATGACGCTGGAACGCAGTTTGTTGAGCCGTGCGCGTGAGGCGGGGATTAATCTCAGCGCGACGCTAACTGCTGCTTTAGATGCTGAGTTACGTCAGCATGAGAGGATAAAATGGCAGGAAGAAAACCGAGAGGCGCTTGAAGCGCTTAACCGATTTAATGATGAGCATGGTTGCTTTAGCGACGAATACAGGACGTTTTAGCGATGCAATTTACGGTGTATGCGAATAGGGGGAACAGCGCGGTTTATCCCCTGCTGCTTGATGTGACGAGCGATATCATTGGGCAATTAAATCGTCGAGTTGTGATCCCTTTGTTGCCCGTTGAAAAATACCCGGGGAGTACGCGACCGGAACGCTTGATCCCGTTGATCAGATTGATTGATGACAACGAGTACGCCGTGATGACATATGAAATGGCCAGCATCCCGGTTCGGGCTTTGGGGGCCGAGTTTTGTGATGTTTCCCAGTATCGGACCAGGATAAAAGCCGCCATCGACTTTCTTCTTGACGGTATTTGAAGAAATCCGGGCGCTTTAATAACCGCCCGGATTTTTTTATCAGCGGAACAGGTGCTCGGCGTGGAAGCGCAGGTGATCTTCCACGAAGGTGGCGATGGTGAAGTA
Source organism: Serratia sp. SM04 (assembly GCF_040280225.1). Taxonomy (NCBI): domain Bacteria; kingdom Pseudomonadati; phylum Pseudomonadota; class Gammaproteobacteria; order Enterobacterales; family Yersiniaceae; genus Serratia; species Serratia sp. SM04. The sequence goes on along the minus strand of NZ_JBEOQT010000002.1, from coordinate 251,918 downwards.
GCTGTGATCGTACCCCGGCTGAATGCGCAGCGTCAGCGGCCAGTCGCGCTGGCGCGCCAGCTCCGCCAACCGCGCCGGCTGCAGCTGGTCGGCCAGGAACTGGTCGTCGTCGCCCTGGTCGATAAGGACCGGCATTTTTTCCGCGCCGCTGGCCAGCAGATGGCAGCTGTCGTACTGCAGCCACTGGCTTTCGTCGCTGCCCAGATAGGCGGTGAACGCCTTACGGCCCCACGGCACCTGGCACGGGTTAACGATCGGCGCGAACGCCGATACCGAGCGGAAGCGCTGCGGATTGCGAAACGCCATCATCAGCGCGCCGTGGCCGCCCATCGAGTGGCCGAAGATCGACTGACGATCGCTGACGCTGAAGTGCTGTTCGATCAGCGCCGGCAGTTCGGCGCTGATGTAGTCGTACATGCGGAAATGGCGATCCCACGGCGCCTGGGTGGCGTTCAGGTAGAACCCGGCGCCCTGGCCCAGATCGTAGCCTTCGTCGTTCGGCACTTCGTCGCCACGCGGGCTGGTGTCCGGCATCACCAGCACCAGGCCCAGCTCGGCGGCGATGCGCTGCGCGCCGGCTTTCAACGTGAAGTTCTCGTCGTTGCAGGTCAGCCCCGACAGCCAGTACAGCACCGGCGGCGGGTTGTCATCGCGCGGCGGCGGCAGGTAGATGCTGAATGTCATGTTGCAATTCAGGCTCTGCGCCGCGTGGCGATAGCGCTGCTGCCAGCCGCCGAACATGCGGTGCTCTTCGAGAAGTTCCAATGACAACGTCATCTCTGCCTCCTGGCTTATTGGTCGAAGTGGATGACGGAACGGATCGATTTGCCTTCGTGCATCAAATCGAACGCTTCGTTGATCTGCTCCAGCCCCATGGTATGGGTGATAAAGTCGTTCAGCGCGAATTCACCGTCCAGATAGCGTTCGACGATGCCCGGCAGCTGCGAACGGCCCTTGACGCCGCCGAACGCCGAACCGCGCCAGACGCGGCCGGTGACCAGCTGGAACGGACGGGTCGAGATCTCTTCGCCAGCGCCCGCGACACCGATGATCACCGATTCGCCCCAGCCCTTGTGGCAGCACTCCAGCGCGGAACGCATCACGTTGACGTTGCCGATGCACTCGAAGGAGAAGTCGACGCCGCCGTCGGTCAGCTCGACGATCACGTCCTGAATCGGCTTGTCATAGTCTTTCGGGTTGATCAGATCGGTAGCGCCCAGTTTGCGCGCCAGATCGAACTTGCTGGTGTTGATGTCGATGCCGATGATGCGGCCCGCGCCGGCCATCTGCGCGCCGATGATCGCCGACAGGCCGATGCCGCCCAGGCCGAAGATTGCCACGGTGTCGCCCGGCTGCACTTTGGCGGTGTTCATCACCGCGCCCATGCCGGTGGTCACGCCGCAGCCCAGCAGGCACACTTCTTCCAGCGGCGCTTCCTTGTTGATTTTCGCCAGTGAGATTTCCGGCACCACGGTGTACTCGGAGAAGGTGGACGTGCCCATGTAGTGGAAGATCGGCTTGCCGTCCTTGAAGAAGCGGGTGGTGCCGTCCGGCATCAGCCCTTTGCCCTGGGTGGCGCGGATCGCCTGGCACAGGTTGGTCTTGCCGGATTTACAGAATTTGCACTCGCCGCACTCCGGGGTGTAGAGCGGGATCACGTGATCGCCGACCGCCACGCTGGTGACGCCTTCACCGACCGCTTCCACCACGCCGCCGCCCTCGTGGCCGAGGATCGCCGGGAACACGCCTTCCGGATCTTTGCCGGACAGGGTGTAGGCATCGGTGTGACAAACGCCGGTGGCGACGATCCGCACCAACACTTCGCCTTTTTGCGGTGGCATCAGCTCGACTTCTTCGATCTTCAGCGGCTGGTTCGGGCCCCAGGCAACGGCGGCGCGGGTTTTGATCATCTCCATCATAGTCTCCTCAGTGGTTTTCTTTTTAAATCAGGCGATATCGACAACGTCTGATAAATCGTTGGGGGTGCTTTCATCAACAGCGGCGGTTTCCGTCTGTTCAATAATCAACTCTTTCAGCGCGCGCACGTTCGGCCCGAACGCGTCGCGGCGCCACAGCAACCAGGTGGCGGTGTCGGCCACGTCCGGCGGCAGGGGGTGAACCCGGACCCGCTCATGGCCCGGCAGCAGGCTCAGTACCGAATGCGGGATCATCGCCAGCCCGGCGCCGCTGGCGACGCAGGCCAGCATGGCGTGATAGGACTGGATCTCCATAATTTGCCCCGGCCGCGCGCCTTCGCGCTTGAACCAGGCCTCCAGCCGCAGGCGGTAGGAGCAGCTGGCGCGAAAGGCGAACAGCGTCTCGCCATTGGCGTCTTTGGCGCTGTGGATCGGCGCGTGATCGAGACAGGAGATCACCACCATATGTTCAGGATAGGCGATGCAGCCGTTCAGCTCGTCATAGGGTACCGGGCCGTCGACCAGCGCCGCGGCCAGCGTGCCGGCGCGCACCCGATCGGCGATTTCGCCGGAGGTGCCGGTGGTCAGCGACAGCGAAACCTGCGAGAAGCGCTGGTGGTAAGCCGCCAGCAGCGAGGGCAGGCGGGTAGCGGCGGTGCTCTCCATCGAGCCGAGGGCGAAGTTGCCCGCCGGTTCGCCGGCGTGGGTGATGCTCATCGCCTCGTCGCTCAGCGCCAGGATGCGGTTGGCGTAGCATAGAAAGTTATGGCCCATCGGCGACAGGCGCAGGCGCTGTTTTTCGCGGATAAACAGATCGGCGCCCAGCTCCTGCTCGAGCTGGCGCAGCCGGGTGGTCAGATTCGACGGCACGCGGTGCAGCTGCTCGGCGGCGCGGGCGACCGAGCCGGTTTCCGCTACGCAGCAGAACATGCGAAGCTGGGTCAGATCCATAATATTCTCGTTTCGTGATGAACTTGATAACTATTATTCAGTTTTTGTGAGTTTAATACTGCGGCATGATACTGGCAACTTTCTTTTAACCTTTTGGATGCCGATATGGCTTTACGTATTGCCTTGAGCGGTTTTGCCGCGCTGATCGTTGCGATGGGCATTGGCCGCTTCGCTTTCACCCCCCAGGTGCCGCTGATGATCGCGGAACACCAGTTCACACTGACCGGTGCCGGGCTGGTGGCGGCGATCAACTATTTGGGCTACTTGTGCGGCGCCTACGACGCGATGCGCGCCACGCGCCACGTCGAGCGGCGCCTGTGGCTTGGCGTGTGGGGCGCGGTGGCGCTGACGCTGCTGTCGGCGCTGGCGCAGGATGAATGGACGCACGGCGCGCTGCGCTTCGTCATCGGCTGGGCCAGCGGCTGGGCGATGGTGCTGGTGGCGGCCTGGACCAATGAGCGGTTGGCGCACTACGGCCGGCCGGCGCTGAGCGCGGCGGTGTTCGCCGGGCCGGGCGCCGGTATCTTCCTCAGCGGCATGCTGGCGGTGGGCATCAACACGCTGGGGCTGACGGCGGCGCAGGCCTGGCTGGTGTATGGCGTGCCGGCGCTGGCGTTGGTGGGGGCGATTAGCGCCTTTCTGCCGCGCAGCGGCGAGCTGCATCGCCCGGACGTGGCCCCGGAGCCGCTGCTGCTGACGCCGGCGCTCAAACGCCTGGTGTGGAGCTACAGCCTCGCCGGGTTCGGCTACATCCTGCCGGCGACGTTCTTGTCGCAGATGGCGGCGGCGCGTTTTCCCGGCAGCCTGTTCGCGCAGTTCGTCTGGCCGGTGTTCGGCGGCGCGGCGGTGCTGGGGATCGTTATCGGCATTTTGACCCGCCATCGGCTCACTACCCAGACCCGGTTGGCGATCACGCTGTGGATACAGGCGCTGGGCGTGCTGAGCGCCGAAGTGGTGCCGGGCGTGGCCGGCCTGGCGCTCGGGGCGTTGCTGACCGGCGGCGGCTTCCTCTGCGTGGTGCAGCTCGCCCTTCAGCACGGCCGTGAACTGGCGCCGCGCCATGCGCGCTACATGGCCGGGTTGCTGACCACCGGTTATGCGATCGGCCAACTGGTCGGGCCGATGCTGTCGGCGCTGTCGACCGCCTTGACCCATCGACTGGAGCCGGCGCTGTACGTGGCGGTGGCGGCGCTGTTGGTGGCCGGTGCGCTGGTGGTGAATACCCCGGCGCGGCGGTTGGCGCAAAAAACGGCGATGCGGTGATTGAAATCCATACAAAAAGCGTGGAATCCCGCAGCCGGCCTGATTGTGCTAAATGCGAATATTTCACCTGCGGATGAAGCACAATCACTGGATAATCGCCGCGCTCTCATCTACAGTGGGAGCAAAATCTTGACCGGGTTCACGTTATCCACCACGAAAACTCTGCCGTCACGAGAGCAAGCAATTCGCCGGCCGCACGCCCTACCAGGCCGCCGGCGGGTTCCGTCCGCAGGAGAACAAATACATGACATCATTAAGTAAAGAAGCCGCGCTGGTGCATGCGGCGCTGGAAGAGCGTGGTCTGGAGACGCCGCTGCGCGGGGAAGTGCTGGATCGCGAAACGCGCAAGCGCCGCATCAAAGAGCACATGACCGAAATCATGCAGCTGCTGAACCTCGATCTGTCCGATGACAGCCTGGCGGAGACGCCACATCGCATCGCCAAAATGTATGTCGACGAGATCTTCTCCGGGCTGGACTACGCCAACTTCCCGAAAATCACCGTTATCGAGAACAAGATGAAGGTGGATGAGATGGTGACGGTGCGCGATATCACGCTGACCAGCACCTGCGAACACCACTTCGTGACCATCGACGGCAAGGCCACCGTGGCCTATATCCCGAAAGACTCGGTGATCGGCCTGTCGAAGATCAACCGCATCGTGCAGTTCTTCTCCCAGCGTCCGCAGGTGCAAGAGCGCCTGACCCAGCAGATCCTGGTGGCGCTGCAGACCCTGCTCGGCACCAATAACGTGGCGGTATCGATCGATGCGGTCCATTATTGTGTCAAGGCGCGCGGCATCCGCGACGCGACCAGCGCCACCACCACCACTTCGTTGGGGGGGCTGTTCAAGTCCAGCCAGAATACCCGCCAGGAGTTCCTGCGCGCGGTGCGTCATCACCAGGGGTGATGGCGTTGCGGGGCGACCCGCACGACGACAACAGGCGCCTGCGGGCGCCTTTTTCATGAGCGGAAGACAGCGATAAAAAATGAACAGTCACCCTCTGCCGCGCATCGCCACGCTGGACTGCGTGCGCGGCATCGCCATCCTCGGCATTTTATTGCTGAACATCAGCGCCTTCGGCTTGCCGAAGGCCGCCTACCTCAACCCGGCCTATTTGGGCATGCCGTCATCGCGCGACGCCTGGACCTGGGCGCTGCTCGATCTCTTCGCCCAGGCCAAGTTCCTGGCGATGTTCGCGCTGCTGTTCGGCGCCGGGCTGCAAATGCTGCTGCGGCGCGGCAAAAGCTGGATCCGCGCGCGGCTGTCGTGGCTGCTGTTGTTCGGTCTTGCGCATGCCATCTTCCTGTGGGACGGCGACATTCTGCTGGCCTACGGGCTGATTGGCCTGGTGTGCTGGCGCATGATCCGCGAGGCCAGGGAAACCTTCCAGCTGCTGAAAACCGGCGTGGTGCTGTATTTGATCGGCGTGGCGGTGCTGCTGTTGCTCGGTTTTATCTCGCACGGTGAGCCGGGCAGCTTCTGGCAGCCGGGCGCGGCGGAGCTGCAGTACGAGAAGTTCTGGAAGCTGCAGGGCGGTTTCGAAGCCTGGCGCAGCCGCGCCGATCTGCTCTCGTCCAGCCTGCTGGCCATCGGCGCGCAGTATGGCTGGGAGCTGGCGGGGCTGATGCTGTTCGGCGCCGGGTTGATGCGCAGCGGCTGGCTGCGCGGCAGTTATTCCTCCGGTTATTATTTGCGGCAGGCGGCGTGGCTGCTGCCGCTTTCGGTGCTGATCCAGCTGCCGGCGGTGGCGCTGCAATGGCAGGTGCATTGGGACTATCGCTGGAGCGGTTTCCTGCTGCAGGTGCCGCGCGAGCTGGGCGCCCCGCTGCAGGCGATGGGCTATCTGGCGCTGTGTTACGGTTTCTGGCCCGCGCTGTCGCGCATGCGCATCGCCCACTGGCTGACCCTGGTGGGGCGCATGGCGTTGAGCAACTACCTGCTGCAAACGCTGATCTGCACCACGCTGTTTTATCGCTTTGGCCTCTATGAGCAGTTCGACCGGCTGCAGCTGTTGGCGTTCGTGCCGCTGGTCTGGCTGGCCAACCTGGCGTTTTCCGCACTGTGGCTGCGTTACTTCGAACAGGGGCCGATGGAATGGCTGTGGCGCAGGCTGACGCAGCTGGCCGCCGGCGAAGCGGAACCCAAAACGCTGAAGTGAGCGCCCGCCGGCAGGTTAAAAAAATGTATGTAAACGTTTTCTTTCCTGTGACGTAATTCACGCAGAGCAGCGGGCCAATCGGGGTAGGATAGCGCCACCGGCCACTACCCCGATTTCAGGATCCCGCATGCCTCCAGTTCATCCGATCACCATTCGCGACGTGGCGAAACGCGCCGGGGTCTCCGTGGCGACCGTCTCCCGCGTGCTGAATCACAGCGCGCTGACCAGCAAGGAGACGCGCGAGCAGGTGCTGCAGGCGGTGGCGGAGCTGGGCTATCGCCCCAACGCCAACGCGCAGGCGTTGGCGACCCAAAGCAGCGATACCCTGGGCGTGGTGGTGATGGACGTCTCCGATCCGTTCTTCGGCGCGCTGGTGAAAGCGGTAGACACGGTGGCGCAGAAACACCACAAATACCTGCTGATCGGCAACAGCTATCATCAGGCGGACAAAGAGCGACACGCGATCGAAGTGCTGATTCGCCAGCGCTGTAACGCCCTGATTGTTCACGCCAAAGCCCTGAGCGACGCCGAGCTGATCGGCTTTCTGGAGCAGGTGCCGGGCATGGTGCTGATCAACCGGATTATTCCCGGCTATGAGCCGCGCTGCGTCGGGCTGGATAACGTCTGCGGCGCGGAAATGGCGATGCGTCTTTTGCTGTCGCAGGGCCATCGGCGCATCGGCTATCTGGGCTCCAATCACCCGATCGAAGACGGGCCGCTGCGCCAGCAGGGCTATGCGCAGGCGATGGCCGCCGCCGGGCTGGCCACGCCCGATAACTGGCGCGCCTACGGTTCGCCGGATCTGCAGGGCGGCGAGGCGGCGATGGTGGAGCTGCTGGGGCGTAACCTGCAGCTGAGCGCGGTGTTCGCCTACAACGACGCCATGGCCGCCGGCGCCATGGCGGTGCTGAAAGAAAACGGTATCACGGTGCCGCAGCATTTCTCGCTGATCGGCTTCGACGACATCCCCATCGCGCGTTACACCAGCCCCAAGCTCACCACGGTGCGCTACCCGATCGTCTCGATGGCCACGCTGGCCACCGAGCTGGCGTTGCAGGGCGCGGCAGGCCTGACGGAGCCGCAGGCCGCTCATCTGTTCATGCCGACGCTGGTGCGGCGCCATTCTGTCGCCCCCTGGCAAAGTGAGGCGACGGTCACTCTCTGACGATTTAATCTTGTGTAACCGTTTTCAATCTGTGAGAAAATTCACAGAATATTAACATCACGCCGTCTATGCTCTAGGCGTTTTCCGGCGCAAAGGCCCTTGCCGCTGCAACCTTTATCTCGCGCTGACACAGCATTTCTCGGAAATAACAAAATCCACGGACGGCAGGTGTTGAGTGGAAATCGCCTGGCCTGGGGTGTGCGCACTGCCGGTGACCATTGGCTCAAAGACGAGTAATACCCTACACAGAACCGGAGACTGACAATGAATAAGAAGGTTTTCACCCTGGCCGCCATGGCCGCAGCCATGATGTTTGGCGCCGCAGCCCATGCTGACACCCGTATTGGCGTCACGATTTACAAATACGACGACAACTTCATGTCGGTGGTGCGCAAGGCTATTGAGAAGGACGCCAAGGCTTCACCGGACGTCACCCTGCTGATGAATGACTCGCAGAACGACCAGTCCAAGCAGAACGATCAGATCGACGTGCTGCTGGCCAAGGGCGTGAAAGCGCTGGCGATCAACCTGGTCGACCCGGCCGCGGCGCCGGTGGTTATCGATAAGGCGCGCGCAAACGATATCCCGGTGGTGTTCTACAACAAAGAGCCTTCCCGCAAGGCGTTGGACAGCTATGAGAAGGCGTATTACGTCGGCACCGACTCCAAAGAATCCGGCGTGATCCAGGGCGAGCTGATCGCCAAACACTGGCAAGCCAACCCGGCCTGGGATCTGAACAAAGACGGCCAGATCCAGTTCGTGCTGCTGAAAGGCGAGCCGGGCCACCCGGATGCTGAAGCGCGCACCACCTACGTGGTGAAAACGCTGAACGAGAAAGGCATCAAGACCCAGCAGCTGCAGATGGATACCGCGATGTGGGATACCGCGCAGGCGAAAGACAAGATGGACGCCTGGCTCTCCGGCCCGAACGCCAACAAGATTGAAGTGGTGATCGCCAACAACGACGCCATGGCGATGGGCGCGGTGGAAGCTCTGAAGGCGCATAACAAGACCACTATCCCGGTGTTTGGCGTCGATGCGTTGCCTGAGGCGCTGGCGCTGGTGAAATCCGGCGCAATGGCGGGCACGGTGCTGAACGACGCCGACAACCAGGCGAAAGCCACCTTCGAGCTGGCGAAGAACCTGGCGGCGGGCAAACCGGCCACCGAAGGCACCCAATATAAAATCGAAAATAAAGTCGTGCGTATTCCTTACGTCGGCGTAGATAAAGACAACCTGTCTCAGTTTGTTAAATAAGAATTGAGATCCCGCTAAGACCCCGCCTGCGGCGCCAACACCAGGAATACCGCCGGCGGGGATGTTTACGACTGCAAGACAGTTAAGCCAGGTGTATTTATGGCCGATAGCTCACGCGAATTTTTGCTGGAAATGACGGATATCTGTAAGTCATTTCCCGGCGTCAAAGCCTTGGACAATGTCAATTTACGCGTCCGCCCGCACTCGATTCACGCCCTGATGGGGGAGAACGGCGCGGGTAAATCGACGTTGCTGAAATGCCTGTTCGGCATTTACAAAAAAGACAGCGGCAGCATTGTGTTTCAGGGCCGGGAGATCGATTTCAAGAGTTCGAAAGAAGCGCTGGAGCACGGCGTTTCCATGGTGCACCAGGAGCTGAACCTGGTGCTGCAGCGCACCGTGATGGACAACATGTGGCTGGGGCGCTATCCGACCAAAGGCCTGTTCGTCGATCAGGAAAAAATGCTCAAAGACACCCAGGCGATCTTCGACGAGCTGGATATCGACATCAACCCGCGCGAAAAGGTGGGCAACCTGTCGGTGTCGCAGATGCAGATGATCGAGATCGCCAAGGCGTTCTCGTACGACGCCAAAATCGTCATCATGGATGAACCGACCTCCTCGCTGACGGAGAAAGAGGTCAATCACCTGTTCACCATCATCCGCAAGCTGAAAGAGCGCGGCTGCGGCATCGTTTATATCTCGCACAAGATGGAAGAGATCTTCCAGCTGTGCGACGAGATAACGGTGCTGCGCGACGGGCAATGGATCGCCACCCAACCGCTGGAAGGGCTGGATATGGACAAGATCATCGCCATGATGGTCGGCCGCTCGCTCAGCCAGCGCTTCCCCGACAGGCAGAACACGCCGGGTGAGGTGATCCTCGAGGTGAAAAACCTGACGTCGCTGCGCCAGCCCTCGATCCGCGATGTGTCCTTCGATCTGCACCAAGGCGAGATCCTCGGCATCGCCGGGCTGGTGGGCGCCAAACGCACCGATATCGTCGAGACGCTGTTCGGCATTCGCGAAAAGGTGGCGGGCACCATCAAGCTGCACGGCAAGGCGATCGATAACCACAGCGCCAACGAAGCGATCAACCACGGTTTTGCGCTGGTGACCGAAGAGCGCCGATCCACCGGGATTTACGCTTACCTCGACGTGGGCTTCAACTCGCTGATCTCCAATATCCGCAATTATAAAAACAAGCTCGGCCTGCTGGATAACGCGCGGATGAAGAGCGACACCCAGTGGGTGATCGACGCCATGCGGGTGAAAACGCCGGGGCATCACACCCATATCGGCTCGCTGTCCGGCGGCAATCAGCAGAAGGTGATCATCGGCCGCTGGCTGCTGACGCAGCCGGAGATCCTGATGCTGGATGAACCGACGCGCGGCATCGACGTGGGCGCCAAGTTCGAGATTTATCAGCTGATGACCGAACTGGCGAAGAAGGGCAAGGGGATCATTATCGTCTCGTCCGAAATGCCGGAGCTTTTGGGGATCACCGACCGTATTTTGGTGATGAGCAATGGTCAGGTTGCGGGCATCGTTAACACCAAACAGACCTCGCAAAATGAAATCTTACGTCTCGCCTCCCTGCACCTTTAAGGATCGGAATTATGAACGCGCTAAATAAAAAAACGTTATTTACCTATTTCAAGGAAGGCGGCATTTACGTGGTGTTGCTGGTGCTGTTGGCCATCATCATCATTCAGGATCCTACCTTCCTCAGCCTGATGAACCTGAGCAACATTCTGACGCAGTCTTCGGTGCGCATCATCATCGCGTTGGGCGTGGCGGGGCTGATCGTGACCCAGGGCACCGACCTGTCCGCCGGGCGGCAGGTGGGGCTGGCGGCGGTGGTGGCGGCCACGCTGCTGCAGTCGATGGATAACGTCAACAAGGTGTTCCCGCACATGGAAACCTGGTCGATTCCCCTGGTTATCCTGCTGGTGTGTGCGGTCGGCGCGGTGATCGGCCTGGTTAACGGCCTGATTATCGCCTATCTCAACGTGACGCCGTTCATCACCACCCTGGGCACCATGATCATCGTCTACGGCATCAACTCGCTGTATTACGACTCGGTCGGCGCTTCGCCGGTCGCGGGCTTCGATCCGAAGTTTTCCACCTTTGCCCAGGGCTTCTTGCGCTTCGGCGACTTTAAGCTGTCGTACATTACCTTCTATGCGCTGATCGCCATCATATTCGTCTGGATCCTGTGGACCAAGACCCGCTTCGGCAAGAACATCTTCGCCATCGGCGGCAACCCGGAAGCGGCCAAGGTGTCCGGGGTCAACGTGCCGTTGAACCTGATCATGATCTATGCGCTGTCCGGCGTGTTCTACGCCTTCGGCGGCCTGCTGGAAGCGGGGCGCATCGGCAGCGCCACCAATAACCTCGGCTTTATGTACGAGCTGGACGCCATCGCCGCCTGCGTGGTGGGGGGCGTCTCCTTCGCCGGCGGGGTGGGTACGGTGTGGGGCGTGGTGACCGGGGTGATCATCTTCACCGTCATCAACTACGGCCTGACCTATATCGGCATCAACCCGTACTGGCAGTACATCATCAAGGGCAGCATCATCATCTTCGCCGTGGCGCTGGATTCGTTGAAATACGCCAAGAAGAAGTAGATTTACCGCAGTACAGACGACAAGGCCGGCAAAATATGCCGGCCTTTATTTTGGGCATTGCACGTTAGGGCTGTTTGGCTTTCTGCTTCTCTTCTTTCAGCTTGTGCTCCAGCTCGACCAGCTGTTCCGGCGAAACGGCGGGGTAGCCCTGGGCGTCTTCCGGTACGGTGTGCATGGCGGAAATCGGGATCAGCGGGCCGAGGAAGCGCGGTTCGCGCTTGAGGATATAGAGATCGGTCAGCGCGCCCAGGCGGGCGAAGATTTCGCGGGCGCGCACCGTCATCATGTCTTTCGGCGACGGCACCGCGTAGCACTGCGCCTGAATGCCCATGTGCAGGGCGATGAACAGCGCGCGCTCGCAGTGGAAGCGCTGGGTGATGATGATGAAATCGTTGGTGTCGAACACCTTGCGGGTGCGCACGATGGAGTCCAGGGTGCGGAAGCCAGCGTAGTCCAGCACGATATCGCTCGGCGCCACGCCGGCGGCGATCAGATCGCGGCGCATGGTCATCGGCTCATTATAGCTTTGCTGGGCGTTGTCGCCGCTCAGCAGCAGGTATTTCACCTTGCCGCTGTTATAGGCGTTGATCGCTCCCTGAATGCGGTAACGGTAGTACTGGTTGATCACCCCGGTGCGGTAATACTTGGCGGTGCCGAGCACCACGCCGACCTGGCGGTGCGGCAATGCCTGCAGTTCGTCGTAGACGTAAGGCGCGGTTTTCCAGCTGATCCAGCGATCGAGCGCAATAGCCGAACCCATCAACACCGCAATGATGATGAACAGGCTGATGATCAGGCGTTTCCACATGTTGTTGCCTTACGCGCGCCGGGCTGAAAAAGATGGATCAAGGCTACTTTACCTGACCGACCTACGCAAGACGCGAACCGCCTGAAGCACGCGCGCCGCCGCATTTTTCGGCGTTTTTGCCGCACAAAAAAGCCCGGCGGAGCCGGGCTGGGTCATTTCAGCGCGCCATTCAGAACGAGGTGCGCTTGTAGCTGCGGTACTGCGGCCGCCAGAAGTTGTGTTCGATGGCTTTCGACAGCGCATCTTCGGAGGTGACGATCGCCACGCCCTGCAGCTGCGCGGCTTTACCCACTTCCATGGCGATGCACTTCGACACGCCCTGAATATCGTCGATATTCGGCAGCAGCGCGCCGTGGCCGTCGGTGGCCAGCGGCGAGCAGTCCGCCAGCGCGCGGCTGGCGGCCATCAGCATGGCGTCGGTGACGCGGGTGGCGCCGGAGGCCAGCACGCCGAGGCCGATCCCGGGGAAGATATAGGAGTTGTTGCACTGGGCGATCGGGTACAGCTGATCTTTATAGCTCACCGGCGCGAACGGGCTGCCGGTCGCCACCAGGGCGGCGCCGTCGGTCCAGTTGATGATGTCTTCCGGACGGGCTTCCACGCGCGAGGTCGGGTTGGACAGCGGCATCACGATAGGGCGTTCACAGTGCTTGTGCATCTCGCGGATCAGCTCTTCGGTAAACAGCCCCGGCTGGCCGGACACGCCGATCAGAATGGTCGGCTTGGCGTTGCGCACCACGTCCAGCAGCGAGATGGCGTCGCTGGCGGTTTCCCAGCCGGCCAGGTTGTCGCTCTTCTGCACCAGCTTGCTCTGGAAGTCGAGCAGGTTCGGCAGTTTGTCGGTCAGCAGGCCGAAGCGGTCGACCATGAACACGCGGGCGCGCGCTTCGTCTTCGCTCAACCCTTCGGACTTCATCTGCGCGATGATCTGCTCGGCGATGCCGCAGCCGGCGGAACCGGCGCCGAGGAAGGTGACGGTCTGATCGCGCAGCTGGCTGCCGGCGGCGCGGCTGGCGGCGATCAGGCTGCCGAGGGTGACCGCGGCGGTGCCCTGGATGTCATCGTTGAAGCAGCAGATCTCATCGCGGTAGCGATTCAACAGCGGGGTGGCGTTGTTCTGCGCGAAGTCTTCGAACTGCAGCAGCACGTTCGGCCAGCGGCGTTTGACCGCCTGAATAAACTCTTCGACGAAGGCGTGGTACTCCTCGCCGGAGATGCGCGGATGGCGCCAGCCCATGTACAGCGGATCGTTGAGGCGCTGCGGGTTGTTGGTGCCGACGTCCAGCACCACCGGCAGGGTATAGGCCGGGCTGATGCCGCCACAGGCGGTGTACAGCGACAGCTTGCCGATCGGGATACCCATGCCGCCGATGCCCTGATCGCCCAGGCCGAGAATGCGCTCGCCGTCGGTGACCACGATCACCTTGACGTTCTGCTTGGTGGCGTTTTGCAGCATGTCATCGATGCGATCGCGGTTCGGATAGGAGATGAACAGCCCGCGCGCGCGGCGATAGATATCGGAGAAGTGCTCGCAGGCCTCGCCGACGGTCGGGGTGTAGATGATCGGCATCATCTCGCTCAGGTGCGAGTCCAGCAGGCGGTAGAACAGGGTTTCGTTGGTGTCCTGGATGTTGCGCAGGTAGATGTGCTTGTCGTTATCGTTCTTGAAATCCTGATACTGACGGTAGGCGCGTTCCACCTGTTCTTCGATGGTTTCCACCGCTTCCGGCAGCAGGCCGTGCAGGTTGAAGTGGCTACGTTCTTCCTCGGTGAAAGCGCTGCCTTTGTTCAGCAGCGGAAATTCCAGCAGAATCGGGCCGGCGTAAGGGATGTAGAGCGGGCGTTTGCTTTCGTATTCTAGTTCCATCAGTTTTACTCTTCACGTATCAGATAACTTTATTGCCGACGATCCTAAGAGATAAAGAGCAGATGTACAGCATTTGTTGCCAGATGATGAACCAGGTTGGCGTAATTATCGACAATCAAATGATTTTTTAACTAAAGAAAGTGTCTCCGGCGGCGTCGGGGCATTGTATTTGGCGGGCGGGGCTGTTAGCGGCGGAACCGGATGGCTCCGCCGTTGAGCGCTTAGAACGCGGCGCGGCTGACGTTTTGGCAGCCCAGCGCCGCCAGGGTGACGCGGGTGGCGTCCCACTGACTGATGATCGCCTCCTGCGGTTCGGCCAGCACGGCGCGGCGGATGTTCAGGCAATCGCCGCCGGAGAGGTTCAGCAGGATCAGCGCGGCCTGCAGCGGCGGCAGGCTCGGGTTGAAGGCGGCGTTTTCCGCATAGCGGCCGGCGTAGATGATGCCGTCCGCCGTTTCCAGCGCCACGCCGCTGTGGGCGTTGCTGTACGGCGCGTGGCTTCGGTTGGCCGCCGCCAGCGCCGCTTGTGCCAGCGCATCGTTCAGCGCCAGCTGATGGCCATGATCGACCTCGTCCATCAGCAGCGAGGCGACATCCAGATCTTTCGGGCCGAAGGCGTCCGGCAGATAGTCCGCCAGCGTGGCCGGCGCGCGGCCCGGCAGACGGATCTGCAGCTCGCCGCCGCTGTTCAGTTCATTCATAAACTGGCGGCAATGGCCGCACGGCGTGTAGTTGACGGTGACCGAGGCCAGCGCTTTTTCGCCGCGCAGCCAGGCGTGCGTTACCGCACTCTGTTCCGCATGCACGGATTGCTGCAGCGGCGCGCCGCTGAATTCCATATTGGCGCCGAAATAGAGGTTGCCGCTTTGCCCGCGCGCGATGGCGCCGACGTGGAAGTGCGATATCGGGGTTAACGAGCAGGCCGCCGCCAGCGGCAGCAGCGCGAATGCCAGCGCATCATCGTCCAGCCCGCAGCCTGTGCGGATCGCCGCCGCTTGCTCGGCCGTGAACATCGCCGGAAAGTCAGGCGCGTCCAGATAGGGCTGCAGGGCGGATTGCAGTGTCGCGGGCAGTGCGCTGAACGCGGTGTGAAAACGCGGGTGCATAGAAAGTCTCTCTACAGGTTAACGGGATAACATTCTAGGCAGGCCAGAGACATTAAAGTGTGATTGATGTCTCTTAATTGATGAAATTAGTGCAATGAGATACATAAATGCGAGATGTATCGCAAGTTTCACCCTGTTCAACTGAACAGGTGCAGCAGCACCGGGAACAGGAACGGTGCCAGCAGCGAGGTGATGATGCCGCAGATCACCAGCGCCAGCGAGCCGAAAGCGCCTTCCTGGTAGTCCATCTCCGCGCAGCGTGCGGTGCCCAGCGCGTGGGACGCGGTGCCCATCGCCAGGCCGCGCGCCGAGTGGGTGGTGATTTTCAACAGGTTGAACAGCGTATGGCCGAACACGGCGCCGAGGATACCGACGAAAATGACGCAGACCGCGCTGATCGCCGGAATGCCGCCGAGCGAGTCCGCGACGGCCATGGCGATCGGCGTAGTGACCGATTTCGGCAGGATAGAGGCGGCGATTTCCGGCGTGGCACCCAGCCACAGGGCGATGGCGCCGCCGCTGATCATGGCGGTCAGGCTGCCGATGAAGCACACCGCGATAATCGATTTCCAGCGCGCGCGGATCTGGTGCAACTGCTCATACAGCGGGAAGGCCAGCGCGACGACCGCCGGCTGCAGCAGATCGTTGAGGATTTTGCTGCCCAGGAAGTAACGCTCATAGGGGATGCCGGTGAGCAGCAGCAGCGGGATGATCACCGCCATGGAAACCAGCAGCGGGTTGAGCAGCGGCATATTCAGCTTGCGCGCCAGCCAGCGCGCGGCGAAATAGACCGCCAGCGTCAGCGGCAGCGACCACCAGATTTCATGGATCATGAGTTACCCTCCGTGTCGTCGGGTTTGCCGGCGATGCGGCGCTCGCGATGAAAATAATGTGAGGTATAGCCGACCACCACCAGCACCATCAGCGTACTGATCAGGCAAGAGATAACCAGCGGGCCCAGATGCGCGACGATCTGGTCGTAGTATTTCATCACCCCGACGCCGATCGGCACGAACAGCAGCACCATGTAGCGGATCAGCAGATGGCAGCCGGGTTTAACCCATTTGGCCGGCATAATCTGGGTAGAGAGCAGGGCGAACAGCAGCAGCATGCCGAGAATGCTGCCGGGAATGGCGAACGGCAGCAGCGCCGCCAGCGCGTTGCCGACGAACAGACAAAGGTAGATGAGGAGCAGAGCCCTCAGGTATTTCCAGCATAGTGTGAGCACGTTGGCCATTGTCTTTTCCCGTTTAACTGATGCATTCATCATACAATTAAACTGTGAGCCATGCCACAGATCGCGCCATGAATTCTCGCTATGGGCGCCATGCCCGATCGGCGGGTTGACAGCCCGGAATGGCCGCTACGCGCGGATTCAGCGCGCGTCTTCGGCGGTTGCCGCAGCCTGTTCTGCCAGCCGATGGCCAAGGAAGAAAAACAGCAGGCTAAGCAGCGCGCAAACGATCAACATCACGAACATCAACGGCGGCGCGGCATAGCTGAGCAGCATACCGCTCAGAACCGGGTTGATGGCGCCGCCCAGCGCGCTGAGGTTCTGTACCCCATAGTAGCTGCCTTTCAGATGCGGCGGCGCGATAAAGTCGATGAACATATATTCCACCGGAATGACGATGATTTCGCCGAGGGTAAACACCGCCATCGCCACCATCCACAGCCAGACCGCCTGGCCGGCCATCATGAAACCGAGCAGCCCGACGATGAAAAACAGCGTGCCCAGCACCAGCCAGCGCAGCATGTTTTCCTGGCGCATGCCGCGGCTGAGCAAGTATTGCAGGGCGATAACGATGCCGGCGTTGACGATCATTACCAGCCCGATGATCTTGTAGGCGAACTCGGCGCTGGAGACGGTGATCAGGTACTGCGACAGATAGCCGGTGAACTGACCGAACACCACGGCGCCCAGGGTGCTACCGAGAGTGAAGTAGATAAGCCGCCGATCGCTGCGCAGGATAGTCACCGTCTGGCGGAAGTTGGGGAGCGCCGCCGGTGCGGCGGCGGTTGGCGCCGGGCGCTGTTCCCGGCCGCGCAAGCGCAGGCTCAGCGCCGCCACCGTCGCCAGCGCCAACCCGCCCGACAGATAAAACGGCAGCAGCGGGCTAAGCCCGGCCACCAGCACGCCGAGCGCAGAGCCGATCGCCCAGCCGACGTTGACCAACGTATAGTTGATAGAGAAAGCCTTGATGCGCTGCTCGACCGGCAGCCAGTCGGCGAAGCAGGCCTTGATGGTGATACTCAACACCGAATAGCAGGTATGCAGGATCGCCAGCACCACGATGACGCCGCCGGGGCGCGGGATCCAGGGAATGGCGAAGAAGCTCAGCGCAAACAAGACAATCGACAGCAGGATCAGGCGGTTTTTGCTGAATTTGTCCACCAGATAGCCGCCGTACAGGCTGGCAAGGATGCCGAGGGTCAGGCTGACGCCTAGGATCACGCCCACGCTCTTCGGCAGCAGATGGAAATGCTCGGTGAGGTAGATGGTGATGAACGGCAGCGTCACGCCGCGGCCGATGGTCAACACCAGCGAACTGGCCAGCAGTACGTTGATCAGCGAGGGGAATCCCTTCATTCGAAGCCTGTTTATGCATACAGTTATGGGCGATGCAGATAACATAGCGTATTTTGGCGAGGACGGAAGGGGAAAGCCGATAATTAGGTTAAAAACAGAGGCTGCGCCGCCAGCCTCGTCAAAAACAGCACTATTTACCGTGTTCGGCCTGCAGCGTGGCGAACCACGGCTGGACGAAATCGCTGCTGCTGCCCCAGCCGGGGATGATCTTCGCCAGCCCGGCGACGTTGACCGGCCCCGGCTGCGCCAGCAGCAGCGCTTGCGGAATGACCGTCGCTTTGAACTGATAGCTGTCCGGCGTGCTTTCCCCGGCGATCTTGTTGGCCACCAGGCGCAGGTTGACTGCGCCGATAAGCTTCGGATCCACCGCCACGCTGACCTGCCACGGGCTGCCGGCTTCGCGCATCAGCTGCAAGTCCTGGTTGGAGATATCGATGCTGTACAGCTTGATTTCGGTGCGGCCGTTCTCTTTCAGCGCCTTGTAAGCGCCCTGGGTAAAGGCATCCCAGGTGCCCCAGATGGCGTCAATCTTGCCTTTCGGGTATTTCGCCAGCACCGCGCCCACCTTGTTGGCGGTATCGCCCTGCACGTCGGAGGAGACCGCGCCGATCGATTCCAGCTCGTGAATGCCCGGATGCTGTTTCAGCAGCTGCTGATAGGCGGCCTGGCGGCGTTCCATCGGCGGGAAGCCGGCCACCCAGAGTTTGATGATGTTGGCCTGGCCGTTGAAATCCTTCACCAGCTGGCCGAAGGAGGCGTTGGCCAGCGAAGCGTCGTCCTGCTGCGAGACGGTGACGCCGGGAACGCTGCCGCTGACGTCGGTATCGAAAGCCGCGACGGCGATGCCGGCCGCCGCGATGCGTTTGACCAGCTCGGTGGAATAGGGGGCTCGCCCCTGTGAGAGAATGATGCCGTCATATTTCTGGCTGATAGCCTGGTTGACGAAGTCCTGGAAGCGCGCGTCGTCGCCGTTGCTGAGGAAAGTGTCTACCTTGAAGCCCAGCTTGCGCCCTTCCTGAATGGCGCCCGCCAAGAATTGCGTGGTGTTGTCGTCGGAGCCGAGATTGCGGATCACCGCGATGCGCACCGGCCCCTGATGCTGAGCGATGGCGGCCGGCACGGTGGCATTTTCCGCCGCCTGCAGCGGCAGGGCAGCCAGCAGGCTGAGGGCGAGCAGCGAAGTCTTGAGGTTTGTCATTATTATAGGCTCCAAAAAAGCGGGTAAAGGGTCCCGGTGAAGGTCTGTTATAGCAGTCTTTCTGTCTGGACGTCTATTTGTTGTTGCTGAGCATCATAGCGGGATACGGCGGGCGAGGGAATCAGAGCGGTTATGACGTTTTCTTACTGTTTATAACCTTGGGTTTGAGGCATTAAAAAAGGGCCGAGCAAGCTCGACCCTTGATGTAACGCGCCGGCGCGGTTACTTGACCTGCATGCCGGGCTGCGCGCCGCTGTCCGGGCTCAGCAGGAAGATCTCTTTCCCGCCGGGGCCCGCCGCCATCACCATGCCTTCCGAAACGCCGAAACGCATTTTGCGCGGCGCCAGGTTGGCGACCATGATGGTCAGGCGGCCTTCCAGCGCTTTCGGATCCGGGTAAGCGGAGCGAATGCCGGAGAAGATCTGGCGCGATTCGCCGCCCAGATCCAGCTGCAGTTTCAGCAGTTTGTCGGAGCCTTCGACAAAGTCGGCGCTCTTGATCAGGGCGATGCGCATGTCCACCTTGGCGAAGTCGTCGAAGGTGATGGTTTCCTGAATAGGATCATCGGCCAATGGACCGGTCACCGGTTTGGCGGCGGCCATGTCTTCCTTCGAGGCGTTGACCATCTCGCTGACCTTGTCCAGATCGATGCGGTTGAACAGTGCTTTGAAGGCGTTCACCTGATGGCCCAGCAGCGGCTGCGGGATTGCGTCCCAGCTGAGCTCGGCGTTGAGGAACGCTTCGGCGCGCTCGGTCAGCGAAGGCAGCACCGGCTTCAGGTAAGTCATCAGCACGCGGAACAGGTTGATGCCCATCGAGCAGATGGCCTGCAGATCGGCGTCGCGGCCTTCTTCCTTCGCCACCACCCACGGCGCCTGCTCATCCACGTAACGGTTGGCCAGATCGGCCAGCGCCATGATTTCGCGGATCGCGCGGCTGAACTCGCGGCCGGCGTAAGCTTCGGCGATGCTCTGCGCCGCGTCAACGAAGGTCTGGTACAGCGCCGGATCGGCCAGGCTGTCGGCCAGCTTGCCGCCGAAGCGCTTGTTGATAAAGCCGGCGTTGCGCGACGCCAGGTTCACCACCTTGTTGACGATGTCGGCGTTTACGCGCTGCACGAAGTCTTCCAGATTGAGATCGATATCATCAATGCGTGAAGAGAGCTTGGCGGCGTAGTAATAGCGCAGGCAGTCGGCGTCCAGATGCTGCAGGTAGGTGCCGGCCTTGATGAAGGTGCCGCGCGATTTGGACATTTTGGCGCCGTTCACCGTCACGTAGCCGTGCACGAACAGGTTGGTCGGTTTGCGGAAGTTGCTGCCTTCCAGCATTGCCGGCCAGAACAGGCTGTGGAAGTAGACGATGTCCTTGCCGATAAAGTGATACAGCTCGGTGGTGGAGTCTTTGCGCCAGAACTCGTCGAAGTCCAGATCGCCGCGCTTGTCGCACAGGTTCTTGAAGGAGCCCATGTAGCCGATCGGTGCGTCCAGCCAGACGTAGAAGTATTTGCCCGGCGCATCCGGGATCTCGAAGCCGAAGTAAGGCGCATCGCGGGAGATGTCCCACTGCTGCAGGCCGGATTCGAACCACTCCTGCATTTTGTTCGCCACCTGCTCTTGCAGCGCGCCGGAGCGCGTCCACGCCTGCAGCATTTCGCTGAAGGCCGGCAGGTCGAAGAAGAAGTGCTCGGAGTCGCGCATCACCGGCGTCGCGCCGGAAACCACGGACTTCGGATCGATCAGCTCCGTCGGGCTGTAGGTGGCGCCGCACACTTCACAGTTGTCGCCGTACTGATCCGGCGATTTGCATTTCGGGCAGGTGCCTTTCACGAAACGGTCCGGCAGGAACATGCCTTTCTCCGGATCGTACAGCTGAGAAATGGTGCGGTTCTTGATAAAACCGTTTTCTTTCAGGCGGCTGTAAATCAGGGTGGACAGCTCGCGGTTTTCATCGCTATGGGTCGAATGGTAGTTGTCATAGCTGATGCCAAAGCCGGCGAAATCCTGTTGGTGCTCCTGGCTCATCTCCGCGATCATTTCTTCCGGTTTCACGCCCAGCTGCTGCGCTTTCAGCATGATCGGCGTGCCGTGCGCGTCGTCCGCGCAGATGAAATGCACTTCGTGGCCGCGCATTCGTTGGTAACGCACCCAGATATCCGCCTGGATGTGCTCGAGCATGTGGCCGAGATGGATGGAACCATTTGCGTACGGTAGCGCGCACGTCACCAATAATTTTTTCGCGACTTGAGCCATAGTGAGAACTTGCTTTCTGTAATGAATAAAAGGGCCTTCGATGTTAACCGATCGCGCCCTTCGCTGCTAGGGCGGTTTCTTGCAGGTTATATGCGTCAGCGGCAGCGCAGTTCTGATATGCTTAGCCGGAAGCTACCCATTCAAAATCAAGGAGCCGGGATGAACGCAAAATCCCCTGAGCAGACCAACCCCGAAGTTCTGCGCGCCCTGGTGACCGGTGTACTGGCCGCCTTTGAACACCCGACGTTGAAAAACAACCTGACCGCATTGAAGGCCATTCATCACTGCGCGTTGCTGGACGATGTGCTGCATATCGAACTGACGATGCCGTTTGCCTGGCAGAGCGGTTTTGAGGCGCTGCAGGCGAGCGTCGGCCCCGAATTGCTGCGCGTGACCGGCGCTTCCGCCATCGACTGGAAGCTGAAACACGACATCACGACGCTGAAACGCGCCAACGGCCAGGCCGGCATCAAAGGCGTGCGCAACATCGTCGCCGTCAGCTCCGGCAAAGGCGGGGTGGGCAAATCCAGCACCGCCGTCAACCTGGCGCTGGCGCTGGCAGCCGAGGGTGCCAAGGTCGGTATTCTGGACGCCGACATTTACGGCCCGTCGATCCCCAACATGCTGGGCACCGAACATGAGCGGCCGACTTCGCCGGACGGTCAGCACATGGCGCCAATCATGGCGCACGGCCTGGCGACCAACTCCATCGGCTATCTGGTGACCGACGACAACGCCATGGTGTGGCGCGGCCCGATGGCCAGCAAGGCGCTGATGCAGCTGCTGCAGGATACGCTGTGGCCGGATTTGGATTACCTGGTGCTGGATATGCCGCCGGGCACCGGCGACATCCAGCTGACGCTGTCGCAGAACATTCCGGTAACCGGCGCGCTGGTGGTCACCACGCCGCAGGATATCGCCTTGCTGGATGCCGCCAAGGGCATCGTGATGTTCGAGAAAGTGCATGTGCCGGTGCTGGGCATCGTGGAGAACATGAGCGTGCATATCTGCAGCAACTGCGGCCACCATGAGCCGATCTTCGGCACCGGCGGCGCCGAGAAGCTGGTGCAGAAATACCACAGCCGCCTGCTGGGGCAGATGCCGCTGCATATTTCGCTGCGCGAAGACCAGGATCGCGGTACGCCGACGGTGATCAGCCGCCCGGACAGCGAATTCGCCGAAATGTATCGTCAACTGGCCGGCCGCGTGGCTGCGCAGATGTATTGGCAGGGCGAGGCGATCCCGACGGAGATCGCGTTCCGCGCGCTGTAATCTGCCTATCGCACTGCAAGAACCCGGCTCAAGCGCCGGGTTTTTTTATGGGATGCGGGTGGGGTTGTGCAAATCTGCCCGGGTATAAGGGCGTTCGATCTGCGCCAGCGTTTTGGCGATATGCTCCAGCAATCCCTGGGTGGGGGCCGGCTGCCGCTGCCCCATCAGCGCCAAGGGCAAGGCCAGCGCGATGGCGAAGTGCGGCCAGGAGAGATGCGGGCGCGCTTTGTTCCGCTGCAACCACAGGAACAGTGCGCTGGCCAGGTAGCCTAAAATCAGCCCGCTGATCACCTCTGATACCGAATGCACGCGAATTTCCAGCCGCGACACGCCGATGGTAAAAGGCAATATCCATCCGGTCAGCAAAGCGATGCTGCGTATCGGGTGGGAAAAGCGGCCGGTCAACGTCCAGAGCAGTGGCGGCCAGATGCTGGCCGCGAGAGCTGAATGGCCGCTGAATCCGGTGAAATCATAGCGCTCGCTGCCGATGCCCCAGCCCATAAAGGCCAGTTTGGACAGGCAGACCACCCCGCCGGTGAATCCGAAGATCAGCGCCCACTGCCAACCCGCCGCGCGGGTGGCGGGAGATATGAGCAGCAATAAAAACAGAATCAGCGCGCAGGGCAGCAACAACATGCTGTCGCCGAAAAAAGTCAGAAAATACCAATCCAGCACATCAATCTCCGATGAAAGGGGGCGGGGAGCAAAAGTCAGCGCCGGGGAGTGTAACCCGTTACGGCGCGTTGCCCTAGCCGCGAGATTCTTAAAATGCCGCGTGCCCGTGGCGTGGCAGCCCGAATTCGCTCGCCGCCGCGCAATATACAGTGGCGCAATCCCCGGCGACTCCCTATAATTGTCGCGTTTTAGTTCCCCCCCTTCACAATACGAAATCAGGTCTTTAATTTTATGACTGACAATCCGCATCAGTGCGTCATTATTGGTATAGCTGGCGCATCTGCCTCCGGAAAAAGCCTTATCGCCAGCACGTTGTACCGCGAACTCCGCGAGCAGGTCGGCGATGAGCACATCGGCGTTATTCCAGAAGACAGTTACTATAAAGACCAGACTCACCTGACCATGGAAGAACGGGTCAAAACCAACTATGACCACCCGAGCGCCATGGATCACAACCTGCTGTTCCAGCATCTGCAAATGCTGAAAGCCGGCAAGGCGATCGAGCTGCCGCTGTACAGCTACACCGAGCATACGCGCAAGAAAGAAACCGTCCATCTCGAACCTAAAAAAGTGATCATTCTGGAAGGGATCTTGCTGCTGACGGATATCCGCCTGCGCCAGGAGATGAACTTCTCGATCTTTGTCGACACGCCGCTCGATATCTGCCTGATGCGCCGCATGAAGCGCGACGTCAATGAGCGCGGCCGCTCGATGGATTCGGTGATGGCGCAATACCAGAAAACCGTGCGCCCGATGTTCCTGCAGTTTATCGAACCTTCCAAACAATACGCCGATATCATCGTCCCGCGCGGCGGCAAAAACCGCATCGCGATCGATATTCTGAAAGCCAAAATCAGCCAATTCTTTGAATAATGCCGCTTACATGGCCGGAAATGCGCATTTCCGGCCGGCGGCCAACTATTTGCACCCCGGCGTAGACCTTTCGCCCGTTGTGTGGCAATTTTTGTTTAGTTACGCGTTTTGATGGAGAAGAAAGACATGAGACTGTGCGACCGCGATATAGAAGCCTGGCTGGATAGCGAGAAACTGGTGATTTCCCCGCGCCCGCCGCTCGAACGCATCAACGGGGCCACAGTAGATGTCCGTTTGGGCAATCAGTTCCGCGTGTTCCGCGGCCATACCGCGCCTTTTATCGATCTTAGCGGGCCGAAAGACGAAGTCAGCGCCGCGCTGGATCGCGTGATGAGCGACGAGATTGTCCTGCCGGAAGGCGAGGCGTTCTTCCTTCATCCCGGTGAACTGGCCCTGGCGGTGACCTTCGAATCCGTGACGCTGCCGAACGATCTCGTGGGCTGGCTCGACGGCCGCTCTTCTCTGGCGCGTCTGGGGCTGATGGTGCACGTGACCGCGCACCGTATCGATCCGGGCTGGCACGGGCGCATCGTGCTGGAGTTTTACAACTCCGGCAAGTTGCCGCTGGCGCTGCGGCCGGGGATGTTGATTGGCGCCTTGAGCTTTGAGCCGTTGTCCGGCCCGGCGGCCCGGCCATACAACAGCCGGCAGGACGCAAAATATCGCGATCAGCAGGGCGCAGTAGCCAGTCGAATCGACAAGGACTAACGGCGCGGGATGCACCGTCGGTGTGGCGCTGACAAGAGGGTGGCATGAGAAGATTACTGACGACATTGGCGATTTTACTGGTGGTCGTGGTGGCGGGGATGTCCGCGCTGGTACTGCTGGTCAATCCGAATGATTTTCGCGGTTACATGGTCAAAAAGGTCGAGCAGAAGAGCGGCTACCAGCTGACGCTCGAAGGCGACCTGCGTTGGCATATCTGGCCGCAGCTCAGCATTTTGGCCGGGCGCATGACGCTGACCGCGCCGGGCGCCAAGGCGCCGGTGGTGAGCGCGGAAAACATGCGCCTTGACGTCAAACTGTTGCCGCTGCTGTCGCATCAGCTGTTTGTGAAACAGGTGATGTTGAAAAACGCCGTCATTCGCCTCACCCCCGACAGTGAAGAGCACTCGCAAGTGGACGCCCCGATTGCGCCGGCCGGCAGCGGCGCTGATGCGGCAGACGCGGCCTGGAAATTCGATATCGATAACCTGCGCATCGTGGACAGCCTGTTGATTTGGCAGCGCGCCGACAACGAGCAAATCAATGTCCGGGACATCAATCTTACCCTGCAGCAAACGGAGAAACGGCAGGCGCGGCTGGACATCTCCAGCCGGGTCAACCGCGATCAGCGCGACCTGGCCTTCAGCATGGCGGCCGATATCGATCTGCAGCAGTTCCCGCACCAGATCGGTGCCAAGGTGACCCAGTTCAATTACCAATTGGCGGGGGCAGATATTCCGAACGGCGGTATTCAAGGCGAGGGCAATGCTCAGGTGGTCTATCAGCAGACGCCGGCGCAGATTGCCGTCAGCCAGCTGAACGTCAGTGCCAATAACAGCCAGTTGACCGGCGATATCAGCGCCAGCCTGGGGGCGGTGCCCGGCTATGTGGTGAACCTGAATTCGGCTAATCTCGATCTCGACGCGCTTTCCGGTTGGCAATCCAGCACCAATACCGCCGAGCAGCCCGCCGTGACCGCCGCGCCGGTGATCGCCAGCCAGGTTGACGATCGGCAGCAGAACCTGGAAGCGCTGCGCGATTTCAATGCACAGCTGAATCTGCAGGCGGCGCAGTTGACCTACCGCGGTATGAACGTTACCCAGTTAGCCGTCGCGGCGGATAATCAACGCGGCCTGCTGACGCTGCATAAACTTGCCGGGCAATTGGCCGGCGGCGATTTCTCCTTGCCGGGATCGCTCGATGCTCGCGGCAATAAACCGGTGATAAACGTGCAGCCGACCCTGAACCAGGTTGAGCTCGGCACGGTGCTCAAAGCCTTCGACATGCCGCAGATGCTGACCGGCAAATTCAGCATGAAAGGAGATTTGACCGGCGATCGCCTTTCTTCACAGTCATTTGAGCACCGTTGGCGCGGTACGGCGCAGTTGGCAATGCAGGATGCGCAGTTGCACGGCCTGAACATTCAGCAATTGATCCAACAGGCGGTGGCGCGCAACGATAACAGCGTGCGCGGGCAAGACAGCTATCAGCGCTATACCGAAGTCAAAAGCGTCTCGGCGCGGGCCAGCCTGAGCCAGGGCACTGTCAAGCTCAGCAGCCTGACGGCGGATTCGCCTTTGCTGGCGCTGACCGGCGCCGGCAGTATCGATATGCCGGGAAAACAGTGCGATATGGCGCTTAACGTGCGCGTCACAGGCGGCTGGCAAGGGCGCGGCGAACTGATCGAGCAACTGCAAAAAACGCCGATCCCGCTGCGGGTTTACGGGCCGTGGCAACAGCTGAATTACCAACTGCAGGTCGATCAGGTGCTGCGCAAAACGCTGCAGGATCGGGCCAAAGATGCGTTGAACAAATGGGCTGAAAAGAACAAGGATTCGCGCGAAGGCCAGGATCTGAAGAAGCTGCTCGACAAGCTGTAATCCCTCCTGACGCGGGCCGTTTTACGGCTCGCGTCAATATCGGCGTTTCCCGCGATAATTTCCCTCCGTTACCTTGATGAAGGTCATGAAGACTCACGCTCGATTTGTGCAGAGTAAGAGCATATTTTGCTATGACTATGCGCCTGAGCGCGAAAACATAACGAGTTGAGGAAACATGATAGAGCTTCTTATTGGCGCGGCGGTGGCGGTGGGCGTGGGCCGTTACATCATCAAAGGATATTCCGCCACCGGCGTCTTGATGGTGGGAGGGTTGCTGCTGCTCGGTATCAGCGCCCTGATGGGGAAAACGCTGTTGCCGTCCGGCGCCGCGTCTACCGGCTGGCGCGCGACCGATATTATCGAATACGTCAAGATCTTGCTGATGAGCCGCGGCGGCGATCTGGGCATGATGATCATGATGCTGTGCGGTTTCGCCGCCTACATGACGCATATCGGCGCCAACGATGTGGTCGTCAAGCTGGCCTCGCGCCCGTTGCAGATGATCAACTCGCCTTATCTGCTGATGGTGGCGGCCTATTTTGTCGCTTGCCTGATGTCATTGGCGGTCTCTTCCGCCACTGGCCTCGGTGTATTGCTGATGGCGACGCTGTTCCCATTGATGGTGAACGTTGGCATCAGCCGCGGGGCGGCGGCGGCCATTTGCGCTTCGCCGGCGGCGATTATCCTGGCGCCGACCTCCGGCGACGTGGTGCTGGCGGCCAAGGCGGCGGAGATGCCGCTGGTGGACTTCGCGTTCAAAACCACGCTGCCTATCTCGATTGCCGCCATCGTCTGCATGGCCGTGGCGCACTTTTTCTGGCAGCGTTATCTCGACAGGAAGAGTGATGAACAGCATCACATCGTGGACGTCAGCGAAATCAAAACGCATGCGCCGGGGTTTTACGCGATATTGCCGTTTACGCCGATCCTCGGCGTGCTGATCTTCGACGGCAAATGGGGGCCGGAGCTGCACATCATTACCGTGCTGGTAGGGTGCATACTGTTGGCGGCATTGATTGAGTTCGTGCGCAGCTTCAGCGCCAAACAGGTATTCAGCGGCCTGGAAGTGGCGTATCGCGGCATGGCGGACGCATTCGCCAGCGTGGTGATGCTGTTGGTGGCCGCGGGCGTCTTCGCGCAGGGGTTGAGCACCGTCGGCTTTATCAGCGGATTGATCGGGTTGGCGCAGTCGTTCGGCACCGGCGGTTTGATCATGATGCTGGTGTTGGTGGTGATTACCATGCTGGCGGCCATGACCACCGGCTCCGGCAATGCGCCGTTCTATGCGTTTGTCGAACTGATCCCGAAACTGGCGGCGCAGATGGGCGTGAATCCGGCCTACCTGGTGATCCCGATGCTGCAGGCGTCTAATCTCGGCCGTACGCTGTCGCCGGTCTCCGGTGTGGTGGTGGCGGTCTCCGGCATGGCGAAAATCTCGCCGTTCGACGTGGTGAAGCGCACTTCGGTGCCGGTGATTGTCGGGCTGGTGGTGGTGATCGTGGCGACGGAGCTGCTGGTTCCCCAGTAACACAAAGGCCGGGCAATGCCCGGCCTCAATGTTACACCTCGTAGTCCTCCGCTGGAGGAGGCGGGGTGATCTTCACTTTCAGAATGCGGTGGCTGTTGACCTCCAACGGCTCGAACAGGTAGTCACCGATCCTGATTTGTTCGCCTTCTTGCGGCACGCGCTGGCTGTGTTCCATCAATAGCCCCGCCAGCGTGTGGTATTCGCGCTTTTCTTCCAGCGGCATCGGCAGGTACAACACCAGATCTTCCAGCGGCATATAGCCGTTGGCGATCCAGCTACCGTCCTCGTTTTGCTGAATGTCGTGGCGTGCGTCCACCTCTTCGCCGGCCTCCGGCAGGTTGCCGGCGATGGTTTCCATCACGTCCGTCAGGGTGACGACGCCTTCGACGGAGCCGAACTCATCGACCACAAAGGCAAAGTGCGTCTGCGCCTGGCGGAATTGTTCCAGGGCGCTTAACAGCGTGAGCTGTTCCGGGAAGATCAACGGTTGGCGTATCAGCGCACGCAGATCCAGCGGCGCCTGCGCCAGCTGCTGTTTGAGGACGTCGATGGTGTGGATCACGCCCAACGGCTCATCGCTGGCGCTGCTTTCTACCACTACGATGCGCGTGTGCTGATTACGCTCCAGCAACTGCGTCAGCTTTTCCTGCGGATCGTTCAGCTCAAGGTATTCGACGTCGTGACGCGAGGTCATGATGCTGCTGACGGTGCGCTGCGCCATGCCCAACACGCGTTCGATCATGCGCCGCTCTTGCTGGTTGAAGATCTCGCCGTTTTCGCTGTCGCTGTCCGCCAGCAGGTTGGCGGAATGGCTGTCGACCTCCGCTTCTTCATGTTTACCACTCAGCATGCGCAGTACCGCCTCGGCGGTGCGCTCGCGCAGTGGCCGCACCTTCGACAGGAAGCGCCGGCGGTTGAACTGGGCCAGTTGGTTCAAAGCTTCGATCATCACCGAGAAGCCGATCGCCGCGTAGAGGTAACCTTTCGGAATGTGATAGCCGAAGCCCTCCGCCACCAGGCTGAAACCGATCATCAGCAGGAAGCTCAGGCATAGAATAACGATAGTCGGGTGAGCGTTGACGAAACGCGTCAGCGGTTTGCTGGCCAGCAGCATCAGGCCGATGGCGATACAGACCGCGATCATCATCACCGCCAGGTGATCGACCATCCCAACGGCGGTGATCACCGAGTCGAGCGAGAAAACGGCGTCCAGCACCACGATCTGCGCCACCACCAGCCAGAAACGTGCGCCTTTGCGCGCGCCGTGCTGCTCTTCATCCTTGCCTTCCAGCCGCTCATTAAGCTCCATGGTGGCCTTGAACAGCAGAAATATCCCGCCGACCAGCATGATCAGATCGCGGCCGCTGAAGGGGTGCTCCGCGACGATGAACATCGGTTTGGTCAGCGTCGCCAGCCACGAGATGGAGGCGAGCAGCGCCAGACGCATGACCAGCGCCAGCAACAGACCGACGACACGGGCCTTATCTCTTTGTTGTTTTGGTAGTTTGTCCGCCAGAATGGCGATGAAGACAAGGTTGTCTATACCCAGCACGATTTCCAGCACGACCAACGTGGCCAGGCCGGCCCAAATTGTTGGATCAGCGATCCATTCCATACGCCCAATTTCACCTGTAAGTTCTACGGCTTATGCCGCTCGGGAATGATGGGCGTTGAGGCGGCAAAATTCAACTTTAATCGGGAGGATGTGGTTCAGAACAGGAGGATTGCCGCAAACATCGATCGGCGCCGAGTGGCCAACGGAGCCAGGGGCCGGAGGGCGCAAATATCTACCGGGATGTATGCGCTCAGAAAAGAAACGCCTTATTAAATTTATTTAAATCAAAACATTAAAACAATTTTCCTTGACTATGATTCTTATCGGTATCAGGCATGAGTAGTCTTATTCTGAAAACGGCTGGCTGGGGGGATCTAAGGCTTGTATCACTTAGACATTAGTATAAGAATCTTAGTCATATAACGGCAGTAACTAGCATTGTTTGGTTATAAAGGCACCGGTTTTTTTACTTTTTTGTGAACGGCATGGCAGTTCAAACGAAGAATGAGAGCCGTTTTGCATAAAAATTGTTTGGCTCATGCAATGACGTGGTGGATACGTCATAACAGTACTTTGGTAGCTGCAAGCCAAGGGCGGTAGCGTGCCCGATTGAATCCCTTTGTTCACGCTGCGCAGGTGAATGCAGCGCTACGATGAATTGGAATGAAAATGCAAACAAGACTCAAGGCAGTGATCCCCGTTGCGGGGTTGGGAACCCGTATGTTGCCGGCGACCAAGGCGATCCCTAAAGAAATGTTGCCCGTGGTCGATAAGCCCTTAATCCAGTACATTGTTGCTGAATGCGTGGCGGCGGGGATTAAAGATATCGTATTGGTTACGCACTCATCGAAAAACGCGATTGAAAACCATTTTGACACTTCGTTTGAGCTGGAGGCCATGCTCGAAGCGCGTGTGAAACGCCAGCTCCTGAGCGAAGTGCAAAGTATTTGCCCGCCGGACGTTACCGTGATGCAGGTGCGTCAGGGACAGGCGAAAGGGTTGGGGCATGCGGTGCTGTGCGCCAAGCCAATGGTGGGTGATTCTCCTTTCGTTGTGCTGTTGCCCGATGTTTTATTGGATGATTCTACGGCGGATTTGCGTAAGGAAAATCTGGCTAAAATGATCCAGCGTTTTGGTGATACGGGTTACAGCCAAATTATGGTTGAACCGGTGCCGGAACAAGATGTGTCCAAATACGGTGTGGTAGATTGCGCTGGCGCGACGATCGCGGCAGGAGAAAGCGCGCCGATGACGGCGGTGGTTGAGAAGCCGGCCCGCGAGGATGCGCCTTCCAATCTGGCCGTCGTCGGCCGATATGTGCTTGCCGCCGATATTTGGCCGTTACTTGAGAAAACCCCTCCCGGCGCGGGCGATGAGATTCAACTGACCGATGCGATTGCGATGTTGATGGATGAGCAAACGGTGGAAGCATTCCACATGAGCGGCAAGTCCCACGATTGCGGCGACAAGTTTGGCTATATGAAGGCGTTTGTGCAGTATGGTCTGCGTCACGGTACGGAAGGTGAGAATTTCAGCCGCTGGTTGAAGCAGACGTTAGGAAAGTAACAGGTTGTCGCCACCGCGGCTGAAAGCGATCACGAGATTGAATGAGGTCTACCATGACGAAGTTGAAAGCGGTTATTCCCGTTGCCGGATTGGGCATGCGTATGCTGCCGGCGACCAAAGCGATTCCGAAAGAGATGTTGCCAATCGTTGATAAGCCGTTGATTCAATACATTGTCAACGAATGCGTCGCGGCGGGGATTAAAGAGATCATCCTGGTGACGCATTCTTCCAAGAACGCCATTGAAAACCATTTCGATACCTCATTCGAGCTGGAGGCGATGTTGGAGGCGCGCGTGAAACGGCAATTGCTGGATGAGGTGCAGTCGATAACGCCAAAAGGCGTGACGCTGATGCACATTCGCCAAGGGCAGCCGAAAGGACTGGGGCATGCCGTTCTCTGCGCTAAGCCGTTGGTCGGTGATTCTCCGTTTGTCGTGCTGTTGCCGGATGTATTGCTTGATGATGCTAAGGCTGATCTGAGAAAAGATAATTTGTCGCATCTTATTTCTCGTTTCGAAGAAACGGGCCATAGCCAGATACTGGTTCAAACTGTCGACGAGTATACTCTGCGTGAATATTCTGTTGTCGAGTGTGAGAATAACGCACTGCAACCTGGCGATTCTTCGCGTATCAGTTCAATAATCGAGAAGCCGGGACGCGATGTTCCGCTAAAATCAAACTACTCAGCCGTTGGGCGATATGCGCTATCTGCGGATATTTGGCCTATTCTCGAGAAAATTGAGCCGGGCGCTTGGGGACGCATTCAGCTGACAGATGCTATTGCTGAGCTGACTCAGCAGCAAATAGTAGAGGCCACTGAATTGGTTGGTGAGTCGTTCAATTGCGGTGAGAAAATGGGCTATCTGCGGGCGTTCGTGACTTACGGGTTGCGCCATCCTACGCAGGGAAAAGCCTTCCGTGAGTGGGCAGAAAAGTTGGCATTTTAAGAGGTTATAAATCATGATACTGAGGGTTGAGTCTTAAACGCCAGCATTTCGCATGATTGATTTTTATATTAAAATCTTCCAATGGTCGGTATTGTTTAGATTCTTTCCACCCTGAGTTTGTAGCAGATTGAAAGAGATATCGACCAAACGGCAGTTCGTAGACTTCAGATGCGAATGCCAGTGTTAGACGTAGTACTTGATTTGCCAGGATGGCCACCTGTCTTCCCATACCATCCTAATACTACCCTCTGACACTTCAACGATAGCTCAATGACGAGAGAGTGCACGTCTTGATGAATGTTACAGAGCAAGAGCAGAATTCACATGACTTTGTGCTTGGAATTTTCGTTAGATTGCAAATCAGCTGCCAAGGTTAGATAGGATTATCTTGTCAGCTTTGCTGAAACACATACTTGAAAGTGATGATAACTCGATGGCAAAAAGAAAATTGAAAATTATATCGATACTTGTATCCGTCGGTATCCTCAGTGGCTGTACTATCCTTCCCGGACAGCATTTACACACCTCAGGAAAAGAAACGGTAAAACAAGAGGATAGTGATTTTAATATCGATGAACTGGTGAATGTGTATCCGGTTACGCCAAAGTTGATTGACAAGCTTCGTCCCCCACGAGTAGTCGCTCAGCCGAACGCGTTGCTTGAACAAGCACTTCGTAGTTACGAATATCATATCGGTATTGGTGATGTCCTTAATGTAACCGTGTGGGATCACCCGGAGTTGACTACACCAGCAGGCCAATACCGAAGCGCAAGCGATACGGGGAACTGGGTCCAATCGGATGGTACAATTTTTTATCCTTATATTGGTAAAGTTCGTGTAGCGGGAAAAACTGCGACCCAGGTTCGTTCAGAAATAGCAAGTCGGCTTTCTCAATATATTGAAAGCCCTCAGGTCGATGTCAATATAGCTGCGTTTCGTTCGCAGAAAGCATACATTACTGGTGAGGTATCGAAGTCAGGGCAACAAGCTATCACTAATGTTCCCTTGACGGTACTTGATGCAATTAACGTCGCGGGCGGCCTGACGGAAAATGCCGATTGGCGCAATATCGTGCTCACCCACAATGGTAAAGAAGAGCGCCTATCGTTGCAGAAAATGATGCAAAACGGCGATCTTACACAGAACAGATTATTGTACCCGGGTGATATTCTTTATATTCCTCGAAATGACGATCTTAAGATATTTGTTATGGGTGAGGTTAAAACACCAGCGACACTGAAAATGGATCGGAGTGGTATGACACTCACGGAAGCCTTAGGTAATACCAATGGGATAAGCCAAACGACCGCAGATGCAACCGGTGTGTTTGTCATCCGACCTCTCCATGGTACACAGGGTAGCAAATTAGCTGATATCTATCAGTTGAACATGGCTGATGCGACAGCCATGGTTATGGGGGCAGAATTCCAACTTCAGCCTTATGATATCGTCTATGTCACTGCTGCACCAATTGTCCGTTGGAATCGTGTTATCAGTCAGCTGGCACCTACAATATCGAGCTTCAATGACCTGACTGAAGGTACATTGCGCATTCGTAATTGGCCATAGGGCATAGAGTATGTTTGATTCCATTTTGGTAGTTTGTGTAGGCAACATCTGCCGTTCACCGACGGCCGAGGCTTTGCTTAAAAAACTGTGTCCGGCTAAAAATATTGCCTCCGCAGGTATACATGCTTTAGCTGGGCACAGTGCTGATAATCAAGCGGCACTGATAGCCAGTAAGAACGGTATTTCTCTTGAGGGTCATGTGGCACGGCAGCTTACAAAGAGTATGTGTCAAGAATATTCTCTCATTCTTGTAATGGAAAGGGGGCATGTAGATGCTGTATGTAGGCTCATTCCTGAAGTAAGAGGGAAGACAATGCTTTTTGCACACTGGCAAGGGCAAAAAGATATTCCTGATCCTTACAGGAAAAGTCCTGAGGCATTTGAATATGCCTACAATTTGCTTGCAGAATCAGCTCAGAAATGGGCTGATGCTTTAAACCGTTGAATAGAGAACAACATGACTAACAACAGTAAAGCTGGCCAGCTTCCAGCTAGCCAAAGCAATGATGAGATAGATTTAGCCAGATTGATTAGCATCCTTTTTGATCATCGCTGGTTGATTTTAGGGTTCACAACGTTTTTTTGTGTGTTGGGGCTCCTATATAGTCTTTTTGCCACTCCAATATATAGAGCCGACGCATTAATTCAGGTGGAAAGGAGCGATGGTAATTCGCTTGTTAATGACCTGACTCAAATGCTTCCTGATGCACAGCCTGCGTCGTCAACCGAAATCGAGCTGATAACTTCACGGATGATTTTGGGTAAAACGGTAAGTGATCTGCATCTAGATACGATCGCGAATCAGAAATATTTTCCTATATTCGGACGCGGTTGGGCTAGACTGATGGGAGAAGAACCTGGGCAGATCGCATTATCGCGGTTAAATGTACCACCTGAGCTATCTGATGCTAATCTCGAATTGACAGTAGTCGATAAAGAAAACTATATCATTTCAAAGAATGGTGATTTTTTATTTAAAGGACAAGTGGGACAGTTGGCGTCAGGTGATAATATATCTCTACTTGTCAGTGGAATAGAGTCCGCACCAGGAGTTGTTTTTGAAATTGAAAAATTGTCAAAACTGTCCGCAACATTAAACCTTTTAGATAATCTGACAGTTGAGGATAAAGGAAAAGACACAGGTGTTTTATCTATAAGTTATAATGGTGATGATCCTGTTCAAATTAAAAAAATTGTAGATAGCATAAGCCGTAATTATCTTGAGCAAAACGTAGAAAGAAAATCAGAAGAAGCCGCTCGTAGTTTGGCATTTCTGAAAGATCAATTGCCATTAGTCAGAGAGTCTTTAAATTCTGCGGAGGATAAGCTTAATAGTTTTCGCCAAAAGAATGATTCTGTCGATTTATCTTTAGAGGCAAAATCTGTTCTTGATACAATCGTTGGTGTGGAAGCTCAATTAAATGAGCTTACTTTCAAAGAGGCTGAAATATCCAAGCTTTATACGAAAGAGCACCCAGCATATCGAGCATTAATGGAGAAACGCTCGACATTGCAGCAAGAAAAAGATAAGTTGAATAAACGTGTTAGCAAGATGCCTCAAACCCAGCAGGAAATACTTCGTTTAACACGAGATGTTGATGCTGGGAAAGAAATCTATATGCAATTGTTGAATAAACAGCAAGAGCTCTCGATCACTAAAGCCAGTACCGTTGGTAACGTCCGCATTATTGACTCTGCTGAGGCTGCCCCTAAACCGGTAAAACCGAGAAAAGTGCTAATCATAATTATTGCTACTTTATTTGGCGGTGTGCTTTCAGTTGTTGTAGTAGTCTTGAAAAATATGCTTCACAGAGGGATAGAAAGTCCTGAGGAACTTGAACAGCAAGGCATTAATGTGTATGCGAGTATTCCTCTCTCTGAATGGCAACAGAAGAAAGATAGCTCTATCCTTAATAAAGGACAAAGAAAGAATCAAGCTAATGTTGACTCGTTGCTTGCTGTAGGCAACCCAGCAGACCTTGCTATTGAGGCTGTACGTAGTCTACGTACCAGCCTGCATTTTGCGATGATTGAAGCTAAAAATAATGTGCTGATGATATGTGGCGCTAGCCCGAATATCGGTAAGACGTTTGTAAGTTTAAACTTAGCCGCTGTTGTTTCACAGGCTGGGCAAAAAGTCCTCCTTATAGATGCTGATATGCGTAAAGGGTATGCGCATAGCCTGTTAGGTTGTGAGTTAGGTATGGGGCTATCAGATTTCTTATCCGGTCAAACGTCTGTCGAGAGCGTAATTAAAAAGACAGAGTTGTCTAGTCTAGACTTTATTTCCCGGGGTAAAGTCCCACCAAACCCATCTGAGCTATTGATGCATAAACGGTTAACCGATCTCTTAACATGGGCAAGCGAACACTATGACATAGTGCTTGTTGATACGCCGCCTATCCTTGCGGTTACGGATGCAGCTATTGTTGGGCGAAACATAGGCACAACATTACTTGTTGCGCGTCATGGTATAAATTCATTGAAAGAAATTGAAGTGAGTATTCGTCGTTTCGAACAGAATGGTACCGAGATTAAAGGTGTTATTCTTAATGCCGTTGAAAATAAATCCGGTGACGCTTACGGCTACTACGCTTACGAGTATAAGTAATTTTTTCCTCTCTTAAAGTAATAAAGCTCCTCGATATCTCGATATAGAGGGGCTTTTAGTTCAATAAAGAATTAATAATACAGGATATTTGGAGAAAAAATGAGTAATCTTGCAATTATTCCGGCAAGGGGTGGGTCGAAAGGTATTCCCAAAAAAAACATTAAAGAAATTGCAGGTAAACCATTAATCGCTTGGAGCATAGAGCAGGCATTAAATTCTTCGAGTATTGATCGTGTTATTGTTTCTACAGATTGTGAAGATATCGCTGCCGTAGCCAGAGAATATGGCGCGGAAGTCCCGTTCATGCGTCCGGCCCATCTGGCGAACGATACCGCTGCGACTGAGCCCGCGCTTTTGCATACGCTGGAGTGGTTGGCTGAACATGAGAGTTACCACCCTGAGTATACCGTCCTGTTGCAGGCTACTTCTCCTGTTCGCAAAGATGATGCGATTGATTCTGCAATCAGAAAGATTATTGAAAAGAAAGCCGATTCACTGCTGAGCGTATGTGAGTTTTGGCATTTCTTGTGGGAAAATGAAGATAATCCGAAAGCCTATTACGACTACTTAAACCGTCCGCGTCGGCAAGATATTAAGCCTGAAAATATCAAACTTAAAGAAAATGGTTCAATTTACGTTACGAAAAGCGAAATTCTCCTCAGTACCGGTAATCGTCTTGGTGGCAAAGTTGTAGCGCATAAGATGTCGGAAGAGGAAAGCTTTGAAATTGACACCATGCTGGACTGGGCGGTTGTTGAAGTAATTTTGAAAAATTGGAGTGGGAGATAATTTATGTTAATTCAGAAAAAAATATCTGACTTTTTAGTGTTTGAAACCGAATCAATCATTAAAGCCTTAGAAAAAATCAACTCGAATAAAAAACGCATTATTTTTGTTGTCACCGAAGACGGCAAGCTGTGCGGTTCTTTCTCAGACGGTGATTTCCGTCGTTGGATCACTAACGGCGACTTCGATCTGAGCCGCGAAATGTCGGAAGTGATGAATCAGAACGTCCGCTATAAAAAAGTGGATGCGCCACGCAATGAGATTGAATCGCTGTTTTCGAATGGCGTTGACGTTCTGCCGCTGGTTGATGATTATCGTCGTTTGGTCGCCGTTGCGCTGCAAAGCGAAAAAGGCCTGACGATTGGCAAACACACTATCACGGAAACCTCGCCGACTTACATTATTGCTGAAATTGGCAACAACCATAATGGCGATATTAAGCTGGCTAAGCATCTGGTTGACCTGGCGGTTGACGCGGGCGCCGATTGCGTCAAGTTCCAAATGCGCGATCTGAGCTCTTTGTATAAGGGCGGCAACGATAAAGACAAATCCGCCGATCTTGGCGCACAGTACACGCTGGATCTGCTGAGAAAATTCCAGCTCAGCAATGAAGAACTGATTGAAGTGTTCGATTATTGCAAGGAGAAGGGGCTGACCCCGCTGTGTACCCCTTGGGATCTGAAGAGCCTGGAAGTGTTGGAAAACTACGGCATGGAAGGTTATAAGGTCGCTTCCGCTGACTTCACTAACCACGAAATGTTGGCCGCGTTGGCCGCTACGGGCAAACCGCTGATTTGTTCTACCGGTATGTGCAGCGAAGCAGAAATCAAAAGCTCGGTAGACTTCTTGAAATCGAAAGGTGCCGAGTTTGTGATCCTGCATTGCAACTCTACGTATCCGACGCCGTTCAAAGACGTCAACCTGGCCTATATCAAACGTCTGCAGCAGGTGACGGGCTGCTTGGTCGGCTATTCTGGCCATGAGCGTGGCATTTCAGTGCCGATCGCCGTGACCGCGCTGGGCGCAAGAGTAATCGAAAAACACTTCACCATCGACAAATCCATGGAAGGCAACGACCACAAGGTGTCGTTGTTACCCCCTGAGTTCAAAGAGATGGTCGTACGTATCCGCGAAGTTGAAGAGTCCATGGGCAACGCCGGCGAACGTACTATCACCCAAGGGGAAATGATCAACCGCGAAACTCTGGCAAAAAGTTTGATTATCAATCGCGATCTGAAAAAAGGTGAAATCATCACTCGCGAGATGGTTGAAGTGAAGAGTCCGGGGCAGGGTCTGCAGCCTCTTTATCTGGAGCAATTGGTCGGTAAGAAAGCCAATCGTGACCACGAAAAAGGCGGGTATTTCTATGAGTCGGATCTAAATGATGTGGCGATAGAAGCCAAGGACTATGATTTCAATCGTCCGTTCGGCATTCCAGTGCGCTACCACGATTATGGCAAGTTGAAGAATAAATCCAATCTGGACTTCGTCGAGTTCCATCTGAGCTATCAGGATATGGAACTCGATTTGACAGAATTCTTCTCCGGCGCTGAAAATATCGGTTTTGCGGTACATAGCCCCGAGCTGTTTGCCAACGATCATATTTTGGATCTGGCGACGGATGATCCCGTTTATCTTGCTCATTCGATCAAACAGCTGCAGCGTGTCTGCGATGTGACTCGCGCGTTGAAGCAATATTTCCCGAAAACTGAGCGTCCGGTCATCGTGGTGAATGCAGGCGGTTTCAATACCACCGGTTTCTTGCCAAAAGAATCACGCCAGGCGATGTACGAACGCATTGGCGCCGCTCTGGGTGAAATCAATCAAGAAGGCGTTGAAATCATCATCCAGACGATGCCTCCGTTCCCATGGCACTTTGGTGGTCAAAGCTACCATAACCTGTTTGTCGATCCGGACGAGATTAAAGCGTTCTGTGAGAAATACGGCTACCGCATCTGCTATGACACGTCGCATTCCATGATGGCTTGTAATTACTACCAATGGGATCTTCATGAGTTTACCCAGAAGGTCGGCCCTTACACCGCACATATGCATATTGTTGATGCTTTGGGAGTGGATGGTGAAGGGGTACAGATCGGTAAAGGCGATGTGAACTTTGACGAGCTGGCTGATGATCTGCGTCGTCATGCGCCGGGAGCGCAGTTTATTCCTGAAGTGTGGCAGGGGCACAAAAACCAAGGGGAAGGGTTCTGGCATGCGCTTAACTTCCTGGAAAAGTATCTGTAAATGAGTAAAGCCATTATGGGGGCTGCGGCCTTGTCGGTAGGGGACATTCTCGGCAAGGTCATCGGCTTCATCATATTGCCTTATTTGACAGCACACCTAGGCGCGTCGGGGTACGGCGCGCTGACTCTTTATTTGTCCGTTATTCAGATCTTGATCATTTTCATTTCGTTCAGTGGTCAAGGTCTGTTGCCGGTCAAATACATGCAGGAGGGGGAAGGGAGCTCCCTGGTGTTCCGCAGAGATAACATCGCCTTGGCTTTCGCGTCGAGCGCGCTACTGGTGGCTATATTCTACATTGTCACACTGGTCACCAAGATCTCTGTTTCTTTCAGCGACGGTTTTCTGGTTGTTTTGGCATCTCTGGCGCAGGCGCTGAACTTTATCAATTTATCGCATTTGCGCATTAGTCAGACCTATAAAGTTGCCGCTATCGGCCAATTTTTGCTTTCCGCATTCAACGTTTTATTCACTATCGCTCTTTATGAAATGATAGCGTCGACGCCAGGACAACGTTTGATAGCGATCGCGGCATCATTTTTCAGCATTCAGCTGGCCTACGAGTTCTTTGTTTACAGAAAAATAGCGGTTGAACGCAGCGTGCTCCAACCGTTGCGTAAGCGTTATAAGGAAATCATTAGCTACGGGGTATCCCTATTGCCACATCATGGCAGTTATTGGATTAAATCCTCGGTGGATAGATTCTTCATAGCGCATTACATGAGTACGGCGGTAGTCGGGGTTTATGGCTTGGCGTTTCAGCTAACCTCTATCGTTATGCTCTTTTTCGGCGTAATCAACCAGGCGTTCCAACCTTTCATTTATCGCAAGCTTAAAGCGAACGATTTTAGAGGGGTCGAGCTCATTCAATATGGTTACACAGCTCTGGTTATCGTTTCGTGCATTATTTACTTCTTTATTTTGCCATTTGCTTTCCCGTATCTGTTTAATGCTGAGTTCAATCGCGCCATTTATTACTTCAACATTCTTTTGCCTGGAACTGCATTTTTATCGATTTATTATATTTTTACGCACTCACTGTTTTACTATCGTAAAAATAAATTAATCTCAATTATTACCATGGGCTCGATGATAACGCATTTGATTGGTATATTTGTCATCACCATGACAGAAATCAAAGTTGAGTATTTCTGCCTGGTTTATGCAATTTCTAGTTTTTATGCGTGTGCAGTGACTTTTTATTGTGGCAAGCGACAGATCAGTATTGAGAGGAAAAGATGATAGCAAGTCTTAAACGATGGTTGCGAAACTTACGTAAGCAGCGTTATCGTTCAAAAGTTATCAGAATGGCTGAAAGATGTGGTCAAGATCCGAAAATTAACTTTTTAACTATCGTTAATAATAAAACCCGACTTGGTGATAACTTTAACTCCAATGGTTTGACGGTGGTTGGAAAGGGCGGTGTTACTATCGGCGATAATTTTCACTGTGGTTTTGGTTGTGTATTGATCACAGAAAATCATAATCATCATGGGAATGCGATTCCCTACGATAACACTTATGTGATTAAGGATACGCATATCGGGGATAATGTTTGGCTTGGGATCAATGTGATTGTTCTGCCCGGGGTTACAATTGGTGAGGGTGCAATCATACAGGCAGGTAGCGTCGTAATTAAGCATGTTCCGGCGTTTGCTATTGCTGGAGGACATCCGGCAAAAGTGTTTTCTCAACGAGATGTTGAACATTATATAAAGTTGCGTGATGAGAAAAAATTCCACTGATATATCTGAAGGCTTTAAATAACAATTGAATGAGTGCTATGGTGAAATAATTATGGATACTTATATTGCGTATATCGAATCGCCATTGCAGGCGTTTAATTTAATAGAGTTTTTGGATGTTAAAAAAATAAGTCTGGAGATCTTGATCATCAATAAAAAAACAGAAAATTCTGCGCTTAATTATAATCAGATCATGAACATAGTGGATATGATTAAGTACAAGAAATTGGTTGTTATTGATGTTGAAGGAACTCTAAAAAACTCATTAAAGATCAAAAGTGCTCTTAAAGGGATTGGTGGTGGAGGAATAAATAAAAACAGAGTCACTCTTATTGCGGGCGAATATCGTGCGCGCGTTTTCTGGATGCTAGCCGGAAAATTTAAAAAAAGAAGCATTGTTCTTCTTGATGATGGGACGGCGACGCTCAGAATAAATCGAGAGGAGGGAATTAGTCCGCGAAAAATTATTAAGTCTTTATTCTTGAAATCCATTGGCATGGTTAACAATGAGTTCGAAAAAATCACATTTTTTTCCGTATATAACATTGGGGAAAAAGTCAAAAAGAGTGATACCGTCATAAGGCACTGTTACGAAAATTATAAAAAAAAGCTAGCAAGCTTACCCAGTGACAATAATAAAGTGTTCATTATTGGGGCGCCGCTTTTTGAGGCAGGAGTAACATCGGTTGATGATATTCAATTAACA
This sequence comes from Serratia sp. SM04, assembly GCF_040280225.1. Lineage (NCBI taxonomy): Bacteria > Pseudomonadati > Pseudomonadota > Gammaproteobacteria > Enterobacterales > Yersiniaceae > Serratia > Serratia sp. SM04. Next base: position 210,092 of record NZ_JBEOQT010000002.1, on the reverse strand, counting down.
TTAAATATGATAAAAGACTTATTGAAATCAAAACCTGAATCTGTTTTTTATTATGTGCCACATCGCAGAGAAAGGACTGAAAAAATAAAAATAATATCAGAGCTTGTTAAAGTTAAAAGATTAGATTTTCCTTTCGAAGTATATCCTTTAATGGAAAAAGAAAACGTGTCTTCCATTGCTGGATTTTACTCTTCTTTATACGACAATTTGATCATGATCTATGGGGATAAGATAAAAATAACGTCTTACGTAATCAATGAGGCTAATTTATCGCCAGAGTGGAAATCTTTTGTCGGCTGTATATACGATAATTATTCGCGATATAATAATGCCAATATTGAACTGATTAACAAGGTGCTTTGATTAAACACTTCCACGCTTAAATAGGTAGGCTATGAAAATTGTCATGATCAATACACTTTATGCTCCTTATAAAGTCGGTGGTGCTGAAGTTTCTGTTCAACTGCTGGCAGAGGAGTTAATCAGTAATGGTCACGATGTGACTGTCTTTTGTTTGCACAATCATAGTGAGATGTTAGAAGAGACACTAAATGGTGTTCGCATTTTTTATTTCCCTCTAAAAAATATTTACTGGCCATTCGCTAATGGTAGGAAAGGGCGATTGAAGAAGCTTGTATGGCATCTCATTGACATGTACAACCCCTGGATGATGTCACTTGTTGGTAAAGAGTTGGCAAGGATAAAACCCGATGTTGTACATACAAATAACTTAAGTGGCTTTTCAGTTTCTGTTTGGAAAGCAGCTAAAAAAGAAAACATAAAAATAGTCCATACAACGCGAGATTACTATCTTTTTCATCCTAATAGTACATTGTTTAAGTCGGGAAATAATATTGATGTTAATAGTATTGGTGTAAAGCTTCTTTCTGCTGTGAAAAAAAATTGCAGCAGAAATGTTGATTGTTTTGTAGGTATCAGTGAGTATATCTCTAAACTTCATAAGTCAAATAAATTTGGCATTAGCGCTGCTCATGCATATATCTATAATCCTATTTCACATATTGATTTTAAAAAAGATGATAGTGGTCATGAAAATGTACGAGTGGGCTTCATTGGACGATTGACTAGAGATAAAGGGTTTGATGATTATTGTTTGTTAGCTGAAAAATATAGAAATACAAAAGGTATCGATTTCTATGCTGCAGGGCGCTTCGGTAATGATATGGAAGGTAACGAATTGGAGATGTTAGCATCTGCCAGTAATATAAAGACGATGGGTTTTATTAAGGTAGAAGATTTTATGGCATCGGTCGATGTTGTTGTTCTGCCTAACAAATGGAATGAACCATTTGGGCGGGCAGTTGCTGAGTCTGCCAATGCAGGGAAAATTGTTTATACTAATTTTACTGCTGGGGTTGCGGAAATAGCTAAATTTTATCAAAATATATACCCCATTCAAGACTTTAATATTGACTATCTTATGACGCATCCTACATTTGATATAAATCCGGTGCGGGACTTTGATATAAAACATATTGCAGAAAAATATACCGAGCTATATTGATGTTAGCTTTTATATTAAAATGTCTCCCTATAATGATTAATAATTGGTGCCGTTAATGATTTATATTAATGCAAGATTTCTTACGCAAGATATGACGGGCGTGCAACGTTTTGCAGAACAGATATCTCGAAGTTTGAATGGAATCAGAAACGATATTGTTTTCCTCGTTCCTGACGAGAAATTTAAGATTGAGATTGATCCGTCTTTTGAAATCAAGGTGATTGGAAAAAAATATGGTCATTTGTGGGAACAAATCGATCTCCCTAAATATCTCAAAAGTATTGGCTCTCCGCCGTTACTTAACCTGTGCAGTACTGCTCCCTTATTCTATAGGAATCAAATAGTCACACATCACGATATCACCTACAAAAGATATCCTGAGAGCTTTTCTAGACAGTTCCGTTATATTTACAACTTGATTATTCCAATCATGCTAAAAAATAGCAGAAAAATTATTACGGTCAGTGAGTTTTCTAAAGGTGAGATAGCCAAAGCTTTCAATGTTGAAAAAGAAAAAATATCAGTGGTTTATAATGCGTCATCTGCAAATTTTAAATCGATTGACTCAGGTAAACAAGAAAAATACCTTCTTGCCGTATCCTCCCCTAATTACCATAAAAATTTTCATGGCATGTTAAAAGCCTTTGCCATGTTAGACGATAAAATTGAAATTAAATTAAAGATTATTGGTCGTTCTGCTGATAACTTCAATAAGCAGATGTATGCGAATGCCGAGAATACTAATTCAAATATAGAATTTTTGGGGCGCGTCGATGATCTGGAACTTGTTAAATTATACCAGAATGCAACAGCATTTGTTTTCCCATCTTTCTATGAAGGGTTTGGGATCCCTCCTCTTGAGGCTCAATCTTGCGGGTGTCCAGTTATAGCGTCTTCCTCCGCGTCGATTCCTGAGGTTTTGGGGACGAGTGCTTTGTATTTTGATCCTTACAAAATTGATGAAATCGCTAAAGCAATGGAAACTATCATTGGCAATGATACAGTCCGCGAGGAGCTCATAAGACTGGGTTTTGAAAACACACGTCGCTTCTCATGGGAGAAATCGGCACAAGCAGTTAATAAAATAATATCACAATATTTAGAATAAATATTATTGGGAGTTTTGATGAGAGTTCTTCATGCGGCAGAAACAATCAAAGGGGGAGTGGCTACGGTCCTTCGTCAGTTAGCCAAAAGTCAGATTGCTGATATAGGGCAGGACAAAATCTGTTGCTTAGTTCCTGCCGATCAGGTTTCAGAATTATATGGTGTCGACTCGAGGTCGATAAAACCTTTTCCTCGACTAGGGCGTGGGATTCGAGGTTTTCTACAGTTTTTCTTTATATTTACGGGGGTTGTATTAAAGCATCGACCAGAGGTGGTTCATTTACATAGTAGTTTTGCTGGTGCTTTAGGGCGATTGTCATTAATTTTATTATGGCCAATTTATCGGCCAAAAGTAATATATTGCCCGCATGCTTTCGCATTTATGATGACTGTATCTCGTTTTAAATCACGTATATATACCGTCATCGAAAAAGCATTGCTTCCTATAACTGATGTTGTTATTTGTGTCAGCCATTGTGAAAAAAAAATGGCTGTTGATGCAGGGCTTAATGAAAATAAATTGGTCGTCGTTCATAATGGCGTTCCGAGTAATAAAAATTACGTCAAAAAAGTCAATTCCCCTGAGGGTAATGAGCTTATTCAGCTGCTTTTTGTTGGCCGCTTCGACTACCAAAAAGGTTTTGATATTTTATCCAAAGCTATGCACCAATTAGAAGGTAAAGCATTCCATTTGACAGTTGTCGGCGACTTTGTGCTTGAAAATGAGAATGATAATATTCAAGATCTACCGCAGACGACGTATGCCGGCTGGTTATCCGCTGAACAATTGGCACCACATTTCTGTCGTGCTGATGTATTGCTAATACCAAGTCGATGGGAAGGTTTTGCAATGGTTCCGTTAGAAGCAATGAGCTATGGATTACCTATTTTAGCGAGTAACTGTAGTTCTTTCCCGGAGGTTGTTGAAGATCGCATAAATGGCCGGCTATTTTCTCCTGAGCAAACGGAGGAGCTATGTCATATACTCGAAAGTACATCAAGAGAGGAGTGGCAGAGAATGGGGAATGCCGCAATAGAGACGTTCAGTAAGAAATTTACCGCGGACAAGATGATTGAGGCAACTAAAAAATTATACCTTGATCTTGGTGCATGATATTTAAAGTGCAACAAAGATATTTTTTCTGGAATAGGAGAGTTGAACGCGATTCTCCTGATATATAATGTATTCTTCTGTTTTATAAAAATTATATTTTTAATCTGGCAGGTACTGGGCAGGAGTTATACTATGTTGGTTAATAGGCAAACAGCTATGAATGGTTTTCGTCGTGGTGCTCTACAGTCTAATGCTTCGCTAACTTCAATGATACAGCGGTTTTCAGACATTGCTATTATAAGTTTCTGTCTTTATTTGGCATGCAAGCTGTCAGGCAATGTATTTACCATGGAGTACTGGATTGTAGTATTGATATCAATCGTCATATTTCAAATGGTAGGTGGGATAACCGAGTTTTACCGCTCGTGGCGTGGAGTCCGTGTTACCTTAGAGATCCAACTCATCATAAAAAACTGGTCTTTAAGTGTTTTATTAACTATTGGTCTTATATCTTTTATCGATGGTTTTTATAGTGATTTAACGCTATATGCTGAGTGGTACCTCTTGGCATGTTGTGGTTTGATAGTTTCTCGCTCGATTATTCGTTTATTGCTTGGTTATATGCGAAATCTCGGGTTTAACACCCGCAATGTTGCGATCATGGGCTCGCTCCCTGTTGGTATCAAGTTAGCCGAAACTTTAAATGATGCTCATTGGATGGGCTTCAAAGTCCTTGGAATATATGATGACGCATGTAACTCTATCGACACGAAAGTCGGAAAATGTGGTGATTTAGAGCAACTTATCAGAGACGCAAAAGATGGACGGATTGATAGAATTTATATTGCGATGCCAATGGAGCAAGAACGTTTAATCAAGGATACTGTAGCTGAATTATCTGATACAACTTGCTCGGTAATGCTTATACCAGATGTTTTTACTTTTAATATTCTACAGTCGCGTAGCGAAGAAATAAATGGTGTTTCTGTAGTTTCTCTTTTTGATACACCAATCAGCGGTGTCAATAAAATAATAAAGCGTGTAGAGGATATTATACTTTCGCTTGCAATATTAATATTTATTTCCCCTGTTCTTTTATTGATTGCGATGTCTGTTAAGTTCACGTCTCCAGGCCCGATTATTTTCAAGCAGAGACGTTATGGCATGGATGGAAAATCTATAATGGTTTGGAAGTTTAGATCCATGAGCGTTATGGAAAATGGAGATAAAGTTGTTCAGGCAAAAAAAGGTGATGCTCGGGTTACTGCCGTTGGTGCTTTCTTACGTCGGACATCGCTTGATGAACTTCCGCAATTTATAAATGTGTTGATGGGGGACATGTCGATTGTTGGACCTCGCCCACATGCTGTCGCGCATAATGAGCAATACAGAAAGCTAATTAAAGGCTATATGCTTCGTCATAAAGTTAAACCAGGAATCACTGGCTGGGCCCAGATAAATGGATGGCGAGGTGAAACGGACACTCTAGACAAGATGCAAAGTCGAGTTGAATATGATCTCGATTATATTAGGAATTGGAGCGTTTGGTTCGATATCCGAATTATCTTTCTTACGGTCTTTAAAGGGTTTATAAATAAATCGGCTTATTGATTGTGATTAATGGTTAGTATATTATAAGAAAATTTTCTTCATGAGAGCAAAAATCAATGAGTATTACAACACACACTATCGTTGATAGTAGCGAAAAGGAAAGACTCTTCCTAAATATTCTGAGATGGGGGATTGCATTTTTTTTCATCGCTACACCTTTCAATCCTTACGTCGGTGATGTGACTTTATATCTTTGGATTCCTCTGGTTTTCATGGATTATGAATTTATAAGAAAATTGTCTACAGTATCTTTAAAAATATTACTGTGTTTTTGTGTGTGGACTGTCTTGTGTCTAGCATTTTGGCGGTATGATTTAGTCGTTAAAACATTTGCTCTAGTATTGGGTGTTGCATATATTCACAAAATAGGAAAGCCAGTTTTTAGTAAAATATATGTCTGTATGCTTATTTCTGTTATTTGGTGTATTTTACAGTTTTCATTATATGAGTTCGCTGGTACAAACTATTCTGCTGCAATAGGGCCAAAGGCAATATCGATTGCAATATGGGGCGACTATGCAACCAAAACTTTTACTAACCAATATGAAGTTTTTCTGTTGCCAAGAATGTCTGGGTTATCTCGAGAGGCTGGTTTTTTTGTTTCCCTATTAATCATCTCGTTTATGATAAGACTAAGAGATTTTAAGCTAAAGGCTTGGGAGATTGTATTATTTGCATTAGGTTATATTTTCAGTTTGTCTAAGGCCTCAGTTATACTTTTCCTTATAGCAGCTGTTTATCCATTTCGGCGCATATTAGCTAAAATCCCTGTTGTGCTCACTTTTTCACTCTTTATTGTCGTTTTCGTTTCGATCGCAAACTATCTTAATGTCGGGATTCCTGCCTTTTTCTACGAAAATCAATCTATAGCACATCGCTTTTCTGCATCATATTTAGTCTTAAATATGAACGTACCGAGTTTCTTAATTGGGTGTGGAAAAGAATACGAATGTTTTACCAATTATCAGCCTATTGTTGATTATTTAGGTGGATTTGGTTTCAAGCCAAATGTGGGGCTTCTAGGTGTTACTATGGAGATGGGGGTTATTGGTCTCATCGCAATAGTATTCTTCTGTATGTATTTGAAATTAGATAGTTATGATGTTGTTATTTTGGTGCTTTTTACTGCCACTGTAACATTTTTCACTGTTGATAGTTTTATAATACTTACTTATTATTACATATACTCAAATCACACTAAGAATAAGAGTGATCTCATTTAAAGCTGCTTGTTAATATGGTGGTTTCTCTCTGGGAACAAGATCAATAAATTTATTCTGGAGGCAGAAAATGAAGAAAAGTAGTCCTGATTTTTCTAAGCGAGAATCACTAAAGAACGGTATCGTTATGGCATTGGCTTCCATTGCTGCTATCTCAAGGACAGAAAATGCCTTTGCTGATAATTCGATAAAAAATGCAAGTACCGAATCCTTAGCTAGTAATTGTCCTGATATTGGTAGCTTAAAGAAACTTTCTCCCATCAGTCCTGGTCAACGGGTAAATGTACTCAGCTATTATCCATCACAAGGTACTACTGCAGTTAATTCCGTGATGAGAAGCGTAGTTGCTAACCATAAGCCGTCCGTGCAATCTCAACATTCTGGAGGTGGGGAGTTCTATTATGATGCTGATGACAATACTTCTCCTGATGATGGGGGGATGGTAATTGTTACAGATGATGGTAAGCGTTGGAAAAGAGTGTTTTCAAACGATGAGCCTATTTTAGGCAGTTATTTTGGGATCAGCGACACACAAGATGATAATGGACCGGCGATTACTCGTGCTATTAATTTTTCCAGCAATCGTAAAATCGTTTTGCCGAGAGGAAAGCTAGTAGTTAAAACACCTATTATCTTTCCTTTAGACTCTGGGGCTAAAATAGATGGCTTTGGCAAAAAAGGGGGGACCGTCATTGATGTTCGCATGAATGAAGGCTACGAAAATTTCGGTGTCTTTCATTTTCCTGGGAAATCTAATAAATCTGCTAAAAGTCCTGGCTTCCGTGCTGTATCCATTAGCAATATTCAACTCATTGGAAACTTGAGCAAGTGTCATGGTTTTTTTCTGCAATATCAATATGCAATGCGTCTAGAACAGGTTACTCTGGAGGGGTTTGATGGTGCGGGGCTGTTTATCGACAAATGCCAAGACTCTGTTTTTGAACAAGTTGATGTTTTCAATTGCGGAAGAACATCTGGCGATCGAGCCAATTTAAAAGATGGCTTTGATGAGTCTAAAACGCTGGTTAGCCCAGTAGTTATAATGTCATCTCTAAGAGATGATTGCAATTATCTTCGTTTTAATGATTGCCAATGGGAAGATAACCCTGTTTCGCCAATTTGTGATTTTGCCGGTGGCATAGAAAACTATTTCGTCAATTTGCATGCTGAATATAATGCGCATTGGGATGTCTCTGGAACTGAAGGCTGTACTCTTTTTATGCAGAGAAAAGGGACGATCAAAGTCAGTGGCGGAGGAAGTGATGAAATTAAATATCTTTTGAAGCATGTTTATGGTGAGTTTTATATTGATTCGCACCGGTGCAGCCCCGCGAAAAATATAAAGATAAAAACAGGGACGAACAGCAAGTTCACTTTCAAAGATGTAACTATTGATACAGTTGATGCAATATCCACCTCAGGATTTAAAATTTTTAAAGACTGCATCTTTAATTCAATTGACTGGTCGAACCTTGATGGTGACGTTATTTTTGAAAACTGCCGAATCAAAAAGTCATTTTTTGCCAGGTCTGGTTCAAAGAAATTGAGGATAAGAGTTATTTCTTCTATTATCGACGGAGATGTTTTTATTGACCCAAAAGTACCGAATGTGCTAATTGATGATTGCATGGTTGCAGGTGATGTCCAATTTGGTTCAAAAAATGGGATGTGGCTAAATAATAATGTCGTCGGTAGATTTACCGTTCTTGGCGTAGAGTCACGTGTAATTATCCCTTCGATAAGACGCTTATTACTGCCAGGACCACCAAAGAACGGCCGCTTTTCTGTTGGTGATGTTATCGATAACTCCTTACCACAGAGAGGTAGTTTCATGGGGTGGGTATGTGTTGAAGCTGGCAGCCCGGGGATTTGGAAGGGTTTTGGTAAAATAGACGAGTAAATATTTTCATTTTTAGTGATATTAAATGTTCAGCTAATTTCTCTATATATCTGTGTATCTTTATGATCTTTTTATTTGTTGAGCAGCGTGTAATGCAATTCATTACGAAGGAGTGCGTTGAAGATTGATTTCTGCTTGTTTAAGTGTATGCTGAATTAATGGACTTATTACCTTTTATTATCGCTAAAGAGTGTCCGATGTTAATTTGACGAGAGAATGTTCCTGCTAACGCATTGTTCTCTCGTGTACCCCTATATCGAAATTGATAGGCGCTATTCCTCCCCCTCCCTCCCTCGTAAGAAATAACATCTTTCCTGTTACTTATCTATCCCCAATGATAACGTTTTTCCCTTGATACTGATGATGTATTTCCTCTCTGCGGTGTTCGTTTTTTTGAGCTGCTCGTAAATTTCTCAATGTTTATTTTGTATGCGAAGCGAATCGTCGGTTACCGTTTGCGACTTATTTCTTTTACTCCCTCCATTGTGCATCTTAATAAAGATCTTATTCCCCGTCCATTCTTTGCTGTTTCCCCATTTTTATTTAAAATCTGCTCATGATTTAATACCATATATCGCGTGCTTTTAGAGAGAAGCGACCATTCATCGTAATTAAGCTGATGCAAAATTTATTCATAAATCATTTATATAACTCTTTAGGTTTGCTCTCCTCTATCAGGGAAAGGGGGGGATCTCTTTGGTAACAGGCCGAGACCGGCATTTTTTATTTTTAAATAGTTGCGTGAGTGATTATGTCATCGAGAAAATATATTCTCGGCACAGTTTGACCCCCTTGTAACGACATGGCGGAGGTCAAATTTATTTTTCATTGAGTTCTGTGTTTACACCTCGAGATTATAATATTGTATTTTTTTGATTATAGCTAATTATTTACCTGCTACCTATTTTCAGTTGAAGTTATGACTTATCTCTATTCTATATCCAGAATATAACTTGTGTGAAAGTCTTTTAGAGGTAATGCATTGTGCTGACTTCAGGATGTTGATGCTCAGTTTTTTTGGTGTATTTGTAGTGTTGCTATAGTTTTAATTGCTTATTAAAATCATTATAATTTATTTTATTTATAACTATTTTGTTTTTTTTATGTGATCTCAGTGTTTTTATGGATTTTTCTTGTTTGGGAATTTTGTGAGAAAAATATTATCCATGTTAACTATATGGTTTTTGTTTGCTAAAACCTTTCGCCGTCTGCCTTGACATAACCTGAATCTTATCCTTTCTTTTAATTCAGACAGCTTTGCTGTCTTTGTTTGGGTATAACCAGTCGGAATGCATGTTTAGCTGCATTATTAATGAGTTATATCTCTTTTATGCTTCCGATTTTTTTATGGCTTCTCAAGTTAGTCCTCTAAGGGGGGAATCATGGCTTCATTAGCGTATCAGAAAGAAGCAGCAGCTATTTTATACGCTGTTTTAGGGAAAAGCGCGTCACACGCTACGTTCGACTCAATAGGTGCGCAATTGCAGCGAGGTGAACTATCTGCCTCAGCATATGTTACTACTTTATTGACTTCTGCGGATGGTGTAGCCCTCTTTAACGGTTTATCAGATTTAAATGCTTTACAAATTGTTTATACAAAAATTTTTGGCTCTGCTGCACCCACCTCAACTTTGCAAGATTACCTGACGGGTAGTACTCTTGCCGAGGCAATGGCTAAAGTTGTAAATCAGGTTCTTGATTATTCGGGATTTGACTCTACTCTATCCGCTGCGCAGGCTAGTCTTGATCAGCAAGTAAATGCTGTTCTGTTCCCGTCGGTAAGCGCCGCTGCCCTTGGGCAAGGCGCCTCAGACGTGCAGGCTATCTATTATGTTACTGGGGCGGCTCAATCTGCACTTGGCATAAACAACTATGGAGCGGCCATTAATGCCGGTACGAAAACCTTCGTCCAGGTAGCGCAAGAAATAATTTTCTCTGCAAATCTGACTTCTCTTAGCAATACCGATTATGTGATTCGTTTATTTAAATGGGGTTACGAAAGGTCTCCCTCTGCGACCGAATTATCTAACTATGTCACTGAACTGACTGGAGGGACTTCTCGTGCAGAAGTTCTGATTCAAGTGATTGATTCTCTTCGTGGTACTGTTGCTTCAGGCGATACTACCGCGCAGCAACATTTCAATAGCGCGACTATCAGCTATCAGCCAGGGCAACTGCCTTCATTAAGTTATCAAGAGCAGGTTTCTGCAGTTTATCTTGCAGTTCCGCAGCGTGATATTGATGCTCGTGGATTAGATGATTGGAGTAAGTATTTATCGAAAGGAGCGATGACTTATAAAGGATTTATTGGGACCATATTGAAATCAAGCGAGTTTCAGAAGAAAGGTGCCCAACTAACGGGTGATGACTTTATACAACATGTTTACACTGGGGTACATGGTGTAGCTGCTACAGCCGCGCAGCTTTTGGTGTATAGCTCGTTAGGATCTGATAAGGCACTTATTACTCAGGCTATTATTAACGATCTGCGTAACTCGACGGCTACAGATAATATTACTGTAACCCAGCAGCATGGTTTCGAGTTCGATATCGGTACCAGCCTGCTGTATAAAACCTCCGCGTCTCTGACGGCAACGGCCGCCGGCGGTAACGCAACCGGCACCGTCAACACCGGTACGTCGCATCAAATCAGCAACGCCGAAACAGCGGTACTCACGAATGTGCAACTGAACGCCAATGCCGCCAGCATCGTGAACCTGAAGTTCGCCGACCACCTGGCGAATCTGACCATCAACGGCACCAGTGCAGCAACGGTCAACCTGTCTGACAACGGGGTTAACCCTGGTGTCGATATTACCGTTAACAATGGCAACGTGATTCTGAACGCCAGTTCCGGGAATGACGATGTCATCGTGACGTCGACGGCCAATATCGCCACGGGCACCGGCGACTTTAACCTTGGCAACGGCAACGACTCGCTGAAATGGGCGGGGAATGCGGCAACCGGCGCAGCCAACACCGTCGGCGCCGGCATCTCCGCTAATGGCGGCGCGGGTACGGACTCTATCTCCGCCAACTTCATCACCAAAACCGTGGTGACCAACCAAAACGCCTTGGGCGTTCGTACCAGCACCGTGACCAGCAACGCCAACAACTTCTCGAACTTCGAGCAGATCGACCTGACCGGCTATATCGGCAAGTCCGTCGGTACGCTGATTACGACGCCGCTGATTGGTTCACCGACTACCACCAGCGTGACAACGCCAAACAACACCTTTGACTTTGGCCTGACCAACGGCACGTCCACGGTCGAAGGCACTACGGGCGGCACGGTTACGCAGAACGCAGCGGCCACCAATCTGGGCACACAGGGGTTTGTGGTCTCCGGTCTGGCTAACGTCAACGTCATCAATGCCGCCGGCGGCAACGCTGCGCAGTTGGCAGTGAAAGGGGACGCGACCGCTGCCAGTACGCTGAATTTCACCTTTGTCCAGAACGCCACCGATCACTTCAATATCAACTTCGATGCGGTGAGTTCTGCCAACGTGAATGCCGGCGCCATCACTCTCAACAGCAGCAGCAGCGCCTTGTTGGGCACCGCTCTGACCACGGTTAACGTGGCCTCGGGCGGTACCGGCAGCTTTGACAATATTCTGTCATTGGCCGGCACCAATGCGCAGGTTCAGACCATCAACGTGACCGGTGATCACGCGCTGGATCTGACGGTGGGCAGCGGTTTCAGCAACGTGCGTGATATCAATGCGTCCACCAATACCGCGGGGCTGAATCTCGACTCCAGCCATGGCGGTACCGGTGACGGTATCATCATTCAGTTGCTGAACATTCTGCCGCTGAGTATTGTCACCACCAACCTGTTGGCACCGGTGTTGACGGCGTTGGGCCTGAACGGTTACCAAATGACCGTAGAAGGTACCAGTGCTGCCGATACTCTGGGCGTGATTGGCAACACCACGCTGACCGGCGGCGCAGGTGCCAACACCTACGACATCAAGGCCAGTAACACGCAGGCGGGTGTGACCATCAAGGACTTTAATAGCCTCAAGGACTCGATTGTCGACGTGAACCATGGCGGCCTGACTATCTCCGATGACGCCAGCGGCACCGCGGTAGCGAACTACGGTACGCGTTCTGCCGACACGTTGGATGCATTGTTGGGGACACTGGTGGGCGGTTTGACCAATGGCGTTATCGGCCTGCTGGGCGGTATTCTTGGCCTGGATAGCAGCAACTCGCTGACGTCGAAAGTGGGTGTGGCATCCGTTGTATTCAGCGGTGGCGGTAACACTGCCAGCTCTTACGTGATTATCGACAACAACGATAACCACTCGCTGGACCTCAACGATACCGTGGTATACCTGACTGGGCAAAACCACCAGCAATTGGTGGATACGCTGCACTACGCGTAAGTATGAGTTCCAGTGGGTTATAATTCCCATTGAAACTGTTAGTCAATAAATAATACGGGGTGTATAAACACCCCGTATTCTTTGAAATTTGTGAACTACGTCATTATCTCTAATTTATTCCCTTTCGTACTAAACCCGCTTTGCCCCGCCTATTATTTACCCCACTGTTTTCATTTGTTTTTTTCTGTGGTTTGTGATGCGATTTTTTTTGCTTACGGCCTTGCTGGTATCCGCTTTCTCTACCTATAGTTAGGAAAAGTATCTGCAGTCTCGAGCATGTCTGGGGTGGGGTTCTTTAGGATTTATTTTATTTTTCCCTTTTTAGGATTTTCCTTATAAGAGTCCAATGCGGATTTTGACTGACAGTGCACATGATGTAAGGGCAGAAAGTGAACCAATTTATACCGCGCAATGAAATTGCGGATGTTATACGGACTCGCAGCAAGGTTTTCTGGACCGTTGGCATATTTACCGCATTTATTAATTTATTAATGCTAGTTCCTTCTATCTATATGCTCCAGGTTTATGACCGGGTGCTTCCTTCTCGCAATGAAATCACGCTGTTGATGCTGACGCTGATCATGCTGGGCATGTTCGGCATGATGTCGCTGTTGGAATACGTGCGCAGCATGGTGGTGATCCGCATCGGCAGCCAGCTGGATATGCGGCTCAACACGCGAGTCTATACCGCGGCCTACGAGGCGAATCTGAAAAACGGCTCGTCTGATGCCGGCCAGATGCTGAGCGATTTGACCAATCTGCGCCAATTCCTCACCGGCAGCGCGCTGTTCGCCTTCTTTGATGCGCCGTGGTTTCCAATCTATCTGTTGGTGATATTCCTCTTTAACCCTTGGTTGGGGCTTTTCGCTCTGGTCGGTGCGCTGTTGCTGATCGCATTGGCGGTGATCAACGAAATGGTGTCGAAAAAGCCGCTGGCGGAAGCCAGCAAGCTGTCGATTATGTCCGGGACGCTGGCCAGCACCAATCTGCGCAATGCCGAAGTGATCGAAGCTTTGGGGATGTTGCCCAACCTGAAACGCCGGTGGTTCGGTCTGCACCAGCGGTTCTTGAACAGTCAGCGCATCGCCAGCGAACGCGCATCGCGGGTCACGTCGATCACCAAGTTTGTGCGCATGTCGCTGCAATCATTGGTGCTGGGGCTGGGGGGCTGGCTGGCGATCGATGGGCACATCACGCCCGGTATGATGATCGCCGGTTCCATTCTGATGGGGCGAACCCTGGCGCCGATTGAGCAGGTTATTAACGTCTGGAAGAGCTACAGCGCGGCGAAGCTTTCTTATGGCCGGTTGGTCAAGCTGCTGGAAACGCATCCGCAACGGGGTACCGGCATGTCCTTGCCGCGCCCGGAAGGGGTGCTGGCCGTAGAAGGCGTCACCGCCACGCCGCCGGGATCCCAAGGCGATGCGGTATTGCATAACGTGAGTTTTACCATCCAACCCGGTGACGTGCTGGGGATCATTGGCCCGAGCGCGTCGGGGAAATCGACGCTGGCGCGTTTGCTGGTCGGCATTTGGCCGGTCAGCGAAGGGATTGTTCGGTTGGATAATGCCGACATCTATCAGTGGAACAAGGATGAGTTGGGGCCGTATATCGGCTATCTGCCACAGGACATTGAGCTGTTTGCCGGGACTATCGCCGAGAATATCGCCCGCTTTAACGATATTGACTCAGAGAAAGTCATTGAAGCCGCCAAGCTGGCCGGCGTGCACGAACTGATCCTGCGTTTCCCTAACGGCTACGATTCGGTGCTCGGCAACGGTGGCGCTGGGCTTTCCGGTGGACAGAAACAGCGTATCGGCCTGGCGCGCGCATTGTATGGCGACCCTTCGCTGGTGGTATTGGATGAGCCTAACTCCAACCTGGATGATGCGGGCGAGAAAGCGTTGAACCAGGCCATTATGTTCCTCAAGCAACGTAATAAAACGGTGGTTCTGATTACCCATCGCACCAATTTGCTGTCGATGACCAGCAAGCTGTTGCTCCTGGTAAATGGCAACGTCAACGCATTCGGCCCGACTCAACAAGTGCTTCAGGCGTTAGCCAATGCGCAAAAAGCGCAGACGCAACCGCCTCAGCAAGCGGTGAGGGCGGTAAATTCCGAGCCGGATGAAGGCAATATCCCGAAAACGCAAATTAATTAAGCCGTGAATTGCCTGGCGGCTTTATTGCCGTCCGCAGTTTAAAGGAGTTGGTATGTCGACGCACATTGGCGAGCCGCAAGACTCGTATATTGAAGAGATCCCGCAGGATGAACGGCGGTTTACCCGGATGGGCTGGCTGGTGGTGGGAATTGGTCTGTTCGGATTTTTGGCCTGGGCAGCGTTCGCGCCTCTGGATAAAGGGGTGGCATCGCCGGGATCGGTAACCGTTTCCGGCAATCGCAAAACGGTGCAGGCCCCGGCCAGCGGCATCATCAAGAATATCGCGGTGAAAGACGGCGACAAGGTGAAAGCCGGAGAAGTCCTGGTGCAGTTGAGCCAGGTGCAGGCACAGGCGCAGGTCGATTCCCTGCGCGACCAGTACTACACCACGCTGGCCACCGAAGGGCGTTTACTCGCCGAGCGCGACGGTCTGAGCAACGTCACTTTTTCCCCTATTTTTGCCCAGATCAAAACTCAGCCGCGCGTGGCTGAAATCATCGCGTTGCAAACGCAGCTGTTCGCCTCCCGCCGCCAGGGGCTGCAAAGTGAAATTGACGGTTATAAGCAGTCGATGGACGGGATTCGTTTCCAATTGAAAGGCCTGCAGGATTCGCGCGCCAACAAGCAGATTCAACTTTCCAGCCTGCGTGAGCAGATGAACAGCATGAAGCAACTGGCGGCGGACGGCTACCTGCCGCGCAACCGCTACCTGGAAGTGCAGCGTCAGTTTGCCGAGGTGAACAGCAGCATCGATGAAACCGTCGGGCGGATTGGCCAGCTGCAAAAGCAGCTGCAGGAATCTCAGCAGCGTATCGACCAGCGTTTCGCCGACTATCAGCGCGAGGTCAGAACGCAACTGGCGCAAACCCAAATGGACGCCAGCGAGTTTCGCAATAAGCTGCAAATGGCAGATTTCGATCTGGGCAACACTGCCATCACCTCACCGGTGGACGGCACCGTGGTCGGATTGAATATCTTCACTCAGGGGGGCGTCGTGGGAGCGGGTGACCACCTGATGGACGTTGTACCCAGCCAGGCGACATTGGTGGTGGATTCTCGCCTCAAAGTTGACCTGATCGACAAGGTGTACAACGGGTTGCCGGTGGATCTGATGTTTACCGCCTTCAACCAAAACAAAACCCCGAAAATTCCGGGAACGGTCACGTTGGTTTCCGCCGATCGCCTGGTCGACAAAGCCAACGGTGAGCCTTACTACCAGATGCAGGTCACGGTCTCGCCGGAGGGCATGAAGATGCTCAGTGGCGAGGACATCAAGCCGGGGATGCCGGTGGAGGTGTTCGTGAAAACGGGGTCGCGCTCGCTGCTGAGCTATCTGTTTAAACCTATTTTGGATCGCGCTCATACTTCATTAACCGAGGAATAATTTTGATTCAATCAAAACGACAGGCTGCCGGTCTGGTTATCGGCACCCTTTTGTTTGCGATATCTGCGCCGGTTTATTCGATAGGGATTTTAGACGCATATTCGCTGGCATTAGAAAAGGACCCGACTTTCCGGGCGGCTATAAAAGAGAAAGAAGCGGGAGATGAGAACGAAAACATCGGCAGGGCGGGGCTGCTGCCGAAAGTGTCGCTGAACTATCAGAATTCGCCGCGCAACTGGCAGACGCAAAAATATCCGCAGAGCGACTTTTTCGGCAATGTTTCGGAGGTCACCCGGCGGCAGCAATATCGCAGTTATTCCAGTTCGATCACGCTGACGCAGCCGCTGTTCGATTATGAAGCGTACGCGCGCTACAAAGCCGGCGTCGCGCAGACGATGATGTCGGACGAGCGCTATCGCGGTAAGTTGCTGGATCTTGCGGTTAGGGTGATTAACGCCTATGTCGAAGTGGCCTATTCCAAGGATCAAATCGCGTTGGCCGAAGCGCAAAAGGCGGCTTACAAGGAACAGCTGACCTTGAACGATCGCCTGATGAGCGCCGGTGAAGGCACCATTACCGACGTATCGGAAACCCAGGCGCGCTACAGCCTGGCCGAAGCGCAGGTCATCGAAGCGCGCGATGCGCTGGATGCCGCGCAGCGCGAATTGGAAGTGATTATCGGCATGCCGCTGAACCAGCTGGATGAATTGCAGGTGTTGCGGCCGGGCAAGTTCAAGGTGGCGCCGCTGATCCCGTCCAAGTTTGAAGAGTGGCAAAAGATCGCGCTGGAGAATAACCCGGTGCTGGCCGCCTCGCGTCATGGCGTGGATGCCGCCAAGTATGACGTCGAAAGGAATCGGGCGGGCTTTATGCCGCAGGTTCAGCTGTATGCTTCGCATTCGGAAAACGACTCCAGCAGCGATAACACGGTTAACCAGAAATACCGCACCGACAGCATCGGCGTGCAGGTCAGCATGCCTATTTATTCCGGCGGCGGCGTTTCGGCGTCGACCCGGCAGGCGGCGGCGCGCTATGGCCAGGCGATGTATGAGATGGATGCGCAGACGGGCACCACGCTCAACGATCTGCGCAAGCAGTACAATCTGTGCATCAGCAGCCGCGCCAAGGTGGCGGCCTATGAGTTGGCGGTACAATCGGCCACCACACAGGTAACGGCGACCCGGCAAAGCGTGCTGGCCGGGCAACGTGTCAACGTTGACGTGCTCAACGCCGAACAGCAGCTCTATAGCGCCCAGCGCGATCTGGCCTCCGCCAAGTACGCCTACATCAAGTCGTGGATTACCTTGCTGAGCGACTCCGGTACGTTGGATGAAAAAGATGTTATGCGGGTAGCGCAGTATTTTGCCCGCAGTCGCTAGCAACATATTCACTATGAGCATTAATCTGAAAGAGCAGCACTATGCTGCTCTTTTTTGCGTTAATACGTTATGTTATTGGCTGGTAGTTCCTTCTGTATTTATACTTGCTTGGTTTATTTTTATACATAATTTTCTGTTAAGGAACGGTAGGTTAGAAGGATGCATGCTTTTCGCAAAGTGTAACGATTGGTTAATATCCGTACGAATTTTAGAGTGATGCTGCTGACGTGCGGCGGCGTCCTTGTAAGAACGATGGCTGAGTAAAGGGTAGATAATGTCCAAACTAATTCCTGTGGTTATGGCCGGTGGTACTGGGAGTCGTCTGTGGCCGATGTCGCGAGAATCGTTTCCTAAACAGTTTTTATCTATTGATGACAGCGGGGTGAGCCTGCTGCAACAAACGTTACAGCGTTTGTCGGGTCTGACCGGTATCGAAGTTGCTGCTCCTCTGGTCATCTGCAACGAGGAACACCGTTTTTTAGTTGCCGAACAATTACGTGAAGTTGGACAATTAGCGACCAATATTATTTTAGAGCCCGTAGGGCGTAATACTGCCCCAGCAGTGGCGTTAGCCGCTCATCTTGCTGCTGAGGAAGACGAAGAGAGTATGCTTTTGGTGCTGGCAGCGGACCATCTGATCACCAAAGTGGATAATTTTCACGCGGCTATTCAGACGGCTATTTCGTTTGCAGAAAACAACCAATTGGTCACGTTTGGCATTATCCCTGAGCACCCTGAAACGGGCTATGGCTATATTAAGCGTGGCGAGCACCTTTCCAATGCATGTTTCAAAGTTGATTCGTTCGTTGAGAAGCCGCGTTTGGAGAAAGCGGTCGAATACCTCGCCAGCGGTGATTACAGCTGGAATAGCGGTATGTTTATGTTCAAGACGGCCAAATTCCTGCAGGAACTGCGGCAGTTCAGTCCTGAAATTTTCAGCACAACCCAGCAGTCTGTGAGCAACAGTCAACGCGACATGAATTTTATCCGGGTTGAGCAAGACATCTTCAAGCACTGCCCTAGTGACTCCATCGACTATGCGGTGATGGAAAAGACACATGACGCGGTGGTGATTCCTATTGATGCGGGCTGGAGTGACGTCGGTTCCTGGTCCTCATTGTGGGAAGTGTCAAAGAAGGATCATTTGGGTAATGTCAACGTGGGTGAAATTATCTCAATCGATTCCAATGATAACTACATTTCCTCTGAGTCCGCGTTGGTGGCGACCATCGGGTTGGAAAACCTGGTTGTGGTCAACACCAGTGATGCCTTGCTGATCGCTCACAAGGACAAGGTGCAGGATGTGAAGAAAGTGGTTGATGAGCTTAAAAAACGCAATCTTCATCATTTTCGCCAGCATTCCACCGCCTATCGTCCCTGGGGCAAGATTTGCGATATCGACAGCGGCACGTACTTCCAGGTGAAGAAAATCATTGTGCGGCCAGGGGAGGGGCTGTCGGTACAACGCCATCTCCACCGTGCCGAACATTGGGTCGTCGTGAGTGGGACAGCAAGAGTTAACGTTGATGATCAAGAGTTCTTCTTGTCGGAAAATCAGTCTACCTTCATTCCTCCGGGCAGTGTCCATACGTTAGAAAACCCGGGAAAAATCGATTTGGAAATGATCGAGGTCAGGTCGGGGCACTATCTGGAAGAAGATGATATTGAGCGTTTGCAAGATCGCTATGGCAGAGTTTAATAGGGTTTGGTAATGCAAAAATTGACGTGTTTTAAAGCTTATGACATTCGGGGAAAGCTGGGCGAAGAGCTGAATGAGGACATCGCGTATCGTATTGGACGCGCCTACGGCGAGTTTTTGAAGCCCAAAAATATCGTGTTGGGCAGCGATGTTCGGTTAACCAGTGAAAGCCTGAAACTGGCGCTGGCGAAGGGTTTGCAGGATGCGGGCACTGATGTGATAGACATCGGCTTAACCGGTACCGAAGAAATCTATTTCGCCACAACCTATTTAAAAACGGATGGTGGCGTGGAAGTCACCGCCAGCCACAACCCGATCGATTACAACGGCATGAAGTTGGTGCGTGATGGCTCTCGGCCGATTAGCGGCGATACCGGGTTACGGGCGATCCAAGAACTGGCGGAGAAAAACCAATTTCAGGCCCCGCCTGCAATGCGCGGTAGCTATGTTCGCCAGGACGTATTAGGGGCTTATGTAGAACACATTCTGTCCTACGTCGACGTGAAAAATTTCAAACCATTGAAGCTGGTGATCAACTCGGGCAACGGTGCGGCGGGGCATGTGATCGATGCTATTGAAGCGCAACTGAAGGCGCGGGGCGTGCCGCTGGAGTTTATCAAGGTGCATCACCAGCCGGACGGCACTTTCCCTAACGGTATTCCCAACCCATTGCTGCCTGAGTGTCGCGCGGATACCGCCGATGCGGTGCGTGAGCATAGCGCTGATATGGGCATCGCGTTCGACGGCGATTTCGACCGCTGCTTCCTGTTCGATGAAAAAGGCGATTTTATTGAGGGTTATTATATCGTCGGCTTGCTGGCGGAGGCCTTCTTGCAGAAACAGCCGGGCGCGAAGATCATCCACGATCCACGTCTGAGTTGGAACACCGTCGATGTAGTCACCGATGCCGGGGGCGTACCCGTGATGTCGAAAACCGGCCATGCTTTCATTAAGGAACGCATGCGTGCGGAAGATGCCATTTATGGCGGAGAGATGAGCGCTCACCACTATTTCCGTGATTTTGCTTATTGCGACAGCGGCATGATCCCGTGGCTTCTGGTCGCTGAACTGGTCAGTGTGAAGGGACAAACTCTGGGGCAACTGGTACAGGATCGCATTGCCGCCTACCCGTCTTCCGGTGAGATCAATATCAAACTGGCTCAGCCAGACGTATCCATTGAAAGCGTTAAACAACACTATTTACCGCATGCCGATGAGGTAGACTACACAGATGGCATCAGCATGGCGTTCGCAGGCTGGCGTTTCAATCTGCGTTCCTCCAATACGGAACCTGTGGTACGTCTTAATGTCGAGTCGCGGGCCGATGTTGCACTGATGCAAGAAAAAACCGACGAGATTTTGGCGCTGTTGGCCGCAGGGTCGTAATGTTTGTTTGAGGTTTTGCGATAAGTCAGTGATGAGGGCGGTTTTTACCGCTCTCGCTTAGAGGTTGTTGTGATACCTTTGAGTTGCGATCCAGGCCTGTTTAGGCGACTTGGCAGGTAGCTTTCTTAAAATACGAAGAGATATCTTTCGGTACAACCGAGGTATAAGAGGTTGAAATGACAATATTAGTTACCGGTGGTGCCGGTTACATTGGATCTCACACCGTTTTATCTCTGCTGGAACGTGGCGACGACGTGGTGGTGTTGGACAACCTGTCGAACTCGTCAGCGGAATCTTTACACCGCGTAGAGAAACTGACGGGAAAAGCCGCCGTGTTTTACCAAGGCGATGTTCAGGATACTGAATGCCTGCATCGCATCTTTGAAGCGCACACGATTACCGCTGTGATCCACTTCGCCGGCCTTAAGGCCGTTGGGGAATCTACGCGTAAACCGCTGGAATACTACCAAAATAATGTTACAGGAACGCTGGTGTTACTGGACGCTATGCGCCGTGCCGGCGTGCATGATTTCATCTTCAGTTCCTCCGCCACTGTCTATGGCGCCAATTCGCCGGTGCCCTATGTGGAGACGACACCGATCGGCGGGACAACCAGCCCTTATGGCACGTCCAAGTTGATGGTGGAGCAGATCCTGCAGGATTTCGCTAAGGCTGAACCGCAATTTTCGATTATTGCCTTGCGTTACTTCAATCCGGTGGGGGCTCACGAGTCCGGACTAATTGGCGAAGATCCTAACGGTATCCCCAACAACTTGCTGCCTTACATCTCACAGGTGGCTATCGGCAAGTTGGAAAAGCTGGGCATTTTCGGCGGAGATTATCCGACGAAGGACGGCACGGGAGAGCGCGATTACATCCATGTCATGGATTTGGCTGAAGGCCACCTGAAAGCCATGGATCATTTGCCGAAGATCAACGGGTTTAAGGCTTATAACCTGGGGGCTGGCGTAGGGCACTCGGTGCTGGCGATGGTTCAGGCGTTTGAAAAAGCGTCCGGCGTAACGATCCCTTACCAAATATTACCTCGCCGCGACGGCGATTTGCCTGCTTTCTGGGCGAACGCCGATCTGGCTTATCAGGAGTTGGGTTGGAAAGTCAGTCGGGGTATCGATGACATGATGCGCGATACCTGGAACTGGCAGAAGAAAAATCCGCAAGGATACCGTTAAACAGCGCTGATTAAAAATATCGATTGTTGGTAGTCTGGGCGGTGCTCCGACAGCCACAAGGCTATCGGAATCTAATAAACAAGAAGAGCACCGATCAGCGAGGGTTTATCACCCTCGCTTTTTTATGGGCTTTATCTGATAATAATCAGCACTTCCTTATGAAAAATCCGCACTATCAGATTATACTGGTGCCATTGAAGATACTTTGTTGGGACGATATGTCGTTATGGCATAAAACCGCAGGGTATTGCTGGTCACGGTATCTGGTGTGTGAATATGAGATGTTCCCTCCTGGAAATGCCTTGTTGAAGATCTGTTGAGAGAGACAAGAGCAGCGAGTATGTTAGCCTATCAGGCTTGTGAAGCTTTAAACTCCACCATTTCACTTACTTTGCATCAGTAAGGTACACTGAAGTTTTGCGCTAATGGTAGTGAGTATCAAGGCGTTGAGAGGAAGACGCTGTGGTTGGTCACGGATTTTATCAATCGTTTACCTCAAAATGATGCTTCCTGGCTCCCTTGTTTGCCTCTGTTCTCATGTTGTTAACAGGTGGCGGTAAGGAGGATTAGGCTTTGTTTACGTTTTTCGCCATCACGCCAATAAAGCTAAGATATTGTAATTGACTGTATTTTGCGAGAATTTTTTGAGCACAAATTCTCGCGTCTTATGAGGTATGCAGAATGCAGGTTATCGATACTAAAATCGATGGAGTCAAAGTCATTCAACCAACGGTATTCAGTGATACTCGCGGTTTTTTTATGGAAACGTTCGAGAAGCGTCGCTTTCAAGACATGCTGGATATCGATTTGGACTTCGTCCAAGACAATTATTCACGCTCTTCTCGGGGGGTTTTGCGCGGATTGCACTATCAAGATATCAAGCCGCAAGGCAAGTTGGTTCGTGTGGTGCGGGGCGAAGTTTATGATGTTGCAGTAGATATTCGCCCAGACTCACCCACATTTGGCAAGTGGGAAGGCATTGTGCTATCGGAAGAGAACAAAACTCAGCTTTGGATCCCGCCAGGTTTGGCCCACGGTTTTGTCGTACTTTCTGAGATCGCGGATTTTGAATATAAGTGCACGGATTACTATTCGCCAGAACATGAAAGGTGCCTGATGTGGAATGATCCCGATGTCGGCGTGGCCTGGCCTGTTCGGCACCCTGTTTTGTCGGAAAAGGACAAGAACGGCAAATTTCTCAGAGAACTGATTTAATGAGAGTTCTTTTGACCGGGGCTAAAGGGCAGGTCGGGCGCTGTTTTATCGATCGGGTACCCGCCGATTGGGTTATTTTAGCGGCCGACCGCAATACGATGGACATTTCCAAACTGGAGCAGGTTAAGGCTGTCGTCCAGGAGTTTAAACCGACGGCGATCATCAATGCTGCAGCCTATACCGCCGTTGATAAAGCGGAACAAGATTGCGAGGCTGCGTTGTTAGCCAACGTTGTCGGCCCAGCCAATTTGGCCATGGTTGCAAACGCAATGGAGTGCCGACTGCTTCATATTTCTACAGATTATGTTTTCGATGGCCTGGGCAGGCTTCCATACAATGAGTTGGCTGGAACTCGCCCACTGTGCATTTACGGGAAAACCAAGCGTGATGGCGAATTGGCGATCGTCTCAGAAATGCAAGATGCGATAATTCTTCGCACTTCCTGGGTTTTCAGTGAATATGGCGAAAATTTCGTTAAAACCATGCTGAGGTTGGCAAAGCAACGTGAATCTCTTGATATCGTAGCCGATCAACGCGGTTGCCCGACATATGCGGGGGACATCGCAGACGCGATGATAAAAATGTTGCTTTGTGAGGCTCAGGGAGGGATCTATCACTTCTGCGGGGATGAAGAGGTCTGCTGGAGTGAGTTTGCGGAGCACATATTTAAAGTTGCCGCGGAGGTGGGGGCGATTTCTCGCATGCCAAAGGTCAGTAAAATAACATCAGAACAATATGTGACTTTGGCCAAACGTCCTAAATATTCAACCTTGAGTTGCAATAAAATCAATGGGATAGGTATTCCTGCTTCTAACTGGCAGTCAGCCCTGGAATTCGTGATTTCTCGATTGAGAAAAATAGGTTACTTACAAGAGTAATGTCGGCACTGCGAGGGTGAGCATGATGTATTTTGTTCTTTTCATGCTCACCCGGCAGTAATTGGCGCATAGCTTATTCGCTATGGAGTTACCAAATTTTCCAGCCGTGAATATTAAAGAAAGTAATCATTGAACGTGAAAATAGCTTAATATGAACCCAGCCTTTGCGTGCGGCATGGCCACCGTAATGTACTACTTTGACATCAGGGACATAGGCGATTCTGGTAATTTTTCCCGTACGGATGCTGAGATCGAAATCCTCGAAGTAGAGAAAAAATTTGGGATTGAATCCGGATACTTCTTTCAGTACGGAGTAGCGGAAAAACATAAAGCAACCGCTCACAATCGGTGGGTCGAAATAAACATCGTGCGGTGTCAGCGTATCAGCCATTTCATAGCTACGGAGATAATTTTTGAAAAAGCGCTTTCCTTTAACCGACGCAAAGAAACGTAATATATATACAAACACAGAAGGATATCGTTTACATAAATACTGTGTTTCGCCGTTCCCCCAAGTTGCATAAGGCGTAATTAAACCACATTCAGGATGCTTATCCATAAAGGAAAATGCATTCTCTAATGCATTATTATCCATCTCTAAATCAGGGTTTAATATAAGGGTGTATTTTGACTTAATAGCTAAGCTTAAATTATGTGACACTCCAAAGCCAGGGTTGTCTGGTCGCGATATGTAATTTCCGGGAATGACGTCAAGGAACTCTTTAATTAGCGAAGTGACTGCAGGCTCAGTAGTTGGCGAGTTATCAACAACCAATAAATAACAGTCGTGTGCTTTAAAAACGTTTGTCTCAACAAGTGCGGCAAGGGTTTTTCTTAAATCTACAAGATTCGGTTTGAAAATTACTAATGAGATTGTAAGAAATTTTTCATCTTCAATAGCCGGTAAAGACATGAGAGAATCGTCCACTCCATCTTGGGATGTCGTTTGGTTTTTTAGGTGAAGGAAAAACTAGCGTGTTGTCAGGTATAGTAATGCTTAGCGTTGCGTCAGAATTGTAGGCTTCTTCTTTGTGATGCCATAGCATCTCGCCAAATGGAGTCGATAGTATGGCTTTCCCTGCCAACCTGTATTCGTAGAATTTAACAGGGTCGACATATTTAGTAATGTCGTTCTGCAAAAACGGAATAATCACATAATCAAAGGTGGATATCTTATTCATTACCTGGGGGTGTGGAATGGGCGGCTCCAGGATGATATTTTGAGGTAAGCTTTCCGGAATTCCTGTTTTTCTTGGCCCTACCAGGTTTATGACTGCTTCCGGATTTTTAGTGGCTAACTCGAACACCCACTTCCAGTCAAACCAGCTTGCGATTGTGCCGATATAGCCAAATGTGATTTTTTCATGCGATGCTTTCGGGATATGAATTTTCTGCAAGTCATCTGAACACGCATTCAACACCAACTCAGTTTTGCTGGGGGCGATAGACGAAAATTTCTCAATTAAGGCATGGCTTGAGCAGAATATACGGTCAACTTGTCGGGCGATTTCTTTTTCAAGATTAGCCGTATTTTTCTTTGATAGGCCAGAATAAAATGAAGGGAAATCATCCATGGCGTCATACCACACTTGCCGCCATTTAAATTGCTTGATAAGCATGTTGGCCAGCAGACAGGGTTTGCCGATAACTAGGGTGGTATCTTCAGATATAAAATTCTTTATATCGTCAATGATTTTCTTTATTTTCCCTTGGTTGAACAGCTTAAACAACGCAGGTAGCGGCTCCACGGGGGCTACAAAACCCAACCGAGCCAGTTGCAGACCCTCTATCAAATCCAATCCTGCAGGTTCAGGGGCATGACGGCCGGGGGTCAGATCGGCGAGGGTAGGGAAACGACTAGGATAAGGCTCAATCCACAAAAGTTCCTGGGTGGCATGGGTCAGCGCGTATTTGGCGAAAAAATGAGGGCGCTGACTTATGCTCAACCAGGGAACCGCTGAAAGATAGACGATTTTCATTGGCATTGTTTAGCAAAGAAATTGCGGACGATACGGACGATACGCTGGCTGGACTCACCATCACCGTAAGGAGAGCTTCCTTTTGCCATTTCTTGATAGGCCTGAGGGCTATCAAGCAGCAAAGACGCTTCTCTTACGATGTCCGCTTGTTCCGTTCCGATTAATTTCACCACTCCTTCCGAGACGGCTTCTGGGCGCTCAGTATCGCGACGTAAGACCAAGACGGGTTTGCCCAAGGCCGGAGCTTCTTCTTGCACGCCGCCAGAGTCGGAAAGAATCAGGTAGGCATTCTTCATGGCGGCAACGAAAGGGCCATAGTCAAATGGGCTGACCAGCTTAATTCTTTCGTGGTCTTTTAACAGACGGTCCGTGACTTCGCGCACGTTTGGGTTGGGGTGAACGGGGAAAAGAATATAGATATCACTATATTTTTCAATAAGTTCAAGAGCCGCGTTGCAGATATTGACAATAGGTTGGCCGAAGTTCTCTCTGCGATGAGAAGTGATAAGAAGCATCCGGGCGTCTTGGGGGATATCGATGCCGATATCAAACGTCTTTTGTGCGGTCGTCAGCAAGGCATCAATCACGGTGTTTCCTGTAACGTGAATATGCTCTGCAGGAATGCCTTCGTGCAAGAGGTTGCTTTTAGATACTTCGGTCGGAGCAAAATGCAAGCGTGCTAAATGTCCGGCAAGAATACGGTTTGCTTCTTCAGGAAAAGGTGAATAGAGGTCGTGTGTGCGCAGCCCCGCCTCGAGATGAGCGAAAGGCACTTTCTTGTAGAAACAGGCCAGGGATGTCACGAAGACGGTCGTCGTATCGCCTTGTGCGATAACCAAATCCGGTGCTGCCTCTTCGAGAGTTCGGTCGATGCTGGTCATCAGGCGCGCGGTCAACTCTGGCAATGTTTGCCCAGGCGTCATGACATTAAGATCATAATCGGCTTCAATTTCGAAAAGTTGGAAAGCCTGATCCAACAGGTCTCGGTGTTGGGCCGTCGCCAATACGCTAACGTCGAATTCGCCGGAGATCTGAAGAGCCTTGATCACCGGCGCCATTTTTATCGCTTCCGGCCGAGTGCCCACAACGCACATAATTTTCTTTAGCATAACTTCCTCAAAAAATTAACATCCCCATTCTGAAAGCAAAGTCAGCATAGGATGGTCGAAATTAGTGTCTACGTAGCAATTCATCCCAATCGCTCATAAAGGCATGAGCTGAAAACTTATCTTTAAGTTCGGACAGTGATACTTTGGAATTTGCATAGTTTTCAGAAATAAACTCTATTTTTTCTGACAATTGACGTGCACCATGCAGAGGATAGGTGAACTCTTTCTCACGGGGAGCCACTAAATACCGGTGTGCTTCGATATCGGATAAAACGACAGGTATATCGGAACAAATGGCTTCTGAAGCTGATAGCCCAAAGGACTCCCCTGTTGATGGCGAAATAAATATGCCATTTGCTTTGGAGACTGCGATGAGAAGCTTATCAACTTTTAAAAATGGCACTGGCGGCAAGACAACGGCATCGCCAATCAGGCCTCGGCTTGCTAACTCGGTATTGATGTCGATCTCAGAGGATTGTGGGCCGCACAGAAGAAGCATATATTTTTCAGGATGGCGCGTTTTCAGTGAAACAAATGCATCTAATAGTTCAAGTGGGTTTTTTAACTTATCCATACGTCCCAAAAATAGGATAGGCCTTCTCGACCAACGCGGTAACGTTGGAATACTATCTGCCTCATGAGATACATGATCCCAAGGAACAAAATTGCGCAGCAGTGATAGTTGACAGGGCACTTTCTTCAACTCAGGCTCAAGTTGCTCCATGAACAGGTTTGAAGGACAAAGTATTGCCGAACAACTTTCCGGGATATTGCTCAGATAGGCTCTGTTATCCTTATAAGGCGTGTGGCATTCTGCAAAGTATTTGAGTTTTTTAGTATGGCAAAATTCAAGTGCGGCAGGAAAATCGATACAGAATATATAGTGGTAATTCTGCTCCTGCAGATAATTCAGGCTGACTATTTTTACATTGACGTTTTTACAATCAGACAGAGCGGAATTAATCGCTTTAGCTGCACCAGAGTCGTGAGTAAAGAGAACGTCAATCTGATAAATCCCCGTGTCATTTAGCAGTTTTGCACGAGTAAGCATGACCTTTTCAACACCCCCGTGGGTTGCCCAAGGGTAGATAAATGCTATTTTACGAAGCATAAAGTTCTCCGATTCCATTTTGAGTCAAAATGTCTGACTCCATTTTTTTGAACCTGGCTGCCCAGGTTGTTTCTTTCAGGAATGTTTCAAGTTCGGATGAGTTTCGCTCGCAATTTAATGTTTTATTAAACAACTCAAGGATATCACTTCCGTCGGAAAAATAAGTCATCGGATAGCGTTTAATATGTTCGATACCTGTTACCAACGTTGGCAAACCAAAATAAAGGTACTCATATATTTTAATAGGATCTACCGCTTGGGCAAGCTCACCACTTTTGAAGGGGATTAACCCGATCGACCATTCTTTAACATATTGATGGAGATCTTTCGGCATCACTTTACCAACTAGCATGATGTTGGTAAAATGCTTCACTTTTTCGACAACCCATTCGGGCTCGCCATAACCAATAATTTCAAAATGATACTGAGGGTTATGTTCGGCTAGTTTAAAAATGATATCCCAGTCAAACCAGGAGTCCGTAAGGTGGCCGAAGTAACCCACTTTATTTGAGGTGCTCTGCGCGATATTTCGTGTATCGCCCAATACGTTCTCTGAGTAACCGTTGCCAATAACCTCAATATCACTTCGGAGCGAGGAGAATTTATCGCGCAGTGATGGAGCAACGCCACATACATAATCACTTTGTAATATGATAGTTTCTTCCGCTCCTCGCAGATACCAAGGTGCTTGACCCACTTGATTGAAGCACTCCCACTCATCCATGATATCGTAAGCAATGTGACAGCCTTGCGCTCTGAAATCGTAGATAGCTGGTATAAATACCTGTGCTGGCAGAGTAATGATGAATAGCGCCGTTTTACCATTCAATTTGCATTGTTTGGTAAAGTTGACGAATTCATACAAAGGCACTTGGTAAACGTTTTGCCACACCTGAGAGCAACCTTTCGACAGGGACTCCTGCGGTGTCCATTGCCAGGCGATGAAAATAACCTTATACCCTTTTTCAGCAAAATATTTTGCCGCATTAATCGGACGTTGGTTGACCAGTTCGTCAAATTCAAAGCTACAAGGAATAAAGATGATTTTTTCCGCGTTGTTCACCTCTAAGAGCCATGTCGGCAAGTTTTCCGACGCTGTAATTTCAGTTGCAGCGGCATTGCAGCGATACTGGAAATATTTTTGCACGTAGCGATGACGTTGTGAGTGTAGCTTCACTCTTAGAGGCTCGGGAAGCTTCCAGTAAAGGGTTTTAGCTAATTCATAACGTTTGTCTGGTCTGGTGACAGACTGGCTGGTGAGCTGGAACCAATATCTGAGCTTTTGCAGTGAGGTTGCCCCCAAGGCTTGTGCTTGAGTTTGCATATGCTGGTTTTGCTGTTCCGCCATAGAGGTCAATAGTTGAACCAGAGATTTAACGTCTTGTTGCAACGATTGATTTTGCTGCTCTAGTTCACTTAATTTTGCCATCACAGACTGCTCGGCACTCGGAGGGATGATCGTACTACTTTGAAAATCCCCCATTTCCTTATCGAGTTTATTTTTCATTCCGACGTTCTCGGTTAAACATTCATCGTGCATGGTTATTATAGTGCGGCTTTCTAATAAACGATTTGCTACCGTTTTGAAAATAGCGGTAATAAATTCGTTAGCGTATAAATAATTTTCGTCGTGCTGCAACTCAGGGGGTTCTGCTAAATTTTGGTAAAGGCTTAAAGAATCGCTGTTGTCATATCTTTCTTTATCAGGAGCCGTGAAACCTTCGAAAATTTGGCTCCATCGACCTTCACTTTGATATTGGTTGAGCAGTGATGGAGAAAGAGGACGAGCGCTGGAAAATGCAGCTATGAGTTGTTCTTCATCGACATTGCTCAAGTTCCTGCCTGAAAAATTACAATAGGCGGCTTGCTTAAAGAGTTCGTCATCAAGTATTCCTTTGATGCCGTCATATCCTACCAGGCAGATAGGAAGCTGACTAAAACCCGCCTCAAGTACGCCACGTCCCATTCCTGCGAACCCAGCATAATTTTTCATCACTGCGGGAATATCGCTCACGATACCTTTAAAATGAACCCACTCATTGTAACCGTTATCACTTACATAAGTTCTAATTAGGTGTGCATTATCACCGTCCCCATAAATATCTAAGCCGCTTATGGATTCGCAGCGGCTTGCGAAATCGATGAAGCTTATAATACCATCGGATTTGTCACTATCTAATCTGCTGGCGATCAGCCAGCTTTTATTCTCAGGGCACTCTATCTCTGTGTTGTGAATTTGATTATTATCGATCAGATTAGGGACGATCATGACCGACGGATGGTCGATAATTTCCGCCAGTTGGTCTGCTATTTCTTGAGACACGCAGAATATTGTTTGCAGTGTCTTTAGAAAGTAGATGGCCAGCGTTTGATTATAAATGTTCTTGGTGAAATGTTGCAGCGACAGTGGTCCATGCAGCGTCAATAGCGAGGGAATTTTCTCACAATCTGCAGCAATCACTGCGGGGAAAATGCAATCAAAGGGGTGAACATGAACGAGATCAATATCCTTTTCTTTGATTACTTGACGTATCGTGTCGATCGCCTGAATGAGCTGGCTGATTGAGCCTATATTCAAATCGGAATTTTCATGGTATGAGCTCAGTTCTTCGGGCAATAATGTCGAGTCTGCTACAGCGGCAGACATAAGATGTACCTGATAACCGTGGGCAACCAGATCCTTTACCTGGGTGTCTATATAGGTCTCTAACCCGCCGATAGAGTAATACTGAGTTATGATAAGTATTGATTTATTCATGTTCTCCTGACCACTTTTCGAGTGATAACGAAACAGGCAAGGCAGCAATACCTGACATAGTTGTACGGGGCTCTATGACCTTAAGAACGATCACGTCAGTTTTCTTATCAAGGTAGGACATATCAGCGTGGCTGATGGCGTTGGCGATAGCTAATGAAACAAAATAGCTGCCTTCGCACAGAGCCAGGTCAAGTTCAAACGTTGCCCTAAGAATATCGCCGCCCTTAGCATCATGTATATTCTTTTTATGGTATAAAGTGCTGGTGCCAAATACCGTGATGCCTTCAACGGTCTTGATGACTAAACCGGCTTGCAGTTCTGCTATTGGTCCAAACACGCTAATATCAAAGCTGATAACAGCCTTTTCGCCTACGCGGAAAAGATCGCATGGCTGATTGTGGATATCTTTGATAATCCAACTTTCAATCAGTGCTCCGCTTGTCAGGTCGCTTTCGGCTTGTTCCTCGATTGAGCCCTCATGGGCAGCGACGGCGTCCTGGCTTTCTTTTACCGGCGCGTCGGCTGATTTATTGGTGTTTTTAGCGATGTTATTCAGATAACGAAGGTAGGTCTTTTCGTCCGAATAAAGCAGGGCATGGTATTGATCGATGATTTCCTTAGCGCTACCGATGGCTTCAACCCGACCTTTACGCAATAAAATAGCGCGCTGGCAAAACTTCTCTACGGTCGATGTTGAATGTGTCACTAGGATGATCGAACATCCCTGCGCGCGCAGGGATTCGATATAGTCGAAGCATTTGCGTTGGAATTTCTCATCACCGACCGACAGTGCTTCGTCAACGATGAGCACTTCAGGTTTTATGCAAGCCTGAACGGCAAAAGCCAAACGTACATACATTCCGCTGGAGTAGGTTTTGACCGGTTGGTCGATATGTTCGCCGATGTCGGCAAAGGCTTCGATCTCAGGGAACTTCTGATCCATTTCACTGCGCGTCATGCCAAGAATTATGCCGCTCAGATAAACGTTTTCACGGCCGGTAAACTCAGGGTTGAAACCGGCGCCGAGTTCCAGCAGCGCAGCCAGTTTGCCATTGACTTCGACGCTCCCTGAGGTTGCTGTCAGCGTACCGGCGATAATCTGCAACAAGGTGCTTTTCCCTTCGCCGTTACGCCCCAAAATACCGAGTGTTTCACCGCGCTTAACGTCAAAGGTAACGCCGTTTAATGCCCAGAACTCTTTGAAAAACGTACGGTGACCAAACGAGAGCATCTGATATAAGCGATGCTTCGGGTTTGCGTACATTTCAAATCGTTTCGAAATATTTTTGACTGAAATTGCGAATTCAGATGACATCGGCAAACCCTTTACGCGTGAACATAAACCAACCATAACCTAGCAGCATGATGACGAAAGAGGTGAGGGTATAAACGCCCCAACTGCCCCAGGCGATATTTTTACCCAGCATCATGCAATCTCTTGCCTGCTCAATCACGTAAGTCAACGGGCTGAGTTGCATGAAGATATGATAGGCGTCAGGCAGCATGGATATCGGATAGAATATCGGCGAGAGGTACATCAAAATCATGGTGAGCACGCCAACGACTTGGGCGATGTCCTTTAAGTAAACACCTAGAGATGAAAGAAACCAGGATACGCCCAGGACCATCATGAGGAATGGCGCAATGATCACTGGTAACCACAGGATGTGCCAGGTAGGAAGTCCTACAATTGCCACATAAAATAACGACCAGACGATCAAATTTATCACCATTTGAAACAGCGCGGTCAGCAAAGACACGAGCGGCAGCGTTTCAACTGGGAAAACAACTTTCTTAACATAGTTAACGTTATTAACAATTAATGAGGGAGCTCGGTTAATACATTCAGAAAAAAGCCCGAAAAAAATCAAACCAATAAATAGAGCTAACGCAAATTCTCCTTTGGAGTCTACCCCTGCGCCCCAGCGAATTTTAAATACGACGCTGAAAACGAAGGTATAAATCACCATCATCAATACTGGATTAATAAACGACCAAAGAAGCCCGATGAATGACCCTTTGTATTTACTGCCGATATCCCGTTTTGAAAGTGAAATAACAAGATTCTTATTGGTGGTAAGTGTATGAAGACACCGATAAAAAGTCTTAACAAGAATAGAGAAAATATTCATTTAACACCTAGGCTATTGATTAACTTTTTTGACTTTATGGTTTAACTTTCTTCGTAACATAATCATGTGTAACGGATGCGTTATTGATATGGCGGAGGATGAGAAAATAGCTATAGGGCTAAACACACTGTTCCGCGAGCATTCCATGGAAAATACGCCAAAATTTTCTCTCGGAGATTTTCATATCGTGAACATAATCTGTTTTGTCCGTGCGCACCCGCATCGCATTACCACTGGCTATTGTCAAACGCGTTTCGGTCCTACGGTAATGTCGCGGAACACATCAATGATACATGAGATTTTCTTTTATTTTTCGATGCCTTCACTTCAGCAAAAAACATCACATTTCTTGATGAAGCGGAAGTGAACACTGAGTTTTTCGCGTACAGATTGCCTGATTTTTAGGCAGGGCGTTGCTCTGCGCAAGCGTGTTTAGTCTAAAAAAGCACGCTACCGCCCTTGGTAAGCGAGAACCAATAGAAGGGGGCGCGTGTTCGTTTTCATTCATATGCTGAAACTATTTTCAGCATAAATAGGCTAGAAAACCTTTAATATCCTACCACTAAATCACTTGTAATGCCTCTGGATTTTCAGGGTTTCAGTCTGTTCCTAGTAACCAGTGATGACATATTCAAATGAGATATGTGCAATTGCTAGGAATTGTAGGATTACAGACCAAAATGCAAGCGTGGTGCGTAATGGGATGACTTCTTTCGAAGGTGTGGAGCAGGTTTGCCAATGCGATATCCTCATCTTGAACCACATGTTCTGGTTGATTTTTGGCCGTTGACACGAGTGCGGCAAACCGCACATCCGAACCTTTTCTTTTCCGCAATGTTACCGGTAATGTAGCAATGCGCTCAGGGCGTATATAGAACCGCCAACTGTGCGTGATTTTGTAAAGATTGTTATGGCTGCGATAGGTACATGCTTAGGAATAATCATGTACAATAAAGCAATGCAACCCTACTATGTTGTATAACCATTTGATTACAATGTAGTAATTATCTCAGACAGGAGTTCCTAAATGTCCAAGCAACAAATCGGCGTTGTCGGCATGGCGGTAATGGGCCGCAACCTCGCGCTGAACATCGAGAGCCGTGGTTACACCGTTTCCATTTTCAACCGTTCTGGCGACAAAACTGACGAAGTGATCGCTGAGAACCCGGGCAAGAATCTGGCGCCGTATTATACCGTTGAAGAGTTTGTCGAATCGCTGGAAAAACCGCGCCGCATCCTGCTGATGGTGAAAGCGGGCGAAGCAACGGATAAAACCATTGCCTCGCTGACTCCGCACCTGGACAAGGGCGATATCCTGATCGACGGCGGCAACACCTACTATCAGGACACCATCCGTCGTAACCGCGAACTGTCCGACCAGGGTTTCAACTTCATCGGTACCGGCGTTTCCGGCGGTGAAGAGGGCGCGCTGAAAGGGCCTTCCATCATGCCTGGCGGCCAGAAAGAAGCTTACGAGCTGGTGGCGCCGATCCTGGAGAAAATCGCTGCGGTTGCCGAAGGCGAGCCTTGCGTGACCTACATCGGTGCAGACGGCGCCGGCCACTATGTGAAGATGGTGCACAACGGCATCGAATACGGCGACATGCAGCTGATTGCCGAAGCCTATTCCCTGCTGAAGCAGGCGCTGAACCTGAGCAACGAGCAGCTGGCCGAAACCTTCGCCGAGTGGAACAAGGGCGAACTGAACAGCTACCTGATCGACATCACCAAAGACAT
This sequence comes from Serratia sp. SM04, assembly GCF_040280225.1. NCBI lineage: Bacteria > Pseudomonadati > Pseudomonadota > Gammaproteobacteria > Enterobacterales > Yersiniaceae > Serratia > Serratia sp. SM04. The sequence continues at coordinate 175,168 of NZ_JBEOQT010000002.1, read as the reverse complement.
CTTCACCAAGAAAGACGAAGAGGGCAAATACCTGGTCGATGTGATCCTGGACGAAGCCGCCAACAAAGGCACCGGCAAGTGGACCAGCCAGAGCTCGCTGGATCTGGGCGAACCGCTGTCGCTGATCACCGAGTCGGTGTTTGCGCGCTATCTGTCCTCGCTGAAAGACCAGCGCGTTGCCGCGTCTAAAGTGCTGACCGGCCCGAAAGTGGCGCCGTTCACCGGCGACAAAGCCGAATTCATCGAGAAAGTGCGTCGCGCGCTGTATCTGGGCAAGATCGTGTCCTACGCGCAGGGCTTCTCTCAGCTGAAAGCCGCGTCTAAAGAAAACAACTGGGATCTGCACTACGGCGAAATCGCCAAGATCTTCCGCGCCGGCTGCATCATCCGCGCCCAGTTCCTGCAGAAGATCACCGACGCTTACGCGGCGGATGCCGATATCGCCAACCTGCTGCTGGCGCCATACTTCAAGCAAATCGCCGACGAGTACCAGCAGGCGCTGCGTGACGTGGTGGCCTATGCCGTGCAGAACGGTATTCCTACGCCGACCTTCTCCGCTGCGATCGCCTACTACGACAGCTACCGCTCCGCGGTGCTGCCGGCGAACCTGATCCAGGCGCAGCGCGACTACTTCGGTGCGCACACCTATAAACGCATCGACAAAGAAGGCGTGTTCCATACCGAATGGATGGAATAAGCCCGCCCGTTGAGCGATAAAAAAAGCCGCCGAGGTTAACGCCCGGCGGCTTTTTTATTGGGCGCGAGTTAGCGTCACGCTTTTTTCTGATGCCGCTCGCGCAGCCGGCCGATCACCACGCTCAGGTCCAGATCCTGGTCCTGCAGCAGCACCAGCAGGTGATAGATCAGATCCGAGGCCTCGTTGGTCAGCTCTTCGCGATCGTTGACCGTGGCGGCCAGCGCGGTTTCCACGCCTTCTTCCCCGACCTTCTGCGCAATGCGCTTGGTGCCGCTGGCATACAGGCTGGCAGTGTACGAGCTGTCCGGGCTGGCGTGCTTGCGCTCCGCCAACAGCTGCTCCAGCTGATAGAGGAACGTCCAGTCGCTGGCGGCCGGGTGGAAGCAGCTGCTGTTGCCGAGGTGGCAGGTCGGGCCGATCGGGTTGGCCAATACCAGCAGCGTGTCGTTATCGCAGTCCGGCGTGATGCTGACCACCTTGAGGAAGTGGCCGGAGCTTTCACCCTTGGTCCACAGGCGCTGCTTGGTGCGCGAGAAGAAGGTGACGTTGCCGCTCTGCTCGGTGGCCGCCAGCGCTTCCGGCGTCATGTAACCCAGCATCAGCACTTCGCCGGAAACGGCGTGTTGCACGATGGCCGGCATCAGGCCGTCGGTTTTTTCCCAGTCCAGCTGGTTGTTCTGTTGTTCTGTCAGCACACGCGAATCTCCACGCCTTGTTCAACCAGGAACCTTTTCAGCTCGCCGATATTGATGATTTGTTTGTGGAACACCGACGCCGCCAGCGCGCCGTCGACGTCCGCATCGCGGAACGCTTCCAGGAAGTGCTCCATAGTGCCCGCGCCGCCCGAGGCGATCAGTGGCACCTTGCAGGCCTCGCGCACCCGGCGCAGCTGCTGCAGATCGTAACCGTTGCGCACGCCGTCCTGGTTCATCATGTTCAGCACGATCTCACCGGCGCCGCGGCGCTGCACTTCCTGTACCCAGTCGAGGGTTTCCCACTGGGTGATGCGGGTGCGGCTCTCGTCGCCGGTATATTGGTTGACGTGATACTTGCCGGTTTCACTGTCGAACCAGGTGTCGATGCCCACGACGATGCACTGCACGCCGAAGCGTTCCGCCAGGCGGCTAATCAGCTCGGGATCGGCCAGCGCCGGCGAGTTGATCGAAATCTTGTCGGCGCCGAAAGACAGGATCTGGCTGGCGTCCTCGGCGCTTTTAATGCCGCCGGCGACGCAGAACGGAATATCAATCACCTCCGCCACGCGCGATACCCAGCTTTTGTCCACCACCCGGCCGTCGCTCGAGGCGGTGATATCGTAAAACACCAGCTCGTCCGCACCTTCTTGCGCATAGCGCTGCGCCAGCGGCACGATGTCGCCGATGATTTCGTGGTTGCGGAACTGCACGCCTTTCACCACTTGCCCGTCTTTAACATCCAGGCACGGGATTATCCGTTTTGCCAGCATGCAATCGCCTCCTCAACGCTAAATTTACCTTCCAGCAGGGCGCGCCCCACGATCACGCCGGCAACGCCGCTGCCGCGCAGCTGGGCGATGTCGTCCAGATTGCCGATGCCGCCCGAGGCCTGGAAGGCCACCTGCGGATAGCGGCGACTGATCGCCTGATACAGCGCCACGTTGGAACCGGCCAGCGTGCCGTCGCGCGAAATGTCGGTGCACAGCACGTGCTTCAGCCCGTAGGGCAGGAACTGCTCCACCACCTGTTCCAGCGTGGCGTCGGAATCCTCCTGCCAGCCGCTGATGGCCACGCGTTTCTCGCCCTGCGCGTCGATGCGCACGTCCAGCGCCAGCACCAGCGCGTCGGCGCCGTAGCGCTCGAACCAGCTCTGCACCAGTTGCGGCTGTTTCACCGCGGTGGAGCCGATCACCACGCGCGTGGCACCGGCCTCCAGCAGGGCGCTGACGTCTTGCTCGTTGCGGATGCCGCCGCCGACCTGCACCGGCACATTAACCCCCGCCAGCAGTTTGCGCAGCAGCGGGATCTGGCGCGCCGCCGGATCCTTGGCGCCGGTCAGATCGACCAGGTGCAGTACCTGCGCGCCCTGTTGTTGATAGTCCTGCAGGCGTAACAGCGGATCGTTGCCGTAGTCGCGCTGTTGGCCGTAATCGCCCTGATGCAAACGCACCACGTTACCGTCGATCAAATCCAAAGCCGGAATAATCATGCTGCCTACATCTCCAGAAAGTTTTTCAACAGTTGCGCGCCGGCCGCTCCAGAACGTTCTGGATGAAACTGCACGCCGAAGAAGTTGTCTTTTTGCACGGCGGCGGTGAAGGGCTCGCCGTAGTTCGCCTGGGCGATGGTGCTGGGGCATATCGGCATCGCATAGCTGTGAACGAAATAGAAGTAGGCGCCGTCATCGATGCCGCGGAACAGATGGTGGCCCGTCTGCGCGGACACCTGGTTCCAGCCCATGTGCGGCAACGGCAGGCCGAAGTCGGTCATCTGCTTGACCGGCGTATCGATGAGGCCGAGCGTGGTCACGCCGCCGTTCTCTTCGCTGCTGGCCGCCAGCAGCTGCATGCCGAGGCAGATGCCCAGCACCGGCTGCGTGCAGGCCTTGATCAGCTCGACCAGATCGCGCTCGCGCAGTTGATCCATCGCCGCCTGCGCGGTGCCGACGCCCGGCAGGAACAGCTTGTCGGCGCGCAGCACGATCTCAGGATCGCGGCTCACCTCCGGCTGATAGCCCAGGCGCCGCACCGCGTAGGTGACGGAGGCCAGGTTGGCGCAGCCGGTATCCAAAATCACCACGTTCATCACAGCACTCCTTTCGAGCTCGGCAGGGTATTGCCCTCGACGCGGATCGCCTGGCGCAGCGTGCGGCCAAACACTTTGAACAGGCTCTCGACCCGGTGGTGGTCGTTTTTGCCCTTGGTCTTCAGGTGCAGCGTGCAGCCCATGGTGTAAGAGAGCGAACGGAAGAAGTGCTCGACCATTTCGGTGCTGAGATCGCCGACGCGCTGATAGTTGAACTCGGCCTTGTACTCCAGGTGCGGGCGGCCGGAAATATCCAGCGCGCAGCGCGCCAGGCACTCATCCATCGGCAGCACGAAGCCGAAGCGGGCGATGCCGCGCTTGTCGCCCAATGCCTTGTTCAGCGCTTCACCCAGCGCCAGACCGGTGTCTTCCACCGTGTGGTGATCGTCGATATACAGATCGCCTTTGACGTCGATCTCCATGCGGAAGCCACCGTGGGTGGCGATCTGATCCAGCATGTGATCGAAGAAGCCGACGCCGGTTTTGATCTTGCTGCCGCCTTCGCGATCCAGCCAGACGTTGACGTCGATCTGCGTCTCTTTGGTCACGCGGTTAACCCGCGCGTGGCGGTCGCGCAGGGTCAGCTGGCGCACGATCTCTTTCCAGCCCAGCACGCCGCGCTGGTAGCGCAGCCCCTGGATGCCCATGTTTTCCGCCAGCTGCACGTCGGTCGGCCGATCGCCGATCACGTAGCTGTGGGCGGCATTCAGCACGCCGGGTTCGAGGTAGCCCTTCACCAGCGCGGTTTTCGGTTTGCGGCAGTCGCAGTTGTCCGCCGGCAGGTGCGGGCAGATCAGCACATCGGCGAACTGAATGCCCTGCGAGCTGAGGATCTGCATCATCAGGTTGTGCGGCGGATCGAAGGTTTCCTGCGGGAAACTGGCGGTGCCGAGCCCATCCTGATTGGTGATCATCACCAGCTGATACCCCGCCTGTTGCAGCGCCAGCAGGGAAGGGATCACGTCCGGCTCGAGCGCCAGCTTGTCCAGGCGGTCAACCTGGAAATCTTCCGGTGGCTCGGCGATCAGCGTGCCGTCACGATCGATAAAGAGGATTTTTTGGCTCACATTGGCTCCTGGCGAGTCTGGTTGGCGCCGGGCAGGGCGGACAAAGCGTCCACCACGCGTTGACATTCGTCGCGGGTGCCTATGGTGATGCGCAGGCAGCCGGACAACCCGGGCTGTTTGTTTTGGTCTCGTAAGATAATGCCCTGATCCCACAAGCTTTTAAACACATTACTTGAGGCGGTGAAGCGGGCCAGCAGGTAATTGCTGTCGCTGGCGAAAACCTGCTCGACGCAGGCGCATTTTTCCAGCTGTTGCTGCAGCCAGCTGCGGGTGGCTGCGATGTCGGTGACGCGCTGACGCATGGTGCGGATACCTTCTTCGCTCAGCGCCTGCGCGGCGATATCCGCCACCGGCGTCGAGAGCGGGTAAGGCGCGATCACCTTCAGTAGCAGGGCGATCAGATCTTCGTTGGCGAGCGTAAAGCCGCAGCGCAGGCCGGCCAGCGCAAAGGCCTTCGACAGCGTGCGCAGGATAGCCAGATGCGGATAGTCGCTCAGCCACCCGGCCACCGAGGCCTGCGGGCAAAACTCGATATAGGCTTCGTCCACCGCGACGATCGCCTTGCCTTTGGCCAGCTCCAGCAGGTTGCGCAGCGAGTCCGGGTCGATCAGGTTGCCGGTCGGGTTGTTCGGGCTGCAGACGTAGATCAGCTTCACGTTGTCCATGCTGTCTGCGATGGCCGGCAGATCCAGCTGCCAGTCCTCTTTGGCGGCCACGGTGCGGCGCTCCACGCCGAAGGTTTCGGCGCTGACGGCGTACATGCCGTAGGTCGGCGGGCAGAACAGAATGGCGTCTTTGCCCGGCTCGCAGAAGGCGCGGATCAGCAGTTCGATGCCTTCATCGGCGCCGCGGCTGACCAGCACCTGCTCTTTCTTCACCCCGGCGTAGGCGGCGTAGCGTTCGATTACCTGCGCCGGCTGGCACTCCGGATAGCGGTTGAAGGTTTGCGCGGTCAGCTGGAACTCGGGCGCGATCGGGTATTCGTTGGCGTTGAGCCACACGTCGCCCTTACCGCCGAGGCGGCGCGCCGATTGATAAGGGGTCAGCTCGCGAACGTTGGCGCGCGCCAGTTTTTCGATGCTCATGCTTGCTCCTTCAGGGCGGCGACGCGCAGGGTCACGGCGTTCTTGTGGGCGATCAGCTGCTCGGCGGCGGCCAGCGTCTCGATGGTGGCGGCCAGGTTGCTGAAGCCCTGCGGCGTCAGCTCCTGCACCGTCATGCGTTTTTGGAAATCGGCCAGCCCCAGGCTGGAGCAGGTGGCGGTGTAGCCGTAGGTCGGCAGCACGTGGTTGGTGCCGGAGGCGTAATCGCCGGCGGACTCCGGCGACCAGTCGCCGAGGAACACTGAGCCGGCGCTGGTGATGCCGTCCACCAGCTCGCGCGCATTGCGGGTCTGAATGATCAGGTGCTCCGGGCCGTAGCGGTTGCTGATGGCCACGCACTCTGGCAGATCGCGCGCCACGATCAGGCGGCTGCTCGCCAGCGCCTGGCGGGCGGTCTCGGCGCGCGGCAGCTCGGCCAGCTGGCTTTCCACCGCTTCGGCCACTGCCTGCGCCATTGCCGCGTCCGGCGTCAGCAGGATCACCTGCGAATCCGGGCCGTGTTCGGCCTGCGACAGCAGATCGGAAGCGACGAACGCCGGGGTGGCGCCGGCGTCGGCGATCACCAGCACCTCCGAAGGCCCGGCCGGCATGTCGATAGCCGCGCCGTCGAGGCGCTGGCTGACCTGCCGCTTGGCTTCGGTCACGAAGGCGTTGCCCGGCCCGAAGATCTTCGCCACGCGCGGCACGCTTTCGGTGCCGAACGCCAGGGCGGCGATCGCCTGCGCGCCCCCGACCTGAAACACTTCCTGCACGCCGCACAGCTGTGCTGCATACAGGATCTCATCGGCGATCGGCGGCGGCGAGCACAGCACCACCCGGCGGCAGCCGGCGATGCGCGCCGGCGTCGCCAGCATCAGCACGGTGGAGAACAGCGGCGCCGACCCGCCGGGAATATACAGGCCCACCGAGTCGATTGGGCGAGTCACCTGCTGGCAGCGCACGCCCGGCTGCGTTTCGACGTCCACCGCCGGCAGTCGCTGCGCGTTGTGGAAGGTGTCCACGTTGGCGACGGCCACCGCCATCGCCTGTTTGATGTCATCGCCCAGCCGCGCGCAGGCGGCGGCGATCTGCTCGGCGCTGACGCGCAGCGCGGCGACGTCCGCCTTGTCGAAGCGGGCGCTGTAGTCGCGCAGCGCCCGATCGCCGTTGGCCTTCACGTTGTCGAGGATCTCGCTCACCGTGCGGGTGATGCTGTCGGAAGCGGCGATTGCCGGGCGCATCAGCAGCTCGGCCTGGCGTTCGGCGCTGCACGTTGCCCAATCGATCGGCGTGTTGAAGGTCGACATGGCGTTACTCCATCATCTTTTCAATCGGCAGCACCAGAATCGAGCTGGCGCCGAGCGCTTTCAGTTTTTCCATGGTTTCCCAGAACAGGGTTTCGCTGCTCACCATGTGCATCGCCACGCGGTTCTGCGCGCCGGCCAGCGGCAGAATGGTCGGGCGTTCGGCGCCCGGCAGCAGCGCGACGATCTCGTCCAGCTTTTCGCTCGGCGCGTGCAGCATGATGTATTTGGATTCACGCGCCTGGATCACGCCCTGAATGCGGGTCATCAGGCGGTCGATCAGCTGCTGTTTGGCTTCCGGCATTTCGCCGTCGCGCTGGATCAGGCAGGCCTTGGAGCGGTAGATCACCTCCACCTCGCGCAGGCCGTTGGCCTCCAGCGTGGCGCCGGTAGAGACCAGATCGCAGATGGCGTCGGCCAGGCCGGCGCGCGGCGCCACTTCCACCGAACCGTTCAGCAGGCAAGATTTGAAGCGCACGCCCTGCTGGTCGAGGTATTGCTTCAGCAGGTGCGGGTAAGAGGTGGCGATGCGTGCGTCCTGCAGGCTTTGCGGGCCGGTGTATTCGGCGTCGAGCGGGGTGGCCAGCGACAGGCGGCAGCCGCCGAAATCGAGGCGGCGCAGGGTGAAGTAACGCGGGTCTTCGCCCTGAGCGCGGCGGCTGAGCAGCTCTTCTTCCAGCACGTTTTCGCCGATGATGCCCAGATCGACCACGCCGTCCATCACCAGGCCCGGAATGTCGTCATCGCGCACGCGCAGGATATCGATCGGCATGTTTTCCGCGAAGGCGATCAGACGCTGCTGCTGCAGGTTGATCTTGATGCCGCAGCGCGCCAGCAGTTCCTGGGATTCCTCGCTCAGGCGGCCCGACTTCTGCATTGCGATCCGTAAACGTGTCTTGTCCAGCATGGTAACCTCTGTTTAATCTGTAATTTTATGAATTTGTTGTAAAAATATTCTTTCTGTCTGTCCGAAGCCAAAAAAAAACCCTCGGAAGAAATCTTCCGAGGGCTCTCTCTTGCGTTCTGCGCGCCACTGGAAGATTAACAAACCGTCTTCCAGCACACATCGCCTGAAAGACTAGTCAGGGTGATGGTGATGATGGTGGTTGAACTGAACGCGTGTCATGGTGTTTTTCTCTAATCAAAAGCCGGTAAAAACCGTATGCCAATTAAGCTAAACTATCCTCTGTCCACCGCGCAACCCTTTTTTAACGTCATAAATTTAATTTATTGAAACAGGTTAGGTTATTAGCCACACACGGCTTTACCTAACCTTAAGCCGGGCAGATTGTATCGCCGTGCACAGTGGCGTAGCCTTAGGGGTAGGGCGCTGCGATCTTCAGGAGAGGAAGAGGATGAAAAAGGTAGCCATTATTGGTTTGGGTTGGCTGGGCATGCCGTTGGCGCTGTCGCTGATGGGGCGCGGGTATGACGTGGTCGGCAGCAAAACCACGCCGGACGGCGTCGAGGCCGCGCGCATGAGCGGCATCGAATGCTATCAACTGGAGCTGACGCCGGAGCTGGAGTGCGATCCGGACGATCTGGAATCGCTGCTGCGCGTGGATGCGCTGGTGGTGACGCTGCCCGCACGGCGCACCGTCGAAGGCAGCGAGAACTATTTCAATGCGGTGCGCATGCTGGTGGACAGCGCGATGGCCTTCGGCGTGCCGCGGGTGATCTTTACCAGTTCCACCTCGGTGTACGGCGAAACCGCCGGCACGCTGCGCGAAGAGTCGCCGCTGCGGCCGGTCTCGCCGTCGGGCCGGGTGCTGGCCGAGCTGGAGCGCTGGCTGCATGAATTGCCGAATACCTCAGTGGACATTCTGCGGCTGGCGGGGCTGGTGGGCGCCGATCGCCACCCCGGCCGCTTCCTGGCGGGCAAACTCGACGTGAAGGGCGGTTCGCAGGGGGTGAATCTGGTGCACCAGGACGACGTCATCGCCGCCATCCAACTGCTGCTGAAGCTGCCGAAGGGCGGCCACGTATACAACCTGTGCGCGCCGCGTCATCCGGCCAAACGCGAATTTTATCCGGCGCTGGCCGAGCAGCTGCACCTGGAGCCGCCGCAGTTCGCCGACGAAGCGGAGCAGGATGAGCGGCTGGTGGACGGCAACCGCATCTGCAACGAGCTGGGTTTTGAGTACCAGTATCCCGATCCGGCGCGCATGCCGGTCAGTTAAGGCAGCCTACGCCGTTTAAAGCGGGAAAAGGTGGCTCGTCACAAAGTCGACGAACAGCCTGATTTTGACTGACAGGTGGCGGCCCGACGGCCAGAGGACATGAAAAACCATGTTCTCGCGGTCGTATTCATCCAGGACCGTCACCAGGCTGCCCTGTTCCAGCTGTCTACGCACGGCGATTTCCGGCAAATAAGCGATGCCGAGCCCTTGCTCCGCGAAGCACACCTGCGGATCGAGAGTATTTGTCACCATGCTTGCCGGCCGTTCGGGGATCATCTCCGTCTTGTCTCCCAGCGGCCAGACATCCAGTTTGCCGGTGCTGGGGAAGCGATAATGCAAACGGGCATGGCTTGTCAGATCCTCGGGCTTGCTTGGCATACCCGCTTTGCTGAAATAACCCGGCGCGCCAACGAAAACCTTGCGGCAGGTACCCAGCCGGCGGGCAACCAGCCGTGAGTCGCTCGGGGTTCCGCTGCGGATAACGGCATCGAAACCTTCCTCAATCACGTCAACCAGCCGATCCGAATAATCAATATCCAGCTCGATCTCAGGATAGCGGCGTTTGAAGTCCCCCAGTTTTGGCATGAAAAGCGTGCCCAGCGACGGCAGACTGATGCGCAGCTTGCCCTGGGGCGTTCCCCGCGTTTGCAACAGTTCGGCTTCCGCCTCTTTCACCTCGCTCAAAATGCGTCGGCACCTTTCCAGGAACAAAGCCCCTTCCGGCGTTAGGTTGACCGTGCGGGTGGAGCGGTGAAACAGCCGCACGCTGAGCCGTTCCTCCAGCCGGGCGATAGTTTTGCTGACCGCCGACGCGGAGATCCCCAACTGTTGTCCGGCCGCCGTGAAACTGCGGCTTTCACTGACCCGCACGAAAACATCGAGAGAACCCAGACTTTCCATAGGCTTCCATTCTATTGATGACTTTTTTGTCATGAGTGTTATTCACTTTAGCCTGTTTTTCTTTTATCGGCGAGTGGGCAGCATGATGCAACCGTCATCCGCAATGAGCGGAAACATCTTTGAATGGGGAGTGATTGATGAATCAAACGACGATATCTGCGCCTGCCGGGAGCAGCGAGCGGTTGCCGCTGGGGGGCCTGCTGGCATTGGCGATGGCCGCTTTTATCACGCTGCTGACCGAGATCATGCCGGCGGGCGTGCTTTCTTCGATCGCGGGCGATTTGAACGTATCTGAAAGTCTGGCGGGGCAGTTCATCACCGCCTATGCGGTGGGGGCGTTGGTCGCCGCTATTCCGTTCACCGCATTGACGCAAGGCATGCGGCGCCGCCCCTTGCTCTTGAGTGCGATCTGCGGTTTTGCCATCGTCAACCTCGTCACGGCGTTGTCGCATGATTACCTCGTCTCATTGGCGACGCGTTTCTTCGCCGGCGTTTTCGGCGGCATCGTTTGGTCCTTGCTGGCCGGTTACGCCGTGCGCATGTCACCGGCCCATCTTGGCGGCCGCGCTATTGCGATCTCCGGCGCCGGCGCCACCCTGGCGCTGGTGCTCGGCGTTCCGCTCGGCACGTTGCTTGGTCGAGCCATCGGCTGGCAAGGCGCCTTTGGCCTGATGACGTTGATGGCGCTGATGCTCGTGGTGTGGATCATTGCCATCGTGCCGGATTTCCCCGGCCAGGCTAAGGAACATCGTCCGTCTCTGAGCGGCGTATTCTTGCAATGCGGGATCCGCGCCGTGCTGTTTGTGGTGTTCACCTTCATCGTTGCCCACAACATTCTGTATATCTACCTGGAGCCTTTCCTCACGCCGTCGGGGTTATCCGAGCGGGTCGATATCGTGCTGTTTATCTTCGGGCTGGGCGCGATTGCAGGATTGGGCGTCGCCGGGATGCTGGTCGATCGGCGAGTCCAATCTCTTACGGTGATGAGCATCGTCATCTTTGCCCTCGCGGCGATGCTGCTGGGGAGTGGGGGGAGGATGGCTCCGATGGTTTATCTCGCGGTCGCATTGTGGGGCGCGGCTTTCGGCGGTTTCGCCACCCTCACGCAGACGGCATTGTCACGCCTTTCCGGCCGCGCGGCCGACGTGGCGCAGTCTATGTATACGACGGGCTGGAATACCGCCGTGGCCGCCGGTGGCGCGGTCGGTGGCATGCTGCTCGACAAGGGCGGGGCGGCCTCTTTCGCCTGGGCCATCATTGGGCTCCTCATCCTGTCTTTAATCGGCACGCTGTTTGCCATGAATCGGGCGCTGGCCTCTCAGCGATGAAGTGATTGGCGTGCGGCGCGCGCCAAATCCTCCAGCAGCGCGTTCAACGCCTCGTCGGGCTGGACGGGGCGGCTGATCAGGCTGAGCGTGGCGCGGTATGAGAGCGCCGCGCCGCCCAGCTGCCGCAGCAGCCCCTGTTCCACCCAGCGCGCCGCGTAGTGGGTGGGCAGATAGCCGAGACAGGTGCCGCTCAGCACCAGATGGGCGACGCTTTCCATATGGTGGGCCACCGCCGCCAGGTGAGGCGGCGCGATCGGGCACAGCTGCTGCGCCAGCAGGTAGCCGCGCTTGACCCAGCGCGCGTTTTCAATCTGCTCGCGCTCCGGTTCTTCCACCGCGAACAGCGGGTGATCCGCGCTGCAGTAGATAGCCTGCGTCTCCTCCAGCCACGGCTGATAACGCAACGCCTCCAACTGCTGGCCAAAGTAGCCGATGCCCAGATCGAGCTGCCGGTGCAGCAGCCCTTGCTCAATCTCGTTCGGCGAACAGATGCGGCACTGCAACTGCACGTCCTGGTGGCGGCGCTGGAAGTGTTTGATGGCCTGGCTGAACGGATTGCCCGGCAGCGAAACCAGATTATCCACCAGACCGATCTGCAGATCGCCGGTCAGCAGGCCGTTCAGCGACTGGCTGACCCGGGTGAAGTCGCGGGCGGCGTTGAACAGCGAGCGGCAGGCGATCAGCATGCGTTCGCCCTTGGGCGTCAGCCTGAAGCCGGAGCGTCCGCGCTGGCACAGGCGAAAACCCAGCCGGGTTTCCAGCGAGGCCAGGTGAGTGCTGATGGTGGACTGGTTCATCAGCAGCGCTTCCTGCGCGGCGCTGACGCCCTGAGCTTCCGCCACCGCGACGAATACCCGCAGCAGTTTCAGATCGATATCGCTTAGGTTGGTGAGCATCGTCCCCTCCGCAGAACGTCGGCCGGTTAACCCATTTTTAACATCGAGAAAATAGGTGCGGCGCTGAAGATATGGCCTCCCTTATGGCATGAAGTTGAAATAAAAATCAATACTTCAATAAGTTAGTTACATCGCGTTTTTCGATGTTTACATGCAAAAGCGGGAATGGTAGCCGGGGTGGCCAGCGGGGTAGTCTGCGAATGTTGCTAAAATGTTTCAATTTATCGCAGATCAAGACAAGGAAACGCCATGCTGAACCAACCCCAAAGCGGTAACGATATGCCGCGCTTTGCCGGTATCCCCACCATGATGCGCCTGCCCGCCGCCGAACAGGCGCGCGGTTTGGACGCCGCCTTTGTCGGCATTCCGCTGGATATCGGCACCTCCAACCGCAGCGGCACCCGCTATGGCCCGCGCCAGATCCGCCAGGAATCGGTGATGATCCGCCCCTACAACATGGGCACCGGCTCCGCCCCGTTCGAACGGCTGCAGGTGGCCGATCTGGGGGATGTCGCTATCAACCCTTACAGCCTGGCGGACAGCGTGCAGCGCATCGAGGCGGCTTACCACGAGATCCTGGCGCACGGCTGCATGCCGTTGACGCTCGGCGGCGACCACACGCTGACGCTGCCGGTGCTGCGCGCCGTCGCCCGTCGACATGGCCCGGTCGGGCTGATCCACGTCGATGCGCATTCCGACACCAACGAGGAGATGTTCGGTGAACAGCTGGCGCACGGCACCACCTTCCGCCGCGCGTTCGAGGAGGGGTTGCTGGCGCCGGAAAAAGTGGTGCAGATCGGCCTGCGCGGCAGCGGCTATGCGGCGGACGATTTCGACTGGTCGCGCCGTCAGGGCTTTCGCGTGGTGCCGGCCGAGGCCTGCTGGCACCGATCGCTGACGCCGCTGATGGCGGAGATCCGCGAACAGATGGGCGATGCGCCGGTTTACCTCAGCTTCGATATCGACGGGCTGGATCCGGCCTTCGCGCCGGGTACCGGCACGCCGGAGGTCGGCGGGCTGTCGGTTTGGCAGGGGCTGGAGATCGTGCGCGGCTGCCGCGGGCTGAACCTGGTGGGCGGCGATGTGGTGGAAGTGTCGCCGCCTTACGATCGCTCCGGCAACACGGCGCTGCTGGCGGCCAACCTGCTGTTTGAAATGTTGTGCGTGCTGCCGGCCCGCTGAGGCGGCGCACTGACCCTACCGGCGGAGCGGTTGCGTCGGGGCCCCTGATAACAATAACAACGGAGTGGAGGTACCCATGAATCTCGATCTGCTGGTCGTGGTGTTTTACTTTCTGGTGATAGGCGCGGTGGGGTGGATGGGCATTCGCCGCGCCAATTCCAAAGAGGCGTATCTGGTCGCCGGGCGCAACCTGGGGCCGGGGCTGTATCTGGGCACGCTGTCGGCGGTGGTGCTCGGCGGCGCGTCGACCATCGGCAGCGTCAAGCTCGGCTACACCTACGGCATCTCCGGCGTCTGGCTGTGCGGCGCGCTGGGGCTGGGCATCGTGGTGTTGAGCCTGGTGCTGGCCAAGCCGCTGCTCAAGCTGAAGCTGTATACCGTCAGCCAGGTGTTGTCGCGGCGCTATCATCCGGCGGCGCGGGTTACCAGCGGCGCGATCATGCTGGCGTATGATCTGATGGTGGCGGTGACTTCGATCATCGCCATCGGCAGCGTGATGCAGGTGATGTTCGGCCTGTCGTTCAGCGCGTCTATCCTGCTCGGCGGCGGGCTGGTGGTGCTGTATTCGACGCTGGGGGGCATGTGGTCGCTGACGCTGACCGACATCATTCAGTTCATCATCATGACCGTCGGCATGATGCTGGTGCTGATGCCGATGAGCATCGTCAAGGCCGGCGGCTGGGAGGCGTTCACCAGCCTGCTGCCCGCCGGTTACTACCAGCTGTCGTCGATCGGGCTGGACACCATTCTGGTATTTTTCCTGATCTACTTCTTCGGTATTCTGATCGGCCAGGACATCTGGCAGCGGGTATTTACCGCCCGCAGCGCCAACGTGGCCCGCTTCGCCGGGCTGGGGGCGGGCGTCTACTGCGTGCTGTACGGCGTGACCGGCGCGCTGATCGGCATGGCCGGCAAGATCGTGCTGCCGTCGCTCAGCAACACCGACGGCGCCTTCGCCGCTATCGCGCAGGCGGTGTTGCCGGTCGGCGTCAGCGGGCTGGTGGCCGCCGCGGCGTTGGCGGCGCTGATGTCCACCGCCAGCGCCTGCCTGCTGGCCTCTTCCACCATCGCGCTGGAGGACGTATTGCCGGCCATCCGGCGCAAACCTTCCGGCGGGTTGGCCGCCGGGCGCTTCACCACGCTCCTCATGGGCGCGGTCATGCTGGGGCTGGCATTCGTGGTGCGCGACGTGCTGGCGGCGCTGACCCTGGCTTACAACCTGTTGGTGGGCGGCATGCTGATCCCGCTGGTGGGGGCGATCTTCTGGCCGCGCGCCACCAGCGCCGGCGCCATCGCCAGCATGCTGACCGGCAGCCTGTGCGTGGTGGGGCTGATGGTCTGGCACGGCATCGACGCCAACAGCCCAATCTACGGCGGCCTGCTGGGCGGCGGCGTCGCCTTCGTGCTGGGCAGCCTGTTGAGCCGCCCGGCAGCGCAGCTGCAGACCCAAACCGAGCGCTGAAACGACGAGGCTAATGACTGCGACGAGGTGGGACATGAACAATCGCAATGTGGCGTCACGCCCAAAAATTGAAGTGCGCTCGATAGACTATGTGCCCCGTCACGAGCGGCATGGCAAGGTTTGGCATCAGGCGCCGTTTTGGTTTACCGGTAATTTCGTTTTGACGACGATGGTGGTCGGTTTCACCGGCCCGGCGCTGGGGCTGGGTGCGCTTTATTCGATGCTGGCCATTGCCGCCGGCGTAGGGTTCGGCACCTTCTTCATGGCGTGTCATGCCAACCAGGGGCCGCGGATGGGGCTGCCGCAGATGATCCAGTCGCGGGCTCAATTCGGCCTGCGTGGTGCCATCGTTCCCTTTGCCGCCGTGGTGTTTGTCTACATCGGTTTCAACGTGTTCAACGTTATTCTCGCGACCGATGCGATCAACACGATGTTGCCGGGCCACCGCCTGCCCTGGTATGCGTTGCTGATCGCGGTGGCCGTGCTGTTGGCGATCGTCGGCCACGATATGCTGCATGCGGTGCAGCGCTGGCTGACCTATGTGATGATGGCGGTGTTTGGCGTGCTGACGGTCGGCGCCGTGTTGTCGCTGCGGATGGACGCCGCCATCGGCGCCGGGCATTTCTCGTGGGCGGCCTTTTTGATTCAGCTGTCGGCCGCCGCCGGCTACCAGATCAGCTACGCGGTGTACGTTTCCGACTACTCGCGTTATTTACCGCATGAAACGCCGTCTGCCAACGTGATCTTTTGGACTTATCTGGGGGCGGCCGGATCGGCGCTTTGGCTGATGTCGCTGGGCGCGTTTCTGGCTTCAGCCTTACCGTCCCCCGATGCGATCGGCAGCGTACAGGCGGTGGGAAATGCCGTCTATCCGGGGTTCGGCACGCTGGCCGTGCTGATCGCTGTGCCCTCGCTGGTCGGTATCATGGCGGTCAACTGTTATGGCGCGATGCTGACCAGCCTCAGTGCGATTGACGCGTTCCGTAAAGTGACGCCGACGTTGAAATTACGCATGACCGGCATTGGCGTCGTCGCCCTGACGGTGTTTGCGGTGGCGTTGGCCATCCCGGCGAGCTACCTCGCCAGCTTCAATACCTTTGTGCTGCTGATGCTGTATTTCCTGGTGCCCTGGACGGCGGTGAATCTGATGGACTTTTACGTGGTGCGCGACGGGCATTACGCGATTGGTGAAATCTTCAACCCGGCGGGGATCTACGGCCGCTGGGGGCGCCCCGGCCTGACGGCCTACGCGATCGGCCTGCTGGCGATGGTGCCGTTCATGACGTTGGGCTTTTACACCGGCCCCTTTGCTGTTTTACTGGGCGGTGCGGATATCGCTTTTCTGATCGGCCTGCTGGTGGCCGGGAGCGTTTATGTCGTGATGTGCCGAAAGCTCGATCTTGAAGCCGAACGGCGGGTGGCGTTGCGCAGCGAGGGTTTATTGGAAGGAGAGCCGGAGTGAAGGAAAAAATCAGCGTCGCATGCTGCCAGTTAGCGTTGCGGGTCGGGGAAGCGGAACATAATCGGGCGCTGTCCGTCCAGGCTATCCGCCGGGCGGCGCAGCGCGGCGCCAACGTTATCGTGCTGCCGGAGTTGGTGAACAGCGGCTACGTGCTGCGCGATAAGGCGGAGGCGCGGGCGTTGGCCGAGGCCGAAGACGGGCCTAGCCTCAGCCTGTGGCGGGGCCTGGCGCGCGAGTTGGATGTGGCGATCGTCGCCGGTTTTTGCGAGCGCCTGCCCGATGGCGAGGTGGCCAACAGCGCGGCATTGATCGATGCGCAGGGGGTGAGGGCGATTTATCGCAAAGCGCACCTGTGGCACGAAGA
Organism: Serratia sp. SM04; assembly: GCF_040280225.1. Lineage (NCBI taxonomy): Bacteria > Pseudomonadati > Pseudomonadota > Gammaproteobacteria > Enterobacterales > Yersiniaceae > Serratia > Serratia sp. SM04. Next base: position 158,464 of record NZ_JBEOQT010000002.1, on the reverse strand, counting down.
GAGCACCATCTTTACCGCCGGCGATCGGCCGCCGCCGGTCGTCGAGACCCGCTTTGGCCGGTTGGCGGTGATGATCTGTTACGATCTCGAATTCCCTGAGTGGGTGCGGCTGCCGGCGCTGGCCGGCGCTCAGCTGCTGTGTGCGCCGGTCAACTGGCCGCTGGCGCCGCGCCCGCAGGGCGAACGGCCGGCGGAGATGGTGAAGGCGCAGGCCAACGCCGCCGTCAATCGGCTGTTCATCGCGGTGTGCGATCGTTGCGAAACGGAGCGCGGCGTTGCGTGGATCGGCGGATCGGTGATCGTCGACGCCGACGGCTATCCGTTGACGCAGAGCCTGGCAGGCGAAGGCATGGTGCTGGCATCGATGGATATCGGCGCGGCCGATGACAAGCATATCGGCCGCCACAATCACGTGCATCACGATCGGCGGCCGATGCTGTATTGAAGCGGCGGGGCGGGCTGCCCCGCAGAGGTTTTTTGCCGGCGGGAAAACCCGTTGTTTTGGCGCTTACAGCCAGCCCGATTTCTTCAGCTTCTGATACAGGAAAATGCAGCCGACGGCGGTCACCCCCAGCGTGGCGTGATAGGCCCACGGGAACTTCAGCTCCGGCATGTCGGCGAAGTTCATGCCGTACAGGCTGAAGATCACCGTCGGGATGGCCAAAATCGCCCCCCAGCCCGCCAGGCGTTTCACCACTTCGTTCTGTTTGACCGTCACCAGCGCCAGGTTGACGTGCATGGCGTTGGTCAGCATTTCGCGCATGTCGTCGATATTGCTGACCACCTGATGCGCGTGATCCTGCACATCACGCACATAGGCGCGCAGCTCTTTCGGGATCACTTCTTCGTGCAGGCGGATCAGCTGGTTGCAGATTTCATCCATCGGCAGCGCGGCGTTGCGCAGCGCCAACAGGTGGCGGCGCAGGGTATAGACGTTCTCGATCGCCACCTGATCGAACTCCGACTGAAACATGTTGGCTTCGATATTCTCGATGGTGCTCTCGAAGCGCGTCACCACGCTGCGGTAGTTGTCCACCACGAAGTCCAACACCGAATAGAGGGCGAAGCCCGGCCCGCGGCACATCTGCTTGCGGTTCTCTTCCGCCTTGGCGCGGATCGGCGCGTAGCTGGGCGAGGCGCCGTGGCGCACCGTCACCAGAAAGTTTTTGCCGACGAAGAAATGGGTTTCGCCGTATTCGATTTCGTCGTTCTCGCCCCACTGCGCGGTTTTCACCACGATGAACAGCGAGTCGCCGTAGGTTTCCAGCTTCGGCCGCTGGTGCGCGCACAGCGCGTCTTCGATCGCCAGATCGTGCAGGCCGAACTCCTCCTGCACCTTGCGCATAAACGCCGGCTCCGGCTGCCGCAGCCCCAGCCAGATGAAGGTATCCGGCTGTTTGACCACCTCGCTGATATCGTCGATAGTCACTTCGCCCAGCCGTTGGCCGGCTTTGTACGCCACACAGTTCACCACCATGCTTTTGCTGTCCATCCGTCCATCCATTAATCAGTCAGGGTTTTGGTAAGAAAATAACACTCATGTTCCACCGGATACTCTTTCAGCGTCATTTGCAGCTGATAGCCGAGCTTTTCGTAGAACGGCCGCGCCTGGAAGCTGAAGGTATCCAGGCGAGCGTAGCGGCAGCCGCGCGCCTGCGCCTCGCGTTCGGCGGCGCGCATCAACCGGCCGCCGAGGCCGCTGCCGCGCTGGGAATCCGCCACCCACAGCCATTCGACGCTCAGCCAGTTGCCCCAGGTTTCGGCGGTCAGCCCGCCGATCACCGTGCCGGCCTCGTCTCGCGCATAGACGCTGAGCGGCTTGCGGTGACGGGCATCGATATGCGGCAGGTTGTAAGCGCGCAGGCCTTGCCTGATCGCATCGAGGGTGTCTTCGTCAATCGCGTCGGTAACGGTAATGTCCATGATTCCTCCTGGGTGATGGGTTAACTTAAGCACACTGCGGCTAAAAGGCAACCTGTTGAAATGTAATGCAAACGACCGCGCCCGCTGAGTGGGCTACACTAAACGGGTCATTTCACCCCCAGGAGGATGCCATGCCCCGATTGACTTTGCTGGCCGGTTTGCTGCTGTGCAGCGGCCTGCTGCACGCCGCGCCGACGGTCAGCCAACTGCAGGACGGCCTGGAACACCCGTGGTCGCTGGCCTTTTTGCCGGCGGAACAAGGCCTGCTTATCACCGAGCGGCCCGGCCGGCTGCGGCTGTGGCAGCAGGGCAAAGGCCTGTCGCCGCCGATCGCCGGCGTGCCGCAGGTTTACGCCGAGGGGCAGGGCGGCCTGCTGGAGGTGTTGCCGGCCCCCGACTTCGCCGCCAGCCGCCGGGTGTACCTCAGCTTCGCCGAACCGGGCGAGGGCGGCAAAGCCGGCACGGCGGTCGGCTACGGCCGTTTGAGCGAAGACGGAAGGCGGCTGGAAAACTTCAAGGTGATCTTCCGCCAGCTGCCCAAGCTGTCGGTCGGCAATCACTTCGGCGGCAAGCTGGCGTTCGACAGGCAGGGCTACCTGTTTATCGCGCTGGGCGAAAACAACCAGCGGCCGACGGCGCAGGAGACCGACAAGCTGCAGGGCAAGCTGGTGCGGCTGACCGCCGAAGGCGCGGTGCCGCCGGACAACCCCTGGGTCGGCCAGGCCGGCAAACGGCCGGAGGTTTGGTCTTATGGGCACCGCAATCCGCAAGGGCTGGCGCTGAACCCGTGGAGCGGCGCGATCTGGGAACACGAGCACGGCCCGCGCGGCGGCGATGAGCTCAACCTCCCGCTGCCGGGTAAAAACTACGGCTGGCCGCTGGCCACCTACGGCATCAACTATTCCGGCCAGCCGATCCCCGAGGCCAAAGGGGAACGGGTGCCCGGCACCGAACAGCCGCTGCACTATTGGCGGGTATCGCCCGGCCTCAGCGGCATGGCGTTTTATGACGGGCAGCGCTTCCCCGCCTGGCGGCACTCGCTGTTCATCGGCGCGCTGGCGCAAAAGGAACTGATTCGCCTGACGCTGGAAGGCGACAAGGTGGTGGCGGAAGAGCGGCTGCTGGGCGATCGCGGCGAGCGCATTCGCGAGGTGCGCAGCGGGCCGGATGGCTATCTGTATCTGCTGACGGACGAGCGGAACGGCAAGCTGTTGAAGGTCGGGGCGTCGTAACGCCCCGCAGCGATCAGGTGAGTTCGCTCATCACGCCGCGCTGATAGGCCGGGCGGGCGCGCAGCTGCTGATACCAGCGCTCCATGTTCGGCCGCGGGCGGCGGGCGATCGGCATTTCGAACCAGGCGTAGGCGAAGCTGCCGAGCGGGATATCGCCGAAGCCGAACGCGTCGCCGGAGAGGTAAGGCTGGCGCGCCAGCGTCTGTTCGATGACGTCGAAGTGCTTTTCCAGCGTGGCGATCGCCGCTTCGATTTTCGCCATGTCGCGCAATTCCGGCGCGGTGCGGATCAGGCCCCAAAAGACGATGGTGAAGGCCGGGACGATGGTTGAGGTGGTCCAGTCCATCCACTTCTCGGCGGCGGCGCGCGCCTGCAGATCTTGCGGATAGAACGTCGCGTCGCCAAATTTCGCCGCCAGGTAGCGCACGATGGTGTTGGATTCCCACAGCACGAAGTCATCGTCCTGCAGCAGCGGCACCAGGCCGTTCGGGTTCAGCGCGCGGTAACTCTCTTCGTTCACCTTGCCGAACGCGCCGCCGGCGTTGATGTGGGTGTAGCTCAGCCCCAGTTCGGCGGCGCACCACAGCACCTTCCTGACGTTGTTCGAATTCTCACGGCCCCAAATGGTCAGCATTGCGCAACTCCGTTAGTGGATTAAGGACCCTCTATACCTACGCCACAAAACGCTATTTGTCACACCGCAGGGCACTTTTTGCCTGCCGCTCAGCGTTCCCAGCGGCACACTTCCCAGCCGTGCTCCGCCGCAAGCGCGCTCAGTTCGCTGTCGGGGTTGATCACCGTGGCGCTGTCGACGAATTGCAGCATCGCCTTATCGTTGAGGGAGTCGCTGTAGCCGTGGCTGTGTTCGAATTGCAGGTGCGGATGCTGCGCCAGCCAGCGTTGCAGGCGGATCACCTTGCCCTGTTGATAGGTCATGGTGCCGTAGGTGTTGCCGGTGAAGCGGCCGTCGCTGATTTCCACGCCGATCGCCAGCGCATCATCGGCGCCGAGCTGTTCGGCGATCGGCGCCACCAGATGCTCGCCGGTGGCGGAGATCACCAGAATGCAGTCGCCGCGCTCGCGGTGCCACTGCAGGCGTTCACGGGCGGCGGGATAGACGCGCGGCAGGATATCGCGCCGGATGTAACGCTGTACCCAGCCGGCCACGGTTTGCACGCTCAGGCCGGCCAGCGGCGCCAGCGTGGCCTGCATGTAGTCCTCCATCGACAGCTTGCCCTGATAATAAAGCTGCATCAGCTGCTGCTCCTGCAGCTCCAGCTCCGCCGGCGCGAAGCCCTGGCCGACCAGCCAGCGGATCCACAGGCTGGCGCTGTCATCGTCAATCAGGGTTTCATCCAGGTCGAATAAGGCTAAATCCATCAGTATTTCTCCGGCAGGCAGGGTATGAGGTCGTTTACAGGATAGCGGATAGCGCCCGTCGCCAGCCAGCGGCGTCGGCGAAATTGCGCAGAGCATAAGTAACATTGATGACGGTTTTGCGACAGTTTGTTGAACGTTTGCATAACTTAGAACGCAACAATATTGGCCGCCCCGGCGAGCGCGGTGATAACTATGGAGCAAATGCAGCTACCCGGTAGGGAGTGACAATGTTGATTATTCGCCTGTATGGCAGCCCGATTGTGATTGGGGAAGAAGAGGAACCGCATGATGACGCATCTGACGACGCTGAAGACGCTGCCGCTGCTGGATCTTTCGCTGCTTGACGGCGATGCGCGTCAGCGGCGCGCCTTTCTCGACGATCTGCGCGCGGCGGCCCGCGACGTCGGCTTTTTCTATCTGCGCGGGCACGGCGTGGACAGTGTGCTGAATGCGCGGCTGCAGCAGGGCGCGCGGCAATTTTTCGCGCTGCCGGAAGCCGACAAGCTGGCGGTGCAGATGGTGCATTCGCCGCACTTTCGCGGTTACAACCGGGCGGCGGCGGAGCTCACGCGCGGCCAGCCGGACTGGCGCGAGCAGTTCGATATCGGTGCCGAACGCCCGGCGCTGACGCTGTCTGACGACACCCCACGCTGGGCACGCCTGCAGGGGCCAAACCAGTGGCCGGCGGCGCTGCCGACGCTGAAACCGCTGCTGCTGCAGTGGCAACAGGCGATGACCGCCATGTCGCTGCGGCTGCTGCGCGCTTTCGCTTTGGCGCTGTCGTTGCCGGAGCAGGCTTTCGATCGCTTGTATGGCGATAAGCCCAACGAGCACATCAAACTGATTCGCTATCCGGGGCGGGACGCTACCGCCAGCGCACAGGGCGTCGGCGCGCACAAGGATTCCGGTTTTCTCAGCTTCCTGCTGCAGGACGAGCAAAAAGGGTTGCAGGTGGAGGTGAGCGAAGGGCGGTGGCTCGACGCCCAGCCGCGTGAAGACACCTTCGTGGTGAACATCGGCGAGCTGCTGGAACTGGCGACCAACGGCTATCTGCGCGCCACGGTGCACCGGGTGGAAACGCCGCCGGCGGGGCGCGACAGGCTGTCGATCGCTTTTTTCCTCGGCGCGCGCTTGGACGCGGTGGTGCCGTTGTATCAACTGCCGCCGCCGCTGGCGGCGCAGGCGCGCGGCCCGGCCAGCGATCCGCTCAACCCGCTGCTGCGCGACGTGGGGTATAACTACCTGAAAGGCCGCATCCGTTCCCACCCCGATGTGGCGCAGCGCTTTTATCGGGACGTCATCGGCGTCTGAATAGCGGGCACAAAAAAGCCCGGCGCGCCGGCCGGGCTGATGGCGCTTGATGCGGGCGATTATTCCGCCAGCGCCTGCTGCAGATCGGCGATCAGATCTTCCACATCCTCAATCCCCACCGACAGGCGCACCAGCTGCGGCGTGATGCCGGTTGCCAGGCGCTGTTCCAGCGGAATGGAGGCGTGCGTCATGCTGAACGGCTGGCTGATCAGGCTTTCCACGCCGCCCAGGCTTTCCGCCAGGGTGAACAGGCGCGAGCGCTTGATGACCCGGCGCGCATAGGCGTCGTCGCCTTTCAGCCGCACCGAGATCATGCCGCCGAAGCGCGTCATCTGGCGCGCCGCCAGCGCGTGCTGCGGATGGCTAGGCAGGCCGGGATAGTAGACGTTTTCCACCTGCGGCTGGCTCTCCAGCCACTGGGCGATGCGCAGCGCGCTGTCGCTGTGGCGCTGCATGCGCAGTGCCAGGGTGCGAATGCCGCGCAGCGTCAGGAAGCTGCTGAACGGATCGAGAATGCCGCCGACCGCGTTTTGCAGGAAACCGAGCTGTTCCGCCAGCGCCGGGTTATCCCCCACCGCCGCGACGCCGGCCACCACGTCGGAGTGGCCGTTGAGGTATTTGGTGGCGGAGTGCACCACCACGTCAAAGCCCAGATCCAGCGGGCGCTGCAGATACGGCGAGGCGAAGGTATTGTCCGCCACGCTGATAAGCCCATGCTTTTTGGCGATCGCGGCAATGGCGCTCAGATCCGCCAGCTTCAGCAGCGGGTTGGTCGGGGTTTCTACCCAGATCATTTTGGTGTCCGGCTCGATCGCCTGCTCCAGCCCGGCGAGATCCGCCGGCGACACGTAAGTGACGCGCAGGCCGGCGGTGCGGCTGCGCACTTTTTCCAGCAGGCGATAGGTGCCGCCGTACAGATCGTCTACTGCGATCAGGTGGCTGTCCTTATCGAGCAGCTCCAGCACCGTGGAGCAGGCCGCCAGGCCGGAGGCGAAGGCGTAGCCGCGGCTGCCGCCCTCCAGTTCGGCGATGGCGCTTTCCAGCGCGGTGCGCGTCGGGTTGGCGCTGCGGGAGTATTCGTAGCCGGTATGCTCGCCCGGCGCCGGTTGGGCGTAGGTGGAGGTGGCGTAAATTGCCGGCATCACGGCGCCGGTGGCGTCCGGGGTGTAACCGGCGTGAACGGTCAACGTATCAAACTTGGCCATAAAGGGTCCTTATTAACGTAATTTTTGGCGCCAGGCGTTTAGCACGTCTGTGCGGGTAATCAGGCCGAGGAAGCGCTCGCCGTCGAGCACCACCGCGACGTGGCCATGGTTGAAGGTGGCCTGCAATTCGTCGTAGCCGGCTTCCTTTTGCAGCGTCTGGACTTGCTTGGTCATCGCGCTGCCGGCCGGCAGGCTGAAGTGGGCGGCGTCGGCCTGGACGGCGTTCAGCAGATCCCACTCATCGATCAGGCCGACCACCCGATCGCCTTCCAGCACCGGCAGCTGCGAGATGTCGTACAGCCGCATGCGGGCGTGCACGATCGCCAGCGTGTCGTCCGGCGCGGCGGAGACGGCGGCGCCTTCGTCGTGGCGGTAGGCGATCAGATCGCGCAGATCGCCGTGCTGCGGCTTGCTCAGCAGGCCCTGTTCCAGCATCCAGTGGTCGTTATACATTTTAGACAGGTATTTGTTGCCGCTGTCGCAGACGAAGGTCACCACCCGCTTGGGTTCGGTCTGTGCGCGGCAGTAACGCAGCGCGGCGGCCAGCAGGGTGCCGGTGGACGATCCCGCCAGCACGCCTTCCTTGCGCAGCAGATCGCGCGCGGTGGCGAAGGCTTCGGCGTCGCCGATGCGATAAGCGTGGCGGACCTGGTCAAAGTCGCTGAGCGGCGGGATGAAGTCTTCACCGATGCCTTCCACCAGCCAGCTGCCCGCTTCGCCGATGTGGCCGCTGTCGAGATAGTCCGCCAGTATTGAACCCGCAGGGTCGGCCAGCACAAATTCCGTCTGCGGCGAAACCTCGGCGAAATAGCGGCTCAACCCGCCCAGCGTGCCGCCGGAGCCGACGCCAACCACGATAGCGTCCACGTCATGCTCCATCTGCCGCCACAGTTCGGGCGCGGTGGTGGTGGTATGGGCCGCCGGATTGGCCGGGTTGTTGAACTGATCGATATAAAAGGCGCCGGGGATCTCCCCGGCCAGGCGTTTGGCGTAATCCTGATAGTAGGCCGGATGCCCCTTGCCGACGTCCGAGCGGGTCAGCTGCACTTCCACGCCCAGCGCGCGCAGGTGGAAGATCTTCTCGCGGCTCATCTTGTCCGGCACCACCAGCAGCAGCTTATAGCCTTTCAGCGCCGCCACCAGCGCCAGCCCCAGGCCGGTATTGCCGGCGGTGGCTTCGATGATGGTGCCGCCCGGCTGCAGCTTGCCGTCGCGCTCGGCCTGTTCGATCATCGACAGCGCCACGCGGTCTTTGATCGAACCGCCGGGGTTTTGATTCTCCAGCTTGACGAACAGCCGGCACGGGCCGGTATCGAACCGGGTCAGTTCCAGCATCGGGGTATTGCCAATCATCTCGATGACGGAATGGGGGATCGCCATGACTCATCTCCAGGATTATTCGGTATAAAAGTCGTTATGTGGATGATAGCGCTGAGAATAAGCGCTTTAAAAAGAACAAATAACGGTTATATATGCCATTATGGAATATATTAATCTTTTTTAGACGTGTGGATGCGCAGATGTTTAGCAGTGCAGATGCTTGGCCGTGTAGCCGTGGGTGGGTGCAAAAATGCGCGTCGCGATGCTTTTTTGAACGATAAGCGGGGGGCTGCGTACAGTTATGTAAAAATGCTGAAAATTCACGCTAAACCCTGCAAAAATAAGATAAATCACATAAACTCACAGCAAGGGCATTTTCGGTGCGCTGCGTTACCCGCTACGGGCGCCGCAGGGGGTTGCGGCCGGCACGCGCGCACCGGGCCACTCTCGCTGGTTGGCTTAAAACGTGAACATGTTTGAAAGTTAACGCTATTTCAATGATTTGAATGGACACTCTGGCGACGTCATGATGAAAAAAAACTTATCCACTTCCCTGAAAGAACTGACCTTCAGCGTAGGCATCCTGTTGCTGGCCGCCCCGGCCGTGCATGCGGCCGAGCCGCCGGCGCCGCCGCAGGTAGACGCCAAGGCCTTCATTCTGATGGATTACAACAGCGGCAAGGTGTTGACCGAAGGCAATGCCGACACCCGCCTCGATCCCGCCAGCCTGACCAAGATCATGTCCAGCTACGTGATTGGGCAGGCGATCAAGGCCGGCAAGATCAAGCCGGAAGACATGGTCACCGTCGGCAAAGACGCCTGGGCGCCCGGCAACCCGGCGCTGCGCGGTTCTTCGCTGATGTTCATCAAGCCGGGCGATCAGGTGCCGGTGCTGGAGCTGAATAAAGGCATCGTGATCCAGTCGGGCAACGACGCCAGCATCGCGCTGGCGGACTACGTGGCGGGCAGCCAGGATTCGTTCGTCGGCCTGATGAACAATTACGCCAAATCTCTGGGGCTGCAGAACACCCACTTCCTGACGGTGCACGGCCTGGATGCGGAAGGGCAGTACAGCACCGCGCGCGACATGGCGCTGCTGAGCCAGGCGCTGATCCGCGACGTGCCGGACGAATACGCGCTGCATAAAGAGAAAGAATTCACCTTTAACAAGATCCGCCAGGTTAACCGCAACCGCCTGTTGTGGAGCAGCAACCTGAACGTCGACGGCATCAAGACCGGTTACACCAGCGGCGCCGGCCACAACCTGGTGGCATCGGCCACCGACGGCCCGATGCGCCTGATCTCGGTGGTGCTGGGCGCGCCGAGCGATCGCGTGCGCTTTAGCGAAAGCGAAAAACTGCTGACCTGGGGCTTCCGCTTCTATGAAACCGCGACGCCGATCAAGGCCGATAAGCCGTTCGTCACCCAGAAAGTGTGGTTCGGCGACGTCAGCGAAGTGCCGCTCGGCGTGGCGAAAGACGCCTCGGTCACCATTCCGAAAGGGCAGATGAAAAACCTGAAGGCCAGCTACAAGCTGACCCAGCCGACGCTGGAAGCGCCGCTGGCGAAAAACCAGGTGGTCGGCACCATCGATTTCCAACTGGACGGCAAGACCATCGAGCAACACCCGCTGGTGGTGATGCAAGAGGTGAAAGAGGGCAACTTCTTCAGCCGCATCTGGGATATGGTGATGATGAAGCTGAGCCAGTGGTTCGGCGGGATCTTCGGCTGAATACCCTGATGTGAGGAGCGCGCCCCGGGCGCACGATCCTCGACCTGGCCGCAACTGAGAGGTTGCGGCTTTTTTTTCGCGATTTTTTGGGGCGGTGATTAAAAGTAGTCCACCAGCATGGTGGCGCCGCTGGTGAAATCGCCTTCCGCCAGGGTGACGGCGCTGTTTTTCACCGGCACCGCATCAAGCGTCGGCGGATTGGCGTAGTCGATGTTCAGCGGCGTATTGATGGCGAAGGCCTTACCGTTGGCCAACAGTTTGATGCCCAATCCATTGACGCTGCTGGTTAACACGCTGCCGTCGAAGGCCGCCGCGCTGCCCATGATCTTCATTTTCAACTGGCGGCTGTTATCCAGAAACTCGCATTTGATGCTGTAATCGATGCGTTGCATATAGCGATTGCCGTCGATGCGCTTGATGCCGACCTTGCCGAAGTCGATATCGATGGTGCGCCCGTCGTTGATCACGCAAGGCGGAGGCGCCACCACGGTGGCGGTGATGTTGACCTTGGTACCCTGGTCGGCGGCCTGAGCCGCGGCGCTAATCAGGCTCAGCGCCCACAGCAAAGCGCAGCGCGTTTTACTCGTCATGTTCATTCTGGCTCCCGTCTCAAGGTGCGCTGAAGATCAGCGTGGCCGAACCCGACAGCGGTCCGGTGGCGATGCTGGTGTAAGGGACATTGTTCTTTACCGGTACAAAGGTCACGGTATCGTTGCCCTGGCCGTTGACGATGCGCGTTCTGAAGGCATTGTTCGGCTTCACCACCGCGCCGTTGTACATCATCGCCACGCCAACGTTAGGATTGGTGGTCTTGATAAAATCGCTGGAGAAGCCGCTGGCATCGCTGACCATGCGGATCAGAATATCCTGCGTCGCGCTCTGGTCGTCGCATTGGTAGCTGAGCGCTTTGTCCTGTTTTATCTGGGCATCATTGGCGCTCTGGGTCAGAAAGTCCTGACGGATCTGGCCGAAGTCGACGTTAATCTGCTGGCCGTTGTTGATGGTGCAGCTGGTGGTGACGAAGTAAGCGTCGTTGTCGGCGATCAGGCGCCAGCGATAAACGCCGCACTGTGGGCAACCCGGCTGATCGTTGGTCTGAATAAAGTTGATTTGGCCGATGACGTCGCCCTTGTTCACCTTGATGTCCGGCGTTGGGAAACGGTTCAACACGATATAGACCCGGATGGCGACCGACTGGGTTTGCAGGCCGGTAAGGCTGAGTACGCTGATGCCTGATGGCACCGGGGAGTTGTAATCGCTGCCGTTGATGGTGGTGCCGCTGCCGATGGCGCCAAAAATCGCACTGTTCATCGACAGCGCCGGGCTGTCGGTTTTGAGATAGTCATACCAGCTCGCGACGTCGTTTTTACAGGTGACCTGGCTGACGTTGACGATTTCGTTTTTGCCATAAGAAAGCTGTGGCCCGATGCGCACCCGGACGTCAACCGGCGTGGTCGAGCCCCCGGGTGGAATCAGTCCGCCATCGGACGTGCGGCAGGTAAACGCGTTGGCGTTGCCAAACAGCATGAAGAAAGATAATGCCAGGCAGCAACGTAAAAATAGCAGGGCTGTTTTTCTCACGATAATATCCCAATATATATAAATAGTGTGCGGCGTTACTCCGCAATGAAATATTGCCAATCAGGCCGGCTGGCCATATTTATTCCGTTAAAGGGGAGTGAGGGGCATCGCTGTTGGAGATGCCGTCGTTATCACCGTTCAGCAACGCGGTGGGATACCACCTCAATGAGTTGTTGATAGAGCCGTCCGTCACAATCACTTTTTTCCGGGAGACAAGATCCAGCAATAGCCGCCGCGCCCGGTAAACACCGACGTTGACGGCATTGGCCAGTTGCCGCGTCGATAGCCATTGCTGCTGTGGCGGCAACCCGCCGATAGGGCACTTACGGGGCGACTGCGCGAATAATGTTTGCAGCAGATCGTGCTGCAATTGCCGTATTTCCTTTTGTTTCGGAGATAACGCTTCCATAGCACTTCCTCTGTATTCCGATTGCCGTATTCCTAAGAAAAAACAAACTTTCGCTGCCTACCAACAACGAGGTAAAACGCGAACAAAGAAAATTCCTATCTATTTATCAGGATTGAAAAAAAAGGCGTTGCCCGCCCCGTTTTTACCTATGCTTAGGCAGGGGTGGCGTCACGCTGAAACCTAAAATTTTGGTTTATTATATTCACAAAGCGCCACTTTGCGATCTGATTACTTGGGAATCAAAGAAAAACAGGATATTGCTCTATAAAAGCATCTTTTACGATCTATGAGGCTAAAAATAACAGTAAATTAACTTCAATTAGGAAATAAATTGCGAATGTTCGCCTTGATCAAAAAAAGCCTTTTTTTGCTGAGAGGCATTTGCCAGAATATTCATCGCCGGACAAGAAGGACGGATTAGAAAGTATTGGCCTCTGCTTGTTGTGATTTCGTTTATTTTTATATGACGGATTCATTAATGGGTGGGCCGCTGCAGACTTGCCGTTATCGACGTATTTATTGTCGATGCCTTTGGGTTTTGGCAGTTAACCAACCAGCAAGATGCTAAAGAATCAGGGCTGCGCACATATAAGCGCGAGCAGGTTTCCTGTTGCTCTTTTTCTTGATTGGAATATGCATTTTTTCTTATAAGGAATATAGGTTCTATGAAACTTAACAAAATCATGATGGCTGCAGTGATTGCATTTGGCGCAAGTTCTTTTGCACAGGCAGCCGATCAGGGACACGGTAAGGTCACCTTCACGGGCTCTATTATTGATGCGCCATGCTCTATTGCGCCCGAGTCGATCGATCAGACCGTAGATCTGGGCCAGGTTTCCAACGTGGCGTTGAAAAACGGCGGCAAATCCAACCCGCGTCCGTTTGAAATCAAACTGGAGCAGTGCGACATCACCACGCTGAAAACCGTTAAAACCACCTTCAGCGGCGTCGCATCGTCCACCGACAAGGATCTGTTGGGTATCGCGGGCACCGCCAGCGGCGCCGGCGTAGCCATCTCTTACAATGGCCAGCCGATCAAACTGGGTGAAGCGACTACCGCGCAGACCCTGAATACCGGCAACAACACCCTGCATTTCGCCGCCTACCTGCAGGGCGAAGGCGCTTCCGCCGCCATCGTTCCGGGCGATTTCACTGCCGTAGCCGATTTCACCCTGGCTTATCAGTAAGTGAGCCCGAAGGCTTAATCAACCAGGCATGGGGTTCGCCGCATGCCTGGTGAATCTCCCTGTCAAAGGAATGTCGCGATGTTTTTACCAAGGAATCGAGCGGGTGCCGTTCTTTTGGCGTCGTTGGCGTTTGCGCCCGGCCATGCAACTTCCGCCGCGCAGGGGTGGGGCAAAGTCAACATGCACGGCGCCATTATCGACACCGCCTGCGCCATTGCCGCCGGCAGCCGCGATCAGACGATCGATATGGACACTATTCCTCTCGGGCAGATCATTCGTGACGGCCAGGGGGTGACCAAACCTTTCAGTATCGAATTGGTCAATTGCATTTTGGAACGGCCGGAAAACAAGCCTGACTGGAAATTCTTTCAGGTCACGTTTGATGGTTATGCGGAAGGCGCTCTGTTTGGCGTACAGGGCGATGCGCGCGGCGTTGCATTGGAGATAAAAGACAGCAGCGGCACGGCGGTTATTCCAGGGAAACCTTTGCCGATGGAGGGAATAATACCGGGGAACCGAGTGCTGAATTATTCCATGACGTTGATGCCGAATCACCAGCCGTTGAAGGTGGGAGCGTATTTTTCCACAGTGCGTTTTAAGCTGGATTATTTTTGATTTTTTCTCGTACTGACGGTTAATTCGTTATTGAAAGGACTTTATTATGCTTTCACCGGCAGGGAAGTTATTTCGTCTTCAGGCCTTGGGGCTTTGCGTTGCCCTTTCTCTGGGAAATCCAATCGCGTTGGTCTATGCCGCCGACGTGATTCAATTCAATACCGACGTATTGGACATCAACGATCGCAAAAATATCGATCTGAGCCAATTCACGCGCAGCGGCTACATCATGCCGGGCGTTTATACCATGGTGGTGCACGTCAATAAGAACGATCTGCCGGAACAGCCGGTGACGTTTATGGCGCCCGAGAACGATCCTAAAGGCAGCGAAGCCTGTCTTTCGCCGGAGTTGGTCAACCAACTGGGGCTGAAAGAAAAACTGTTAAGCACGCTGAACTGGACGCACGGCGGCCGTTGCCTTGACGCCTCCAGCCTGGCGGGGATGGAAGCCCGCGGCGATCTTGCCAGCTCTTCGCTGTATCTCAACATTCCTCAGGCCTATCTGGAATACAGCTCGGAAAACTGGGACCCGCCTTCGCGCTGGGATGATGGTATTCCTGGGCTGCTGTTTGACTATAACGTCAACGCCCAAACGCAAAAACATCAGAAGGGCGGCAGCAGTTACAGCCTGAGCGGCAATGGCACCGGCGGCGCCAACCTGGGCGCCTGGCGTCTGCGCGCCGACTGGCAGGCCAACCTCAACCATCAGACCGGCTCTTCTCAGCCGACCGACAAACAGTTCGACTGGAGCCGCTATTACGCCTACCGGGCGATCCCGGCGCTGCGTTCGCGGCTGACAATGGGTGAGGATTACCTGAACTCCGACATTTTCGACAGCCTGCGCTTTACCGGCGTCAGTCTGCGATCCGACGACAGCATGTTGCCGCCCAACCTGCGCGGCTATGCGCCGGAAGTGACCGGCGTGGCGAAAACCAACGCCAAGGTGGTGGTCAGCCAGCAGGGGCGCGTGCTGTATGAAACGCAGGTGGCGGCGGGGCCGTTCCGCATTCAGGACATCAACGATGCGGTTTCCGGCGAGCTGGACGTGCGCGTCGAAGAGCAGGACGGCAGCGTGCAGGAGTTCAAGATGAACACCGCCAACATCCCTTATCTGACGCGGCCGGGTACAGTGCGTTACAAGCTGGCGACGGGCAAGCCGTCGGAGTGGGGGCACCATCTGCGCGGGCCGATGTTCGGCACCGGCGAGTTCTCCTGGGGGATCAGCAACGGCTGGTCGCTGTACGGCGGGGGCATCGCCGGCGGCGATTACAACGCGCTGTCGCTGGGGATCGGGCGCGATCTGATGGCGCTGGGGGCGTTGTCGTTCGATGCCACGCAGTCGCGTGCGCGTCTGCCGCAGGATGGCACGCTGACCGGCGGTTCGTACCGGCTGAGCTATTCGAAGAACTTCGATGAATACGACAGCCAGGTCACCTTCGCCGGTTACCGCTTCTCTCAGGAAGACTTCATGAGCATGGGGGACTACCTGGATGCGCGTTACGAAGGGGGGCGCAGCGGCAAGAGCAAGGAGATGTACACCATCACCTTCAACAAACAGTTCCGCGATCTGGGGCTGAGCACCTATCTCAACTACAGCCACCAAACCTACTGGGATCGGGCACCGAACGATCGTTACAACCTGATGGTGTCGCGCTACTTCGACATCGGCGATTTCAAGAACGTCAGCGTGTCGCTGTCGGCCTATCGCAACCGATACAACGAGCGCAACGACGACGGGATGTATCTGTCGCTGTCGCTGCCCTGGGGCAGCGCGGGCACGCTCAGTTACAACATGACGCTCGATCGCGAAGAGAACGCCCACCGGGTCGGGTACTACAACCGGGTCGATGAACACAACAACTATCAGATCAGCGCCGGCGCCGCACGCAGCGGAGCGACGGCCAGCGGTTATTACAGCCATCAGGGCGATATGGCGCAGATCAACGCCAACGCCAGCTACCAGGCCGGCCGCTACAGCGCCGTCGGCATTGGCGCGCAGGGCGGCCTGACAATGGCGGCGGAAGGGGCGGTGCTGCACCGCGTCAATACGCCGGGCGGCACGCGTTTGCTGCTCGATACCGAAGGCGTCGCCGGTGTGCCGGTGCGTGGCTACGGCAGTACGGTGCTGACCAACCGTTACGGCAAGGCGGTGGTGGCGGATGTAAACAGCTACTACCGCAACAAGGCCAGCATCGATCTCAACAGCCTGAGCGACAACGTCGAGGCGACGCGTTCGGTGGTGCAGGCCACGTTGACCGAGGGAGCCATCGGCTACCGCAAGTTTGAGGTGATTGCCGGCGAGAAGGCGATGGCGATCGTCAAGCTGGCGGACGGCAGCGAGCCGCCGTTCGGCGCCACGGTGCTGAATGCCCGCAAACAGGAGACCGGCATCATCAATGACGGCGGCAGCGTTTACCTGTCCGGCCTCAATCCCGGCGAGCGCATGAGCGTGCACTGGAACGGCGCGGCGCAGTGTGAAATCCAGCTGCCGGCGCCGCTGCCGGCCGAAATGTTGATGAACACGTTGCTGCTGCCTTGCCGTCCTCTTGCCGGCGACAAGCCGGCGGCCGACGCCAACTGACATACACCCGGCGGAGTGCGCTCCGCCGCTAAACCGCCGGGGCGGGCTCGTCCGCTTCCGGCCGACTGGAACCGTGAAGACATGATGAATCTGACTATGACCAGAAAGACCGTTTTCCTTGTGGGCCCGCTCGCCGCCGCGTTGACGATCGGCGCGGTCAGCCTGCCCGCTCATGCGGCCATCGCGCTGGATCGCACGCGCGTGATTTTCGACGGCGACCTGAAAACGGTCAGTCTCAACATCAGTAACCAGAACAAACAGTTGCCGTATCTGGCGCAGGGATGGATCGAAGACGATCGCGGCAACAAGATCCAAAGCCCTTTCACCGTGCTGCCGCCGGTGCAGCGGGTGGAACCAGGCAAACCGAGCCAGGTGAAGATCCAGTCGCTGCCGGCGGCGCGTCAGCTGCCGCAGGACAGGGAGACGCTGTATTACTTCAACCTGCGCGAGATCCCGCCGCGCAGCAATAAGCCGAACACGCTGCAGATAGCGCTGCAGACGCGCATCAAAATGTTTTATCGCCCGGCGGCGCTCGCCCCGAAAAAGAACGCGGCGCCGTGGCAGGAGCAGCTGACGCTGACCCGGCAGGGCGACAAGTACGTGGTGAACAACCCGACCCCGTATTACGTGACGATCGTTGAGGCGAGCGCCGGCAAGGGCGGGAAAGGGGCGGCGGGCTTTGAACCGCTGATGGTGGCGCCGAAGGCCAGCGCCCCGCTGAACGTCTCCGCCGCGAGCCTCGGCAACGGGCCGTCGCTGGCGTACATCAACGATTACGGTGGGCGGCCGCAGTTGAACTTCCGCTGCGCCGGCAATGCCTGCCAGGTCGTGCCGGTCGCCAAATGACGATCCGCGCGCCAGCAGGGAAGACAGAGTGAACACAGCGGAGTGAACGAATCATGCAACGAAAGATCCCCATGTTGTTGGGAAAAGCCTATGAACGTCATCAGCGACGCACTATCGGCCTGACGGTGTTGGCCGCGCTGATGGTGCCGCTGACGGCGGGCACGATGCTGATGCTGATGCCGCCGGCCCGGGCGGTGGAGAACTGGGAGGTGGAGGGCGCGAACGGCACGCTCCACGTCTACGGCGCGTTGACGGAAAGCGCCTGCAGTCTGGAAATGACCACCGCTCGTCAGGAAGTGTGGCTGGGGGAGACGGGAACGGCGCATTTTCAGCGCCCGGGCGATCGCGGCACGCCGGTGGCGTTCGAGCTGACGCTGAAAGACTGCCTGCGGGCGCCGGCGAGTAACCGCGACGCCTGGACCGGGGTGCTGGCCTGGAGCGGCAGCCAGCCTGCGGTGTCCGTGGCGTTTGCCGCGCCGGCGGATGACGACGCGCCGGGTTTGGTCAGGGTCGCCGGCGTTACCGGCTTGGGGCTGCAGTTGGCGGATGCCAGCGGCCTGCCGGTGCGCCTCGGCGCGCGTAACAAACCGATCTTGCTGACGCCGGGACAAAACACCCTGACGTATACGGTGACGCCGGTGCGCACCCCGGCGACGCTGAGCGCCGGCGCCTACCGTGCGGCGATCGATTTCCGCCTTTATTACGACTAATACGCCGCTTGCGCCGAGCCGGCGCAAGCCTAACCAAAGGGAGTGGCGTCATGCGCACGACAGAGACGAACCGGCGCCGGAGCGCGCTGTTGGGGGCAGGCATGGTCATGGTGGCCGGCATGATGGCGCAGCCGGCGGACGCGGCGGAAAACATGCGCTTTCACGGGACGCTGGTGGCCGAGCCGTGCGTCATTCAGCCGGGAGATGAGGATATCCAACTGGATTTCGGCACCATCGTCGACAAATACCTGTATCTGAATACCCGCACCCATAGCCAAACCTTCGCGTTGCACCTGACCGAGTGCGATCTCAGCCTGGGCAATACGGTGGCCATTACGTTTACCGGCACCGAGAACGCCAAACTGCCCGGCCTGCTGGCGCTGGATGCCGGCAGCCTGGCCTCGGGGATCGGCATCGGGTTGGAGGACAGCAGCGGCAAGGCGCTGCCGCTCAATCGCGCCAGCGATAAATTCCGCCTGAATGCCGGCAACACCACGCTCACGCTGCAGGCCTATGTGCAGGGGGAACCGGAGGCTATCCAAACGAAGACCATCGGCCGCGGTACCTTCAGCGCGGTGGCCACTTTTACGCTGGAATACGAATAAGCGTCTACAAGGACAAAAAACGCAATGATGATAAAGCCCCTCAATCGCACCCTGCGCATGAGCCTGCTGTGCCTGTTGGCGTTGAGCGCCGCCGCCTGTCAAAACCAAAAATCGGGCAAACCCGCCGTGAACACCCAAAATCAGGCTGTGCAAGCGCCGTCAGAAGAGGCTTTGCGCAAGCAGCGTGAGGCCGAGCAGCTGCAGCAGTGCCAGCAGCAACTGGGCGCATTGCGCACCATCAACGAGAAGCAGTATCAGCGCTATAAACAGGCCTTCGACAGCCTGATGAGCGGCGCTTCGCAGTACGCCAATCTGCGCGCCCGGGTAAACGGCGACACGCAGGAGACGGTGGATGCGCTGTATCGCTACAAGGTCAACTATCTGTGCGCCGGGGTGAATCAGGCGGTGTTGACCGGGCTGGCGGATCGCGGAGAGCAGATTAAATGAGGCTGCGTCTGCTCGGCTGTGTCGCTCTGCTGTTCACCGGCGTTGCGCAGGCGGACGACGGCGTGCCGGCGCTGCTGCAGTTTGCCGAGCAGTATCAACGGCAGAGCACCGGGCCGAAGAGCGAAAACGCGGCGCCCGCCGACCGTGCGTCGGGGCAAAAAAAGCGTGAGCCGGCGAAGCGCCCGTCGGACACCCAACAGCCAGCTTCACCGGCCAAAGCTTTTACGCTGAGCCAGGCATTATTGGCGCGTGACCAACAGCTGGCGCGCCAGCGAATGGAACTGACGATGTTGCGCCAGGAACTTGCCGCGCTGCGGGCGGAGAAAGCGGCGCCACCCGTCGCGACGTTGCCTGATTCGTCAACGCTGCAGCAGTGGATCGCCGGGCTGGGCGCCGCCTGGCGCGGCTCGCCCGATGCCCAGCGCGTCGAGGCGCTGCTGCGTCAGGCGACGCAGGAAACCGCTAAAACCAAAGCGGCGGCGATGCAGGCCGAACGGCGCGCCAGCGAGCTGGAGTCCGCCGCACAGGCATCGGCACAGACGCTTGCACAACGCCAGCGCGAGCACCAGGAGGCGCTGCACGCTCTGCGCGCCGCGTTGGAAGCGAGTGAGCAGAAGCGAGCCGCTGAGCAGAAGGCGACCCAGCAGGCGCGCGAGGCGCTGTTGGCGCTGCATCAGCGGCTGCAATGGGAGATGACGCCGGAGCAGTTGAAGGATGAACGCAAGCGTTTGTCCTACGCGGCGGGCAGTGCGCTAGGGCGCGACATTCAGGGGGTAGTGGCGGAGCGTCAAAGCTGGGGCGTACCGGTGGATCGCGACAGCCTGTTGGCGGGCGTCATCGATAGCGTGTCGGGGCGTTTGCAGCTGCCGCCGGATGAACTGAATGCGCTGACGGCGCAGGCGGATGCCGCCGCCGTGGCCGCGCGTGAGAAACGCGTTAACGAACAGCGGCGGCGTGACGAAGATTACCTGGCGCAGTTCCGTCAACAAAAGGGCGTTAAGCCGTCGGCGATGGGCTTCTGGTATCGGGTGGATTACGCCGGGGAGGGGGCGTTGGCGCCAACGGCGGTGGTCGATGTGGTGGTGAAGGAGAAACTGACCGACGGCACGGTGATCCAGGATATGGAACTGAGCGGCAAGGTGCTGTCGCAACCGCTGTCCGAATATCCGCCGCTGTTTCGGGAGGCGATAAGCCATCTGCATAACCACGGTTCGCTGACGATGGTCGTGCCGCCGGCGCTGGCCTACGGCGAAACCGGCTATCCGCCGAAGGTGCCGCCCAACGCCACCATGGTTTATGAATTACGCATCGACAACAGCCAGGCACCGGCAAAGGGTGCCAAGGCGGTTAAACGGGAAGCCGACACGGCGGGAGGGCAGGGATGAACACCATGATAAAAATCGCGCTATTTGATGAAAACCGTTACTTCAGCGCCGGTTGGCAGGAGGCCCTGGCGCTGCACTTCAGCACTTACGGCAAGCGCACGCTGTTACTGGATGCGCAGCAGGTTCACGAAGCCGATCTGGTGTTCTGCTATTTTCCTCCCGGCGTGCAAAGCTGTTTTTGTCACTTCTTTGAGGCGCAGGCTGCGGGGCGCCAAACGCTGTATTTCTCGTTGCGAACGCCGGAGGGGCGGCATAAACGCACCGCCGGCACCCGCTGCGCGCTGGAGGCCGGCGTCATCTACCACGATACGCCGCTAGTATCGGCGCTGTATCAGGTGAACGCCGAGTTGGAGCGGCGCAGCAAATGGCCGGGCAGGCCGAGTTGTGGCATGAACTGCGTATGCCAGCACCGAGGCCTGACGCTGCGCGAACAGGAGATCATGCGCTGCATGACGCGGGAGATGGGAGTGACGCAAATCGCACGGATGCTGGACATCAGCGTGAAAACCGTCAGCAATCACAAGATGAGCGTTATGCGCAAGATGGGGTTCCGGCGTAATGCCGAACTTTACGGCTGGCTGCGGCACAGCGCCCGTCCCGGCGCCGTGGGGGCGCGAGCCGGCATTCAGCCTGGCGTTGCGGCAGGGAAGGTGCAGCACTGAGACAGCGCCGGCCCAATCGGAGCGGCCGGTGCCTTAAGTGCCTCGCCGTGGCGGTCAGTTGCAGGCTACGACCTTGATCGCCAGCCCGCCCTGTGAGGTTTCGCGGTATTTGGCGTTCATGTCTTTGCCGGTTTCGTACATGGTTTCGATCACCTTATCCAGACAAACTCGCGGTTCGCTGGTGCGGCGCATCGCCATGCGCGCGGCGTTGACCGCCTTGACGGCGGAAATGGCGTTACGCTCGATGCAGGGCACCTGAACCTGGCCGGCGAGCGGATCGCAGGTCAGCCCCAAATGGTGCTCCATGGCGATCTCCGCCGCGATGCACACCTGCGCCGGGCTGCCGCCCAGCAGCTCGGTCAACCCGGCCGCCGCCATCGAACAGGCCACGCCCACTTCCCCCTGGCAGCCCACTTCGGCGCCGGAGATCGAGGCGTTCATCTTGTACAGCGCGCCAATCACACCGGACGCCAGGAAGTAACGGGTGTAGGAGTTGGCGTTTACCGGACGGATGAACTTGTCGTAGTAAGCCAGCACCGCAGGAATGATGCCGCAGGCGCCGTTGGTCGGCGCGGTGACCACGCGGCCACCGGCGGCGTTTTCTTCGTTGACCGCCAGCGCGAACATGTTGATCCAATCGACCACGTTCATCGGGTCGATATTGTTCTTGTCTCCGGTCACCAGAATGCGGCGCAGCGCGGCGGCGCGACGCGGCACCTTCATCGGGCCGGGCAGCAAGCCTTCGGTGTTGATGCCGCGCTCGATACCGGCGCTCATCACCTGCCAGACGTCGGCGAAGTGCGCGTCGATATCGGCCTTGCTGCGCAGCGCCAGCTCGTTCTGCATCACCAGGCCGGACAGCGACAGCCCGGTGTCTTTGCAATGCTGCTGCAGATCGTGCGCCGATTTGAACGGGTAGGGCACCGGCGTGGCGCCCTCGGCGGACTGGCCGAAGTGCTCTTCGTCGACGATGAAACCGCCGCCGATCGAGTAATAGGTTTTGCTGTGCAGCAGGCGCTCACCGGCGAAGGCGCGGATGCGCATGCCGTTTTCGTGCAGCGGCAGGTTGTCGCTGTGGAAATTCATGCCGCCGTGCTGCGGGAAATCCACCTCGTGATGGCCGTTGGCCAGCGGCAGGCGGCCGCGCTGTTCGACGTCGCGGATAAAGCCGGGAATGCTGTCGATGTCCACGTCGTGCGGCAGGTTGCCGGCCAGGCCCATGATGATGGCGATATCGGTGTGGTGGCCTTTACCGGTCAACGACAGCGAACCGTACACGTCGACCACCACGCGGGTGGTGTCCTGCAACTGCTGGTGGGCGATCAGATCGTCGACGAACTGTTTGCCGGCTTTCATCGGGCCAACGGTGTGGGAACTGGATGGGCCGATGCCAATTTTGAAAATATCGAAAACGCTGACCATGGTCTCGCCTCCTTCTTCAGGTTTCAGGCGGTGAATACGGGAAATGGGGGAGTGCGGGAGGGCCGGCGCGCAGCGGCGCCGGCCGGACGTGATTAGCCGAGCAGGCTGAACACGATAGCAGAGATGGCGATCAGACCCATCACAACCACGAACACATTGCTGATGTGGCCGCTGTACTTGCGCATGGCAGGCACTTTACGGATGGCATACATCGGCATCAGGAACAGCAGCATGGCGATGATTGGGCCGCCCAGGGTTTCGATCATGCCCAGGATGCTTGGGTTCAGGGTGGCGACGATCCAGGTGGTCACCAGCATGAAGATAGCGGTCATGCGGTTCAGCTTGGCGGTGCTGACGGTTTTGCCGCGGCTCTTCATCGACTTGGCAACCAGGCCGTTGAAGCCTTCACGCGCGCCCAGGTAGTGGCCCAGGAACGATTTGGTGATGGCGACGAAGGCGATAACCGGCGCGATGTACTCGATCATCGGGTTATTAAAGTGGTTAGCCAGGTAAGACAGAATCGAGATGTTCTGCGCCTTGGCTTCCGCCAGGTTTTCCGGCGTCAGGCTCAGCACGCAGCTGAACACGAAGAACATCACGGTCAGCACCATCATGATGTGTGCGTAGGCCAGAATGCGGGAGCATTTCTTCTCGGCGTCTGCGCCGTACTCTTCGCGTTTGGCGACGGCGAAGGCGGAGATGATCGGCGAGTGGTTGAAGGAGAACACCATTACCGGGATCGCCAGCCACAGGGTCATGATCAGGCCGTGGCCCATGCCGGTACCGCTGCCGGACAGCGACACGTTTTCGAAGATGGCGCCGGTCCAGTTAGGGATCAGATACACCGCCAGCAGCATCAGCACCGCGACGAACGGGAAGACCAGGATACTCATGGTTTTCACGATGGCCTGCTCACCGAAGCGCACGATGGTCATCAGGCCGACGATCAGGATCAGCGACAGGATGGCACGCGGTGGCGACGTCATACCCAACTGGTGGGTGATGAAGCTGTCGACGGTGTTGGTGATCGCCACGCTGTAAACCAGCAGAATCGGGTAGATGGCGAAGAAGTACAGCAGGGTGATCAGTTTACCGGCGGTGATGCCGAAGTGCTCTTCTACCACGGCGGTGATGTCTTCACCGGGATTCTTGCCGGACAGAACGAAACGGCACAGGCCGCGGTGGGCAAAGAAGGTCATCGGAAAAGCGATGATGGCCATGATGATCAGAGGAATCAAACCGCCGATGCCGGCGTTGATTGGCAAGAACAGGACGCCTGCGCCGATGGCGGTGCCGTACAGGCCCAACATCCACATGGTATCCGTTTTACGCCAGGTACTGCTGGAGCCCGAGGCCGCAGAGGCAATTGTGCCGGTCTGTGTAGTGTCCATAAATATCTCCGAAGTGAACACGAATTTAAAATTAAAAGGCAAAACTTAAGGTTAAACCGTCAAGCGTCCTATTCAGGCAACGCTTGCGGTAAGAATCAGGTGTTGCTTGCGGGGATGTTTTGGCGTCCCCCTGGTTGTTTATTGTGTTCATTACCAAGGCACAGCGCCGGGTAATTCACTAAAGACTTTTCACCGTCACGGGCGATAAAAGTCGTTACCGCTGCCGACAGGTCTTTGCCTGTCGATTTTTGTTGGCGGCAAGATAACGATTTACAGTAGAAACAACCGTGATCCTGCTCTCAAATGCGCAATATGTGCAGTTATCTGCTTTTTTATCGATTTTTCGCGCATTTGTTGCACATTTGTGTAAGATTTTGTGCTGAGAACGCTCTCATAATAATTTCTGCGATTATGCGGTTTGTACAATAATTAGCCGGATAAAGCGCTGTGCTCAGCAGCAAGCCGAGCAATATATTTTATGCGTGGTTTTGGATCTAGCGAAAAACCCGGATTAAGCAGTTTTAGTGATGTGGATCACATTGTATTTTTAAGTAAAATTTCATTCATCGATTTGTTTTTAAATGGTTTTTAATGAAAATCGCCGTTAATAACGAAGGGAAATTACTTACGTGGTTAGCGGATAGAAATGCGTAACCATTCATCATATAAATAACAGATGCCTAACAGGTATTGGCGATATTTGCTGCAACCGCTTAAACCGCCGTTTATTTAAACATCGCGGCCTTTGGCGCGATTTATCATATAAAAGCCATAAATAGTCGTTAATTTACCCAGCCGGCAGCGGGTTTAGCCTGCGAGAAAATAATCACCCGGGTGACCTGTTGCATTTTATTAACCTGATGTTGCGTGCGGATAAGCGAAAAACGCGAATCGATTGCGCATTATTTGTTCATTTTCGGGCGGGGAAAGAAGGGGATTGCAGCGGTGCGCCGTCGGTTTCGACGGCGCAGAAGGCGAATTAATAGCGGGTAGCGATGGCGTTGTCGTTGAAGAACGCCATGAAGTCGGCGTCCGGTTGGCGGTCGCTGATCACCCGATCGAACTGCGTCAGCGGGCCGATGCAGGCCGGTTTGGTTTTGCCGAACTTGCTGTGATCCGCCACCAGGATCTTTTGCTGCGCCATCGCCATGGCGCGATGCTTCATCTCCAGCTCGTCGAAGTTGAAGCAGGTGGCGCCATGCTGCAGGCTGAGGCCGGCGGCGGAGATAAAGGCGATGTTCGGGCAGATGTGATCGAGCTCGTTGCGGCCGCCGACGCTGGAAAAGATGTAGTTGTTCGGCTTGAACTCACCGCCGCACAGGACCACTTTGCAGTTCGGTTTGTCCTGCAGCGCCAGGAAGGTGTTCAGCGAATGACACACGGCGGTGAAGATCAGCTCGTCGGCGATGGCGTCGATGATCGCCGGGGTGGTGGTGCCGCAGTCGAAAAACACCGTGTCGTTTTCATTGATCAACGGCGCCGCCAGCAGGCCGATGCGCCGTTTCTCCGTCACCTGCTTGGCTTTTTGATCGGAAACGAAGTAGTTGGTGACGCCGTTGCTGCGCGGATCGGTCACCACGTAGCCGCCGAGCAGCACCACCGCCGCCGGTTCGGCGCTCAGATCGCGGCGAATGGTCATCTCCGAGACCCCCAGCAGCACGGCGGCTTCTTTCAGGTGGATCTTGTCAGCGCGTTTTAACGCCTGAACTAACCGGTTGATACGTTCTTCGCGCCGCGTTTCCATAGATCCGTCTTCCCACAGGTAGTAGAGGTAAAGGGCGTGCCGGCGTTTCCGGCGTTAAACACAACGATGCGGGGCAATATCGGGCCGCATTGGCCGCCCGTATTGTCCCGCATCGTTGTGTATTGGCTATGCCCGTTAGGGCATGCCGACGATCAGTAGCTGCCCGCCGCCGGCTGGGCGCCGGATACGATGGCGACGCCGGAGCTGGTGCCGATACGCGTGGCGCCGGCGTTGATCATCTTCTCGGCGGTGGCGCGATCGCGCACGGCGCCGGAAGCTTTCACGCCCATTTCGCTGCCCACGGTCTCGCGCATCA
Organism: Serratia sp. SM04; assembly: GCF_040280225.1. NCBI lineage: Bacteria > Pseudomonadati > Pseudomonadota > Gammaproteobacteria > Enterobacterales > Yersiniaceae > Serratia > Serratia sp. SM04. The sequence continues at coordinate 132,460 of NZ_JBEOQT010000002.1, read as the reverse complement.
GTTTGACGTGCTCTTCCCGAGCGCCGCCGGTGCTGAAGCCGGTAGAGGTTTTCACGAAGGCGACATCGAGTTCGCGACACATTTCACAAACCTGGACGATCTGCGCATCGCTGAGCAGGCAGGTTTCCAATATTACCTTCAACGGGATAGCCGCGCAAACCTCGCGCACGGCGGCGATGTCGGCTTTCACTTCGTCCAGCAGGCCGCTTTTCAGCCAGCCGACGTTGATCACCATATCGATCTCTTGCGCGCCGGCGGCGATCGCCGCTTTGGCTTCAAAGGCTTTGGCGACGGTCAGGCCGGCGCCCAGCGGGAAGCCGATCACCGAGCAGACTTTCACGGTGCTTTCCTGCAGCAGCTGGGCCGCCAGCGGCACGTAGCCGGAGTTGACGCATACCGCATAGAAGTTGTGCTGCTGCGCTTCTTCGCACAGTTTGGCGATCTGCAGTTCGGTGGCGTCCATCGCCAGCAGGGTGTGGTCAACGTAGCTGGCGTAATCGATGTTTTCGGTGGTCATCGCGATTCCTTAGTGAAGTTAAGACAGTAAGCCGGATGGGTAATGTGAAAATAATAACATTCAGATGCCGATAAACCTAGCGATGTTTAAAAAATGTCGACGAGATCGTCGCGAACAGGCCGTTATACGTATAACTTAAAGGCGGAGTTTTGTTATTTAAATAACATTTAACGGCTCGCGGCCTGCGCGGGCGCAACGTCGAGGGAAAAAAGATGAAGATCAACATCGAACTGGATCCTGAAGCTTTCGGGGCGCATCGGCAGGAACTGTTCCGCAATGCGGATTTCGCGGTGAGCGCGCATCGCTGCGCAGAACGCGGGCCGATGCTGACGCTGGCGAACTGCCGCGGCGCGCTGACGGTCTTGCCGTATGAGGGCCTGGCGATTTGGGACGCCGAGTTTGACGGTTATTCATTGAAATCGGGCCGCCGCAGCGCCCGCGGTCTCGGGAGAAAGCGCGCTGACGACGCGGCGTTCTGCCCCGCCTGGCCGAGCCACGACGGCGCGCCGCTGCAGATGCAGCGCGTGTGGCTGCAGCTGACGGGCGATGAGCTGACGTTGCATGGCGAAGGCGAGCGGTTGGGCGGGCGTTGGCGCATCGGCCCGGCGCTGCGTTTGGCAGCCCAGAGCGCGCAGTTCGCCATAGAGATGAAGGTCACTAACCTGGCCGAGCGGCCGCAGCCGCTGCGCTATGTGTGTCGCCTCAACTATGATTGCATTCCCGACGCGGTATTCCGCCAGAATCTGCCGACGCCGGCTTTGTTAGGGGATGCGATCCGGCAAGAACTGCTGTGCTCCGACGATCTGACGCGCTATGTGGATCAGGCCGAGTTCTTTATGCTGACGCCGCAAGGCCGGCGTTATGTCACGCGCTTCGCTACCGGGCAGTTCAACTATGGCCTGCGACGCATCGCCGTTCAGGGCAACCGGCGGCTGCTGGCCTTTGTTCAGCCGGCGAACTGCCGCCCGAATGCGTCAGAGGGTGAGGCGGGGGTGATGCTGGGAGCGGGAAAAACGCGGGCGTTCTGCGTGACCACCGGCGTGGTGTGAAATCACGGGGCGGTAACGCCCCGGTCATGTTGTACGGTTACTCTTTCACCCAGCCGCGGCGAATGGCGAAGGCGAACAAGAAACGATACAGGCGCGACAGCTTGTCGGCGAGGGCATCGCCGAACAGATTCCACACCAGCTGGGCGAACAGGCAGCCGACCAGACCGAGCAGGAAACCGCCGACCATATCCAGCGGCCAGTGTACGCCGAGGTAAACGCGTGACCAGGCGATGCCGACGGCGACAATCATCAGCAGCGCACCGGACCAGACCCGGTGCCAGAACAGGAACGCCAGCGCAAAGGTAAAGATGGCGGTGCCGTGATCGCTCGGGAACGAGCTGTCCGGCGCGTGCGCCAGGAAGGTATACCCCACGCCGGCGACGAATGGGCGCTCATGCGGCAGCAGCGCGCCGATAGCGGAGGCGGCAAGCATGGCGAACAGCAGCGCGATCGTGGTTTTCGCCACCACTTCGCGCTGCGAAACCAGCTGGCTTTGCGGCCCCCACAGCCACAGGCCGACGATCAGCAGCGGCACGATAATGATCAGATCGCGCGCCAAAAAGGTGGCGAAATCAATCATCCACTCGGGAGACGCCGGGGTCGCATTGATCCAGGCGAAAAGAACATGGTTTAACTGCTCCATAACCGTTACCTCATCTTGCGGCACCAATAGCCGCTAACCATCCAATAAATAACCAACTGGCTTAACCAAACCCACCAACCCGCCCACAGGTTATGGGTAAGAAAATGTGCGCCGCGCATGATCTGACCAAAGCCCATCAGCATGCCGAGCGCAATGCCGCCGCACCAGCACCACCAGGCCAGGCGCGGGCGCTGCGGATAAAACAGGAAAAACAACGCCATGATCGCGAAACCGCTCGAGGCGTGCCCGCCGGGGAAACAGCGGCCGGGGCCCGGCAGTGCCGGCACCGCATCGAACAACGGGAAGGACATCGCCTTGCCGCCGTACTCGATCAGATCCCACGGACAGGAGTGCGCGCTGGTGGCCTTGAGAATGCCCACTACCAACGGGCCGATCCCGATCAACAGCATGGTCACGATCAGGCGCGCGCTGCGGCGATAGATGCCCCAAAACAGCGCCAGTACCGCCCCGACGATCACTATTTGCTTCAGCAGGCGGTGGTTGATCAGATCCAGCCAATAATTGTTTTGCCACGGGAAATGCCCGCTGGCGGCATCGTACCAAAAGTTGCCGATCGCCCAGTCCAGCTGTTGGCTGCGGGAAAGCCACAGGAACAGCAGGCCGCTGATCAGCAGGCCAAAAACCTGCCAACGGTAAAAGGATGCCGGCAGGGAGTAAAGAGCGGTTGTCTTAATTTGCGGTGCCGTTGAGGATTGATTTAATGACGATTCTGGATTCACGCGCAGGCTCGGTGGCAGGATTGAATAACGCCACTGTAATCATTCCGTCTTAAGAAAACCTTAGTCCACCGGTAAGAAAACCCTATCCGAGGCCACCGCCTTCGGCTAAGGTAATCGTTTGCTTTTTTTCGGGATGAGAGTGTGGTGATGCAGAATAACGCGCGTGTCTTACTGTTGGCGGCTGCCGGTGCGGCCTTTTCTCCGCTGAGCTTTGGCCAACCTGCGGCCGCCGGGCCGATCGTGGTGCAGGGCGCCATGCCGGTGGAGGCGGAACGTTTCGCCCAGCGGTTGGAAAACCCGCGCGAGGAGCAGATTGGCGGCTGGCGCTTTTGGCACGGCACCGTAGACGGCTACCCGGTGGTGGTGTCGGAGACGCTGAAGGGCATGTCCAACGCCGCGGCGGCCACGGCGATCGCCGCCACGCAGTTTCACCCGGTGGCGATCATCAACCAGGGCACCGCCGGCGGCCACGATCCTGCGCTCAAGGTGTATGACATCGTGCTGGGCAAATATTCGGTCAATCTCGGGGCGTTCAAAACGCCGGCCAAGGCGTTGGGGGCAGGCAGCGACTCACGGCAGTGGCAGCCGATGGATCTGTTGGCTTCCAAAGGCAGCGCCGGCGAGGACAAAAAGGCGCACAGCCTGCGCCAGTTTCCCGCCGACCCCAACCTGCTGGCGATTGCGCAAAGCGTTAAGAGCGATTACCGACAGGGCAAGGTCGTGGAAGGGGTGATCGGCTCGGCCGACGTGTGGAACAGCGAGCTAGACCGCATTCGCTATTTCCACGACCGCTATCAAACTGCGGTCGAAGAGATGGAGACCGCCTCCGCCGCGCAGATCGCCGCCGAATTCAAGGTGCCGTTCGTCGGCATTCGCGTGTTGTCCAACAACATCACCAATCAGGGCAAATACAATCCGCAAACCGGGCTGGCATGCCAGGATTATGTTTATCAGGTGGTGAAGGCCTATATCACCAACCTGAAGAAACACTGAGCCATTGCTTCGGTTAATCGGCGATATCAGGCGATTGTCACTATTTATCGCCTATTGTAAAGAAGATTAAACCTATGGCGGGCTTGGCGGTAGTGTATTAGTTTATAGGCGGATTATTTGACAAAAAGTGTAGGGATAAAACATGAACAAGGCATCCGTTGTATTTTCCGGCCTGCTGATGGCCGTTTCCGCCGGCGCTATGGCGGCTACCTCTGGCGATGACGCGGATATCAGCAAACAGCCGCTGGAAAAGGTCGCGCCTTACCCGAAAGCCGAAAAGGGCATGAACCGCCAGGTGATCTACCTGCCGAAGCAAGAGCACGAAGAGAACTACAAGGTGGAGCTGCTGATCGGCAAGACGCTGGAGGTGGACTGCAACCGCCACATGATCGGCGGCACGCTGGAAACCAAAACCCTGTCCGGCTGGGGCTACGATTATCTGGTGCTGGAGAAGCTCTCTGAACCGGCCTCGACCATGATGGGCTGCCCGGACAACACCAAGACCAAGCAATTCATCGCCGCCAACCTGGGTGACGCCGCGATGCAGCGCTACAACAGCCGCCTGCCGATCGTGGTGTATGCGCCGAAAGACGCGGAAGTGAAATACCGCATCTGGAAAGCCGAAGATACCGTAAGCCAGGCCGAGCAGAAGTAATCGCCGCCTGACGCCGCTCCGCTTGCCCTGCGCGGCAGGCGGAGACTTTTCCCCGTTACGCTTTCTTTCCGCCCGCCAATACCGCCCGTTCGGTTTCTTCCCCCATGGCGATCAGCCAATCCAACACCGTTGAGAATATCGCATCCTCCTGGCCGTCGGCCAGGGTCATCAGCACGTAATCCGTCCCGTCAGGCGCAAAGCCATATGGTGCCACCAGCGCGCCGTTGACGATGTCATCCGCCACCAGCGCCAAAGGGCCGATGCCGATACCGGCGCCGGCGACCGCCGCCTGCAGGCTGAGATAGAAATGTTCGAAACGCAGCTCGTTGCCCGGCCGGATCTCGAAGCCGCTGTGGGCGCACCAGTCGCGCCAGGCGTACGGTCGCGTCTCGGTGTGGAGCAGGGTGCCGCGCAGTTCACGCCCCGCCGCGGCATGCTCCCGGCGGCATACCGGGCCGACCCGTTCTTTGAGGAACGGGCGGGCGACCACGTCGTCGGCGATCGGGAAATCGTTGCGGCGAATCGCCAGATCGATGCCTTCGCGCGAGAAGGCGACGGCGCCGCCGGCGGAGACCAGCTGCAGATCGCGCTCTTTCCCCACCGCCTGCTGCAAACCGGCCAGGCGTGGGATCAGCCAGCGGATCAGAAAGGTCGGCTCGCAGGAGATCACCAACGGGCGATTCTGATGATGCCGACAGGCGCGGTCGATCGCCGACTGCAGGTTGTCCAGCCCCCGGCCGATCTCGCTCGCCAGCTCTTGCGCCTGCGGCGTCGGATGCACCATGCGGCTGGTGCGTTGAAACAGCGCGAATCCCAGGGTCTGCTCGAATTCGCGCACCGCACGGCTGACGGCGCCGTCGGTGACGTTGAGTGATTTGGCGGCTTTCGACACGCTGCCGTACCGCACCGTAGCTTCGAAAGCCCGTAATACCGCCAGGTTAGGCAACCTTCGTTGACGCACTGCGCCCCCTTTTGATTGAGTTTTTTTCAATCATCGATACTACGCAAATCGTTTTTTATTGCCAGCCAAATCCGCCAAAGTGTGCATCACTTTCCACTTACGGGTAACTGCGATGATTGCCATTCTCGCCGATGATCTTACCAGCGCGCTCGACGGCGCGGCTCCGTTCGCCGCACGCGGACTGAACGCCTGCGTCATGCTGCGCCTGCCCGATGCCGCGTTGCAGGGCGCTGAGATTGTCGCCTTCGATTTAGATTCCCGCTTCGTTTCGCCGGAGCAGGCGGAGCGGCGTTTTCGCCATGCCGCCGCCAGTGTGAAACCGGCGCGCCTCATCTACAAAACGATCGATTCCACGCTGCGCGGCAATCTGGGGCCGGAAACGCGCGGGGCGCTGTCGGGCAGCGGGCGCCGTCTCGCCATCGTTGCGCCGGCCTTCCCGGATGCCGGCCGCACCACGGTGGGCGGCCGACAATACGTCGACGGCGTCGCGCTGGAGCAGACCGCCTTTGCGCGCGATCCGAAGAACCCGATCGTCACCGGCTACGTCATGGAGTGCATGGCGGGGCTGGAGCCGACGCGCTTTCAGGTATTTGACGCCGTAGACAACGGCGAGTTGGATGAGGTCGTGAGGCGGATCGGTATTGCCGAACCGGTGGTGTGGGTGGGATCGCCGGGCCTGGCGGCGGCGCTGTCGCGTGCGTTGTCCCCTAAGGAGAACGCGCCGCCCGCTCAACCGCCGCTGAGAGCCAGCAAAGTGCTGGTGGCGATTGGCAGCTTGCATCCCGCGAATGACGCCCAGCTGGCAAGCCTGCGGCAGGCGGGTGCGGTGCTTGTCACGCTGCCTGAAGCGGCCGATCCCGAGGCGGCAGCGCAAGAGGTGCGAGCGGCGTTTGCGCGCGCAGATGTGGTTTGCCTGATGTCGCCCCGGTCGCGAGCGGCCACGGCGGATCATGCCGCTGCGCTGGGCGCGGTCGTCAGCCGTTGCACGCCAGCCTTCGACGGGCTGGTGGCGACCGGCGGCGATACCGCGCGGCGCATCGTCGACGCCATGGCGGCCGGCTCATTGACGCTGTTCGGTGAGGTGGAACCCGGCGTGCCTTTCGGGTTGTTAAATCTGCCGGGCCGCAGGCTGCCGTTCGCCACCAAGGCGGGCGGTTTTGGCCGGGCCGGTACGTTGTTGAACTGCGTAACCCGGTTGCGCGCTGACCGAGAAGGAGAAGAACAATGACCCTTTCCACCTTGCCGCTGGCGATAACCATGGGCGATCCCGCCGGCATCGGGCCGGAGATCATCGCCAAACTGGCGGCCACAGAGCGGTTGAGCACGCCTTATGTGGTGATTGGCGATGCCGGCGCACTGGCGCGCGCGGCGGCCAGTCTGGGGCTGACGCTGCCTATCCGCGAACTGCCCGCCTCGCTGGCAGGATGGGACGAAGCCTGGCGGCGGGGGGAGACCGCCGTCTATTCCGCCGGCGTTGCGCTGCCGGCGGACTTGCCCCTCGGCAGGCTCGATCAGCGCGCGGGGGCGGCGTCTTATGCCTGGGTGGTTGCCGCCATCGATCTGGCGCTGGCGGGGCGCATCGCCGGCATCGTCACTGCGCCGCTGAACAAGGAAGCGATGCGCCTGGCGGGGATCGATTATCCGGGGCACACCGAGATCCTGGCGGCGCGATCGGGCACCCAGGACTTCGCCATGATGCTGGCCAACGACGAGCTGCGGGTGATCCTGGTTTCCATTCACGTTTCGCTGCGGGACGCCATCGACGCGGCGACCGTGGAAAACGAGCTGCGCGCGTTTCATCTGGCGCAAGCGGCCTGCCGGGCGTTGGGCATAGCGAAACCGCGCATTGCGGTGGCTGGCCTGAATCCGCACGCCGGTGAAAACGGCCTGTTCGGCCGCGAAGATCTTGACGTCATCGTGCCCGCCATCGCCCTGGCGCGGGAACAGGGGTTGGACGTCAGCGGCCCCTGGCCCGGCGATACCGTTTTTATGCGCGCCCGGCGCGGGGAGTTCGACATTGTGGTCGCCCAATATCACGACCAGGGCCTGATCCCGGTGAAATATCTCGGGGTGGATCACGGCGTTAACGTCACCGTCGGCCTGCCGTTTATCCGCACCTCGGTCGACCACGGTACGGCGTTCGATATTGCGGGCAGCGGACGGGCGGAACACGCCAGCCTGCTGTACGCCTTCCGGCAGGCGGAAAAAATGCTGCGCGCCCAATAACTCATATCACCTGAAGACAATAAGGAAACACCATGCACACACCCGAGTTTATTTTCATGCTGACGCGCAACGACAGCACGGTGCCCGATGCGCAAGCGCGGCTGCCAGAAGTGCTGGCTGCCGGCGTGAAGCATATCGGCTTTAAGGATATCGGCCAGCCGCTGGATCAACTCAAACAGTTGGCGCAGGCGATCCACGCCGGCGGCGCCACCGCTTATCTGGAAGTGGTCAGCCTGGATGAAGAAAGCGAGATGAATTCGGCGCGCGCGGCGCTGGAATTGGGCGTTGATGTATTGATGGGGGGAACGCGCCCGGAAAGCGTGCTGCCGATCATTCGTCAGTCTGACCTGCGCTACTATCCGTTCGCCGGCCGCATCAGCGGCCACCCCAGCGTGCTGGAAGGTGACATTGAAGACATTGTCGCCAGCGCCCGCCAGCGCGCCGCTTTACCGGGCGTGACAGGGCTGGATCTGCTGGCCTACCGCTTCGCCGGCGACGTGCCGACGTTGATTCGACGGGTGTGCGATGCGGTCGACAAACCGGTTTATATCGCCGGCTCTATCGACCGCGAAGATCGCATCGCCGCCGTGGTGACGGGCAATGCGGTTGGCTTCACCGTCGGTACCGCGGCGCTGGACGGCGTGTTTCCCGCCGACAAGCCGGGGCTGACGGCGCAAATCAACGCCGTGAAATGCCTGATTGGCAATGTGATCCGCAAACTGTAACGCGTCGCCATCCGGTTCTTTCCACGGCGATGGGATGGTTATCTCATTCGTTGAATCATTAATTTGCATGGCTTCTCTTTTTTAATGCTCTTGCGAGCAGGCACGCCCTTGGGCGCTCGCCGATGTTTACCCGGCAAAACAGCGTAATTGCCGCCAGGCTCAATATATATAGAGGGAGTGAAAAATGATTAAAGGGTTAGGGAGTGCTGTTGTGGCGGTGAGCCTGTTGTTAACCGGCTGCGATACCTTCAGCCTGCTGCGCGATCAAAAGATCGCCGACGCTTTTCACGTCGGCGCCGACAAGCGCTCGATAAGCCGGGATTTCGGCGCGCCGATCGCCACCCTGCCGACGCTGAACGGCCAGGGCGTATGCCACGACTACCACCACCGCTTGCCGAACGGCACCGTGACGCCGTTCTACGTCGGCTTCAGAAACAGCGACGGCAAAGTGGTGGCCTTTGGCCCCACCACCTGCGGGGAAGCGCAGGCCAACGGCAATCTGAACAGTGATGAACCTATCAAACAGCGGTTCTAAACGGGCATTGCTGCGCCGGCCTGTGGCCGGCGCAGCAAAAGCAGCCCAGCAACGTTGGGTGTGCCATTTTTTTTTCTCTATATCCCTTCTGATTTTCCGCCAGACTTTTATCTGAGATTTATTTTCCTATGGCGTTTGCCAGACGCCGCTGCCGAAAAACACCATTACATGAATTCTCTCCACCGGGTCTTACGGTGTGAACAGCAAGACAACAAAGCAATCTTTGCTGAATTATGCTAGTTTTTCGAACATTCACGGGCATACAGTGACTTGCAAGATAAGGATATCCAATGCGTTATCGTTCGCTAAATCTCGGCGAGGTGACAAGGAAAGGGGCTGGAACGCCGCCCCAGGGAACCGACGTACGGGCTGGTGCCGTATGAAGCTGCTCTCTCTCTTTTCTGAACACACGGCGCCGGAAAGTTTCTCCCGGATACTCACCCCGACACAAGCGCACCATGAGCTGGAACGGCATTATCTGTTCGGCGGCGCAGCCGGCATATCGATAAGCAGCCGGTACTCCATAACCCGCAATACTCAATCCGGTATTGGCGTCACCGGTTATCGTGAGGACGCGATTGTGAAGCGCAGCGTGTTCGATGATCTCAATCGGGGCGGCTTGCTGGCGATTGATGAGGGAATGGGCGCCTGGACGCCGACGAAATACGCGTTTTACGTCGACGCGGAAGGCCGATTACAGCGCTATCCCGGCAGCTCTCTTCCTGCCTTTTATCCAACTGGGCGCGTGATCGCCCGCTATGAAGAAATGGTCAGCCGCTATGGCCGGCGGGCAAAACCGACGGTGCTGCCGGCGAGGCAGAATACGACCCGGAATCCCCCTCTGCAGCAAGCCATCGCTACCGCAGTGGCAACCGTTGCCGCCACGGTACAGGCCATTCGTCCGATGACTAAGGCTGAACGCTGGCAAGAACGCCAGTACCTGATAGGGCGAGGCAACCGCAGCATTTACCCTGATGCGCGCATGGCGGCACAGCGATTGGCGGAGAACAACGTCGCGGTCGAAAAAGCGAAGCTGGCTGAGAATGTTTACAAGACCACTAACCCACTCAAGGACACGATAGACATCCCTGAGGGCTGGAAGGACATCAGTAACAATGATGGGGCGCTGGGTAAACTCGGTTTAAGCAAAGATATGCTCTATGACGATGAGGATACGCCGGGCTTTCTGGCTCGGGTTTATCAGCCAGATGAAACGGTCTTTGGTAAAGCGATGAATCCGACGGTGGTGTTCCGTGGATCGCGTGCGCCCGAGTTCCCGGAGGGAATAAGTAAGGCTGCCCAGAAAGCGTTACTGAATGGCGATTTGTCAGGCATTAAAAACCTGAGTGACTGGTCAAATAACGGCGCTCAGGGGTTGGGGTTTAACTCCGAATATTACAAGAAAGCGGTCAATATAGGTAAAGCAATTAAAGGCGGTGCCGGGATATCTGGCCATTCGCTGGGCGGGGGCATGGCGTCTGCGGCCTCCATGGCCAGCGGCAAACCGGCTTGGACGTTTAATGCAGCAGGCCTGAATGCAGGAACTGTAGAAAAATATGGCGGTTCGATTATAGGCAGCGCCGATAATATTCAGGCGTATCGCGTGAAGGGGGAGCTATTGACCAAGCTGCAGGAGGTTGATTTGTGGGAGGATGCCAAAGACCTCCAATTTTATCCCCCGGCGGTGATGGCGAAAGAACGCTTGTCCATGTTGGCGCCTGATGCAGTGGGAGTAAAACACACGCTTTCCGGTGGAACAGGCTCACTGCTGGATAAGCACGGTATAGACCAGGCGATACAATGCATTGAAAATGAAAAAGACGATGACATTGCCACAATCAAGGGAAGAATATGAAAAAAATCATACTCATTATCACGATGGTAGTGTCTACGCTCATCATGCAGGGGTGCAAACAAGGTATGGATCTACAACCACAGGATTACTTTGAAGGAAAGCAGCTGGACATCGCCAACATCATCTACGAGGGTGACAGGCAAAAGCTGGATAAGGTTTTACCGACGGTAAGCAAAGAAACGTTAAATCGGCCGGCCAAGGCGGAGATGACGTTGCTATTCTGGGCGATAAATAACGCCATCTTTGACAAGAACACGCCAGAGCGGCTCAAGATCATTACGGATTTGGTCAAGGCAGGGGCAGATCCACTGCAGCCAAGACCGGAAGGGCGAAGTAGCCCGGCTGAATATGTTATGAAAGCGGATAAAGGCGTCTGGATACAGGCTATGCTTGAAGGCGGATTATCGCCTAATGCAAGGGATGAAATAAACAATCAGCCAATAATTTTCAAGAGCTTTCAAGCGGTTAATACAGAGACATTGAGTGCCCTAATAGATTACAAAGCTGATGTTAATATCAAAGGGGCTATGAACAGAACTCCATTAATTAATGCGCTGTATAACAGTTGCCCTGAGCACATTGAGGTTCTTTTGGCTCATGGCGCTAACCCCTTAGCCAAAGATGATTTTAATGACAGCTTCCTTTCTCTGATTTCTGCGGAAATAGCCAAAGGAGACAAAAATAATTCTTATATAAAAAAATTAATTAAAATTAAAGAGAAGATAAACATTGTGAATTAGTTAGCTTTCAGGCGGGTGAAATAACGGGCGTTTGACGTGGACGGGTACGGCATGAAGCACATTACTCTGATTATCACCGTGGTGCTGTCGATGTTTGTGATGCAGGGATGCAAACAAGGTATGGATTTACAACCGCAGGATTATTTTGAAGGGACGCAACTGGACATCGCCAACATCATCTACGAGGGTGACAGGCAAAAGCTGGATAAGATTTTACCGACGGTAAGCAAAGAAACGTTAAATCGGCCGGCCAAGGCGGAGATGACGTTGCTATTCTGGGCGATAAATAACGCTATCTTTGACAAGAACACGCCAGAGCGACTCAAGATCATTACAGATTTGGTCAAGGCGGGGGCAGACCCACTACAGCCTAGGCCGGAAGGGAGAAGTAGCCCCGCTGAATTTGTTATGAAAGCAGATAAGGGAGTCTGGATAAAATCCATGTTAGATGGGGGGCTCTCTCCTAATGCAAAAGATAAAATCAACAATAAGCCAATTATATTTAAAAGTATTCTTGCGAAGAATACAGAGACATTAGAGGTCATGTTGGATTATGGTGCGGATATAAATATAAGAAATTCACTGGGTGATACGCTGCTCATCGATGCTTTAGACTATCACTCCTATGACCACGTCATTCTTCTTTTAGAAAAAGGTGCCGATAGCGATATAAGAGGCAACTCGGGTTGGACGATGGGCAATCAGCTGCAACGGCTGATTAATAGGAGTCAGGACGGCAGTGAGGCGAAAGAGTCTCTTGAGCGCATCAGAGACGAGCTAATTAAGCGTGGCGGGAAATGGCCGCCTGCTCCTGTCAGTCAATAAACCGTCTCGCTGTAATACCAGAAAATGGGCACATGTTGTAAGGGTATTCTTACCGCAGAGGCATTGTCCACAGACGGTCGAGTTGCGAAAGTTTGCTTGGGTTGCGCACGATAAATACCTGAGCCAGTCGGCCTTCGGCATTCAAACTGAGACTGACAGACGCCGTAATACGGCCTTGTTCGGATAGCAAGGCGCCTGGCACGCCATTGATGAGCGCGTGTTGCCAGAGATAGGCTCGCCAAAATACGGGCAATTTACCGCCGATAAATTCGAGCACGTCACGTTTGCCGACGAGTTCAGCCAGGTTGGCGGGCACTTTGCCGCCGCCGTCCGCACTGAGCTTAACGTCTTCGGACAACAGGGTCGAAAGCGGTTCGATATCTGCCGTTTCCACCGCCGTTTTGAAAGCGATAAGCAAGGCTTCCTGCCGCTCTGTGGGCTGGGTTTTACGCTCCTCTGGGCGGCCAACTTTTTCGCGCGCGCGTGACACCAGTTTACGACACGCCGTTTCTTCTCCACCTAATGTCATGGCGAGATCCGCGTAGGGCAAGTCAAAGATGTCATGCAGCAAATAGGCTGCGCGCTCGCGGGGAGTGAGTCTTTCGAGCAACAGCATAAAGGCCGTCGACAGCGACGATGAGAGTTCCAACGTTTGCTCGGGCGTTTTGGCTACGGCGGTTTGAATGGGTTCTGGTAGCCAAATACCGACATAATCGACGCGAGCCTGCTGCGCGGCGCGCAGCAGGTCAAGACAACGACGAGTGCAGACGGTGGTCAGCCAGGCAGCAGGATTCAGAATGCTGTGGCGATCCGCATTTAACCATTTGATATAGGTATCTTGCACGGCATCTTCCGCGTCGGCCAGAGAACCTAAAATACGATAGGCGAGGCCGATCAGAAACGGTCTTCTCGATTCGAACAGTGCTGCATACTTGTCGTTTTTCATATTAGTGGCCGGAAATATGAATTCTATTCCACAGATTTATCATAGTGATATTTGCGGTTAGCGCGCTGATTTCTTCCTCGGAATAGTACGCGCGCAATGCCGCGCGCAGTGGGCCATACTCGGTATGGCGTTCAAGCCGCGTTAACGCTTCTGTCCAGGCAAATGCGGCGCGCTCGCGAGGCGTGAAATCATCAACGTGTTCCCATACCACCAGCCTGTCCAGACGTGCGTTGGTTTCACCGTCCTCACGCGCTTCTTTGGTATGCATCTCGACACAGTAACCGCAGCCATTGATTTGCGAAGCGCGCAGGAGGACGAGATGGTAGATCTTGCGCTCTAGATTGTGCGCGTCGATAGCGCCATGCACTTTCAGCAGCGCGGAAAAAACGTTGGCAATGGTTTGCGCATGATTGACAGGGTCGGTATTCACTGGCGTAGTCATAAGAACTCCTCATTTATCGGGTTAACACATATAGATGACGAATGAGAAGAGGGATGTGTGACCGAACCACAGCAAAAATGTGCATTTCGGGGTCGTGGGCCGTTGATGTAATACGTTTTTCAGGCAACAAAAAACCCGATAATCTTGAACCTAAAAGGCGGGATTATCGGGCTCCACAAAATGGGGACATCAAAGAAAAGCAGTGGCACTAATTCAGACTGCGGCCCCCAACGAAAGTTCTGGCCGGCGACAAAAAAATCAAAATATTTTTATCGCCGATCCATCTCTCCCGCTAATCGATCAGCCGAGTATCCCCGGCCATAGCACCACGATGAGTGAACCCGCCAGCGTTAACAGCACGTTAGCGATGGCGTAGGTGCCGGCATAGCCCAGCGCCGGGATATTACTGCGTGCGGTATCGCTGATGATCTCCATTGCCGGCGCGCAGGTGCGGGCGCCCATAATCGCACCGAACAGCAGGGCGCGGTTCATGCGCAGCACGTAGGCGCCGAACAGGAAGCAGATAACCACCGGCACCAGGCTGACGATCAGCCCGGCGATCAGCATCTGGCCGCCGACCGCGCCCAGGCTGTGGCCGATGCCGGCGCCGGCGCTCAGGCCCACGCCCGCCATAAACACCATCAGGCCGAATTCTTTCACCATGTTCAGCGCGCCCTGCGGAATGTAGCCGAAGGTCGGGTGGTTGGCGCGCAGGAAGCCGAGCATGATGCCGGACATCAGCAGGCCGGCGGCGTTGCCGATGCCGAACGAGAAGTTACTGAACTGAATGGTGATCTGGCCGATCAGCAGGCCGATGATGAAGAAGGCGCAGAATGCCAGCAGGTCGGTCACCTGGCTGTGGATCGAGATAAAGCCAATCTTCTCCGCCACGCTCTTCACCCGGCGCGCGTCGCCGCTCACCTGCAGCACGTCGCCTTTGTTAAGCACGATGCTGTCGTCGATCGGCATTTCGATCTGGCTGCGGATCACGCGGTTGAGGAAGCAGCCGTGGTCGGTCAGCTTCAGCTGGCTCAGGCGCTTGTTCACCGCGTTGCTGTTCTTCACCACGATCTCTTCGGTCACGATGCGCATGTCGAGCAGATCGCGATCGAACACTTCCTTGCCGTTGCGGAAGCTCGGATCCAGCCGCGCGTGGGCGTCCGGGTAGCCGACCAGCGAGATCTCGTCGCCCACCTGCAGCACCGCGTCACCGTCCGGGTTGGCCAGAATGCCGTTGCGGCGGATGCGTTCGATGTAACAGCCGGTCTGGCGGTAGATGCCCAGTTCGCGCAGGTTCTTGCCGTCGGCCCAGGCCACCAGTTCGGGGCCGACGCGGTAGGCGCGGATCACCGGCAGGTAGACCTTGCGCTGGCTGTCGGTGTCCAGGCCGCGTTCGCGGGCGATCTGCTGGGCAGAGGTGGACAGGTCCTGGTGCTGCAGCTTCGGCAGGTAGCGCGCGCCGAAGATTAGGCTGACCAGACCGATCAGGTAGGTGAGGGCGTAGCCAAGGCTCAGATGATCCTGCGCCGCCAGCAGCGCCGGGCCGTTGACGATGGTGTTGCGCAGCGTGTCGCCGGCGCCCACCAGCACCGGCGTCGAGGTCATCGAGCCGGCCAGCATGCCGGCGGTCAGGCCGATGTCCCAGTGGAACAGTTTGCCGAGACCGATGGCGATCACCATCGCCGAGCCGACCATCACCAGCGCCAGCATCAGGTAGTTTTTGCCGTCGCGAAAGAAAATCGAGAAAAAGTTGGGCCCGGCTTCCACGCCCACGCAGAAAATAAACAGCATGAAGCCGAGATTCAGCGCCTCGGTGTTAATGGCGAAGTGTTGCTGGCCGAGCAGCAGCGAAACCACCAAAACGCCAATGGAATTACCGAGTTGGACGGAGCCCAGACGGAGTTTACCGAGGCACAGCCCCAGTGCGAGTACCACGAACAGTAACAGAATGTAGTTACCGTTTAACAAACTAGCGACGTTTATGTTCACGGAGGATAACTTATTGTTTACCAGTAAGTGCTTGATATAGATAACTATAAGAGATAAATTCAGCCTTAAAACGACGTCATAAATCACCACCAGCGTAAGGCAAAGCGAACCATCGTTCGGCGGCGTTCATTCTAGACGCTATGACCGATGACAGCCAGCACAGAAAGCTGATTTCCTGCGCCGCCGTGCGCATTTAACTCTCTTTTGACCAAGGAAAAAATTCGGTTCAGCGTCACCGCGCGGGTGAGCGGGCCGATTTCTATTGATGCGGTAATTGGGCGGGGGAGAATTCGCATGACGAGTTATAGATATTGGCTGGGCATTCTCAGCTGTTTTCTGTTGTTCAGCCTGGTGTTTCTCGGCCAGCAAACCGGCCTGTTCGGCAGCACCGATCATGAGCACCACGGCGAAACCGGCCTGCTGCTGTTTGTGATCCCCGGTGCGATCGCCAGCTATCTGTCGAGCCGCAAGCGGCTGCTTTGCCCGCTGCTCGGCGCGCTGTATGCGCTGCCGCTGTGCCTGTTGATCCGCCACTTCTGGCTGACGCCGTCCTCTTCGTTCTGGCAGGAGCTGGCGTACGCCACCAGCGCGGTGTTCTGGTGCGTGTTCGGCGCGATGCTGATGCTGTTCGCCCTCGGCCTGTTGCAGACGCTGCAGCAGCTGCACCGGCGGCAGCGGCAATAAAAAAAGGCGCGTTAAGCGCCTTTTTTGTCTTTGTCGTTCAAAAACTTACTGGAACAGGTTCAGGTGTTCTTTGGCGTAAGCTTCGAAATCGGTGCAACCGCCGATGTGCTTCTCATCCAGGAAGATCTGCGGCACGGTTTCAACCGGTTTGCCGACGGTTTTTTCCAGATCGGCCTTG
This sequence comes from Serratia sp. SM04, assembly GCF_040280225.1. Classification (NCBI taxonomy): domain Bacteria; kingdom Pseudomonadati; phylum Pseudomonadota; class Gammaproteobacteria; order Enterobacterales; family Yersiniaceae; genus Serratia; species Serratia sp. SM04. The sequence goes on along the minus strand of NZ_JBEOQT010000002.1, from coordinate 115,757 downwards.
GTGATGCCTTCCGCGTGGATGTCAACGTAACGGAAGTTGAAATCGTCGCGTTCTTCAGTCAGTTTTTCCGCCAGTTCTTTAGCGCGGACACAATAAGGACAGCCAGGACGCCCGAAGATTACTGCAAACATGCAACGCTCCTTAATTGGATTTTCAATAAATTGTTCGCTACCGCAACGACATCCCGTCACCGAAAAAGTCATTACCTGCGTCAGATGGCGCCTACTATGCCCGTTGAGACGGCGAAAAAAAAGCAGGAATTACCTGTTAGTTTGATTCATGTAACCAATTAGTCTGCCGGGACTGTCGCCGCCGACGGGAATTCACTACACTGGAGGCAGACCTTCTGGAGAAGAAAAATATGCGTTCATTCGGTGACTTACCGCGCCCGGTGCTGGTGTTGGAAGGGCTGGGCATCGTGATGCTGGTGCTGGCCTACCTCAGCATTCACGGGCACCTGCAGCTGCCGGGCTGGCTGGCTTCGCAGCAGGCGGCGGTCGGCATGATTTTCCTCGGCGTGGCGCTGATGGTGCCGGCGGCGGCGTTTCTGGTGTGGCGCGTGGTGCAGGGCTTTGGGCCGCTGATGCGCGGCGGGTTGCCGCCGGAAAACGATCGCCGCAAACCGCAATCGAAAGATAATCAGGACAGCGATCCGCGCGCCTGAGCGCCGCGGCCGCTAACCCGCCTGCCGGGCAGGCGTTGGCCTTTGGGGTGACGAGTGAAAATTGCCATTCTTTCTCGCGACGGAACGCTCTACTCATGCAAGCGGCTGCGTGAAGCGGCGGAAGATCGCGGGCACAGCATCGATATCATCGATCCGCTCTCCTGCTACATGAACATCAATCCGGCGGCGCCGACCATTCATTATCGCGGCCGCCAACTGGAGCGTTACGATGCGGTGATCCCGCGCATCGGCTCCGCCATCACCTTTTATGGCACGGCGGTGCTGCGCCAGTTCGAGCTGCTCGGCAGCTACCCGCTAAACGAATCCGTGGCCATTACCCGCGCCCGCGACAAGCTGCGTTCGCTGCAGCTGCTGGCGCGGCAGGGCATCGATCTGCCGATTACCGGCTTTGCCCATTCGCCGGACGATACCGGCGATCTGATCGAGCTGGTCGGCGGCGCGCCGTTGGTGGTCAAGCTGGTGGAAGGCACGCAGGGCATCGGCGTGGTGCTGGCGGAAACCCGCCAGGCGGCGGAAAGCGTGATCGACGCCTTTCGCGGGCTGAACGCCCACATCCTGGTGCAGGAATACGTGCGTGAAGCGCAGGGGCGCGACGTGCGCTGTTTGGTGGTCGGCGGCCGGGTGGTGGCCGCCATCGAACGGCAGGCCAAGCCCGGCGAGTTTCGCTCCAACCTGCACCGCGGCGGCACCGCCCGCAAGGTGACCATCACCGCCAGGGAGCGGGCGATCGCGGTGAAAGCGGCCAGCACGCTGGGGCTGGACGTCGCCGGGGTGGATATCCTGCGCGCCGAGCGCGGCCCGCTGGTGATGGAGGTCAACGCGTCGCCGGGGCTGGAAGGGGTGGAAACCACCACCGGGCTGGACATCGCCGGCATGATGATCGAATACATCGAGCAGCGCGGCCGGCCAGGCTTTCGCCTGAAATCCGGCGGTTGACGGGCGGGCGGCGCGCTTTTCCCGCCGTGCAATATCTGAATTAGTGAATTAAGCCGCATTGATCGTGGCGTATCGGGTGAATATTCCGTAAGCTATGCGCCTTTTCGCGTATTGAATATTGTGAGGCTGGTTATTATGGATTCACTCATTGTCCCCGATTTGGCGCTGTTGCGGCGCTGGCTGGATCAGTCGGGCATCTCTTTCTTTGAGTGCGATTCCTGCCAGGCGCTGCACCTGCCGCACATGCAGAACTTCGACGGCGTGTTCGACGCCAAGATAGATCTGGTGGACAACGTCATTCTGTTTTCCGCGCTGGCCGAGGTAAAGCCCACCGCGCTGATCCCGTTGGTGGCGGACCTGAGCCAGATCAACGCCAGTTCGCTGACCATCAAGGCATTCGTCGACATTCAGGACGACAACCTGCCGAAGCTGATCGTCTGCCAGTCGTTGAGCGTGGCGGTCGGCATCACCTACGAGCAGTTCACCCACTTCATGCAGCAGGGCGAAGAGCAGGTCTCGATGGTGATCCTCGAGGCGCGGGCGAACGATCTGCTGTTTATGGGTGATGAAGAAGAGATCCCCGCTGGCGCCGTGCGTCAGCCGATGCTGCACTGATCCTCGTCGTACCTTAAGCATGCCGTCGCTCCGGCGGCATGCTGCCGTTATTCCCCTCCGCAATAAAATATTCTGCACTTTGGCCTTTGCCGCCCGATCTTTCTCGCCTTTTGTGCCGTTAATGGCGTATCACATAGAGAAAAACTGCATAAAAAATCGATAAAAGGCGTTTTTTACCCTGGGGGCTGGCGGGTTGCGATGGCAGCGGCTATGCTGCTGATTCTGCAAAGGGCTTGCGATTTCCCTTGTGGCCACGCGAGCAGGGCAGTGAAAAAAGGCGCATGCAATCATATGCATAGCCATTCAGTTCGCGGTTGCAACGATTGCGCTCGATCAGGAAAGGTTTTGTATCGCTGCAGATACAAGTTCAATTCTATGATTCACCCTGTTTTGGAGGAAGTTACGGATGGTCACCCAACGTAAAAAGTGGTTATCGGGTGTGGTTGCCGGCCTGTTGATGGCCGCGTCCGTCACGGCGTCAGCCGAAGAGAAAACGCTGCACGTGTATAACTGGTCCGACTATATCGCGCCGGATACCCTGGCCAAATTCCAGAAAGAAACCGGCATCAAGGTGGTGTACGACGTCTTTGACTCCAACGAAGTGTTGGAAGGCAAACTGATGGCGGGCAGCACCGGTTATGATCTGGTGGTTCCTTCATCCAACTTCCTCGAGCGCCAGTCGCAGGCTGGCATCTTCGAGCCGCTCGACAAGAGCAAAATGCCCAACTACAAGAATCTCGATCCCGAGATGCTGAAGCTGGTGGCGCACAATGACAAGGACAACAAATACGGCATCCCTTACCTGATGGTGACCACCGGCATCGGCTACAATGTCGACAAGGTGAAGGCGGCATTGGGCAAAGACGCGCCGGTCGACAGCTGGGATCTGATCCTCAAGCCGGAAAACCTCGAGAAGCTGAAAAGCTGCGGCGTCTCCTTCCTCGATGCGCCGAGCGAGGTCTACGCCACCGTGCTGCACTACCTGGGCAAAGATCCCAACAGCACCAACGCGGCGGACTATACCGGCGCGGCTAACGATCTGCTGCTGAAGCTGCGGCCGAACATCCGTTACTTCCACTCGTCTCAATACATCAACGATCTGGCGAACGGTGATATCTGCGTGGCGATCGGCTGGTCGGGCGACGTGATGCAGGCGGCCAATCGCGCCAAAGAGGCGAAGAACGGCGTGAACGTGGCCTACGCGATCCCGAAAGAAGGGGCGCTGACCTACTTTGACATGTTCGCCATGCCGGCGGACGCCAAGAACAAAGACGCCGCCTACCAGTTCCTGAACTTCCTGATGAAACCTGACGTGATGGCCGGCATCAGCAACTATGTCTATTACGCCAATGCGGTGAAGGACTCAACGCCGCTGGTGAACGCTGAGGTGCGCAATAACCCGAACGTCTATCCGCCGGCCGATCTGCGCGCCAAGCTGTTCACGCTTAACGTACAATCGCCGAAGCTGGACCGTGTCATTACCCGCGCATGGACTAAAGTTAAAAGCGGGAAGTGATGATGGGGGATATTCCCCGATCGTCGGTAAACCGGCAGGCGGGCGCTCCCCGCCTGCATTGCCGTTTTGGGCCACGGCGCTCGCCGTGGTTTTGTGCCGCTTTACGCCGGAGAGCACCCCGATTGAACGACGCCATCCCTCGTCCTCAAGCCAAGTCGCAGAAGGTTTTCACCCCTCTGCTGGAAATCCGTAACCTCACCAAAACCTTCGACGGGCAGAACGCGGTCGAAGACGTCAGCCTTACCATCTACAAGGGCGAGATCTTTGCGCTGCTCGGCCCGTCCGGCTGCGGTAAGTCCACCTTGCTGCGCATGCTGGCCGGTTTCGAGCAGCCCTCGGAAGGGCAGATCGTGCTCGATGGGCAGGATATGTCGCACGTGCCGCCGTACCAGCGGCCGATCAACATGATGTTTCAGTCCTACGCGCTGTTCCCGCACATGACGGTGGAGCAGAACATCGCCTTCGGCCTGAAACAGGACAAAATGCCACGGGCGGCGATCGCAGAGCGGGTGGCGGAAATGCTGGCGCTGGTGCACATGCAAGAGTATGCCAAGCGCAAGCCGCACCAGCTTTCCGGCGGCCAGCGGCAGCGGGTGGCGCTGGCGCGCAGCCTGGCCAAGCGGCCCAAGCTGCTGCTGCTGGATGAGCCGATGGGCGCGCTGGACAAGAAACTGCGCGATCGCATGCAGTTGGAAGTGACCGACATTCTCGAGCGCGTCGGCGTCACCTGCGTGATGGTGACGCACGATCAGGAAGAGGCGATGACCATGGCGGGGCGCATCGCCATCATGAACCGCGGCAAGTTCGTGCAGATCGGCGAGCCGGAAGAGATCTACGAGCATCCGAACAGCCGCTTCAGCGCCGAATTTATCGGCTCGGTCAACGTCTTCGACTGCGTATTGCAAGAGCGCCACGACGATGCGCTGATCCTGCAAAGCCCCGGGTTGCGCCATGCGATCAAAGTCGATCCGGACGCCTCGGTGGTGGACGGCGTGCCGATCCAGGTGGCGCTGCGGCCGGAAAAGATCCTGCTGTGCGAACAGGTGCCGGAAGACGGCTGCAACTTCGCGGTGGGAGAAGTGGCGCATATTTCCTACCTGGGCGATCTGTCCATTTATCACGTGAAGCTGCACAGCGGGCAGATTATCAGCGCCCAGCTGCAAAACGGCCACCGTTTCCGCAAAGGGATGCCGACCTGGGGCGATGAAGTGCGTCTGTGCTGGGAAACCGACAGCTGCGTAGTGTTGACGGTGTAGTGGAGCCGGTAAGGAGTAACCCGTATGACCCTGCTTTCTGAACGCACGCCGGAACCTCCGGCCAAAACGCCCGGCACCCTCAAGGCGCTGTTCCACCGCCTGCTGATGGCTCACGGCCGCAAGCTGGTGATCGCGCTGCCGTATTTATGGCTGACGCTGCTGTTCATGCTGCCGTTCCTGATCGTGTTCAAGATCAGCCTGGCGGAGCTGGCGCTGGCGGTGCCGCCTTACACCGAGCTGATGAGCTGGGTGGACGGCAAGCTGAACATCGCGCTCAACTTCGCCAACTACCTGCAGCTGACCGACGATCCGCTGTATATCGACGCCTACCTGCAGTCGCTGCGCGTGGCGGCGGTCTCGACGCTGTGCTGCCTGATCATCGGTTATCCGCTGGCCTGGGCGGTGGCTCACAGCAAGGCGTCAACCCGCAACATTCTGCTGCTGCTGGTGATCCTGCCTTCCTGGACCTCGTTCCTGATCCGCGTCTATGCCTGGATGGGCATTCTGAAAAACAATGGCATTCTTAATAACTTCCTGATGTGGCTGGGTGTCATCGATCAGCCGCTGGTGATCCTGCACACCAACCTGGCGGTGTATATCGGCATCGTTTATTCCTATCTGCCGTTTATGGTGCTGCCGATCTACACGGCGCTGATCCGGCTGGATTACTCGCTGGTGGAGGCGTCGCTGGATCTGGGTGCCCGGCCGCTGAAAACCTTCTTCAGCGTGATCGTGCCGCTGACGCGCGGCGGCATCATCGCCGGTTCGATGCTGGTGTTCATTCCGGCGGTGGGGGAGTTCGTGATCCCGGAACTGCTCGGTGGGCCGGACAGCATCATGATCGGCCGCGTGCTGTGGCAGGAGTTCTTCAATAACCGCGACTGGCCGGTGGCCTCGGCGGTCGCCACCATCATGCTGCTGCTGTTGATCGTGCCAATTTTGTGGTTCCACAAACACCAGAACAAGGAAATGGGGGGGCAGGCATGAACAACTTGCCGGTAGTGCGTTCACCGTGGCGCATCGCCATCCTGACGATCGGCTTTACCTTCCTGTATGCGCCGATGCTGATGCTGGTGATCTACTCCTTCAACAGCTCCAAGCTGGTGACGGTATGGGCCGGCTGGTCCACGCGCTGGTATACCGAACTGTTCCACGACTCGGCGATGATCAGCGCGGTGGGGCTCAGCCTGACCATCGCCGCCGCTTCCGCCACCGCCGCGGTGGTACTGGGGGCCATCGCCGCCGTGGTGATGGTGCGCTTCGGCCGCTTTCGCGGTTCGACCGGCTTCGCGTTTATGCTGACTGCGCCGCTGGTGATGCCGGACGTGATCACCGGCCTGTCGCTGCTGCTGCTGTTCGTGGCGATGGGGCACGCCTTCGGCTGGCCGTCGGAGCGCGGCATGTTCACCATCTGGCTGGCGCATGTCACCTTCTGTACCGCTTACGTGGCGGTGGTGATCAGCTCGCGCCTGCGCGAGGTGGATCGCTCAATTGAAGAGGCGGCGATGGATCTGGGGGCGCCGCCGCTGAAGGTGTTCTTCGTCATCACCTTGCCGATGATCGCGCCGGCGCTGATCTCCGGCTGGATGCTGGCGTTCACCCTGTCGCTGGACGACCTGGTGATCGCCAGCTTCGTCTCCGGCCCGGGCGCCACCACGCTGCCGATGCTGGTGTTCTCCAGCGTGCGCATGGGGGTGAATCCGGAAATTAACGCGTTGGCCAGCCTGATCCTGCTGGTGGTGGGCATTCTCGGCCTGATCGCCTGGTGGTTTATGGCGCGCTCGGAAAAACAACGATCGCGCGAATTGCAGCGGGCGGCCCGTAGCTGAATCGTAACAAACCTGCTATTTTTGCAATCAATAAGTATTGCAACTAACTACCTGACTTTACATACGCCACCTGTATAGGTGGCGCGTCGTAGCGGAATACGGATATGTCAGACATGCTGAAAAGCGGGCAGGGAATGGGATCGACTTCGGATGCGCCGGTGCCGGTGATGGTGGCGGGTACCGCCATGGTCGCGATCAAGTGTATCAGCGTGGTGCTGCTGCTGGGCGAGCTGGGCGTCGACGGCGCGCAGGAGTTCGTCAACACCAGCGCGCAGGCGTGGGATTCTACCTTTATCTTTCTGGCCGGCCTGCTGCTGCTGTGCCTGCAAATCAGCTGCGGTTTTGCCGTGATGCGCGGCCGCAACTGGGGGCGCTGGGGGTATGTAGCCTGCCAGTGCATCGTGGTGCTTTACCTGCTGTTGGCCACCATCGGCAGCGTCTTTCCCGAGGTGTTCACCGTGGAAGGGGAAACCAGCGGCCAAATCCTGCACGTTCTGATCCTGCAAAAGATCCCCGACGCGGTGATCCTGGCGTTGCTGTTTGTTCCCACCGCCAGCCGCCGCTTCTTCGCCGCGCGCAAGTGAGATTTTAGGCGCGCGGAGTGGTAAACTCTGCGCCCTTGATTCGTCATCCTGAACTTCACGGTAATCTTCATGCATTGCGCTTTGTATACGGCGGGCACCTGCCGTTCCTGTCAGTGGCTGGAAAAGCCCTATCCGCAGCAACTGGCCGACAAACAGCATCACCTGCACTCGCTGCTGGCTGGGCGCGACGTCGCGCAGTGGCTGCAGCCGGTGGCGGGGGAACTGAGCGCATTTCGCAATAAAGCCAAGATGGTGGTCAGCGGCAGCGTGGAGCGCCCGCTGCTCGGCATGCTGCACCGCGACGGCACACCGGCCGATCTGAGCGACTGCCCGCTGTACCCTGCCGGTTTTGCGCCGATGTTCGCGGTGCTGAAAAGCTTTATCGCCCGCGCGGGCCTGACGCCGTACAACGTGGCGCGCAAACGCGGCGAGCTAAAGTACCTGCTGCTGACCGAAAGCACGCTCGACGGCGGCGTGATGCTGCGCTTCGTGCTGCGCTCGGAAACCAAGCTGGCGCAGCTGCGCGCCGCGCTGCCGTGGCTGCAGCAGCAGTTGCCGCAGCTCAAGGTGATCTCCGCCAATATTCAGCCGGTGCACATGGCGATCATGGAAGGGGAGCGCGAGATTGCGCTGACCGAACAGCAGGCGCTCGAGGAACAGTTCAATCAGGTGCCGCTGTTCATCCGCCCGCAAAGCTTCTTCCAGACCAACCCGCAGGTGGCCGCCGATCTGTATGCCACCGCCCGCGACTGGGTGCGCGCGCTGGGTATCGACAGCATGTGGGATCTGTTCTGCGGCGTCGGCGGTTTCGGCCTGCACTGCGCGCAGCCGCAAACGCGGCTGACCGGCATCGAAATCAGCGCGGAAGCGATCGCCTGCGCGCGCCAGTCGGCGCAGCGGTTAGGGTTGTTGCACGTAGATTTTCAGGCGCTCGATTCCACCCGTTTCGCCACCGCCGAAGGCCAGGTGCCGCAACTGGTGCTGGTCAACCCGCCGCGGCGCGGCATCGGCCAGGCGCTGTGCGACTATTTGAGCCGGATGGCGCCGGACTATATTCTCTATTCCAGCTGCAACGCCGAGAGCATGGCGAAAGATATCGAGATGTTGCCGGGGTACCACATCGAACGGGTGCAGCTGTTCGACATGTTCCCGCATACCGCGCACTACGAAGTGCTGACGCTGTTGGTGCGGCGTTAAAGGCGCTTTTTGGCAGCCGTATAAGCCGCTGAACGTTCGCGTTTGCCCACAGACAGGACCAGAACCACGATCTCCGTTTCCATGACGCGATACACCAAACGAAAGCCTGATGCTCTGAGTTTGATTTTGTAGCAATCGGGCAAACCGGCGAGTTTGTTGGCGGGGACGTGGGGATTAACCAATACCGATACCAGCTTTTTTTTGAACTGTTCCCGGATCACCGGGGACAGTTTTTTAAATTCCTTCAGCGCATGTTCTTCGAATTCAAGCTTATAAGTCATCCAAATTGACCTTAATGCGTTTGCCGTTCATCCGTGAACGAACGATTTCAGCGAGTTCGATATCTTCCAGGTACTCCGCGATAGCCTCCCAGGTTTCCGGTGAGACGTAATATCCCGAAATCTTACCGTTGGTCAGGACGGCGACCGGCTGCCCTTGTGCCTCTTTAAGGGCGGCGTTGGGCGATTTCTTAAAATCGCTGATGCTGACTGCGGAATCGGCAAGAATGGGTTGAACCGTCATGATGTTATCCTTGATGCTAAATTCAGTATCAAATTTAGCACTAATCGGATGGGGTGGCAATCGGATGGAGCCGCCAAAGGATGGCGGCTCCACATGCGGACTTACTGTGGGAACCACTTGTCGTTGATGGCCTTGTAGGTGCCGTCGGCCTTGATGGCGTCCAGCGCGGCGTTCAGCTTGGCCAGCAGCGCCTGGTTGTCCGGGCGCACCGCGATGCCGAGACCGGTGCCGAAGTATTGCGCATCGGTGATGTGCTCGCCGACCGGCGCCAGCTGCGGGTTGGTTTTCAGCCACTCGTTCACCACGGCGGTGTCGCCGAACACGCCGTCGATACGGCCGTTTTTCAGCTCCAGAATGGCGTTTTGGTAGCTGTCGTAAGAGACGGTGTTAATCTCCGGATGCTTGTCCTGCATGTATTTCTGGTGGGTGGTACCGTTTTCCATGCCGAGTTTTTTGCCTTTCAGATCCGCCAGCGAGCTGAACTTGCCTTTTTGCGCGATCACGATCGCCGAGTTGGCGTAGTAAGGCTGGGTGAAGGCGACCTGTTTGCTGCGCTCCGGCGTGATATCCATCCCGGAAATCACCGCATCGTATTTCTTGAATTTCAGCGCGGCGATCAGGCTGTCGAACGCCTGGTTGGTGAAGGTGCACTGCGCCTGCATCTGCTTGCACAGCGCGTTGGCCAGATCGATATCGAAGCCGACGATCTGGTTATTGGCGTCGAGCGATTCGAACGGCGGGTAGGTGGCGGAAGCGGCGAAGCGGATGGTCTCGGCCGCGGTGGCGTTAAAGGTGATTCCGGCCAACATCGTCGCGGCAAGCAGCAGTTTTTTCATGCGTAGAGCTCCTGTCTGGATCCTGAAAGTGATTTTTCGCTATCGTTTGTTTTTACTGGTAATCGCCAGAGGTTTTTGCGAGGACACCTGCTGATAACCCTGCCATCGAGTGAATTAAAATGCAATGAAAATGATTAAATATTGCCTTGGAGATAAAAAAAGCCCCGCACGACGGCGGGGCTCATGAGGGGAGGCGGCCTCAGTTGCGGCGCTCAAACGCCAGCGCGCGGCGCTCCACCAGCCGCATCAGCAGCGTCAGCAGGCCGTTGACGCACAGGTACACCAGGCCTGCGGCGCCAAACACCATGACGTCGTAAGTGCGGCCGTACATCAGCTGGCTGTAGCCCATCACTTCCATCAGCGTGATGGTGTAAGCCAGCGAGGTGCTTTTGAACACCAGCACCACTTCGTTGGAGTAAGACGACAGCGCGCGCTTGAAGGCGAACGGCAGCAGGATGCGCAGCGTCTGCCGGCGCGACATGCCCAGCGCTTCGCACGATTGCCACTGCCCGGCGGGGATGGCGCGCACCGCGCCGTAGAACAGTTGCGTGGTGTAGGCCGCGCTGTTCAGCGCCAACGCTATCATCGCGCACAGCCAGGGCTGCGACAGCAGATTCCACAGCCACGGGTAGTCGCGGATCGCCGGGAATTGGCCGGGGCCGTAGTAGATCAGGAAGATCTGCACCAGCAACGGCGTGCCGGTGAACAACGTCACGTAGATCTTGACCAGCGGCGTCAGGATTGGCGTTTTCAGCGTCAGGATCACCGTCAGCAGCAGCGACAGCACCAGCGCGACGATCAGCGCGGCGACGGTCAGCGTCAGGCTGGTGTGCAACCCTTTGAGGATTTCCGGCAAATACTCAATCATCAGACCGGCCCCCGCTCAAAGCGCGTGGCGCGCAGCTCAATGCGTTTGATGACGTATTGGCTGAACAGCGTCACCAGCAGGTAGATGGCCGCCGCGATCACATACCAGGTAAAAGGCTCCTGGGTGCGGGTGGCGATGCTTTTGGTTTGCAGCATCAGATCGTTCACGCTGATCAGCGACACCAGCGCGGTGTCTTTCAGCAGCACCAGCCACTGGTTGCCGAGGCCGGGCAGGGCGTGGCGCCACATCTGCGGCATGATCAGGCGAAAGAAGATCGCCGCCTTGCCGAGCCCCAGCGCCTGGCCGGACTCCCACTGCCCCTGCGGCACCGCTTTCAGCGCGCCGCGCAGCGTCTGCGAGGCGTAGGCGGAATAGAGCAGGGCCAGAGCGATCACCCCGCACAGGAACGGGCTGACTTCGAAATTGTCGATCGCCAGCTGAATCGGCAGCTGGAACAGACCGAGGTTGAGGGTAAAGCCGTCGGAGAGCATCAGCAGCAGCTGCGACGAACCGAAATAGATAAACAGCACCACCAGGATTTCCGGCAGGCCGCGCAGCACGGTCACCCAGGCGGTGCCGAGCCAACTGACCGCTTTCCAGCGGGACGATTCCCATACGGCGAACAGCATCGCCAGAATCAGCCCGAGGATCAGGGCGCAAACGGCAAGGCCGACGGTCATGCCGGCGGCGCTTGCTAAAGGTTGAAATTCATTCATCGGGGCGTATTACTGCTGGAACCATTTTTTGTAGATGGTTTCATAGGTCCCATCCTGCTTGATCTTGTCCAGAGCGGCGTTGAACTTGCCCTGCAGCTCGGTGTTCTTCTGGCGTACCGCGATGCCGAGGCCGGTGCCGAAGTAGTCTTTATCCGTGACTTTGGCGCCCACTGCCGCCAGCGCGTCATTCTGCTTCAGCCACTCGTTAACCACCGCGGTATCGCCGAACACCGCATCAACGCGGCCGTTCTTCAGATCCAAAATGGCGTTCTGGTAGCTGTCGTAAGGCACGGTGGTGATTTCCGGGTGCTTGTCGGTCAGGTATTTCTGGTGGGTGGTGCCGTTTTGCACGCCCACTTTCTTGCCTTTCAGCGCCGCCACGTCGGCGATTTTGCCTTTCTGCGCGATGAACAGCGCCGAGTTATCGTAGTACGGCTTGGTGAACAGCACCTGCTTTTCACGTTCCGGCGTAATGTCCATGCCGGCCATCACCGCATCGAAACGCTTGAATTTAAGGCTTGGGATCAGGCTGTCGAACGCCTGGTTGGTGAAGGTGCACTCGGCCTGCATCTCTTTGCACAGCGCGTTGGCCAGATCGACATCAAAACCCTGAATCTTGTTGCCGGCGTCAATAAATTCAAATGGAGGATAGGAGGCTTCGGTAGCGAAACGGATGGTTTCGGCTGCGGAGGCGGAAACGCTGATGCCGGCCAGAACGGCGGCGATTATTAGTTTTTTCATCGCAAACTCCCCAAATTACAGCAAGTTAATTGTTAGTGTGATAAGTAGTTGGCAAACTCGGTGGTCCGCGGTTGCGTGAAGTGGCTGCTGTCGCCTTGCTCCACCACGTGGCCGTTTTCCATGTACACCACGCGGCTGGCGGTCTTGCGCGCCACTTCCACTTCGTGGGTGACGATCACCTGCGTGATGCCGGTGCCGGCCAGTTCGCGAATGATGCTGACGATCTGAGCGGTGATTTCCGGATCCAGCGCCGCGGTCGGTTCATCGAACAGCAGCACCTGCGGTTCCATCATCAGGGCGCGGGCGATCGCCACGCGCTGCTGCTGGCCGCCGGAAAGGTGCAGCGGGAAGCGATCGGCGAAGTCGGTCAGGCGCAGACGCTTGAGCAGCTTGTCGGCGCGCTCCATCGCCTGAGCCTTGGTCAGACCCAGCACGCGGCAAGGCGCTTCGATCAGGTTCTGAACCACGGTGAGGTGAGGCCACAGGTTGTATTGCTGGAACACCATGCCGACATTTTGACGCAGTTCGCGAATGGCTTTCTCGCCAGGCGCCTGCTTGAAGTCGAATTGGTTGCCGGCGATCTGCAGTTGGCCCGAACGCGGCATTTCCAGCAGGTTCAGCACCCGCAGCAATGAACTTTTCCCGGCGCCGCTTGGGCCAAGCAGCACCAGGGTTTCCCCGGCTGGACAATCCAGCGTGATGTCAAACAGCGCCTGGTGAGCGCCGTAATAGCAATTGATACCGTTAAGTTGAATACTCATGCGCCAGAATTGAATAGACATTGATGCCGCAAATGTTAACTTCCACAGAATACTTATGCAATCTTTGTGCGTTAAAATTTATGAGTGTGCGGCGGGACAGTAAAAGATTAGCACAAGATACCGCGACTCAAGCCGAGGGAGGGGATTTGTGGTGCAGGCTGTGAGATCGGTAGCGAAATTTTTTCTATTGGACGAAATCTGAGCGGCAGGCGGGAGGCGGGGACGGCCGACGCGGCAAACCCGCGTCGGCCTAGGGATCGCGGGTTACTGGTTTTCCAACACCTGGCGCACGCTGCCGTTGGTGGCATGCGCTGGAACATTCAGGTAGCGAATGTCATCAACCACCCAGCAGGTGCCTTCGCGCACCATCAGCACTTCGTCCTGCCAGTTCACGGTGCTGTTGGCGTCTTTTTGGTAGCTCAAGTCGACGCGCAGCGGGATGTTTTTCGCATCGGTGTTAGGAATGGTCGAGGCGCTGGCGACGGACGCGCTGCCTGGCCCCTGCGCATTGCCGGAGAACAAGTCGCCGGTGATCCGATGCTTGCCCGGGTTCTGGGCGGCGCTGACCAGATCCTGATACAGCACTTTGCTCAGGTAAGGCTGCAGCTGCGCCAGGCGGTTGCTGTCCGGCAGGCCGGCGCCCTGCTGGATGCGCAGGTCATAGAACTTTTGCGCGACCGTATCCGGGCCGCCTTCCACACAGCTGCCGCTGCGGGTGCCGATATCCTTGTATGCCGGTTCCACCGTGGTACAGGCACTCAGCAACAGCGCTAAGGGTAAAACAGCCGCAATCGTTTTTGTTTTCATCTTATTACCTTATGTGAAAGTCTCTACCATGAAGACCGATAGCTTACAGTATAAATGCGTTTTTTGGCCTTGCATTCGTACTGCGTGCCATTGATTAAGCGAACATAACGCTAATCTTCTGGTCATAGATACGTTGAATTAATCAAACAAGGAATTCTGATGCAGCTTTCAACTACCCCGACCCTGGAAGGGTTCACCATCACCGAATACTGCGGCGTGGTCACCGGCGAAGCGATCCTCGGCGCCAACATCTTTCGTGATTTCTTCGCCGGCGTGCGCGATATCGTCGGCGGCCGCTCGGGCGCTTATGAGAAAGAGCTGCGCAAGGCGCGCTTGATCGCGTTCGAAGAACTGGAAGATCAGGCGAAAGAGCTGGGCGCCAACGCGGTGGTCGGCATCGATATCGATTATGAAACCGTTGGCAAAGACGGCAGCATGCTGATGGTGACCGTCAGCGGCACCGCGGTGAAAGCCAGCCGCTAATCCCACTCCTCAACGCCCTGGCGCGTCCGGGGCGTTTTACTTTGTCCGACGGTGGCTTCCGTGGCGATTATTGATTAACGTTAACGCTATATCAGGTCATCACATCACAGGGAGGATAAGTGAAAATTTGGCCAGGGATCATCGCCGCCGCGCTGCTGGCGGGATGCCAAAATCCGCAGCAGGACACGCTCGTCGATCGCGGCGCTTACCAGCTCGAAACCCTGCATCAGGCGCAGGGCGCGGATCAACGCATCCGCTTTCTGGTGATGCACTACACGGCGGAAGACTTCCACTCATCGCTGAAAACGCTGACCGACGAACACGTCAGCGCGCATTATCTGCTGCCGGCGCATCCGCAGCGCGAACACGGTAAACCGACGGTGTTCCGCCTGGTGCCGGAAGCGATGCGCGCCTGGCATGCCGGCGCCAGCGCCTGGCGCGGCCGCAGCAACCTCAATGACACCTCGATCGGCATCGAAATCGTCAACAAGGGCTTCACCCGCAGCATGCTGTTCACCCACTGGCAGCCCTATACGGCGGAGCAGATCGCCGTGCTGGTCCCGCTGAGCCGCGACATCATCCAACGCTATGGCATCCAGCCGCAGGACGTGGTGGGGCACAGCGACATCGCGCCGCAGCGCAAACAGGATCCCGGCCCGCTGTTCCCCTGGCGGCAGCTGGCGCAGGCCGGCATCGGCGCCTGGCCGGACGAACGCGACGTGCAGCGTTTGCTGGCGGGGCGCGATCGCCATGCGCCGGTAGCGATGGCGCCGCTGCTCGAAAAGCTGGCGCGTTACGGCTACGCGATCGACCCGTCGTGGAATGCGCGGCAGCAGCGCAATGTGCTGGCGGCGTTTCAGATGCACTTCCGGCCCGACGATGTGCGCGGCGAACCGGATGCGGAGAGTGAAGCGATTGTCGATGCGCTGCTGGTGAAGTACGGCGCGGCGCGTTGATTACAGGCCGTGCAGCTTGCCGTGATCTTTCAGCCAGCGGGCGGTGCGCGCGATGCCTTCTTCCAGCGAGACGATCGGCTGATAGCCCAGTTCTTGCTGCGCGCGGGTGGTATCGAGCGTGAGGTCGAAATTGAGTTTGGCGACGCCGTAGTGGGTCAGCACCGGCTCCTTCTCGCTTTTGCTGCCGAGGCGCTCCATGCCGCGCGCCATCATGTCGAGCATCGGATAGGGGACGGAGCGGATATGGCACTTCATGCCCAAATCGTCGATCAGCTGCTGCACCACGGTGCGAAGCGGGCGCGGCTGCTGGTTGGTGATGTTATAGGCGCGGCCGGACGGCGTATCTTCTTTTAGCGTCGCCAGCCACATGGCGTGCACCGCATTCTCCAGGTAGGTCATGTCCACCATCGCCGCGCCGCCGCGCGGCAGCAGCAGGTTGCCGTAGCGTTTGATCATCTGCAGCAGCCGCGGCAGCATCACCTTGTCGTGCGGCCCGAACAATCCCTGCGGGCGCAGAATGGTGAAATGGGTCTGCGGATTGGACAGCGCCAGCTGCTGGATCACCTGCTCGCCGGCGGCCTTGCTGCGCGCGAACTCGTTGGCGTAGCGCTGCGGGCGAAAGTCTTCGGTCACGTTGCGGTGATGGTGGTAATCGAAATAGATCGCCGGGGAAGAGATGTGAATGAACTGCGCCACGCCGTAGGCCGCCGCCCATTCGCCGAGGCGGCGGGTAGCGCGGACGTTGGCCAGTTCGAAGGCCTCTTCGGTGCCCCAGGGCGAGGTGAAGCTGGAGCAGTGCCACAGCACGTCGACGTCCGTCAGCATCGCCTTGGCCTGCGAAGAGATCAGATTGGTGAGATCGGCATGAATGAACTCCGCGCCCATTTTTTCCAGCAGGCCGCCCATCGCCTGGTTGCGGCCGGTGGCGCGCACTTTGATGCCCTGACGGCGCAGATATTCGACGGCGTTACGGCCTAACCCACTGGTGGCACCGGTGACCAATACCTTCATAACGGACTCTATTCTCACCCAAAATCGGAATACCGGCGGGCGCTTGCGGCGCTCCCAGCAAATAAGATGCCATTCTTCCGTGATTTCGTGCGCTATGCAATCGGAAAGCCCCGAAGCACAGCGGCAAACTGTGCGGTTGATCGACAAATGAACGGCGTTCAGCGCTGTTGGCGGTCCAGACCCTCGGCAAGTTCGGCGATGCGCTTCGCCATGCCGCGGAAAATGAACAGATGCGCGGGCATCATGGCGAACCAATACAGCAGCCCGCTGAAGCCGGCCGGATGCCACCAGGCGCGCACGTCCAGCGTGCGGCGATCGCCGTGATCGGTAATGGTGAAGCTCAGCCGCCCCAGCCCCGGCGCCTTCATGCCGAACAGCAGCGCCAGTTGCCGCAGCGGTTTCAGCGTGATGACTTTCCAGCCGTCGATCTCGTCGCCCAGCGCCAGGCTCGCGCGCGCCGGGCGGCCATAGACCACGCCGTTGCCGATCATGTCGTCCATGCGGGCGCGGATCCGCCACAGAATATTGGCGTAGAAATAGCCTTCTTCGCCCCCCAGCTGCTGCACCGTTTGCCATAGGGCCTCGCGGGTGGCGGTGGTGTCCAGCGAACAACCGGCCTGTTTCGGATAGTAACCGTAGCCGGGGCGCCAGCGGGCCCGCGCCGCCGGATCGTAGCCCCAGTCGGCGGAATCGACCACCTCCTGTTCGCGCTGCAGCGTGGTGGCGACCGCCTGATCGAAGGTGTGCAGCCGCTGCGGGATCAGCGCCTGCAGCGGCCGGCCGTCGGCGGGCAGATCGTGCTTCAGCCCCTGGATCAGCGCGCGGGCGATCGGCGTCGGCACCGAGGTGATCAGGCTGATGAACCACACCGAAATCAGCCGCGTCGGCAAGGGGAGCGGGATCAGCCAGCGCCGTTTGCCGCTGATGGCGATAAAGCGTTGGAACATATCCTGATAGCTGAGGTACTCCGGCCCGGCAACGTCGAAGATGTGGTGCTCCTGCGCCGGGTGCGCCAGCAGATCGGCCAGATAAACCAGCAGGTTCTCCAGCGCCACCGGCGACGACTTCGAGCGCACCCAGCGCGGCGGCGTCAGCACCGGCAGGTTATAGACCATGTCGCGCATCACTTCGAACGCCGCCGAGCCGGGGCCGACGATGATGCCGGCGCGCAGTTCGGTCACCGGCACGCCGCTCTGGCGCAAAATCTCGCCGGTCAGGCGGCGGGCCGCCAGGTGCGGCGAACTGTCGTCGTTCGGCTGCAGCGCGCCGAGGAAGATCACCTGTTTGACGCCGGCATTGCGCAGCGCGTCGCGCAGGTTTTCCGCCGCCTGGCGCTCCTTCTCGATAAAATCGTCGCCGTCGCCCATTGCGTGCACCAGATAGTAAAGCGTATCTGTCTCCCACAGCGCCGCGCTCAGGGTCTCCGGGCGGTACAGATCGGCATACAGGCAGTTGACCTGCGGCCAGTTCCGCTCCTGCAGCCACTCGATGCGCCGCGCGGCGGCGGTAATCTGATGCCCCTGTTCGATCAGGTGCGGGATCAGGTTCTGGCCTATATAGCCGCTGGCTCCAAGAACCAGTACACGTTGGGGTGTCATCGGGCCACCTTGTGCGGTAGAGGATTGGCAGAACGACAGGATGCCAAATTCGGGGTTTAAATGCACTTTTTGTATGGGTATAAGCCGGTTGCATCCATCGTGGCGCAGGTTCACACTACGCGCCCTTTATCGAACGAAAAACCAGATGCCATGAAGCTCAATGTGATTTGTTACGCCCTGCTGGGCCTGGCGCTGGTCGCCAGCCTGTTCTCGCTGCATCCGGTGTGGATGTGGTTGCTGCTGGCCAACCTGCTGACGTTTCTGATCTACGGCGGCGATAAGCTGGCGGCGCGCAAGGGGTGGCGGCGGGTGCCGGAGGCGACGCTGTTGCTGTTCGGCGCGCTGGGCGGGTGGTTGGGCGCACTGGCGGCACAGCAGCTGTTTCGCCACAAAACCCAGAAGCAGCCGTTTAAAACCTGGTTCATCCTCAGCGTGGCGCTCAACCTGGTGGCGGTGCTGGGGTTGTGGTACTGGGTTTATGGCCGCTGGATCTTCTGATTACAGCAGCAGCGGCAGGGTGGCGCTGGCGGTGGCCTGCATCGCCTGAGCGTAGGCGGGATCGCGCCGAGCCAGTTCGGCGATCATCAACTCCACCAGCAGCATGGCGCCGACCTTGGCCGGCAGGGCGCCGGCGGTCAGCGGCCCTTCCGGTTTGGCCGCCACCAGCAGCGTATCCGCCAGCTTGGCCAGCGGGCTGCGTTGGGTGTTGCTGACGGCGATCACGCGTGCGCCGCGCCCTTTGGCCAATGCCACCGCATGCAGCACGTCCTTGGTGGAGCCGGAGCTGGAGATGACGATCAGCAGATCCCGCTCACTCAGCGAGGCGGCGTTCATCGCCGCCCGGTGCATGTCGCTGAACAGCTGCGCCGGTTTGCCGAGGCGCAGCAGCTTGTAGTGCAGGAAATCGCCGATGATGGCGCTGGCGGCGACGCCGTAAATCTGCACCGAAGCGCAACGCTGCAGGCTGTCCGCCGCCTGTTGCAGCGCCTGCGGATCCAACAGCGCGCCGGTATCCCGCAGCGCCTGAACGCTCTCTTCCACCAAATTTTCCGTCGCGCTTTGCCGCGTCGTCGCCTCCGGCTGGCTTTGTTGCAGGCTGAGGGCCAGCGCCATTTTAAATTCGGTATAGCCTTTGCAGCCCAGATGGCGGCACAGCCGCGTGACGCTGGCTTCGCTGGTGGCGCTTTCACGCGCCAGTTCGGTGATGGTCAGGTAAACGGCGCGGGAGGGCTGCGCAAGAAGATAGTTGCCGAGCTTTTGCAGCGTGGGGCTGTACCCCGCCAAATCCTGCCGCAGCCGCAATAACAAGTTGCCTGTATTCATCACGTTACCTTTCTGAGTATTCCCGTTTCTATTGTGGCGGAAAGACGCCGCCGCTCGCCAGCGAAATCGACGGATTGTGAAGCCGATCATCGTTATGAATAAAATTTTCATTAAATTAATTTTAATGTGGTAAAAATTTTCATCATAAAAATGATAGCGGGGAAAAATTTATGTCAACACCAGAATTGTCGCGCTCCGGCGGCTGGTTCGAAAAAGCCCAGCTGTTCGGCAAATCGTTCATGCTGCCGATCGCCGTGCTGCCGGCGGCCGGCCTGCTGCTGGGGATCGGCGGTGCGCTGTCCAACCCCAATACCGTCGAGGCGTATCCCTGGCTCGACGTCGGCTGGCTGCAAAGCGTATTTACGGTGATGGCCAGCGCCGGCGCCATCGTGTTCGCCAACCTGGCGGTCCTGTTCGCGGTCGGCGTGGCGGTGGGGTTGGCCAAAAGCGACAAGGGCACGGCGGGGCTGGCCTCGCTGATCGCCTACCTGGTGATGAACGCCACCATCAATGCGCTGTTGAAAATCAACGGCACGCTGGCCGCGCAGAACGCCGGCGCGGTGGGGCAGGGAACGATTCTCGGGATCCAGACGCTGGAGACCGGGGTGTTCGGCGGGGTGGTCATCGGTCTGGTGACCTGGTATCTGCACGGCCGCTACAACAAGATAGCGCTGCCGCCGTTCCTGGGCTTTTTCGGCGGCTCGCGCTTTGTGCCGATCGTCAGCTCGCTGGCGGCGATGGCGGTCGGCGCCCTGATGACCGTGGTGTGGCCGCCTTTCCAACGGCTGATCTTCGGCATGGGCGGGCTGGTGGACGCCAGCGGCTATCTCGGCACCTTTATCTACGGCTTCGTGCTGCGCATGCTCGGGCCGTTCGGCCTGCATCACATCTTCTACCTGCCGTTCTGGACTACCGCGCTCGGCGGCAGCGAAGTGATCAACGGACAGCTGGTGGAAGGCACGCAGCGCATTTTCTTCGCCCAGTTGGCCGACCCGAATACGCAGCAGTTCTACATCGGCACGGCGCGCTTCATGTCCGGCCGCTTTATCACCATGATGTTCGGCCTGGTCGGCGCCTGCCTGGCGATGTACCAAAGCGCGCGCCCGGAGAACCGCAAACGCGTCGGCGGGCTGCTGCTGTCGGCGGCGCTGACCTCTTTCCTGACCGGCATCACCGAACCTATCGAATTCTCGTTCCTGTTCATCGCGCCGGCGCTGTACGTGGTGCACGCGCTGTTCGACGGCCTGGCGTTCGCGATCGCGCACATTCTGCATATCACCATCGGCCAGACGTTCTCCGGCGGTTTTATCGATTTCATGCTGTTCGGCGTGCTGCAGGGCGAAGCGAAAACCCACTGGATGTATGTGCCGCTGGTCGGGGTGCCCTGGTTCTTCCTGTACTACTTCACGTTCCGTTTCCTGATCCTGCGCTTCAATTTCAAAACGCCGGGGCGCGAGGTGGAAACCACGCCGGAAGCGGTGACGACCGGCACCGAACGCTCGCAGCAGGTGCTGGCGGCGCTGGGCGGCAAAGAGAATATCGTCGAACTGGATTGTTGCGCCACGCGGCTGCGCGTGACGGTAAAACAGAGCCGGTTGCTGGACGAAAGCGGGCTGAAGGCCAGCGGCGCGCGGGCGGTGATCGTTCGCGGCAACGGCGTTCAGGTGATCTATGGCCCGCACGTGACCATTATTAAAAACGAAGTCGAGGAGTTGTTGGATTTATGACGCTTTCCATTTTGCAGCAGATTAAGGGCCGGCTGGTGGTGTCTTGCCAGGCGCTGGGCGACGAGCCGCTGCACAGCGATTTTATCATGGCGCGCATGGCGCTGGCGGCCGAGCAAGGCGGTGCGGCAGCGATCCGCGCCAACGGCGTCGAAGACGTTAAAGCCATCCTGCGCACGGTGGCGCTGCCGGTGATCGGCATTATCAAGCGCGATTATGCCGGTAGCGATGTCTATATCACGCCGACCCTGCGTGAAATCGATGAGCTGATGACTGCGGCGCCGCAGATGATTGCATTGGACGCTACCGGCCACCGGCGGCCAGGGGAGCTGCAGCTGGCGGCGCTGGTTGCCGCGATCCGCGCCAGGTATCCCCGGCTGCTGCTGATGGCAGACATCGCCACCGTGGAAGAAGCGCAAGAGGCTGCCAGGTTGGGGTTCGACTGCGTGGGCACCACGCTGCACGGCTATACCGCCGAAAGCCGGGGCGCCCGACTGGCGGAGGACGATTTCGGCTTTCTGCGTGCGGTGCTGGCGGCGGTGCCGGTGCCGGTCATCGCCGAGGGCAATGTCGAAACGCCGGCGATGGCCGCGCGCTGCCTGGCGCTGGGGGCGCATGCTGTGGTGGTGGGCGGCGCCATTACGCGCCCGCAGCAGATCACCCGCCGCTTTGTCGAGGCCATCGGCGGGCGGTGAAGGGCTCCCCGGCGCGCCGGGGAGGGGAAATCAGGCGTGCTGCTGGAGGAACTCCCGCCACAGCTCGACCACCCGCTGCAGATCCTGACGGCTGACGTCGAGGTGGGTCAGAATGCGCGTCAGCGGGCCGCTGCTGATCAGCACGTCGCGTTCGCGCATCCACGGGCCGAATTTGGCCGCCAGCGCCGGCGGTTGGCGCAGGTACAGCACGTTGGTCTGTGCGCCGGGTTCGACGACCTCCACGCCGATCTGCCGCAGCTGTTGCTCCAGCCAGACTGCGTTGTCATGGTCTTCGCGCAGCCGCGCGACGTTATGCTCCAGCGCGTAGAGGCCGGCCGCCGCCAGGATGCCGGCCTGACGCAGCCCGCCGCCGGTCATCTTGCGCCAGCGCAGCGCGCGCTGAATGAAGGCTTCGCTGCCGCACAGCAGCGATCCGACCGGCGCGCCCAGCCCTTTCGACAGGCAAATGGTGAAGGTGTCGCAGTATTGCACGATCTCTTTCAGCGGCAGGTTCAGCGCCACGGCGGCGTTGAAGATGCGCGCGCCGTCGATATGCAGCGCCAGCTGCCGCTCGCGGGTAAACTGCCACGCCTGCTGCAGGTAGGCCTGCGGCAGGACTCGGCCGCCGATGGTGTTTTCCAGGCTCAGCAGCCGGGTGCGGGCGAAGTGGATATCGTCGGGTTTGATGGCGGCGGCGAGCTTGTCCAGCGGCAGCGTGCCGTCCGCGTCAGCCTCGATCGGCTGCGGCTGGATGCTGCCCAGCACCGCTGCGCCGCCGGCCTCGTATTTATAGTTGTGCGCCTGTTGGCCGACCAGATACTCGTCGCCGCGCTGGCAGTGGCTCAGCAGCGCCACCAGGTTGGCCTGGGTGCCGCTGGGCAAAAACAGCGCCGCCTCTTTGCCCGACAGGCGCACCGCCTCGGCCTCCAGCGCGTTGACCGTCGGGTCATCGCCGTAGACGTCGTCGCCGACCTCTGCCTGAGCCATCGCCTGGCGCATGGCGGCGCTGGGGCGGGTGACGGTGTCGCTGCGTAGATCGATAAGCATAGGGTTCCTGGAATGTAAGGGAGAGGAAAAGGGTACATGGCATCATATACCCTTATTTCACCGGGGGCAGCTTGCTTAGCGCAGCCAGTTGGTTTTCGCCAGCTCGACCACTTCGTCGCCGCGGCCGTTGATGATGGCGCGCAGCATGTACAGGCTGAAGCCTTTCGCCTGTTCGAACTTGATCTGCGGCGGCATCGCCAGCTCTTGCTTGGCGGTGACCACGTCCAGCAGCGCCGGGCCGGGGTGCGCCAACATCTCCTGCAGCGCGCCGTCCAGCTCCGAGGCTTTTTCCACGCGGATGCCCTTGATGCCGGCGGCGTTGGCGATCGCCGCGAAGTCCGGGTTATGCAGATCGGTGCCGTCGGTCAGGTAGCCGCCGGCCTTCATCTCCATCGCCACGAACCCCAGCACGCTGTTGTTGAACACCACGATTTTCACCGGCAGCTTGAGCTGCGCCAGCGACAGGAAATCCCCCATCAGCATGGTGAAGCCGCCGTCGCCGCACATGGCGATCACCTGTTTATCCGGCGCGGTGGCCTGGGCGCCGATCGCCTGCGGCATGGCGTTGGCCATCGAACCGTGGTTGAACGAACCGAGCAGGCGGCGCTTGCCGTTCATTTTCACGTAGCGGGCGGCCCACACCGTCGGCGTGCCGACGTCGCAGGTGAAGATGGCGTCGTCGCTGGCGTACCGGCTGAGCTGCTGCGCCAGATACTGCGGGTGGATCGGCTGGTCGTCGTTGGCGGTCGCCAGCCCGTCGAGATCCTTGCGCGCGTTGCGGTAATGCTCCAGCGCCTTGTCGAGGAACGCCCGGTCGCGCTTGGGCTCCAGCTGCGGCAGCAGGGCGGTGAGGGTGGTGTGGATATCGCCCACCAGCGCCATATTGACCGGGCAGTGCGCGCCGATGCTGCCGGGGTTGATGTCGATCTGAATGATGTTGGCGTTGGTGGGGTAGAACGCGCGGTAGGGGAACTGGGTGCCGAGCAGCACCAGCGTGTCGGCGTTCATCATTGCGTGGTAGCCGGAGGAGAAGCCGATCAGCCCGGTCATGCCGACGCTGTAAGGGTTATCCCATTCGATATGCTCTTTGCCGCGCAGCGCGTGCACCACCGGCGCCTGCAGCAGCTCGGCCAGCTTGACCACCTCATCGTGCGCGCCGGCGCAGCCGCTGCCGCACATCAGGGTGATGTTTTTCGCCTGATTCAGCGTCTCTGCCAGCTTGTTCAGCTCGCTCATCGGCGGCTGCACCAGCGGCAGCGCCGGGGTATGCCAGGTCAGGGTCGCGTCTTCCGGTGCCATGCGCAGCGCCACATCGCCCGGCAGGACCACCACCGAGACGCCGCGGTTGAGGATCGCCTTGCGCATGGCGATCTCCAGCACGCGCGGCAGCTGTTCCGGGTTGGAAACCAGCTCGCAATAGTGGCTGCATTCGCGGAACAGCTCCTGCGGATGCGTTTCCTGGAAGTAGCCGCTGCCGATTTCGCTGGAAGGAATGTGCGCGGCGATCGCCAGCACCGGCACATGGTTGCGGTGGCAGTCGAACAGGCCGTTGATCAGGTGCAGGTTGCCGGGGCCGCAGGAACCGGCGCACACCGCCAACTGGCCGGTGAGCTGGGCTTCGGCGCCGGCGGCGAAGGCGGCCACCTCTTCATGGCGGGTGCCCAGCCATTCGATGGTGCCCATGCGGTGCAGGCTGTCGCTCAGGCCGTTGAGCGAATCGCCGGTCACGCCCCAAATGCGTTTTACGCCGGCTTGATCCAGCGTTTTGGCGATCAGTGTGGCTACGGTTTGCTTCATGGTTCCCCCAAACATGGTTTAAAAAACGATGTGTACTCGATCCGGTGAGCGGCAGCAGAACAACTGCAAGCATAGCTTACCGGCGGTGGACGAGATGCGGTCAGGAAGGGTAAAGAGCGTAGGACGGGGGAAAGTGTAACCGGGCGGGGAGGGGGGAACTTGCCGATAAATGCCCCATCGCGGAGATGGGGCCAAGGGATCACGCCAGCGTGACGTCGCCCCGCAGCTGGCAACTGCAGGCCAGCACGTAGCCTTGCGCTATTTCTTCCGCGCTCAGCGTCATGGTGCTGGTGGTGATGTAGTCGCCCTCGAGGATGCGGGTTTTGCACGAGCCGCACACCCCGGCACGGCAGGCGGCGTTGACCGGCAGGGCATTGGTCTCCATCGCCGCCAGCAGCGTGCTGCCGACCGGCACGCGGAATTCGCGCAGCGGGCGGGCGGCGCGTAGCGTCAGCCCTTCAGTGGCATCGGCCTGCGCCGCCGGCGTGTGGAACTGCTCTTTATGGAAACGCTCGGCCGGCACGCCGAGCCGACGGCACAGCTGCTCCACGTGGTCCATGTAGGGCGCAGGGCCGCTGGTCATCACCGTGCGTTCGGCGATATCCGGCGCCGCCTGCCGCAGCGTCTGCTCATCGATGCGGCCGCTGAGGTAGCCGGGTTGCAGATCCCGCTCGGCCATCAGCGTCAGGCGCAGCTGCGGATGGGCGGCGCACAGCGCGCGCCATTGATCGGCGAAAATCGTGTCGGCGGGGGTGCGCACGTTAAAGATCACGGCGATATCGCAGGCCGGACGGTTGGCGGTCAGCCAGCGGCACATCGAGACGATCGGCGTCACGCCGCAGCCGGCGGCCAGCATCAGATAACGATCGGCCGGGTGGCGCTCGCAGCTGAACTCGCCCTGCGCGTCGGACAGCCACAGCGTGTTGCCGGGCTTGACCTCTTGCGTCAGCCAACGCGATCCGACGCCGTCCGGCAGGCAGCGCACGCTGATGCTGAGAAAGCGGCTCTGGCCGGGCGAGGAGGAGAGCGTATAGGCGCGCAGCGTCTCCTCGCTGTTGCGGATGCTGACCAGCGCAAACTGGCCCGCCTGATAAGGGTAGAAAACGTCGCAGATCAGGTTCAGCGTCCAGACGTCGGCGGTTTCGCGCTGGATGGAATGTACCTGCATGCGGTTCGGGCAAAGCGGAGTGGGTTGAGTCATCGGGGCACCTCAAAAAGCAAAGGGGCCGGCGCAGGCGGCCCCATAACGTAATGGCATCAGGCGAGCAGCGCGTTGATATCCTGCTCGACGGTGGTGATCGGACGCAGGCCGAATTTCTCGTTGAGGATCGCCATCAGGTTGTCGGTCAGGAAGCCCGGCGCGGTCGGGCCGGTGACGATGTTTTTCACCCCCAGCGACAACAGCGTCAGCAGAATGACGATCGCCTTCTGTTCAAACCACGACAGCACCAGGCTGAGCGGCAGTTCGTTGACGCTGCAGCCGAGCGTGTCCGCCAGCTTGACCGCCAGCATGATGGCGGAATAGGCGTCGTTGCACTGGCCGACGTCCAGCAGGCGCGGCAGCCCTTCCAGCGTGCCGAAGTCCAGCTTGTTGAAACGGTACTTGCCGCAGGCCAGCGTCATGATCAGGCAGTCTTGCGGCACGCTGCGGGCGAAGTCGGTGAAGTAGCTGCGCTCGTCGCGGCTGCCGTCGCAGCCGCCGACCAGGAAGACGTGGCGCAGTTTTTTCTGCGACACCAGATCGATCACCGTGTCGGCGGCGTTCAGCAGCGTCTGGCGGCCGAAGCCGACGGTGATCAGGTGCTCGATCTCGGTATAAGGGAAGCCGTTCATGCCCTGCGCCTGGCGGATCACGGCGCCGAAGTCGCCGCCCTCCAGATGGTTGACGCCCGGCCAGCCGACGATGCTGCGGGTCCAGATGCGATCGCCGTAGTTGCCGACGTTCGGATCGATGATGCAGTTGGAGGTCATCACGATCGGGCCGGGGAATTTGGCGAACTCCGTCTGCTGGTTCTGCCAGCCGCTGCCGTAGTTGCCCACCAGATGCTTGAATTTTTTCAGCTCCGGATAGCCGTGCGCCGGCAGCATTTCACCGTGGGTGTAGACGTTGACGTTTTGCCCTTCGGTTTGTTCGAGCAGCATGCGCAGATCTTTCAGATCGTGGCCGGAGATCAGAATGGCTTTCCCGGCCACCGGGCGCACGTTGACCGCGCTGGGCTGCGGATCGCCGTAGGCCTGGGTTTCGCCGCGATCGAGGATCGCCATCACGTTGAAGTTCATCTTGCCGATGCCCATGGCGTTGTTCAGCAGGGTGTCGATGTCGCGCGGCCGAGTGCCGAGCCAGGCCATAAAGGCGTGGTAGTCGGCATAGAGCTGCTCGTCGAACTGGCCGAGCACGTGCGCGTGTTCCATATAGGCCGCGGCGCCTTTCAGGCCGTACAGGCACAGCATGCGCAAACCGTGGACGTCGTCGCCGACCTCGGCCTTGTCGCCGTTGAGGGCAAACTGCGCCGCCTGTTGCAGCAGCGCAGGCATATCGTCACCGGCCAGCTGCAGCGCCGCCATCGGGTGATCGACGCGCACGCCGGCATCCAGCAGCCGGCAACGGGCAGCCAGCGAATCGCGCAGCAGCAGGGTTTCGCGCGCGTAGCCGATGATGCGCTGGGAGTCGAAGTTGACGTTGGTCAGGGTGGAGAAGAAGGCGCGCGGGGCGAAGCTGTCGATCTCGTGATCGACGATGCCCAGCGAACGCGCCTGCAGCGCCCAGGCGGAGAGGCCCTGTAGCGCCGCCACCAGCAGATCCTGCAGATCGGAGGTTTCCGCCGTCTTGCCGCACATGCCCTGAGCATACGCGCAGCCGTTGCCTGCCGGGGTACGGATGGTTTGTTCACATTGCACACAGAACATAGTCGCTTCCTTTTATTTTTAAAGTTGCATTTGTAATGCTTGTTTAAAAGCATAGATCGGCGATCGGGGTTGCAAAAGGCTTTTGTGCGACTACTGCGGGCAAGTTTGATTTAGCGCAATTTTGCTGTGCGGATGGGAATTATTACGCTTTGGGGGCCGGGCGGCCCCCAGGGGAGAGGATCAGGAGAACAGGGCGATCAGCACCGGCGCCAGCAGGCTCAGCAGGAAGCCGTGCACGATGGCGGGGGGCACCATGTCCAGCCCGCCGCTGCGCTGCAGCACCGGCAGGGTGAAGTCCATCGAGGTGGCGCCGCACAGGCCGAGGGCGGTGGAGCGGCTGCGGCGCACCAGCGTCGGGATCAGCATGATCGCCACCAGCTCGCGCGCCAGATCGTTGAAGAACGCGGCGCTGCCCATCACCGGGCCGTAGGCGTCGGTGATCAGAATACCCGACAGCGAATACCAGCCGAAGCCGGAGGCCATCGCCAGCCCGGCCTTGACCGGCAGCCCCAGCAGCTGCGCCGCCAGCGCGCCGCCGGCCAGCGACGCGACGGTCACCACCAACGCCACCAGCGTGCCGCGGCGGTTGAGCACGATCTGGCGCAGCGTCATGCCGCTGTTGCGCAGCTGAATACCGACCAGCAACAGCAGGAAGATCAGCGCATATTCGCTGCCTTTATGGGCGAACTGCAGCCATTGCCACTGCGTCAGGCCGAGCAGGAAGCCGCCGAGCACCACGCCGCACAGCTTGAGCGACTCCAGCGCCATGTGCACGCGCGAAGGCAGCTTTTCCTGTTTATGGCTGCTGCGCCACGGCATGCGCCGCTCCAGCAGCGCCAGCAACAGCAGATTGGCGCAGAGAATGCAGAAGAAGAACACCGCGCTGTATTGGAAGATCAGCACCAAGTTGCTGCTGAGATCTTCCATGAACGCCAGGCTGATACCCATGAAAAACAGGATCACGTACACCATCCAGCTCAGCAGCCGGTTGATCAGCACCAGCAGCGGGCGATGGCGTAAGGGAATGAGGTAACCGACAATCAGCGGTAACAGAATAATCAACAGTCCTGAGTACATGGTGCAGCTTGTGTCCTTGAGTTTTGACGCGCGCCGAACGGCGGCGAGGAGCACACGCTAACCAAAAGCCCGGCCGGAGTAAAGCGGCAGATTTGACGTTGGCCGCTTGACCTGCAAGGGGTTTTTTGACCATGCTCTGTGAAGGTTGCCTCATTGACGAGGCGACGGCGCGCACGGGAGGCGGCGGATGTTCTTGGAGCGTATCGAAATTGTAGGTTTTCGCGGCATTAACCGGCTGTCCCTGATGCTGGACGACAACACGCTGTTGCTCGGCGAAAACGCCTGGGGTAAATCCAGCCTGCTGGATGCGCTGACGCTGCTGCTGGCGCCGGAGCAGAAGCTGTATCGGTTTGAGGCGCACGACTTTCATTTCCCGCCCGGAGAAGAGGCGGCCAAAGAGCGCCACCTGCAGGTGGTGTTCACCTTCTGCGAAAAAGACATCGGCCATGCGCACCTGCCGCGCTATCGCCACCTGACGCCGCTGTGGGTCAAGGGCGAGGATGGCCTGAGCCGCATTCATTACCGCTGCGAAGGCGAGCTGGCCGACGACGGCACGGTGTGCACCTGGCGCGGTTTTCTCGACGCCGACGGCAACGCCTTTCAACTGCACCATATCGAACAGCTGGCCCACGCCATCATCCGCATTCATCCGGTATTGCGCCTGCGCGACGCGCGCTTTATTCGTCGCCTGCGCCCCAGCAGCCTCGGCGATGAACGCAAACCCGATACCCAGGCGCTGGCGCAGCAGTTGGATCAGCTGACGCGCGAGCTGGTGCGCAATCCGCAGAAGCTGACCAACGGCGAACTGCGTCAGGGGCTGGCGGCCATGCAGCAACTGCTGGAGCACTACTTCGCCGAGCAAAGTTCGCAGGTGACGCGGCCGCGCCGCCGCGGCGGCGAACCGGAGCAGGATGCCTGGCGTGCGCTGGACGGCATCAACCGTATGGTGGCCGAGCCGAACAGCCGCAGCATGCGCCTGATCCTGCTGGGGATGTTTTCCACCCTGCTGCAGGCCAAGGGCGACGTTAAGCTGGATGCGCATGCACGGCCGCTGCTGCTGGTGGAAGACCCGGAAACTCGCCTGCACCCGATTATGCTGTCGGTGGCCTGGGGGCTGCTCAATCAGCTGCCGCTGCAGCGCATCACTACCACCAACTCCAGCGAACTGGTGTCGCTGGTGCCGGTGGAGCACGTCTGCCGGCTGGTGCGCGAGTCGGGGCGGGTCGCGACCTACCGTCTCGGGCCGCGCGGGCTGAGCGCCGAAGACGGGCGGCGCATCGCGTTTCACATCCGTTTCAACCGGCCGTCGTCGCTGTTCGCCCGCTGCTGGCTGCTGGTGGAAGGCGAGACCGAAGTGTGGCTGCTGAACGAGCTGGCGCGGCAGTGCGGCTACCATTTCGAGGCGGAAGGGGTGCGGGTCATCGAGTTCGCCCAGTGCGGCCTGAAGCCGCTGCTGCGCTTCGCCCGCCGCATGGGCATCGAGTGGCATGCGCTGGTGGACGGCGACGAGGCGGGCAAAAAGTACGCCAATACCGTGCGCAGCCTGCTGGACAATCATGAAGACAACGAACGCGATCGGCTGACCGCGCTGCCGGCGCCGGATATGGAACACTTCATGTTCCGCGAAGGGTTCGGCCCGGTCTATCACCGGATGGCGTCGGTGCCGATCAACGCGCAAATGCCGGTGCGCAAGGTGATCCTGAAAGCGGTCCACCACTCGTCGAAGCCGGATCTGGCGATCGAGGTCGCGATGCAGGCCGGCGAATGGGGCACGGACTCGGTGCCGCCGCTGCTGAAGAAAATGTTCTCACGGGTGATCTGGCTGGCGCGCGGCCGGGCGGACTGACGGCCCACCGGGCGTTATCGGGCGCAGAAATGCGCCGCCAATCCCTGTTCCAGCTCGTCCAGCAGCTGATAGCGGCGGCGATACTCGGCGCGCTTCTTGCTGGCAACCTCTTCGATCGGCTTGCGGGCGATGCGCGCGGGCAGCAGGAAATAGCCGCTGTCGAGCGGTTTGGCGCCCATCGACAGCCAGAACTGATCGTAATCGGCGTGCAGTTGGTCCTTCTTCTTACTCTGGTAACGCCAGTTTTGATAGATATGGGTGGCGTTGCCGACCGCCACGATCTGGCGGATGCCGAGGTGCCGCGCCAGCGTGCAGATGCCTTCCAGCACCAGCCGTTTGGGGAACAGGCCGTGGCACTCTTTGGTGGTGTGCTGGATCTCGGCGTGCGGCACCTCATGGTTTGCGCCCTGCAGGCCGCCGATGAACAGCGTCGGCTGCTGCTGATAATGCATCAGCGCAAAGGTGATCTCCGCCAGCATCACGCCGTTGGCGTTGCGCAGCAGCAGCGTGGCTTCCCCTTCCTTATTCAGCTTGTCGATCGCCGCCAGTTCCAGCGCGATCGGCGCTTCGTTTTTGCCCATCGCGCGGGCCAGCACGAAAGGCTGCGGGCCGAGGTGGCCGAGGCGCATCTTCAGCGGCATGCGCTGCGCGATGAGATCGTAATGATCGCGCAGGGCGAACAGGCATTCTATCTTGCTCATGTTGGCCGCCAGGTACGGGCGATGCAGTTTGCACGGCAGGTTCGGCTGCGCGCTCAGGATCTCCTCCCGCAGCGGGTTGCTGGCCAGGGTGCTGAGCAGGCCGCTGGTGGTGCGCCAGTTGAGCAGCGAACGGCCGAGAAACTTCAGGCGAAACGCGGGCTTTTTCCAGGCGTTGCTTGGCGCCTTTTCGCCATTGATCAGCGCCGTCATCAGTTGCCAGCCGTTAAGCGGCCGGGCGGAGGCGAGTGGGTAGCTGAGCTGTGACATGATGAAATCCTTGGCTGTATTGAATGGCGCTATTTCATCAAGGCTTCACTAAACGGGAGTTCAATGCTGAACTGTAACCAGGCGTGTCTCCACATTGTGTTGAGCTAAGGTTTAGTTATTCCCTACGGTGCGTGCTAATTTAGCTCCGCCGCCGCAATGGGCGGTTGATATTCACAAGCACAGGCAGGTCAATTTTGACAGGGTTTACGGGACATAAACGCCGCTGGATACTCGTTCTGGCGGTCATTGCGGCGATTGCCGCGGCGGCCGTTTGGCACTTTCGCCATCCGGCGCCAACCGATTTCAAAACGGTGAAAGCCAGCAAACGCGATCTGCAGCAGAACGTGTTGGCGACCGGCCAGCTGGACGCGGTGCGCAAGGTTGACGTCGGCGCGCAGGTCAGCGGGCAGTTGGAAAAGCTGTATGTCGAGATCGGCGACAAGGTGAAGAAAGGCCAGTTGCTGGGCGTTATCGATCCGCAACAGGCGCAGAACAGCATCCGCGAAGGCGAGGCGACGCTGCGTGAACTGCATGCGCAACTGCTGCAGGCGCAGGCCGAACAGCAGCTGGCGGCGGTCACGCTGCAGCGCAACCAGGCGTTGGCCAAGCTGCAGGCGGTGTCGCGCCAGGATCTGGATCAGGCGGCGACGCAGCTGGCGGTGAAGAAAGCGCAGGTGGGCACCATCAATGCGCAGATCGCGCGGAACCAGGCCAGCCTGGATACCGCCAAGATCAACCTGGCCTATACCCGCATCGAGGCGCCGATGGATGGCGACGTGGTGCAGATCACCACGCTGCAGGGCCAGACGGTGATCGCGGCGCAGCAGGCGCCGAACATTCTGACGCTGGCGGATCTCGGCACCATGCTGGTGAAGGCGCAGGTGTCGGAGGCCGACGTCATCAACCTCAAGCCGGGTCAGAAGGCCTGGTTCACGGTGCTGGGCGATCCGACCCGGCGCTTCGACGGCGTGCTGAAAGACATTCAGCCGACGCCGGAAAAGGTCAACAACGCCATCTTCTATTATGCGCGTTTCGAAGTGCCCAACCCGGAAAGGCTGCTGCGCTTACAAATGACGGCGCAG
Source organism: Serratia sp. SM04 (assembly GCF_040280225.1). Classification (NCBI taxonomy): domain Bacteria; kingdom Pseudomonadati; phylum Pseudomonadota; class Gammaproteobacteria; order Enterobacterales; family Yersiniaceae; genus Serratia; species Serratia sp. SM04. The sequence continues at coordinate 83,374 of NZ_JBEOQT010000002.1, read as the reverse complement.
GTGCATATTCAGTTGGCCGGCGTCGAGCAGGCGCTGGTGATCCCGCTGGCGGCGCTGGGCGATCAGATCGCCGACAATCGCTACCACGTCTCGGTGCTGAAGCAGGGCAAGGAAGAGAAGCGCGAGGTGGCTATCGGCCTGCGTAACAATATCGACGTGCAGATCCTCAGCGGCCTCGAGGCGGGCGATGAGGTGATCGTCAGCCGCGGCGGCGTGGAGGCCGGCTGATGGCGGCGCTGTTGCAGCTGAGCGGCATCCGCCGCAGCTACCGTTCCGGTGAGCAGACGGTGGAGGTGCTGAAGGGGATCAGCCTGAGCATCGACGCCGGTGAAATGGTGGCGATCATGGGGGCCTCCGGCTCCGGCAAATCGACGCTGATGAACATTCTCGGCTGTCTGGACAAGCCGAGCGCCGGCGTGTATCGGGTGGCCGGGCAGGATGTGGCGACGCTGAGCGACGATGCGCTGGCGCAGCTGCGGCGCGAGCATTTCGGCTTTATCTTTCAGCGCTATCATCTGCTGCCGCACCTGAGCGCAGCGCACAACGTCGAAGTGCCGGCGGTGTACGCGGGGCTGGGCAAAGCGGCGCGGCGCGAGCGGGCGGAGGCGCTGTTGCGGCGTCTGGGGCTGGGGGAGCGCGTCAACTACCGGCCGAGCCAGCTTTCCGGCGGCCAGCAGCAGCGCGTCAGCATCGCCCGCGCGCTGATGAACGGCGGGCAGGTGATCCTGGCGGATGAACCGACCGGCGCGCTCGACAGCCACTCCGGCGAAGAGGTGATGGCGATCCTCAAACAGCTGTGCGCCCAGGGCCACACGGTGATCCTGGTGACCCACGATCCGGCGGTGGCGTGCCAGGCGGAGCGGATCATCGAGATCCGCGATGGCGAGATCATCGCCGATTCGCGTCCGGCACAGCAGGAGAATGCGCAGGCCAAGCCGCTGGCGCTGGCCACTGCGGCACCTTCCTGGCGGCAGGTGGGCGGCCGTTTCCGCGAGGCGCTGGTGATGGCCTGGCGTGCGATGGCGGCCAACAAGATGCGCACCGCGCTGACCATGCTCGGCATCATTATCGGCATCGCCTCGGTGGTGTCGATCCTGGTGATCGGCGATGCCGCCAAGCAGATGGTGCTGGCGGACATTAAATCTATCGGCACCAACACCGTCGATATCTATCCCGGCAAGGACTTCGGCGACGACGATCCGACCTACCGGCAATCGTTGAAATACGGCGATCTCGATGCGCTGCGCGAACAGCCGTACATCAGCGCGCTGTCGCCGAGCATCAGCAGCAGCATGCGGCTGCGCTTGGGCAACGTCGACGCGGCGGCCAACGTCAACGGCGTCAGCGAGCAGTTCTTCCGCGTGTACGGCATGAGCTTTACCCAGGGCGTCGGCATCGACTCGATGCAGGTACAGTCGCAGGCGCAGACGGTGGTGATCGACGCCAATACCCAGCGGCGGCTGTTCCCGCACCAGAAGAACGTGGTGGGCGAGGTGATCCTGGTAGGCAACATGCCGGCGACGGTGGTCGGCGTGGCCAAGGAGAAGCAGTCGATGTTCGGCAGCAGCAAGACGCTGAACGTGTGGGTGCCTTACAGCACCATGGCCAACCGATTGATGGGCAACAATTATTTTGACTCGATCACCGTGCGCATCCGCGACGGCTACGACAGCAAGGAAGCGGAACAGCAGCTGTCGCGCCTGTTGACGCTGCGCCACGGCAAGAAGGACTTCTTCACCTATAACATGGACAGCCTGGTGCAAACCGCCGAGAAAACCACCCGCACGCTGCAGCTGTTCCTGACGCTGGTGGCGGTGATTTCGCTGGTGGTCGGCGGCATCGGCGTGATGAATATCATGCTGGTGTCGGTGACCGAACGCACGCGCGAGATTGGCATCCGCATGGCGGTGGGCGCCCGTTCCGGCGACGTGTTGCAGCAGTTCCTGATCGAAGCGGTTCTGGTCTGCCTGGTGGGGGGCGCGCTGGGGATTACGCTATCGTTCGCCATCGGCCTGGCGGTGCAGCTGGTATTGCCGGGCTGGCAGATCAGCTTCCCGCCGGCGGCGTTGCTGAGTGCGTTCCTCTGTTCCACCGGCATCGGCGTGGTGTTCGGCTATCTGCCGGCGCGCAATGCCGCGCGGCTGAATCCGATCGATGCGCTGGCGCGCGAGTAGGTAACAGGCATAAAAAATGCCAGTCACACGGCGGCTGGCATTTTTATCGCAGTCACGCTCAGTGCAGCGCGACTTTGCCGGAAGCGTTTAGGACAGCGCCTCGCTTTCCACCGGCACAATAAGACTGGCATGGTTCCCTTTCGGCCCTTGATGCACGTCGAAGCTGACCTGCTGGCCCGCCTTCAACGTTCTGTAACCATCCATCTTGATGGTGGAATAATGCGCGAAAATATCTTCGCCGCCGCCGGCTGGGCAGATGAAGCCAAAACCTTTGGCGTTGTTAAACCATTTAACAGTACCCGTCTCCATGCTTTTACATCCCTCGCAACGCTATTTTAAGTGAGATGAATAACTGATTTCGCACCCGCCGTGGGCGGGTAGCAGGGTGGACAAGGGGTGGTTAAAAGACCACCAGCCACGAATTTACACTCTAGAGCAAATGATCGGGGCGTCAAGGGATCGGCTTTTGTCGGCGGGGAGCAGTTCACCAAAGTTTGAAGCAGGTAACGCTATTGCCACGATTCAGTCACAATTGGCCCGTTTTTTTGCGCACGTTACAGTGCGGCGGGACGATGCCGAAGATGATAAAATAGTAACTATCCCCACTTTGAATAACCGAAACCTGCCCCCATATCTGAGGGCAGAGCAGAGAAGATGAGCAGCGATGGGCAATAACAACGACTGGCTAAACTTTGAACACTTGGCCGAAGAAAAACAAATCGATGCGGTAAAACCGCCGTCTATGTATAAAGTTATACTTAACAACGACGATTACACACCGATGGAATTTGTGATTGACGTTCTGCAAAAGTTCTTTTCTTATGATATTGAACGCGCAACGCAACTGATGCTCACGGTCCACTATCAAGGCAAGGCGATCTGTGGTGTTTTTACCGCCGAGGTGGCGGAAACCAAAGTCGTCCATGTGAACCGGTACGCAAGGGAGAACGAGCATCCGTTGCTTTGTACGCTGGAAAAAGCCTGAATAAGGCAATCTATTGGGGAGGTGCTTATGCTCAATCAAGAACTGGAACTCAGTCTCAACATGGCTTTCGCCAGGGCGCGTGAGCACAGACACGAGTTTATGACCGTGGAGCACCTGTTGCTGGCGTTGCTGAGCAACCCTGCCGCGCGAGAAGCGCTTGAGGCATGTACGGTGGATCTGGCCGCGTTGCGCCAGGAGCTGGAAGCCTTCATCGAACAAACCACACCGACGCTGCCCGCCGGCGAAGAAGAGCGCGACACTCAGCCGACGCTCAGCTTCCAGCGCGTGCTGCAGCGCGCGGTCTTCCATGTGCAATCTTCCGGCCGCAGCGAAGTGTCCGGCGCCAACGTGTTGGTGGCCATCTTCAGCGAGCAGGAGTCGCAGGCGGCCTATCTGCTGCGCAAACACGACGTCAGCCGTCTCGACGTGGTGAACTTCATTTCACATGGCACGCGTAAAGACGAGCCGGGCCAAGCGCCGAATGCGGAAAACCCGGTGAACGAAGAGCAGTCCGGAGGGGAAGACCGTATGGAAAACTTCACCACCAACCTCAATCAGTTGGCCCGTGTGGGCGGCATCGATCCGTTGATCGGCCGCGATCGTGAGCTGGAGCGCGCGATTCAGGTGCTGTGCCGCCGTCGTAAAAACAACCCGCTGCTGGTCGGCGAATCCGGCGTCGGCAAGACCGCCATCGCCGAGGGCCTGGCCTGGCGTATCGTGCAGGGCGACGTGCCGGAAGTGATGGCGGACTGCACGCTGTATTCGCTGGACATCGGTTCACTGCTGGCCGGCACCAAATACCGCGGCGACTTCGAGAAGCGCTTCAAGGCGCTGCTCAAGCAGCTGGAGCAGGATCAGAACAGCATTCTGTTCATCGATGAAATTCACACCATCATCGGCGCCGGCGCGGCTTCCGGTGGGCAGGTGGATGCCGCCAACCTGATCAAACCGCTGCTGTCGAGCGGCAAGATCCGGGTGATCGGCTCGACCACCTACCAGGAGTTCAGCAACATCTTCGAAAAGGATCGTGCCCTGGCGCGCCGTTTCCAGAAGATTGACATCACCGAGCCGACGGCGGAAGAGACCGTTCAGATCATCAACGGCCTGAAGACCAAGTATGAAGCGCACCACGACGTGCGTTATACCGCCAAGGCGATCCGCGCCGCGGTGGAGCTGTCGGTGAAATACATCAACGATCGTCATCTGCCGGACAAGGCGATCGACGTGATCGACGAGGCGGGCGCCCGCAGCCGGTTGATGCCGGCCAGCAAGCGCAAGAAAACCGTCAACGTGGCCGATATCGAATCCGTGGTGGCGCGCATCGCTCGTATCCCGGAGAAAACCGTGTCGGCCAGCGATCGCGACGTGCTGAGAAACCTGGGCGATCGCCTGAAGATGCTGGTGTTCGGCCAGGATCAGGCGATCGAAGCGCTGACCGAAGCGATCAAGATGAGCCGCGCCGGCCTGGGCCACGAGCGCAAGCCGGTCGGTTCCTTCCTGTTCGCCGGGCCGACCGGGGTCGGGAAAACCGAGGTGACCGTACAGTTGGCCAAGGCGATGGATATCGAGCTGCTGCGTTTCGACATGTCCGAGTACATGGAGCGGCATACCGTCAGCCGTCTGATTGGCGCGCCTCCGGGCTACGTCGGTTACGATCAGGGCGGGCTGCTGACCGATGCGGTGATCAAGCATCCGCATGCGGTGGTGCTGCTCGATGAGATCGAGAAGGCGCACCCGGACGTGTTCAACCTGCTGCTGCAGGTGATGGACAACGGCACGCTGACCGACAACAACGGCCGCAAGGCGGACTTCCGCAACGTGATCCTGGTGATGACCACCAACGCCGGGGTGCGGGAAACCGAACGCAAATCGATCGGCCTGGTGCAGCAGGACAACAGCACCGACGCGATGGAAGAGATCAAGAAGGTGTTTACGCCGGAGTTCCGCAACCGTCTGGACAACATCATCTGGTTCAACCATCTGTCTACCGAGGTGATCCAGCAGGTGGTCGACAAGTTTATCGTCGAACTGCAGGCGCAGCTGGATGCGAAGGGCGTCTCGCTGGAAGTGAGCGACGAAGCGCGCGACTGGCTGTCGGTGAAGGGCTACGACCGCGCGATGGGCGCTCGTCCGATGGCGCGCGTCATGCAGGAAAACCTGAAGAAACCGTTGGCCAACGAACTGCTGTTCGGCTCGCTGGTGGGCGGCGGCTCCGTGAAGGTCGAGCTGGACAAGGACAAGAAACAGCTGACCTACCACTTCCTCAGCGCCGCCAAGCGCAAGGCGGACGAGGGCGCGGTGCACTAAGGCCGCCTTCAGGCAAAGAAAAAGCGATGCTTCGGCATCGCTTTTTTTATGGGTGAGATTCACCGTACAACAGAAACGAGTGAGCCCTCTCAGTTTACCTGCGCACCTGCAACCCGTTGTGTAACGTCGCTGCGGGGGTAAACGGAAAGGGCTCCCGAGGGATTACATCCTCGATGCCGCCAACGTGTGGCGCGCGGTGAGCCGATTAACGGCTACGGAAGACAATGCGGCCTTTGCTCAGGTCGTACGGGGTCAGCTCTACAGTGACTTTGTCGCCCGTCAGGATGCGGATATAGTTTTTACGCATTTTACCGGAGATGTGTGCGGTTACCACGTGCCCGTTTTCCAATTCAACGCGGAACATGGTGTTCGGCAGCGTATCAAGAACGGTGCCCTGCATTTCAATATTGTCTTCTTTGGCCATCGAATCCTCTAGGTCTAACTACCTTAGTTTTTAACCGGCAAGATAATGCCGAAAAACCCCCATTATGTAAAGATGTGTCGGTGAACATTGCACCGTTTCCACCAATTAGTTTACTGGAGAGGGCGGTTCAGCCGGCTGTGGGGATATGACTTGCGGCTCCCAGCACGCCGGCGCCAAAGGCCGCCGTTGAAGGGTGCTGAGCTGCTGCAAAAATTGACGGCGCGGAATTTCACGCGCGCCAAGGCGGGCAGTGTGAGCGTTCAGCACCTGGCAGTCAATCAATTCCCCGCCATAAGCGGCAAAATGGCGGCAAAAGGCCATCAATGCGCATTTTGAGGCGTTGGTGACGCGGCTGAACATCGATTCGCCGCAGAACAACGCGCCCTGCGCCACGCCATACATGCCGCCGACCAGTTGATTATCCTGCCATACCTCCACCGAGTGCGCGTAGCCGAGGCGGTGCAGATGCTGATAGGCGCGCTGCACCTCCGGGCCGATCCAGGTGCCTTCATCCGGCCGGTGGGCGCAGGCGGCGATCACCGCGGCGAAGTCGTGATTGAGCGTGATGCGAAACGGATCGTGGCGCAAAAAGCGTTTCAGGCTGCGGTTGAGATGAAACTCTGTCGGGAACAGCACCGCACGCGGATCGGGCGACCACCACAGGATGGCTTCCCCCGGCGAATACCAGGGGAAGATGCCGCGCTCGTAGGCCGCCAGCAGCCGCGGCGCCGTCAGGTCGCCGCCGATAGCCAGCAGGCCGTTAGGGTCGCGCAGGGCGCTTTCAGGCGAGGGGAACGCCAGCGACTGTGGGGAAAGCTTCACGATGCGCATACGGGGTCTCTGCGTCCTCTACGGGCCGATTACGGCGCCAGGTTGCTGATACGGTTGCGAAAGCGGGCATAGCGGCCCTGCCGGCGCATCAGGGTGGCGTGATCGCCCTGTTCGACAATCCGGCCGTCGTCCATTACGCAAATGCGGTCGAGATGCTCCAGGCCGTACAGACGGTGCGTCACCAGGATCAGCGTCTTACCCTGACAATGCCGGCGCAGCAGCGCCAGGATCTGCTGCTCGGTTTCGGCGTCCAGCCCTTCAGTCGGTTCGTCGAGCAGCAGCAGCGGGGCCGGGTGCAGCAGCGCGCGGGCGATGCCCAAGCGGCGCTGTTCGCCGCCGGACAGCTGCCGGCCGCCTTCGCCCAGCCAGGCGTTCAGCCCGCCGTCGCTGTCCAGCAATTTATCCAGCCCCACCTGCCGCAGCACCTCGCTCAGGCGAGCGTCGTCGGCATCCGGCGCGGCCAGCCGCAGGTTTTCCCGCAGCGTATCGCTGAAGATATGCACCCGCTGGCTGACGACCGTGGTCATCCGACGCAGCGTGGCTTCATCATAATCCTCCAGCGGTTCGCCGTTGAGCAGAATTTTTCCGCCGTCGGTGCGCCAGGCGCGGGTCAGCAGCTGCAGCAGGGTGGACTTGCCGCAGCCGGTGCGGCCGAGCAAAGCGATGTGTTCGCCGGCCGCGACCTCGAGCGTGACGTCGCGCAGCACCGGCTGCGGTTGGTCGGGGTAGGTGAAGCTCAGCTGCTGCAGGCTAAGCTGAGCCCGATCGGCGGCGGCCGGGCCGGCGGCCGGGAAGGTGACCTCCGGCTGACGATCGATGATCTGCTTGACCCGCGTGGCGGAGGCAATGACCTGGCCGAGGTGCTGGAAGGCGCCGGCGACCGGCATCAGCGCTTCGAACGACGCCAGCGCGGCGAAGACAAACAGCGCGATCAGCGCGCCGGGCTGGGTATCGCCGCCGATGCCGGCGGCGGTCAGCCACAGCAGCAGCGTTACCGTCAGCCCGCTGGCGAGGATCATCAGCGCCTGCGCCATGCCGCTTAGCGAGGCCTGCTGCCACTGGCGGCGTTGCCACCGCTGTTCGGTGGCGTTCAGCGTCTGGCGGAAGTCGTTGACGGCGCCGAACACCACCAATTCCGCCTGCCCCTGCAGCCAGGCGGTCAGGTCGGTGCGGTATTGGCCGCGCAGCGCGGTAAGCTGGCCGCCGATCGGCTTGCCGGCGCGATAAAACACCGGCGGCACCAGCAGCAACAACAGCAACAGGATGCCGCCCAGCGTCAGGGCGAGTGCAGGATCCAGCCAGCTCAGGCCGTAGGTGACCACCAGGATCACCACCGCTGCGCTGATCAGCGGCGAGATCACCCGCAGATAAAGATGATCCAGCGTGTCCACGTCCGCCACCAGGCGGTTGAGCAGCTCGGCCTGGCGGAAACGGGCGATGCCGCCCGGCGTCAGCGGCAGGATCTTGCTGAAGGTGAACACCCGCAGATGCGACAGCACGCGGAAGGTGGCGTCGTGGCTGACCACGCGCTCGGCATAGCGCCCGGCGGTGCGGAAGATCGCCGCGCCGCGCACGCCGGCGGCCGGCAGCATGTAGTTAAAGGTCAGCAGGCCCGCCAGTCCGGCCAGCGACGAGGCGGCCAGGAACCAGCCGGAGAGCGCCAGCAGGCCGATGCTGGCCAGCAGAGTGACGATCGCCAAGAGGATGCCGAGGCTAATCAGCAGGCTATGGCGGCGGTACAACGCCAAAAACGGCAGCAAAACGCGCATGATTAAAGCTCCCCGCGGCGATGGGCGATCAGAGTGGCGAACAGGCCCGGCTGGGCGCTGAGGGTGGCGTAATCGCCCTGTTGCACGATGCGCCCGTTATCCATCACCCAAATCTGATTGTAGTCTTCGGTGTCTTCCAACTGGTGCGTCACCAGCAGGGTGGTTTGCTGATGCGAAGCGGCGTTCAACGCCTGCATCACCCGCTGCTCGCTGTGGGCATCGAGGCTGGCGGCCGGTTCATCCAGCAGCAGCAGGCGGCGCGGGCCGATCAGCGCCCGGGCGACCGCCACGCGCTGCGCCTGGCCGACCGACAGGCGGGCGGCGTTGTCGCCCACTTCGGTGTCGAGCCCCTGCGGCAGATAAGGGAGCAGTTCGCTGACGTAGGCGTGTTCCACCGCCTGCTGCAGCTGCGCTTCGTCGGCCTGCGGGCAGCCCAGCAGGATATTGGCGCGCAGGGTTTGCGCCGGCAGGTGCGGGTTCTGACCGACCCAGCTCAGCTGCTGGCGCCAGTTTTCTGCGGACAGGTCACGCAGCTCGACGCCGTTGACGGTCAGCGATCCGCGATAGGGCAGGAAGCCGAGCAGCAGATTCAGCAGCGAGCTTTTACCGGCGCCGCTCAGCCCGACCAGCGCCACGCGCTGCTGCGGTTGCAGGGTGAAGCTCAGCGGCCCGGCCAGCAGTACGCCGTTCGGCGACAGGATTTCCAACGCGTTCGCCTGCAGCGTCAGCGGTTGATCGGCGGGCAGTTGCCGCGTGCCGTTGCCCATCTGCTCGCCTTCGGCGCTGAGGAAGGTTTCCAGCGCTTCCGCCGCGCCGACCGCCTGCGCCTTGGCGTGGTAGAAGGTGCCGAGATCGCGCAGCGGTTGGAAAAACTCCGGCGCCAGAATCAACACCAGAAAACCGGAAAACAGCGTTACCCCGAGGCCGTAGCTGCCGAAATTGAGTTCGCCGAGGTAGGAAAAGCCGAAGTACACCGCCACCACGGCGATGGAGATCGAAGCGAAGAACTCCAGCACGCCGGAAGAGAGGAAGGCCATGCGCAGCACTTCCATGGTGCGGCTGCGGAAGTCTTCGGAAGATTTGGCGATCTGCGCGGTTTCGGCCTGCGCGCGGTCGAACAGCCGCAGGGTGTCCAGGCCGCGCAGGCGGTCGAGGAAGTTGCCGCTCAATCGCGCCAGCGCCACGAAGTTGCGGCGGTTGGCGTCGGCGGCCCCCATGCCGACCAGCGCCATGAACAGCGGGATCAGCGGCGCGGTCGCCAGCAGAATGATGCCTGCGGCCCAATTGATCGGGAAGACGGCGATCAGGATCAGCAGCGGGATGAAGACCGCCAGATACATCTGCGGCAGATAGCGCGAGTAATAGTCCTGCATATCCTCGATCTGCTCGACGATGATGCTGGCCCAGCTGCCCGCCGGTTTGCCCTGGATCCAGGCCGGCCCGAGCTGCTGCAGCTTATCCAGCACCTGTTGGCGCATGCGCTGGCGGATCACCTGGCCACACAGGAAACCGACCCGTTCCCGCAGCCAGCTCAACAGCGCCCGCAGCGCGAACGCGGCGGCCAGCCAGATAAACGAAGGGATCAGCTGTTCGCGTGGGGTATGCTCGATGATCAGGGCGTGCAGCAGGCTGGCCAACAGCCACGCCTGCGCCACGATCAGCAGGCCGCTGAACAGCCCCAACAGCATGGAAAGGCGCAACCAACGCTGCGCTAACGAACTCTGGGTTTTAAGCCAACGGGTTAACTGTTGCTGTCTGGTTTTTTTCATCAGATATGCGTCTGCGTCGCCGGCGCCCGTTTGTTACGGGCTGGGTTAACGTACTGTTAAATAATAGTGTTTGGCGCAATCGGCGACAAACAAGCGAGGCCCCATGTTACCTCGTCACCCGGCAGACTGAAAATAATAAAGCGGCCAAATGTGGCTATAACAGACGCGAGAAGGGGAGTGCGGAGGGGGGAAACAAAAAAAGCGGCTCGAGAGCCGCTTTTTGCTTATGAAGAGAACGTTTTAGCAGACTTCTGCGCCGGCGATGCCGTCCAGGTAACGCTCCGCGTCCAGCGCCGCCATACAGCCGGTGCCGGCGGAGGTGATCGCCTGGCGGTAGATGTGATCCATCACGTCGCCCGCGGCGAACACGCCGGGGATGGTGGTTTGGGTCGCATTGCCGTGAATGCCGGACTGCACTTTGATGTAGCCGTTTTCCAGCTCCAGCTGGCCGCCGAAGATGCCGGTGTTCGGGCTGTGGCCGATGGCGATGAACACGCCGGCCAGTTCCAGTTCACGGGTTTCGTTTTCCGCTTTGGTGCTGCGGATACGCACGCCGGTCACGCCCATTTCATCGCCCAGCACTTCGTCCAGCGTATGGTCGGTGTGCAGCACGATGTTGCCGCTTTTCACTTTTTCCATCAGCCGGTCGATCAGGATCTTCTCCGAGCGGAAGCTGTCGCGGCGGTGGATCAGGTGAACCTCGGCGGCGATGTTGGACAGGTACAGCGCTTCTTCAACGGCGGTGTTGCCGCCGCCGACCACCGCGACTTTCTGGTTGCGGTAGAAGAAGCCATCGCAGGTCGCACAGGCGGAAACGCCTTTGCCCTTGAAGGCCTCTTCGGAAGGCAGGCCAAGATAGCGGGCGGAGGCGCCGGTCGCGATGATCAGCGCGTCGCAGCTGTATTTGCCGCTGTCGCCGAACAGGCGGAACGGACGCTGCTGCAGATCGACGCTGTTGATGTGATCGAAGACGATTTCGGTCTGGAACTTCTCCGCATGCTCGCGCATGCGCTCCATCAGCGCCGGACCGGTCAGGCCTTCGGCGTCGCCCGGCCAGTTTTCCACTTCAGTGGTGGTGGTCAGCTGGCCGCCTTGTTCCATACCGGTGATCAGCACCGGGCTCAGGTTGGCGCGCGCCGCGTAAACGGCGGCGGTGTAACCGGCCGGGCCGGAGCCCAGAATCAGTAATTTGCTATGTTTAGCCGTGCCCATGAATAACCTCTTTATTCCACAATGGCGGACAATGAAGCCGATTGTAGGGAAAATGACGCAGTAAAAAAAGCGCCGGGCGACGTTGTTAACGATTTGTATGATAGTTGTCGCCTATTAATGCACCCGCTGTCGGCAAATCGTACGCCGAACGCAGAAATTTACCTTATCAAAGTCGCATTAGGCCGCTGAATCGCCAAGCGCGCAAAAACGGCGCATTCTGCGACTTAGGCCGCTCCCTGCCGGGGTTTATCTGCCAGCGATTCATAACCAAAAATGGGATGCAGACTTTTCGTGACGGTACGTTGTTCTGATTTTGCTTCTTTTACTTTGACAATCCGCTGCGCATTTGCGAAAACATCATAGGAAGAAGAAATTATCCCCGTAACACCAGCAAATCGTACGTATTTGCGCCGCGAGGCGGCAATGCGCGGTGGATGTGCGGAGCAGGGCGCGCAAGCGTTTGCTGATTTTTTCTCGACCTTAACGTCGTTACCGGCGCCGCGTGGGGTTGGACAGACAGGCTGCGCGGCGTGGAATGATGGTAGTGAAGAAGCATATGACAGGCATCGGGTCTTCGCTTGGAACGAACCCTTACACATTGACGTTGGCTAGGGTGTGGCAAGTGCACGGAAGAAAATAAGAGAGACAATAATAATGGCAGACAACAAGAAACGCCCGGGTAAAGATCTTGACCGTATCGACCGCAACATCCTGAATGAGCTGCAGAAGGATGGGCGTATTTCGAACGTCGAGCTTTCGAAGCGCGTGGGGTTATCCCCGACACCATGTTTGGAACGCGTGCGCCGTCTCGAGCGCCAGGGTTTCATTCATGGCTATACCGCATTGCTTAACCCGCATTATCTGGATGCGTCCCTGCTGGTTTTCGTGGAGATCACGCTGAACCGCGGCGCGCCGGATGTGTTTGAGCAATTCAACTCGGCAGTGCAGAAGCTTGAAGAGATTCAGGAGTGTCATCTGGTTTCCGGTGATTTCGACTACCTGTTGAAAACCCGCGTACCGGACATGTCGGCTTACCGTAAACTGCTGGGCGAAACCTTGCTGCGTTTGCCGGGGGTCAACGACACCCGTACCTACGTAGTGATGGAAGAAGTGAAACAGAGTAACCGTCTGGTTATCAAAACACGGTAAGGTGCAGGTGCAAAACCTGATTAAATTGGTTACACTCCTGTTTATTCATACAGTTTCGGCGCCGGGGAAGCTTCTCGGCGCTGTTGCTATGTCAGCTAACAGGAACCTGGAGAGCCTTTCTTGAGCCAGGAATATACAGAAGATAAAGAAGTTACCCTGAAAAGACTCAGCAGTGGCCGGCGTTTGCTGGAGGCTGTGCTTATCGTGGTAGCGATTTTTGCCGTTTACCTCATGGCTGCGCTGGTCAGTTTCAACCCGTCTGACCCAAGCTGGTCGCAGACCGCGTGGCATGAGCCGATTCACAACTTGGGCGGCGGTGTTGGGGCCTGGTTGGCCGACACGCTGTTCTTCACCTTCGGGGTGCTCGCCTACGCGATACCACCGATCATGCTGGTCCTGTGCTGGGCGGCCTATCGCCAACGGGCCAACAGAGACTACGTCGACTATTTCGCGCTCTCCCTGCGCCTGATCGGCACCCTGGCGTTAGTGCTTACCTCCTGTGGGCTGGCGGCGCTGAACGTTGACGATCTCTATTACTTCGCTTCCGGCGGCGTGATCGGCAGCCTGCTGAGCAACGCCATGTTGCCATGGTTCAACGGCATCGGCGCCACGCTGGCGCTGCTGTGCGTGTGGGCGGCGGGGCTGACGCTGTTTACCGGCTGGTCCTGGCTGGTGATCGCCGAGAAGATCGGCGGGGCGGTGCTGGGCGTCGCGACCTTCATGACCAACCGTTCGCGTCGCGAAGCGCGTTATTTCGAGGATGACGAGCGTTACGTTGACGACGAGCCTGAGCAGGCAGGGAAGGGTGCCGCCGCAGCGGTTGCCGCGACCGCCGCCGGAGCCGCGGCCGCCGATGACGACGTGTTGTTCTCTGCGCCTTCGGTCACTGAAAGCGCCAAAGAGGCGGCGGAAGACGCCGCCGATCCGTTGCTCAGCGGCCTGCGAGCCGACGATGCTGAGGTTGAAGCCGACGCCGCGCCAATCGCGCCGGTGGTTTCGCCTGCACCGGCGGTGAAGGCAGCGATCCACGAGCCCGTTGCAGCGCCGATCGCCGCTCAGGCGCCGTCGGTAACGGTGGCGCCGGCCGCGCCGGCCTCGGTCAATCAGCACCCGGTGAGCGCCCCGGCGCAAGACGCCACGCCGCCGCTGTACTCCTTCGAAATTCCGGAAGAAACGCCTGCACCGAAGGCGACGCGTCCTGTCGATCCTTATCAGGATGACGATGAGCCGCGTCTCGGCAATTGGCAAGAGCCGGCTGCGCCGCAGCCGCCGGCGCGTTCTCCCTTTGATTTTACCGCCGCGCAGCGCGACAGCGCCGACGTCAGCGGAGCGGGTGGTTTCAGCGCTTCCGGTGCCAAGCCACAGCTGGATACGGCAGCCGCTGCCGCTGCGGGCGCCGCAGCGGCGACCTTCATGCCGGCCTTCACGGCCACCAGCGACGGCAATCCGCAGGTTAAGCAGGGCATCGGCCCTGAGCTGCCGCGGCCGAACCCGGTGCGCATCCCGACCCGTCGCGAGCTGGCTTCTTACGGCATCAAGCTGCCTTCGCAGCGTGCGGCCGAGCAGGAACAGCGCCAGGCGGATCCTCAGCAGCCGACGGCGGTGAGCCCGCAGGAAGAAGAGGCGCTGCAGGAAGCCGCGCTGCGTCAGGCGTTTGCCGAGCAGCAAAGCCAACGCTACGGCGAAAGCTACGCGCCGGAGCAACAAGATGACGAGAGCGCCCTGCAGGAAGCCGAGCTGAGCAAGGCGTTTGCCGAGCAGCAGAACCAACGCTACGGCGAAGGCTATCAACAGGACGACGAAGAGGCGCTGCAAGAAGCCGCGCTGCGCCAGGCGTTCGCCGAGCAGCAGCAGGCGCGCTACGGCCAGCAAGCGGCTGCTCCGCAAGCGCCGGCCGCCAGCCCGGTGGATACCCGCAATGCTTTCAGCTTCTCGCCGATGGCGGATCTGGTGGATGATGGCCCGAGCGAGCCGATGTTCACGCTGTCTCCGCAGCTTGAAGAGCGCATTGAACAGCAAAGCGAGCAACAGGACGACGTGCCGTTCGGCCAGTTTGAGCCTGCGGCGCCGGTTGCCCAACCTCAGCAACCGCACTCGCAGCCTCAGCAATACCAGCAGCCGCAGCAACAGCAGTATCAACAGCCGTCGCAGCAGCAGTATCAACAGCCGTCGCAGCCATATCAGCAGCCACAGCAACCGGTGCAGCAGCAGCCTCAGCAAACTCAGGCCGAGCAGCATCCGGCGATGGACAGCTTGATTCACCCGTTCCTGATGCGCAACGATCAGCCGCTGCAGAAGCCGACCACGCCGCTGCCGACGCTGGATCTGCTGACCGAGGCTCCGAAAGAGGTAGAACCGGTCGACTCCTTCGCGCTGGAACAGAAGGCGCGTCTGGTGGAGGCCAGCCTGGCCGATTACCGCGTGAAAGCCGACGTGGTAGACATCCTGCCGGGGCCGGTCATCACCCGCTTCGAGCTGGATCTGGCGCCGGGCGTTAAAGCGGCGCGCATTTCCAACCTGTCGCGCGATCTGGCGCGCTCGCTGTCGACTTCGGCGGTGCGCGTGGTAGAAGTGATCCCCGGCAAGCCTTACGTCGGTCTGGAGCTGCCGAACGCCAAGCGGCAAACGGTGTACCTGCGCGAAGTGCTGGATTGCCCGGCCTTCCGTGACAACCCGTCGCCGCTGTCCATCGTATTGGGTAAGGACATCTCCGGCGAGCCGGTGGTGGCCGATCTGGGCAAAATGCCGCACTTGCTGGTCGCCGGTACCACCGGTTCCGGTAAGTCGGTCGGGGTCAACGCCATGATCCTGAGCATCCTGTATAAAGCCACGCCGAAAGAAGTGCGCTTTATCATGATCGACCCGAAAATGCTGGAGCTGTCGGTTTACGAAGGCATTCCTCACTTGTTGACCGATGTGGTCACCGATATGAAAGATGCCGCCAACGCGCTGCGTTGGTGCGTGGGGGAAATGGAACGCCGCTACAAGCTGATGTCTGCCCTGGGTGTGCGTAACCTGGCCGGCTACAACGAGCGCGTCGATCAGGCCGAAGCGATGGGGCGTCCGATCCCGGATCCGTTCTGGAAGCCGACCGACAGCATGGACATCACGCCGCCGGTGTTGGAGAAAGAGCCGTACATCGTGGTGATGGTCGACGAATTCGCCGATCTGATCATGACGGTCGGCAAGAAGGTCGAAGAGTTGATCGCTCGCCTGGCGCAGAAAGCGCGTGCGGCGGGTATCCATCTGGTGCTGGCGACCCAGCGTCCGTCGGTGGATGTGATCACGGGTCTTATCAAGGCCAACATCCCGACGCGTATCGCCTTTACCGTGTCGAGCAAAATCGACTCCCGCACCATCCTCGATCAGGGGGGCGCCGAGTCCTTGCTGGGTATGGGCGATATGCTCTATCTGGCACCGAACTCCTCGATTCCGGTGCGCGTGCATGGCGCATTCGTGCGCGATCAGGAAGTGCACGCGGTGGTCAAGGATTGGAAAGCGCGCGAGCGGCCCCAATATAAAGAGGGCATTCTCAGCGGCGGCGAAGATGGCGAGGGCGGTGCCGGCGGCGGTATGGACGGCGACGAAGAGCTGGATCCGCTGTTTGACCAGGCGGTGGATTTCGTGGTGGACAAACGCCGCGCCTCCATCTCCGGCGTGCAGCGCCAGTTCCGTATCGGCTATAACCGCGCGGCGCGCATCATCGAACAGATGGAAGCGCAGGGCATCGTCAGCGAGCAGGGGCACAACGGCAACCGCGAGGTGCTGGCGCCGCCGCGGCACGATTGATGGTCGTTTAGCCATTGCAATTCAATAAGAAAGGGCCGCTTAAGCGGCCCTTGTGCAAAGAAGCGTAAACCCGTTTCTTCTCGGAACATTGGCCTACCGGCCGATCGCCGGCTTCGGGTAAAGTAACGGGGTAAAGGGTTGATTTGACCCGCACGGCGTCGCCCTGCGGTTAACGCATTTCATAAGGTATCTGGAATAATGAAAAAACTGTTAGTTGCCTGCTGTCTGCTTTCGGGATTCGCTTCTACTTCCGTGCTGGCCGATGCCGCACAGGATCTGCAAAGTCGCCTGGCGAAGGTGAACAGTTTCCACGCCAGCTTCTCACAAACCGTGACCAGCGCCGACGGCGCCGCGGTGCAACAGGGGGAAGGCGAGCTGTGGGTGAAGCGCCCAAACCTGTTCAACTGGCATATGACCTCGCCCGATGAGAGCGTGCTGGTCTCCGATGGCCAGACCCTGTGGTTCTATAACCCATTCGTCGAGCAGGTGACGGCAACCTGGCTGAAGAACGCCACCGGCAATACGCCGTTTATGCTGATCACCCGCAATAATGCCAGCGACTGGAAACAGTACAACGTGAAGCAAAAGGGCGATGATTTCGAGCTGACGCCGAAGTCCGCCAGCGGCAACCTGAAGCAGTTCGCCATCAGCGTAACCAACAGCGGCACCATCCGCAGCTTCGCCGCGGTGGAGCAGGACGGCCAGCGCAGTTCCTACACGCTGAAAAGCCAGCAGAACGTCGCCGCCGATCCGGCCAAATTCAAATTTACCCCGCCGAAGGGGGTGACGCTGGACGACCAGCGCCAGTGAGGTGCAAGTGAGTAATAATCTGTCGCTCGATTTTTCCCAGAACGAGTTCCAGCCGTTGGCCGCGCGTATGCGGCCGACCACGCTGGCGCAGTATATCGGCCAGCAGCACCTGCTGGCCGCCGGCAAGCCGCTGCCGCGCGCCATTGAGGCCGGGCAGCTGCACTCGATGATTTTATGGGGGCCGCCGGGCACCGGGAAGACGACGCTGGCAGAGCTGATCGGCCGTTACGGCCAGGCGGATGTCGAACGGATCTCAGCCGTGACCTCCGGTATCAAGGAAATCCGCGAGGCGATCGAGCGGGCGCGGCAAAATCGCGACGCCGGCCGCCGCACCATCCTGTTCGTCGACGAAGTGCACCGCTTCAATAAGAGCCAGCAGGACGCTTTCCTGCCGCACATCGAAGACGGCACCATCACCTTTATCGGCGCCACCACCGAAAATCCGTCGTTCGAGCTGAACTCGGCGCTGTTGTCCCGCGCCCGCGTTTACCTGCTGAAGGCGCTGACCGCCGAAGATATCGGCCAGGTGCTGGATCAGGCGATGGGCGACAAGGCGCGCGGCTTTGGCGGCCAGAATATCGAGCTGCCGGCGGAAACGCGCCGCCTGCTGTCGGAGCTGGTGGGCGGCGACGCACGCCGGGCGCTGAACAGCCTGGAAATGATGGCCGACATGGCGGAGTTGGACGCCAAAGGCGTGCGGGTGCTGACGCCGGAGCTGCTGAAAGAAGTGTCGGGCGAGCGCAGCGCGCGCTTCAACAACAAGGGCGACCGTTATTACGATCTGATTTCCGCGCTGCATAAATCGGTGCGCGGCTCGGCGCCGGACGCCGCGCTGTATTGGTATGCGCGCATCATTACCGCCGGCGGCGATCCGCTTTACGTGGCGCGCCGTCTGTTGGCGATTGCCTCTGAAGACGTGGGCAACGCCGATCCGCGCGGCATGCAGGTGGCGATCGCAGCCTGGGATTGCTTCACCCGCGTGGGGCCAGCGGAGGGCGAACGCGCCATCGCGCAGGCGATCGTCTACCTGGCCTGCGCGCCGAAGAGCAATGCGGTTTACACCGCGTTCAAGGCCGCCATGCGCGACGCCAAAGAGCAGGCCGATTATGACGTGCCGGAGCACCTGCGCAACGCGCCGACCAAGCTGATGAAGGAAATGGGGCTGGGGGCGGAGTACCGCTACGCCCACGACGAACCCAACGCCTACGCCGCCGGCGAGAACTATTTCCCGCCCGAAATGGCCCATACGCGCTACTATCAACCGACCTCGCGCGGGCTGGAAGGGAAAATCGGCGAAAAGTTGGCATGGCTGGCTGAGCAGGATCAAAATAGCCCGACAAAACGCTACCGCTAGCGAGGCCGTTGCGGTAAGGTTAGCGGGTATCACTCTTCTTTTATGCGGCTATAAATCAGCCGCATAGAACAACAACACTTCTTTCAATAACAACAAGTACAGGATTAGCATGCTCGATCCCAATCTGCTGCGTAATGAGCTAGACGCAGTCGCCGTCAAACTGGCTCGCCGAGGCTTTAAACTCGATCTGGATCTGCTGCGTTCGCAGGAAGAACGTCGCAAAGTTCTGCAGGTAGAAACTGAAACGCTGCAAGCGGAACGCAACTCCCGATCGAAATCCATCGGCGCGGCCAAAGCGCGTGGGGAAGACATCGAGCCGCTGCGTCGCGAAGTGAACGAGCTGGGTGACAAGCTGGATGCCGCCAAGGCGGCGCTGGATGCGTTGCAGAGCGAGATCCGCGATTACGCCCTGACGCTGCCTAACCTGCCGGACGACGCCGTGCCGGATGGTAAAGACGACAGCGAAAACCTGGAAGTTGCCCGCTGGGGCGAACCGCGCCAGTACGACTTCGCGGTGCGCGATCATGTCGATCTGGGCGAAATGGCCGGCGGGCTGGATTTTGCCGCCGCGGTTAAGCTGACCGGTTCGCGCTTCGTGGTGATGAAAGGGCAAATCGCCCGCATGCACCGCGCGCTGTCCCAGTTCATGCTGGATCTGCACACCGAGCAGCACGGCTACCTGGAGGCCTACGTGCCTTACCTGGTTAACCACGCCACGCTGTACGGTACCGGCCAGCTGCCGAAGTTCGGCGAAGACCTGTTCCATACCCGTCCGCTGGAAGAAGAAGCCGACAGCAGCAACTACGCGCTGATCCCAACGGCGGAAGTGCCGCTGACCAACTTGGTGCGCGACGAGATCGTGGAAGAGGAAACTCTGCCGCTGAAAATGACCGCACACACGCCATGCTTCCGCGCGGAAGCCGGTTCTTACGGCCGCGACACCCGCGGTTTGATCCGCATGCACCAGTTCGACAAGGTCGAGATGGTGCAGATCGTTCGTCCGGAAGATTCGATGGATGCCCTGGAAGAGCTGACCGGCCACGCGGAAAAAGTGCTGCAGCTGCTGAACCTGCCTTACCGCAAGGTGCTGCTGTGCACCGGCGACATGGGCTTCGGCGCGTGCAAAACTTACGATCTGGAAGTGTGGCTGCCGGCGCAGGATACCTACCGCGAGATCTCGTCCTGCTCCAACATGTGGGACTTCCAGGCGCGTCGCATGCAGGCGCGCTGCCGCAGCAAAGCCGACAAGAAACCGCGTCTGGTTCACACGCTGAACGGCTCCGGCCTGGCGGTTGGCCGTACGCTGGTGGCGGTGCTGGAAAACTACCAGCAGGCCGACGGCCGCATTCAGGTGCCTGAAGTGCTGCGTCCTTATATGGGCGGCCTGGAATATATCGGCTAAACGGCAAACCACGAAAAAAGCGCCTGCGGGCGCTTTTTTTATGTCGAGAATTCAGTCTGGCGCCAGCGTATAAGCCTGTTGAAGGTAGTCCGCCAGATGCTTGCTTTTCACCTCGGCGGGCGAGTGGAGCTTGATGTGTCGCCGATACTGGCCGCTGCCTTCGAGCTGGTGATAACGATCTTCCAATCGGTAGCCGTGGCCGAACTCCACCGTGACGTGGTGGCGATAGGCGAAAACGCCGCAGAAAAATTGGCTATGCGAGAACATGATGCCGCCGTATTTGACCGACTCGGTGACGCCGTTGCCGCTCGCCGCAGCGATTCGCCGCACCTGCTGCACAATGGCCAGCAGGTCACCTTGCGTGCTGCCGATGTCCGCCAGCAGGGCCTCTACCGCCGCATCATTTGCCTGACTCATCTTGCCTCTCTGTCGTCAAATTCGCTCTGCGCTGAGCATAGCGCTTTTTCAGCCGGTTAGCCGGAAACAAATCGTGCGGTGGAACGATAAGAGGCGATTGACTTTTTTATCGCCAGTGGCATGATGCGCGCACTCTCATTGCGCGTTCGGTCACAATTTCACTATGTCCGCATACTCCCGCCCAGTGCTCTTATTGCTCTGCGGCCTCTTGCTGCTCACGGTATCCATTGCCGTTTTGAATACGTTAGTGCCTCTTTGGTTAACCCATGCTCAGCTGTCGACTTGGCAGGTGGGAATGGTCAGCTCCTCTTATTTCAGCGGCAACCTATTGGGCACGCTGGTGGCGGGCAAACTGATCCAGCGCGTCGGCTTTACCCGCAGCTATCATCTTTCTTGTCTGGTGTTCGCCGCCGCGACCGCCGGCATGGTGCTGTCGATCGATTTTTGGAGCTGGCTGGGCTGGCGCTTCTTCGCCGGCGTCGGTTGCGCTTGGATCTGGGTGATCGTGGAGAGCGCGCTGTTGCGCAGCGGCAACCTGAGCAACCGCGGCCAGCTGCTGGCGGCCTATATGATCGTTTATTACCTTGGTACGGTGACCGGCCAATTGCTGTTGAGCATGACCTCGACCGAATTGTTGCACGTGGTGCCGTGGGTGACCGCCATTGTGATCAGCGCCATGCTGCCGATGCTGTTCGCGCGGGTCAACCGCCATGAAGACGAGCCGCAGCAGGCGGCGGTGTGGACCATGCTGAGACGCCGCAGCGCGCGCCTCGGCATCAACGGTTGCATCATTTCCGGCATCGTGCTCGGTTCGCTGTACGGCCTGATGCCGTTGTACCTCTCCCATCAGGGCATGAGCGACGCCAACGTCGGTTACTGGATGGCGCTGCTGGTCAGCTCCGGCATCGTCGGCCAATGGCCGGTCGGGCGCCTGGCCGATCGTTACGGGCGCCTGTTGGTGCTGCGCATTCAGGTGTTCGTGGTGATCCTCGCCAGCGTGGCGATGCTCGGCAACTACGCCATGGCGCCTTCGCTGTTCATCCTCGGCTGCGCCGGCTTTACCCTGTATCCGGTGGCGATGTCCTGGGCCTGCGAGAAGGCGCTGCCGCACGAGTTGGTGGCGATGAACCAGGCGCTGTTGATGAGTTACACCATCGGCAGCCTGCTGGGGCCGTCGATGACGGCGTTGCTGATGCAAAACTATTCCGACCGCGTGCTGTTCGTGATGATCGCCGCCGTGGCGCTGGTTTACCTGCTGATGCTGCTGAAGAAACAGAAGCCGGATCACCATCACACGCCGTTCGCCGCCGCCTGAGCATGAAAAAACCGGCCATGAGCCGGTTTTTTCTTTTGGCGTGCGCCAATCAGTAAATCACTTTGTGGCCGTAGCTTTCCAGGATGCCTTTGACGCGATCCATGGTCTCGGCTTTCGGCGGGTGCACGCCGTCCAGCTTGTACTCTTCCCCCATCGCTATCCATTTGTGCTTGCCCAGCTCGTGGTAAGGCAGCAGCTCGATTTTCTCGATGTTGGTCATGTCTTTGGTGAACTCGCCCAGCAGGTGCGCCGACTTATCGTCGTCTGACCAGCCCGGCACCACCACGTAGCGGATCCAGGTGCGCTGGTTGCGTTTCGCCAGGTAGCGGGCGAATTCCAGCGTGCGGTGATTGGAGACGCCGACCAGGTTCTGGTGGATCTCGTCGTTCATCTGTTTCAGATCCAGCATCACCAGATCGGTGGTGTCCAGCAGCTCGTCGATCACCGGATCGTAGCGGCGCACAAAACCATTGGTGTCCAGGCAGGTATTGATGCCTTCGGCGTGGCAGGCGCGGAACCAGTCGCGCACGAATTCAGCCTGCAGGATCGCCTCGCCGCCGGACGCGGTCACGCCGCCGCCGGAGGCGTTCATGAAGTGGCGGTAGGCCACCGCGTCTTTCATCAGCTCTTCGACGGTCACTTCCTTGCCGCCGTGGGTGTCCCAGGTGTCGCGGTTATGGCAATAGAGGCAGCGCATCAGGCAGCCCTGGAAGAAGACGATAAAGCGGATCCCGGGCCCATCGACGGTGCCGCAGGATTCGAAGGAGTGGATGCGACCAATTGCTGACATTGCGGGGTTTTCTCCAATATTGACTGTCAAACGCAGTCTAAAAATAGGCGCGTGGCCGCCGGCCAGGTATCTGCGATGCAGCAGCGGGTGGAACCGCCACCGGGGTAATGATGCCTGTCGGCCGGTCAGTTGCCGGATAACTGTTTTGCCGGCTATCCATTCAGTATAGATGTCCGGCAAAACAGACTCGTACAGAGTCAGGGGAGAGCGGTGGGAGAAAAGGGCCGGCAAAACCGGCCCCTGCGTTGGTGCCGAGCGGTTTCCCGCCCGGCCGGCGTATTACATCGTTTGAGTGAAGGTACGAGTAATTACGTCCTGCTGTTGCTCTTTGGTCAGCGAGTTGAAGCGCACGGCGTAACCGGAAACGCGGATGGTCAGCTGAGGGTATTTCTCAGGGTTTTCCATCGCGTCCAGCAGCATTTCGCGGTTCATCACGTTGACGTTCAGGTGCTGGCCGCCTTCGATGGAGGCTTCATGGTGGAAGTAACCATCCATCAGGCCCGCCAGGTTGGCTTTACGCACGTCGTCGTCTTTACCCAGCGCGTTAGGCACGATGGAGAAGGTGTAGGAGATCCCGTCTTTCGCGTAGGCAAACGGCAGTTTGGCTACCGAGGTCAGGGAGGCTACTGCGCCTTTCTGGTCGCGGCCGTGCATCGGGTTGGCACCTGGGCCGAACGGTGCGCCTGCGCGGCGGCCATCCGGGGTGTTACCGGTTTTCTTACCGTACACCACGTTGGAGGTGATGGTCAGTACGGACTGGGTCGGTACCGCATTGCGGTAGGTGCGCAGTTTCTGAATTTTCTTCATGAAACGTTCCACCAGGTCGCAGGCGATGTCATCGACGCGGGCGTCGTTGTTACCGAACTGCGGATACTCGCCTTCCACTTTGAAGTCGATGGCCAGGCCGTCTTCGTCGCGAATGGTGGTGACTTTCGCGTACTTGATGGCAGACAGGGAGTCGGCCGCCACGGACAGACCGGCGATGCCGCAAGCCATGGTGCGATAAACGTCACGGTCATGCAGCGCCATCAGCGCAGCTTCGTAGCTGTACTTGTCGTGCATGTAGTGAATGATGTTCAGCGCGGTCACGTACTGCTTGGCCAGCCAATCCATAAAGTGGTCCATGCGGGCCATGACTTTGTCATAGTCCAGCACTTCGTCCATCATCGGCGCTTCTTTAGGGCCGACCTGCATTTTCAGTTTTTCGTCAACGCCGCCGTTGATGGCGTACAGCATGGTTTTCGCCAGGTTGGCGCGGGCGCCGAAGAACTGCATTTGTTTGCCGACGATCATCGGGCTGACGCAGCAAGCGATGGCGTAGTCATCGTTGTTGAAGTCAGGGCGCATCAGGTCGTCGTTTTCGTACTGAACGGAAGAGGTGTCGATGGACACTTTCGCCGCGAATTTCTTGAAGTTCAGCGGCAGCTTCTCAGACCACAGGATGGTCATGTTCGGCTCCGGAGACGGCCCCATGGTGTACAGGGTGTTCAGGAAGCGGAAGCTGTTTTTGGTGACCAGGGTGCGGCCGTCAACGCCCATACCGGCCAGGGATTCCGTTGCCCAGATTGGGTCGCCGGAGAACAGCTCATCGTACTCAGGGGTACGCAGGAAGCGCACCATACGCAGTTTCATCACCAGGTGGTCGATCAGTTCCTGCGCTTGTTCTTCGGTCAGTTTGCCCGCCTTGATGTCGCGCTCGATGAACACGTCGAGGAAGGTGGACACGCGGCCGAAGGACATGGCGGCGCCGTTCTGGGATTTCACCGCGGCCAGGTAGCCGAAGTAGGTCCACTGCACCGCTTCTTGCGCGCTGGTGGCCGGGCCGGAGATGTCGTAGCCGTATTTGGCGGCCATCTCTTTGATCTGAGCCAGAGCGCGGTGCTGTTCAGCGATCTCTTCGCGCAGCTGAATGGTCATTTCCAGATCTTCGCCGTTTTCCAGTTTTTCCTGCAGCGATTTGAACTGGTTCAGCTTGTCGGCCATCAGGAAGTCGATGCCGTACAGCGCCACGCGGCGGTAGTCGCCGATGATGCGGCCGCGGCCGTAGGCGTCCGGCAGGCCGGTCAGCACGCCGGATTTACGGCAGTTCAGGATGTCTTTGGTGTAAACGTCGAATACGCCCTGGTTGTGGGTTTTACGGTATTCGGTGAACACTTTTTTCAGCTGCGGATCCAGCTCGCGGCCGTACACTTTGCACGAACCTTCGACCATTTTGATGCCGCCGAACGGGATCAGCGCGCGTTTCAGAGGGGCGTCGGTCTGCAGACCCACGATGGTTTCCAGCTCTTTGGCGATGTAACCCGCGTCGTGAGAAACGATGGTTGAAGCAACGTTGGTGTCGAAATCAACCGGCGCGTGAGTGCGGTTTTCCAGTTTGATCCCTTCCATAACCTTGTCCCACAAGGTGGTGGTGGCCTGAGTTGCCCCAGCCAGGAAGGACTCGTCACCTTCATAAGGCGTGTAGTTTTTCTGGATGAAGTCACGAACGTTGACTTCATTCTGCCAGTCACCCTTGCTGAAACCTTCCCAAGCGTTGGCTAATTTCTCGTTAAGTTCGGTCATTGTACACCTACCTTTGATTGTGGATTTCTAACTCTGCGCGCGGTAACTCACAGCTTAGTGCTGTTCGCGACCCCCGCGCAGATAAATTACCCAGTAAGTCAACCCAACCAGCAGACCGCCACCGATGATGTTACCGATGGTGACCGGAATCAGGTTGTCGATGATGAAGTTGCTTACTGTCAGATGAGCGAATTGCTCAGGTACCGCCCCTACGGCTTGCCAGAATTCCGGCGTGGCGAAGTGTTTGACCACGATGCCCATAGGGATCATAAACATGTTGGCGATGCTGTGCTCGAAGCCGCTGGCGACAAACATCCCGACCGGCAGCACCATGGCGAGCATCTTGTCGGTCAGGGTGCGGCCGGAGTAGCTCATCCAGACCGCCAGGCAGACCATCAGGTTAGCCAGAATGCCGAGGCACACGGCTTCGATAAAGGTGTGATGCAGCTTGTGGTCTGCGGTTTGCAGGACATTCAGCCCCCACTGGCCATTGGCGACCATATACTCGCCGGAGAACCAGATCAGCGCCACGAAGAACAGCGCGCCGACCAGATTGCCGAGATAAACGTTCAGCCAGTTGGCGCCCAGCTGGCCCCAGCTGATGCGGCCGCTGGCCTTGGCGATGACGATGAGCACGGTAGAGGTGAACAGGTCGGCGCCCGACACCACCACCAGCATTAACCCGAGAGAGAAGCAGATGCCGCCGACCAGTTTCGCCAGCCCGAAAGGCACGCCGGCGGTGCCGGTGGTCGCCGTGATGTAGAAGACGAAGGCGATGGAAATGAAGACACCGGCGGTGATCGCCAAATAAAACGTTTTCAGCGGATGTTTGGTGGCTTTATACACGCCGGCATCTTCAGCGATTTTCGCCGTTGCCGCAGGTAAAATCAGATCGAAGGGGCTGTCAGTTTTCAAACTAACTCTCGCTCTTAAGGGTTAAAACAACGCAATGAGATACTAGCAAAGCAGTATAGGGGAAAATTTGATTTGGATCATAAGGCGGGGAAGTAGAGCGGCAAAATGACGTGTTTTTTGTGTGGTTTTTGTGGTTAATTTATTGATTTTTAAGATAAAACAATTTTTTAATGTTTGCAAATTTTTTTGAATGTGCAGGGTGGGCCGCAGGCGCTAAAGTTAAATTTTTAGGCGTTTTGTCGCCGCGCAGCGCTGAAAGTTTAATTATCGGTTAATTATTATTTCACCGTCCGGCAACAATTGACGGTTTATTTATTTTTATGGTCGTTTAACCGCCTATTTTCCGGCGAAAAAATAAAACCGCATGCGTTGAAATAAACCGCAAAAATGAAAACGCCGCAACGGCGTGCGGCGTTTGGCAACAGGGGTACTCCCAAAGTGGCAGTACCCCTGATGACGCTTAGGCTTTGGCCCAGTGGCGGCGTTTGGCCGCCTGCAGCTTCTCGTAGGCCGCCAGCAGCGCCTGATGGGCCGGCAGCGCCTTCAGATCGGCATCGACGGCGAACAGCCCGTTGAAGCGTTCTTCACCGCTGATGGCGGCGGAGGCGGCCTCGACCGCTTCCTGACCATACATCTTCACGAACGCGGTATAGTATTGCGCCGCTTCGCGTTCAGGCTCCTGCGCCAGCAGCAGCAGCGTTTGCAGGCAGCGGTAGTAGTTGCTGCGCGCCGGGCTCAGCACTGAGGCGTTGAAGTCCTGCGTCCATTCGGTCCAGATCAGCGCCTGATCCAGATCGCCGCCCGCCAGCGCCAGCATCGCCTTCAGCTCGCCCACGCGCAGGGTATGCCAGGCGTTGTCTTTGCCGCTGGCAATACCCAGCAGTTCGCGTACGCGGGTGAAATCGTCCAGCCCTTCGTCGTCCAGCTGCTCGATCAGCGCCAGGTATTCTTCCGGCTCCCACTCGCTGCCCGGCAGCGCCAGCAGCGTGTCGCGCAGGTGCGCGCCCATGCTGTTGTTGGCCAGCAGCAGGTCTTCCGCCGGATAAATGTCGGACATGCCCGGCACGATGATGCGGCAAGCGTAGACGCCCAGGTGCTCGTAGTCGGCGATGTACACTTCCGCGTCTTCCTTGTCGAAGATGCTCATCAGGGTGGCGAACTCTTCCTGCGTGCTGCCGCTGAAGTTCCAGTCAACGAACGGGTAATCGGCGTCCTGTTTGAACAGATCCCAGGAGATCAGGCCGCTGGAGTCGATGAAGTGCGTTTCCAGGTTGGTGTGTTCCGCCACTTCTTCGTCATCGAAGGTCGGCGCGGTGAACACGTCGAGATCTTTCAGGCTGCGGCCCTGCAGCAGTTCGGTCACCGTGCGCTCCAGCGCCACGCCGAAGTCCGGGTGCGCGCCGAACGAGGCGAAGCAGGTGCCGTTGGTCGGGTTGAACAGCACCACGCAGATCACCGGGTAGTTGCCGCCCAGCGAGGCGTCATAGGAGAGGATCGGGAAACCTTCCTCTTCCAGTTTGGCGATGGCTTCCACCACGCCCGGGTAGCGGTTCAGCACTTCGTCCGGGATCGCCGGCAGGCTGATGGATTCGGCGATGATGCGGTTTTTCACATAGCGCTCGAACACTTCCGACAGGCCCTGCACGCGCGCTTCGTTGGCGGTGTTGCCGGCGGACATGCCGTTGGAAACATACAGGTTGCCGATGATGTTCATCGGGATGTACACGGTTTGCTGGTCGGACTGACGGGTAAACGGCAGCGCGCACACGCCGCGATCGGCGTTGCCGGATTGCAGATCGACCAGATCGCTGGCGCTCAGGTCTTGCTGCGGATCGTAGAAGGCGTGCAGGCGTTCGTCGAGGATGCCGGCCGGCAGCGCGTCGTCTTCAGGGATCGGGAACCATTTCTCATTCGGGTAGTGCACGAAGTCGCCTTCGGCGATCTGCCGGCCCAGATAGAAATCGGCGAAGAAGTAGTTGGTGGACAGGCGCTCGAAATATTCACCCAGCGCGGAGGCCAGCGCGGCTTTTTTGCTGGCGCCTTTGCCGTTGGTGAAGCACAGCGGGCAATCGCGATCGCGAATGTGCACCGACCACACGTGCGGCACCGGGTTCAGCCAGGAGGCTTCTTCGATGTTGAAACCGAGATCGCTCAGTTTCTGCTGGAAACGGGCGATGGAGTCTTCCAGGGCGGCGTCTTTACCGGGGATAAAAGTTTGCGTCATTGTCTTCATTTCATGTTTTCATGTTGACAGGTGTTTTTGTTTTACCTTTAATTTTCAAATTGTTGCTTGAAAATTCGGCTGTATATTGTTCCGGTGTTTTTTGACGTTTTCTCATTCTTGCAGCAAAACGCGGGGTACGTGGCGGGGCTGAACTGAACACCAAAACAGCCTGCCATGAAGATGGCGTTACCCTGAGGGTTACCTCAACCTTGAGGGATATCTTCTCACACGTGAGAGAAAAAAGGGTAGGTTCAGTCGGTTCAGTCGGTTCAATATTTATATATAAATGATTTATATGGCTATCCTTCTGTTTTTTGAACCGACCTCACCGCAACGAGATGCAGAAACATCAAGCGAGAGGCTGCGCATCGTCTTGGTGGCGTGACACCATGAATCCATAGGTTAAAAGCTCTTGACATTCACTGAAAAAATGAGAATGATAATCAAACTCATTTGCCTGGGTTGTAAAACTGCCGCTCTCTCAGAACCATAAATATAGATTTAGTCATGGGCGAATGGGAAATACAGATTAAATGATTTGCATTTTTAGTTTTCTCATTAATTATCATGGTTAGGGGAGAGATGACAGTTATAGAGGTATAAAATGAAATTTTCATTAGATAGTGCTTTTTATAAACGATGGTTAAGAAATTCGTTATATATTTTTTCAATATTCAGTATTGTAAATTATATTAGTGAAAGTATTCATGATGGAAGTTATTTCTTTATCGTGATTTTTGGTATTTGTTTTATTGTGGGCTTTGTTTTTTCATTGTTTAACTTAAATTTACAGGAACGTAAAGATGAAAGAACTTAATTTGAGTGAAATTAATCTAGTTACAGGTGCAGGCGGTGAACAAATAGCTCAACTGGCCGGCACTGTCGCCGGTACTTGGCTCGGTGGCGGTAATCCCTACGCTGGGGCCCTCGGCGGGTATGCGGCCGGAGAAATTTACAATGGAATTCAGAACGGCTATCAAACGGCTCCAAATATAGATGTTGGTATCGGGTCTTACAATGCTAACTTTAATTCTGACTTAGGCGCTAGCGGTAGTTTTTCTGTTGCAGATGTGCAAGCCATGGGGTGGTGTAATTTTAATATGACCTATTTCTCCAGCTCTAGCGGTTGTTAAATATCAATCGTTATGCAGGCATTTTTCAATGCCTGCAATTCGATTTTTCGATTGATAATATTTTTGTGTGTTCTGGTTCACTAACGTATAGCAATTAAATCAATCCGCTCTACAATTTCTCATTCAGCGATTGAGGGTAGAACTCAGTGTATACCTGCCAAAGCAGATTCAAGTTGCGATGGCCGGTGGCCTGGGCGACACCTTCTCAATGCTAAACCCCGCCTCAAATAGCCTGCTGCCCGCCTCACGGCGCAGATACGGGGTTTTGCGTCATTCCTAAAGCGGCGGCAAAGTCACAGTTTTTTTAAGGATAGGGGCCATAATTCAGCGAGTTATCTGTCACGGAGAAATCTAATGAAATCAGTGAAACTCAGCGCGTTAACCCTCTTGTTGACCGGTGTCAGCGCCTCGGCGCTGGCGCTGCCCAACATCACCCTGCTGGCGACCGGCGGCACTATCGCCGGCGGCGGTGAGTCGGCGACGAAATCCAACTATACCGCGGGCAAGCTGGGCGTCGAGGCGCTGGTCGATGCGGTGCCGGAGCTGAAGAACGTCGCCAACGTGCAGGGGGAGCAGGTGGTGAACATCGGCTCGCAGGACATGAACGATCAGGTCTGGCTGACGCTGGCGAAGAAAATTGACGCCGACTGCGGCAAGACCGACGGCTTCGTCATCACCCACGGCACCGATACGCTGGAGGAGACGGCCTATTTCCTCGATTTGACGGTGAAATGCGACAAGCCGGTGGTGCTGGTGGGTGCGATGCGGCCGGCGACGGCGATGAGCGCCGACGGCCCGTTCAATCTGTACAACGCGGTGGTGACGGCGGCGGATCCGCAATCGGCCAACCGCGGGGTGCTGGTGGCGATGAACGACACCGTGCTGGATGCGCGCGACGTCACCAAGACCAACACCACCGCCGTGCAGACCTTCCAGTCGCCGAACTTCGGCCCGCTGGGCTATATCCACAACGGCAAGATCGATTACCAGCGCTCGCCGCAGCGTAAGCATACCCGGGATACGCCGTTCGACGTCAGCAAGCTGAACGAATTGCCGAAGGTCGGCATCATCTACAACTATGCCAACGCCTCCGATGCGCCGGCCAAGGCTCTGATCGCCGAAGGCTACCAGGGCATCGTCAGCGCCGGGGTCGGCAACGGCAACCTGTATAAAACCGTGTTCGACACCCTGGCGACGGCGGCGCACAATGGTGTGGCGGTGGTGCGCTCATCGCGCGTGCCGACCGGCGCCACCACCGAAGATGCGGAAGTGGACGACGCCAAGTACGGCTTTGTGGCCGCCGGCACGCTGAATCCGCAAAAAGCGCGCATACTGCTGCAGCTGGCGCTGACGCAAGCCAAAGACGCGAAGCAGATCCAGCAGATGTTCAATCAGTACTGATCGTTTTCTCTCCTGCGGGGGCCGGCCGGGCTCTCGCAGCCATCTTGGCTGAATACAGCATAAAACACCGCGTTAACCCGCTGAATTTCCCCATGTCACAGGGTTTTATCGTCCAAACAATCGCGACGGCCGCAGAGCCTGTCATCACCCGGCGCGGCCGTTTGCCGCCGACGGGCGAATAAGCGTTGCAGCCATGGGGCGTGAGTGATAAAACCGATGGGTTGGTTAACGCGAGCGTTAACTTCGGGCGTCTTTTCGACAGGTCGCTTTTCTGCGGCGAACAGTGAATGTGGTGAGGGGAAATGACTCAGGTTTATAATTTTAGCTCTGGCCCGGCGATGCTGCCGGTGGAAGTGTTGCGTCGTGCGGAACAGGAACTGTGCAACTGGCATGGGCTGGGCACGTCAGTGATGGAGATCAGTCACCGCAGCAAAGAATTCATCGCCGTTGCCGAGCAGGCGGAACAGGATCTGCGCGATCTGCTGAAAGTCCCCTCCAACTATAAAGTGCTGTTTTGCCACGGCGGCGCCCGCGCGCAGTTCGCGGCGCTGCCGCTGAACCTGCTGGGCGACAAGGCCACCGCCGACTATATCGACGGCGGCTATTGGGCGCACAGCGCCATCAAGGAAGCGGAAAAGTATTGCGCCCCGAACGTCATCGACGTGAAAACCCGCATCGACGGCCTGAGCGGCATCAAGCCGATGAAAGAGTGGCAGCTCAGCGACGACGCGGCTTACGTGCACTATTGCCCGAATGAGACCATCGACGGCGTGGCCATCGATGAAACGCCGGACTTCGGCGACAAGGTGGTGATCGGCGATTACTCCTCGACCATCCTGTCCCGCCCGCTCGACGTCAGCCGCTTCGGCGTGATTTACGCCGGCGCGCAGAAAAACATCGGCCCGGCCGGCCTGACGCTGGTGATCGTGCGCGACGATCTTTTGGGCAAGGCGCGCAAAGAAGTGCCGTCGATCCTCGATTACACCGTGCTGGCCGAGAACGACTCGATGTTCAACACCCCGCCGACCTTCGCCTGGTACCTCTCCGGGCTGGTGTTCAAATGGCTGAAAGAGCAGGGCGGCCTGGTGGAGATGCAAAAACGCAATCAGGCCAAGGCCGAGCTGCTGTACGCGACCATCGATAAATCCGACTTCTACCGCAGCCAGGTGGCGATCGCCAACCGTTCGTGGATGAACGTGCCGTTCCAACTGGCCGATGCGGCGCTGGACAAGGTGTTCCTCAGCGAAGCCGAGGCCATCGGCCTGCAGGCGCTGAAAGGCCACCGGGTAGTTGGCGGCATGCGCGCTTCTATTTACAATGCCATGCCGCTGGCCGGCGTGCAGGCGCTGACCGATTTCATGGCCGACTTCGAACGTCGTCACGGTTGATTCCGTCAGCCCGCCAGGCGCTGGCTGCCTCAGGCTGTTGTCCTTTTGCATTAAAGCGGCTCCGGCATTATTCCGGAGCCGTTTCGTTTATCAGAATTGGAGAGTTTTGTTCACATGGTGGATTCCCTGACGTTACAACCGGTCGCCCTGGTCAATGGCACCGTCAACTTACCCGGCTCGAAGAGCGTTTCTAACCGCGCTCTGCTGCTGGCGGCGCTGGCGAAAGGCACGACCCGGCTGACCAACCTGCTGGACAGCGACGACGTGCGTCATATGCTGAACGCGCTGCAGGCGTTGGGCGTGAACTACCAGCTTTCCGCCGATCGCACCCTGTGCGAAGTGACCGGCGTGGCCGGCCCGCTGGTGGCCGAACGGCCGCTGGAACTGTTCCTCGGCAATGCCGGGACGGCGATGCGCCCATTGGCGGCGGCGCTGTGCCTCGGCGAAGGCGACGTGGTGCTGACCGGCGAACCGCGCATGAAAGAGCGCCC
Organism: Serratia sp. SM04; assembly: GCF_040280225.1. Lineage (NCBI taxonomy): Bacteria > Pseudomonadati > Pseudomonadota > Gammaproteobacteria > Enterobacterales > Yersiniaceae > Serratia > Serratia sp. SM04. Next base: position 50,763 of record NZ_JBEOQT010000002.1, on the reverse strand, counting down.
GATCGGCCATCTGGTGGACGCGCTGCGCCAGGGCGGGGCGCAGATTGATTACCTCGAGCAGACCGATTACCCGCCGATCCGCCTGCGTGGCGGCTTCCAGGGTGGCGACGTCACCGTTGACGGCAGCGTCTCCAGCCAATTCCTGACCGCGTTGCTGATGACCGCGCCGCTGGCGCCGCAAGATACGCAGATCCACATCAAGGGCGAGCTGGTTTCCAAGCCGTACATCGACATCACGCTGCATCTGATGCGCACTTTCGGCGTATCGGTGAGCCACGACAACTATCGGGTGTTCCATATCCAGGGGCGCCAGACGTATATCGCGCCGGGCGATTACCTGGTTGAGGGCGACGCGTCTTCCGCTTCTTACTTCCTGGCGGCGGCGGCTATCAAGGGCGGCACCGTGCGCGTGACCGGCATCGGCCGCAAAAGCGTGCAGGGCGACACCAGGTTTGCCGACGTGCTGGAGAAAATGGGCGCGCGTATTACCTGGGGCGACGATTTCATCGAGTGCAGCCGCGGTGAACTGCGCGGCATCGACATGGACATGAACCACATTCCGGACGCGGCGATGACCATCGCCACCGCGGCGCTGTTCGCCGAGGGGCCGACCACCATCCGCAATATCTACAACTGGCGGGTGAAGGAGACCGACCGTTTGGCGGCGATGGCCACCGAGCTGCGTAAAGTGGGGGCGGAAGTGGACGAAGGGGAAGACTACATTCACGTCGTGCCGCCGGCCAAACTGCAGTTCGCCGAGATCGGCACCTACAACGATCACCGCATGGCGATGTGTTTCTCGCTGGTGGCGCTGTCGGATACGCCGGTTACCATTCTCGATCCGAAATGCACCGCGAAAACCTTCCCGGACTATTTCGAACAGTTGGCCCGCATCAGCCAGCCGGCGTAACCCGTCAAATCGTTTATTTTAAGGCCCCTTTGTGGGCCTTTATCGTTTTTAACCTTTGGCGGCCGGCATTTCTTCTATACTTTTTCGCGGTTGTGCGCTTATTTTCAACAACCGGACAGTTCCAGGGTAACAGATCGCCGTAGGGCAGCGTATAATACGCCACCGTATTTGCCCCTGATTGGGCAGGTGACAGAGCGCACGGGCTTCGAGTCGAAGCACGCCGTGTCTCTGTGAGGTTTTCTACCTGAAGGAGAGAGAAATGACGGCTACAGCCCCGGTGATAACCGTTGATGGACCAAGTGGCGCAGGCAAAGGCACGCTGTGTAAAGCGTTGGCCGAGTCTCTGGGTTGGCGTTTGCTGGACTCCGGCGCGATCTATCGCGTGCTGGCGCTGGCAGCGTTGCATCATCAGGTGGATATCACTTCTGAGGAAGCGCTGGTTCCGCTGGCCGCACATCTCGATGTTCGCTTCGTTGCCCAGGACGGCAAGCTGCAGGTGATTTTGGAAGGTGAGGACGTCAGCAATGAGATCCGCACCGAAACCGTCGGCAACACCGCGTCGCAAGCGGCGGCGTTTCCGCGCGTGCGCGAGGCGCTGCTGCGCCGCCAGCGCGCATTCCGCGAGGCGCCCGGCCTGATTGCCGATGGCCGCGACATGGGCACGGTGGTGTTCCCGGACGCGCCGGTCAAGATTTTCCTCGACGCCAGCTCGGAGGAGCGCGCGCACCGCCGCATGCTGCAGTTGCAGGAGAAGGGCTTTAATGTTAACTTTGAACGTCTTTTAGCCGAGATAAAGGAACGGGACGACCGTGACCGTAATCGGCCTATCGCGCCTCTGGTGCCCGCTTCTGACGCCCTCGTGCTGGATTCTACCAGCATGTCGATCGAAGAAGTGATCCGGCAGGCGTTGACGTATGCACAGAAAGTGTTGGCGTTGCCGCAGCAATAAGCGCGGCGGCGCTATTGGCTTTTTGTCATATTTGTCATAGCGGTATCGCAATATATCGGGTAAAATTTTACCCCTGTAACCTTAAACCCTGTCGGCATGGAGCCAATGGCGGGGTATGTGAAACAACCCCATTCGGCGGGACGCTAAATGGACGTTAAACTAAAGAACCCTGAAGATTAACAACATGACTGAATCTTTCGCTCAACTCTTTGAAGAATCCTTAAAAGAAATCGAAACCCGCCCGGGTTCCATCGTTCGTGGCGTCGTTGTTGCTATCGACAAAGATATCGTACTGGTTGACGCCGGTCTGAAATCTGAGTCTGCCATCCCGGCTGAGCAATTCAAAAACGCCCAGGGCGAGCTGGAAATCCAGGTTGGTGACGAAGTTGACGTTGCTCTGGATGCTGTTGAAGACGGCTTCGGTGAAACCCTGCTGTCCCGTGAGAAAGCTAAGCGTCACGAAGCTTGGATCACGCTGGAAAAAGCTTACGAAGAAGCTGAGACTGTAACCGGTGTTATCAACGGCAAAGTGAAGGGTGGCTTCACCGTCGAGCTGAACGGCATCCGCGCGTTCCTGCCAGGTTCCCTGGTTGACGTGCGTCCGGTACGTGACACTCTGCACCTGGAAGGCAAAGAGCTTGAGTTCAAAGTCATCAAGCTGGATCAGAAGCGCAACAACGTTGTCGTTTCTCGCCGTGCGGTTATCGAATCCGAGAACAGCGCTGAGCGCGATCAACTGCTGGAAAACCTGCAGGAAGGCATGGAAGTTAAAGGTATCGTTAAGAACCTCACTGACTACGGTGCATTCGTTGATCTGGGCGGCGTAGACGGCCTGCTGCACATCACTGACATGGCTTGGAAACGCGTTAAGCACCCAAGCGAAATCGTCAACGTTGGCGATGAAATCACTGTTAAAGTGCTGAAGTTCGACCGCGAGCGTACTCGTGTATCCCTGGGCCTGAAACAGCTGGGCGAAGATCCATGGGTTGCTATCGCGAAACGTTACCCAGAAGGCACCAAGCTGACTGGTCGTGTAACCAACCTGACTGATTACGGCTGCTTCGTAGAAATCGAAGAAGGCGTTGAAGGTCTGGTACACGTTTCTGAAATGGATTGGACCAACAAAAACATCCATCCGTCCAAAGTTGTTAACGTGGGCGACGTAGTGGAAGTGATGGTTCTGGACATCGATGAAGAACGTCGTCGTATCTCCCTGGGCCTGAAGCAGTGCAAATCCAACCCATGGCAGCAGTTCGCAGAAACCCACAACAAGGGCGACCGCGTTGAAGGTAAAATCAAGTCTATCACTGACTTCGGTATCTTCATCGGCCTGGACGGCGGCATCGACGGCCTGGTTCACCTGTCTGACATCTCCTGGAACGTTGCAGGCGAAGAAGCAGTTCGTGAATACAAGAAAGGCGACGAAATCGCAGCGGTTGTTCTGCAAGTTGACGCAGAGCGCGAGCGTATCTCCCTGGGCGTGAAGCAACTGGCTGAAGACCCGTTCAATAACTACCTGTCTATGAACAAGAAAGGTGCTATTGTTACTGGTAAAGTCACTGCAGTTGACGCCAAAGGTGCTACAGTTGAATTGGCAGGCGGCGTAGAAGGTTACCTGCGTGCATCTGAAGCCTCTCGCGACCGCATTGAAGATGCAACTCTGGTTCTGAACGTAGGTGACGAAGTTGAAGCCAAATTCACCGGCGTTGACCGTAAGAACCGCGTTGTAAGCCTGTCCGTACGTGCTAAGGACGAAGCTGACGAGAAAGACGCCATCGCAACTGTTAACAACAAACAGGAAGAAGGCAACTTCTCTAACGCAATGGCTGAAGCTTTCAAAGCGGCTAAAGGCGAGTAATGACGGGGGGCGGTCTCTGACCGCCCCGATACGGTAGTTTAGCTGCAAAGCTTGGAGGTACTATGACCAAGTCTGAACTTATTGAAAGACTTGCTGGCCAGCAATCTCATATTCCGGCGAAGGCCGTTGAGGATGCAGTGAAAGAGATGCTTGAGCACATGGCCGCAACGCTGGCCGAGGGCGAACGCATTGAGATCCGCGGATTCGGCAGTTTTTCTCTTCACTACCGTGCCCCGCGTGTAGGCCGCAACCCGAAAACCGGCGACAAAGTCGAGCTGGACGGCAAGTACGTTCCTCACTTCAAACCAGGCAAAGAGTTGCGTGACCGCGCTAATATCTATGGCTAGTCGCTGACTGACTGCCCATAGCGTTGTTGCTTGTAAAGAATATAAAACGGTGCCTTTAAGGCGCCGTTTTTTTTCGCCTGCAATTCCCGTAGCTCTGCTTGTGAATTGCGTACCGCGCCGCATTTGCGGTGTGGCTGCTGCATATGCCTCTCTTATCCTGCCGTGCTCGCCGCATCCTCACTAAAGCCCGCTGGCGGCGACATGTCGCTTGAATAATCCTGCTTGCTCTTCGTGACGCGTTTTTGCTCATGGTGAAGCCGATGGGAGAAGAGCGATCAAAATTTCGCTGGATCTGGCGATATTCGCCGTTATCTGCGGCATCCTGCCGCTGCTGCTTTTACCGCAGTTGCCAGAGCAATGGTTGCTGTGGCCGATGCTGCTGGTCGCCGGTTTACTGCTGCGCACCCGTTGGCCGTTCTGCCGGTATTTGGCCTGCCTGGGATTGGGATTCATATGGGCAGTTTTCAACGCCGGAAGCCTGCTCGGGCAAATGGATCGCTTAAGCCGCGTGCCGGAAGTGACGGCGGTGGTGCAGATAAGCAGCGTCGCACTGGAGCCTGCCGTCAGTAAGCAGACCCTGATGCGCATCGAGCGGGTCGACGGCCATTGGCTGGCGCCTGCGCTGGCGTTTACCACGACATGGGCTCCGAAAGAGCAACGGCTGTGTGCCGGGCAGCGTTGGCAATTGAAACTGCGCATGCGGCCGGTGCATGGCAAGCTCAATGAAGGAGGCTTCGACAGCCAACGTTGGGCGATCGCACAGCGCCAGCCGTTGACCGCTCAGGTCAGGCAGGCGCGCTTGCTGGAGGGGAATTGCGGCCTGCGCCAGCGCATTATCAGCCATGCTGAAGCCAACATTGGTGAATTGCGTTACAAGGCGGTGTTGCTGGCGTTGGCGTTTGGGGAAAGAACCGCGCTCGAACAGGCTTTGCGCACGCTGATGTTGAAAACCGGTATCGCTCATCTGATGGCCATATCGGGGTTACATGTTGCGATGGTCGCCATTTTGTTCTGGGCAGTGCTGCGCGCGCTGCAGTTTTTCCTCCCCGCCCATCTGATTGGTTATCGCTTTCCGTTGATCGCGGGCTGGGTGGCGACGCTGATCTATGTTTGGTTGGTGGGCGCCCAGCCGCCGGCGGTGCGTACCGCGTTGGCGATGACGCTGTGGATGCTGCTGCGTTTGCGCGGCGTGCATTGCTCTTCATGGCAAGTGTGGCTGTGGTGCATCGGGCTTATTTTGCTGTGCGATCCGTTGGCGGTCTTGTCAGACAGTTTCTGGTTGTCGGTACTGGCGGTGGGGTGCCTGATTTTTTGGTTCGAGTGGGCACCGCTCGGCGAGCGATTTCGTTCGGCGTGGTATTGGGCTCCGGTGCGCTGGCTGCATATTCAGCTAGGCATGACGTTGCTGCTGGTGCCGATGCAGGCCGCGCTGTTTCTGGGCCTGACGTTGACCTCGCTGCCGGCCAATCTCTGGGCGGTGCCCATCGTCTCATTGGTGACGGTGCCGTTGATTTTGCTGGCGTTGATTTGCGGCATCTTCCCCTCGCTAAGTTACGGGCTTTGGTGGTTGGCGGATTTCACGTTGGGATGGGTGTTTGTGCCGTTAAATTATCTGCAGCGCGGTTGGGTGGATTTGGGGGCTGCCTCGTTGCTTGCCAGCGCGTCGGGATGGCTTCTCGTTATCTGTTGGCGCTTTCATTGGTGGTGGCGCTATGCGCCTGGACTGGCAGCGATAGCCATATGCTGCGTGTTATGGCGAGGTAAAGCACCGGATTACCATTGGCGCGTCGACATGCTCGATGTCGGGCACGGCCTGGCAGTGGTGATCGAGCAAAACGGCAAGGGGATACTGTACGACACCGGCGATCGTTGGGCGACAGGCAGTGCCGCAGAACGGCATATATTGCCGATGCTGAACTGGCGGGGCATTGAGCTGGAGCAGATCATTATCAGCCATATTCATCTCGATCATATCGGCGGGCTCCCGACGATGCGGCGAGCGTTCCCGCAAGCTACCGTGCGCAGCCCGATACGCGGGGAAGGGCATTTACCCTGCATCGCCGGCGAGCGTTGGCGCTGGCAGTCGTTGCAATTCGAGGTGCTGTGGCCGCCGAAAATGCTCAAAAGGCCGGTTAATGACGACTCTTGCGTGATCCGTATCGACGACGGGAAATACAGTCTGCTGCTCACCGGCGATGCGGAAAAGAGGGCGGAGGCGCAGCTGCTCCGATTGCGGCGCGACCGCTTAACGGCCACGGTATTGCAGGTGGGGCACCATGGCAGCAAAACTTCCTCAACACCGCCTTTTTTGCGCGCGGTTAATCCCGAAGCTGCGCTGGCGTCCGCATCTCGTTACGGTAAATGGCGTTTGCCGGCGCGTAAAGTGGTCGCCCGATATCGGGCAAATGGCATTACATGGCACGATACGACGCGCTCCGGCCAGTTGTCGGTGCTTTTTTTCGACAACGATTGGCAAATTAAAGGCTTTCGCGAACAATTAATGCCCCGTTGGTACCATCAGCGGTTTGGCGTAGAGGGCGATAATGAGTAAAATAGGCCGCTATTTCTTCCGATGCTGGTATTTGCATGATGAATGATAAAGATCTCTCGACCTGGCAGACGTTCCGTCGACTCTGGCCGATGATCACTCCTTTTAAGACCGGGCTGATTGTGGCCGCCATTGCGTTGATTATGAACGCAGCGGGGGACACGCTGATGCTGTCTCTGCTTAAACCGTTATTGGACGATGGGTTTGGAAAAACCGACAGCAGCGTGCTGGTGTGGATGCCGCTGGCGGTGATTGCGCTGATGCTGATGCGCGGCGTGACCAGCTTTGTTTCAAGCTACTGCATTTCCTGGGTTTCCGGCATGGTGGTGATGCAGATGCGCCGCCGCCTGTTTGGCCACATGATGAGAATGCCGGTGGCCTTCTTCGATCAGCAATCCACCGGGACGTTGCTGTCGCGCATTACCTATGATTCCGAGCAGGTGGCGTCTTCTTCTTCCAGCGCGCTGGTGACCGTGGTGCGCGAAGGGGCCTCGATCATTGGCCTGTTCATCATGATGTTCTACTACAGCTGGCAGCTGTCGGTGATCCTGATCGTGCTGGCGCCGATCGTTTCCATCGCCATTCGCCTGGTGTCCAAGCGTTTTCGCAACATCAGCAAGAACATGCAGAACACCATGGGGCAGGTGACCACCAGCGCCGAACAGATGCTGAAAGGCCATAAAGAAGTGCTGATCTTCGGTGGCCAGCAGGTGGAAACCGAGCGCTTTAACTCGGTGAGCAACCGCATGCGTCAACAGGGCATGAAACTGGTCTCTGCGTCTTCCATTTCCGATCCGATCATTCAGCTGATCGCTTCGCTGGCCCTGGCGTTCGTGCTGTTTGCCGCCAGCTTCCCAAGCGTGATGGAAACCCTGACCGCCGGCACCATTACCGTGGTGTTCTCGTCAATGATCGCGCTGATGCGTCCGCTGAAGTCGCTGACCAACGTCAATGCCCAGTTCCAGCGTGGGATGGCGGCCTGCCAGACGCTGTTCTCCATTTTGGATATGGAACAGGAAAAAGACACCGGTACCCGCGAAGTGAAGCGTGCGAAAGGCGACATCGAATTCCGCAACGTCACCTTCTACTATCCGGCTAAAGAAACGCCGGCGCTGCGTGATATCAACCTGAAAATCGCCGAAGGCAAGACTGTGGCGTTGGTGGGCCGCTCGGGTTCGGGTAAATCCACCATCGCCAACCTGCTGACGCGCTTCTACGATATTCAGGAAGGCGAAATCCTGATGGATGGCCACGATCTGCGTGAATATACCCTGGCCTCACTGCGTAATCAGGTGGCGCTGGTCTCGCAAAACGTGCACCTGTTCAACGATACCATCGCCAACAACATCGCCTATGCGCGCGAGAGCGAATACAGCCGCGAGCAGATTGAGAAAGCGGCCGAAATGGCGTACGCGATGGACTTCATCAACAAGATGGAGAACGGCCTGGATACGGTGATCGGTGAAAACGGCGTGATGCTGTCCGGCGGCCAACGTCAGCGCATCGCCATCGCGCGTGCTTTGCTGCGCGATTGCCCGATCCTGATCCTGGATGAGGCGACTTCTGCGCTGGATACCGAATCCGAGCGTGCCATTCAGGCCGCACTGGACGAGCTGCAGAAAGACCGTACTTCGCTGGTGATCGCACACCGTCTGTCGACGATTGAGAAGGCGGACGAGATCCTGGTGGTGGAGGACGGTCGCATCGTCGAACGCGGCGAGCACGCCGAGTTGCTTGAACGGCAGGGCGCCTATGCGCAACTGCACCGCATGCAGTTTGGTCAATAATGATTGAGCGCATTTGGTCCGGCGGTTCGCTGCTTTATCTGGCGCTGCTGCCGCTCTCCTGGCTGTATGGCCTGTTCAGCTGGCTGATCCGCCTCAGCTACCGCTGTGGCCTGCGCAAAAGCTGGCGCGCGCCGGTGCCGGTGGTGGTGGTGGGCAACCTCACCGCCGGCGGCAACGGCAAAACGCCGATGGTGATCTGGCTGGTGGAACACCTGCAGCAGCGGGGCTATCGCGTTGGAGTGGTGTCACGCGGTTACGGCGGTAAGTCGGCGGTCTATCCCCTGGTGCTCAATCAGAATACCTCGACCCGCGAGGCGGGCGATGAGCCGGTGCTGATTTATCAGCGGACCGGTGCGCCCGTGGCGATCGCGCCCAAGCGAGCAGAGGCGGTGCAGGCCTTGCTGCAACAACAGCCGCTGGATGCGATCGTCACCGATGATGGCTTGCAGCACTATGCTTTACAGCGTGACTTCGAGCTGGTGGTCATCGACGGCGTGCGTCGCTTCGGCAACGGCTGGTGGTTGCCGGCCGGGCCGATGCGCGAGCGTGCTGCGCGGCTTGGCAGCGTCAATGCGCGCGTCGCCAATGGCGGCGTGGCGCAGGCCGGGGAAATTGCCATGCGCCTGCAGGCGCGTGATGCGGTGAACCTGCTGAGCGGTGAACGTCGCCCGGCGGCCGAGCTGCCGTGCGTGGTAGCGATGGCGGGCATCGGCCATCCGCCGCGTTTCTTCGCGACGTTGGAAAAACTGAACGTCGAGGTGGTGCAGGAAGTGGCGTTTGCCGATCATCAGGAATATCAGCAGGCGCAGCTGGCGGCGCTGGTTGCTGCCGATCAAACGCTGTTGATGACGGAGAAGGACGCGGTGAAATGTCGCGCCTTTGCCCAGCCCAATTGGTGGTATTTGCCGGTTGATGCGGTGCTACCGTCCGCTCAGGCTGAGCAACTGCTGCAGGATATCGAATCTCTGCTGACCAAGTAACCTCAGGATGTCAGCGTGGCAAGCCCCAGGGCTTGCGCGCAGGCTTCCAGCGAACGCTGCTGGGTTTGCTGATACAGCGCCAGCTCGTCGATCACCTCACTGCCCAACGCTTGTTCAAACGCTGCCCGGCTGGAAGCGGCGTTGTACTGCGCGTGGCGGCTGTCCCCCAGATTCGACTGGAAAATCCCCGCGGCGCTGACCGGCAGAAAATCTTCATACACCAGCGGCTGGAAGCGAACGTGTTCTTTCTCGATCAGTTGCTCCAGAGTGCTGTGCTTATCCAGCGACTCTTTGGCCGCCAGGCCGCATTCGGTCGGGAAATAGCGGAACCAGGCCAGCTGTTGCTCGCGCAGCGTGGCGTAATCATCCGGAAACGCCCGGAAGTTTTCCTCCAGCAGTTGATAGTAGCGCTCGGCATTTTTCTCGCTCGGCGGCCCCTGCAGCGCATCGTTGGTGGCCTGCAGCAGACGGTCGTAGAGTTCTCGTCCTTTCGTTGTCAGCGCAACACCGCGCTGTTCGATCTCGCCGAAGCGCGCGGTATGGTGGCCGGCGACGGCGCGGCCGTCATGCTCAACGAAATCGACGCGTTCTTCCAACGCCTTGAAGCTGGTTTGGCGCAGCAGGATCGCGCGACGACGGCGCGGCGGGCCCTCGATGACCGCCTTGGGCGTAATGCCGCGGCCGGGCATCGCCTGCTGAACGCGATCGATATCCAGCGTGCGCGGTGTCAGATGGTTGATATGCGGCCCTTTAAACGCCACCACGTCGGCGATCAGGCGATGCTGATCGTGCAGCTGCCGGTATTCTTCGGCGCTGACCGTCGCCTGGTTGTGCCAGCGGAAGGTTTCCAGCGCTTGTTCGACAAATTCTTGCGCCTGCACTTCATTTAGCCCGCCTTGCGCTTCCTGCAGCGCGATCAGCTCCAGCGCGCGATCGGTAAAGATGCGGCGGCGCGCCAGCAAGCGCTCGGCCAGCGCACGCAGCGCGGGATCTTCTATCAGTTCCAGGCGCAGCAGGGAGGTGAACACGCGGAAAGGGCTGATCTGCAGCGCGTCTTCGTGTACGGCGCGAAAAGCGGTGGAGTGCACCGGAACGCCCGCCACCGACAGGTCATAGTAACCGACCGGTGCCATGCCCATCACCCGGAACAGGCGGCGCAGGGTGGCCAGCTCGTCCGCGGTGCCGACCCGGATGGCGCCGTGGCGCTCCATCGCCAGGCGTTCTATCTCGCCGGTAATTTGCAGTTGATGAGCCAGTGCGGCATCTTCGCGCAGAACCTGTCGGTTGGTTTCCGCCACCAGCTCCAGCAGATCGCCGTACAGCGGCACCTCCTTTTGATACATGTCCGACATCGCGTGAGAGAATCTGGCGCGGATTTCATTAGGTGAAACGAACTGCTGGGCGGTCATGCGCATAGCTCCTTGATTCAGCATAATCTGAAAAATCGTGTTTTTAGCGGCAAAAGTGCTGGCGAAAAAGCCGTCTGCCTTGTTTTCCCCTCAAGTTTAGCTATCTGGTTTGGGATTTGTTATAGACGTGGCAAGCATATTAGAGTTTTATGCGTCAGCTCTCATTTGCAGCGCACAGACGGGCAAAAGATGCCCTGGCGAGCGGAGAGACGCGGTGATTCGGCCGCGGCGACCATTAAATTAAGTCATGCATATTCAGGGAGATAAAAATAAATTCGGCTTATTTATGAATTTAAGGCAATAAACCTCTTGTGCATTCACCAGTTTTATGAGTAAATGCAAGTCGGCCTGTAATCCAGACCTATTTATGTTCGAGTTTAGAGTTAAGCAGTTCCTCCAAAAACGTTATCATCCGATTCCGCTTCAAAGACGAACCTTCTAAGTACCTCCCATAAGTAATGTTTCTGAAACGGCCCCAATTGCCTCTTATGGCAGGTTTTGTAAATATATTTAAAGGTAAATGTAATGTCTAAGAAGACTGGTCAGGTTAAGTGGTTCAACGAAAGCAAAGGTTTTGGTTTCATTGAGCAGAACGACGGCGGCAAAGATGTATTCGTACACTTCTCCGCAATCATGACCGACGGTTTCAAGACCCTGGCTGAAGGCCAGCGCGTCGAGTACACCATCCAGGACAGCCCGCGCGGGCCGGCTGCCGCCAACGTAGTTGCTCTGTAAGAATACAGGGAACGCGTATAAGAGATCTTAATACAACCATGGTGATGCGTCAGCGCTGAGTCATGCGGAAGATATTAAGTTCTACAAGCCCGCCTTAGTGCGGGTTTTTTTATTTTTTGCTCACGAGAGGTTTGTTACGAAAAACTTTAGGATGGGCTGGTAGCGTCCAGACAATATAAAAAATGACGTTGTCAAGGATGCTCAAGTAAAAGGATATAAGTTATGTTTAAAAATACTGTGTTAAAAATGGGCCGCGTGAAATGGTTTAATCAGGCCGAAGGCTATGGTTTTATTTCACCGGTAGATGGCAGCGACGAAATCTATGTCAATCGCAACGCTATCGCCAACACCAAAAATAAGTCGTTGAACGAAGGTCAGAACGTCGAGTTCTCGATCTATCGCAGCTCACATGGGCTGTCCGCGGCAGACGTTATCGCGTTCTGATCGCATCCACCTTCCTCGCCAGTGCCGGTGTCGCCACCCGCATGCACTGGCGAAGATAAATCCCTCGATATCCACTATTATCAGGCCATTGCCTACTTGCCACGGATATCAGGATGACCACCCCGATAATTTCCCTTACCGCCGCTCGCGCGTTGCACCTTGCCGCCCAGGGGCTGCTTTCTCCGCTTAAACGCCAGGCTCGGCCCGATGACGTCGTGAACGCGATCCAGCGCATGGGGCTGTTACAAATCGATACCATTAGCGTCGTCGCCCGCAGCCCGTATCTGGTGCTGTTCAGCCGTTTGGGGGCCTATCAACCGGAATGGCTGGAGCAGGCGCTCGCCGGCCGCAAGCTGTTCGAGTATTGGGCGCACGAAGCCTGTTTCCTGCCGATCGAGGATTTTGGTCTGCTGCGGCATCGCATGCTGGCGCCGCATGATATGGGCTGGAAATATTCCGCCGACTGGGTGCAGCAGCACCAGGCGGCGATGGACAACCTGCTGCGGCACATCGAACAACAGGGGCCGGTGCGCTCCGCCGATTTCAGCGCCGAGAAGAAAGGCAACAGCGGATGGTGGGACTGGAAACCGGAGAAACGGCATCTGGAGATCCTGTTTACCGCCGGCAAGCTGATGGTGGCCGAGCGTCGCAACTTCCACCGGGTTTACGATCTGACCGAAAGGCTGCTGCCGGCCTGGGACGATGCGCGTCATGCGCTGCCTGCGGAGCGGGCGCGCCGGCAAATGTTGCATCGCACCTGCCGCTATCTGGGCATTTTCCGCGCCGAATGGTTGGCGGATTACTATCGGCTGAAACGCGTGGCGCCAAAAACTTTGCTGGCAGAGCTGCAGGATCAGGGGGAGATTTCGCCGGTGCGGGTAGAGGGGCTGGAAGGGCAGTTCTATGTGCATGGCTCACTGACGGAATTGCTGCCGCTGGCGGAACAGGGCAAGCTGAAATCGACGGTCACCAGCCTGCTGTCGCCGTTTGATCCGGTGGTTTGGGATCGCCGCCGGGCGCTCGAGCTGTTCAACTTTGACTATCGGCTGGAGTGCTATACGCCGAAAGAAAAACGCCGCTATGGCTACTTCACCTTGCCGGTGCTGCATCGGGGTGAACTGGTGGGGCGCATTGACGCCAAGGCGCACCGCCGCCAGGGGGTGTTCGAGATCATCAGCTTTCATGCGGAGCCGCGGGTGCGCTTCGGCAAACGGCGGGCCCAGGATATTCGGCAGGCCATCGCGCGTATGGCCAAATGGCACGGCGCGCAACGCGTCGCGCTGGGCGACATTCCGGCAGCGTTGGCCGCTGAATGGGGTGCCGGCTGGGAAGTGGGATAACGAGCGACGCCGTCGGTGGGGTAAAACGAAGTTCAGCGCCGCTCGTTACAAAGGGGCTCAGTGGCTGAAGTTAGCGAACAGAGCGATGATTTTATGCAGACGTTTGATCACGTATCACGGCCTTTTTGTGATTTGTATCACAAAATTCTACGCCGGGATGCGCCGCAGTTCAAGCTGTTGCGCCGGCGCGCTGAGGAAATATCGGTGGGTTGGCGCCGCCGGTGATTAACCTGAGGCCGGGCGTTATGCTATCCTCACTGCCTTTCCCAGATGACCAATCCCCTAGCGGAGGATGCATGGACCACCGTTTACTCGAAATCGTTGCCTGCCCGGTATGCAACGGCAAACTCTATTTCAATAAAGAAAACCAGGAACTGGTGTGCAAAGCGGACGGGTTGGCTTACCCGCTGCGCGACGGCATTCCGGTGCTGTTGGAAAATGAAGCGCGTGCGCTGTCGCTGGATGAGAAGCACGCATGAGTTTTATCGCTATTATTCCCGCCCGCTACGCCTCAACCCGTTTGCCGGGCAAACCGCTGGCCGATATTCACGGCAAGCCGATGGTGGTGCACGTGATGGAGCGCGCCCGCGAGTCCGGCGCCAGCCGCGTCATCGTGGCGACCGATCACCCTGAAGTTGCCAAAGCGGTGGAAGCCGCCGGCGGCGAAGTGTGCATGACCAGCCCGGATCACCATTCCGGCACCGAGCGTCTGGCGGAAGTGATCGCGCACTACGGCTTTGCCGACGATCAGATCATCGTTAACGTGCAGGGCGACGAACCGCTGATCCCGCCTGTGATCGTGCGTCAGGTGGCTGAGAATCTGGCGGGCAGCCAGGCCGGCATGGCGACGCTGGCGGTGCCGATCGAGAGCGCCGAAGAGGCTTTCAACCCCAACGCGGTGAAGGTCGTGATGGATGCGCAGGGCTACGCGCTCTATTTTTCACGCGCCACCATTCCGTGGGATCGCGAGCGTTTCGCCGCGTCGAAAGAGAGCATCGGCGACAGCCTGCTGCGTCATATCGGCATCTACGCCTATCGCGCCGGCTTCGTGCGCCGCTACGTCAGCTGGGCGCCGAGCCAACTGGAGCAGATCGAGCTGTTGGAACAGCTGCGGGTGCTGTGGTACGGTGAAAAAATCCACGTGGCGGTCGCGAAAGCGATCCCGAGCGTGGGAGTCGATACGCCGGAAGATCTCCAGCGCGTGCGCGACAGCATTCAACCCTGAGCCTGAGTTCGTCGGCGCGGCGCGCAACGCGCCGACGATGTAATACCCTCCATTATTGATCCCCGTTTTGTTGATCTGCGTTGAAGAATTTTTCCGCTCACCGTTCGATGATGTTACGCATCCCCCCTATTAGCCTGAGGTGAATGCCTTATGGAGCAGTTACGCGCCGAACTGAGCATTGTGCTGGGTGAGTCCATCAGCCGGCTGGAGCGGGTGAGCGAGCAGCCTTATGCGCATATGTATTCGCTGTACGATCGGCAGGGCAACGCGATCCCGCTGATGGCGAAAAGCTTTATCTGTCAGGGTATCGCCCAGCAGGAGGCGTACAAGCTGTCAATGCTGGCGCGCGACGGGGATATTCGCCTGCCTACGGTGTACGGCGTGGTGTGTACCCACCAGGCGCCGTACAAGGAAATCCTGCTGATCGAGCGCCTGCGCGGCGTGTCGGCTGAAGCGCCGACGCGTTCGCCGGATCGCTGGAATATGCTGATGGAGCAGATCGTTGACGGGATATTGGCCTGGCACCGCATCGACAGCCACGGCAGCGTCGGCAGCGTTGACAGCACGCAGGAGAACGACTGGTTTTGCTGGTATCAACAGCGGGTCGAAGTGCTGTGGGCGACGGTGGTCAATCTCACCACCCCGCAGCTGACCATGGCGGATCGCCGTTTGCTGTACCGCACGCGCGAAGCGCTGACCCATTTTTTCGTCGGCTTCGACGATCCTTGCGTTCTGGTGCACGGCAACCTGTCGCTGCGCAGCATGCTGAAAGATCCCAAAAGCGATCAACTGCTGGCGATGCTCAATCCCGGCGTGGTGCTGTGGGCGCCACGCGAATACGATCTTTTCCGCCTGTGCGAGGCGGGTATGCCCAGCCAACTGCTGTTCAGCTATCTGCGGCGGGCGCCGGTCGCCGACGCTTTTCTGGCGCGGCGCTGGCTGTACGTGGTGTGGGAAGCGGTGGGGCGTTTGATCCATACCGGCAAGCTGGAGCGGCGGCCGTTCGACTATGCGTCGCAACAGCTGCTGCCCTGGCTGGCCGGTTGAACGGGCCTTACTCGGCGCCGGCGCGGTCCGCGCCTTTCAGCCATTGCCACAGGCTGCCCAGCGTTTCATACCAGGCGCGCTCGGTATGGCCGAGGAACATTGACGACGGCGTGGCGCGATCCCAGATATTCAGCGGCGAGTCGATCGCCAACTGGTTGGCCGGCGCCGGGATCGGGTGCAGGCCCTTGGCCTTGAAGAAACGCATGGCGCGCGGCAGATGGTTGGCGGAGGTGACCAGAATGAAGGGTTGCTCGCCGACCAACTTGGCGACCTGAGCGGCCTCTTGCTCGGTATCGCGCGGTTCCCCCAGGATCACCATATCACTGCGCGGCACGCCCAGGCTTTCGGCCACCAGCGCCGCAGTGGCGGCGTTGCTTTGCATGCGTCCGGCGGACGCGCCGGTAAACACCATCCTGGCACCGGGATGCGCAAGATAAAGCCGCACGCCTTCCGTCACGCGCGGCAGACTGTTGCCGAGCAGGTTCGAGCTGGGCGCCCAATCGGGATTGTAGGTATAGCCCCCGCCCAATACCACGATGTAGCTGACCGGATCG
The DNA here is from genome assembly GCF_040280225.1 of Serratia sp. SM04. NCBI lineage: Bacteria > Pseudomonadati > Pseudomonadota > Gammaproteobacteria > Enterobacterales > Yersiniaceae > Serratia > Serratia sp. SM04. The sequence goes on along the minus strand of NZ_JBEOQT010000002.1, from coordinate 34,630 downwards.
TTGCCGCGATAAGTCTGGTATTCGGCTTCGATCGGCCGCAGCAGCCGGTCGGCCACCGGTTGCAGGCTGAAAAGCAGTAAAAACAGCCAGCTCAGCGTGAAAATCGTCTTACCGCTTTTTTGCCAGCGGGTGAACCACAGCAGCAGCAGCGCCAGCCCCATCAGCAGCATCAACAGCGGCAGCGGCATCAGCATGGCGCCAAAGAACTTTTTCAGGTTGAACAGCATCGAAAATCAGATCCTTTTGGGTGAAAAAGCGGCATCCAGGCATAAACGGGCCGCAAGAAGATACATTCTAAGCCAGTCTGTGCCAAAATAGCAGGTTTGAATGGGCGTGCGCTTTGCCGCCGACAAGAATGAGATCAGCGGAGCCGTTGTCCATGCAGGATCGCAATTTTGACGATATTGCTGAAAAATTTGCGCGTAATATTTACGGCACCACGAAAGGAAAAATCCGCCAGGCGGTGGTTTGGCAGGATCTGACCGGGCTGCTGGCGCAGTTGCCGCAGCGGCCGCTGCGCATCCTCGACGCCGGGGGCGGTGAAGGCCATATGGCCTGCCAACTGGCAGAATTAGGACATCAGGTGTTGTTGTGCGATCTTTCTGGTGAGATGATCCAGCGCGCCGCGCAGCTGGCGGAGCAGAAAGGTGTGAGCCAGAACATGCAATTCGTACAAAGTTCTGCGCAGGATATCGCTCAACATTTGGAACAGCCGGTTGATCTGATATTGTTTCATGCAGTGCTTGAATGGATCGCCGAGCCCGAAGCGGCGCTGCGGGCGTTGTATGACTGCCTGACGCCGGGCGGTGCGCTGTCGCTGATGTTCTTCAACGCCAACGGCCTCTTGATGCGCAACGTGGTGTTGGGTAATTTCCAACTGGTGGATCCCGAGGTCAGGCGGCGCCGCAAGCGTTCGCTGTCGCCGCAATATCCGCACGATCCGCTATTGGTCTACGGTTGGCTGGAACAGCTGGGCATGCGCATCAGCGGCAAAACCGGGGTGCGGGTGTTCCACGACTATCTGCAGAGCAGACAGCTGCAAACACAAAAATTTGAAGAGTTACTGGCGCTTGAACAGCACTATTGCCGGCAGGAGCCGTACGTGAGTTTGGGGCGCTATATTCACGTCATGGCGCATAAACCAAACCTGAAGGACGAACTATGAGTGAATTTTCCCAGACAGTACCCGAACTGGTCGCCTGGGCACGGAAAAATGATTTCTCTATTTCGCTCCCTACTGAGCGTCTCGCATTTTTGCTCGCCATCGCCACCCTGAACGGCGAACGGCTGGACGGCGAGATGAGCGAAGGTGAGCTGGTTGATGCATTTCGCCATGTCAGTAAGGGTTTTGAACAGACGCATGAAACGGTGGCGATGCGCGCCAACAATGCGATCAACGACATGGTGCGCCAGCGCCTGTTGAACCGCTTTACCAGCGAACTGGCGGACGGTAACGCGATTTACCGCCTCACGCCGCTGGGCATCGGCATTACCGATTACTATATTCGCCAACGCGAATTCTCCACGCTGCGTCTGTCGATGCAGCTGTCGATCGTGGCGCAGGAGCTCAAGCGCGCCGCCGACGCCGCCGACGAGGGCGGCGACGATTTCCATTGGCACCGCAACGTGTTCGCGCCGTTGAAATATTCGGTGGCGGAAATCTTCGACAGCATCGACATGACCCAACGCGTGATGGACGAGCAGCAGCAGAGCGTGAAAAACGACATCGCGGCGCTGCTGAGCAAAGACTGGCGGGCGGCGATCTCCAGCTGCGAGATGCTGCTGTCAGAAACCTCGGGCACCCTGCGCGAGCTGCAGGATACGCTGGATGCGGCGGGCGACAAGCTGCAGGCCAACCTGCTGCGTATCCAGGACGCCACCCTCGGCAACGTGGAGCTGGGCTTCGTCGACAAGCTGGTGTTCGATCTGCAAAGCAAGCTGGATCGCATCATCAGCTGGGGCCAGCAGGCGATTGACCTGTGGATCGGCTACGATCGCCACGTGCATAAATTTATCCGTACCGCTATCGATATGGATAAAAACCGCGTGTTCGCCCAACGCCTGCGCCAATCGGTGCAAACCTATTTCGACCACCCGTGGGCGCTGACCCATGCCAATGCCGATCGTCTGCTGGATATGCGCGACGAAGAACTGGCGCTGCGCAGCGAGGAAGTGACGGGGGAACTGCCGCCGGATCTGGAGTTCGAAGAGTTCAGCGAAATTCGCGAACAGCTGGCGGCGATGATCGAAGAGGCGCTGAAGGTGTATCAGGAACAGCAGATGCCGCTCAACCTTGCAGCGGTGATGCGCGATTATCTGGCGCAATATCCGCGTGCGCGTCATTTCGACGTGGCACGTTTAGTGGTCGACCAGGCAGTGCGCCTCGGTGTGGCTGAAGCAGATTTCTCAGGGTTGCCGGCGGAATGGCAGGCAATCAATGATTACGGAGCCAAGGTCCAGGCCCATGTCATCGACAAATATTGAACAAGTAATGCCAGTCAAGCTGGCCAAGGCACTGTCCAACTCGCTGTTCCCGGCGCTGGACAGCCAACTGCGCGCGGGTCGTCACATCGGTATCGATGAGCTGGACAACCATGCCTTTTTAATGGATTTCCAGGATGAGCTGGAAGAATTTTACACCCGTTACAGCGTCGAGCTGATTCGGGCGCCGGAAGGTTTCTTCTATTTGCGCCCGCGCTCTACCACGCTGATCCCGCGCTCGGTGCTGTCCGAGCTGGATATGATGGTGGGTAAGATCTTGTGCTACCTGTACCTCAGCCCCGAGCGCCTGGCGCACGAAGGCATTTTCAGCCATCAGGAGCTGTACGACGAGTTGCTGAGCCTGGCCGATGAGAACAAGCTGCTGAAGTTCGTTAATCAGCGCTCCACCGGTTCGGATCTCGATCGGCAGAAGCTGCACGAAAAGGTGCGCACCTCGCTGAACCGCCTGCGCCGCCTTGGCATGGTCTACTTCATGGGCAATGACAGCAGCAAGTTCCGCATTACCGAGGCGGTGTTCCGCTTCGGCGCCGACGTGCGCAGCGGCGACGATCCGCGTGAAGCGCAGCTGCGCATGATTCGCGACGGCGAGGCGATGCCGGTTGAAACCAGCCTGTCGCTGAACGATGAGAATGAGGCTGAGGATCAGCAGGTTGATAACGCTCCTGACGGTGCAGAGGATGAACAGGAATGATTGAACGCGGTAAATTTCGCTCGCTGACGCTGGTTAACTGGAACGGCTTCTTTGCCCGCACCTTTGATCTGGATGAGCTGGTGACCACGCTGTCCGGCGGTAACGGGGCAGGGAAATCCACCACCATGGCGGCTTTCGTCACCGCACTGATCCCCGATCTGACGCTGCTGCACTTCCGTAACACCACCGAAGCGGGCGCCACCAGCGGTTCGCGCGATAAAGGCCTGCACGGCAAGCTGCGCGCCGGCGTGTGCTACTCCACCCTCGACGTCGTCAACTCGCGCCACCAGCGCGTGGTGGTCGGCGTGCGTCTGCAGCAGGTAGCGGGGCGCGATCGCAAGGTCGACATCAAACCGTTCACCATTCAGGGCCTGCCGACCGCGGTGCAGCCGACCGAGCTGCTGACCCAGACCGTGGGTGAGCGCCAGGCGCGCGTGCTGTCGCTGCAGGAACTGAAGGATCGCGTGGAAGAGATGGAGGGCGTGCAGTTCAAGCAGTTTAACTCCATCACCGATTACCACTCGCTGATGTTCGATCTGGGCGTGATCCCGAAACGCCTGCGTTCGTCCGCCGATCGCAGCAAATTCTACCGTCTGATTGAAGCGTCGCTGTACGGCGGTATTTCCAGCGCTATCACCCGCTCGCTGCGCGATTACCTGCTGCCGGAAAACAGCGGTGTGCGCAAGGCGTTCCAGGATATGGAAGCGGCGCTGCGCGAAAACCGCATGACGCTGGAAGCGATCCGCGTCACCCAGTCGGATCGCGATCTGTTCAAGCATCTGATCTCCGAGGCCACTTCCTATGTGGCGGCGGACTATATGCGCCACGCCAACGAACGCCGCATCCATCTGGACGGCGCGCTGGCGCTGCGCAACGATCTGTTGGGCAGCCGCAAGCAGCTGGCCGCCGAACAGTATCGCCATGTGGAAATGGCGCGCGAGCTGAGCGAACAGAGCGGTGCCGAATCCGATCTGGAAACCGATTACCAGGCCGCCAGCGACCACCTGAATTTGGTGCAGACGGCGATGCGTCAGCAGGAGAAGATCGAGCGCTATGAAGCCGATCTGGAAGAGCTGACCTACCGTTTGGAAGAGCAGAACGAAGTGGTGGCCGAGGCCAGCGAGCAACAGGCCGAAAATGAAGCGCGCGCCGAAGCGGCCGAGCTGGAAGTGGATGAGCTGAAGAGCCAGCTGGCCGACTACCAGCAGGCGCTCGACGTGCAGCAGACCCGCGCCATTCAGTATCAGCAGGCGCTGCAGGCGCTGGAGCGCGCACGCGCGCTGTGCCAACTGCCGGACCTGACCGCCGATAACGCCGAACAGTGGCTGGATACCTTCCAGGCCCGCGAGCAGGAGGCGACCGAAGCGCTGCTGATGCTGGAACAGAAGCTGAGCGTGGCCGACGCCGCGCACGGCCAGTTCGAACAGGCCTATCAGTTGGTGGGTAAAATCGCCGGCCAGGTCAGCCGCAGCGAAGCCTGGCAGTGCGCGCGCGAATTGCTGCGCGACTGGCCTTCGCAGCAGCACCTCGCCGAGCGCGTTCAGCCGCTGCGCCTGCGCCTGAGCGAACTGGAACAGCGCCTGCGCTCGCAGCAGGACGCCGAGCGCCTGCTGCAAGAGTTTTGCAAACGCCATGGCCAAGAGTACCAGCCGGACGATCTTGACATGCTGCAGCAGGAGCTGGAAGAGCGCCTGGAAGCGCTGTCGCAGAACGTTAGCGAAGCCGGCGAGCGCCGCATGGAGATGCGCCAGGAGCTGGAGCAGATCCAGCAGCGCATCCGTGAGCTGACGGCGCGCGCGCCGGTGTGGCTGGCGGCGCAGGACGCTCTGAGCCAGCTCAGCGATCAGAGCGGAGAGCCGCTGGAAAACAGCCAGCAGGTGACCGAATACATGCAGCAGCTGCTGGAGCGCGAGCGTGAAACCACCGTCGAGCGCGACGAAGTGGCGGCCCGCAAACGTGAAGTGGAAGCGCAGATCGAACGTCTCAGCCAGCCGGGCGGCGCGGAAGATCAACGCCTGGTCACGCTGGCCGAACGTTTCGGCGGCGTGCTGCTGTCGGAAATTTACGATGACGTCACCATCGACGACGCGCCTTACTTCTCGGCGCTGTACGGCCCTTCGCGCCACGCCATCGTGGTGCCGGATCTGTCGCTGGTGCGCGAGATGCTGGAAGGGCTGGAAGATTGCCCGGAAGATCTTTACCTGATCGAAGGGGATCCGCAGTCGTTCGATGACAGCGTATTCGCCGTCGAAGAGCAGGAAAAAGCGGTGGTGGTGAAAATCGCCGATCGCCAGTGGCGTTACTCCCGCTACCCGGAAGTGCCGTTGTTCGGCCGCGCGGCGCGCGAAAACCGCCTGGAAGTGCTGCATGCCGAGCGTGAAACGCTGGCGGAGCGCTACGCCACGCTGTCGTTCGACGTGCAGAAAACCCAACGTTCGCACCAGGCTTTCAGCCGCTTTATCGGTACCCATCTGGCGGTGGCGTTCGACGCCGACCCAGAAGCGGAGATCCGCGGCCTGAACGCCCGCCGTGGCGAAATCGAACGCGCGCTGAACAATCACGAAGCGCAGAACCAGCAGCAGCGTCAGCAGTACGATCAGGCCAAAGAGGGTATTTCCGCGCTCAACCGCCTGATGCCGCTGGTGTCGTTGCTGAACGATGAAACGTTGCAGGACCGCGTCGACGAGATGCGCGAAGAGCTGGAAGAAGCGCAGGACGCCGCGCGTCATATTCAGCAGCACGGCGTGTCGCTGGCCAAGCTGGAGCCGCTGCTGTCGGTGCTGCAGAGCGATCCGCAGCAGCATGAACAGCTGCAGCAGGATTACGCGCAGGCGCAAAGCGTGCAGCGTCAGGCGAAACAGCAGGCGTTCGCGCTGACCGAAGTGGTGCAGCGTCGCGCGCACTTCAGCTACACCGACTCTGCCGGCATGCAGAATGCCAACAACGATCTGAACGACAAGCTGCGCCAGCGTCTGGAGCAGGCGGAAGCCGAACGCGCCCGCGCCCGTGAGCAGCTGCGCCAGTATCAAACCCAGTTCACCCAGTACAGTCAGGTGCTGGCTTCGCTGAAAAGCTCGTACGACGCCAAGCGCGACATGCTGAAAGAGCTGAGCCAGGAGCTGGTGGACATCGGCGTGCAGGCCGACGCCAATGCCGAAGCGCGCGCCCGCGCGCGTCGCGACGAACTGCATGCGGCGCTGAGCAACAACCGCGCTCGCCGCAATCAGCTGGAGAAACAGCTGACCTTCTGCGAAGCCGAAATGGACGGCCTGCAGAAGAAACTGCGCAAGCTGGAACGCGATTATCACCAGTTGCGCGAGCAGGTGGTGACCGCCAAGGCGGGCTGGTGCGCGGTGATGCGCCTGGTGAAAGACAACGGCGTGGAACGCCGCCTGCACCGCCGCGAGCTGGCGTATATGGATGGCGACGAGCTGCGCTCGATGTCGGATAAGGCGCTCGGCGCGCTGCGTCTGGCGGTGGCGGATAACGAACACCTGCGCGACGTGCTGCGCCTGTCGGAAGATCCGAAGCGGCCGGAGCGTAAGATTCAGTTCTATATCGCGGTGTACCAGCACCTGCGCGAGCGCATCCGTCAGGACATCATCCGCACCGACGATCCGGTCGAGGCCATCGAACAGATGGAAATCGAGCTGGGCCGTCTGACCGAAGAGCTGACCGCGCGCGAGCAGAAGCTGGCGATCAGTTCGAAAAGCGTGGCCAACATCATTCGCAAAACCATTCAGCGCGAACAGAACCGCATTCGCATGCTGAACCAGGGGCTGCAGGCCGTTGCCTTCGGCCAGGTGAAGAGCGTGCGGCTGAACGTCAATGTGCGCGAAGCGCATGCCACCTTGCTGGACGTGCTCTCCGAGCAGCAGGAACAGCATCAGGATCTGTTCAACAGCAACCGCCTGACCTTCTCCGAAGCGTTGGCCAAACTGTATCAACGCCTGAATCCGCAGATCGACATGGGGCAGCGCACGCCGCAGACCATCGGCGAGGAGTTGCTGGACTACCGCAACTACCTGGAGATGGAAGTGGAGGTATACCGTGGCTCCGACGGCTGGCTGCGTGCGGAAAGCGGCGCGTTGTCTACCGGTGAAGCCATCGGTACCGGGATGTCAATCCTGGTGATGGTGGTGCAGAGCTGGGAAGAAGAGTCCCGTCGCCTGCGCGGCAAAGACATCTCGCCGTGCCGCCTGCTGTTCCTCGATGAAGCGGCGCGTCTGGATGCCAAGTCGATCGCTACGCTGTTCGAGCTGTGCGACCGTCTGGAGATGCAGCTGATCATCGCGGCGCCGGAAAACATCAGCCCGGAGAAGGGCACCACCTATAAACTGGTGCGTAAGGTGTTCCAGAACCACGAGCATGTGCACGTGGTGGGGCTGCGCGGTTTCGCCGGCGAGCCGCCGGCGCTGGGTGCTGCGCCGGTTGAAACGCCGTAACGCAGAAAAACGCCCTAAAAATCCGAAAATAGCCGCCGCAGGGTGGCTATTTTTTTGTGCGCGTGGATGATAGTCCTGCTTTTTTATCCGTTGAAAAGCGGTTAGTTTAATCACATAAACAGTTATTCGGCGCCCGCAGGGCGAAACGGCCTTTCTGTTTGTATACTGAAACTATATGCAGTTTTTGACGTTTTTTTTGTGAGCATACAGGGGGCAAGGGATGTTGCTTAAAAAGGGAAACTCTCTACGACGTTTGGCGCTGAGTGGCGCTATCGCCTGTAGTCTTGTGTCGTCGTTTTCCGCATCGGCCACCGTCCCGGCGTTGCCGGTGGCATCAGCAGGCATGTCCGTTGCGCAGAGCCGTTCTGAACTGCTGGCCGCGTTGCCGCGCGGCATGGATTTGCACTACCTGTCCACGCTGGCGCCGCTGTATGCGGCGAATCACATGCAGCCGATGTGGCAGGATCGCGAAGCCGTTCAGCAATTTCAGCAGCAGCTGGCCGAGCTGGCGATGTCTGGCGTGCAGCCGCAGTTCACCCAATGGGTGAAGATGTTGACCGATCCGGCGCTCAGTGAAGCGGGCCGCGATGCGGTGCTGTCCGATGCGATGCTGGGCTATTTGCAGTTCGTCTCCGCCATCGGTGCCAACGGCAACAACTGGCTGTACAGCAATATTCCCTACAAGCTTGGCTTGCCGCCCACCGCGGTGATCAACCAATGGCAGCTGGCGGTGCGCCAGGCGCGTACTCTGAGCTACGTGAATTCGCTCGCGCCGCAGCATCCGCAATACGCCAAGATGCATCAGGCGCTGCGCGACATGCTGGCGGACAATCGTCCCTGGCCGCAGGTGGGCAGCGGCCCGAGCCTGCGTCCAGGCCAAATGAGCAATGATATTCCGGCGCTGCGTGAGATCCTGACGCGCACCGGTATGCTCGCCGCCGCGGCGCCGGAAGCGGAGCCGGAACCGGCGGTGGTCTCGGCGAAGATCAATGAGCCCGACGACGGCGGGCTGACGGTAGACGAAGAGAAAAGCCGCGTGACGGTCAGCCCATCGGCAGCGCCGGTGACGGAGCTGACCGCGGAACAGACGCCGCCGCAGATTGGCAGCGTGGTGAGCGATAACCTCTATACCGACGAACTGGTGGAGGGCGTCAAGCGCTTCCAGAAATGGCAAGGGCTGACGGCGGATGGCGTGATCGGCGTGCGCACCCGCGAGTGGCTCAACGTGTCACCGAAAACCCGCGCCGCGCTGCTGGCGCTGAATATCCAGCGCCTGCGGATCCTGCCGGGGCATGTCGGCACCGGCATCATGGTGAACATTCCCAACTATTCGCTGACCTACTACCAGAACGGCAATGAGGTGCTGTCTTCCCGCGTTATCGTCGGGCGGCCGAGCCGCAAGACGCCGCTAATGAGCAGCGCGTTGAACAACGTGGTGGTCAATCCGCCGTGGAACGTGCCGACTACCCTGGTGCGTGAGGACATTGTGCCGAAGGCGATGCGTGACGGTAACTACTTCCAGAAACACGGCTATACCGTGCTGTCGGGCTGGAGCAACGATGCGGAAGTGATCAACCCGGCGATGATCGACTGGAGCATGGTCTCTGCGCGCAACTTCCCGTATCGCGTGCGTCAGGCGCCGGGCGCCACCAACTCGCTGGGGCGCTTCAAGTTCAATATGCCGAGCTCGGACGCTATCTACCTGCACGATACCCCGAACCACAGCCTGTTCCAGAAAGACATCCGCGCGCTCAGCTCCGGCTGCGTGCGGGTGAACAAGGCTTCCGATTTGGCGAATATGCTGCTGCAGGACGCCGGCTGGAACAACAGCCGCGTGTCTTCCACGCTGAAAGAAGGGAATACCACTTATGTGAATATTCGCCAGCGTATTCCCGTAAAACTGTATTATCTGACCGCCTGGGTTTCGGATGACGGCCAACCGCAATTCCGTACAGATATTTACAATTATGATAATACGGTGCGATCGGGCGCACAAATTTTGGCTCAGGCCAAAAAATTAATGCAGTAAATGCAGTAATTATAAATAAATAACGGTCAGAATGTTTGGCTATACCGCAGGCCCTCGTAGCCGGGGGCCTGTAAACCTAGGCGTATCGCGGGTTGACTCAGCATACGCAGGCGGTTATGGTTCGGACAGTGCGCTGCTTTGTGCATTTATTTTGACATTCTTGCCGGGTTTAACAGAGTCATGGACAAAATTGATCATCACCGCCGTAAATGGCTGGCGCTAGGTGGCGCCGCTATGGGCATAGCGCTGCTTCCAGGGCAGGCGTTTGCCAGTATTTCCACCGCTCGACCGCGTATTTTAGTGTTGAATAACCTGAATACCGGTGAATCTATTAAAGCCGAGTTCTTTGACGGCAAAGGTTACAATAAAGAAGAGTTGGTGCGGCTAAATCATCTGTTCCGCGATTATCGCGCCAACAAGGTTAAATCGATCGATCCCCGCTTGTTTGATCACCTCTATCGTCTGCAGGGGCTGCTGGGCACCAGCAAGCCGGTGCAGCTGATATCCGGATACCGTTCCGTAGACACCAACAACGAACTACGTGCGCATAGCCGCGGCGTGGCTAAGCACAGCTACCACACCAAAGGCCAGGCGATGGATTTCCACATCGAAGGTATCCAATTGAGCAATATCCGCAAAGCGGCGTTAAAAATGCGCGCCGGTGGTGTAGGATATTACCCACGTAGCAACTTCGTACACATCGATACCGGCCCGGTTCGGACCTGGTAATCGCTGTGCCGTCAGTGAATAACGCCGCCCCTTGCGGAAGCGGCGTTATTGTCGTTGGAGCCTTATGAAATACCATCTTATTCCCGTTACCGCCTTTAGCCAGAACTGCAGTCTGATTTGGTGTGAAAACACGCAGCAGGCGGCGTTGGTCGATCCCGGCGGTGAAGCGGAAAAAATCAAAGCGGAAGTCGCGCGGCAGGGGGTGACGATCACCCAGATTTTGCTGACGCACGGCCATTTGGATCATGTCGGCGCGGCGGCGGAGCTGGCGGACCATTATCAGGTGCCAATCTATGGCCCGGATAAAGAAGACGCGTTTTGGCTGGACGGTTTGCCGGCGCAGAGCCGGATGTTTGGGCTGGAAGAGTGCGCGCCACTGACGCCGACCCGCTGGCTGTCGGAAGGCGATGAGATGCAGGTGGGCGAGATGACGCTCAAGGTGTTGCATTGCCCTGGGCACACGCCGGGCCACATCGTCTTTATCAATGAGCAGGCGCGTTTGGCGCTGGTGGGCGACGTGCTGTTTAACGGCGGCGTGGGGCGCAGCGACTTCCCGCGCGGTGACCATCAGGCGCTGATCGCCTCTATTCGCACCAAACTGCTGCCGTTGGGCGACGACATGCGCTTTATTCCCGGCCACGGCCCGATGTCGACCTTCGGCCACGAGCGCCAGACCAACCCGTTCCTGCGCGAAGAGCCGGCGGTGTGGTAACGATTATTTCCCGGCAGAAATAATCAAGGGCGCATAGAGCGCCCTTTTTTACGATTTATGACCTGCGTCGATGCCTTTAGAGCACGGCGACGATGGCTTCACACAGCGGCGCCATGTTGTCCGGCGTCATGCCGGCCACGTTTACCCGGCCCGAGTTCACGGCGTAGACGCCGAACTCTTCGCGCAGACGCAGCACCTGTTCTTTGGTCAGGCCGCTGAACGAGAACATGCCGTTCTGTTGGATGATGAAGCTGAAGTCCTGCTGCGCGCCTTTCTCCTGCAGGGTGTTCACGAACAGCTGACGCATGCGGTGAATACGCTGGCGCATGTCGGTCAGCTCCTGCTCCCACATCGCGCGCAGCGCATCGTTGCCCAGAATGGTGGCGACAACCGCCGCGCCGTGTGACGGCGGGTTGGAGTAGTTGGCGCGAATGGCCGCTTTCACCTGGCTGAAGGCGCGATCGGCGGTTTCGGCATCGGCAGCCACAATGGTGCAAGCGCCGACGCGCTCATTGTACAGGCCGAAGTTTTTCGAGTAGGAGCTGGCAACGATCAGCTCTTGATGTTTGGCGGCGAAAATACGCAGGCCCTGCGCATCTTCTTCCAGACCGTTGGCGAAGCCCTGGTAGGCGAAATCGAACAGCGGCAGCCAGCCATTGGCGACGGAAAGCTCAGCCAGCTGTGCCCACTGTTCCGCCGTTGGATCGATACCGGTCGGGTTATGGCAGCAGCCGTGGAACAGCACCACATCACCGGCCTGTGCCTGTTTCAGGCTGTTCAGCAGGCCGTCAAAGTCCAACGCGTGGTTGGCGGCGTCGTAGTAGGCGTACTCCAGCACTTCCAGGCCCACGGCGCTAAAGACGTTCTTGTGGTTTGGCCAGCTTGGGTTGCTGATCCAGATGCGCTTGGCGCTGGTCTGGTTGGCGATAAAGTCTGCCGCCACGCGCAGGCCGCCGGTGCCGCCGGGCGTCTGTGCGGTACGCGCGCGCCGCGCGGTAACGATCGGGCTCTCTTTGCCGAACAGCAGCTCTTGCGTGCAGCTGGCGAACGCCGGGATGCCTTCAATGCCGAGATAGTTTTTGGTGGTCTCGTTTTCCAGCAGATACTGTTCAGCTTTTTTTACGCTGGTCAGCACTGGCGTTTTGCCAGTTTCGTCTTTATAAACGCCAATCCCTAAATTGATTTTATTCGGGCGGGCGTCGGCGCGGAAAATGTCGGTCAGGCCCAGGATCGGGTCGGCGGGTGCGGCGGTGATTTTTTCAAACATGTCAGGTGCTTCCAAATCTCGGAGTTAAGCAGACAGAAGCATCAGGGTAGCGCCAGTTATCGGCTTTGCCAACCGTTTGCGATAAAAACACCGCGATCTTGTGAACGGGAAGGATTCGACAGAAAAAATGATGGGGAAGGGGAAATCTGCAGGATAAAACGTTACCGGGAGACACAAATAAAAACAGGGCCGAAGCCCTGTTTTTTAACTTAGCCGACGGTAAACCGCCGTTAAGCGAGACAACTTAGAACTGGTATACCAAGCCAACTGCTACAGTATCGTCGGTTGCGACGCCGTTAGCTTTGGTGAACTCGTTGTCATCCAGCAGGTTGATTTTGTAATCAACGTAGGTGGACATGTTTTTGTTGAAGTAGTAGGTGGTACCAACAGAAACATATTTAACCAGGTCAGCGTCGCCGCCGGTGAAGGTTGCGTTGTTTGCTGAACGACCGCGCAGGTTTTTACCTTTAGACTGCAGGTAAGACACTTCTGGACGCAGACCGAAGTCGAACTGGTACTGAGCGGTCACTTCGAAGTTCTGAGTTTTGTTTGCGATGGTGTTATCCGCTTCACCGTAAGGAGTCATGTTGCGGGTTTCCGCATACATTGCTGCCAGGTAAACGTTGTTGGCGTCGTATTTCGCACCTACGGTCCATGCGTCAGCCTTGTCGCCTTCGGCGGTAGAACGATACTGCTGATCGTCGGTACGGTCAGAAGAGGCGTATGCAGCGCCGAAGCTTACGCCTTCGCCGATGTCATAAGTAGAGGAGAGACCCCAGCCGTCGCCGTTTTGTTTCTTCAGCGCGCGGCTGTCGTTCTCGTTTTTACCCTGATACTGAACGGCGAAGTTCAGACCGTCAACCAGACCGAAGAAGTTGTTGTTACGATAGGTCGCAACGCCGTTGGTACGGCCGGTCATGAAGTTGTCGGAGTAGGTGTAGGTATCGCCACCGAACTCTGGCAGCATATCGGTCCAGCCTTCCACGTCATACAGTACGCCGTAGTTACGGCCGTAGTCGAAGGAGCCGTAGTCAGCGAATTTCAGACCGGCGAAGCCCAGACGGGTCTTGGTGCCTTCGGTGCCCTGAGATTCGGCGTGGTTAGCCTGGACGTTGTATTCCCACTGGCCGTAACCGGTCAGTTGGTCAGTAATCTGGGTTTCACCTTTGAAGCCGAAACGAACATAGGTCTGATCGCCGTCATCACCTTTGTTGTCGGAGAAGTAGTGCAGACCGTCAACTTTGCCGTACAGATCCAGCTTGTTGCCGTCTTTGTTGTAGATTTCAGCTGCGTTTGCTGCACCAGCAGCCAACAGAGCCGGGATAACCACTGCAAGAATGTTGCGCTTCATCATTATTACCCTCATTGGTGTTATTCGGACACCTTTGCCACTGCCGCCAATAATTCTTTGGGAACTATTGTTGATAGATTGGTGTCGTCCTGTGTCTGAACGCAGTGTTCCATTCACAGGCGGGTTAATCTAGGACGAAAATGATACCAATGTCCCAATCAGGTTGCAAAAGGAAAGTATGTGTAACCAAATGTAATTTTTCGGGAACTTTGTGATGTGCGTCAATATTAAAAAATGCGAAAGGCCAGCGAGGCTGGCCTTTGTTTTGTAACGAAATCGTTTAAAAAACGTTTGATCGTATGAATTAGAAGCTTGCGTTACGTGGTGTGCGTGGGAACGGGATCACATCGCGCACGTTTTGCACGCCGGTGACATAGGCGATTAAACGTTCAAAACCCAGGCCGAAACCGGAATGCGGCACGGTGCCGTAGCGGCGCAGATCGCGATACCACCAGTAGTCTTCTTTATTCAGGCCCATCTCTTCCAGACGTTGATCGAGCATGTCGAGGCGTTCTTCACGCTGCGAACCGCCGATGATTTCACCGATGCCCGGTGCCAGCACGTCCATGGCCGCGACGGTTTTACCGTCTTCGTTCATGCGCATATAGAACGCTTTGATGTCTTTCGGGTAGTTCTTCACCACCACCGGCGCCTGGAAGTGTTTCTCCGCCAGATAACGTTCATGTTCGGAAGAGAGATCGATGCCCCAGGAAACCGGGTTTTCGAAGGTTTGGCCAGAGGCCAGCAGGATCTCAATGGCGTCGGTGTAGTCCACCTGGGCGAAATCGGAAGAGACGAAGCGCTCCAGACGAGAGATTGCGTCTTTATCCACGCGTTCGGCGAAGAATTTCAGATCGTCTGCACGTTCATCCAGCACCGCCTGGAACACATACTTCAGCATGCTTTCGGCCAGGCCGGCGACATCGTCCAGCGTCGCGAAGGCCACTTCCGGCTCGATCATCCAGAACTCCGCCAGGTGGCGGCTGGTGTTGGAGTTTTCGGCACGGAAGGTTGGGCCGAAGGTGTATACCTTGGACAGCGCACAGGCGTAGGTTTCGCCGTTCAGCTGGCCGGAAACGGTGAGGAAGGCTTCCTTACCGAAGAAGTCCTGGCTGAAATCGACGGCGCCCTTGTCGGTGCGCGGCAGGTTTTCCAGATCCAGCGTGGACACGCGGAACATCTCGCCGGCGCCTTCGGTGTCGGAGGCGGTGATCAGCGGGGTGGACACCCAGAAATAACCATTTTCATGGAAGAAGCGGTGGATCGCCTGCGCCAGGGTATGACGCACGCGCGCCACGGCGCCGATCAGATTGGTGCGCGGGCGCAGGTGGGCCACTTCGCGCAGGTATTCGATGCTGTGGCGTTTGGCCGCCATTGGGTAAGTATCCGGATCGTCGACCCAGCCGACCACGTTGATCGCGGTAGCCTGCAGCTCGAAGCTCTGGCCTTCGCCCGGTGAGGCGACGACCTTGCCGGTAACTTCAACTGAGCAACCGGTGGTCAGGTGCAGCACTTCATCCTGATAATTCGGCAGAGAATTATTAACGACGGCCTGTAACGGATCAAAGCAGGAACCGTCATAGACGGCCAGGAAGGAGATACCAGCTTTTGAATCTCTCCGGGTACGTACCCAGCCGCGTACGGTGACTTCACTGTCAACCGCAGCACGACCTTGCAGTACGTCGACTACAGGCACTACGCTCATAGATTTCTCTCTTTAATAATTTGGTTTAGAAATAGCTTACAACCCAAGAATATGGGGTAATGGCTATGTTACTTGCCGCGGTGCAGAGCACAAGCAGAAATCATCGGATTGGCGCAACATTTATCGTGGCTGGCTGAAAAGAGGGCGGTCGGGATAAAAACAAAAAAGCCGGCGCCTGAACCGGGCCGGCTTTCTCTCTATATATAGAAGGCTCAGCTGGCTTTCTTCACCAGCGGCAGATCGAAGGCCTTGCGCAGGGCCCTGACGAACGCCTGATCCTGGCAAATGGTTTTGCCGGGGCTGTCGGAGAGCTTGGCCACCGGCTTGCCTTTGCACTCGACCAGCTTGATCACGATATTCAGCGGTTTGACGCCGGGAATATCGCAGGTCAGGCGCGTGCCGATGCCGAAGCCGAGATTGATGCGCTGGTAGAAATGGCGATAGAGCGCCAGCGCTTTTTCCAGATCCAGGTTGTCCGAGAACACCAGCGTTTTGCTCATCGGATCGATGCCCAGCTTTTGATAATGGGCAATGGCCTTTTCACCCCACTCGACGGGATCGCCCGAATCATGGCGCAACCCCTGATAACGTTCGGCGAACTGCGGGCCGAAGTCGCGCAGGAAGGCATCCATGGTGATACAGTCGGTGAGCGCGATGCCAAGCTGATCCGGGTATTCATCCAACCAGGCTTGCAAGGCGGCGCGCTGGCTGTTGGCCAGCACCGGGCTTATTTGCTGATGCGCCTGGAACCACTCATGCGCCTGAGTGCCGACCGGCGCCAGGCCGAGCTGATGCGCCAGATCGTAATTGCTGGTGCCCGACAGGTACGGGAATTCGGCCTGCAAGGTGCTGACGATGGCCTGTTGCACGCCCTGAGAGAAACGTCGACGGGTGCCGAAGTCCATCAGCTTGAAGCGCGAAAGATCCAGATCGCCCGCCAGCGTCTTGAACTGAGCCAGCTTGGTTTGCAGATGCGCCACCGCCTGTTCCGGCGTCGCCAGCGGAGAGCGCCGACGGTGCACCACTTCGCTGATCACCGCCAGCAACGGCACTTCCCACATGATCACTTCACGCCAGGGGCCGGCGATGCGGATTTGCAGCTTGCCGTCGCGGTTGTCTATGGTGACCTGCTGCGGATCGTAGCGGAACGTTCGCAGCCAGCTCAGGTAATCCTGACGGAAGAAGGGCAGGCCCGAAAGATAAGCGAATTCGGCATCGGTCAGCGCCAGCCGGCTCATCAACGCCACCTGCGCGCGGATCTCGTCGGCATATTCGCCCAGCAGTTCGTCGCCGCGGCAGCGGAATTCCGCCGCCACGCTGATCGCGGGATAGCGATGGAACACTGCTTGCTGCATATGAAGCTTATAAGCATCGGTATCAAGCAGTGATGTCAAAATCGGGGAAGCGTATTGAGTCATAGCGCGTTACAGCATCCTCGTCAGGCGCGTGTCCAAATCCGGATAATCATAAAAGTGGGGGTGGAGTATACCCGGATTATCCTGTTATTGAAGCTGCATCACACCATAAATCACCAAAGCGGGTCGAGGATTAAACGTGCCTTTATGGCGGCCTGATAGCGGCGGGGAGGAAAAAAAGCCAGATATGCCTGTAAGGTGAATGACTTAGCCTAATTAGTCATAAAAATTATAATGTTAATTATTTTAAACAGCGAATCAGATATAGCCGGCCTGGGTATGCACGCTGACCCGATCCTTGCCGTTCTTTTTGCAAAAATAGAGCGCTTCGTCCGCCTGTTTGATCGCCGCCTGTAGCGCGGTGAATGCGTTGACCGGCGCAATGCCGCAGCTGGTGGTGAAACGCACTTGCCGTCCATCGGCCAGATTTAGCGTCAGGCGATGAGTGCGGGCGCGCAATTGCTCCATGATGTCCCGCGCGTTGTCCAACGAACAGTTGCCCAGCAGCACCGCGAACTCTTCGCCGCCGTAGCGGCAGAAGATGTCGCTGGCGCGGAACGCGCGTTGCAGCAGGTGGCCGAATGCCACCAGCGCCCGGTCGCCCACGTCGTGGCCGTAGCTGTCGTTGAGCTGTTTGAAGTTGTCGATGTCGATCAGGCAAAAGGCCTGCGGGTAGCTGCCGTCGCCCAGCAGCTGACATTCAAGGAAGAATTTACGGCGGTTGTAAATATTGGTGAGCGGATCGAGGAAAGAAGAGGCCTCGAGCTCTTTAATCAGCAGTTGTTTCTCGCTTTCCAGCGAGACCTTGTCCAACTGGTATTGCCTGAGCTGCTGAATGGCGTCGCTGATGGCGATCAATTCCTGGCTGTAGAAGGCGTCGTTGCGATCGATATTTATCTCGCCGCGCGACAGCCGCACGATATTGTTGTGGGTCTTGGTCAGCCAGCGGTTGATGCTGGTGCAGAACACCAGCGCCGGCAAAATGAACAGCAACACCACCAGGCCAGCGAGTGCGATCATGCCGTAAATGGTCGTCTGGCTGTCGTAAATCTTGTGGCGCGACGCGAGGGTTTCCAGTTCGAAGCTGCGTTGATACAGCGCCTGCGACAGCCCGCTCACATCGTCGACATAGCGCGAAATAAGCGCGGTGGGGTAGGGCTGATGGGTATCGATAGCGGTGTACAGCCCATGGGTAATCTGTTGGAGGCGCTCAGCGGAAACCTGGGCGAGCAATGCATTGACGATGTTGGTGATTTGTCCATCGTCGTAGTTGATCTTCATGAAGATCAATCGGGTGCTCAGCGCGTTCAGTACGCCGGTCAGCTGAATGGACTTCAGGTAGGCGTCTTTGCGAACGAGCGGTCTGACGTTGACGTCGATAATCTGATCGCTCAATTCCGTCAGTGACATATTCAGCCGGTTATTAAGGCGGATGGCCTCGAGAAACATAAAAGAGTCGGTATCCACCATCCGGGTATCGTAGGTGTAGCGGTAATAGCTCTTGCTGGTTTGCGAGATGTAATAGGCGCTGTTGATGTTGAACAGATTGGCGTTGGTGTTATTGACCTGCGAAAGCTGCAGGTTGTCATTATCCAGCAGCTGTTCCATCAGGCTGATCATCGACAGCGCGGCGATTTTTTGCCGAACCCCGAGCTGTCTGGCGACCTCATCGTCCAGATGTTCGCGGATGCGGGTAATTCTTTCGCGCGCCGCCCGATCGGCGGCCAAACATTGCGTTCGGGTGATTTGCGGATCGATCAGGCTCAAGCGTTTGAGGCGGTGCGCCTGCAAGGCAGCCTGAAAGGCTTCGGAGATTTCTTTGGCGCGATCAATTTTGTACAGATTGAGTTGGTTATCGCGGTAGTCGGTATGAGCTTCGAGTAGCTCATCGACGATGAACAGAGAGAAGGAAGTCATCAGGCACAGGGTAAAAAAATAGATTGCGTATTTAATTTTCATAGTGCGAGTCATCCCTGAGCCTGATGCCGCAATTATACCACCATGCCGCCTGCGTCGCCTCAACTATGCCGGCGCCCTCCGGTGGCGGTTTTTTAGCATTAAATGCTGATTTTTATTTAGCCATTGGTCACCTGCGCTATCGCCTGGCGGGCGATTTATGATTTGCCTCTGATTTCTCTCTCGTGGTCGCCCGGCGACTCTGGGCTTTTCGGCCAGCTGTGATACAGTTTATTCACAATTCAGGCCCACCGCGCGCCGCAGGGGAACACTCCGGCTGCGGTACGAAGCAGAAGAGCGGCCTGGCACCTATAACTCACCGAGACGTTTAAGGGTTTTTATGACACAACAGCCACAGGCAAAATACCGCCACGATTATCGCGCGCCCGATTACACCACGACCGATATCGATTTGGACTTCAGTCTGGACGCGGAAACCACGCGCGTGACCGCCGTCAGTAAAATCAAACGTCAGGGCGCGGCCGGCGCACCGCTGGTGCTGGATGGCGAAGATCTGACGCTGGTGAGCATTCAGGTGGACGGCCAACCGTGGAGCGCCTACCGCCAGCAGGATAACCAACTGATCATCGAAGCGTTGCCGGCACAATTCACTCTCACCATCGTCAACGACATTCACCCGGCGAAAAACACCGCGCTGGAAGGGCTGTACCTGTCCGGCGATGCGCTGTGCACGCAATGCGAAGCCGAAGGTTTCCACCACATTACCTATTATCAGGATCGCCCGGACGTGCTGGCGCGCTTTACCACCCGCATCGAGGCCGACAAGGCGCGCTATCCGTTCCTGCTGTCGAACGGCAACCGCATCGGCCAGGGCGAATTGGCCGATGGCCGCCACTGGGTGCAATGGCAGGATCCGTTCCCGAAACCTTGCTACCTGTTCGCGCTGGTGGCGGGAGACTTCGACGTGCTGCGCGACAGCTTCACCACCCGTTCCGGCCGTAAGGTCGCGCTGGAGCTGTTCGTCGATCGCGGCAACCTGGATCGCGCCGACTGGGCGATGACGTCGCTGAAGAACTCGATGAAGTGGGACGAGACCCGCTTCGGCCTGGAATACGATCTCGACATTTATATGATTGTGGCGGTCGATTTCTTCAATATGGGCGCGATGGAGAACAAAGGGTTAAACATCTTTAACTCCAAATACGTGCTGGCGAAGGCGGAAACCGCCACCGACAAGGATTACCTGAACATTGAAGCGGTGATCGGCCACGAATACTTCCACAACTGGACCGGTAACCGCGTAACCTGCCGCGACTGGTTCCAGCTCAGCCTGAAAGAGGGGCTGACGGTGTTCCGCGACCAGGAGTTCAGTTCCGATCTGGGATCGCGTTCGGTCAACCGCATCGACAACGTGCGCGTGATGCGCGGCGCGCAGTTCGCCGAAGACGCCAGCCCGATGGCGCACGCCATCCGCCCGGACAAAGTGATCGAGATGAACAACTTCTACACCCTGACGGTGTATGAAAAGGGTTCCGAAGTGATCCGCATGATGCACACCTTGCTGGGGGAGGAGAACTTCCAGAAAGGGATGCAGCTCTATTTCGAACGCCACGACGGCAGCGCCGCCACCTGCGACGATTTCGTGCAGGCGATGGAGGACGCGTCCAACGTCGATCTGTCGCGTTTCCGCCGTTGGTATAGCCAGTCCGGCACGCCGCTGCTGACGGTGCGCGACGATTACGACGCGGAAACCCAACAGTATCGCCTGCATGTCAGCCAGCAAACCGCGCCGACCGCCGATCAGCCGGAGAAATTGCCGCTGC
Source organism: Serratia sp. SM04 (assembly GCF_040280225.1). Taxonomy (NCBI): domain Bacteria; kingdom Pseudomonadati; phylum Pseudomonadota; class Gammaproteobacteria; order Enterobacterales; family Yersiniaceae; genus Serratia; species Serratia sp. SM04. The sequence goes on along the minus strand of NZ_JBEOQT010000002.1, from coordinate 14,044 downwards.
ATATCCCGCTGGATATCGAACTGTACGACAGCGAAGGCAACGTCATTCCATTGCAAAAGGGCGGCCTGCCGGTCAATAACGTGCTGAACGTCACCGAAGCGGAGCAGACCTTCGTGTTCGACGGCGTGGCGCATAAGCCGGTGCCGTCGCTGCTGCGCGAATTCTCCGCGCCGGTGAAGCTGGACTATCCGTACAGCGATCAGCAGCTGACCTTCCTGATGCAGCACGCGCGCAATGAATTTGCGCGTTGGGATGCGGCGCAGAGCCTGCTGGCGACCTATATCAAGCTGAACGTGGCGCGGCACCAGCAGAAGCAGCCGCTGTCGCTGCCGCTGCACGTGGCCGATGCGTTCCGCGCAGTGCTGCTGGACGAAAAACTGGATCCGGCGCTGGCGGCGCAGATCCTGACGTTGCCGTCGGAGAACGAAATCGCCGAGCTGTTCGCCACCATCGATCCGGAAGCGATCGCCGCGGTGCATGAAGCGATCGTTCGCTGCCTGGCGCGGGAGCTGGCCGATGAGTGGCTGGCGGTATATCACGCCAACAAGACCGACGGCTACCGCGTGGAGCACGCCGAGATCGCCAAGCGCGCCTTGCGTAATGTGTGCCTGGGCTATCTGGCGTTCGGCGAAGATGTGGCGCTGGCGGACCAACTGGTAAGCGAACAGTATCGCCAGGCAGACAACATGACCGACTCGCTGGCGGCGCTGTCTGCTGCGGTCGCGGCCCAGCTGCCGTGCCGCGATGCGCTGCTGGCGGCGTTCGACGAGCGCTGGCATCAGGATGGCCTGGTGATGGATAAATGGTTCGTGCTGCAGGGCAGCAGCCCGGCGGCAGACGTGCTGAGCAAGGTGCGCGCGCTGCTGCAACACCGTTCGTTCAGCCTGAGCAACCCGAACCGCACCCGTTCGCTGATCGGCGGCTTCGCTTCCGGCAACCCGGCGGCGTTCCATGCCGCGGACGGCAGCGGCTATCAGTTCCTGGCGGAGATCCTCAGCGATCTCAACCAGCGCAACCCGCAGATCGCCGCGCGCCTGATTGAACCGCTGATTCGCCTGAAGCGTTACGACGCGGGCCGCCAGGCGCTGATGCGCAAGGCGCTGGAACAGCTGAAAGGATTGGAAAACCTGTCCGGCGATCTGTACGAGAAGATCAGCAAGGCGCTCGACGCCTGATCTTTTCGCGCTGAATAGATCAAGGGACGGCCTGCGCCGTCCCTTTTTTCATCCTTTCAATTCGCCGCCCGACGGCCGCTGGCCGCTGTGGCCGGCGGTGATAACACCCGCTCCAGCACTTCGGCCTCCAGTTCCGCCAGCCGGGCGGAACCCTTGCGGCGCGGCCGCGGCAGATCGAGAGTCAGATCCAGCCCGATGCGGCCCTCTTCAATCAGGATCACCCGATCCGCCAGCGCGATGGCTTCGCTGACGTCGTGCGTGACCAGCAGTACGGTAAAACCGTGCTGTTGCCACAGCGTTTCTATCAGCCCCTGCATCTCGATGCGCGTCAGGGCATCCAACGCACCGAGCGGTTCATCCAGCAGCAGCAGGCGAGGGCGGTGGATCAGCGCGCGCGCCAGGGCGACCCGCTGCTTTTGCCCGCCGGACAGCGCCGCCGGCCAGTCTCGGGCGCGATCCGCCAAGCCGACCGCGTCCAGCGCCTGCAGCGCCGCATCGCGCCACTGGCCGCGCAGCCCCAGACCCACGTTGTCGATCACCGTTTTCCACGGCAGCAGGCGCGCATCCTGAAACATCAGCCGGGTATCCTCTTTAGCGGCGGCAAGCGGCGCGTTGCCGCTGAGCAGCGCGCCGCTGCTGGGCTGTTCCAGGCCGGCCAGCAGGCGCAGCAGGGTGCTCTTGCCGCAGCCGCTGCGGCCGACCACCGCCACGAACTGCCCGGCGGAAATGCGCAGCTGAATATTGTCCAGCACGGTGCGGTTGCCGTAACCTTTGCCGATGGACTCCAGCGTCACCGGCGTGCCTTGCGCAAGGCGAGCGGGAAGGGTCATAGCGCTTCTCCCTGTTTCAGTTGATAGGCCGGATGCCAGCGCAACCAGACGCGTTCCAGCAGTTGTGCGCCCACGTCCGCCAGCTTGCCGAGCAGGGCGTACAGCACGATAGCCACCACCACCACGTCGGTTTGCAGGAATTCACGCGCGTTCATCGCCAGGTAGCCGATGCCCGAATTGGCCGAAATGGTTTCGGCGACGATCAGCGTCAGCCACATGAAGCCGAGAGCGAAACGCACGCCGACCATAATCGACGGCAGCGCGCCCGGCAGCACCACCTGCGTAAACAGGCGGAAACCGCTCAGGCCGTAGCTGCGGGCCATCTCCAACAGGCCGCGATCGATGTTTTTGATGCCGTGATAGGTATTGAGATAAATCGGGAACAGCGTACCGAGCGCCACCAGAAAGATCTTGGCGGATTCATCGATGCCGAACCACAGGATCACCAGCGGGATCAGCGCCAGGTGCGGCACGTTGCGGATCATTTGCACCGAGCTGTCCAGCAGGCGTTCGCCCCAGCGCGACAGCCCGGTAATAAAGCCGAGGATCAGCCCGATGCTGCCGCCGATGGCAAAGCCGATCAGCGCGCGCTGGCTGCTGATGCTCAGGTGCTGCCACAGTTCGCCGCTTTGGCTCAGGCTCCAGAAGGCGGCCAGCACCGCGCTCGGCGCCGGCAAAATACGGTTGGACAGCCAGCCGGTTTCTACGGCGATCTGCCAGAGGATCACCAGCGCCAACGGCAGCGCCCAGGGGGCCAGCCGATACAGGATGCGTTGCGCGTTCTTTGCCATCGGGGCGCTCCTCAGCTCTGCGACACTTTTTGCGGAACATAAATGTTGGCCACCACTTCGCCCTGCGGGCGCACCGGCTGAAGGCGCGCGGGCGTTTCCTCCTGCGCCAGATCGAGGTGCGGGAACAGCAGTTCGCCGACGCGGTAGGCCTCTTCCAGATGCGGATAGCCGGAGAGAATAAAGGTGTCGATGCCCAGATCGGCATATTCCTGCATGCGCGCCGCGACCGTCGGGCCATCGCCCACCAGCGCGGTGCCGGCGCCGCCGCGCACCAGGCCGATGCCGGCCCACAGGTTCGGGCTGATCTCGAGGTTGTCCTTCTTGCCGCCGTGCAGCGCCGCCATGCGCCGTTGGCCGACGGAATCGAAGCGCGCAAAGGCCTGCTGCGCGTCGGCGATGGTTTCCTCATCGAGGTGGGCGATCAGCCGATCGGCGGCGCGCCAGGCCTCTTCGGTGGTTTCCCGCACGATGACATGCAGGCGGATACCGAAGCGTACCTGGCGGCCTTTCGCCGCCGCTTTGGCGCGCACCTCTTCGATTTTCTCTTTAACCTGCGCCGGCGGCTCTCCCCAGGTGAGATACATTTCTACCTGTTCGGCGGCCAGATCCTGCGCGGCGGCGGAGGATCCGCCGAAATAGAGCGGCGGGCGCGGCTGCTGCACCGGCGGGAACAGCAGTTTGGCGCCTTTCACCTGAATGTGCTTGCCGTCGAAATCGACGGTTTCGCCTTCCAGCACCCGGCGCCAGATGTGGGTGAACTCGGTTGAGGCTTCGTAGCGCTCTTCATGATTGAGATGCAACCCCTCCGCCGCCAGCTCTTCCGGATCGCCGCCGGTGACCAGATTGAACAGCGCGCGCCCGTTGGACAGGCGATCCAGCGTCGCCGCCTGGCGCGCCGCCAGCGTAGGGGAGATGATGCCCGGCCGCAGCGCGACCAAAAACTTCAGCCGCTGGGTGACCGGGATCAGCGAGGCGGCCACCAGCCAGGAGTCTTCGCACGAGCGGCCAGTGGGGATCAATACGCCGCCGAATCCCAGCCGATCCGCCGCCTGGGCGATCTGCTGCAAGTAACCGTGATCGACGCTGCGCGCCCCCTGTGCGCTGCCGAGATAGTGGCCATCGCCGTGGGTGGGTAAAAACCAGAAAACGTTCAGGCTCATCGTCAGTGTTCTCCCATTGTTTATTGCGCGCTTGGGCGCCAGATGCGTTGTGAGATGTCGACCTTCACCGGCACCAGCCGGTTGGCGTAAAACAGGTCGGCGGTTTGCTGCTGCGCGGCGATCGTCTGCGCATCGAGCGGTGTGATGGCGGTCGGCGGGCGGTGATCCAGATAGCTGGCGATCACCGGCTCCGGCAGCCCCATGGCGTTGGCCAGCAGGGTCACGCTTTGCGCCCGGTCGCTGCGGGTGAGCGCATCGGCCTGGCTCAGCACGGTCAGAACCTGGCTGATAAAGCTGCCGTTGGCTTCGGCGTAGGGGCGCGCCGCCAGATAGAAGGAACCGGTCTGGTTCAGATCGGTGCCGTCGCCGAGCACCCGTACGCCGCCCTGCAGCAGCGCGGCGGAATAATAAGGATCCCAGATGGCCCAGGCATCGACGTTGCCCTGCTGGAAGGCGGCGCGCGCATCGGCGGGGGTCAGATAGGCGGGCTGGATATCCGTAAATTTCAGGCCGGCCTTTTGCAGCGATCGCAACAGCAGGTTGTGCGAGCTGGATCCTTTCTGGAAAGCGACCTTATGGCCTTTCAGATCGGCGACGGTTTTGATCGGGCTATTTTCCGGCACCAGGATCACCTCCGCCTTCGGTTTGGGCGGCTCAACGCCGACATACAGCAGATCCGCGCCGGCGGCCTGCGCGAAGATCGGCGGAATATCGCCGGTGCTGCCCAGATCGATGCTGCCGACGTTCAAGGCCTCGAGCATTTGCGGGCCGGCGGGAAACTCGATCCAGCTGATGCGGGTGGCGGGGAAACGTTCCTCCAGCAGCCGGTGGCTCTTCGCCAGCACCAGGCTGACCGATCCTTTTTGGTAGCCGATGCGGAACTGCGCCGGATCCTGCGCGGCGGCGGCAGTGGCCCAAACCAACGACAGCAGGCCGGTGAGGGTAGCGGCGCTCAGCCAGCGCCGTAAAACGATGCGTTTTTTCATTCAGGCTCTCCTTTTCCAGGCGTTTCAGGCGGTCTGACGCGCCGCCAGCGGCGAGGCGACGCGCAGCGCGGGTGGTTTGCGGCGGCCAAGCGCCAGATAGAAACTGGCGAGCGCCTCTTCCAGCCGGGCGGCGACGGCGTCGGTGAGCGTGGCGCCTTCGCCGGCCAGTTGGATCTGGCTGTCGTCGGCGAACACGCCATGCAGCACCTCTTGCGCTTTCAGCGCCGCCAGCACCGGTTTCAGCGCGTAGTCCACCGCCAGCATGTGGCCGATCGAACCGCCGGTCGCCAGCGGCAGCACCACCTTATGATCCAGCGCGCGTTCCGGCAGCAGATCCAGCAGGGTTTTCAGCGCGCCGGAGAACGACGCTTTATAAACCGGCGTGGAAATCAGCAGGCCGTCGGCCTGCGCCAGCTGCTCGGCAAACGCCTTGATCGCCGGGCTGTTGAAGTTGGCGTACAGCAGGTCTTCGGCATCGAAATCGTGCAGGGTATAAGCCGTCACTTCCACCCCTTGCTGCCGCAGCCAGTTCTGACTCAGCGCGAGCAGCGCGGCGGAACGTGATGGGATGCGTGGGCTGCCGGCCAGTGATATAACGCGCATTGCCACTCCTTATAACTAAAAGTTAGGTTTAATTAGAAAATCAAAAAGAAGTGTTTTAAACCTACCAGCAACCGGGCGCGTTTTTTAAATCTCATTTTTTGATTTCGATATGCGCAAAAGCGGATTGGCGCCGATTTGGCGGTGAAGAGAGAAAACGATTGCGTAAAAACGGCTTTTTTTGCCTTTAATCAATTCCAATTGGGCGGGGGATACCGGATAATACGCCCCCGGTTTGCAACCGGGAAATCAGGAGAGTCCATGTACTACCCCCTCATCAGGAAAGCGTTGTTCCAGCTCGATCCCGAGCGCGCGCACGAAGTGACCTTTCGTCAGCTCAGCCGTATTACCGGCACCCCATTAGCGTTTCTTGTCCGTCAGTCCGTGCCGACCAAACCGGTCAGCTGCATGGGGCTGTCGTTCAAAAACCCGTTGGGATTGGCCGCCGGTCTGGATAAAAACGGCGAATGCATCGATGCGTTCGGCGCGATGGGCTTCGGCCATGTGGAAGTTGGCACCGTGACGCCACGCCCGCAACCGGGCAACGACAAGCCGCGCTTGTTCCGCGTGGTTGAGGCGGAAGGCCTGATCAACCGCATGGGGTTCAATAACCATGGCGTGGACAATCTGGTTGAAAACGTTAAGAAATCCCATTTCGGCGGCATTCTTGGGATCAATATCGGCAAGAATAAAGACACCCCGGTCGAGCAGGGTAAAGACGATTATTTGATCTGCATGGATAAAGTTTATCCGTATGCCGGTTATATCGCGATTAACATCTCTTCACCGAATACCCCGGGGTTACGATCCTTACAGTATGGCGAAGCGCTGGACGATCTTTTAGCTGCGATTAAAAATAAGCAGCAGGAATTACATGCGCGCCATCACAAATATGTGCCGGTGGCGGTAAAGATCGCGCCGGATCTTTCAGAAGAAGAATTGATCCAAATTGCCGATAGCCTGGTGCGGCATAATATCGATGGCGTGATCGCCACCAATACCACCTTGGATCGAAAATTGATCCAGGGGTTAAATTACTGCGAACAAGCGGGCGGGTTAAGTGGGCGTCCGTTGCAATCACGCAGCACGGAAGTGATCCGTCGTCTTTCCACCGAACTGCAAGGGCGCCTGCCGATTATCGGCGTGGGCGGCATCGATTCGCTGACGGCGGCGCGCGAAAAAATGGAGGCCGGCGCGAGCCTGCTGCAAATTTATTCCGGATTTATCTATCACGGCCCGCGTTTGATTAAAGATATCGTTACCCATATCTAATATTTTTCCTCTCATTTTATTCCGGGGGTTTATTTCTGCCCCCGGCTCGTCTATATTTTGTTCGTTAGCATAAATATCGTTCGCGGAATTATCCGATGTTTAAGCTATTTTATCGGTGATAAAATCGCCTTTTAGGGTGAGTGCGGCGTTGGCATAGGCAGCGAGAAGGATACGAAATGAAGATAAAACCTGACGATAATTGGCGTTGGTATTTTGATGCCGAACACGATCGGCTAATGCTGGATTTAGCTAATGGTATGATCTTCCGTTCACGTTTCCCGGCCAAAATGTTAACGCCGGACGCCTTCGATGAATGTGCTTTTTGCGTGGATGACGCCGCCCTTTATTTCACCTATGAAGAACAGTGCAAGCAGATCAAACTCAGCCATGAGCAGCGCGCCGAGCTGGTGTTGAATGCGCTGGTCGCCTACCGCTTCCTGAAACCGCTGATGCCGAAGAGCTGGCATTTCTCGCAGCAGCATTACCCGCTGCAGCCGAAAAACGGCGAGCTGGCGGCGGTGAAGGTAATGGAAAGCGGCGTGGAAGCGCGTTTGCTGGTGGTGGAGGCTGGGGATAACGCCAGCCTGTGCCTGCTGGCGCAAAATCAACTGACTGTCGCCGGCCGCACCATGGTATTGGGCGACGCCATCAAGGTGATGCACGATCGGCTGAAACCCTGCGCGCAGGATGAAAGCGCCGCCCCGGCTTACGACAGGGCGGTATAAGGCGGATTACGCCAACGTCAAATCACTTTTTGGGATACAGCTGCAGCACAGGATGGTGCCGTTGTCGCCCAGCGCGCTTTTCTTCAGCGGCGCGACCTCACCGCTCAACAACGTAATGCGGCAGCTGCCGCAAATCCCGGCGCGGCAGGAGTAAGGCACGCGAATGCCTTGCTGTTCCAGCTGTTCGAGCAGGATCTGCTGGTTGTTGCCGGTAAACACCTTTCCTTCATATTCGATAGTGACGCTGTGCTCGCTGTCTTGCGGCGCCTGCACGCTCTCCACCACTTTGCCGGCGCCATAAGGGCGCGGCGGCTTGGTCGACAGCACTTCCACCGTATCGCCCACGCGGATGATGCCGCTGCTGCGCGCGATCATGTTCTGGCCGAAATCGATATCGCCGTTGTCGGCGGAGCGGAATTTTTGCAGCGTACTCAGCGGTTCGCCGCTCGGGTGCTTGCGGCCGCGCTCGGTGCTGACGGTGGTGAGCACGCAGCGGCTGCAGGGTTTCACCAGATCGAACATCACATCGCCGACGCGGATCACCTGCCAACCGTCCTCGGCCCAGGCGGCTGCGCCGCTCACCACCAGATTGGGGCGGAACTGCTCCAGCTTGATGCTGCCGGGGCAACGCCGCTGCAGATCGTTGAACGAAGCCTGGTTAATCAGCAGATAAGGGTAGCCGTCGGCAAAGGTCAGCGGGATTTCGGGGTGTTTTTTCACCCGGCGGGTCAACTCCGGCCCCAGCCAGCGCAGCTGAACGTCGCGCTGGAAATAGCCGCTCAGCCAGCGGTTGATCTCATCCGGCGCGATCAGCGCGGTGAAGTGGTTTCCCCATACCTCGGTCGGCTGCGGTGCGGCGGCGAAGTCGCTGAAGCGAATGGCGGCGCTTTCGCCATCCGGCGCGGTCAGGAACAGCCCGTCCGGCAGCAGCGCCGGCGTGAACAGCACCATCTGCGGGTATTGGCGCGCGGTAATAAAGGTGCCATCCGGCTCGGTGATCATAAAGTTGCGGTCGAAGGCCAGACCGCTGCTGCCGACCTGGGCGTAAGAAAGCTGCAGACCGCGCAGTGATTTAACCGGATGGACGTAGAGTCTGGAAAGCGTGATCACCCTCATCTCCGTGCGATTATTAAATAGAAGGGAGCAACTTTATGACAAGCGGTGCGGATTAGCTATAATGCGCAACAATTTTCTTTTTGGTGATAAGCACGATATGAACTCTCTGTTTGCCAGCACGGCGCGTGGATTGGAAGAACTGTTAAAAAGCGAGCTGGAAGCGCTTGGCGCTCACGACTGCAAAGTGGTGCAGGGTGGGGTACATTTTCAGGGTGACGATCGTCTTCTGTACCAAAGCCTGCTGTGGAGCCGCCTGGCTTCGCGCATTCTGTTGCCGCTGAACGAATTCCGCGTGCACAGCGATCTGGATCTGTACCTCGGGGTGCAGGCGATCGACTGGCCGAGCATTTTTGGCGTGGATAAAACCTTTGCCGTGCATTTCAGCGGCGTGAACGAAGAGATCCGCAACAGCCAGTATGGCGCGCTGAAGGTGAAAGACGCCATCGTCGACAGCTTCACCCGCAAACTCGACCAACGCCCGACGGTCGCCAAGCAGCAGCCGGATATTCGCGTTAACGTCTTCCTGCAACGCGATATGGCCAGCGTGGCCCTCGATCTGAGCGGTGAAGGCCTGCATCAGCGCGGCTACCGCGATCTCACCGGCCAGGCGCCGCTGAAGGAAAACCTGGCGGCCGCCATCGTGCTGCGTTCCGGCTGGCAGCCGGGCACGCCGATGCTCGATCCGATGTGCGGCTCCGGCACGCTGTTGATCGAAGCGGCGATGATCGCCGCCGATCGCGCGCCTGGCCTGCACCGCCAGCACTGGGGCTTCAGCGCCTGGAATGGCCACAACGCCGAACTGTGGCGTGAAGTCACCGCCGAAGCGCAGGTGCGCGCGCGCCGGGGCCTGCAGGAAACCGCCTCTCGCTTCTTCGGTTCCGATATCGATCGCCGGGTGATTGAGATGGCGCGCGGCAACGCCCGCCGCGCCGGCGTCGCCGAGCTGATCACTTTCAACGTCGGCGACGTGGCGCGGTTGACCAACCCGCTGCCGGAAGGCCCGCACGGCACCGTGATCAGCAACCCGCCGTACGGTGAGCGTCTGGAAAGCGAACCGGCGCTGATCGCGCTGCACAACATGCTGGGCCGCGTGATGAAAAGCGCCTTCGGCGGTTGGCAGCTTTCGCTGTTCAGCGCCTCGCCGGAGCTGTTGAGCTGCCTGCAGCTGCGCGCCGAGCGCCAGTTCAAGGCGAAGAACGGCCCGCTGGAGTGCGTGCAGAAAAACTATCAGCTGGCGGCGAACCCGGCCGGCGCCACTGCCGGCGGCGTGCAGGTGGCGGAGGATTTCGCCAACCGCCTGCGCAAAAACTTGAAGAAGCTCGACAAGTGGGCGAAACAGCAGGGCATTGAATGCTACCGCCTGTACGATGCCGATCTGCCAGAATACAACGTCGCGGTGGATCGTTACGGCAGCAAGGTGGTGGTGCAGGAGTATGCGCCGCCGAAAACCGTCGATGCGCAGAAAGCGCGTCAGCGCCTGTTCGATGTGATCAACGCGACGCTGGCGGTGCTGGAATTGCCGTCGAATCAGCTGATCCTGAAAACTCGCGAGCGGCAGAAGGGCAAGAACCAGTACGAGAAACTGGCGCAGAAGGGCGAGTTCCTGCTGGTGGAAGAGTATAACGCCAAGCTGTGGGTTAACCTGACCGACTATCTCGATACCGGCCTGTTCCTCGATCACCGTATTGCGCGCCGCATGCTGGGCGAGATGAGCGGCGGCAAGGACTTCCTCAACCTGTTTGCCTATACCGGCACCGCCAGCGTGCACGCCGGGCTGGGCGGCGCGCGCAGCACCACCACGGTGGACATGTCGCGCACCTACCTGGAATGGGCGGAGAAGAACCTGCGCGCCAACGGCCTGACCGGCCGTCAGCATCGGCTGATCCAGGCCGACTGCCTGTCGTGGCTGAGCAACGCCAACGAACAGTTCGACGTGATCTTCATCGATCCGCCGACGTTCTCCAACTCCAAGCGGATGGAGAACACTTTTGACGTGCAGCGCGATCATCTGGCGCTGATGAAAGATTTGAAACGGTTGCTGCGCCGCAACGGAACCATCATGTTCTCGAACAACAAGCGCGGTTTCCAAATGGATATGGCAGGGCTGAGCGCGCTGGGCCTGGAGGCGAAAGAGATCACCGCCAAGACGCTGTCGCAGGACTTTGCCCGTAACCGTCAGATCCACAACTGCTGGCTGGTGACTCACGCCGGCGAAGGAAAATAATTACTATGTCGTTAATCAGCATGTCCGGCGCCTGGCTCTCTTTCAGCGATGCGCCGCTTTTAGACAACACCGAAATTCATATCGAAGACAACGAGCGCGTGTGTCTGGTCGGGCGCAACGGCGCCGGCAAATCCACGCTGCTGAAGATCCTCGGCAAAGAGATCCCGCTGGACGACGGCCGGGTGATCTACGAGCAGGATCTGATCGTGGCGCGCCTGCAACAGGATCCGCCGCGCAATATCGGCGGCAGCGTGTTCGACTTCGTGGCCGAAGGCGTCGCGGAGCAGGCGGAACACCTGAAGGCGTACCATGCGATTTCCCATCTGGTGGAGAGCGACCCGAGCGAGAAAAATCTGGCGCGCATGGCGCAAATCATGGAGATCCTCGATCACCAGGGGCTGTGGCAGCTCGACAGCCGCATCAGCGAAGTGCTGTTGCAGCTGGGGCTGAACGGCGACGCCGAGCTTTCCTCGCTGTCGGGCGGCTGGCTGCGTAAAGCGGCGCTGGGCCGCGCGCTGGTGAGCTCGCCGCGCGTGCTGTTGCTCGACGAACCGACCAACCACCTGGATATCGAAACCATCGACTGGCTGGAAGGCTTCCTGAAAGAGTTCGACGGCAGCATCGTCTTCATCTCGCACGACCGTTCGTTTATCCGCAACATGGCGACGCGCATCGTCGATCTGGACCGCGGCAAGCTGGTTTCCTGGCCGGGCAACTACGATCTGTATCTGCAGAGCAAAGAAGAAGCGCTGCGGGTGGAAGAGCTGCAAAACGCCGAGTTCGATCGCAAGCTGGCGCAGGAAGAGGTCTGGATCCGTCAGGGCATCAAGGCGCGCCGTACCCGTAACGAAGGCCGCGTACGCGCGCTGAAGGCGCTGCGCGTCGAGCGTTCGCAGCGCCGCGAAGTGATGGGCACCGCCAAGATGCAGGTGGAAGAGGCGACCCGCTCCGGCAAAATCGTGTTCGAGCTGGAAAACGTCAATTATCAGGTGGGTGAAAAAGTGCTGGTGCGCGATTTTTCCGCCCAGGTACAGCGCGGCGACAAGATTGCGTTGGTGGGGCCGAACGGCTGCGGCAAAACCACGCTGCTGAAACTGATGCTCGGTCAGCTGAAAGCCGACAGCGGCCGCGTGCACTGCGGCACCAAGCTGGAAGTGGCCTATTTCGATCAGCACCGCGCGGATCTCGATCCGGAGCGCACGGTGATGGACAACCTGGCGGAAGGCAAACAGGAAGTGATGGTCAACGGTCGCCCTCGCCACGTATTGGGCTACCTGCAGGACTTCCTGTTCCACCCGAAACGCGCGATGACGCCGGTGAAGGCGCTGTCGGGCGGTGAGCGTAACCGCCTGCTGTTGGCTAAGCTGTTTCTGAAACCGAGCAATCTGCTGATCCTCGATGAACCAACCAACGATCTCGACGTCGAAACGCTGGAGCTGCTGGAAGAGCTGATCGACGGCTATCAGGGCACCGTGCTGCTGGTCAGCCACGATCGTCAGTTCGTCGACAACTCGGTGACCGAGTGTTGGATCTTCGAAGGCAACGGCGTGATCAACGCCTTCGTCGGCGGTTACTACGATGCGCATCATCAGCGCGCCACGGCGAAACCGATTCGTCAGGCGGCGCCGAGCGCGAGCAAACCGGCGGCGGAGAAAAAGGCCGAACAGCCGAAGAAAGCGGCGGCCAAGCTGAGTTACAACCTGCTGCGCGAACTGGAACAGTTGCCGCAGCGGCTCGAACAGCTGGAGGCGGAGATCGAAGCGCTGCAGGCGCAGATGAGCGACGCCGACTTCTTCACGCGGCCGCACAGCGAAACGCAACAAGTGCTGACGGCGCTGGCTAACGCCGAGCAGGCGCTCGAGCAGGCCTTCGCCCGCTGGGAAGAGCTGGAAGCGATGAAAAACGGCTGACCGTTGCGATACCGCCCGCGCGCTGCTGCGGGCGGTATCGACGTGCCGGTGAGCAACGTTATTTAGGAGGAATATGGTGTGTTCCCACAACAATCATCAGCAGCATAGTCATTCCGCACCTTCGGCGGAGCACCAGGATAACCTGATGCTGTGCCCGCAGTGCGACATGCTGGTGGCGCTGCCGCCGCTGGCCTATGGCAGCAAAGCGGTCTGCCCGCGCTGCAAAACCACGCTCAGCGCCCGCTGGGACGAGCCGCGCAAGCGGCCAATCGGTTACGCCCTCAGCGCCCTGTTCATGCTGGTGCTGGCCAACATTTTCCCGTTTATCAACATGCGCGTCGCCGGCATCGGCAATGAAATCCGGCTGATTCAAATTCCGGAAGTCATGGTGGCGGAAGACTACGCCAGCATGGCCACGCTGTTTATGGTGTTCGTGCAGCTGATCCCGGCGTTTTGCATGGTGGCGATCATTCTGCTGTGTGCCAAAGTGCGTTTGCCGCTGGGGCTGAAAGAGTGGATGGCCCGGGTGCTGTTCCAGTTCAAGACCTGGTGCATGGTGGAAATTTTCCTCGCCGGGGTGCTGGTCAGCTTCGTCAAGCTGATGGCCTACGGCGATATCGGCATCGGCAGCAGCTTCGTGCCTTATTGCCTGTTCTGCCTGCTGCAGGTGCGCGCCTTCCAGTGCGTGGACAGGCGTTGGCTGTGGCAGGACATCGAACCGGCGCCGCGTCTCGATCGCCCGCTGACGGTGGGGCGCACCGGCATGCGGCAGGGCGTGCGCTCTTGCGCCTGCTGCACGGCGATCCTGCCGGCCAATCAGGTGCGCTGCCCGCGCTGCCACACCAACGGCTACGTACGTCGCCGCCACAGCCTGCAGTGGACGCTGGCGCTGCTGGTGACCTCCGTCATGCTGTACATTCCGGCCAACCTGATGCCGATCATGGTGACCGAGGCGCTGGGCAACAAGATGAACTCCACCATCATGGCGGGGGTGATCCTGCTGTGGGGCGACGGCTCTTATCCGGTGGCGCTGGTGATTTTCATCGCCAGTATCATGGTGCCGTCGCTGAAAATGCTGGCGATCGGCTGGCTGTGCTGGGATGCCAACGGCAGGAAGAAACCGCGCGCCGACAGCGAGCGCATGCATCTGATTTATGAAGTGGTCGAATTCGTTGGCCGCTGGTCAATGATCGACGTGTTTGTGATCGCCGTATTGTCGGCGCTGGTGCGAATGGGGCAGTTGATGAGCATTTAC
>NZ_JBEOQT010000001.1:0-682355 GCF_040280225.1 Serratia sp. SM04 | reverse complement strand
GAGGTGGCGTATATTACGCTTTCCTCTTTCAGAGTCAACCCTAATTTTCAGGATTTTTTCTCTTTCTTCCCGGCCGCTGTGTGAAGTGAATCACTTGCGCCGTGTCGATGGAGGCGCATTATAGGGAGCCGGTTCAGAATGACAAGCGATAATATGCATTTTTTATCTGACCGCTCACTATTCATTCGTAACGCCTATTAAACCCGCTTTTTGATGGCTTCAGGCAGGTCCGCCAGGCTATTTAGCACCCAATCGGCCAGCTTTTCGCCCTGCTCCGTCACCGGCTTGCCGGTACGCACCAGCACCTTGGTGCCGACGCCGGCCGCGATCGCCGCCTGCATATCTTCCGGTTTATCGCCCACCATATAAGAAGCGGCCATATCGATGTTCAATTCCTGCTGCGCTTGCAGCAGCATGCCCGGCTGCGGTTTACGGCAGTCACACACCTGACGATACTCTTCTACTACCGCCTCCGGATGGTGCGGGCAGAAATAGATGCCGTCGAAGTCAACGTCGCGATCGGCCAGCGACCAGTCCATCCACTCGGTCAGGTACATGAATTGGTCTTCGCTGAACTTGCCGCGCGCAATGCCGGACTGGTTGGTCACCATTACCAGCGCGAAGCCCATCTTTTTGAGTTCGCGACAGGCGTCAATCACGCCGTCAATAAAGTGGAAGTTGTCGATTTCATGGACATAGCCATGGTCAACGTTAATCGTACCGTCACGATCGAGAAAAATTGCTGGAACGCTTTGTGTCACCGCTTTGCTCCTGAGGGCCTGTATACGCTGACAGTATCGCATGTTTTACCCCGCACTGAGAACGCCGGAGAACGTCGCAGGCCGTTGACTTGGACGTCTAGACGCCTTAACATCTGATCCATACCTTGGTTCCACGCCGAGGTTTACTTTTATCTAGCCACGGGCAACCACGCTAAAATAAGAAGAATATGATTAAACTTTCTAACATCACTAAAGTGTTCCAGCAGGGTTCGCGCACCATTACCGCGCTCTCTGACGTGACCCTTCACGTCCCTGCCGGGCAAATCTATGGCGTCATCGGTTCCTCCGGCGCCGGTAAAAGCACGCTGATTCGCTGCGCCAACATGCTGGAGCGCCCAACGTCCGGCCAGGTGCTGGTCGATGGTCAGGATCTGACCTCGCTGTCGGAAAGCGAACTGACGCGCGCCCGTCGCCAAATCGGCATGATCTTCCAGCACTTCAACCTGCTCTCTTCCCGCACGGTGTTCGGTAACGTGGCGTTGCCGCTGGAGCTGGACAATACGCCGCGCGCCGAGATCAAAAAGCGCGTGACCGAACTGCTGGAGCTGGTCGGCCTGGCGGACAAGCACGACGCCTACCCGGCCAATCTGTCCGGCGGCCAGAAACAGCGCGTGGCGATCGCCCGCGCGCTGGCCAGCAATCCTAAAGTGCTGCTGTGCGATGAAGCCACCAGCGCGTTGGATCCGGCCACCACCCGTTCCATCCTGGAACTGCTGAAAGACATCAACCGCCGGCTGGGCCTGACCATTCTGCTGATCACCCATGAAATGGACGTGGTGAAACGCATCTGCGACCAGGTCGCGGTCATCAGCCAGGGGCAACTGATCGAAAAAGACAGCGTCAGCGAAGTATTCTCGCACCCAAAAACCCCACTGGCCCAGCAGTTCATTCAGTCCACGCTCCATCTGGATATCCCGGACGACTACGCCGCGCGCCTGTCGCCGGAGCGTCAGGGCGACCGCCAACCGCTGCTGCGCCTGGAGTTCACAGGCCAGTCGGTCGATGCGCCGCTGCTGTCTGAAGCCGCTCGCCGCTTCAACGTGAACAACAACATTATCAGCGCCCAGATGGATTATGCCGGCGGCGTGAAATTCGGCGTGATGCTGGCGGAGCTGCACGGCAGCGACGAAGACGCGCTGGCGACGATTAAGTTCCTGCAGGAAAATCAGGTAAAAGTAGAGGTTCTGGGTTATGTCTGAGGCAATGATGTGGTTGATGGCGCGTGGCGTGTGGGAAACCGTCATGATGACCTTTGTCTCCGGCTTCTTCGGTTTCGTGCTCGGCCTGCCGGTAGGCGTGCTGTTGTATGTCACCCGCCCGGGGCAGATCATCGCCAACAACTCGCTGTATAAAATCCTGTCCGGGCTGGTGAACATCTTCCGTTCTATCCCGTTCATTATCCTGCTGGTTTGGATGATTCCATTTACCCGCATGATCGTCGGCACCTCTATCGGTCTGCAGGCGGCCATCGTGCCGTTGACCGTGGGCGCCGCGCCGTTCATCGCGCGCATGGTGGAAAACGCCCTGCTGGAGATCCCGTCCGGTCTGGTGGAAGCGGCGCGCGCCATGGGCGCCACGCCGATGCAGATCATCAAGAAAGTGTTGCTGCCGGAAGCCCTGCCGGGCCTGGTCAACGCCGCGACCATCACGCTGATCACCCTGGTGGGCTACTCCGCCATGGGCGGCGCAGTCGGCGCCGGCGGTCTGGGCCAAATCGGTTACCAATACGGTTATATCGGTTATAACGCCACAGTGATGAATACCGTATTAGTATTACTGGTAGTTTTGGTTTATCTGATCCAGTTCTGCGGCGATCGCATCGTCAAAGCCGTTACCCATAAATAGTTTCACAGCATGTTAATGCGAGTCTAATGAGGAAGGGATATGTCGTTAAAATTTAAATCCATCGCGGCAATTGGCGCACTGATCGGCTCTCTGGCTCTGGCGGGCTGCGGCCAGGATGAAAAGAATCCGAACCACATCAAGGTCGGCGTGATCGTCGGCGCTGAGCAGCAAGTGGCCGAAGTGGCTCAGAAAGTGGCAAAAGAGAAATACGGTCTGGACGTTGAACTGGTCACTTTCAACGACTACGTGCTGCCTAACGAAGCGCTGAGCAAAGGCGATATCGATCTGAACGCCTTCCAGCACAAGCCATACCTGGATCAGCAGATCAAAGATCGCGGCTACAAGCTGGTGCCGGTCGGCAACACCTTTGTTTACCCGATCGCCGGTTACTCCAAGAAAATCAAATCGCTGGACGAGCTGAAAGAGGGTTCTCAGATCGCACTGCCTAACGATCCGACCAACCTGGGCCGTTCGCTGCTGCTGCTGCAGAAAGTCGGCCTGATCAAACTGAAAGACGGCGTTGGCCTGCTGCCGACCGTGTTGGACGTGACCGAGAACCCGAAAAACCTGAAGCTGGTTGAGCTGGAAGCGCCTCAGCTGCCGCGTTCTCTGGACGATCAGCAGATCGCGCTGGCGGTGATCAACACCACCTACGCCAGCCAGATCGGTCTGACGCCGGCGAAAGACGGCCTGTTCGTGGAAGATAAAGACTCGCCTTACGTCAACCTGCTGGTTGCGCGCGAAGATAACAAAGATGCGGAAAACGTGAAGAAATTCGTGCAGGCCTATCAGTCTGACGAAGTGGACGCCGCCGCCAACAAAATCTTCAACGGCGGTGCGGTGAAAGGCTGGTAAGCGCTTATTCGTCAATTTTATTCCTATAATTGCAAGACGGGCCAAGGCCCGTCTTGTTATTTCCGCCATAGATTGCTTCAATAGCGCCACTTTCATTAAGGCAGAGGAATCTCAATGCGTGTTTTACCTCTCTGTTTGTTAGCGCTCGCGCTGGCCGGATGTTCATCGCAACGTATCGCGCCGTCCTCAACAAACAGCACCAGCAAGCCGACCACTACCGCCCCGGCCAAGACCACGCCGGCCGCCCGCCCCGCTCCGGTAAAACTGTACAAAAGTGCAGAAGAGCTCGTGGGCAAGCCATTCCGCGATCTGGGTGAAGTGTCCGGCGAATCGTGCCAAACCACCGTACAAGACTCCCCACCGAATCTGGCTACCGCCCGTAAACGCATGCAGATCCGCGCGTCTTACATGAAGGCCAACGCCGTGCTGCTGCACGACTGCCAGATTGTCAGCGGCGTCGCCGGTTGTTACCAGCAGGCCGTCTGCCAGGGCTCGGCGCTTAACGTCTCGTCCAAATGACCGAATTCGTTTTCGAGCAGATCGGCGTGATCCGCTCGCCATATAAAGAAAAATTCGCCGTTCCCCGCCAGCCGGGGCTGGTCGAAGACGGTGGCGGCGAACTGCTGCTGCTGCCACCTTACAACCAGGCGGAGGCGGTACGCGGCCTCAGCGATTTCAGCCATCTGTGGGTGATGTTCATTTTCCATCAAACCCTGGAAGGCGGCTGGCGGCCGACGGTGCGCCCGCCGCGTTTAGGCGGCAATGCCCGCATGGGCGTATTCGCCACCCGCTCCACCTTCCGCCCCAACCCGCTCGGCATGTCCCTCATTGAGCTGAAAGGCGTGCGGGTGAAAAACGGCGAAGTGGTGCTGGAGCTGGGCAGCCTCGATCTGGTCGACGGCACCCCGGTGGTAGACATCAAGCCTTATCTGCCGTTCGCCGAGAGCCAACCGCAGGCCCGCGCCGGTTTTGCCCAGGCCGCGCCCGCCGGCGATATGCCGGTGCGTTTCGCGCCTCAGGCCGAGCAGCAGCTGCAGCAACATCAGGCGCGTTATCCGCAATTAAGGCGTTTTATCAGCCAGGTGCTGGCGCAAGATCCCCGTCCCGCCTATCGTAAAGGAGAGGACGTCGAACGGGATTACGCCGTCTGGCTGCTGGATTTCAACGTGCGCTGGCGCGTCGTGGACGGTCATACCGAAGTGTTGGCGCTCGACCCGCGTTAAAATTCCGCCGCCTCTCTTTTGGCGACCCGCTCGCGCTGGTAAACTAAACCACTTTTGTCACTTTTGGCCGCCACTCTGGCAGCCCGATGCAATTTGCAGTTCTAACGGAACCAAAACACCATGCGTACTAGCCAATATCTGCTCTCCACACTGAAGGAGACACCCGCCGACGCCGAAGTGATCAGCCACCAGCTGATGCTGCGCGCCGGGATGATCCGCAAGCTGGCCTCCGGTCTTTACACCTGGCTGCCGACCGGCCTGCGCGTTCTGAAAAAGGTTGAAAACATCGTTCGCGAAGAAATGAACAATGCTAACGCGATCGAAGTGTCCATGCCGGTGGTTCAGCCTGCCGATCTGTGGCAGGAAAGCGGCCGTTGGGAGCAATACGGCCCCGAGCTGCTGCGCTTCGTCGACCGCGGCGATCGTCCGTTCGTGCTGGGCCCGACGCATGAAGAAGTGATCACCGATCTGATCCGCAACGAGATCAGCTCGTACAAACAGCTGCCGCTGAACTTCTTCCAGATCCAGACCAAGTTCCGTGATGAAGTGCGCCCGCGTTTCGGCGTAATGCGTTCCCGTGAGTTCCTGATGAAGGATGCCTACTCCTTCCATACCTCGCAGGAGTCTCTGCAAGAGACTTACGACGCGATGTACGAAGCGTACAGCAAAATCTTCAGCCGCATGGGTCTGGATTTCCGCCCGGTGCAGGCCGATACCGGCTCGATCGGCGGCAGCGCCTCGCACGAATTCCAGGTGCTGGCAGACAGCGGTGAAGACGATATCGTGTTCTCCACCGGTTCCGACTTCGCCGCCAACATCGAGCTGGCGGAAGCGGTCGCGCCGGCGGCGCCTCGCGCGGCGGCCGGCGAAGAATTGCGTCTGGTGGATACGCCGAACGCCAAAACCATCGTTGAGCTGGTCGATCAGTTCCAGCTGCCGGTGGAAAAAACCGTGAAGACGCTGATGGTGCGCGCCACCGAAGAGAGCGGCCACAAGCTGGTTGCCCTGCTGGTGCGCGGCGATCACGAGCTGAACGAAGTCAAGGCCGAGAAGCTGGCGCAGGTTGCCACGCCGCTGACCTTCGCCACTGAAGAAGAAATTCGCGCCATCGTCGGCGCCGGCCCGGGTTCACTCGGCCCGGTCAACCTGCCGATGCCGGTGGTTGCCGACCGCAGCGTGGCGGCGATGAGCGACTTTGGCGCCGGCGCCAACGTCGACGGCAAACACTACTTCGGCATCAACTGGGAGCGCGATCTGCCGCTGCCGCAGGTGGCCGATATCCGTAACGTGGTGGACGGCGACGCCAGCCCGGACGGTCAGGGCACGCTGCTGATCAAACGCGGCATCGAAGTGGGCCATATCTTCCAGCTCGGCACCAAGTACTCGGAAGCGATGAAAGCGACCGTGCAGGGCGAAGACGGCCGCAACCAGGTGCTGACCATGGGTTGCTACGGCATCGGGGTCACGCGCGTCGTGGCCGCCGCCATCGAGCAGAATCACGACGAACGCGGCATCATCTGGCCGGACGCCATCGCGCCGTTCCAGGTCGCTATCCTGCCGATGAACATGCACAAGTCGTTCCGCGTGCAGGCGCTGGCCGAAGAGCTGTACAACACCCTGCGCTCCCACGGCATCGACGTGATCCTCGATGACCGCAAAGAGCGCCCGGGCGTGATGTTCGCGGATATGGAACTGATCGGCGTGCCGCACTCTATCGTTATCGGCGACCGCAATCTCGACAACGAAGAGATCGAGTACAAGAACCGCCGCGTCGGCGAGAAACAAATGATCAAAACCGGCGAAATCGTTGATTTCCTGCTGGGCCAGATCAAACGCTAAGCGACGAATACCAGAAAGTAAAAAACCCGCCTAGGCGGGTTTTTTTATATCCGAAATCGCTTATTTGCTGCTGCAGTTCTTGCTGCGGTCAAACACGATTTTGCCGTCCGGCACCAGCGCCTTCTCGGTCAGACCTTCCTCCATCGACGGCTGCACGCTGAAGTGCGCGCTGAACGTCAGGAATACCGGCTCGCCGGCGGTCTTGTATGCTTTGGCGTAACCTTGCTCCAGCGCGATGTTATTGTCCACCGGGAAGGTTTTGCCGGTAGCGCAGTCCTTGAAGACCGCCGCGTCCGCCATATAGGTGTAGCTGCCTTTCAGCGTCATCGGCGTTTTAGGCAACGGCTTCTCAACCGGATCCAGACGGTAATTCAGCTTGGACTCGATCGGCACGCCGCTGCGATCCAGCATTTCCAGGCTCTTGCCCACCGGGCGGAAATAGCGTTTTTCGCCGTTGCTGTCGGTCAGCACCAGCTTATCCGCGGTGCGCGCCCATTTGCCGTAGTCGGCAAAGGTCTGATCGCCGTCTTTGGTGCCGCGATAGGTTTCCTGCAGCACGAAGGTGCCATCCTCATCCAGGAACAGCGCCGTCTCCAGACCGCCGCAATCGGCGCAAGGCAACACCCCTTGATAGCTCTGCGGCATCGGCTGCAGCGGTTGTTCCTTCGGCTGATAATGATTGTTGCATCCCAACAACGAGAGTGCGCCTGCCGCGAGGAACAGGGCTACCGTAATTTTTTTCACAGTTATTCTCCTACTGTGTTCATGTATTCCTAAGTGCGAACCTTGCCACGCAGCGCCTTGGTGGCGCCTTTACGCGCCTTGCCTTCCAGGCGACGCAGTTTGGCCCCTTTTGTGGGCTTGGTCGCCTTGCGCGTTTTTTCCACCACCATCGCCTGCCGAATCAGCGCGGCCAGCCTGGCCAACGCCGCTTCGCGATTCAATTCCTGACTGCGATACTCTTGCGCCTTGATAATCACCACGCCATCGGCGGTAATGAGATGATGATTCAGCGCCAGCAGCCGTTCCTTATAATACTCTGGCAGGCTGGATGCCCGGATGTCAAAGCGCAAATGGATCGCCGTTGAGGTTTTGTTCACGTGCTGGCCGCCCGCGCCCTGCGCGCGGATCGCCGTCAATTCCAGCTCATTATCCGGTATGGCGACGTTTCTTGACAGTTCCAGCACCGGTCACACCTGCGCCAGCTGCCACTCGGCGAACTGGATTTCCAGACTATTCTGAGCATCGGATAGCCAAATAGTTCCCTCCTGCAACGTCGCCTGCAGCGTCATGGTGCGGCTGGCCAGCGCCGTCAGGCGCGCCAGCTGTTCGTCGTCGAGGAAACGCACGCTCAGGTTCTTGTAGCCGGCCACCTTGCCCTGCATTCCCTGCCACCACACGTGCGCGGCGCGCTCGCCGTAGGCGTACAGCACCACGCGCGGCGACTGGTTGCAGGCCTTGCGGATACGTTTTTCGTCGGGCAACCCCATCTCGATCCACATTTCCAGCCCATTGTGGTCGTTGCGCTGCCAGATCTCCGGCTCGTCGTCGGCGCTCAGCCCTTTGGTGAACACCAGCCGCTCGTCGGCATGGCAGATCCAGGCCAACAGGCGCAGCATCATGCGCTGCTCGTTTTCGGACGGGTGTTGCGCCAGCGTCAGCGTGGCGTCGTGGTAGAAGTGACGATCCATATCAGCGATATTGACCGCGGCTTTATAAATGGTTGCTTTCAGCGCCATGGGTGACCTCGTTATTATCCGGCGACAGTGTACTTGATCAGGGCCGAACGCCGCCAGCGCGGCCCGGCCGCGGCAGTGCGAAAGGCGTGCCGGGGTGCTGATAACTCCATAACAGCTGTGCTATAGTCGTCTGGGATAGGATAAAACTCCAAGAGCCTGCGCCTCATCGCGATAGTAGTCTTGATGATGCAGAGGTTCTTAAGGGAGGAAACTGTGCAACAATACTGTGAGTTAGTACGCCGTACTTACGCCGAGATTGGCAGTGGAGATCTTGGCTACGTGCCCGATGCGCTGGCTTGTGCGTTAAAGGCATTGGACGATGTCGCAGCGAACGATGCGCTACCGTCCTCCGTTAGGGAACAGGCGGCCTTTGCCGCCGCTAACTTATTGGTGAGCGACTATGTTGATGAATGATGAGTACCAACCCATCAATTGCGATGACTACGACAACCTGGAACTCGCCTGTCAGCATAAACTTATTCTGAAGCTGGAGTTACGCGACGGAGAAGTGATCGAGGCCAAGGCGATCGACCTGCTGCAAAAGAAACGCGTTGAGTATCTGACCATCGAACAGAACGGCCAGCAGCGCGACCTGCGTCTGGACCATATCAGCAGTTTCAGTCATCCGGAAATCGGTACCGTGGTCGTCAGTCTGTCGGACTGAGCAGCGGTAACCCCATCCCAACAGGGCAGCCCAACGGCTGCCCTCGTCATTTACGGCTTCAGGCTGGCGTAAAAGGCCGCCAGATCGGCGATATCGTCATCCGACAGCCCCGAGACGTAGGCCTTCATCACCTCGGCCTGGCCGCCGTTGCGCTCCCCTTTCTTGTACGCCTGCAGCGCGTGCTGCAGGTACATGGCGTTCTGCCCGGCCAGATTCGGGTACATCGGCACCGTCACCTTGCCCTGCGCGCCGTGGCACGCAGCACAGGCGGCGGCTTTCGCCTGGCCGGCCACCGCATCCCCCGCCGCCAACGCCGGCAGGCTGAACAGGCCGGCGGCCAACAGCGTGATCCCCACAAACTTCATTATTGCTCCTCTCGATTATGATTTTTTTCCCAGCGCAGCCGCCACGGACGTTCGCCTTCCGGCACCTGCCCCGCCTCACAGACGAATACGCCCAGCGCGGCGATCAGCTGCTCATCATAATAAATCAACGGGATGCGTTCACGCTGCCAGGGCGGGATCCCCAGCTCCTGCCACAATTTTTTTATCGGCCGCGAATGGGCGCGCCCCACGATGCGCACCGCGCCCTGCACGCCGCCGAAACGAATGCTGATCCGCTGCGACGGCTGCGGCGCGCGCAGCGCCAGCTCGCCCTCACCCGCGACAAGCCGCCCCAGCCCGTCCGGCAGCGCCAGCGGCTCGTCAGGCTGCCAGGGCAGATGCACATCGCGCAGCGCCGCCAGCGGCGGCAACAGGTGCAACCGGCCGCGGAAACGGCGAATCTGATAGGCGCCGAGCTGCAGCTGCGGTTCGGCATCCTCCCGGCTGAGCGCCACCTCCTCCCACAGGCGCTGAAGCTGCTCACGCGCCGGCATGGTGACGTTAAACAACGCGATCCAGCGCCGCAGCAAGGCGAAGCGCCGCACCGGCGAACAGTCCGTCAGGCCGTCGATCGCCAATGAGCGATCCGCCGCCAACAGGCTTTGCAGCGGTTCCGCCAGCAGTTCGTCCAGCAGCTGCTCCTGCTCGGCGCACAGGCCGGCGCTGCGCGCCACCGCCGAGGCGAAGTGCGGCCAGCGCTGGTTGAGCTGCGGCAACACCTGCAAGCGCAGGAAATTGCGATCGAAGCGCGTGTCCTGATTGCTGTCGTCATCTATCCAGGTTAAGGCGTGGCGTTGCGCGTAGCTTTCCAGCGTCTGGCGTGAGCAACCCAACAGCGGCCGCAACAGCAGGTGCTCGCCCAACGCCGCGCGCGCCGCCATCGCCGACAGCCCCGCCGGCCCGCTGCCGCGCTTGAGCGCCAGCAGGAAGGTTTCGCTTTGATCGTCGAGGTGTTGGGCGGTGAGCAGCGCTTCGCCCTCCGTTAGCGCGGCGCTGAAGGTGGCATAGCGCGCCGCGCGCGCCGCCGCCTCGATGCCGCCCTGGCGGGCGTCCACCTGCACGTGCGTCACCGTCAGCGGGATCTGCCAGTCGGCGCAGCGGCTGCGGCAATGCTCAACCCAGCGGTCGGCGAAGGCGCTCAGGCCGTGATGCACATGCAGCGCGCGCAGTTGCATTCCCGGACGCCGGCGGCGCAACGTCGCCAGCACATGCAGCAGTACGCTGGAATCCAGGCCGCCGCTGAACGCCACCAGCAGCCGCTGCTGCGCGCCCAACTGGTCTGCCACCCGCGTCGTTAATTGATCAGTATTCATCGGTCGGCTTTGTCACTTCTACATAGCTGCACGTTAACCCCGCCTACCGTCATCAATCAAGCATTAACCGTCCGTGCCTGGCGCCGCGTCAGCAACCACCAGCCACCCAGTACCGCGATCACCGCCAGCGCGCATCCGGCCGCTCCCCAGCCAATCTGGGCGAAAATGCGGCCATACGCCTGCATCGCCGCCCCCTCGATGTGATCCTCGGCGGTCTGATTGGCGATAATGCCCGCCAGGTAGTTGGCGATCGAGCCGGTCGCCAGCATATAGATACCGGTCAGTACGCCGGTGGCACCGGGGATATTCAGCCGGGTGATCTGCGCCATCGCCACCGGATCGATAAACAGTTCGGCGAAGCCCATCACCGCCAGGCCGGCGATCATCAGCCCCATCGATCCCGGCCCGTGCAGCCGCGTATTGAGTGCCATCAGCGTAAAGCCGACGCCGATCAACAGCAGACCGAAGGCGAACTTGCACCAGATGCGCAACGTGCGATCGCCCGCACCGTCGCCGCTCGCCAGCCATGCCAGCGCCACGCCGCCCAGCATTACCGCACAGGCGTTAACCGACTGGAACAGCGCGGTCGGCACCGTCCAACCGAACCAGCGCCGATCGACGAAGTGATCGATAAACAGGCTGATGGAGCTGCCGCCCTGCTGGGCGAAAGCCCAGAACAGCGTGCCCAGCAGCATCAGCACAACGATCTGCCACAGCCCCCGGCGCTGGCCGGCGTCCGCACGCAGCATAATGCGTGCCACCAGCACCACCGCCGCCACGCACACCAGCCCGAGCAAATAGCCGGCCCAGTCGTGCACAAACAGCAGCGTGAAGAACAGCGGCGATGCCAGCAGCGCCGCCAACAGCCAACCCCAGTGCGGCAAACCCAGGCTTTTGGCGCGCATCAGCGGTGCATTCACGCCGCGGGTATGGCGGAAGTGGCGCCCGCCGAGCAGGAAGATCGCCAGGCCGGCGAACATGCCGATCCCGGCCAACGCAAAGCCGACGTGCCAGCCATAGCGCTCGGCCGCCAACCCGCAGGCGATCGGCGCCAAAATAGATCCGACGTTGCCGGCGGCGTACAGCAGCGAGAAGCCCCCTTCGCGGCGCGAGTCGTGCGCCGGATACAGTTCGCCCAGCAGGCAGCTGATATTGGATTTGAACAGGCCGTAGCCGCAGATGATGATGGCCAGCGCCAGATAGAGCGACTGGGCGGAGACCGCGCTCAGGCCGAGCACGATATGCCCCAGCGTCATCAGCGCCGCGCCGGCGATCACTGCGACGCGATTGCCCAGCAGGCGGTCGGCGAGCCAGCCGCCCAAAATAGGAGTGACGTAAACTAACGAAGCGTAAGCGCTGTAGAGATCGATGGCGTGGCTGTCGGTATAGCCGAGTTGGTGGGTCAGATAGAGAATCAGTAACGCACGCATGCCGTAAAAGCTGAAATATTCCCAAATTTGTATGGCTACGACATAGTAAATTGCGCGCGGCTGTGAGGGTGTTTTCATGGAGGTCTCCCATCAGTCGGTGAACGGCAAAGGGGAAGCGCGAGCGCCTCCCCTGTTATTGGCTGCGGTTATTTCGCCTTCAGCACTTTCACCCGATAACGTCCGTCCGCCTGACGATAGGCGCCGTGAATGTCGGTTTCAAAGCCCGGATAATGCGCGCCGATTTCGCACAGCATCTGCAGGAACTCCAGCACCGGCCGGCTCTCCTCGGTCAGCATTTCGCCCGGCATCACCAGCGGCACGCCCGGTGGGTATGGGAGGATCATATTGGCGTTGACCTTGCCGACCATCTCTTCCAGATAAACCTCTTCCACTTCGCCGTGCAGCTCTTTCTGGAACGCCTGGTACGGGTTCATCACCATGGTTGGCAGCACTTCGAACGCGCGATACATCAGGTCCGGCAGGTTGTGTTGCTCCACCAGGCGGTGAATGTTCTGCGCCAGATCCTGAATGCGCATGTTTTCATAGAAATCAGGCGCTTCCTGATACAGCGAAGGCAGCATGTTTTTCACCCGCAGGTTCAGATCGAACGAGCGTTTGAAGTCGGTCATCGCGCGCAGCAGGCTGAGCGCCTTGGTTTTGTCGATGCCGATGCTGAACAGGAACAGCAGGTTGTACGGCCCGGTTTTCTCGACGATGATGCCGCGTTCGTCGAGGTATTTCGCCACGATGCTGGCCGGGATGCCGAACGGCTGCATCTCGCCTTCCTTGCTCATCCCCGGCGTCAGAATGGTGACCTTGATCGGGTCGAGATACATGTGTTCGTTATCGATGTTCTTGAAGCCGTGCCAGGCGCTGTCGGAGCGCAGCGGCCAGCATTCCGGCTCATCGATATGTTCCGGCTGCCAGACGTCGAAGAACCAGCCGTCGGACTCGACTTTCAGGCGTTTGATCTCTTTGCGGAACTTGATCGCGCGTTCGATGGAGCCGTTGATCAGGCGCTTGCCGGCGTTGCCTTTCATCATCGCCGCGGCGGTTTCGGTCGACGCCACGATGCCGTAGTGCGGCGAGGTGGTGGTGTGCATCATGTAGGCTTCGTTGAAGGTTTCTTCGTTGATATCGCCCTTCACGTGAATCATCGAAGCCTGCGAGAAGGCCGCCAGCAGTTTGTGGGTGGACTGGGTTTCATAGATCACCTTGCCCTCCACGCGGCCGCCGCTCATGCCGCACTTGCCTTTATAGATCGGGTGGAAGTTGGTGTAAGGCACCCAGGCGGAATCGAAGTGGATAGACTTCACGTCCAGGGTGTTCTTGATAAAGTCGGTGTTGTACAGCAGGCCGTCATAGGTGGAGTTGGTGATCACCGCGTGTACCGGCCAGGTGGCGTTCGGGGTGTCCTTCACGCGTTTGGCGATGGTGGCGCGCTGGAACTCGCTCTGCGGAATGCCGCCGAGGATGCCGTAGGCGTTGCGGGTCGGGCGGAAGTAGATCGGCGTGATGTCACTCATCATCATCAGGTGAGTCAGCGACTTGTGGCAGTTACGGTCAATCAGCACCGTGCTGCCCGCCGGCGCCGAATACATGCCGACGATCTTGTTGGCGGTGGAGGTGCCGTTGGTGACCATGTAGCTGCGTTCGGCGTTGAACACGCGGGAAATGTACTCTTCCGCCTCTTTGTGCGGGCCGGAGTGATCCAGCAGCGATCCCAGTTCGGACACCGAAATCGAGATATCCGACTTCATGGTGTTCGGGCCGAAGAAATCGTAGAACAGGCTGCCCACCGGGCTCTTCTGGAACGCGGTGCCGCCCATGTGGCCCGGCGTACAGAAGGTGTATTTGCCTTCGCGCACGTATTTGAACAGCGCCTTGGTCAACGGCGGCAGGATGGTGTCGATGTACTCGTCGGTGTTCTGTTTGATCTTGGCGGCGATGTCGGTTGCCGCGCCGAGCGCATATTCGAAGAAGCGCACCTGCATGCGCAGATCGTTCAGGCTGACGTCCAGCGTCGAATAGGTGTTGGCGAACGCATACAGCGGCATGTATTCGTTCAGCTGGCTGATCTCTTCGCACAGCTCCAGGTTGTATTTGTCCCAGTCGAAGATCACCCCGCACAAGCGGGCGTTGTTCTCGATCAGTTTCAGCAGGTCTTCGCGATCGTTAGGGTAAACGATGCGGAAATCCAGACTTTCCAGCGCCTGATGCAGTTCACGGATAGGCTCTTCTTTGAAGTAGACACCCATGTGATTCATGATGGCGATAACGTTCATATGCATTTCTCCTGGCAAAGCAAGCCCCTTCCCGTCGCGGCTGACAGGTCGGAAAGAAAGGGGCTGGGTAAATTCAGTCGGTCAGCGGACGCGAATCAGTGCGCTTTGGCCGTGGTGTTTTCATCGACCGCCGCGGCGTTGGCAGCCTGGCGGGTATTCATTTTCCGGGCGTAGAACATCAGGATAATCAGGCTGATGATAAAGGTGCCGGACAGTTCGAATGAGTTGGCGCCCATCAGCGCGATGAAGCAGAAACCGCAGCCGCACACCGAAGCGATCAGGCTCAGCAGGTTGCGCACGTTGACCCCTTCGAAGCGGATCAGGTCTACGCAGGAGTAGAAGTAAGGCAGCATGGTCAGCAGCACCGCGATGCCGGTCAGTTCGCCGAACAGGTCGGACGCTTTGCCGCCGGCGGAGCTCATCAGGGTGATCAGCACCATCAGCGCGGTCATTTTGCAGCCGGCCAGCAGCAGGCCTTTCTTCGGAATGCCGTTTTTATCCAGCTCGCCGTACACTTTCGGGAAGTTGCCGTCGTTGGCGGCGCGTACCCCGGCCTGGCCGACCAGCATCATCCACGAACCGAGCGACGTCAGGCAGGCGAAGGCAGTGAAGGCGGAAACCATCGGTGCGGCCCAGTTGCCCATAATCGCCGAGGCGCTGATGGCGAACGGCGCGCCGCTGGCGGCCATTTCAGACGCCGGGAACATACCGCTGATCACCTGAGTGGCGGCGATGTAGATAATGCCCGCCAGGCCGGTGCCAAGCATGGTCGCCAGCGGCACGGTGCGTTTCGGGTTTTTCACCATGCCGGTGCTGACCGCTGCGGATTCCACACCGATAAATGCCCACAGGCACAGCAGGATACTTTTAATCACCGCATGGCTGTCGGTGGTACCGGAGGTATTCCAGTTAGCCTGGTAGGTGGCGACGTCAAACCAGTGCCAACCGAGGGTGGCAGTCACGATCACCGGGATCAGCACCAGCACCAGGCCCAGGGTGGTCAAACGGCTGACCCAGGTTCCGCCCAGCATGTTGACGAAGGTGAAGATCCACACGATGGCGATACAGGCGATGCCGGCAGGTACCGGGTTATTCAGCGCCGGGAAGAAGGTGGAGAGATAAGAAACGGCGGTAATGCCGATGGCCAGGTTACCGATCCAGTTGGCATGGTAATAAAGCACGCCGGTCTGGAAACCGAAGGCCGGGGAAATTTCACCCGCATAAGCGATAGGGCCGCCCTGCTGCGGGTTTTTGGTGGCGAGGCGGGCATACACATAGGCCAGCGACATCGCCCCGATAATCGAGATCACCCATCCCCAAATGGCGATAGATCCGAGACTCGCCAGGTTGGCGGGCAATAAGGCAATCCCGCTCCCCATCATATTACCGGCGACGACGCCGGTGCAGGCAATAAGCCCTATTTTCTTGGGTGAAGCCATGGTCAGTTTCTCCTGATTTACGTTTCTTATAAGCCACACCCATAAATGAAAGATTTTAATGAGCCGGCTTGATAGTCAGGATGCTAACCATCGGGGGGAATAAAGTCCTAAAGATAAAGTGAGATTACGCTCATGATCATACAAATGATAACCTGAGGTTTTTCATTAACACATCAAGATAAAAAGGTAAGCTAAAGAAAAGATAAACATCATTTAAAAACAGCAAAATAGCGAGGTTAATCACGCATAACAAACGGCAAAAAAAGAGCAATATTGCGCAGAAAAATAATACATTCATGCAACATGACTTTACCAATAAATAACGCCGCCATGATCCCCGGAGAATAATGGCGGCGTGATAGCGGTTAATTATTGGCGCTGATAGTTATTTAAATAAGGCACCACGTTGGTCAACGACGTCTGGAATACGCCATTGGTGATCCAATGCAATGTGTCCTCGCCGGGGCGAAGATTGAATGCGGTAATATAAGAATCCGCCGCCAAATGATTCTGCCCCTGCATTTCATACACTTTCCCCAGCAACACATAATTCAGCCACGACATTTGCAATTCAATCCCCAGATCGATCGCCCGGTGCGCCTCGTCAATGCGCCCCTGCGTCAATGCATCTACCGCCAAAACTTGCTGCATGATTGGCGTGTTTTTCAGTTCGGGGATGGTCGCCAAATGACTGATATCGGCGCGCAGTTGCGCCAAGGCCTGGCTGTCGAACGGTTGATAAGAATTGCGCAGCAGGTCCACCAGCGCTTTTTCCGCCAGCAGGTAGTGGAAGTTCGGCGCGCTTTTAATCAACTCGCTCAACTGGGCGCTGGCGCGGGTCAACGAATCGGCGTCGCCGAGGATCAGCAACTGATGCGCCTGGTAGAAGCGCTGCAGCAGCGGCCCGTTGTCGGGCAGCAGCTGCGCCAGACGCTGCTCCAGCTGTGGCGGCCAGGGCTGCTTCAGCGCTGCGGACAGGCTGGAGAGGAAGTCAGTCTGGATCTTCAGCTGGTTATCGGCGGTAATGAAGTAACGCTTGTCCAGCATGACTGAGCTGTCGGCGTTATCCACCAGCCGCACGGACAGGAAACACTGCTGGGCGCGGTAGTGGCGCTGATTGACAAACTCGATATACAGCGACTTGCCCGAGTTGCTGGGGCCGGAATAGTTGTAGTTGGTCTGGTCGTGCACCAGGAAGGTCGAGTAGGTGTTCAGCGAATCGGTGATCAGCTCGCTGACGCCCACCACATAGGAGAGCTGCGGCATCCAGTTGCTGCAGCTCTCGCCGCCCTGGATGCGAATGTCGATATCGCGCGGGTTGAGCAGCACCGGCATGGTCGATACCGGCACGCGCTGCGACAGCGTGGCGATGCCGACAAACGCCACGCAGACGCTGAGCGCCGCCAGAAACGCCAGCCACACCCAGAAGGTTGAGCGGCGATAAAAGCGCGGCTTCTTTTCGCCGGGCGCGGCAACCGGCGCGCTTGCCCGGCGCGGCGGCACGTACGGCGTCTCGTCTTCCTCGCTGCCGTCTTCCGGTTCATGCATGATCACCGCAATCTGCGGCGCCGGTGCGGGAGCGGGTTGCGTCTCCCCCTCTTCACACCAGATCACCGACGTCGCCAGCTTATATCCGCGCTTGGGCACGGTGATAATGTATTCCGGGCTGTCGCTGTCGCCGTCTTTCAGGTATTTGCGCAGCTCCGAAATACATTGGGTCACCACGTGGTTGGTGACGATATTGCGCTTCCAGACGTTGTCGATCAGCTCGTCGCGGCTCAGCACCACGTCCGGATGGCGGGCGAAATAGCACAGCATGTCAATCAGGCGCGGTTCCAGCGTTTTTAGGCGTCCGTCGCGGCTGATGGTGTTGTCGGCAGGGGTAACCAGCCACTCCCCGACGCGAAAAGCAGGCTCTTGCATGGCGGAAATAACTCTGTAGGCATGTAGGGCAAGGGCGCGATCATAGCATAACCGCCCCCGGCTGTGGCCGCCGGGAGGCGATTAAGCCGTTAACTCTCGTATAATTCTAACGGTAAACCATCGGGATCGCTGAAAAAGGTAAAGCGGGATTGGGTGTAAGGATCGACGCGTACCGGTTCGCAGGCGACGCCGGCCGCCTGCAGATGGGCGATGGCCTGGTCAATGTCGTCAACGCTGAACGCCAAATGGCGCAGGCCGCAGGCCTCCGGGCGGCTGACGCGAGCCGGCGGCGAAGGGAAAGAAAACAGCTCGATGGCGTATTGCCCGTTGAGCGCCAGATCCGCTTTCCAGGAGTCGCGCTCCTCGCGGTAGACCTCGCTCAGCAGGGTGAATCCGAGAATGTCACAATAAAAACGCTTGCTGGCGGCGTAATCCGCGCCAATGATCGCGATATGGTGTACCTGACGTAACGCCAGCATGGCGGCCTCTCCTGTTCGGTCTGATGAGGCAAGGTATCCGGCGGCAGTGATGCCGTCAACGGTCAATCTTATCTGCTGTTCTCCCCCATTTGCGCTCTCATACAATCCCGCCGTAACATTCAAATTATTTTTGATAATTACAATACGAAATTATATTAGTATTGAATTTATTTGCCGCCTATTCACGCCATGACGGCAACAAAACTCACCTGAATAAAGGAACAGGTATGAAAATGCGCCCCGGTGTCATCGGTTCGTTAATGTGTATTTCCACTTCGGTTTGGGCAACGACGGCGCCCGTTTGCGTAAAAACAGACCGGCTCCAAATCGAGGGGTTGTTCGAGCAGTGGAATACCGCTTTACAGAGTGGAGAAGCGCGAAAAGTCGCAAATACTTATCTGGACGATGCGGTGTTGCTCCCCACGCTTTCCAACAAGATGCGGCTGACGAATGCCGAACGGGTGGATTACTTCAGACATTTTCTGGCGAAAAGACCGGTGGGCAACATTAAAAGCCGCACCATACGCCTTGGCTGCAACACCGCGATAGATACCGGCATCTATGCCTTTACGTTCGCAGACAAATCGACGGTATCGGCGCGTTATACCTTTACCTATGCCTGGGACGGTGACGAGTGGAAAATCTCCACTCATCACTCCTCCGTCATGCCGGAAAGCTGACCGCCGGAAACCGCGCTACGCCCGATATCAGGAAGGCTTCAACACCTTCACCAGATAGCGCCCGTCCTCCGTCAGCCTGGCGCCGTGGATGTCGGTTTCAAAACCGGGATAGCGCTCGCCGATCGAGCACAGCATCAGCAGAAAATCGAGCACTGCCCGGCTCTCTTCGGTAATCATTTCCCCCGGCATCACCAGCGGCACGCCCGGCGGATACGGCAGGATCATATTGGCCGCCACCTTGCCCACCAGCTGATCCAGCTCGCAGGTTTCCACGTTGCCCCGCACCTGCTCCTGGAACATCTGGTGCGGCGTCAGCTTCATTTCCGGCAGCACGTCGAACGCCCTCTGCATCAGGCGCGGCAGATCGTGCTGGCAGATCAGGCGATGAATGCCGGCGGCCAGATCCTGAATGCGCATGTTGCGATAGAAATCCGGATCCTCGGCGTACAGATCCGGCAGCATGTTCTTCACCCGCAGATTGAGATCGTAGGCGCGCTTGAAGTCGGTCAGGCCGCGCAGCAGGCTCATCGCCTTGGTTTTGTCGATGCCGATGCTGAACAGGAACAGCAGGTTGTACGGCCCGGTCTTCTCCACCACGATGCCGCGCTCGTCGAGGTACTTCGCCACCAGCGCCGCCGGGATCCCTTCCTCCTCCAGCGCACCCAGCTCGTTCATGCCCGGCGTCAGGATCGTCACCTTGATCGGATCGAGGTACATGTGATCGCGATCGGTCTGGCCGAAGCCGTGCCAGTTGTCGTCCGGATCCAATGGCCAGCATTGCGCCTCATCGATCTCTTCCGGTTGCCAAATGTCGAAGAACCAACTGTCGCTCTCCTCGCGCAGCCGCTGCACTTCACGGCGAAAATGCAGCGCGCGCTCCACCGAGCGGTTGATCAAGCGGCGCCCCGGGTTGCCGCGCAGCATGGCGGCCGCGGTCTCCATCGACGCCACGATGCCGTAGTGCGGCGAGGTGGTAGTGTGCATCATGTAGGCTTCGTTGAAGGTGCTCTCGTCGTAGTCGCCCTTGATATGAATCATCGAGGCCTGCGAGAAGGCCGCCAGCAGCTTGTGCGTAGACTGGGTTTCGTAGAAAACCTTACCGGGCACCCGCTCGCCGCTCATGCCGCTCTTGCCGTCGTAAATCGGATGGAAGTTGGTGTAAGGCACCCAGGCGGAGTCAAAGTGGATCGATGGCACCTCCAGCGTCTGCTTGATGTAGTCGGTGTTGTACAGCAGGCCGTCATAGGTGGAATTGGTGATCACCGCATGCACCGGCCAGGTGGCGTTCTCGGTCTCCTGCACCCGGGCGGCGATGCTTTCGCGGGTGAACTCGCGCTGCGGAATGCCGCCGAGGATGCCGTAGGCGTTGCGCAGCGGGCGCAGATAGATCGGCACGATATCGCTCATCATCAGCAGGTGGCACAGCGATTTGTGGCAGTTGCGGTCGATCAGCACGGTGCTGCCGGCCGGCGCCGAATACATGCCGACGATCTTGTTGGCGGTGGAGGTGCCGTTGGTGACCAGATAGCTCTGCTCGGCGTTGAAGGTGCGCGCGATATACTCTTCGGCCTCCAGGTGCGGCCCGGTGTGATCCAGCAGCGAACCGAGCTCGGTAACCGAAATCGAGATGTCGGCCTTCAGGGTATTGGCGCCGAAAAAGTCATAGAACAGGCAGCCCACCGGGCTTTTTTGAAACGCGGTGCCGGCCATGTGGCCCGGCGTGCAGAAGGTGTACTTCCCTTCGCGCACATAGTTGAACAGCGCCTTGGTCAGCGGC
Source organism: Serratia sp. SM04 (assembly GCF_040280225.1). NCBI lineage: Bacteria > Pseudomonadati > Pseudomonadota > Gammaproteobacteria > Enterobacterales > Yersiniaceae > Serratia > Serratia sp. SM04. Next base: position 661,699 of record NZ_JBEOQT010000001.1, on the reverse strand, counting down.
GGCGTAATGGTATCGATGTATTCCGCGGTGTACTGCTGGATGCGCTGCGCGATATCGTCCGTCGCATTCAGGCCATACTCGAAGAAATAGAGCACCATGCGCATTTCATGCAGGCTGACGTCGAAGGTGGAATGGGTATTGATAAAGGCGTACAGCGGCAGGTATTCGTTCAGCTCGTTGATTTCGCTGCACACCTCCAGGCTGTAGTCGTCCCAGTCGAAGATCACCCCGCAAATGCGGGCATTGGCTTCGATCAGCTTCAGCAGATCACCGCTGTTTTTGGGGTACACCAGCTGGAATCCCATGGCGGCCAGCGCCGCGTGGAGCTCGCGGATCGGCTCATCTTTGTAGTAGACGCCCGTCGGGCCCATGATGGCGATGATATTCATCGGCAGCTCCTGTCAGTTAACGGCCAAGTCTCTATAACACCACGAAAATCCGGTGGTGTGTAGCCAAAAAAAAACCGCCCGGAGGCGGTTTCTTGCAGCGAAGCACAGAACTCAGCAGTAGCCGTAATTCATCAGACGCTGGTAGCGGCGGTTGAGCAACTCTTCGTCGTTCAGGCCGTCCAGATCTTTCAGATCGGCCAGCAGCTGCGCTTTCAGCGCGGCGGCCATCGCCGGCACGTCGCGGTGCGCGGAACCCAGCGGCTCCGGGATCACCGAGTCGATCAGCTTCAGCTCTTTCAGGCGCGGCGCGGTGATGCCCATCGCTTCTGCGGCCAGCGGCGCCTTATCGGCGCTCTTCCACAGGATGGAGGCACAGCCTTCCGGCGAAATCACCGAGTAGGTGCTGTACTGCAGCATGTTCACCTTATCGCCCACGCCGATCGCCAGCGCGCCGCCGGAGCCGCCTTCGCCGATGACGGTGCAGATGACCGGCACGTTCAGGCGCGACATCTCACGCAGGTTGCGCGCGATGGCTTCGGACTGGCCGCGCTCTTCCGCGCCCACGCCCGGATAAGCGCCCGGGGTATCGATAAAGGTGATGATCGGCATCTTGAAGCGCGCGGCCATTTCCATCAGGCGCAGCGCCTTGCGGTAGCCTTCCGGCGCCGGCATGCCGAAGTTGCGGCGGATCTTCTCTTTGGTTTCACGGCCTTTCTGGTGCCCGATGATCATCACCGGGCGGCCATCCAGGCGCGCAATACCGCCGACGATCGCTTTGTCGTCGGCGTAAGCACGATCGCCCGCCAACTCTTCGAAGTCGGTAAAGATGTGTTTGATATAATCCAGGGTATAAGGACGGCGCGGGTGGCGTGCCAATTGGGCAATCTGCCAGGCCCCAAGATCGGCAAAAATCTTGCGCGTCAGCTCAACGCTCTTTTCACGCAGGCGCTGAACCTCTTCGTCCAGATTAATATCTAATTTTTCGTCTTGACGGCTGACTGCAGTCAGCGAGTCAATTTTCGCTTCCAGCTCTGCAATCGGCTGTTCAAAATCAAGAAAATTCAGACTCATAGCATTCCTATTTTAGTCAAATTCCAAGTCCACCTGCTCATTGCCTACCAACGTCCGCAAGTCGATCAACAAGCGGTCGGTGGGCGTCACGCGCCAGGTTGCGCCAAAACGCAGCTTGGCTCGCGCATCTTCCCGTTGATAGTAGAGATGCACTGGAATCGTCCCCGAGCGATGGGGTTCCAACGACTGACGGAGACGGTTCAAAAGCTGGTCATCAATTTGCCTGTCAGTCAGCGAGATAGCAAGCCCGCGAGCGTATTTTTCCCGGGCTTCACTGATGTCCATTACCTCGCGGGCCATCATTTTAAGCCCGCCGCTAAAGTCATCAAAGCTGACCTGTCCACTGGCGATAAGGATACGGTCTTTTTCCAACAAATGCTGGTATTTTTCTAACGCTTCGGTGAATAACATCACTTCCAGGCGGCCCGAACGGTCATCCAATGTACAGATGCCGATGCGGTTGCCGCGCTTGGTCACCATCACCCGCGCGGCGACCACCAGCCCGACGGCGGTGGTCATTTTGCCCCGATCCGTCGGGTGCATGTCTTTCAAACGCTGGCCACCGGCGTAACGTTCGATCTCCTTCAGGTACTGGGTGATCGGGTGGCCGGTCAGGTACAGCCCCAGCGTCTCCCGTTCACCGTCCAGCACCACCTGCTCCGGCCAGGGCGCGATATTGGCGTAGGATTGCTCCACCTGCTCCGGCGCTTCCGCCAGCACGCCAAACATATCCACCTGGCCGATCGCTTCGGCTTTCGCATGCTGATCCGCCGCTTTCAACGCGTCGCCGAGCGAATTCATCAGCGCGGCGCGGTGCGGCCCGAGGCGATCGAACGCGCCGGACATGATCAGTTTTTCCAGAATGCGGCGGTTCAGTTTCTTGATGTCTGAGCGCGCGCAGAGATCGAACAGGTCTTTGAAGTAACCCTGCTCGCCGCTGTTGCGCGCCTCGATGATGGCTTCGATCGGCCCTTCCCCCACGCCCTTGATGGCGCCTATGCCGTAAACGATCTCGCCGTCGTCGTTGACGTGGAAGTGATACAGGCCGCTGTTGATGTCCGGCGGCAGGATCTTCAGCCCCATGCGCCAGCATTCGTCCACCAGCCCCACCACCTTATCGGTGTTGTCCATATCGGCGGTCATCACCGCCGCCATAAACTCGGCCGGGTAGTGCGCTTTCAGCCACAGCGTCTGATACGACACCAGCGCATAGGCGGCGGAGTGCGATTTGTTGAAGCCGTATCCGGCGAATTTCTCCACCAGGTCGAAGATTTTCACCGACAGTTCGCCGTCGATGCCGCGCGCTTTGGCGCCATCTTCAAAGCCGCCGCGCTGCTTGGCCATCTCGACCGGGTTCTTTTTACCCATCGCACGGCGCAGCATGTCCGCGCCGCCCAGCGTATAGCCCGCCAGCACCTGGGCAATCTGCATCACCTGTTCCTGATACAGGATGATGCCATAGGTGGGTTCCAGCACCGGCTTGAGCGACTCGTGCTGCCACTGGATGTCCGGGTAGGAGATCTCTTCGCGGCCGTGCTTGCGGTCGATGAAGTTATCCACCATCCCCGACTGCAGCGGCCCCGGACGGAACAGCGCCACCAGTGCGATCATGTCTTCGAAGCAGTCGGGCTTCAGACGTTTGATCAGGTCTTTCATGCCGCGCGATTCAAGCTGGAACACCGCCGTGGTTTCCGAGCGCTGCAGCATGTCGAAGCTTTTCTTGTCGTCGAGCGGAATGGCGGCGATGTCGATCGGCTCCAGCCCGGTCTTGGCGCGCCGGGCGTTGATCATCTCCAGCGCCCAGTCGATGATGGTCAGGGTGCGCAGACCGAGGAAGTCGAACTTCACCAGCCCGGCGTATTCCACGTCGTTCTTATCGAACTGGGTCACCGGGTGCTGCCCTTCGGCGTCGCAGTACAGCGGCGCGAAGTCGGTGATTTTGGTCGGCGCTATCACCACGCCCCCGGCGTGTTTACCGGCGTTACGCGTCACCCCTTCCAGCTTGCGCGCCATGTCGATCAGCGCCTTGACCTCTTCGTCTGCCTCGTAAATTTCCGGCAGCTGCGGTTCGGCAGCGAAGGCTTTTTCCAGCGTCATGCCCGGATCCGGCGGCACCAGCTTGGAGATGCGATCGACGAAGCCGTACGGGTGCCCCAGCACGCGGCCCACGTCGCGGATAACCGCTTTCGCCGCCATGGTGCCGAAGGTGATGATCTGCGATACCGCTTCGCGGCCGTACATCTCCGCCACGTGCTCAATTACCTGATCGCGCTTCTCCATGCAGAAGTCGACGTCGAAGTCGGGCATCGAGACACGTTCCGGGTTCAGGAAACGTTCGAACAGCAGGTCGAACTCCAGCGGATCGAGGTCGGTGATTTTCAACGCATAGGCCACCAGCGAACCGGCGCCGGAACCGCGCCCCGGGCCCACCGGCACGTTGTTGTCCTTCGACCACTGGATAAACTCCATCACGATCAGGAAGTAGCCGGGGAACCCCATCTGGTTGATCACCTTCAGCTCGACGTCCAGACGCTCGTCGTATTCCGGGCGGCGCTGCGCGCGCACTTCAGGATCGGGGAACAGGAACTCGAGACGCTCTTCCAGCCCCTCTTTCGATTTGAGTACCAGGAAGTCCTCGGTGCTCATGTCGCCGGTCGGGAACTGCGGCAGGAAGTATTCGCCGAGGCGAATGGTGACGTTGCAGCGCTTGGCGATTTCGACGCTGTTCAGCAGCGCTTCGGGGATGTCGGCGAATAGCTCGCACATCTCGTCTTCGCTGCGCATGTATTGCTGCGGGCTGTAGTTGCGCGGCCGCTTGGGATCGTCCAGCGTAAAGCCGTCGTGGATGGCGACGCGAATTTCATGGGCGTCGAAGTCATCTTCCACCAGGAAGCGCACGTCGTTGGTGGCCACCACCGGCAAACCGCGCTCGGTGGCCAGCGCCACCGCCGCATGCAGGTAGTTCTCTTCGTCCGGGCGGCCGGTGCGGATCAGTTCCAGGTAGTAACAGTCCGGGAAGTGCTGCTGGTAGAAGTCCAGACACTGATCCACCTGCGCCTGGTTGCCGCGCAGCAGAAACTTGCCGACGTCGCCCTGACGCGCGCCGGAGAGCAGAATCAGCCCTTCGCGATGTTCAATCAGCCAGTCGCGATCGATGATCGGGCCGGCGGCGCCGTAGCCGCGCTGATAGGCGCGGGAAATCAGCAGCGTCAGGTTCTGGTAGCCTTCGTTGTTGCTGGCCAGCACCGTCAGCTGAGCCAGCTCGTCGCCCAGCTCTTCGCTTTGCACATGGAAATCCGCGCCGATGATCGGTTTGATCCCGGCGCCGTGCGCGCTGCCGTAGAACTTCACCAGCCCGCACAGGTTGGTGAAATCGGTGATTGCCAGAGCAGGCATGGCTAACGCGGCGGCTCTTTTCACCAGCGGCGCCGTCTTGGCCAATCCATCAATCATGGAATAGTCACTGTGGACGCGCAGGTGAATAAAACGAGGTTCGGCCATCTCCAGATACCTGATTGAAGGGGCTCAGCAGGCTGAACCCGGGTTAATGCTATCGTCGGGCCTGGTCAACCAGGCCCGCAGGCTACAGCGCCAGCGCCCTTTTCACCGGCGCGAAGCTGCGGCGGTGATGCTCGGTGGCGCCCAGCGCGGCCAGCCGCTCCAGGTGGAAGGCGGTCGGGTAACCCTTATGCTGCGCGAAACCGTAGTCCGGGAACTCGCTGTCCAGCGCGGCCATTTCACGATCGCGCGTGACCTTCGCCAGAATGGACGCCGCGCTGATCTCCGCCACGCGGCTGTCGCCCTTCACCACCGCCTGCGAACGCATCGGCAGGTTCGGGCAACGGTTACCGTCGATTAAAACCATGTCCGGCGCGATATGCAACCCGGCCACCGCCCGCTGCATCGCCAGCATGGTGGCGTGCAAAATGTTCAGCTGGTCGATTTCCGCCGGCTCGGCGCGCCCCAGGCTCCAGGAGAGCGCCTTGGCGACGATTTCGTCATACAGCGCCAGGCGGCGTTTTTCACTGAGTTTCTTGGAATCCGCCAGCCCGACGATCGGCTGCGCCGGATCGAGGATCACGGCGGCGGTAACCACCGCGCCGACCAACGGCCCGCGGCCCACTTCGTCCACGCCGGCAATCAGCGTGGCAGCGGGATAGATAAAGGGTTCAATCATGCTTTCGCCAGCTCCAACACAGCCTGAGCAGCCTGTTCGTCCGCACCGCAACGGATGCTTTGGTGCAAGGTAAGGAAAGTCTGTTTCAGCGCTTCGGTTTGCGGGCTCTCTTCCAGCAGCGGCATCACGGCGGCGGCCAGTTTGTCCGGCACGCAGTCATGCTGCAGCAGCTCGGTAACGATCTCGCGCCCCGCCAGCAGATTCGGCAGCGAAACGTAAGGCGTTTTCACCAGCTTCTGCGCCAGCCAGAAAGTGAACGGCTTCATGCGATAGCCCACCACCATCGGGCACTTGGCCAGCATGCACTCCAGCGCCGCCGTGCCGGATGCCAGCAGCGCCGCGTCGCTGGCGATCATCGCCTCGCGCCCCTGACCGTTCAGCAGGTGTACGGTCAGATCCGGCGCCACTTCCGCCTTGATGCGCTCAAACTGCTCGCGCCGTTTGGCGTTGACCAGCGGCACCACCACTTCCAGCTCGGGATAACGGGTGCGCAGCAGCTGCGCGGTCTTGAGGAAGTCGGCGCTCAGCATCTCGACTTCGGCGCCGCGGCTGCCCGGCAGCAACGCCAGGCAGCGCGCCTGCGGATCGATGCCAAGCTGAGCGCGCGCCGCCAGCCGATCGGGCTGCAACGGCATGGCGTCCGCCATGGTGTGGCCGATAAACCGGCAGGGCACGTTGAAACGATCGTAAAACGCTTTTTCGAAAGGGAGAAAGGCCAGCACCAGATCGGTGGCTTTGCCAATTTTGAAAACGCGCTTTTGCCGCCAGGCCCACACGGAAGGGCTGACGTAGTGAATAGTGCGGATACCGCGCTGCTTGAGGCGGCCTTCCAGCGTGATGTTGAAGTCTGGCGCGTCGATGCCGACAAACACATCCGGCCGCAGCTCGCCGAAGCGGCGGGTAAGATCCTTGCGGATCTTCAACAGGCGTGGCAAACGCTCGAGCACTTCCACCACGCCCATTACCGCCAGCTCTTCCATTTCGTACCAGGCTTCACATCCTTCGGCCTGCATCAGCGGGCCGGCGACGCCAACAAAACGCGCGTCGGGGATCTGCGCCTTGAGCGCGCGGATCAAACCGGCGCCGAGAATGTCACCGGAGGTTTCTCCGGCGACCAATCCGATAGTCAATGGACGATTCGACATAACTCAGCGAATAATACCGCGGGTGGAACGGGTAAAGAAATCGAGGTATTGCTGCACCACCGGCTGTTCTTTGGCCAGGGCTTCGATTTCCGCTTTCGCTTCATCCAGCGTTTTCTCGCTGCGATACAGGATCTTGTAGGCGTTGCGGATCGCCTGCATTTCATCCTTGTCAAAACCGCGACGCTTCAGGCCGACCGCGTTGACGCCGAACGGCGTCGCGTGGTTACCCTGAGCGATGACGAATGGAGGCACGTCCTGAGCGACGCCGGAACAACCGCCTACCATCACATGCGCGCCGATAATGCAGAACTGGTGGATCGCCGTCATGCCGCCGATGATGGCGTGATCGTCGATTTCCACATGCCCCGCCAGCGTGGCGTTGTTGGCCAGCACACAAGCGTTGCCGACCACGCAGTCGTGGGCAACGTGCACGTTGACCATCAGCAGGTTGTCATTGCCCACTTTGGTCAGGCCGGTGCCCTGCGCGGTGCCGCGGTGAATGGTCACGCTTTCGCGGATGCGGTTGCGATCGCCCACTTCAACGCGCGTCGGTTCGCCCGCGTATTTCAGATCCTGGTTCACTTCACCGATGGAAGCGAACTGATAAATCTGGTTATCGCAGCCAATCTTGGTAATGCCGTTCACCACCACGTGGGATTTCAGCACCGTGCCGGCGCCGATTTCCACCTGGGAGCCGACGTAGCAGAAAGGGCCGATATGCACGTTGGCGCCGATCACGGCGCCTTCTTCGACTATCGCGCTAGGATGGATAAAGGCGGTTTGGTCAATCACGGATTAAGCCTCCCGGCTGCGGGCACACATCATGGTTGCTTCGCAGACAATTTTACCGTCAACGGTCGCCACGCCTTTGAAGCGAGTCAGGCCGCGGCGAGTTTTCTCGAAGGTGACTTCCATGACCATCTGATCGCCTGGCACCACAGGGCGTTTGAAGCGTGCTTCGTCGATACCGGCGAAGTAATACAGCTCGCCCGGCTCCAGTTTGCCGACGCTTTTAAACGCCAGGATACCGGTGGCCTGCGCCATGGCTTCCAGAATCAATACGCCTGGGAAAATCGGTTTGCCAGGGAAGTGGCCCTGGAAAAACGGTTCGTTCACCGATACGTTCTTCACCGCACGCAGATATTTGTGCTCTTCAAACTCGAGGACGCGGTCGACCAGCAAGAACGGGTAACGGTGAGGAAGCAGATCCAAAATTTCTGCAATATCCAGAGTATGAGTGTCAGTAGTCAAAATACTCTTCCTGTCTCTAAAAACTGATGGCATCAACAACACGGCCTGCGCTGACCCCAAAAGGAGATCATCATGCAGGCCGCAAATTAACATCTCTTTGCGCTTTTGGTCTCACGACCAACGCGTTTCGTTTTGTACCCGCGAAGGCGGGCGGCAATGATTAGTCTTTTCCGACTTTACGTTCGACAGCTTTCAAGCGTTTGCTGATCTCATCGATATTCATCACCAACGCAGCGGTTTTACGCCAAACCTTGTTAGGCTGCAACGGAATGCCCGAAGAGTATACCCCAGGTTCGGTGATTGGTCGCATAACCATTCCCATTCCGGTAACAACAACCTTGTCGGCAATTTCCATGTGACCGTTGATCACGCTGGCACCGCCGATCTGGCAGTAGCGGCCGATTTTCAGGCTGCCGGCCATGATCACACCGCCGGCGACGGCGGTATTGTCGCCAATCACGACGTTATGTGCAATCTGGCATTGGTTGTCGATGATAACACCATTCCCGATTTGGGTGTTATCCAAAGCGCCGCGGTCGATGGTGGTGCAGGCGCCGATTTCGACGCGATCGCCGATAATCACCGTGCCCAACTGAGGGATTTTGATCCACTCGCCGCGCTCGTTCGCATAGCCGAAACCGTCCGCGCCGATCACGGTGCCGGACTGGATCAGGCAGCGCTGGCCGATTTCAACCGCATGATAAATCGTGACGTTCGCCCACAGACGCGTTCCCGCGCCGATGCGTGCGTGTTTGCCGATGAAGCAGCCCGGGCCGATAACCACGTTATCGCCAAGCACCGCACCCGACTCAATCACCGCGTTCGCCCCAATGGCGACGTTCTGCCCCAGTTGCGCTTCAGGCGAGACAACCGCGCTTGGCGCGATATCCTGCGCCGGCGCCGGCGTGGTGTCCATCAGCTGCGCCATTCGCGCGTAGGTCAGGTAAGGGTTTTTAACCACCAGCGCCGCAGTACGGCAGTGTGGTAAATCCGCTTCGGTAAGCACCACGGCGCTTGCCTGGCAGGAAGACAGCTGCTCTTGATAGCGGCTGTTTGACAAAAACGTGATTTGGCCAGGCTGTGCCGAATGCATAGAAGCAATGCCGGTGATGACGAGATCGCCATCACCGTGCAATTGTGCATCCAACTGCTGCGCTAAATCAGCCAGTCGAATTGAAAGCATGTGTTATTTAACCTGTTTCAGCACGTCAGCAGTGATATCTTTGGAAGAATCTGCATAGGCAACGGCGTTGGCGTCGATCACCACGTCATAACCGCCTTTGCTGGCGACAGATTTCACCGCGTCCTGAATGCGGCTCAGGATCTTGTTACGCTCTTCCATCTGGCGACGACGGTTGTCCTGCTCGAAAGCCTGGGCTTTCTGAGAGAACTGCTCGCGCTGCGCCATCACGTCTTTTTCCAACTTGCTGCGATCGCTGGCTTTCATGGTAGCGCCGTCACGCTGCAGACGTTGCATTTTGGTCTGCAGGCTACGTTCCATGTTCTGGAGTTCGCTTGCACGGCCTTTAAACTCGTTTTCCAGCTGTTTAGCGACCGCTTCGCGGGCCGGCAGCTGTTGGAAAATGCTGGAGACGTTAACGACAGCGATCTTATCTGCTGCCTGAACGCCAGCTGAAGCAGCCATTGCTAAACCGAGGCCTGCGGCACACAACCACTTTTTCACTATAAACTCCTTACCATCACCCATTTGTGTCATATGACACTGAAGTACACAATTTGCCAGACTTATCCCACCAAACAATGAGAATCATCTCCCTCTGCCGGCGGGCGCCTGGCCATTGCGATTCTTAATAACTTTTATGCCCAGAGGCGAGACCCGTTACCAGGTCTTACCGATGTTAAACTGGAACTGTTCGGACTTGTCGCCTTCGTATTTCTTGATCGGGTTGGCGTAAGAGAACACCAATGGCCCCAGCGGCGACATCCACTGCAGCGCGATACCGGCGGAAGAACGAATATTGCTGGCCTTGCTGTAGTCCGGCACGCCGTACATCAGCGTTTCGTCGGTATTCTTCCACTTGGTATCCCACACGGTACCGGCATCGATGAACAGCGACGTCCGCACTGAGTTGGCGTATTTCTCGCTGATGAACGGCGTCGGGGTGATCAGCTCCAGGCTGGCGACCGCCATGGCGTTACCGCCCACCGCGTCATCCGAGCTACAGATGTTCTGACGCGTGGTCGTGCTGCCGGCGTTGAACTGACACTGGTACGAGTTGGAATTGTAGTACACCGCCTTCGGACCAATGGTGTTGGACTGGAAGCCACGCACGGTGCTCGAACCACCGGCGTAGAAGTTCTCGTAGAACGGCATTTCCTTGCCGCCCAAGCCATCCGCGTAACCCAGACGGCCACGGCCCAACAGCACCCAGGTGCGATCGTCGTTGATCGGCACGTACTGTACGCTGTCCAGCGTCACCTTGTAGTATTCGTTGTCCGAGCCCGGAATGGTGACCTTGCCGTTCAACGTAGTGCGGTTACCCGACGTCGGGAAGTAGCCGCGGTCCAGGTTGTTGTAGGTCCAACCCAGGTTCAACGTAAAGTCGTCCGTCGAGTAGCTGGCGCGGTCGGTCTTGTTCGCATCCACGCCCATCGAGTCGAGGTAACGCCACATGGCGATCTGCGGCTGCATGTTCGACAGGCCGTTGTGGACGTAGCCCAGGCCGGTACGCAACGAGTTGTTTTCGTTGATCGGGAAGCCCAGCGTGCCGTCGATACCGTAACTCTTGTTGGTATAGTCCGACAGATCCGCGTCATCCGCTTTAAAGTCGTTGTAGAAGATGCGGCCGCCCAAGCTCACACCGTCAACGGTGAAGTACGGGTTGGTGACCGACAGTTCGGTATAGGTCTGGTAGTCGTTCTTGGTGCCGCTGATGCCCACCGAGTAGCCGGTACCCAACCAGTTATCCTGCTGCACGCCCGCCTGGAAGCTGACGCCGCTCTCGGTGCCGTAACCGACGCCGAAGTTGAAGGTACCGGTGTTGCGCTCTTTCACCTTGTAGGTGACGTCGACCTGATCGGCGGTGCCCGGCACGCGCTGGGTTTCCACGTCAACCGTTTCGAAGTAGCCCAGACGGTTCAGACGCTCCTTGCCCTGCTCGACCTGCTCGTTGCCGAGCCAGGCGCCTTCCATCTGGCGCATTTCGCGACGCAGTACGGAATCCTTGCTGGTGTCGTTGCCTTCGAACTTGATGCGACGCACGTAGAAGCGGTTGCCCGCGTCGACGTTGACGTGCAGTTTGACGGTTTTATCCGCGTCGTTGATCTCAGGCTGAGTGCCGACGCGCGGGTAGGCGTAACCATAACGGCCCAACATCGTTTTGATGTTGTCTTCCATTTTGGTCACCTTGCTGCCGTTGTACAGCTCGCCCGGTTCGATTTTGGTGATCTGAGCGACTTCCGCCGAGTGGCCGGCCAGGTTGCCGTTCACGACAACATCGGAAAGCTTGTACTGATCGCCTTCGGTGATGTTGATGGTGATGTAGATGCCTTTTTTATCCGGCGTCAGGCTCACCTGGGTAGAATCGATGTTGAAGCGGGCATAGCCGCGATCCAGATAGAAGCTGCGCAGGGTTTCGAGATCGCCCGCCAGTTTCTGCTTCTGGTATTTGCGATCGCCGACCAGGTTCCACCACGGCACTTCGTCACGCAGCTGGAAGCGCGAGATCAGTTCGTCGTTGGTGAAGGCATGGTTGCCGACGATGTTGATTTGTTGAATCTTGGCGGAGACCCCTTCCGTGAACACCAGTTTCAGGTCGACACGGTTGCGCGGCAGCGGCGTGACTACGGCTTTCACCGAGGCGCTGTATTTACCGACGCTGTAGTAGAAGTCTTCCAGCCCTTTTTCAATGCTGGAGATCGTGGTGCGGTCGAGCGCCTCGCCCACCCGGACGCCGGAGGCTTCCAGGTTCTGCTTGAGCATGTCATCCTTCACCGACTTGTTGCCGGAGAAAGTGATGCTGGCGATGGTAGGACGTTCCTTCACCTGCACGATCAAGGTATTACCATCGCGCAGTACGCGCACGTCCTCGAAGTTGCCGGTGGCAAACAAGGCACGGATGGTATTACTGATGTCATCGTCAGTGACGGTATCGCCGACGCGAACCGGCATGTTGAGTAACGCCGCACCGACGGCGACTCGCTGCAGGCCTTCGAAATGAATATCTTTCACTACGAACCCGTCTGCACCGTATACGGTGGCGCTGCCAAACAGCAGCGACGCTATGAGCAACTTTTTCATCGCCATCGTTGTTATGCGTTCTTCCTAACCTATCCCCGCCCCTAGAGGCGGGAAAAATCATTGAAAAGTGCAAGACCCATCAACAACACCAGCACGATCGAACCTATGCGGTAGCTGTAGTCCTGTACTCGCTCGGAAACCGGCCCACCCTTCAGCTTTTCTATCGCCAGGAAGAGGAGATGCCCACCATCTAACACCGGTAATGGGAACAGGTTGATGATACCCAGGTTGACGCTAATCAACGCCAGGAACATCAGATAATACACGAACCCGACTCCGGCTGACGCCCCTGCTCCCTGTGCAATCGAGATCGGGCCACTCAGGTTGTTCAGCTTTACATCACCGGTTATTAATTTGCCCAGCATGTTGACCGTCAGCCGCATCAGCTGCCAGGTCTTGTCGCCGGCCTGATACAGCGCCGGGAACGGTCCATACTGGCGAATCGTTTTATACTCGTCCGGCAGCGGCAGCACCTTTGGAATGATGCCTGCAAACCCCACCGATTTGTCTTTTCCCACCGGCTTTGTATCCGGTATCAGCGTCAAAGACAAGGGGGCGCCGTTTCTTTCAATCTCCAAAGCCAGCGGTTGCCCCGGGCCATCGTGGATACGCTTCACCAGCGTCTGCCAACGACCCAACGGCTGACCATCGACTTTAACGATCCTGTCCCCCGCTTGTAAACCCGCCTTTTGCGCCGCCGAGTTAGGCTGCACTTCCGCCAACACGGATTCTATCTGCGGGCCGCGCGGCATAATGCCCAACGCGACAACGGGATCCTGCTTGTCCGGTTCAAAGTTCCACTGGCGCAAATCCAGGGTTTTGGTCACCACCTGCGAAGAGCCGAACGGCGCGACGCCGACTTCGGTTTGCGCATCGCCAATCTTCGCCACCAGCGCCAGACGAACTGATTCCCAATCAGGCGTTTCGATGCCGTCAACCGACTTTAGTTCCATGCCAGACGAAATTTCAGCCTTGGCGGCAATGGATTGCGGCGCGATTTCGCCGATCACCGGACGGAAACTCGGCACGCCGATGATGAACACCAGCCAATAGGCAAGGATAGCAAACAGGAAGTTGGCGATGGGGCCGGCGCTGATGATGGCCGCGCGCTGCCAGACGGTTTTGTTGTTGAAGGCCTGATGGCGCATTTCCGGCGCCACCGACTCCACGCGCTCGTCCAGCATCTTCACGTAGCCGCCGAGCGGAATCAAGGCGATGACGTACTCGGTGCCCTGGCGATCGGTGCGGCGCCACAGCGCCCGGCCGAAGCCGATGGAGAAGCGTTCAACGCGCACGCCGCAACGGCGGGCAACCCAAAAGTGTCCGAACTCGTGCACGGTGATCAAAATACCGAGCGCAATCAGAAACGCCACCAGGTTCCAAAGCACGCTGACCATCATCCCTCACTTTCCGTCATCGACGGATTAAAACACCAACAGCACCAGGCAGGCAAACACCGGCACCGCCGCGGTCAGGCTGTCGATACGATCCAGTATGCCACCGTGACCGGGGATCAAGTGACCGCTGTCCTTGATGCCCGCTTCGCGTTTGAACATGCTTTCGGTCAAATCGCCCAGCACCGAAGCCAGCGCGGCGATCACCGAACAGGCTAACAGCGTGGCCGGCACCACGTTCAGCGGCGCGTAGCGGCCGAACAGCCAGGAAATGACCGCCGACGTCAGCAGCCCGCCAATCAGCCCTTCCCAGGTTTTACCCGGAGAGACCTTCGGCGCCAGCTTATGCTTGCCGAACAGCTTGCCGAACATATAGGCGCCGGAATCCGCGCCCCACACCAGCAGCATCACGTACAGCAGCCACCAGGCGCCGGTAAACGGGTTTTGCTCGTAGCCGAACTGGCGCAGCGCCAGCATGCCCCAGAAGAACGGCACGATGGTCAGCAGGCCGAACAGCAGGCGCAGCGGGCGCGAGTTGCGCCAGATGGCGGCCGAGCCGGGGTAGAACAGCACCAGCAGCAGCGCCGCCAGCCACCAGGCCAGCGACAGCCACAGCGAGCCGCTCACCTGCGGCACGGATTGATGGTACGCGGGAACGCTGAGCATCATCAGCGCCAGCAGAAAACCGCACAGTATCGCCAGCCAGATGCGCTGCGAACGGGAGGTAAAACCGGCCAGTTGGCCCCACTCCCAGGCTGCTAACATGCACACGACGAGCGTTACCAGAGCAAAGGCCAGCGGCGGCAACAGGAACAGCGCCGCGATAACGATCGGGATTAAAATCAGAGCAGTTATGAGGCGATACTTCAGCAAAAGTTCTCCCTAGGACGCATCGGCGCCGATAGGTGTTGTTCCCCCGAAGCGGCGCTCACGTTGTGCAAATGCATTCAGCGCACCTTCAAAGACAAGTTCATCGAAATCAGGCCAGAGCACATCAGTAAAGTAAAGTTCAGCGTAGGCGATTTGCCACAGCAGGAAGTTACTGATGCGATGCTCGCCACCGGTGCGGATAACCAGATCCACCGGCGCCAGGTCGCTCATGCAAACCCGCTCGTTCAATAATTCCTCGCTGATCTGATCCGGGTGCAACTCCCCCACCCGTACCCGTTCGGCCAGTTCCCTTACTCCCTGAATGATATCCCAACGGCCACCGTAGTTGGCAGCGATATTGAGCGTCAGGCCATCGTTATTTTCCGTCAGTGCTTCAGAGCGGCGGATCCGCTCCTGCAAACGCGAGCTGAAGCGGCTGATATCGCCGATCACCCGCAGCCTGACGTTATGTTTATGCAGGCTTTTTACTTCACTATCCAGAGCACGGACAAAAAGCTCCATCAGGGCGGAGACTTCCTGCACCGGACGGTTCCAGTTTTCGCTGCTGAAGGCATAAAGCGTGAGCGCATCTAAATGGTGGCTGGCGGCAAAACTGACCGCGCGGCGAACCGATTTCACCCCTGCTTTATGACCGAAGACACGTAACTTGCCCTGACGTTTGGCCCAGCGTCCGTTACCGTCCATGATAATGGCGACATGGCGCGGCCCCGGGGAAGATGGATTAGCCTCTTGTTGGTTTGCGGACGACATAACTCGTACTTATTTCCTCAATAGAAATATAACTGCCTTTCCGGAACATCAGGCCCTTACGCGCAAAAAAAGCCGTGTGCCCGACACGGCTTTCAGCCAGCCCTCGCGATGCCCGGCGCAGCCGGGCCGCCATTGGCGCACAAAGCGCCAATCAGGCCATAATTCAACGGTATAACCGCTGACAGGTGGCGCAGACTATACCACCTCAGCGGGGCATGAACAAACGGCCCCGCTGCGGCACGCGTGAATTACGAGCAAAATCGGATAATCGCCGTCCTCAACCGCGCAACGCGCGAACGCGCTCCTCGGCGGCGGCGCGCGCCTGGCGGTCAATGTCTAAGACCGCTTCGATGCTGGTCGGTTCCTGCAGCGCAAGGCGCTCCACCACCTGGCGGTTGACCGCCGCAATGTCGGTAAAGCGAATCTGCTGCTGCAAAAATGCCGCCACGGCGATTTCGTTGGCCGCGTTCAGCGCAGTGGTCGCCGCCTGGCCGGCATCGAACGCTTCAATCGCCAAATACAGGCAAGGATAACGCTCGCACTCCGGTTCGGCGAAGGTCAACGAACCGATGCGACAGAAGTCCAGCGCCTCCACGCCGGAGTTCACGCGCTGCGGATACGCCATCGCGTGGGCGATCGGCGTGCGCATATCCGGCGTACCCAGCTGCGCCAGCACGCTGCCGTCGGCATAGCGCACCATCGAGTGAATCACCGACTGCGGATGCAGGATCACTTCCATTTGCTCGGCCGAGGCGTTAAACAGCCAGCGGGCCTCAATGTATTCCAGACCTTTGTTCATCATGGTGGCGGAATCCACCGAGATCTTGCGCCCCATCGACCAGTTCGGGTGGGCGCAGGCTTGATCCGGGGTCATCGCGGCGAACTGCTCCAGCGGCGTGGTGCGGAACGGGCCGCCGGAGCCGGTAAGCACGATGCGCGAAACACCATGACTGTCCAGGGAAGAGTATCCCAACTGACGCTGAATGCTCTCAGGCAAACTCTGAAAAATCGCGTTGTGCTCGCTGTCGAGCGGCAGCAACTGCGCCTGGCTTTGGCGCACCGCATCCATAAACAGACGGCCGCAGGTGACCAGCGACTCTTTGTTGGCCAGCAGCACCTGCTTGCCTGCGCGGATCGCCGCCAGCGTCGGCAACAGCCCCGCGGCGCCGACGATGGCCGCCGTCACTTGATCGACGTCGTCCAACGCCGCCAGTTCGCAGGCCGCTTGCTCCCCGGCCAATACCTCGGTAGCGACGCCGTTTTCCGCCAGAATGGCGCGCAGCTCGCGCGCGGCGCTTTCATCCGCCATCGCGGCGAAGGCGGGCCGAAATTCCATGCATTGCTGCGCCATGACCGCGACGTTGCGGCCGGCCACCAGCGCTTTGATCGCAAAAAGGTCGGGATTTGCCCTGACCACGGCCAGGGTGCTGGTCCCTACCGAGCCGGTCGAGCCAAGAATGGTCAGTTGCTTCATGAGTTCACTCTGAATAACTGTCTGATAAGATCGGAGGTGTTCCAGTGTGGAACCTTGGACACCGCTTGTCCATGATCTTTCAGTACGATGAAACGGGATCTGCGCCACAAAAAACAAAGCGCCGCCCAGGCGACGCTTTTTTTCTGCGCGATGCTGATTAGAAATCCATCAGCTCTTTTTCTTTCTCCGCCAGCGCGGCGTCGACCAGCTTGATGTAAGCGTCGGTCATTTTCTGAATCTCGTCTTGTGAACGACGTTCTTCGTCTTCGCTGATCTCTTTGTCTTTCAGCAGCGCCTTGACCTTGTCGTTGGCGTCGCGACGCACGTTACGCACCGCTACTCGGCCCTGCTCGGCTTCGCCACGCACGATCTTGATCAGATCCTTACGACGTTCTTCGGTCAGCGGAGGCAGCGGAACGCGAATGTCAGAACCGGCAGAAGACGGGTTGAGGCCCAGATCGGAGCTCATGATCGCTTTCTCAACGGCCTGGCTCAGGCTGCGGTCGAATACGTTGATTTTCAGCGTGCGGGAGTCTTCCACGGTCACGTTGGCCAGCTGGCGCAGCGGCGTAGCGGCGCCGTAGTATTCCACCATGATGCCGTCCAGAATGCTTGGAGAAGCGCGGCCGGTGCGGATCTTGCTGATTTGGTTTTTGAATGCTTCTACGCTTTTTTCCATGCGTGAATCAGCATCTTTTCTGATTTCATTAGTCACGTTGCAAACCCTTGGAAGCTGGTTACTTGGCAGGCGATACTCAAGTATAGCCCGTAATCGTACTCGGAGAGCGCGCGGCGTCTGGCGTCACGCGCACCGAAAAAGGGGTGTGAACAGCCTTATTTGCTGATCAGCGTACCTTCATTCTCACCCATCACCACGCGGCGCAGCGCGCCCGGCTTGTTCATGTTGAACACGCGGATCGGCAGACCGTGATCGCGGGCCAGCGTAAACGCCGCCAGATCCATCACTTTCAGCTCGCGCTCCAGCACGTCCTGATAGGTTAATTGTTCATACAGCGTCGCATCCGGGTTTTTCACCGGATCGGCGGAGTATACGCCATCCACTTTGGTGGCTTTCAGCACCACGTCCGCTTCGATCTCGATGCCGCGCAGGCAAGCGGCGGAATCGGTGGTGAAGAACGGGTTGCCGGTACCGGCGGAGAAGATCACCACGCGGTTGTTGCGCAGCAGGCTGATCGCCTCTGCCCAGCTGTAATTGTCACACACGCCGTTCAGCGGGATCGCCGACATCAGGCGGGCGTTCACATAGGCACGGTGCAGTGCATCACGCATAGCCAGGCCGTTCATCACGGTAGCCAGCATTCCCATGTGGTCGCCCACTACGCGGTTCATGCCGGCTTGCGCCAGGCCCGCGCCGCGGAACAGGTTCCCGCCGCCAATAACTACACCGACCTGAATTCCCAGTTCGACCAGCTCTTTCACTTCCTGAGCCATGCGATCCAAAACGCTGGCGTCGATACCAAAACCTTCTGCACCTTGCAGGGCTTCGCCACTCAGTTTAAGCAGAATACGCTGATATACGGGTTTTGCATTGGTTGCCATGGTGTTCTGTCCTAAGAAGCAGTATTAGTATTGGGGATTTCAGCCGATGAAACGCGCCTGAGGTGAGCATCACGCTGCAGGGCCTGCCACCGGTGTAATTCTGGCTGGATAGTATGGAACCGCCAGACGGCGGTTCCATCGACAGTCATTAAGACTGTTTGCTCATCGCGGCAACTTCAGCAGCGAAGTCGGTCTCGACTTTCTCGATGCCTTCGCCCACTTCGAAGCGAATGAAGTTGGTCACGTCAGCGTTGTGCTCTTTCAGCACCTGAGCAACGGATTTGCTCGGATCAATAACGAAAGGCTGACCGGTCAGAGAAACTTCGCCGGTGAATTTCTTCATGCGGCCTTCAACCATTTTCTCTGCGATTTCTTTCGGCTTGCCGGACTGCATGGCGATGTCCAACTGAACCTGGTACTCTTTTTCTACCACTTCAGCAGACACGTCTTCCGGCTTCACGAACTCTGGCTTGCTTGCCGCAATGTGCATTGCGATTTGCTTAACCAGCTCTTCGTCAGCGCCTTTAGCCGCAACCAGAACGCCGATACGCGCGCCGTGCAGGTAGCTGCCCAGCACTTCGCCTTCCAGGGAAGCAACGCGACGAATGTTGATGTTTTCGCCGATTTTTGCCACCAGCGCTACGCGCTCTTCTTCGAACTGTGCTTTCAGCACGTCAACGTCAGTGATTTTGCCGGCCATGGCCGCATCCAGCACTTTGTCGGCGAACGCCTGGAAACCGGCGTCTTTCGCTACGAAGTCAGTCTGGCAGTTAACTTCCAGAATGATGCCGTAGTTGCCTTCGATCTTGGTTTTGATCACGCCGTCAGCAGCTACGTTGCCTGCTTTTTTAGCGGCTTTGATCGCACCGGACTTACGCATGTTTTCGATTGCCAGTTCGATGTCGCCGTTGGATTCAACCAGCGCCTTCTTGCAATCCATCATGCCAGCGCCGGTACGCTCGCGCAGTTCTTTTACCAGGGCAGCGGTAATATCAGCCATTTATTTTTCCTCGGTTATCTCGCGTGGAGACAGTTCTCATTCAGATAAGCAAAGGGGGCCTTAACAGGCCCCCCTAACCAACATATGTCAATACCTGGTTAATAAGGGCTCAGTGACGAGCTTGCCTTATTATTCAGCTTCTACGAAGCCTTCTTCCGCCTGAACGGCCAGATCTTGAGAACGACCTTCACGCACAGCGGCAGCAACGGCAGTCAGGTACAGGTTTACTGCACGGATTGCGTCGTCGTTACCAGGGATGATGAAGTCAACGCCGTCTGGGTTGGAGTTGGTATCAACGATAGAGAATACCGGGATACCCAGGTTGTTGGCTTCTTTGATCGCGATGTGCTCGTGATCGGCATCGATAACGAACAGTGCGTCTGGCAGACCGCCCATATCTTTGATACCGCCCAGGGAGTTTTCCAGCTTGGCCAGTTCACGAGTGCGCATCAGCGCTTCTTTCTTGGTCAGCTTGTCCAGGGTGCCGTCTTGAGACTGGATTTCCAGATCTTTCAAACGCTTGATGGACTGACGAACGGTTTTCCAGTTAGTCAGCATGCCGCCCAACCAGCGGTGGTTCACGAAGAACTGGTCACAGCTGTTAGCAGCGTCTTTTACCGCTTCGCTTGCTGCGCGCTTGGTACCTACGAACAGGATCTTGCCTTTACGGGAAGAGATCTTGCTCAGTTCAGCCAGAGCGGCGTTGAACATTGGTACGGTCTGCTCCAGGTTGATGATGTGAACCTTGTTACGAGCGCCGAAGATGAAAGGCTTCATTTTCGGGTTCCAGTAACGGGTCTGGTGACCGAAGTGAACACCAGCCTTGAGCATGTCGCGCATGGAAACAGTTGCCATGATTAAACCTCTATAGATTAATTGGGGTTATGCCTCCACGTATCCCATAACGCCGACCCTGGCGGCGACAAGTCACCTCAGGGCACCCCGGCGGATGTGCCGATACGTGTGTGTTATTTACACAAAATGAGTGCAGTTAAAGTATTTTCGGCCAATTCCTGCCAGGTCACAAGAACCAAGTCGCGGATCGCCGGCGCGCTTTATACCATAAACCCGCCGCCGACACCAACTTTTGTTGCTTTGCGCCGGGCATCGGGAAATGAAATTTGGCAGCCCCCGGCCGGGCTGATACCATAAGTCACTGCTTCTTATTGTCGACGATAACGACACCTGCGGACGAATTTCATGGCAATCTCAATTAAAACACCTGATGACATCCAAAAAATGCGCGTGGCCGGCCGCCTGGCCGCCGAAGTGCTGGAAATCATCGAGCCGCACGTCAAACCTGGCGTGACCACCGGCGAGCTGGACCGTATCTGTCACGAGTACATCACCAACGAGCAGCAGGCTATTTCCGCCTGCCTCGGCTATCACGGCTTCCCGAAATCCGTGTGCATCTCGGTGAACGAAGTGGTGTGCCACGGCATCCCGAGCGACGACAAAACGCTGAAAGACGGCGACATCGTCAATATCGACGTGACCGTGATTAAAGACGGCTTCCACGGCGACACCTCAAAGATGTTCATCGTCGGCAAACCGACCATTCTGGGCGAGCGCCTGTGCCGCGTCACTCAGGAAAGCCTGTATCTGGCGCTGAAGATGGTCAAGCCGGGCATCCGCCTGCGCACCCTGGGCAAGGCTATCCAGCAATTCGTCGAGGCCGAGAAATTCTCCGTGGTGCGCGAGTACTGCGGCCACGGCATCGGTGAAGTGTTCCACGAAGAGCCGCAGGTGCTGCACTATGATGCCGATGACGGCGGCGTGGTGCTGCAGGCGGGCATGGCCTTCACCATCGAACCGATGGTCAACGCCGGCGACTACCGCATCCGCACCATGAAAGACGGCTGGACGGTAAAAACCAAAGATCGCAGCTTGTCGGCGCAGTATGAGCATACTATTGTGGTCACTGATAACGGCTGCGAGATAATGACGTTGCGCAAGGATGACACCATCCCCAACATCATTACGCACGAGATGTAAGCACCGCGGCGCACGCCGCGTGCAGAATATCACCAGGCCGGCTTTTGCCGGCCTTTTTTATGGGCTGCGCACTATGTCTGACAATCTCCTTCAACAAGCGGCCCCGGCCGTGCCGATGCCGCCCGCCTCCCCCAGCACCTACGGCGACGAAGAGCTCACCTGCCCGATGCTGAAACAGCGGCTGGAGCAGTTCCAGCTGTGGCTGGCGGCGGCGTTCGATGCCGGCTCCAGCGCCGAAAGCCTGGTGGCGGCGCGCAGCGACTTTATCGATCGCCTGCTGCGCCGGCTGTGGACGTTCTACGGTTTCGAAGATATCCCGGAAACGGCGCTGGTGGCGGTCGGCGGCTACGGCCGCGGCGAACTGCACCCGCTGTCGGACATCGACGTGCTGGTACTCAGCCAGCGCCGGCTGACGGAACAGCAGTCGCAGCGGGTCGGCGAATTCATCACCCTGCTGTGGGATCTCAAGCTGGAAGTGGGCCATAGCGTGCGCACTCTGGAAGAGTGCCTGCTGGAAGGGTTGGCGGATCTGACCGTGGCCACCAACCTGATCGAATCGCGTATGATCTGCGGCGACGTCGCGCTGTTCCTGCAGATGCAAAAACATATCTTCAGCGACGGCTTCTGGCCTTCGCCGCAGTTTTTCCACGCCAAGATCAACGAGCAGCAGGAGCGCCATCAGCGCTACCACGGCACCAGCTATAACCTGGAGCCGGATATCAAAAGCAGCCCCGGCGGCCTGCGCGATATTCACACGCTGCTGTGGGTGGCGCGGCGCCACTTCGGCGCCACTTCGCTGGACGAAATGGTCGGCTTCGGTTTCCTCACCCAGGCCGAGCGCAACGAGCTGAACGAGTGCCAGAGCTTCCTGTGGCGCATCCGCTTCGCGCTGCACCTGGTGCTGCCGCGTTACGACAACCGCCTGCTGTTCGATCGCCAGCTCAGCGTGGCGCAGCTGCTGCGCTATGAAGGCGAAGGCAACGAGCCGGTCGAGCGCATGATGAAAGACTTCTACCGCATGACGCGGCGCGTCAGCGAACTGAACCACATGCTGCTGCAGCTGTTCGACGAGGCCATTCTGGCGCTGGACGCCACCGAGAAGCCGCGCCCGCTGAACGACGATTTCCAGCTGCGCGGCGATCTGATCGACCTGCGCGACGAAACGCTGTTTATCCGCGAGCCGCAGGCCATCATGCGCATGTTCTACCTGATGGTGCGCAACCGCGAGATCAAGGGCATTTATTCCACCACCGTTCGCCAACTGCGTCACGCGCGCCGCCACCTGAAGCAGCCGCTGTGCACCATTCCGGAAGCGCGCGATCTGTTTATGGCCATCCTGCGCCATCCCGGCGCGGTGTCGCGCGCGCTGGTGCCGATGCACCGTCACAGCGTGCTGTGGGCCTATATGCCGCAGTGGGGCAAGATCGTCGGGCAGATGCAGTTCGACCTGTTCCACGCCTATACCGTCGATGAACACACCATCCGCGTGCTGCAGAAGCTGGAGAGTTTCGCCGACGACCAGACTCGGCCGCGCCATCCGCTGTGCGTGGAGCTGTATCCGCGCCTGCCGCACCCGGAACTGCTGCTGCTGGCGGCGTTGTTCCACGATATCGCCAAAGGGCGCGGCGGCGACCACTCGATCCTCGGCGCGGAAGACGTGGTGGAGTTCGCCGAACTTCACGGCCTCAACTCGCGTGAAACCCAGCTGGTGGCCTGGCTGGTGCGCTGCCACCTGCTGATGTCGGTCACCGCGCAGCGCCGCGATATCCAGGATCCGACGGTGATCCAGCAGTTCAGCAGCGAAGTGCAGAGCGAAACCCGCCTGCGCTATCTGGTATGCCTGACGGTGGCCGACATCTGCGCCACCAACGAAACCCTGTGGAACAGCTGGAAGCAGAGCCTGCTGCGCGAGCTGTATTTCGCCACCGAGAAGCAGCTGCGCCGCGGCATGCAAAACAGCCCGGATCTGCGCGAACGCGTGCGCCATCACCGCCTGCAGGCGCTGGCGCTGCTGCGCATGGACAACATCGACGAAGAGGCGCTGCACCGCATCTGGAGCCGCTGCCGCGCCGACTATTTCCTGCGCCACTCGCCGAATCAGCTGGCCTGGCACGCCCGCCACCTGCTGGCCCACGATTCCACCCAGCCGCTGGTGCTGGTCAGCCGCCAGGCGACGCGCGGCGGCACCGAGATCTTTATCTGGAGCCCGGACCGCCCCTACCTGTTCGCCGCCGTCGCCGGGGAGATGGATCGCCGCAACCTGAGCGTGCACGACGCCCAGATCTTCACCAACCGCGACGGCATGGCGATGGACACCTTTATCGTGCTGGAGCCGGACGGCAGCCCGCTGGCGCAGGATCGCCACGCGGCGATCCGCCAGGCGCTGCTGCAGGCCATCACCCAGCGGGAGTATCAGCCGCCGCGCGTGCGCCGGCCCTCTTCCAAGCTGCGCCATTTCAGCGTGCCGACCGAGGTCACTTTCCTGCCGACCCATACCGATCGCCGCAGCTACCTGGAGCTGACCGCACTCGACCAGCCCGGCCTGCTGGCGCGGGTGGGCGAAGTGTTCGCAGACCTGGGGCTGTCGCTGCACGGCGCGCGCATTTCCACCATCGGCGAGCGGGTCGAGGACTTGTTTATCCTGGCCGACGGCGAGCGGCGCGCGCTCGACCAGGAAACGCGCAGAAAGTTGGAGCAACGGTTGACAGAGGCCCTCACCCCAAACGATAAAATGTGATACAAGTAACTTTTTACCGACAACATCAGGAAAGAGAACAGCATGCAGCAATTACAGAACGTTATTGAAAGCGCCTTCGAGCGCCGTGCGGACATCACCCCGGCGAACGTAGACACCGTAACGCGCGAAGCGGTAAACCAGGTGATCGGCCTGCTAGACAGCGGCGCCCTGCGCGTCGCCGAGAAGATCGACGGTCAATGGGTCACCCATCAGTGGCTGAAGAAAGCCGTGCTGCTCTCTTTCCGCATCAACGACAACAAGGTGATGGACGGCGCGGAAACCCGCTACTACGACAAGGTGCCGATGAAGTTCGCCGACTACGACGAAGCGCGCTTCCAGAAGGAAGGTTTCCGCGTCGTGCCGCCGGCCACCGTGCGCCAGGGCGCGTTCATCGCGCGCAACACCGTGCTGATGCCGTCTTACGTTAACATCGGCGCCTACGTCGACGAAGGCACCATGGTCGACACCTGGGCCACCGTCGGTTCTTGCGCGCAGATCGGCAAAAACGTTCACCTGTCCGGCGGCGTCGGCATCGGCGGCGTGCTGGAGCCGCTGCAGGCCAACCCGACCATCATCGAAGACAACTGCTTCATCGGCGCGCGCTCCGAAGTGGTGGAAGGCGTGATCGTGGAAGAAGGCTCGGTGATTTCGATGGGCGTGTACCTCGGCCAGAGCACCCGCATTTATGACCGCGAGACCGGCGAAATCCATTACGGCCGCGTGCCGGCGGGTTCGGTGGTGGTTTCCGGCAACCTGCCGTCGAAAGACGGTTCCTACAGCCTATACTGCGCGGTGATCGTCAAGAAAGTCGACGCCAAAACGCGCGGTAAAGTCGGCATTAATGAGTTATTGCGCACTATCGACTAAATTGAAATAGCGGGTGATTCACCCGCTATTTTTTTGTCTGCGTTTCGCTGGCAGTCACAGTCGCAGACCTCGCTTTCCGCCATAATCGCAGTCGTGGAATATAACGATCACATCTAAAGAGGGCGCAGTATGTACGATAACTTGAAGAGTTTGGGCATCAATCAACCGGAAGACGTCGATCGCTATAGCCTGCGTCAAGAGGCCAACAACGACATCCTCAAGATCTATTTCCGCAAGGACAAGGGCGAGTTCTTCGCTAAAAGCGTGAAGTTCAAGTACCCGCGCCAGCGTAAAACCGTGGTGGCGGACAACGCCGGCCAGGGCTACAAGGAAATTCACGAGATCAACCCGAACCTGCGTTACGTGATCGACGAACTGGATCAGCTGTGCCAACGCGATCAGGTGGAAGTGGATCTGAAGCGTAAAATCCTCGACGACCTGCGCCATCTCGAAGGCGTGGTGTCGCACAAGATTGCCGAGATCGAAGCCGATCTGGAAAAACTCACCCGCGGCAAGTAATGCGGATCGGTTGATCCGCATCATCGCCAAGGCGCCCTTTCGCGGCGCCTTTTTACTTTACGATTGCAGCAGCGTGCCCCACTGCTCGACCCACGGGCAGGCGGCCACTTCCGGCTCCGGCTGTTCCATCGCATCGATCTCCAGCACTTCGCCAACGCGGGTGGCGCCCTGCTCCTGCAGCAGCGCGTCGAACACGCGCCCGGCGCCGCAGAAGTTGTCATAGCTGCTGTCGCCGAGGGCGATCAGCCCATAGCGCAGCTCCGGCTGGTAGCCGACCTGATCGCGAATGGCGTGGAACAGCGGCGCGATGCTGTCCGGCAGATCGCCCTGCCCGGTGGTGGAGGTAATCACCAACGCGTAGTGCTGACGATAATACTGCCAGGCCTCCAGCGTGCCCTCTTCGAACAGTTTGACCTCATGGCCCTGTTCGCTGAGGATGTTTTGCGCCTCTTCCGCCACCAGCAGCGAATTGCCGTAGACCGTTCCCACGAAGATACCAACCTGAGCCATGGCTCCTACTCCCTTCATTACCTTTAAAAATTGTCAGCTATCCTGACCGTTAGCCGCGCTAAACTCAACCCCGGCAAGTTCAGGGAATACTCCCGCCCAGCCGAACTGCGTCATCACCCCTTGCCAGTCTTCGTCCCAGCGCGCCGTCACCCGCAGCGGCTCACCGGTCACAGGGTGCGTCAGCTGCAGATAGCTGGCGTGCAGCATCAGGCGCGGGCAGCCGAAATGCTGCGCCATGCCGCGGTTCTGCCGCAGATCGCCGTGCTTGCTGTCGCCGATGATCGGATGGCGAAGATGCGCCATGTGGCGCCGCAGCTGGTGCTTGCGGCCGGTTTCCGGCTGCAGCTCCACCAGGCTGTAGCGCGCGCTGTCGTAGCGGCCGACGGCCACCGGCATCTCTACCTGCGCCAGCGGCCGGTAGTGCGTCACCGCCGGCTGCGGCCCTTTATCGGCATCGGCATGTTTATCGGCGATTTTGTCCAGCTCCGCCGTCAGCGGGTAGTCGAGGGTCGCCCCCTCCTGCACGTAGCCGCGCACCACCGCATGGTAGGTTTTCTGCACCTGATGCTGCTCGAACTGCAGCGACAGCAGACGCGCCACCTCGCTGGAGAGCGCCATCAGCAGCACGCCGGACGTCGGGCGATCGAGACGGTGCACGGTAAAGACGTGCTGCCCGAGCTGATCGCGCACCGTCTGCATCATAAAGCGGGTCTCATGACGATCCAGCCAACTGCGGTGCACCAACCAACCCGACGGCTTGTTCACCGCCACCAGGTGTTCATCCTGATACAAAATCTCAATCACATCGCTTTCCCAGGTAAATAGCCGTTTCGGGCGCGAGTATAACAGGCGTGCGGCTCAGCGCTAGTTCACCCATTCGATGGTCACCAGCCGCGTATCGGCGCGGCCGCGATCGTCCACCGCCCGAATGCGGTAGCGCCCGTTGTCGATCGGCCGCCAATCGATCGGCTTTTTGCTGGCGCTGCTGCCGAGATAGATATCGTCGACGAACCAGTACACCGTCTTGCTGTCGGCGTCCGTCACCGCGTTGAAGGCGATTTTATCTCGCCCCTGCTGCGACTGGCGCAGGGTATAGGTGGTATTTTTCAGCGGCGAAGTGATGCGCGGCGCGTTGCCGCCGACGGCGATGCCGTTGTCTTTGCAGCGGTTGACCGGCGGCGCCCGCTTCGGCAGCCCGGCCTGGGCGAACACGTTGGCCAGATCGGAAGGCCAGAACTCAAAGATTTCGGTACGGGTCTGCGCCGCGTCATACGGCGGGCAAACGACCTCGCCGCTGTGAATATCCAGCACCACCGGCCGATAGACGCTGTCGACCTTGATCGGCGACTTGCCGGGAATGAACCAGGTCTTGCCCTTCTGCTGGCACCACGGCGTCGGCAGATCGCCGCTGGCGAGGCAAATATCCACCCGCCGCAGCCGTTGGGGGAACGGGTGCTTCGGTTCCCGCAGGCCGGGGTAGCTGGCATTGACGCTGTCGATGATGTTGAAGAACAGCGGCGCGGCCGCCTCGGCGCCGACCAACGCATTGTTGCCGCGCCCGTCGAAGTTGCCTTCCCACACCACCAGCACGTAAGGACCGAAAATCCCGACGCTCCAGGCGTCGCGAAAGCCCCAGGAAGTGCCGGTCTTCCAGTACACCGGCAGCGAAGAAGAACGCTGCGCCAGCGTATCACCCGGCCGCCGGTGCTGGCGCAGCATATCCAGCGTGATGAAACTGGCCTCCTCGCTCAGCAGCCGCACCGGCGTCGATTCGGCCTCGTTCAGCTGCATACGAAGCGGCCGCAGCTCGCCGCGGTTCGCCAGCAACGCATACAGCTTCGCCAATTCCTGCGCCGTCACCTCGCCGCCGCCCAGTACCAGCGACAGCCCGTAGTGGCTTTCGTTGGCCATATTGGCGACGCCGGTCAGGCGCAAAAACTGATAAAAGGTCGGCTGGCGCAGCTGCGAGGCAACATACACCGCCGGGATGTTGCGGCTGAAATTCAGCGCGTCGGTGGCGGTCACCGGGCCGAGAAAGCGCCGGTCGAAATTTTCCGGCGCATAGGCGCCGAACGACGAAGGCACGTCCTTCAGGATGGTCATCGGATGCAGCACGCCCTGCTCCATGCCCAGCGCGTAGATGAACGGTTTGAGCGTCGAACCCGGCGAGCGTTTGGCGTTGGTGCCGTTCACCTGCCCCTGGATCGGCCGATTGTAATAATCCGCCGATCCCACCAGCGCGCGCACCCCCATATCGCGGCTGTCCACCAGCAGCACCGCGGCGTTTTGGATGCCGCGGCTGCGGTTGCGGGCAATAAAGGCATTGACCTGCCGCTCAACCAGCCGCTGCAACCCGGCGTCCAGCGTGGTGTCGACGCGGGTATCGCGCTGCACCAGTTGCTGCGTCTGCTGGCGCAGCTGTTCGATAAAGTGCGGCGCGATATAGGGCACTTGTTCGGGCTGGCGCAGCGCCAGCGGCAGGCGGAACAGCGTTTGCTGGCTGGCGTCGGTGGGGTAAACCCGCTGCCAGCGCTGGAACAGACGGTTGCGCGCCTGGGTCAACGCGGCGCCGAGCACGCCGGTTTTCGGCTCCAGACGGTAGCTGGGCGACTGCGGCAGCACCGCCAGCGTCAGCGCCTCCGGCAGGGTCAAATCCTTCGGCGACTTGGCGAAATAGATCAGGCTGGCGGCGCCGATGCTTTCGATGTTGCGGCCGTAAGGGGCGTAATTCAGGTAGGCTTCCAGGATATCGCGCTTGGAGTAGCTCAGTTCCAGCTGCACCGCACGCAGCACCTGCAGCAGCTTGCCGCCCGGCGTGCGGGTGTTGAGATGCCAGCGCATGCGCGCCAGCTGCATGCTGATGGTCGATCCGCCCTGCATTTTGCCGCCGGCGACATAGCTGCGCCAGAAGCCGCGCATCAGGCTGACGGGGTTAAAACCGGGGTTGTAGTAGAACCAGCGGTCTTCGTGCAGCAGCAGCCCGCGCACCGCCAACGGCGACACCTGCTCCAGCGGCGTCCACAGCCGGTAGCGGTCGTCGTTGGCCAGGGTGATGCGCAGCAGCGCGCCGTGCCTGTCGTAATAGACGGAAGACTGCGGCAGCCCCTGCCACAGGGGCGGATGCGGCCACAGCCGAATCGCAGCCAGCAGCAGCGCCAGTAAAAACACCGCCATCAAGCCGTTTTGCAGCACGCGCCCGGTCAGGATCTTCATACGTTCTCACCACCCCGGTGCCAGACGCTGGCCTGGCGCCGGAGCCGGCCTAGTCGTTGCCCGCCGGCACCACCACCAGCTTGCCGCCGCCGGCCGACATCGCCTGTACTTCACGATCGTACATGGCTTCGCCGTAGGCCGGTGGAACAATAAAGCTGCCGGTATTGGTGGCCTTGATCTGATAGACGAACTCCTGCACCTCGGTGCCGGCGCTGCCATAGATAATCACCCGATCTTCACGGATATCGCTGTAATCCGGCGCCCAGGTGGAGCCGGTAGCGGCCAGCGGCGACTGCCAACCGCCGCGGTCTTCGCTCTCCTCGCCGGCATCGGCCGGTTCCGGCGGCGTTTGCTGCACCACTTCGAACCCGCCCGGCAGCAGATCGACGATCGCCAGGTTGCTCTGCCCCTCTTTCGAGTTGGCGCGCACCTTCAGATGGACGTTGATCTTCTGCCCCAGCGTCACCTGCGTCACCGGCTTGCCCTGTTCGTCGGTGTAATCGCGGACGATCTCAATGCCGCGCGACAGCGCTTTTTGCGGCGCATTCAGGTCGTAACCGGCCTGCGTCACCACATACCAGGCCGGCGCGCTGCCGCCGTTGGTGAAGCGCACCGCGGTGGCATCGGCGTTGAACTGCCCCTGAACAAACAACCCCTGCAGCTCACTGATGCGCTGCGGCTCACCGCCGCTTTTGCCTACCTGCACGATGCCCAATGCATCCGCATTGGCGGATTGCGCCGCCACCTGGGCCGAATAGCTTTCCAGCGCCAGAATGCTCATCGCGGAGGAGTAGGTGGTGTAACGCTCTTCTTTCAGCGCCTTGACCATATTCTCCAGCACCTGCGGCGGGATCGACGCCACCTTCTCCGGGAAGTGACGGGTAATCAGATACAGCCGCGTCGCATCCTGCACCAGCGGATCGAAATAATTCTGCGTCCACCAGGCGCTGTCATACGCCTTGCTCAGCTGCTGCCAGCTCGGTTGCAACAGCGCGGCGGCTTCGTCGTCCATCTTCAACAACCGATAAGAAGAAGCCAGATACAGCGCGCTCAGATCGGTTTTCCACCCTTCGCCATAGCGTTTTTGCAGCGTATCCTGCACCGCCGCCAGCGAGTTGGTGGTCACTTCGCCTTGCAGCGTCAGCAGGTAAACCGCCCAGCTGCGCAGGCGCAGCAGATACAAATCGTCGAATCCGCTGGCCGCCAGCTCGCGCAATGCGCCGTTGGCCTCGTCCAGCATGCCTTCCGGCAGGGCGTAGCCCGCCGCTTTGGCTTCGAGCAGATACTGCACCACATAAGGCGTGACGAAAGGATCGGCATCCGGCGACGAACGCCAGGCGCCGATCGCTCCGCTGTCGTTCTGGCGCGCGCGCAGCACGCCAAGCAGGTTGCGCAGCTGCTTGCTGACTTCCGCCTGGCTCAGGCTGCTTTTCATCTCGGGGTGGCGGCTCTGCAGCATCAGCGGAATGGAGCGGCTGACGATCTGCTCGGAACAGTAATACGGGTAATCCGCCAGGTACTGCGCCAGCCCGCTGGTCAGCACCAGCGGCGAATTCGACACCGCCGCCCGGCGCTGCGCAAAAGCGTCGAACATCTGACGCAGGCCATCGACGTTCTGGCTGCCGCCGTTCATGCGTCCCATCACCGACTGGGTACGGTACGGCGCCGCCGGCCGCACCGAGGTGCTGACGGTGCGGCGGCTGGCCTGGTCGCCGTAACGGGCGTCGAACACCAGCGGCGCATCGCCCAGCACGGCTTTGGCACGCAGGCGGAAAGCGATCACGCCTTCGCGTTTTTCCGCCAGCGTCAGGCTTTGCGTCGCGTTGCCCACCACCTCCAACTGCGGCGGCGGCGTCAACAGAACGTTGATGGCCACCGACTGGCCGTTCAGCCCGTCGAGGTTGTTGCTGACGCCCACGCTGACGTCGAACTCGTCACCCGGCGCCACCATCGCCGGCACGTTCGGCGTCATGATGAAATTGTCGCGCACCGTGGCGGCGGTTTGCGCCTTGCCGATTTTCTCCGGGGTCACCGAAATCGCCATCACGCGGATCTTGCCGTTGAAGTAGTCCGGCACCGGGTAGACGAACTGCTTCTCGCCGCTGACCTCGGTAATGCCGGACCAATAGGCCACCGGCTTGTCGCGCTTGCGCTTGAACGGGTTGAGGTTGAGATCCAGCCCCTCGCCCGCATCGCCGCCCGGCGCCGCGGTCAGCGCCATCAGCTTGCTGAACTCCGGCAGGATCAGATCGAGGATCTGCGAGCTGCTCACGTTCAGTTCGCGCTTGCTGAAGAAGAACTCCAGCGGATCCTTCAGGCGGTAGCGCGCCACCTGCAGAATGCCCTCATCGACGGCGAACAGCGCCACCTGCTGCGGCGCGTCGGTCTTGACCGTCATCGTCAGGTTTTCACCCGGCTTGATGACCTCCGGCGCCGTCACCTCGAGGCTGTTTTGCCGCGCCTTAGTGCTGATCTTGAACGGCATCACGCCATAGCTCAGCGGGCTCATGAAGATCTCGCTGGAGTTGATATCGCGCACGAACTGCACGTTGATGTAGCCGTTGCCCTCCATGCCGGCCGGCACGCGGATCTTCTGCACCGAGCTGGTGGTGTCGGTGTGGAACCACTGCCAGGCGTAAACTCTGTCCTTCTCGATGGTGATCAAGCCGCTGCCGGTATAAGGCGCGTTGATCGCCACCTCGATCTCTTCGCCTGGCTGGTATTCCGCCTGGTTCAGTTTCAGCTTCAGTTCGGCGTTGCGATCCAGCGAACGGCTCAGGTTGGCGTTGCCGGCCACGCTGTAGGCGACGCGGTTGAGCGTTTTGCCCTGCGCATCTTCAATCACCAGCACGAAGTCGCCCGGCTTATCGGTCGCCAGCCGCAGATCCGCGCCCTGCGCGCTCAGCGCCAGCGGCTGTTCCGACAGCTGCACTTCCTTCATCTTCGACTGGTATTTGTAAACGCCCGAATCCTGTTTGGTCAGCACCGAAATGTATTTCTGCTCGATCAACACCTGCTTCAGGTTCGGCAGGGCGATCTGTTGCAGATTCGGATCGATGGCGATCACGTTCAGATGCCGCTCCGCGTCGCGGTTGATGTAGCCCAGATCGCCGTCCGCCTTCACCCCGATCAGGTAATCGTAAGGCGAAACCAGCGTGCGGGCGGTCGCCGCCACCGAGCGCCCGCCGCCGGCGACGAACGCCT
This sequence comes from Serratia sp. SM04, assembly GCF_040280225.1. Taxonomy (NCBI): domain Bacteria; kingdom Pseudomonadati; phylum Pseudomonadota; class Gammaproteobacteria; order Enterobacterales; family Yersiniaceae; genus Serratia; species Serratia sp. SM04. Next base: position 629,291 of record NZ_JBEOQT010000001.1, on the reverse strand, counting down.
CCGACAGCAGCTGCAGCTGATAAGTAGCGTCGGCGTAGGATTTCAGATCGAGCGGTATTTCAGCCGCGCCGTGCTCATCGGTGGTGCGATCTTCCAGCTCGGTTTCGAACCCGTCGCTGTTTTGCCGATTTTCATAGAACGCATAATCCGGGAAGCGATCGAAGCTCGGATACATCGGCCGCAGCGTCAGCCTGGTGCTCACGCGGCGATCCTGCGCCGGGGTGCCGAACAGGTTCTGCACATCGATGCTGGCCTTCAGCTCGGACGGTTTGACCCAGCCTTGCTGGCGGTTCGGCGTCAGCGCCAGCTTCACTTTCAGCTGATCCGGTTCGAACTCCTTCACATTGACCGCGGTATGGCCGAGCAGCGTGGAGGTATCGTTGTTTTTGCCGATCAGATACAGATAGACGTTCCACTCGCCGGTAGGCGAGTTTTCATCGGTGGTATAGCTCAGCTCGTTGAAACCGCTGGCGCCCAGCGTCAGCGGCACGGTGGTCATCAGCTTGTCGCGCGGATCGCGGATTTCGGCGCGCACCGGCACGCCGGCCAGGCCAACGCCCCAGTCGGCGGCGCGGGTGATCAGGCCGATGTTAAAGGTATCCCCCGGCCGATAAACGCCGCGATCGGAGAACAGGTAACTGCTGAGCGTGCGCGGATCGGTCGGCGTTTGTTCACCGGCGACGTCGAAGCGCGAGAAGTCCAGCCCGCGATCGTTATAGCTGCCGGTCGGCAGGAAGGAGACATCCCCCTCCTTTTCCACCAGGAACATCACCGGCTGGCGCTCGTTGGTGTACACATCGAGCGCCGGGAAACGCACGTGGCCGTCGGCTCCGGTGATTTGGCTGAGCAGCGTCACGCCATTTTTGGCCACCACCGACACGTTGGCGCCGCTGACCGGCGCGCCGCTTTGAATTGACTGCACAAAGACGTCGCGCGTCTTATCCTGCGAGCTCTTGGCGACGATGCCCAGATCGGTCACCACCACAAAGCGCGAATCGCCGACGTCGGGCTGATCTTCCCCGGTGCTCTCGTCCGGTTCCTGTTCTGGCTCGGCGCCCGCCTCTTCCGTCGCCGGTTTCCGGTTCGGCTGCCATTCGGACAGCGTCAGCAGGAATACTCCGCGATGGGAACTGGCGTTGGTGGAGAGATAACGGGAGAGATCGATGCCCTGATAGTTCACTTCCCCCGGCCGCTCGTTGTTGAGCGCCGTCTGGTATTTGAAATGCTCGGTGAAATATTCGTCGTTGAGCCGGTTGAATTCCGTTGACGAGTATTCCCGGCTTTTGAAGGAGACGATGTGCTGCAGCTGGCTCGGGATCACCCGCTTGATGTCCAGCCGCAGGCCCGCCACGTTGCGCGCCGCCACGCTGATCTGTTTGTCGCCGTTGACCGACAGCAGCGAGCCTGCGGACATGAACTGCAGCGATTTCGGGAACTCCGGCACTTCGACCACCCGGTAAACCTTCTTCGGCATTTTGTAACCGCCGACGGAGACCAGCTGGTTGTCTATCTCGATCAGCACGAAGCGGTGCGCCGGGGCTTCGAAACGGAAGCTGAACTGCGGCTGGTAGGCCTCTTCCGCCTCGTTAAGCGTCAGCGGCAGTGGCGTCGCCTGCGCCAGCACGTTTTTGCCGACGCTGTCGACCGTCCATTGATAGAAATCTTCGGCATCGTTGGCGGTCTCGGCATCGCTCGGATCGTGCTGCGGCAGCAGCCAGGCTTTGGTGGCCCGCGCCAGCTCTTTATCCTTCACCGCATCGCTGAAGCCGACCACCAGCGCACGCTGCCCTTGGCCGCCGTCGGTATCCACCACCTGGGCGCTGGCGTCGCTCAGCGCCAGGCTGTACAGCGTCGGTACTTTGACCCAGTTGCTTTTCGCCTCAGCGACCGCATTGCCGGCCGCCGTCGATTTAACGCCTTTGCCGACGGTCAGATGCACAGCACCGCCCTGATCCAGCGCCTGCAGCGGCTCGGAATGCACCCAGGCGTTCAGTTTTTTCTCGTCATAGACCAGGGAGAAGTTCAGCTTTTTCTCGGAGGAAGCGCTGCCCTCCTTCAATCCCAGCGAAATCTGTTTTTCAAAGCTGGCGACGTCGACCGGCGCATTGAACTGCAAATTGAAAATCGCGCTGCGTTTCTGCGCATCTTGCGGATCGCGGTAATACTCGGCCTGCCCCAGGCGGTAATCGAACGCGGGCACGGTGAAGGCATAGCGGGTTTTGGCGAGCTTGACCTGCGGCGCCAGCAAGGTGGCGGGCTCGAGGGTTACGTCATATTTCGCGCCCATCGGCAGCGGTTTTTTCGGCGTGAACACCAGCGTCGACTCATTGCGCCACGCCCACTGCCCTTCCGCAGCCGGTTTGAGGATGATGCCGGCGCTCACGGTTTTACCCACCGCGCTTATCGCCGCGGCCGAGCCGCTGAAGGTCAGGCTCACCGTTTGCGGCGCCTGCCGGGCGGCGGCGTAGTCTATCGGCTCGGGGTTGGCCAACTCGGCGCTGATCTCCTGAACCGCCATCGGCGCCGGTTCGATGGGCTGGGGCCGGTTTTGCCACCAGTGCCAGCCGTAAAACGCGCCGCCTGCGGCGCCAGCCAACAGCAGCAGGCCTAGACCAATCGCTTTCGGGTGTTTATCCACGCCGCTTTCGAGCCGCAAAAAACCGCGCGGCAGCGCAGCCCACCAGGCCGGCGCACGCCAGCTGAGGTTGCCGACCAGCGGTCTCAGCAACCGCCCCAACAGCGACAACACCCCACCCAGCAGGCGGCAAACGCCCTTAACCAGGGTAAAAGGCAAACGCAGGATAAACCTTAATAAATCCATTATTGCAGCACCTCATCATCCTAATGCAGCCCCCGGTCAACCGCCGCGGTTCAACCGAGCCGAAAGACGCCTTCGGCTCTCCTGCCCGGCATCCGCGCGAGTACTCTACACTGCCGGGCGGCAAAAATCTGCGCGCCGCCGGCGAATTACGGCTCTTTATTCAACATCAAATCCAGCTGTTGCAGCAGCACCAGCAGCGGCAGGCTGCTCGGTTCACGATCTTTCAACGCCTCTTCGAAATAAGGCGTGATGGCGAAGCGCGTCGGCAGCGGCGCTTCGGCGTCCAGCAACGCATACATGCGCGGCAAGAACACCCACTGCAGCCAGGCTTCGGCCGACATGCTGTCGATGCAGAACGGCTCGGTGCTGGAGAAGGCCTCATGATCAGGCGGCGCGGCCTGCCACAGCGCCAGATCGCGCATGGATTGTTCAATCGCCTGCAAACTGCGGCGCACCTGGTTATGTATACTCATCTGCATTCCCGATCTCTTTTCATCATGGTATTCAGCGCGCTGGCTGAAAGGCGGCAAAGCATAGCATTTTTATAGCCCAAATTCGGCGCGTCTGAGACAGCCCGCCGTTTTTATCTGGTGGCGTCCGCCGCCGCGCGGCACAATAGGCCCACCGAGTTCACCACACAGATAAAGATTCATGTCCGTAATAACAGAGAAAAAAAACCACGCGACGCCCGGTAAGGCCATGCTGGCTTCGGTCACCGGTTACGCCATGGACGGGTTTGACCTGCTGATCCTCGGCTTTATGCTGCCGGCCATCAGCAGCGAATTAGGATTAACCTCATCGGCCGCCGGTTCGCTGGTCACCTGGACGCTGATCGGCGCGGTGCTGGGCGGCGTGATCTTCGGCCACCTCAGCGATCGCTTCGGCCGAATCCGGGTGCTCACGATCACCATCCTGATGTTTTCCCTGTTCACCGGCCTGTGCGCCGTGGCGCAAGGATATTGGGATCTGCTGGCCTATCGCACCCTGGCGGGCATCGGGCTGGGCGGCGAGTTCGGCATCGGCATGGCGCTGATCGCCGAAGCCTGGCCGGCGGAGAAGCGCAACCGCGCTTCGGCTTACGTCGGCATGGGCTGGCAACTGGGCGTGCTGGCGGCCGCCTTCCTGACGCCGCTGCTGCTGGAACACATCGGCTGGCGCGGCATGTTTTTGGTCGGCCTGCTGCCGGCGCTGGCGTCATTCCTGATCCGCCGCACTCTGGGTGAACCGGAGGAATTCGTACGGCAGAAAGACGCTGGGCAATCGCTCTCCTTCCTGCAGCGTTTGCGCCTGCTGTTTAAGGATCGCGCCACCAGCAGGGCCAGCATCGGCATCTTCATTCTCTGTTCGGTGCAGAACTTCGGTTACTACGGGCTGATGATCTGGATGCCGACTTACCTGGCGAAAAACTTCGGCTTCTCGCTCACCAAGTCCGGCCTGTGGACGGCGGTGACGGTGGTCGGCATGACGTTCGGCATCTGGCTGTTTGGCGTGCTGGCCGATCGCTTCGCCCGCTGGAAGATCTTCGTGTTTTATCAGATCGGCGCCGTGGTGATGGTGATCGGCTATGCCCAGTTGAGCGACCCGACGCTGATGCTGTTCGCCGGCGCCGTGATGGGCATGTTCGTCAACGGCATGATAGGCGGCTACGGCGCGTTGATTTCCGATACCTATCCGGTGCAGGCGCGCGCCACCGCGCAGAACATCCTGTTCAATCTGGGGCGCGGCGTCGGCGGCCTGGGGCCATTGGTAATCGGTGCGCTGGTGACGCAAGTGTCGTTTACCGCGGCCATCAGCCTGCTGGCGGCGATTTACCTGCTGGATATCTACGCCACGCTGTTCCTGCTGCCGAAAAAACAGGGCGCAGGCGATACGCTGGGCGCGATTGGTTAACGCTGAAGAGGGATTAAGGCAGGGCCGCACGCGCGGCGGAATGGAACAAAAAGTTGGGGGCACTGCGTTAACAGTGCCCCCGGTTCGTTTTATAGCTATCCCGCTACACAGCGTGCTCCCTGCTCAATCCTTGAAAACTTTTCCTGCGGCCATCCTGACCAAGCGATCCTTGCATCATCCTGCAGCATCGTCCTGACGCGGTTCCTCAGCCTTCCTGACCCGCCGACAGTCCTGTGCCGGCTCTCAATCTCCGTCCTGGAGGTGTCCCTGGTTTCTATCCTGAAACATCCTGGGCATCTCCTGACGCCATCCTTCGCTCTTGCCTGAGCGCATCCCTTTCTTCTTCCTGAAGCTGCATCATCCTGATGCTTTCCTGCTCCGCCGGTTCCGTTCCGGTAACGATAAGATCGCTTAAATTCCCCGGAATCACAAGGGTTTGGGAGGTGTCTCACACTAAATTAAGCCTAAGAGTTATCCTAAAGAAATTCTAACCAATTGATCTGGATAACAATAATCTCATCGCCTGGAGAAAGGCGGGAAAAATTAAGAGCGATCTCTCACAGCCCGTGTGAGAGATCTCGCACACGGGCGACGGCGAATCCGTCGCCATTCAGTCCAGCACCGGGCGCAGCGCATCGAGGAAATTCCCCAGCGTCGCCGCCAGCAGGGTACGCTTATCGCTGCCGAACTGTTCCAGCACCACGTTGCCGCTGACGTTGCACAACGACACCATCGTCATCTCGGATTCGGTGGTCGCCAGGAACAGCGTTGGCGGCAGCTTGAGGCGCTTTTGCGTCACCAGATGGCCGATCAGGTTCTCCTGCAGGCGGATAAAATCCTCTTCGCTCCAGACCTGCAGCAGGCTCAGACGATGCTCGCCGAACTGCGCGCTCATGTCGCCGGCGTATTGCTGCGTGTAGAAACGGTGCGCGTCCGGCTGCAAACGCAGCTCCAGCGCGGCTTCTACCTTTTCCAACGTCGCCGCCGGTTCGAAAGGCTGTGGCAACCACAGCACTTCGTCCTCGCGGTTCTCCACGATGCAGGGCGACGGCACGCCGTACAGCGCCTGGCTGGCCGGCGCGTGGCCGCGCTCTTGCTGCCACAACTCGACATAGCGTTGAGTGAATTCACGCAGAGCGTGCGATACATCATGGTCCATATTCTTTCCCGCATACGTTAAACTGACGGCCATTGTACCTATCTCTGACCAAGGTGACAGCAGATGTCCTCATATCAAGACCACCAGGCCCTGTCGGGGCTGACGCTGGGCAAACCCACCGCCTACCGCGATCGCTACGACGCCTCGCTGCTGCAGGCGGTGCCGCGCAGCATGAACCGCGAGCCGCTGGGGCTGTACCCCGATAACCTCCCCTTCCACGGTGCGGACATCTGGACGCTGTACGAGCTCTCCTGGCTGAACGCCAACGGGCTGCCGCAGGTGGCGGTCGGTGAAATCAGCCTCAACGCCGACAGCCTGAACCTGATCGAATCGAAAAGCTTCAAACTGTATCTCAACAGCTTCAACCAAACCCCGTTCGCCGATTGGGAAACGGTGCGCAGCACGCTGCAGCGCGATCTGTCCGCCTGCGCCCAGGGCGAGGTGAGCGTCACCCTGTTCAGCGTCGAGCAGTTGGAAGGCACGCCGATCGCCCGCCTGGCCGGCGACTGCATCGATCAGCAGGATATCCGCATCGACAATTATGAGTTCAACGCCGACTACCTGCTGAACGCCGCCGGTGAAGAGGTGGTGGAAGAGCAATTGGTCAGCCACCTGCTGAAGTCCAACTGCCTGATCACCCATCAACCAGACTGGGGCTCGGTGCAGATAAGCTACCGCGGCGGCAAGATCGATCGCGAAGCGCTACTGCGCTATCTGGTCTCCTTCCGCCACCACAACGAATTCCACGAGCAGTGCGTCGAGCGCATCTTTAACGATTTGATGCGCTACTGCCGGCCGCAAAGCCTGACGGTTTACGCCCGCTACACCCGCCGCGGCGGGCTGGATATCAACCCGTGGCGCAGCAACGTCGAATTCGCTCCCGAACGCGGCCGCCTGGCGCGCCAATAAGTGCGAAACATTGCTCAACAACTGAGCTAACGAGCGGTTTATGTTGGTAAAAGCGCAGGGACGGCGGTAAGGTTAAAACGAGGCTGCGGCCGGGCGGAGCGCCCGCTGCGCCGCAGCACGCCAACCATAACGAGATGCTGTTTTGCTGCGTATGGATTACTACCGCCCCGCACCGGGTGCAAAGGAGTTACCTTGATTACACACATCAGCCCGCTTGGCTCTATGGATTTATTGTCGCAGCTGGAAGTAGACATGCTGAAGCGCACCGCCAGCAGCGACCTGTACCGCCTGTTCCGCAACTGTTCGCTGGCCGTGTTGAACTCCGGCAGCCAAACCGACAACAGCAAGCAGCTGCTGTCACGCTATGAAACCTTCGACATCAACGTGCTGCGCCGCGAACGCGGGGTGAAGCTGGAGCTGGTCAACCCGCCGGAAGAGGCGTTCGTCGACGGCCGCATCATCCGCTCGCTGCAGGCCAACCTGTTCGCCGTACTGCGCGACATCCTGTTCGTGCACGGCCAAATCGCCAGCGCCGGCCGTTTCCAGCACCTGAACCTGGAAAACTCGGCCCACATCACCAACCTGGTATTCTCGATCCTGCGCAATGCACGCACGCTGCATCTGGATGAAGATCCCAATATGGTGGTGTGCTGGGGCGGCCACTCGATCAACGAGAACGAATACCTGTACGCGCGCAAGGTCGGCAGCCAGCTGGGCCTGCGCGAGCTGAACATCTGCACCGGCTGCGGGCCGGGCGCGATGGAAGCGCCGATGAAAGGCGCGGCGGTCGGTCACGCGCAGCAGCGTTACCGCAACAGCCGTTTCATCGGCATGACCGAGCCGTCGATCATCGCCGCCGAGCCGCCAAACCCGCTGGTGAACGAGCTGGTGATCATGCCGGACATCGAAAAGCGCCTGGAAGCCTTCGTGCGCATCGCGCACGGCATCATCATCTTCCCGGGCGGCGTCGGCACCGCCGAAGAGCTGCTGTACCTGCTGGGTATTCTGATGAACCCGGAGAACAGCGAACAGGTGCTGCCGCTGATCCTGACCGGGCCGAAAGAGAGCGCCGATTACTTCCGCGTGCTGGACGAGTTCATCATGAACACGCTGGGCGATGCCGCGCGCCGTCACTACACCATCATCATCGACGATCCGGCGGAAGTGGCGCGGCAGATGAAGAAAGCCATGCCGCTGGTGAAGGAAAACCGCCGCAACACCGGCGACGCCTACAGCTTCAACTGGTCGATCCGCATCGCACCGGATCTGCAGCTGCCGTTCGAGCCGACCCACGAGAACATGGCGAACCTCAACCTGTATCCGAACCAGCCGCCGGAGCAATTGGCCGCCGCGCTACGCCGCGCGTTCTCCGGCATCGTGGCCGGCAACGTGAAGGAAAACGGCATCCACGCCATCGAGCAGTTCGGCCCGTACAAGCTGCACGGCGAGCCGCAGATGATGAAGCAGATGGACAGCCTGCTGCAGGGCTTTGTCGCCCAGCACCGCATGAAGCTGCCGGGCAGCGCCTATGTGCCCTGCTACGAAATCGTCGCCTGACCCTCAATCCCGGGCGGCGTAACGGCCGCCCCGTTTTTTGACCTTGCCGCCCATGATGATACACCTACTGATTGTCGACGCCCTGAACCTCATCCGCCGCATTCACGCCGTGCAGGGTTCCCCTTGCGTCAACGCCTGCCGCCACGCGCTGCAGCAGTTGATCCAGCACAGCCGCCCGACCCACGCGGTGGCGGTCTTCGACGAGGACGATCGCCGCGACAGCTGGCGTCACCAAATTCTGCCGGACTACAAGGCCGGACGTTCGCCGATGCCGGAAAACCTGCAGCAGGAGATGCCGCAGCTGCGCGAGGCCTTCGCCGAACTGGGCGTCGCCAGCTGGCATTCTCCCGGCAACGAGGCGGACGATCTGGCGGCCACGCTGGCGGCGAAGGTCGCCGGCGGCGGCCACCAGGTGACCATCGTCTCCACCGACAAAGGCTACTGCCAGCTTTTGGCGCCGAACGTGCAGATCCGCGATTACTTCCAGAAACGCTGGCTGGATATGCCTTTCGTGCAACAGGAATTCGGCGTGCAGCCGCAGCAGCTGCCGGACTATTGGGGGCTGGCGGGGATCGGCAGCAGCAAGATCCCCGGCGTGGCCGGTATCGGGCCGAAAACCGCCGTGCTGCTGTTGCAGCAGTCGGGCAGCCTGGACGGGCTCTATCAGCAGCTGGAACAGGTGCCGGAGAAATGGCGCGGCAAGCTGGAGCGGCACCGCGAGCTGGCCTACGTCAGCAAACAAGTCGCCACGCTGCGTACCGATCTGTCGCTGGACGGCAACCTGCAGCAGCTGCGCCTGCCGATACCATAAGGGCGCTGCAAGCAGCGCCCTTCATCAGGCTTAACGCGATTAATCGCGCTCGTCGCGCCGGCCCGGCACCGCCGACCACATGCGGCGCACGTGTACGGTGATCTCTTCGCGGTCGTGATACAGCTGCTTGGCATGCACTTCGACGCTGACGCCGGCAGCGCCCAGCGCTTCGCGGATGCTCATCAGGTTCTGCGACACTTCCTCGTAGCGCTTTTTCATCGGCAGCTTGAGGTTAAAAATCGCTTCGCGGCACCAGCCTTTCACCAACCACTGGATCATCAGGCTGGTTACCTTCGCCGGCTTCTCCACCATGTCGCACACCAGCCAGTAGATCTTGCTGCTGTTCGGCTCGAACTTGAAGCCGTCGGCGCGGTGGTGCGTCACCTGGCCGGTTTCCATCAGGCTCGGCGCCATCGGGCCGTTATCCACCGAATGCACCATCATGCTGCGTTTCACCAGCTGATAGGTCCAGCCGCCCGGGCAGGCCCCCAGATCAACCGCGTGCATGCCGCTGGCCAGACGTTCGTCCCACTCGTCGGCGGGGATGAACACGTGGAACGCTTCTTCCAGCTTCAGCGTCGAACGGCTCGGCGCATCGGCCGGGAAGCGCAGACGCGGAATGCCCATGTAGAACGGCGAGTTGTTGTTGCTGTAGGAGTAACCGACATAGCAGCAGCCCGGCGCGATGAAGAACACGTGCACCACCGGGCGAGTGGGGTTCTCACGCGCCATCAGCACCTTCTGCTCGCGCATCGCGGCGCGCAGCGGCACCGTCAGCTTGCGGCAGAACTTCATCAGCTCTTTGCTTTCGTTGGTGTCCGGCACTTCCACCCGCAGCTCGCCGCCGCGATCAACCACGCCGATCAGCATGCCGACGATTGGCGATACCCGATCTTCCGGCGGCAGATCGCGCAGCAGCTCGCCCACCACGATCATCTGGCGGGCGAAAATCAGTTCGCGGAACGGAATTTCCCGCGCCAGGCGGTCGGCATCGTCCGGCTGATAGCATTCGAACAGCACGTAACCGCTGTGCTCTTTTACCCGCGCAAAACCGAAAATCTCCCGCTGGGCGGCTTTGTCGGTGATCTCCGCCGCACACTCTTTTTCAAAGCCGGGGCGGCAGTACAACGCAATCTTATTCATGGCGCTCGGCCTTTTTCCTCAGACGCAAAGCGCCAATCAACATCAATATCCAGCCGATCAGGAAGCACACGCCGCCAACCGGCGTGATGTATACCCAGACCTTCAGGTGCGACAGCGCCAGGCAATAGAGGCTGCCGCTGAACAACACGGTGCCGAACGCCAACAGCGCTCCGCTCCAGTAAAACCAAAGGCTCACGCGGCGCTGCATCGCGACCGCCAGCGCCAGGATGGCCAGGGTGTGGAACCCCTGATACTCCAGCCCGGTGCGGATCCAGGCCATTTCGTTGGCGCCGAGCGTGCCGCTTAATACATGCGCGCCGAATGCGCCCAACGCGACAAACACAAAGCCGCTGATAGCGGCGAAAACCAGCATGGAACGGCTGCTCATCGTGATTTATCCCATTTAAAATCACCGGCCGCGGCAAGGCGGCGGCCGGTCTTATTGTTCGTAGCGGAAGCGGAACTTCTCTTGTTCGCTGGCGGCGCGCGCCAGGATCCACTGCCGGAAGGCGGCTATTTTACCCAGTTCTGCCTGGCTGTCATGACATACCAGATAAAATGCGTTTTTACTGACCAGCACATCGTTGAACGGGCACACCAGGCGACCGGCTTCGATCTCGGTTTGCGCCATCACATTGTTCACCAGCGCCACGCCCTGGCCGTGCACCGCCGCCTGCACCACCATCGCGCTATGGCTGAAGATCGGCCCCTGCTGCACATTAATGTGCTGCAACCCCAGCTGGCGCGTATAGGCCAGCCAGTCGCGGCGTGAAACGTCATGCAGCAGCGTATGATAAGCCAGATCCTCTGCGGTTTTCAGCGGATGATCGCCGGTCAGCAGGCTCGGCGAACACACCGGCAGCAGATATTCCGCATACAGGCGCTCGGCGCGCAGCCCCGGCCAGTTGCCGCGGCCGTAGAAAATCGCCACGTCGACGTCGTCCGCCAGCTTGTCTTCTTCGCGATCCACCGCCTGGATGCGCACGTCGATCCCCGGATAAGCTGAGTTAAAGCCGGACAGGCGCGGCACCAGCCACTGAATGGCGAAGCTCGGCGGCAAACTGACGGTCAATGCCCCCTTGGCGCTACGCGCCTGCAGCTTGCGCGTCGCCTCGTTGATCGAAGAGAAGATCTCCTTGATATCGAGGTAGTAACTTTGCCCCTCTTCGGTCAGCAGCAGCGAGCGGTTACGCCGGCGAAACAGCTTCAGCCCGAGGAAGTCCTCCAGCGACTTGATCTGGTGGCTCACCGCGGCCTGGGTCACGAACAGCTCTTCCGCCGCCTTGGTGAAACTCAGGTGGCGAGCGGCCGCATCGAACACGCGCAGCGCATTGAGGGGAGGTAAGCGTTTAGACATTAAATTAGCTACTTTTGTGTAACATTAATCCGAATGATTCGGCGCCGAAAATCGGGCGGCTTTGTGTGGCAAGCCATCGGTAAACGCTAACGGCGTATTGCCATTAGTTTTTTTAATCCGAGCCATTATAATTTGTCCGTTGAGGATGCGCCAGCAAATACCTATAGTGGCGGCACTTCCCGGGCCGGAACGAAAAGGGAGTGGGTGTCGAGGACGCCGATGAACTTTTGGCTTGTGGTTGTGATGTTGTGTTTGCAAATTGTCCGGCGATTCCGGACATGGTAGCTAGGCTACTGTTTTTTCACTTCCTGTACATTTACCCTGTCTGTCCATAGTGATTTTATGCAGCACCGCAAAACTTGCGGTGCTTTTTTTTTGCCTGACGGTTACTGGTTGCTTTCAACCATCTCTTTCACATCGGCGCGGTTGATCTGCTGCTCGACGCCGTTGGCGTCTTTATAGCTGATCATGCCGGTATCGTTGTCCACTTTTGGCTTGCCGTCAGCGACAATGGTGCGTCCGTCATTGGTATGCATCACGTAGTTGCTGGAACAGGCGGCCAGGGTGAACGTAAGCATCAGGGCAGAGAGAACTGCGGCTGTTTTCTTCATTGAGGACTCCTTTTTAGTTTTAAATGCTGATAAATACCTTTTATGTGTATAGATGCGATTAATAAGCGCACATTTAATAGCATAACAAACTTTCCCAATTTTGCCAGGCGATAAGTCCTAATAGGCAGGATCGCTTGTCTCCGGCGGCAAAATAGGACAGGATCCCCCATCGACTCAAGCCAGTGACAATCAGGGTATGACGCCTTTTAACCCCAGCCTTTTTCGCCAACAGTTTCCCGCGCTCGCGCAGGACGGCATCTATCTGGACAGCGCCGCCACCGCGTTAAAACCGCAGGCGGTGATCGACGCCACGCAGCAATTTTATCGCGATGACGCCGCCACCGTGCACCGCAGCCAGCATCGGGCGGCGCAGGATCTGACCGCCCGCTTCGAGCAGGCGCGCGGCCAGGTGGCGCAGCTGATCAATGCGCCGTCGGCCGACGACATCGTCTGGACGCGCGGCACCACCGAAGCGATCAACCTGGTGGCGCAGAGCTATCTGCGTCCGCGTCTGCAGCCGGGCGATGAAATTCTGGTGAGCGAAGCGGAACACCACGCCAACCTGATCCCCTGGCTGATGGTGGCGGAACAAACCGGCGCGCGGGTGGTGAAACTGCCGATCGGCGCCGATCGGTTGCCGGATTTGACGCAGCTGCCCACCCTGCTCAACGACAAAACCCGCCTGTTGGCGCTGGGGCAAATGTCCAACGTCACCGGCGGCTGCCCGGATCTGGCGCCGGCGATCGCGATGGCGCATGCCGCCGGCGCACGCGTGATGATCGACGGCGCACAGGGCGTGGTTCACGGCCCGGCCGACGTACGGCTGCTCGACATCGACTTCTACGCCTTTTCCGGCCACAAGCTGTATGGCCCGACTGGCATCGGCGCGCTGTACGGCAAAGCCGAGCTGCTGGCGCAGATGGCACCCTGGCAAGGCGGCGGCAAGATGCTGACCCAGGCATCGTTCGACGGCTTTGCCCCGCAAAAGCCGCCGCATCGCTTCGAAGCCGGCACGCCAAATATCGCCGGCGTGCTGGGGTTGGCCGCGGCGCTCACCTGGCTCAGCGAGCAGGACATGGCGGCGGCGGAGCGCTACAGCCGCGAGCTGGCGGACCAGGCGGAACAGCGGTTGGCGCAGCTGCCGGGCTTTCGCAGCTTCCGCAGCTCCGGCTCCAGCCTGCTGGCGTTCGACATCGCCGGCGTGCACCACAGCGACATCGTCACCCTGCTGGCGGAGCAAGGCATTGCGCTGCGCGCCGGCCAACACTGCGCGCAGCCGCTGATGGCGGCGTTGGGCGTCAGCGGCACGCTGCGCGCGTCGTTCGCCCCCTACAATACGCAACAGGACGTCGATACGCTGGTCAGCGCGTTGACTCACGCCCTCGATCTGCTGGCCGACTGACTTGATTCCCGGAGACGCTATGCTCGCCCCCCATCCTTTTGGCCGAGAGGTCACCGCCGAGGCGTTGATCGCCACCTTCAGCACGCTGAAACAGTGGGAAGATCGCTACCGCCAGCTGATTATGCTCGCGAAACGGCTGCCGCCGCTGCCGGAGGCCTTGCGCAGTGAAGAAATGGCGTTGAGCGGGTGTGAAAACCGCGTCTGGTTGGGGCACCAGTTGCTGGAAGACGGCACGCTGCACTTCTATGGCGACAGCGAAGGCCGCATCGTGCGCGGCCTGCTGGCGGTGTTGCTGACCGAAGTGGAAGGGAAAACGCCGCAGCAGATCGCCGCATTGGATCCGCTGGCGCTGTTCGACCGGTTAGCGCTGCGCGCCCAGCTGAGCGCCACCCGCGCCGGCGGCCTGGCGGCGTTGGCCGCCGCCGTCAAGGCGATCGCCGCCCGTTACGCCTGACGCGCCGCCTTCGCCACCATCTTTTTCAGCGCGTGCGACACGGCGACGAAGCCGAAAGTAGCGGTGACCATGGTCGCCGCGCCGAACCCCGCGCTGCAATCCATTCTTTTCGGCCCTTCCGCCGTGCTGCGTGAAGCGCACACCGAACCGTCCGGCTGCGGGTAAACCAACGGCTCGCTGGAGAAGACGCAGTCGATGCCCAGCTTGCCCTTGCCGTTTTTCACCACGTTGAAATCGTGCTTCAGCCGCTCGCGCAGCTTGGCGGCCAGCGGATCCTGGATGGTTTTCGCCAGATCGGCCACTTCGATCTTGGTCGGGTCAATCTGCCCGCCGGCGCCGCCGGTGGTCACCACCGGGATCTTGAAGCGGCGGCAGTATGACAACAACGCCGCCTTCGGCCGCACGCTGTCGATCGCGTCGATGACGTAGCTGAAGTTATGGTCCAGCAGCTCGGCGACGTTGTCCGGGGTGATGAAATCGTCGATGCAGGTCACCCGGCATTCCGGGTTAATCGCCAGGATACGCTCCGCCATCACCTCGGTTTTCGATTGCCCGACGTGTTGGCGCAACGCGTGGATCTGGCGGTTGGTATTGGTGACGCAAACATCATCCATGTCGATCAGGGTGATGGCGCCGATGCCGGTGCGCGCCAGCGCCTCAGCCGCCCAGGAACCCACGCCGCCGATGCCGATCACGCAGACGTGCGCCTGCGCGAACACCGCCAGCGCCTGCTGGCCGTACAACCGCGCCGTGCCGCCGAAACGCTGCAGATAGGCTTCCGAATAAGCTGTGCTCATAACGCTTTAATTACCTTCGTAATGCAAATGATAAGGGCCGGAAAATCCGGCCCTTGCGGGTCACTCTTTTCACGCCGTATGCGTTTAGCGGGTGGCCAGCAACGAACCGCCGCCGTTTGACTGATTGGCGCTGAACAGCTGACCGCCGCCGTTGTTCTTCAGCACCCAGACGCGGCCGTAGTGGTTGTAGTACCCCGCCGAGTGGCCGGCTTCCGGCCCGATGCCCTGATACATGTCAAAATGCTGGCCCTTGATGGCGCCGCCCACGTCGAGCGCGACCATCAGACGCATCTCGTATTTTCCCGTGAATTTACCCTTGTTGTCCAGCAGCGGCACTTCGGCCAGCAGCGTGGTGCCCGCCGGGATCAGCGAACGATCGGAGGCCACCGAGGCTTTGGCGATCAGCGGCACCGCGCTGGCGCCTCTCACCGGCGCAAAAGCTTCCGGGCGGAAGAACACGAACGATGGGTTTTGCTCCAGCAGCTCACGCACCTCTGCGGCGCTGTGGGTATCCGCCCACTGACGGATCGCCTGCATCGACATGTCCGCCTTGGCCACTTCACCGCGATCGATCAGCACCTTGCCGATGCTGCGATAGGCGTGGCCGTTCTTGCCGCCGTAGCCGAAGAACACCAGCGGCTGGCCGTTGCCGTAGTCGACATAGCCGCTGCCCTGGACTTCCATCATGAAGTTGTCCATCAGCGAGTTGGTGTAAGCGATGATATAGCGATCGTCGAGCGCGCCGGAATAGATGCCCGCGCGATCCGGCAAGCGGCCCCTGCCCTTCGGCGGCATGCGGTACAGCGGATAGCGGAACTCGCCCTGTTGGGTATAGCGCGCCTGCACCACCGGCGTGTAGTAGCCGGTAAACTGCACGTTGCCGTAATTGTCGACGCCTTCCATCTGGTAAGCGCTGAGGCCGTACTGGCTCAGCATGCGCGTGTCAGCGCCGGACGCCATCCAATTTTGTACCGCCTGATAGGTGCCGTTGTTGCGGTTGAACAGCGAAGGCGACGCGTACTTGATCTCCATCAGCTGATCCGAATAATCCTTGGCGTTGACCGGCGAACCTTTGGCGTTGGGCTGATTGACCAGCTCCAGCGACTGATCCAGACGGCCGTCTTTATATTGCTGACCCCGATCGGTCGGCTTGGACGAACAGCCCGCCAACACCGCCACCATCAACCCGCCCAGCAGGTATTTGCCCCAACGTCCTTTCATCGCGCACACTCTCAAACTGATATGATCTACCGGCTGAACGATAACAAACGCTCATTGATAAAGGAATCGCTGCAAATAAAAAAAGCCGCACGGAGGATGGTGATGAAAAAGAAGGCAAATTGCGGGCAAATTCAGCAGAAAAACGGGTTTAGGCCAATAAAATGCAAAAAGGGTTTGCAACAAAACGCATGGAGAGTATAGTGCGCATCCATCGGACGCGGGGTGGAGCAGCCTGGTAGCTCGTCGGGCTCATAACCCGAAGGTCGTCGGTTCAAATCCGGCCCCCGCAACCAACCGATGCCGCAGCGGCGGTATTTTGCGTTTGGCTTCGATAACAAAGTATTACACGGACGCGGGGTGGAGCAGCCTGGTAGCTCGTCGGGCTCATAACCCGAAGGTCGTCGGTTCAAATCCGGCCCCCGCAACCAACCGAATGTCGTACCAGCGGCATAACATGCACGGTGGTTCGTAGTAATACAGCACCAAGACGGACGCGGGGTGGAGCAGCCTGGTAGCTCGTCGGGCTCATAACCCGAAGGTCGTCGGTTCAAATCCGGCCCCCGCAACCAACTCTTGATGACAACAGACAAGCACCCTGACGGGTGTTTTTTTGTATCTGCAATCCGCGAAACTAGCCGGACTCGCGCCCGGCCCTGCCTCTATCGGCTCGCCAGCGCGCCGCCGTTGGCGAAATAAGCCTTGATGCCCGCCAGAATCGACTCCGCCACCTGCTGCTGGAAATGGCTGGTGCGCAGCTTGCGCTCCTCTTCGATATTGCTGATAAACGCCGTCTCCACCAGGATCGACGGGATATCCGGCGCCTTTAACACCGCAAAACCGGCCTGATCGACGCGATTCTTGTGCAGCCGGTTGATTTTCCCCATCCGATTCAACACTTCCTTGCCGAACTTCAGGCTGTCGTTGATGGTCGCGGTCTGGATCAGATCGAACATGGTGTGGTCGAGATAACGGTCGCCGCTCTTGCTGACGCCGCCGATTTGGTCCGAGGCGTTCTGCGTCTGCGCCAGGAACTTGGCCGCCGAGCTGGTGGCGCCCTTGGTGGACAGCGCGAACACCGACGAACCGCGCGCGGCGCGGCTGGTGAAGGCGTCGGCGTGAATCGAAACGAACAGATCCGCGCGCTGCTTGCGCGCCTTGGCGACGCGCACCTTGAGCGGGATAAACACGTCTTCGTTGCGCGTCATGAATACTTTCATGTTCGGCTCGCGCTTGATCATGGCGCTCAGCTTGCGGGCAATCTGCAACACAATGTCTTTCTCGCGCGTCTTGTACTTGCCGATAGCGCCGGGATCTTCGCCGCCGTGGCCGGGATCCAGCATGATGACGATCGGCCGATCGCGCCCCGCCTTGCCGGCCTGCGGCGCTTCCGGCGGCAGCGTGCGCTCCAGATCGCCCTTGTTGTAATCTTCCAGTAACGCCAGCAGCGGATCATACTCCTCGCCGCCGCTGCTGCTGCCCTTGGTCGGATAGAGATCCATCACCAGGCGATTGCGATACTCCGGCACCGGAGCCAGCGTGAAAATATGCGGGCTGACGCTCTGCTTGAGCTCCAGCACCAGCCGCACGGTATTCTGATCGAACTGGCCGACGCGCGCCTGCTTGAGATACGGATCGTCGGCGCGCACCTGCCCGGCGATGCCTTTCAGCACGCTGTTGAGGTGGACGCCTTCGATATCCACCACCACGCGATCGGGATTGGTCAGGGCAAACTGCTTGTATTTCAGCTCGACGTTGGATTCCAGCGTGACGCGGGTATAGGTGGAGGATGGCCAGACGCGCACGGCGATCACGTGCGATGACGCGGCGAAGCCTGTGCGACTCACACTCAGCAACCAGCTGGCGGCAACGCCCTGTAATAAACGACGGCGGCCCAGATTGTGATTAGAGTTTGGCATGCGGCTCCGGCAGTAATAGCTGTTTACAACAGATGAAAAAAACATCAATAAAATGGGGATGCCGAAAACTTTAACCAATCATTCCAGCCCTGTCATCAGAAAATCTTTTTATGGTTTTTCAATTTATTAACGATTTAGCGCCCTTAGCGCACTCTTCATGATGATTTCTCGCTTGCCATCGGCGCCATAAAAGAATAAAAATACAAAAATACCGTATAAATATGCAAAAGAGGTTTGTCGTGAAGGAACGTAGTACAGAGCTGGTGCAAGGATTCCGTCACTCAGTCCCCTATATCAACGCCCACCGCGGCAAAACGTTTGTCATCATGCTCGGCGGGGAAGCCATCGAACACGAGAATTTCTCCAACATCGTCAATGATATCGGGCTGCTGCATAGTCTGGGCATTCGCCTGGTGGTGGTTTACGGCGCGCGGCCGCAGATCGACGCCAACCTGGCGCAGCATAACTTTGAGCCGATCTACCACAAGCACACGCGCGTAACCGACGCCCATACGCTGGAACTGGTCAAGCAAGCCGCCGGCTTGTTGCAGCTCGACATCACCGCCCGGCTGTCGATGAGCCTCAACAATACGCCGCTGCAGGGCGCGCATATCAACGTGGTCAGCGGCAACTTCATCATCGCGCAACCGCTGGGCATCGATGACGGTATCGACTACTGTCACAGCGGCCGCATTCGCCGCATCGATGAAGACGCGATCCACCGCCAGCTCGACAGCAACGCCATCGTGCTGATCGGCCCGGTCGCGGTTTCCGTTACCGGCGAGAGTTTCAACCTGACCTCGGAAGAAGTGGCCACCCAGCTGGCAATCAAGCTCAAAGCGGAAAAAATGATCGGCTTCTGCTCCTCGCAGGGCGTGACCGACGCGGAGGGTAACATCCTTTCCGAGCTGTTCCCCAACGACGCGCAAAAGCGCCTTGAAGAGCTGGAAGAAGGCGGCGATTACCATTCCGGCACCGTGCGCTTCCTGCGCGGCGCGGTGAAAGGCTGCCGCAGCGGCGTGCGCCGCAGCCACCTGATCAGCTATCAAGAGGACGGTGCGCTGGTGCAGGAACTGTTCTCGCGCGACGGCATCGGCACCCAAATCGTGATGGAGAGCGCCGAACAGGTGCGCCGAGCGACGATCAACGACATCGGCGGCATCCTGGAGCTGATTCGGCCACTCGAGCAGCAGGGTATTCTGGTGCGCCGTTCGCGTGAACAGCTGGAGATGGAAATCGACAAGTTCACCATTATCGAACGCGACAACCTGACCATCGCCTGCGCGGCGCTGTACCCGTTCTTGGAGGAAAAAATCGGTGAGATGGCCTGTGTCGCGGTGCATCCCGATTACCGCAGCTCATCACGCGGCGAGATGCTGCTGCAGCGGGTAGAAAATCAGGCCCGGCAGATGGGGCTGAAGAAGCTGTTCGTGCTGACCACACGCAGCATCCACTGGTTCCAGGAGCGTGGCTTTACCCCGGCGGAGGTCGACGTGCTGCCGATGCAGAAACAGGCGTTGTACAACTACCAGCGCCGCTCCAAAATTCTGCTGGCGGATCTGTAATCCCTGCGGGCGCGGCCGTTGCCGCGCCCCTCAGCGCTTATTCCGTCGCCTGCAGCCGTTCAGCCAATCCGCTGCGGCGCTGGGTCGGCGTGCGAATGGCCCGTAGCAGCACCGCCTCCGTAGCGTACAGCGAAAGCAGCTTACGCGCGCGAGTGATCGCGGTATAGACCAGCTCACGCGTCAGCACCGGCAGAAAGTGATTTGGCAACACCAGCACCGTATGGTCAAACTCCGATCCCTGAGATTTGTGCACCGTCATCGCATAAGCGGTTTCATGCGCCGGCAAACGGCTTGGCTGTACCGACTTGATGCTGCCGTCGGGCAGTTGGAAATGCACGCGCAGATCGCCGTGCTCATCCGGCAGCGTAATGCCGATATCCCCATTGAACAGCCCCAGCGCGCTGTCGTTGCGGCCGATCATCACCGGCCGCCCCCGGTACCAGCGGCCAAGCACGCCCGGCTTGCGGTCAATTAAACCGGCGCGCTGCAGCCCGAGCTCAATGCGCTCGTTCAGGCCGGCGACGCCGAACGGCCCTTCACGCAGCGCGCACAGCACCTGGAAACGGCCAAAGGCCGTCAGCACCGTCGCCGCGTCCGCCCCTTCTGCGGTCAGCCGCAAATAGTCGCGGTAGCCCGCCACGCAGGCATCCAACAGCGCCTGATACTCTTCGCTCGTCGCCAGCGCATAGCCCGCAACATCACCGAAACTGCCGTTTAATGCCGCCAGCGCGCGATCCCCCGCTCCGGCGTTGACCGCCAACGCCAGCTGACCGATGCCGGAACGGGCGTCGAAGCGATAGCTCTTGCGCAGCAGGCACAGGCTGTCGCGCACCGCCGCTTCCGCGTCGGCCTGCTGCCCCGTGAGCGAACAACCGGTCAGGCGGCTCAGCTCAGCGGCGCGCGCATCGCTGTATCCCTGCTCGGCAAAACGGCAAATATCGCCCAGCACCGCGCCGGCCTCCACCGAAGCCAGCTGATCGCGGTCGCCGAGGAAAATCACCCGCGCCCGATCGGGCAGCGCGGCAATCAGGCGCGCCATCATCGGCAGATCGACCATCGAGGCCTCATCCACCACCAGCACATCCAAATGCAGCCGGTTGCCACGGTGATAACGCATGCGCTGACTGTTCGGTTGCGCCCCCAACAGACGGTGCAACGTCGCCGCCTCCGTCGGGAACAGCGCCTGCTGCGCCGGGGTCAACGCCAGCTGGCGGCTGGCGCTGCCAAGCGACTCCGTCAGGCGCGCCGCCGCCTTACCGGTCGGCGCCGCCAGCTGAATGCGCAAGCGCGCGCTTTCATCCAGCTGCACCAGCGCCGCCAACAGTTTGGCGACGGTGGTGGTTTTACCGGTGCCCGGCCCGCCGGAAATGACCGCAATGCGCCGCGTGGCGGCCACCGCGGCGGCGATTTTCTGCCAGTCGGGCTCGTCGCTCGCGGCGCCGAACAAGCTGTCGAGAATGGTGCGCAGCTCAGCCTCCGGCACCGCCAGCGACTCGCCTTCGCCGCCGATAAACGCCGCCACTTCGCCTTCGTTTTGCCACATGCGCTGCAGATACAGGCGCGGCCCGCGCAGCACCAGCGGCGTAGCGCCGCTGCCGTCCCCAACCGCCGCGCTGGCCGCCAAACGCTGCTGCCAACGCGCGCTATCCGGCCGCCCGGCCGCCTCCCACACCGCCAGCGCCAACGCCGGCTGGCGCCCTTCAAACAGCGTGTCCGCCTGCAGCTGCTCCAGCATCAGGCAGACGTGACCGGCCCCCGCCTCTGCGCTCAGGCAGGCGGCTGCCAGCAAAATATCGGGCTCGTCTTCGCTCGCCACCACGCGGGCGAACTGCACGTCCAGCGGGCGCAGCACGCCAAGCGCCACCGCCTGCTCCAGCAGTGCGATCATGATCCTTCCTCCGTCGCCGCAGCTTCGCCGCTGAACAAGCGATCCATCCCCTCCACCAGCTCAAGCTCGGGGAGACAGGTGAAAATGCCGTTGCCCGGGTGCGCCGCATCCACGCCGCGCAGGAACAGATAAATCACCCCGCCAAAATGGCGCCGGTAATCGTAATCCGGCAACCGATGACGCAGATAACGATGCAGCGCCAGCGTATACAGCTGGTATTGCAGATCGTAACGATGCTCCGCCATCGCCTGCTCCATGGCCGGCCGGGTATAGGCGCTACTGTCTTCCCCCAGCCAGTTGGACTTGTAGTCCAGCAGGTAGTATTTGCCCTGCCAGCAGAACACCAGGTCGATAAAGCCTTTCAGCATGCCCTGTACCTGATGAAAATCCAGCGCCGGGCAGCGGGCGGAAAGCGGATCGTAACGCTTCACCAGGGCATCGAGCGCCTTCGCCTGCAACAACCGGTTAATCGGCAAATAGAACTGCAGCTCGGCCTGCTTGTGCTGCGGCGTCAGCGCCGCCAGCGTCACGCCGCTGGGGGCGAGCGGCGTGTTGAGCAATACCTGCATCCACGCCAGCAAAATCGGCTGCCAGTGCTCGGCAAATCCTTGCTGTTGCAGCTGTGCCAGCAGCCACTGTTCGTCCAGCGGCTGGGTGAAATCCAGCGTTTCAAACAGGCTGTGCAGGAAGGTGCCGGGCGTTGCGCCGCGCGGGAAGGTATGCGGTGTGAGCGCTGGCTCACTCTCTTCACCCCGCTCGCCCACGGCGTCGACATCCAGACGCGGCAGCAGATCCTGCATCAGGCTCGCGCCGTGCTGTTGCAAACCGGTATAGCTGGTCACCCGCCAAAAATCCTGGATCCGTCGGGTAAAGCTTTTCGCCGCCAGCGTAGCGGCCAGCGATGCCTGGGGCTGCCAGGGCGCCTCGTCCGGCGGTTCCACCAGCGACAGCGCGATGCCGCCGCCCGCCAATTGCTGCAGTCGCTCCTGCAGATACGCGGCGTCGCCGGCCTGCCCGCCCTGCACCAGATAACCCAATGCGCTGCGGTGCAGATCGGTATCGCCCTGTTTCTTGCGCGTGCCCTGGAACAGCGGCGCGATGCCGATGCTGCAGTGGTACACCGAGCGGGTCAGCGCCACATACAGCAGGCGCAGGTCTTCCGCCAACCGCTCTTCCTCCGCCCAAGCCTGGCTCTCTTCATTGGCGTCGAGATCCAGCAACGCCTGGAAACTGTGGCGATCGTGATACAGCGCCTGCTGCTGCTGGCGGAAATTGCCGACGAACGGCAGCCACACCAGATCGAACTCCAGCCCCTTGGATTTATGAATCGTGATCACCTGCACCAGATGCCGGTCGCTCTCCAGCCGCAGTTGCTGATTATCGGACTGGCGATTAGGCTGGGCGATCTGCTGTGCCAGCCAGCGCACCAGCGCATGTTCGCTGTCGAGCTGCGCCGCCGCCTCTTGCAACAGCTCCCCCAGATGCAGCACGTCGGTCAAGCGACGCTCGCCGCCAGTGCTGGCCAGCAGGTTCTCCGCCAGTTGGCGCGCTTTCATCACCTCGCTCAGCATCGGCAACACGCCGCGGCGCAGCCAGAGCGTGCGGTAATTGTCGAACTCGTTAACCAGCTCGTCCCAGGCGCGTTCATCGCGGCTCAGGCCGTCCAGCGTCGGCGCGTCCAGCCCCATCAGCCCGGTGGCCATGGCGCTGCGCAGCGTGCGCTCCTGTTCCGGCGCCAACACCGCCTGCAACAGCCACAGCAGGTCTTTGGCCTCCGGGGTGTCGAACACGCTGTCGCGGTTGGACAGGTAGACCGACGGAATAGAAAGCGCACTCAGCGCATCGCGCACCAACGCCGCCTCATTGCGGCTGCGCACCAGCACCGTGATATCGGAGGCTTGTACCGGCCTTGGCTCCTTGCCGCCCTGCAGCCACGCCTGGCCCTGCTGCCCGGCGCTGAGCCAGTCCCGAATTTGCGTGGCGCACAGGCGCGCCATCAGCTGTTGGTAATCACTTACACCGGCGCCTTCCCCCTGCTGCAGCCAGAACTGCATCGCCGGTTGCGGCTTGCCGTGCAGGTCAAACGCCAGCCCTTGGTTCTTTTCCGCCGCGCTGACCTCGATAAAGGGGATTTGGCCGAACAGGAAAGGTTTTTCTACCTGAGAAAACAGGTGATTAACGCTGGCGACCATCGACGGCGACGAGCGCCAGTTGGTCTCCAGCGTATAGTGGGCGCTCACCTCTGAGCGCGCCCGCATGTAGGTAAAGATATCGGCACCGCGGAAGGCGTAAATCGCCTGCTTGGGATCGCCGATCAGCAGCAGGCCGCAATCGGGCCGGCCGACGTAAAGCTTTTGGAAAATGCGATATTGCTGCGGATCGGTATCCTGGAATTCATCGATCATCGCCACCGGGTAGCGCTGACGGATCGCCTGCGCCAGCTGTTCACCACCGCCGCTTTGCAGGGCGCCGTCCAAACGGCTAAGCAGGTCGTCAAACCCCAGCTCGGCGCGCTGGCGCTTTTCCTGCTGAATGGAAGTACGGATCTCGCTGAGCGCACGCGCCATGATCAGGTCGCGCAGCGTCAACGGTTCATCGAACAGCTCGTCGATCGCCGTAAACAGCGCATGCCGCGGCGGCTCGCCTTTCTTGGTCTTCTCCAGCAGCACCGACTGGCGAAATTTATCCAGTTCCTTCGGCAGCTGGTAGTCCTGAGTCTCCTGCCCGCTCCATTCGCCGACCTTGTTCAGCCAGTTCGGCAGGTGCTTGCTGCTGTAACTGCGCTTATCGACGCCTGACTGAGCGATCAGCGCCTCCAGATCGCCCGCCGCCGCCCGCCATTGCGCCTTGATGGCGTCGATGCGCGCGACGATCTGCTCGTGGCGCATCAGGACGGTTTCTTCATCCTTCGGCGGCCGACGCAGCGCCGGCGCCTCACCGTGCAGATAGCCGGAAAGATCGGCCAGCAACGCTTCCGGGCCACTCCACTCCTGGCTGACCGCACGCGCCACGCCCAGCGGCAACGGATAGCAGTGGCGACGCCAGAAATCGGCACAGGCCTGCCGCCGCAGCGGCAACTCGTCCTGCACCAGCGTTTGTTCAAACAGCATGCCGGATTCGAAGGCGTTGTGCGTCAGCATTCGTTGGCAAAAGCCGTGAATGGTGTAAATCGCCGCTTCGTCCATTTGCCGCTCCGCCGCCAGCAGCTGCGAGGCGGCGTCGGTCAAGTCGTCAATTTCAGCCATCAGCGCCGAAAACAGCGGGTTGGCGCTGACGCCCCGCACGCAGGCGATGCGCAGCCCGTGGATATTGTCGCGGATACGCCCACGCAGCTCCTCGGTGGCGGCCTCGGTAAAGGTCACCACCAGGATTTCTTCGACCGTCAGCGGCCGGGGAAACGCCGCTTCACCGCCCAGCCCCAGCAGCAAACGCAGGTACAGCGCGCCGATGGTAAAGGTTTTGCCGGTGCCCGCCGACGCCTCGATCAGGCGTTCGCCGAACAGCGGCAGCGTCAGCGGCTCCAGCCTCTGCGGGGCAGTTTCCGTCATGGCGTCGCCACTTTGCGCGGCAGGATCTGCTGCAATGCAGACGCGTTCGGATAGGTGACCCAGCCCTTAGGCGCCGCGTAATCCGCCTTGTCTTGCCCGCTGCCGCTCACCTGCGACAGCACAGCCAGCCCCTGTGGCTGGATCACCGCCTGGTGGAAATAATTCGCCAGTTTGGCCGGCGTCAGCTGTTGCACCTGCGCGATCAGCTTCTGACGGGTATCAAAGGCGAAATTGCCGCGATCGAAATCGTTGGCGAACCGGCTGGCCTCTTCGCTCAGGGTTTGCGGCCGCTGCTTCAGCTCATTGATCAGCGCCTGTTTGTACTGCTCAAAGTCCGCTTCGCTCATGTCGCGCAAGCGTTTCTCGGTTTTCGGGTAGAAATCCTGATAGCGCTGGTACAGGTATGCCGGCTGTTTGCTGTTGCTCTGCAACAGGAAGCCCACGCCCCATTGGCGCCCCACCGACATTGGGAAGGCGAAGACCGCATACCCCAATTGCTCCTGAGTGCGCAGCTGGCTATAGAACCACGGCTGAATAATCTGCCCCAGCAAGGAGCTGTAGGCCATGCCGGCCACTTCGTCGTAGCCGGTCGGCACATAGACCGCCGCCAGCGCCGAATCGGTGCTGCTGCCCACCTGTTGCAGATTGGCCAGATGATTTTTGTCCACCACCACGTCTTCGCCGTGCCACCATTCGATGCCGGTACAGCCCAGGCGATGTTTCAGCGTCGACGCCAGCGTGTCGACCTGCTGCTTGCTCATGTTGCCCACCACCAGCAGCTCCGGCGTAGCCTCGGCCAGCAGGCTGTCGCGATAGGCCAGCACGTCTTTCAGCGTCAGCGTCTTCAGCACTTCGCGGCGTTCGCTGCGTTCGGAATACGGCACGCGGGAAACCATCTGCACCGGCTGAATGGCCAATTCAAACGCCTTGCCCTTCTCGGCGGCGTCCAACTGCTCCAGATACCAGGACTTGGCCTGCGCCAGCTGATCTTCCGTCGGCGTGAAGCTGGAATAGCCTTCGATCAGCGCCGTCAGCAACTGCGGCAGGCGCTGGGTAAAGCCGTTGGCATTAAACATCAGGCCGTTGTTCGGCGAGGTCGAGAAGCTCAGCCCGCCAACCGATGCCTGATAGCTCAGCTGATCCAGCGCGAGGCCGGCCAGATAATCCGTCAGCGAGAACAGCACCTGGTTGCGCGCGGAATCCATGGTCTTGGCGTTGCGGAAAGCGACAGTGACGTCGGCCTTCGGCTCATCGGCGAAGTAACGGCTCGGCATGTACAGCACGCGCAAACCGGGGTTATCCACCACCATTTCCGGCTTTTTGAACTCGTGCGACGGCTTGGTCAGGGTAAAGTCATCCGGGATGTACGGATTGAGCGTCGGTAACGACAGGGAAATCCCACTCCCTAACTGCTGCCACTGCGTAAAGCGCTGCGGCGTGATTTTGTCGACCTGGTAAGGCGCATTGACGAAATAGGCTGTCTTGTTGTGCGGCTCATCCGGGCTGACGAACCAGATGCGGGCGTTTTGCGGCGTCATGCCGTCCAGGCGTTCGGCGATCGCCTTAGGATCATAGCGATCGGCCAGGTAAGGCGCGTCCAGCGCATGTTCAACCGGCACGCGCAGCATGGTGTCCACCAGCCATTCGATGTAGTCCATGTCGCGCGTGATCGACGGATAACGGAAATCCAGATTCAGAACATGCGAGATTTCGTCGAAGTAGCTCTGCTTGATGCCTTCGCTGCGCAGCATTTTCAGGTAGTTGAAAATGGCGGCGACGACCTCGTCGCGCTTGGCCAGGCCTTTGTCGGTCAGTGAAACGCTGATGGCGAAGACGCCGCCGTTGCGATCCACCATCGGATCGGCGCCGGCATTGATGGCGTCCGCCAGCCCCTGCTTCTGCAACCAGTCAGACAGGGTGTTCTTGCTGCGGTTGCCGATCAGGTAGCTGATGTAGGTATCGGTTTTGCTGCGAAACGCGGCGCTGTTGTTATCGATGCGGAACTCGACCTTCAGCTGCTTGCGCGGCTGTGCCGGCACATAGTGAATGATGATGCCCTGCTGTTCCGGCGTCACCGCCGGCACGGTGATCGGCGGCACGCTGGCGTCGTGATTCGGCACGCGGCCAAAGGTTTTCGCCGCAATATCAGCCAGCTGCGGCAGCGGCTGATTGCCGTACAAAACGCCCATCATCAAATTGGCGGAATAGTAGCGCTTATAGAAGCCGGTCAGTTCATCGTGCAGCTTGCTGTCCGGCTTGTCTTTCAGCGTATCGAGATTGCCACCGGAGAAGCGCGCGCTCGGGTGCGCCGGGTTAAGGGTTTCCGCGCCCACCTGCGCCATACGCATACCGTCGCGCGAACGCGCCATCGTCAACTCGGCGTTAACCGCGTTGCGCTCACGATCGGCATTGCCCGGATCCAGCAGCGGCTCGGCAATGGCGTCGGCCATGCGATCGACCGCCGGCTCCAGCGCGTCATTTTCCACTTCCAGATAGAAGGCGGTGCGATAAGAAGCCGTGCTGGCGTTGTGGCTGCCGCCATGCTTTTTCAGGAATTCGGACAGGTTTTCCGGCTCTGGATAGCGCTTGGAGCCCATCAGCACCATATGTTCCAGATAGTGCGCCAAACCCAGTTGGCTGTTCGGATCTTCAAGCGAGCCGACCGGCAATGCCAGCGCCGCCAGCGATTTCGGCGCCTGGGCATCGGACACCAGCAACACCGTCATGCCGTTAGTCAATTTGATCGCCTCATACTGACGCGGATCGTGTTCGCTTTTGTTGATCTTCTCCGCCAGCGGTTGCCATCCTTGCGCGGCCCAACTCAACGGCGCCCAACACATAGCCAATAATACCAGCCCGGTGATACGGGCCAACTGTCTGCGCATATCCAAAATAAACCCCTATTCTGACGTCGCTGCGCCCACTCCCTGACGGTGGCGACGTTCATCAAAACCACATAACCAAATCTGTACTCACCGTGTTCTTCGCCAATATGGCGACCCGAACTCGGCGGGTATATGCCTGTACGTTATGTAAGACCGGGAATGACCCCAATGGTTGAATATAACCTTCGTTATTTTTACCACCTACCGCCGCACAGCACCACCGGGGGATTGTTACCCCAGGTTATGCCGCGCCACCGGCAGCAGATAACGCTCTGTTTCGGCCAGTATTTGCGCTAAGTATTCATTATCCAATTGGCGAAACACTCGCTGCACGTAGGGATCCTCCCCTTCTCCGGGAATGCGCTGATCGCCCTGCCAGGCCTGCAGCAATTTGGCGCGCGCCTTGATTTGCGCGTCTTCCTCCCAGTCGATTTGCTGCGTTTCCGGCAGATAGCACTGACTCAGCCACGCCCAGCCGCTCTTGTTCAGCAACAGCAGCGGCTGACTCAGACCGCGCTGATAGCCCGTCAGCAGTTCCGCCAGCTGCGCCTGTGCCTCTTCAGGCGCCAGCGCGGCAAAGCGCCAGGCGGAGTTCTTGCGGCCATACATGCGGCTCTCGCCGGTGCCGCCGGCGCAGCAGTACACCAGGTGCTCCAGCCACAGCAATATGCCATCCACCGCCGACAGCGTCGCGGGCCGCCAGCGCAACAGGCCGTCATCCTGCACCTGATGCAGCCAGCCGCTGAGGCGCACGCCGGCGATATCGATATCCAACTCCAGGTTATGGCTCTCTGCGCGTTCCGCACGCACCTGCTCGGCCAGTTCGCTCATCTCTTCCTGCTGCTTTTGCCAATAAATTTCGCCGAAGGCGCCATAGGGCAAGCCGCCGGCGGCGCGCACCCGCTGGAACAGCCGTTCGGGATCGTCACCGTCGATCAGCGTATTCAGCAGCTGGCTGTTGAACTGGTAGCGGCTGAGGTTATCCAGCGTGAAGGGCTCTTCGTCCGGCAGCTCGGTCTCTTCCAGGATAAAACTGACGCCCAGCCGCAGTTGGAAAAACGCGCGAATCGGATGGCGGTAAAACCGCAGCAGTTCCTCCAGCGATATTTGCTGCAGCGCTTCGGCGGGCAGCGGCTGGTTGAACGCCGGATGCGCCGCACCGCGCCCATCGGCGGCAGGCAGCCACTCGGCGGCATAGCTTTGCTCCTCCGAGCCCGGCAAGAAGTTCTCGGCGGCGAACGGCATGCGCGCGTGCCACTTCAGCAAGTGCTCACCAACCCGCCGGGCGCTGTCGTCTGCGCTAAGCTCTTCATCTCCCGGCAGGCAATAGCTTTGTTCCAGGTACTCCAGCAGCTCGGTGACCAGTACCGAAGGGTAGCGCGGGCTGTTGTCCTGAATGGAACGGCCGATGAAACTGATATACAGCCGCTGCTGAGCGGACAAAATCGCTTCCAGGAACAGATAACGGTCGTCATCGCGTCGGCTGCGGTCGCCGCGTTTGACCTGCTGCGCCATCAGATCGAAACCCAGCGGCGGCAGCGTGCGCGGATACACGCCGTCATTCATGCCCAGCAGGCACACCACCTTGAACGGAATGGAACGCATCGGCATCAGCGTACAGAAGTTGATTTGCCCGGCGAGGAAGCGCTGGCTGATGCGCTCCTGATCGAGACGCGCCGCCAGATCGTCCCGCAGAATGGTCAACGGCACCTCATCGGGATAGCGCGCCGCCAGGCCAAAATTAATGGCCTGCTGCCACTGCTGTTCGATCAGCGCCAGCACCACCTCGGTGTCGCTGTCCGCAGCGAAGAAAGCATCCAGCAGTTGCCGGCAGAGCGGCAGCCACGCCTCGAGCGGGCGCGCTTCGCTCAAGATTTGCCGCCAGTGGCTGAGCTGCGCCAGCAGGTCTGCCAGCTGCCCCGCCAGTTCGGCGACCAATCCGCTCGATTCGTCGTAAGGCAAAATGCCCTGCCAATCGCCGGCATTGCTGTCCATCGCGTAGCCAAGCAACATGCGCGTGATGCCAAAGCGCCAGGTATGTTGGCCGGTAGCGGGCAGATCCAGTTCGCGCACGTTATCGTCGTCCAGGCCCCAGCGCACGCCGGATTCACCGACCCAATGGCGCAGCAGGCGCAGCCCCTCTTCGCCAATGGCGAAACGGGCGGCCAGGGCCGGCACCTCAAGCAGCGCCAGCACCTGTTCCGAGGTAAAACGGCTTTGCGGCAGATCGAGCAGTGAAATGAACGCCTGCAGCGCAGGATGCGCCTGGCGCGCTTTACGGTCGGAAATGGCGAACGGCAGGTAGCGCTCGGCAGGGGCATTGCCGAACACCGCCTGAATGTAAGGCGTGTAGCTGTCGATATCCGCGACCATCACGATGATGTCGCGCGGCGTCAACGACGGATCCTGCGCCAGCATGGTCAGCAGTTGATCGTGCAGCACCTCCACTTCCCGCTGCGGGCTGTGGCAGGCATGCAGGCTGAGGGAGCGGTCGTTCTCATCCAACGGACGTTTGCTGAAGCTGCTTTCCAGCGTTTCCGCGGTAATACCGATCACCGCATGGTCTTCCAGCTCCAGCATGTCGCGCTGAACGGCGTGCAGCATGGTATCGGCCGGGATATCGACAAAGGCGTCAACCTCTTGCGCCCCTTCCATCTGCGACAGCAGATAGAGGTGATCGCGCCCCAGCTTGCCCCAAGAGGCCAGCAGCGGGTTGCTGAGCTGCTGCTGGCCTTCGGCGTCAAACAGGCGCGCCGCGTCATCCGGCTGGCGGAACAGCCCGTGCTCGCGTGCCTGATGGTAGTGACGGCGCTTGCGGCTCTGCAAGCGGGCCAAGAAAGCGTAATCCTGAATATCGCCCCAATAGTAGCGACAGGGGTTGGTGAACATCAGGTGGATATCTATATGCCGCCCCAGCGCCTGCAGCGCCTCCAGATAGACCGGCGGCAACGCCGAGATACCGCAGATAAACACCCGCGGCGGCAAACCGGGCGGGCAGGTTTTTGCCTGCTCCAGCGCGTGGATAAATCGGCTGTACAGATTGGCGCGGTGCCATTCCGGCTGCCCCAGCTCGCGCGTGTACTCCACCAGCCGCGCCCAGAGCGGCGCCTGCCATTGCTGAGCCTCCGCCAGGCCGTCGATGCGCTCACCGCGCTGCCAGCTCTCCAGCCACTGCGGGCGATAAACCAAATATTGGTCGAACAGGTCGGCGACCCGGCCGGCCAACTGGTGAATCTTGCGCTTGTCACCGTCATCGGTCAGATAGTGCTGCAGTGGCGCAAACGCCGGCTGAGTCAGCATCTCCGGCAGCAACCACATCAGCTTCCAGGTCATGGCGTCCTTGCTGAAGGCGCTCTCTTTCGGGATATCCGGCAACACCCGGGTGAACATGTCCCAAATAAAGGTCGCCGGCAGCGGAAACGCAATATTGGCGGCGATGCCGAACTGTTCCGCCAACTGCATCTGCAGCCATTGCGCCATACCGGGGCTCTGCACCAGCACCACTTCCGGTTGAAAAGGATCGGCCAACGGATCTCTGGCTATCAGCGCGCTGGTCAGCGTTTTCAACAAATCCAGCTGATTGGAATGATAAACCGTGAACATCAAGGCTCCTTTAAAACAAAAGACATACCGGCTTAAAAGCGGGTGCAATACCAGCGGCTCAGCGTCGCCCACTGCCGCTGCGGCGTTTGGACTCTAACCGTCAATCGGCGGCAATCACTCTCCGCATCGTCAAGCGCCGTCTCGCGTCGCCAACCTTCCGGCGGCGATTCGGCCTCGAGCCGCCCGGTGACGGCGAACGCTTCTAACTGCTGATGCGCCAGCGCCCAGGCTTGCCGGTAGTGCCACTGGCGCTGAAACGACTGCAACAGCACCTGATGATACTGTAACAAGCCAAGCAGCGACACCGAGAACAGCAAGGCCGCCACCAACACTTCCGGCAGGCTGAAGCCGTTGCGGGATAGCCGCCCTGCCCGAGCGTTAGCCGTCACAGTCGGTCAGCCTTTTCTCTGGACAAAAATCCAGCCGACCGCCCGGCTGAGCTTGCACCTTGCCAGCGGTCTCTGCGCCGTTAAAGGTGCCCCACTGATACAGCCAAAGCGGTTCACCGCCGCGCATCTCACCAAGGCCGCGTATCGTTACAACGCCCGCTCTGGCAGACAGCCGGGCGCAGGCCGTCAGTTCCGCGCGCTGCCTGCATAACCAGGCCGCCGCACTCAGCTCGGCGCGTGGCCAGCGCTGGCTCATGCCCCAACTCAGCGCCGAAGCGGCCTGATTATAAGCCTGAAGGTAACGCTGCTGATCGGCGGCCAGTAACAGCGCGTTATCCAACTGCCGATGCTGAGCGTTAAGCAACATCAGCCCCAGCGCCAACAGCAACATCACCGCCGCCAGAGTGCTACCGCCCCGCTGGGTTCGCCAATTCATGGCAGCGCCGCCATTTCGACGCTCGCACTCAGGCTGCGCCTGATACGCGTATCGCTGGCGGAGCGCCCCGCCAGCGTCAGGCGAGCCAAGGTCGCGCCGTGATCGCCCCGCTCGATCGCCACATGAAACCGCTCAATGCGCACTTCGTCATGATCGAGCAACCGCTCCCAGCCACCGCCATCGCATTGGCTCACGCCGCGCTGCCCTTCCAAGCCGCCATTGCGCAGCCGATAACCGAAATAGCCCGCATTCTCGCCCGAAGCGAGCCATTGCCCGCTGCGAGCGATGTCGTAGGCAACGATAACGCAGCTGCCCGCCGCTTCTCCCGATGCCTGATCGATCAGCAACGGACGGCCAGCGCACTGCCCGGCGCAAAAACCGGCGCGGCGCAGATCTTTCTCAATGCCGAACGCCAGTTGCCGCAGCGTTGACTCCAGCCGAAAGTGCTGGCTGACGACCACGCTTTGCTGGCGCAACAACGGATAGGTTTTCGCCGCGCCGAGCGCGATCACGCTGCCGAAGACCAACGCCAACATCACCTCCGGCAAGGTAAAACCGCGTTCTAAAGTCAACATAGCGCAATGCCCCTGACCCGCTGCCCTTCGCTGCACAAACGCAGCCGCCCACGGGCGGACAGCACCAGCCGCAGGCTGCCTGCGTCGTTGCTGAGAAGGATGTGCCCCGCCTGCGCAGTATTGCGCAAACCGTAAAACCCAATCTCTTTGCCGGTGTAGCCGCTCAAAGCGACGTCGCGATAAGACGGCGAGAAAACGGCGCCTTCGGCGGAAGCGCAATCCGTCGGCGGCACGCCACCGCCCAGACACCAGGGCGTGCCGTTCTTGAACCACAGCAGCGTCGCGCGGTTACGCCAGTTGGCGTCCGCCTGCAATCGCAGCAAAAACGCCAGCAGCTGCTGAGCCGTGTGTTCCAGCCGCAGCGCTTGCTGATGATAACGCCATTGCCCGACGCCCCAGCCGGTGAGCATGCCGGCGATCAATATCGCCGCCAACAGCTCAATCAGCGTCATGCCACGCTGGCGATCATCGATGTTCGAGAGAGTGTTGTCTTTCATGCCGCCAGTGTAAGGATCGCCACAACGCGGTAAAGCCGCATGCGTAATCGCTGCGGCAAGCTGCGCAATGTTTTATTTACGACGGCAGAGGACGACAAAAAAATGCGGCGCGGTGCGCAATGCGGATAAAAAAAGGGGTGCAATCGCTGCCCCCCTGGTGTGATGCGGTTAAGGTTAGATCGCGACCGGCGCCTTGATGGCCGGATGCGGATCGTAACCTTCGATCTCGAAGTCTTCGAAACGGTAATCGAACAGCGAAGCCGGCTTGCGTTTGATCACCAGTTTCGGCAACGGACGCGGTTCACGCGTTAGCTGCAGCTGAGTCTGTTCCATGTGGTTGCTGTACAGGTGGGTATCGCCGCCGGTCCAGACGAAATCGCCCACTTCCAGATCGCACTGCTGCGCCATCATATGCACCAGCAGCGCGTAGCTGGCGATGTTGAACGGCAGGCCGAGGAACACGTCGCAGGAACGCTGGTACAGCTGGCAAGAGAGCTTGCCGTCCGCGACGTAGAACTGGAAGAACGCGTGGCACGGCGCCAACGCCATCTGATCCAGCTCGCCGACGTTCCAGGCGGAAACGATGATGCGGCGCGAATCCGGATCCTGCTTCAGCTGTTGGAGCACGTTGCTCAGCTGATCGATCTGACGGCCGTCCGCCGCGCCCCAGGCGCGCCACTGTTTGCCGTACACCGGGCCGAGATCGCCGTTTTCATCGGCCCACTCGTCCCAAATGGTGACCTTGTTGTCACGCAGGTAGGCGATGTTGGTATCGCCGTTCAGGAACCACAACAGCTCATGAATGATCGAACGAAGATGACATTTCTTGGTGGTCACCAACGGGAAACCTTCCTGCAAGTTGAAACGCATCTGATGGCCGAAAATCGACAGCGTGCCAGTGCCGGTACGGTCGGCTTTAGGGGTGCCCTCGGCGAGCACCTTGTTCATCAAATCCAGATACTGTTTCATTTGTCCCTCACGACATTTGTTGCTGCGGGCGACGACGGTACGCCCAAATCATCATAATAATACCGGCCACCACCATCGGGATGGACAGGATCTGCCCCATGCTGATCACGCCGTCGAACAGGCCGAGCTGGGCATCCGGCTGGCGGAACGCTTCAACGATGATGCGGAATGTGCCATAACCGATCAGGAACAGGCCCGAGACGGCGCCCATCGGCCGCGGCTTGCGAATAAACAGGTTCAGAATGATAAACAGCACCACGCCTTCCAGCAGCAGTTCATACAGCTGCGATGGGTGGCGCGGCAGTACGCCGTACTGATTCAATAACGGCAGCAAGGAAGGATCGGCGGCGGCGAGGGCCACGTCTTCGCTGCGCGAACTTGGGAACAGCATCGCCCAAGGGGTATCGGTGGTCACGCGGCCCCACAGTTCACCGTTGATGAAGTTGCCGAGGCGGCCGGCGCCCAGGCCGAATGGGATCAATGGCGCGATAAAATCGGAAACCTGGAAGAAGGTGCGTTTGGTGCGGCGAGCGAACCAGAACATCACCAGAATCACCCCCATCAAGCCGCCGTGGAACGACATGCCGCCATCCCAGACCTTGAACAGATAGAGCGGGTTATCCAGGAACAGCGGCAGGTTATAGAACAGCACATAGCCTACGCGGCCGCCGACGAATACGCCCAGGAAACCGGCGTAGAGCAGGTTTTCAACTTCGTCTTTGGTCCAGCCGCTGCCCGGTTTGTTGGCACGGCGCACAGCCAGCCACATGGCAAAAACGAAGCCGACCAGGTACATCAGGCCGTACCAATGCAGAGAAACCGGGCCAATGGAGAAAATGACCGGATCAAATTTAGGAAACGCCAGATAGCTATTGCTCATCTATCACCACAACATGTCTGTTATTTTTCCCCATGCGGGGGCGGCAGGTGCCAAGCGGCGGCGGAGATTGTCCCGCGTCTTGCAAGCAGCAGCATTGGCCGCTGCGGTGTGCAAGGCGACGAGCCTGCGCCGCACTGAGGTTGCGCATCATAACATAGGCTTAGCGCGGTCCGGTCCGGCAGGCCGGGAAAAGTTCTGTAAAAAAATCACAACGCGCGGCGGCTACCGGCCCCCGCGGATCAATCCGCCCATGCCGCGTCGCTCCATAAACGCCGCCACCAAATGGCGCACTTCGGTGGTCATCTGGGTGTTCAACACCCGCTGCGCCAACATTTCGGCGTCGGCAAGGTCGATATGCCGCAGCAGGTATTTGATGCGCGCCACGCTGCGGCCGTTCATGCTCAGATTGCGATAGCCCATGCCCACCAGCAACAGCGCGCCCATGGGATCGCCGGCCAGCTCACCGCAGAGACTAAGCTGCAACCCGGCAGCGTTCCCCTGCTCGGCGATCAATTTCAGCACCTGCAGCATCGCGGGGTGCAAACTGTCATACAGTGAGGCGACTCGGGTATTGTTGCGATCCACCGCCAACAGGTACTGGGTCAAATCGTTGGTGCCGACCGAGATGAAATCAACGCGCCCGGCCAGATGCGGGATCAGGAAAATCATCGACGGCACTTCCAGCATCACACCGATTTTCGGTTTCGGGATCGCGTAGCCGAGCACCTCTTCCACCTCGCGCCCGGCGCGGTCAATCAGGCGTTTGGCCTCGTCGACCTCTTCCAGGCTGGTGATCATCGGCAGCAGAATGCCCAGATTGCCGGTGCCGGCGTTGGCGCGCAGCATCGCGCGCACCTGAATCAAAAAGATCTCCGGCTGATCCAGGGTGATGCGGATGCCGCGCCAGCCCAGGCAGGGGTTCTCTTCGCTGATCGGCATATAAGGCAGCTGCTTGTCGGCGCCGATATCCAGAGTGCGCAGCGTAACCGGCTTGCTCGGGTAAAGCTGTAGCATGCCCTGGTACTGCGCGACCTGTTCCTCTTCGGAGGGGAAGCCGCTTTGCAACATGAACGGGATTTCGGTGCGGTATAACCCCACGCCATCTACCCGGCCGCCCAACAGCTGTTCATGTTCTGGGCTGAGGCCAGCATTCAGCATCACCTGAATGCGCTCGCCGCTTTTCAACTGCGCCGGCTGCTCGACGTCGTCTTCCGCCAGCTTGCTCAGTTCCAGCTCTTCGCTGATCAGCCGTTGATATTCCTGCACCAGCACCGGTTCAGGATCGACCAGCAGTTCACCGCGATAACCGTCGACGATCAGCAGCCGCTGGCTGAGCAGAGAAGGCTGGATGTCGGCGCCCATCACCGTCGGCACCCCCATCGCCCGCACCAGAATCGCCGCATGCGAGTTGGCGGCACCGTCGCGCACCACCACGCCGACCAGGCGATCCTGCGGCACTTCGGCCAGCAATGTCGCGGTCAGCTCATCCGCCACCAGCACAAAACGCGCCGGCCACTGGGTAGCGCCCTGAGTGGTGTCGTCGAGGTGGAACAGCAGACGCTGGCCCAGCGCGCGCAGATCGCTGCCGCGCTCGCGCATGTAGGTGTCCTGCAGTTTGGCGAACTGCTCGGCAAAGGCCTCTATCACCTGTTTCACCGCCCACTCCGCCACCGAACCGTTGTCGATTTCGGCGAACAGTTCGCGCTTGAGACGGGCGTCGTTTAACAGGTGAGAGTAAAGATCGAAGATCGCCGCGCTCTCCTTTTGCGAGCTGGCGGCAAAACGCTTGCTGAAGCGGCGAAATTCCGCGCCGGCCTCTTCCAGCGCCAGCGTCAGGCGCTCGCGCTCGCTGGCTGTGTCCAGCGTCGAAGCGCGGTAAACCTGATCGAGTGAAGGCTGGCTGCTGTCCTGCCACCCTTCCGCCACC
The DNA here is from genome assembly GCF_040280225.1 of Serratia sp. SM04. NCBI lineage: Bacteria > Pseudomonadati > Pseudomonadota > Gammaproteobacteria > Enterobacterales > Yersiniaceae > Serratia > Serratia sp. SM04. Next base: position 592,081 of record NZ_JBEOQT010000001.1, on the reverse strand, counting down.
GCCACGCCGGGCGAGGCCGCCAGCGCTCGCACGCGCGTTTGGCGATACTGGCCGAAAATGGCGTTAAGCTGCGATTGTGACAGGATCCCGGCCATCTGCGTGGCCAGGGTGACCATGAAAGACTCTTCGCTTTCGTCGAACTGGCGCAGCTCGCGCTGCTGCACCACCAGCACGCCCAGCAGCTGGCGCCGATGAATGATCGGCACCCCGAGGAAGGATCGGAAACGATCCTCTTTCACCTGCGGAACGTATTTGAAGCTGGGGTGGCTTTGGGCATCGGCCAGGTTGATAGGCTCGGCTCTGCGGCCGACCAACCCGACGACGCCCTCGTCAAACGCCAATGCGATAGTGCGCCCGCGCGGCTTTTTCAGCCCGCGCGTGGCCATCAGGTAGTAGCAGCGGCGATCGTTGTCCGCCAGATAGATGGAACACACTTCGGTGTCCATCGCCAGACAGGTTTCATTGACCAGCAGATCCAGCGCATCCGTCAGACTGGCCGCCGCAGCCACCTTCTCTACAATTTCTCGCAAGCGCGTGAGCATAGTCGGCTTAACTTAACCTCTCTTTCGGCGATAAGCAGGAGCCTGCCGCGGCGCCGCCTGCTCTTGCATCGGCATCACGGTCACGGCGAATTCTTTCATCACCCGGCGGTAGACGTCGCGTTTGAACGACACCACCTGGCGTACCGGATACCAGAAGCTCACCCAGCGCCAACCGTCGAACTCCGGCGTGCTGCTGCGCTGCATATTGATATCAGCGTCATTGCACAGTAGCTGCAACAAAAACCATTTTTGCTTTTGGCCGATACAAACCGGCTTTGTGTCCCAACGCACCAAACGTTTCGGCAATTTATAGCGCAACCAGTTGCGGGTCGAAGCCAGGATGCGCACATCCTTTTTACTCAGCCCCACTTCTTCGAACAGCTCACGGTACATCGCCTGCTCCGCAGTTTCGCCAGGGTTAATCCCACCTTGGGGAAACTGCCAGGAGTGCTGACCGTAACGGCGGGCCCATAAGACCTGCCCCTGACGATTACAGATTACGATACCAACATTCGGGCGGTAGCCATCATCATCGATCACCGGACTACCTCGATAAGCTTAAATTCGCATAGATGTCCTGATTGTTTCACACAAGCTACAGGCGGTAAACCACTGCTTTACGGCGCTGCGGGCCGAATAACATTGGGATAACTCACAGATATAGGCAAAGTTATAAACATACCCTAGCCTTTCAGACCGGTTTTATTCACTTTTTCTGTGGATAGGTGTGTGCAGAACTCGAGGAATAAGCCGGTAAAACTCTTAACCCCCAAAATCCCCCCTCAACACCAAAAACGCATATTTATTTTAAAAACATACGATTATGCATTAACGCATCGTTATATACAGGGCAAAAATGTGATCTGTGCACGGTAAGGATCTTACCCTGGCGAAAGATCCACCAACGTCGTTTTTATCCACAGATTATCCGGGCAAGTTACGCACAAAACGGACAAATTCGTAAAAAACCGCCCGAGTCAAGGCTGTAAATTGAACCAGTGATCGGCAAAAATTTGGGTTATCCCAAAAATCTGTGGATAAATAGGTGTAAGATCCTGTTTATTGTCGGTGGCTTCAGGTGAACAAGCCCCGCCAGTGCATTGTCCACCACGCCAAGAAAGGAAAAAAGTCATGTAAAATCATGCTACTATTATTCTTTTCCCCAAGCGATGGCGGTTATCGCTCACCGTGCATAATTGCAGTACGTTTTTCAACCAAATTAGACAGGCTTGATTTATGGCGTTTTTATCCCCTTTGCCGCCCCCGCCGGAAAATGAACGGCAGCTGTTCGAGCGCGCTCAGGCGCTGGCCGGCGCCAGCTTTGGCGAACTGGCCGCTCGCGCGCAGTTGCCGATCCCCAAGGATCTGAAACGCGATAAAGGTTGGGTAGGCATGCTGCTGGAGCTGTATCTCGGCGCCATGGCCGGCAGCAAACCGGAGCAGGACTTTCCCGAGCTGGGCATCGAGCTGAAAACCATTCCTGTCGACGCCGCCGGCAAACCGCTGGAAACCACTTTTGTCTGCGTCGCTCCGCTCACCGGCAACAGCGGCGTCACCTGGGCCAACAGCCACGTTCGCTACAAGCTGGCGCGCGTGTTGTGGATACCGGTAGAAGGCGAACGCCAGATCCCGCTGGCCGAACGCCGCGTCGGTGCGCCGCTGCTGTGGAGCCCAAGCGCGGCAGAAGACGAAATGCTGCGCCGCGATTGGGAAGAATTGATGGATCTGATCGTGCTCGGCCACGTAGAGCGCATCACCGCACGCCACGGCGAAGTGCTGCAGCTGCGGCCCAAAGCGGCTAACAGCAAGGCGCTCACCGAAGCCATCGGCGAACAAGGGCAACCGATCATGACGCTGCCGCGCGGCTTCTATCTGAAAAAGAGTTTTACCGGCGCGCTGCTGGCAAGACATTTCTCAATCTAAGCGATTTCGTTTAACTCTGGTTTAGCTGCCCCTATCAGCGCCATGATAAACGCGTATAATTCACGCTTTGCATTTATTAAGTATTAATAAGGTGTGTCGAGCAATGTTCGAATGGATTATGGATCCCAATGCCTGGTTAGCGTTAGGCACGCTAACCATTCTTGAGATCGTACTGGGTATTGATAACATCATTTTTCTGTCGCTGGTGGTGGCCAAGCTGCCCAAAGCGCAACAGAACAAAGCTCGCCGGATCGGGCTGGCCGCCGCCATGCTTATGCGCCTGGCGCTGCTGGCTTCCATCGCCTGGGTGATCCGCCTGACCCATCCGCTGTTTACCGTGATGGAGCACAGCGTATCCGCTCGCGATCTGATCCTGCTGCTGGGCGGGCTATTCCTGATCTGGAAAGCCAGCAAAGAGATCCACGAAACCATCGAAGGGTCGGAAGAAGAGCACCACACCAAGGTGCACAGCTTCTTCGGCGCGATCGTGCAGATCATGCTGTTGGATATTATCTTCAGCCTGGATTCGGTGATTACCGCCGTGGGCCTTTCCGACCATCTGTTCATCATGATGGCGGCAGTGGTGATCGCCGTCGGCGTGATGATGTTCGCCGCCCGACCGATCGGCGAATTCGTCAACCGCCATCCGTCGGTGAAAATGCTGGCGCTGGCGTTCCTGATCCTGGTGGGCTTCACGCTGATGCTGGAAAGTTTCCAGGTGCACGTGCCGAAAGGCTACATCTACTTCGCCATGTTCTTCTCGATGTCGGTAGAAGCGCTCAATCTGATGCGCAGCAAAAAAAATCGCGCGCCGGAATAGCGCTATCTATATGAAAGCCGCCATTGGCGGCTTTCATCACTTTGTTGACCTCTCATTTCACTTTTTCTTATCAGATAAAGACTTATCTGAGACGCGCTTCGCCGAGAGTTTGCTAATCTTGAAAGAACATTATTTTCTGCATAATCGAGGATCCGCAGGATGAAAAAGTGGGTAATGGCAGTGTCTGCGCTGGTGATGGTGGCTGGCCTGGCGGGGTGTTCCAGCGACTACGTGATGGCGACCAAAGACGGCAACATGATCCTGACGCAAGGCAAACCGGAGATCGATGAAGATACCGGCCTCATCAGCTATAAAGACGAGAAAGGCAACCAGCGCCAGATCAACGGCGATCAAGTTTCTCAGGTTATCGAACGCTAATCACCGCCCGCCGGCTATCGCCCGTTCAAGCGCGGTAGCCCCCATTCGCGTCCGCACGGAATCCGCTTCCCCCATCTTCACCGCTTGGTTATAGTCAGGAAAGGCGACATCGCCGCCCGACGGACTCTGCGCCGTCTTCTGACATTGGGCTCCTGTTTCACCGGGCCGCGCGGCCCGTAAGCGCTAACAAGAAAGGAAGGCCGTTAATGCAATACCACCGTATTCCCCACAGTTCTTTAGAAGTGAGCGTGCTGGGACTGGGCACCATGACCTTTGGCGAACAGAACAGCGAAGCCGACGCCCATGCGCAACTGGACTATGCATTGGCCGCAGGCGTGAACCTGATAGACACCGCCGAACTGTACCCTGTGCCGCCCCGTCCGGAAACCCAGGGCCTGACCGAAAGCTATATCGGCAGTTGGCTCAAGGCGCGCGGCAATCGCGAAAAAATCGTCCTGGCCAGCAAAGTCTCGGGCCCGGTGCGCGGCACCGACAGCAGCATTCGCCCGCAGCAGGCGCTCGATCGCAAAAACATCCGCGCCGCGCTGGACGCCAGCCTCAAGCGGCTGAATACCGATTATCTCGATCTCTACCAATTGCACTGGCCGCAGCGCGCCACCAACTGTTTTGGCAAACTCAACTATCAATACACCGACGACAAAGCCACGGTCACGCTGCTGGAAACGCTGGAGGCGCTGACCGAGCAGGTGCGCGCCGGCAAGATCCGCTATATCGGGGTTTCCAATGAAACGCCCTGGGGCGTGATGCGCTACCTGCAGCTGGCGGAGAAACACGAGCTGCCGCGCATCGTGTCGATTCAAAACCCGTACAGCCTGCTGAACCGCAGCTTTGAGATTGGCCTGGCCGAGATCAGCCAGCACGAAGGGGTGGAACTGCTGGCCTATTCCAGCCTGGCGTTCGGTACCCTGAGCGGTAAATACCTCAATGGCGCAAAACCGGCCGGTGCGCGCAATACGCTGTTCACCCGCTTCAACCGTTATTCAGGGCAGCAAACCCAGCTGGCGATCGCCGAGTACGTGGCGCTGGCCAAAAAACACGGGCTGGATCCTTCGCAGATGGCGTTGGCCTTCGTGCGTCAACAGCCGTTCGTCGCCAGCACCCTGCTGGGCGCCACCACGGTGGATCAGTTGAAAATCAACATCGACAGCCTCGATGTGGTATTGGATGAAGACGTGCTGCAGGCGCTCGAAGAAATCCATACCCGGTTTACCATTCCGGCGCCTTAATACAGCAAGGGCGCAGCCTGGCTGCGCCCCGTTTCACCGCCGCTGCGACCACCATAGCGCGCTAATCGCCAGCGCAAACACCACGCCAAACCCTACGCCGACGCCCACCACCGGCACGCCCAGCTTCACCACCAGCGAATACAGCGCCAGCATCAGCAACATGGCGGCGTTTTCACCCAGGTTTTGCACCGCGATAGCATTGCCGGCGCCGACCGAATGCTTGCCCCGCTCCTGCAGCAACGCATTGAGCGGCACCACGAAGAAGCCCCCCAGCATGCCGATGATCGCCAACAAGACATAGGCATTGAGCATGGTGGTTTGCAGCGCGAATACCGCGACCGCGACGCCGATCAGGATCCCGGCCGGCATGCAGCGTTTTACCGTCTTCAGCGTGACGAAGCGCGCGGCAGCGCCGGCCCCCACCACGATACCGACGGCCACCATGGCGTTCAGCAGCGTCGGCGTGGCGTTATCGGCGATGCCGAGCGCCACCGGCACCCACAGCACCAGCAGAAAACGCAGCGTCACGCCGGCCCCCCAGAACAGGCTGGTGCCGATCAAGGAGAAACGCGTCTGCCCATCGCGCCATAACGTGACGCAAGCGGTAAAGAAGCTGTTCGTCATGGCCCGCGGGCGCCAGGAAGCCCCCGGGCGCGCCGCCGCGAGGCGCGGAATATACAGGTTGGCGACCACCGCCCCCGCGTAAACCAAGGCGCAGACCGCCAGCGCCGCCACCACATGCCAGTCCGCCAGAATGCCACCGGCCACCGAACCGGTCAGAATGGCGGCGATAGTCGAGGCCTCCATCAGGCCGTTAGCCTTGACCAGCTTCTCGCCGCTGGTGATCTCGCCCAGAATGCCGTATTTGGCCGGCGAATACGCGGCGGCTCCCACCCCGACCAGGCTGTAGCCGAGGAACGGGTTTCCCCCAAAACAGATCACCAACGCCCCCGCCAATTTTAAGGCGTTGGCGAACATCATCACCCGCCCTTTGGCAAAGCTGTCGGCCACCTGGCCGACAAACGGCGCCAGGATGATGTAGGTGGCGACGAAGGCCATCTGCAGGATTGGCTGGCTCCAGTCCGGATACAGCTGCTGCTTGATCAACGCCAGCGTGGCGAACAGCAACGCATTGTCGCCGAACGCCGAGAGGAACTGCGCGCTGATGACGGCGATCATGCCGCGTGACAGCAAAGGGGACTCGGTCGAAGGATTCATCGGGCACTCTCCGGCTGTTCAGCCATATGACGCAGGGTGACGAAATCGGGTTTGCCGCTGCCGAGCACCGGCAGCGTTTTCAACAGGCGAATATCGCGCGGCACCGCCAGCTCCGGGCTGCCCAGCTCACGCGCCACCCGCAGCAATGCTTCACGAGTGATGGCGGGATCGGTGGTGAACAGCACCAGCGCCTCGCCTTTGCTGCTGTCACCTTTGGCCGTGGCGGCATGCATTTTTTCCGGCGACAGCCGTTGCGCCAGCAATTCGACGCTCTCCAGCGACACCATCTCGCCCGCCAGCTTGGCGAAGCGTTTCACGCGGCCGCGAATGGTGCAATAGCCTTGCTCATCCAGGCTGACGATATCGCCGGTGTCGTACCAGCCCGGCTGCAGCACGCCGTTCGCATCTTCCGCCGCCGGCAGTTCCAGCTCGCCGGGGCGCTCAACCCGCAGATAGCCTTTCATGATGTTCGGCCCCTTCAGCTGCAGGCGGCCGCCGTTATCGATGCCCGGCACCGCAATCAGGCGCGCCTCCATCTGCGGCATGATGCGGCCGACGGTGCCCACCTTGGTCGCCAACGGCACGTTAATGGACACCACCGGCGCGCACTCGGTCACGCCATAGCCTTCCAGAATGCGGATGCCGTATTTGTCCTGGTAGATCTGTTTGGTGCTGTCCGCCAGTTTCTCCGCGCCGGCCACCACGTAGCGCAGGCGGGCGAAATCATACGGATGCGCGAAGCGCGCATAGTTGTTGAGGAAGGTCGCCGTGCCGAACAACACCGTGCAGTTGCGGTCATACACCAGCTCCGGCACCACGCGATAGTGCAGCGGGCTGGGGTAGAGGAAAATGCGGCTGCCGGTGATCAGCGGCGTAAGCAGCCCCACCGTCAGGCCGAACGAGTGGAACAGCGGCAGCGACGACATGAAACGGTCGCGCGGCGTGAAGTCGGCGATGGTGCGAATTTGTTCTACGTTAGCCAGCAGGCTGGCATGCGAATGCACCACGCCCTTGGGGTGGCCTTCGGAACCGGAAGTGAACAGGATCAGCGCCGCGTCCTCCGGGCGTTGCGGCAACGCCGCGCGCTGCGGCTGCAGCAAGTGCCGCAAAATCCACAGCTTGTCCGCCAGCGTAACGGTGTCTTTCAGATCTTCCAGATACACCCAGTTGGCCTGCGTCACCTGCTCCGGCAGGTGGGTCAGCTTGCCCTTCTCCAGAAACTGGCGCGAGGTGACGATGGTCTTGATGCCGGCGGCGAGCATCGCGCTGTTCAGGCCGTTGGCGCCGGCGGTGTAGTTGAGCATCGCCGGAATGCGGTTACGCAGCGAAGCGCCGAAGATCGCCGCCGCGGTGATGGTGGCGTTCGGCAACAGCAGCCCGACGTGTTCCCCTTCGGCGGTAAAGCGCTGCAGAATGCGGCTGACGCCCAGCGATTTCTTGATCAGCGTCTGGTAACTGTCTTCTTTGAAAGCGATGTCTTCGATACAGGGCTTGCGGCGCCCGTAGCGGTGCTGCGCCGCCAGCAAGGCATGGAACAGCGTCTGCGGTTCGCGCGTATCCATTCGCGCCCGCATCATGATCTGCATCAGCCGATCGCCCGCCAGCGCCCGGCGTTCACGCGCGCGCGGCGCTTCCGGCATCGGCAGCGTGGTCGGCGGCAAGATGCGGATGCTGATTCGCGGGAACCAGCGGATCTTGAATACCCCGGCCATGCGGCCGAACGGGCTGAACTCGGGGCCGTCGATCCGCACCGGCACCACGGTGGCGCCCGATTTGGCAGCGATAAACGCCGCGCCGTCGTAGATTTTCATCAGCGCGCCGGTCACGGTGATGCGCCCTTCAGGGAACACCACGATCGGCCGCCCCTGCTCGACCATGCGCACCAGTTGCTTGATGGCCATCGGCTTGGTGGGATCGAGCGAGACGAAATCAATGTAGGGCCGCAGCCAGCGCATAAACCAGCTCTCGCCGATGCTGGCGTAAACCGCAAACACCGGTTTAATCGGCAGGAACAGCGCCAGCAACACGCCGTCGAGGAAAGAGACGTGGTTCGGCGTAATCAGCAGTTTTTGCCGCTCGAAGTGCTGAACGTCCCCTTCGACCCGAACCCGAAACAGCAGGCGAAACAGCGCGCGCAGCAGTGAAAAGATCATGCCCTTCTCCCTTGGCCATGGAGGCGTAAATCGTTGTAGGGAAAAGAATACTATATGGCAGGCAAAAAAAAACCTACGCATCCGCGTAGGTTGGTGCAATTGAAAATGGCTTCAACATACAGAGTATGCTGATTTCTCACCAATCAATACCTCTGGGATCACCTACTCTAGAGAGATGGCGTGCAGGAAACTACCGGCGAATCGCAAGAGTTCTGCTCCAAATGCAACCAGCTGTAAATTTCCCGCGATCTGCTGTAATAACTCAATGAAACTTAAACCTTCCCGCAGCGGCGAAAAAATAAATACAGCCGCGACGGCGAGCCGGTTATCCCGACGTGAAACCTTCACTCATCGCGCGCTGACCTCCACCAAGCAACTCATGGCGTTCGGCCCCTGCGTCAGCGGCGAGGTGCCGATATCCAGCGTCAGCACGTTCGGGTTGCCCGCCTGCTCGACCGGCCGGCGCTGCGCGTCGTAACCCGGCTCGAACCAGGCGCCGGTCGCCATCAGCACCACGCCGCGCGTCACGCCGTCGGTGAGGGAGGCCCCCGCCAAACAGCTGCCGCGCGCATTGCTGACCAGCACTTCGGCACCGTCCGCCACGCCGCGCTGCGCCGCGTCCTCCGGATGCATATACAGGGTTTCGCGCCCGGCGGTCTTATTGCCCTGCGCCAGCGGCGCCGGATCCATCTGGCTGTGCAGACGATCGCTCGGTTGAATGGAGATCAGATGCAGCGGCCAGGTTTTGGCCTGCGACGCCCCCAGCCACTCGACCGGCGGCCGCCACTGCGGATGCGGAGCGAAATCCTCGTAGCGATAACCGGCGATCCGCTCGCTGAACAGTTCGATCTTGCCGCTGGGCGTCTGAAGCGGGTTAGCCTGCGGATCGGCGCGGAACGCGTCAAAAAATACGAACTCCTTGGCCGGCGCGGGCAGTTCGACATAGCCCCGGCGCCAAAAATCCTCAAACTCGGGCCAGGCGACGCCGGCGCGCCGCTGTGCTGCGCCGCATTGCCGATAGATATCTTCGATCCAGGCCCGCTCGCCGCGGTTTTCGGTAAAGCGCTCGCGATAGCCCAGGCGCTCCGCCAGATCGGCGAAGATATCGAAATCGTTGCGCGCCTGATGCTGCGGCGCAATCGCCTGATGCATCGCCAGCACGTAGCGATCGCGCGAGGAGCCGCCGATGTCGTTGCGCTCCAGCGAACTGGTGACCGGCAACACGATATCCGCCATTTTGGCCGCCGCCGTCCACCAGATATCTTGTACGATCACCGTATCCGGCTTCTGCCAGCCTTCCACCAGCCGGTTCAGCTGCTGATGGTGATGGAACGGGTTGCCGCCGGCCCAGTGCACCAGGTGGATATCCGGGTACTGCCGCGTCTCGCCGCAAAATTGATAGGTTTCGCCGGGGTGCAGCAGCATGTCGCAGATGCGCGCCACCGGGATCGCCAGCCCGGCCGGGTTTTCCCCTACCGGCATGGTCGGCGCGGGGGTGTCCACGCGCGGGTTGCCGACGCCGTTCATCGAGCCGTGGCCGAACGAGAAGCCGCCGCCCGGCAGGCCCACCTGGCCCAACATCGACGACAGCGCGATCATCATCCAATAGGGTTGCTCGCCGCGGTGCGCGCGCTGTACGGAGTAGGAACAGGTGATAAAACTGCGCACGCCGATCAGCTGCCGCGCCAGCAGGGCGATGCGCGCCGCCGGAATGCCGGTAATGGCGCTGGCCCAGGCCGGCGTTTTCGCCACGCCGTCGCTCACGCCGTTCAGGTAATCCGCCAACTGTTGATAGCCCACGCAGTGGCTGCGCAGGAAGGCTTCGTCCTGCGCGCCCAGCCGCTGAATTTCGTAAGCCAGCGCCAGCATCAGCGCCACGTCGGTATTCGGCCGGATCGGGATCCACTCCGCGTTGACGAACCCGGGGCAGTCGTCGCGCATCGGGCTGATGTTGACAACCGGCGTGCCCTTGTGCGCCAGCTTTTGCAGCCAGGGTTTGAGCGCATGCTCCGCCGCACCGCCGGAAGAGACCTGGGCATTTTTCAGCGCCAGCCCGCCAAACGCCACAAACAGCTCGCAATGCTCCACCACGCTTGGCCAACTGGTGACGCGCCCGGTCAACGGCGAGAAAGTGCCGATCACATACGGCAGGAAAAACTGCGCCGCGCCCCAGCTGTAGTTGCCCTGCTGATCGACCCCGCCGCCGCCGCTGAAATAGAACCGTCGCACCAGCGAGCGCGCATGATGCAAGCGCCCGGCCGACGACCAGCCATAAGAGCCGGTAAACAGCCCGGAGGCGCCGTAGCGATCGCGCACCCGGCGATTCTCCTGCGCCACCAAATCGAGAGCCAGTTCCCAGTCCACTTCGACGAAATCTTCCCTGCCGCGCAGCGTGCGGTCGCTGCCCTCGCGCTTTTGCAGCCACGAGCGGCGCACCGCCGGCTTGCGGATACGTTTGTCAGAGTAAACCATCGGTACGATGGAATCGAGCAACGGCGAAGGGTCGGGATCGTCGGCGAAGGGTTCACAGCGGATAAGCCGGCCGTCTTCAACCACGGCGGTATAGGCGCCCCAATGGGCGAGCTGCGGATAGCGTTTAATGGACATGGCGTTCTCGGCGCAAATCGGAATGCACAGACGTTACCTCAGCCCGTCGCCAGTGCCAACGTACAAATTGCGCTATCGTTCGGCGGCCGACGGTTATGCGCGCAGCCGCGAAAAGATTCTGCAACGGCCGCCACAAGTTGCGCACAACACCGCTTGCAGCCCCGGTTTTTTTCCGCAAAACTGGGGGATGTAAGCGATTACCCAGGATGTGTTGACTGATATGGCTACGATAAAGGATGTTGCCAGGCTGGCGGGTGTTTCCGTGGCCACGGTATCCCGCGTGATAAACAATTCCCCCAAGGCCAGCGAAGGGTCGCGCACCGCAGTGCTGGCCGCCATGGAACAGCTGCAGTATCACCCCAATGCCAACGCACGGGCGCTGGCGCAGCAGTCCACCGAAACGCTGGGCCTGATCGTCTCCGACGTTTCCGACCCCTTCTTCGGGGCGATGGTCAAAGCGGTCGAGCAGGTGGCCTACGCCACCCACAATTTTCTGCTGATTGGCAACGGTTACCACGACGCCGAAAAAGAGCGTCAGGCGATTGAACAGCTGGTGCGACATCGCTGCGAGGCGCTGGTGGTGCACGCCAAAAGTCTGAGCGATCGGGAACTTGGCGGCTGGATGCAGCAGATCCCGGGCATGGTGCTGATCAACCGCACGCTGCCGGGTTTTGAAACGCGCTGCGTGGCGCTCGACGATCGCTACGGCGCCTGGCTGGCGACCCGTCATCTGATCCAGCAAGGGCATCAGCGCATCGCCATCATCTGCTCCACCCACCAGATTTCCGACGCCACCGATCGCCTGCAAGGCTATCTCGACGCGCTGCAGGAGCACGGCATTGCGGTGGATGAAAAGCTGATCGCCTACGGCGAACCGGACGAGATCGGCGGCGAACAGGCGATGACCGAATTGCTCGGCCGCGGCCGCTCTTTCTCCGCCGTTACCTGCTACAACGATCCGATGGCCGCCGGCGCGCTTTCGGTGCTGAGCGACAACAGCGTCGACGTACCTGGGCAAATTTCGCTGATCGGTTTCGACGACGTACTGATTTCGCGCTACCTGCGGCCGCGCCTGACCACCGTTCGCTACCCGATCGTGGCGATGGCGACCCAGGCGGCGGAACTGGCCCTGGCCTTGGCCAATCGTCAACCGCTGCCGGAAATCACCAACATGTTCAGCCCGACGCTGGTGCGCCGCCACTCGGTCGCCACCCTCAACAACGCGCACGAACAGCCGTAATTCGCGCCGCCGCATGGGTGAGCCATCACCCATGCGCTCAGATTGCGCAGCCTGCCGCATTTCCCGCTTTTGGATTTTTTCCGCTCCCAGCGTTCGTGCATATTGTTGGCACAATAACCTTTACACTATATAGCATAAACGCTATGTTCGGAGCGCATCATGTGGCAAGTGGTGACCGTCGAACGGTTCGACGACTGGTTTTTAGCGCTGAACAACGCCCAGCAAACAAGCATCCTGGCGGCGATCTTCAAATTGCAGACGTTCGGCCCGCAGTTGACGCGGCCGCATGCCGATACGCTGTATTTTTCCGACGCGGTCCGGCAGTTGAAGGAGCTGCGCGTTCAACATCGCGGGCGCCCTTTCAGGGTGTTTTTCGCCTTTGACCTACAGCGGCAAGCGGTATTGCTGTGCGGTGGCGATAAAACCGGCGACAAACGCTTTTACCAGCGCATGTTGCCCATCGCCGCCATGGAGTTTTCACATTATCTGGCAACCCGGAGGTAGTGCAGATGGCCAAACCTTTATCCCAACTGATCGATAAACTCGATCCCGCCGTCGTTGCCGCCGCCAGGCAAAAAGCGGATCAGGAAATTTTCGAGCTGCGGCTGGCGATGCTGAGGGAAGAGCTGGCGGTCTCTCAGGTTGAATTGGCGAAGCGGCTCGGCATCAGCCAACCCTCCGTCGCCAATTTGGAAAAGCGCGGCAGCGAAATAAAGCTGTCGTCGCTCAAACGCTATATCGAGGCCATGGGCGGCACGCTGTCGCTGGATGTGCAATTGCCCAATGGCCAACACCGCCGCATGACGCTGTGAAGCGAGCGCAAGGCGCCCGCCCGCTTATCAGATAAGCTCCAGCGCGATCAGCTCTTCGATGGTCTGGCGGCGGCGGATCAGCCGCGGTTCGCCGTTTTCGAACAGCACTTCGGGCAACAGCGGGCGGCTGTTGTAGTTGGAGGACATCGATGCGCCGTAGGCGCCGGTGTCGTGGAACACCAGATAATCGCCGATCTGCACCGGCGGCAGTTCGCGGGTTTCCACGCCGCCGCCCGCCTGCTGGGTGAACACGTCGCCGGATTCGCACAGCGGCCCGGCAATTACCGTCTCGCGCAGCGCTTGCCGCGAGGTGTCGCGCCCATCGGCCGGCAACAGCGAAATATGGTGATAGCTGCCGTACATTGCCGGGCGCATCAGATCGTTAAAACCGGCGTCCACCAGCACGAAGTGGCGGCTGCCCATGTCTTTTACCGCCCGCACCTCGGCCACCAAGACGCCCGCTTCCGCCATCAGGAAACGCCCCGGTTCGATCTCCAGCTGCACCGGATGCCCCAGATGCGCGGCGATGCGTTCACGCGCCCGGTTCCACAACCCGAAATAGTGTTCGGTATCGATCGCCTCTTCGCCGTACTGGTACGGGATAGACAGGCCACCGCCGGCGGAAATGGCGCTGATATCATGACCGAGATCGATCACCTGCTGCACCATCGCATCGCAGACGCGCTCCAGATGCTGGTAATCGACGCCGGAACCGATGTGCATATGCACGCCGATCAGTCTCAGGCCGTAGCGGCGAATTTTCTCCACCGCCTGCGGCAGGTCGGCATACCAGATACCGTGCTTGCTGTTCTCGCCGCCGGTGTTGGTTTTCTGGCTGTGGCCGTGGCCAAAACCCGGGTTAATGCGCAGCCACACCGGGTGCCCTGCGGAAACCTGGCCGAGCTGATCCAGCATGTCGATGGAACCGGCGTTGACCGGGATCTTCAATTCGCTGACGCGCGCCAGCGTGGCGTGATCCAACACGTCCGCGGTAAACACGATTTCGCTCGGTTCGCCGCCCGGCTGAAAACCGGCTTGCAGCGCCCGCTCGATCTCGCCCAGCGACACCGAATCCACCTTCACGCCCTGCTCGCGCATCAAGCGCAAAATATGAATGTTCGAACAGGCCTTCTGTGCGAAACGGATAGTGTCGAAGTGGCGCAGCTGAGCAATGCGCTGGCTGATGATGTCCGCATCATAGGCCCAAACCGGGCAGCCGAAACGCTGCGGCAAGGCCAACAGGTTAGCGGCGTTCAACGCAGTGGAGGTGTCGTGCAACGGGCGTGGCATGGCGATATTCCCAATTCAAAAATGACGGCAGATAACGCCATAGTGCCGCACGCTGAATCGGGTGGAAAATATCTATTTAGCCGTAGTCTATTCATTTATGATATGGCTTTCCCCACAGTCGAGCGCCCTCGCCATGCACAGCATCTCTTTGCGGCAGATCGAAATCTTTCGGGCGGTGATGACCACCGGCAACCTGACCGAGGCGGCGGCCCTGCTGCAGACCTCGCAACCGACCGTCAGCCGTGAGCTGGCGCGTTTTGAAAAGCTGATTCGGCTGCAGCTGTTCGATCGGGTGCGCGGTCGCTTGTCCCCCACGATGCAGGGCCTACGGTTGTTCGAAGAGGTGCAGCGCTCCTATTACGGCCTCGATCGCATCGTCAACGCCGCCGCCGGCATCCGCCAGTTTCAGCAGGCGCAGCTGTCGATCGTGTGCCTGCCGGTTTTTTCCCAATCGCTGCTGCCGGCGGTATGCCGGCCCTTTATCGAACGTTACCCGGAAGTCAGCTTCAGCGTTATCCCGCAAGAGTCGCCGCTGCTGGAAGAGTGGCTGTCGGCCCAGCGCCACGATCTCGGGCTGACGGAAACCACCCTGACGCCGGCGGGCACCGAGCGGGTGACGCTGATGACGTTGAACGAAGTGTGCGTGCTGCCGACGGGCCACCCACTGCTGCTGAAAGATCGGCTGACGCCGCAGGACTTCGCCGGGCAGAACTTTATCAGCCTGTCGAGCACCGACAGCTATCGCCACCTGTTGGATACGCTGTTCGGCGAGCAGGGCGTCGAGCGCCGCATGGTGATGGAAACGCACAGCGCGGCATCGGTATGCGCCATGGTGAGGGCCGGCGTGGGGGTGTCGATCGTCAACCCGCTGACGGTGCTCGACTATGCCGGCAACGGCGTGCACGTGCGGCCGTTCAGCATCGACGTGCCGTTCACCGTCAGCCTGATTCGGCCGCTACACCGCCCCTCGTCGGCGCTGGTGACGGCCTTTATCGACCACCTTCATCAGCAGGCCGCCACCTTTGTCGCCCGGCTGGCCGCCGCCGTCAGGCGCTGAAAGCGGCGGGGGAATATTGCCGCAGCATCAGCGCAGCGTCGCCTGCCACTGCGGATCGGTGGCGAACCACTCCACCAAAAAGTCCAGCATGGTGCGCAAGGTGGCGGGCATCTGGCGGCGCGAGGTGTAGATGCCGTAGATGCCCATCGACTGCGGCCGGTAATCCGGCAACAGTTCGACCAGTTCGCCGCTGGCCAGCAGCGGCGCCGCCGAATAATAGGGCTGCATGGAAATGCCCGCGCCCTGCACCGTGCCGGCCATCAGCACCACCGACTCGTTGGCGCTCAGGTTGCCGCTGACCGCTACCGCCGATTTCACGCCCTGAGCATCGAAGTGCCACAGGCTTTTGCCGAAATAGGAGTAGGTCAGGCAGTTGTGCAACGCCAGATCCTGCGGTTGACGCGGGGTGCCGTGCGCCGCCAGATATGCCGGCGCGGCGCACACCACCGATGCGCAGGTGGACAGCGGGCGGGCGATCAGGTTGGGATCCAGCTCGTTGGTGATGCGCAGCGCCAGATCGATGCGCTCTTCCACCAGGTTCACCGCCCGGTTGTTCATCTGCAGATCGACCGCCACCTGCGGGTGACGCTTCAGATACTGAGCGACCGCCCCCACCAGCGCCGTTTGCCCGAGCGATTGCGAACAGGTGATGCGCAGCAGGCCGCGCAACTCGTCGCTCTGCCCTTCCTCCACCAGGTCGATCTCCCCCGCCAGCGCCAGCATTTGCCGGCAGCGTTCCAGAGTGCGCTCCCCGGCGTCGGTCAGACTAAGCTTACGGGTAGTGCGGTGCAGTAAACGCGCCCCGGCCCATTGCTCCATCTGCGCCAGGTAGCGCGTCACCATCGCGCGCGACATCTCCAGCGTTTCCGCGGCGGCGATCATGCTGCCGCGATCGACGATGGTGACAAAAACCTCAGCGGCGGTAATGCGATCCATAATTAGTCCGATTTATGCAACGAATAATTGCTTATTATCCGGTTTTTCTATCGCTTTATGCAACCTAACATCATTACAACATTAACCGATACCTAAGGACCTCTGCCCATGTTTAAGAAATCACTGTTAACTCTGGCCTTCACCGGCGTCGCCACCCTCAGCACCTACGCCACCGCGGCCGATACCCTGACCATGGAAGTGTATAACCCGGGCGAGAAAAGCGTGTTCCCGGTGTCTTCCGAAATCATCAGCGGCAAACACGAAGTGGCGCTGATCGACGCTCAGTTCCAACGCAACGACGCTGAAGAGCTGGTGAAAAAGATCAAGGCGACCGGCAAGAAACTGACCACCGTTTACATCAGCCACTCAGACCCGGATTTCTATTTCGGTCTGGACGTGATTAAAGCGGCCTTCCCGGAGGCGAAAATCATCGCTTCGCCAGGCACCATCAAGGACATCAACGCCACCAAAGACGGTAAAGTCGCCTATTGGGGCCCGATCCTGAAAGACAACGCGCCGAAAACCGTGATCGTGCCGCAGCCGCTGCAGGGCGACAGCTTCACCATCGACGGCCAGAAAGTGGAAGTGAAAGGCCTGAATGGCCCGACCCCCGATCGCACCTTCGTGTGGATCCCGGCGCTGAAGGCGGTCGTTGGCGGTGTCGCCGTCGCCGGTGACAACATCCACCCGTGGATCGCCGACAACCAGAGCGTGGAATCGCGCCAGCACTGGCAGCAGACGCTGAAAAACATCGAAGCGCTGAAGCCGCAGGTCGTGGTGCCGGGCCACTTCCTGCCGGGCGCAGCGCAAACGCTGGCATCGGTGCACTTTACCCAGAAATACCTGACCACGCTGGAAGCCGAGCTGCCGAAGGCCAAGGATTCCGCCGCGCTGATTGAGGCGATGAAAAAGCACTACCCGATGCTGAAAGACGAGTCGAGCCTGGAACTGAGCGCGAAAGTGCTGAAAGGCGAGATGAAGTGGCCGCAATAAGCGCCCGTGCGTGATTGAACCAGCCCTGGCGCCGCGGTGAGCTGCCGCGCGCCAGGCGAGGAGTAAAGATGACCGAAACCACTCTGCATTACATTTTCGATCCGCTGTGCGGCTGGTGCTACGGCGCCGCGCCGCTGGTGAAAGCGGCTCAGAGCCTCCCTGGGCTGAAGGTTGTGCCGCACGCCGGCGGCATGATGACCGGCAACAACCGCCGTCAGATTACCGACGAATGGCGCAACTACGTCATTCCGCACGACAAACGCATCGCCGAGATGACGGGCCAGCCTTTTGGCGAAGCCTATTTCAACGGCCTGCTGCGCGACACCACGGCAGTGATGGATTCCGAGCCGCCGATCACCGCTATCCTGGCGGCGGAAAAGCTGGCGGGCCGCGGGCTGGACATGCTGCACCGCATTCAGCAGGCGCACTATCAAGAAGGCCGGCGCATCGCCGATACGCCGGTGCTGGAAGCGTTGGCGAAAGAGCTGGGGTTGCCTTCGGCGGCGTTTATCGCCGAAATGCGTTTCAACACCGGCGCACCAACCGCGCAGCACATCGCGGAAAGCCGGGCGCTGCTGGCCAAAGTGCAAGGCCAGGGCTTCCCGACCTTTGCGCTGCAGGACAGCGAAGGCCGTCTGCATCTGCTGCCGGCCGGCAACTATCTGGGTAACGTGGAAGCCTGGAAAAACCTGCTGGGCGCCGCCGCGCTGGCGTAACCTACCTTTCCCGCCCCGGCTGCCGGGGCGGGTCATTCGACCCGCACGAACCGCCCTTCCGCGCGCACGTTGTGACCGAACCCGCAATCCCCCCGCGTGTGCATCTCCAGCGCTTGCTCGCCAAATTCCAGCGTGACGTCGCAGACCTGCGCGCTTTCCGAGTCATGCTGATGGTAGACCGCTTTGCCGTGCTCGATTGGCAGCTCGGCGGTGAAGTCACCCATGTTCGGCCCGTAATACAGCCCCATCAGCGGCATGGCGTAGCCGGAAAAATCGATCAGCCAGCGCTCGCCCTGCGGCTTCACCGCCACTTCGCTCCACACGCCGCGCCCGGCGTATTGCCAATACACGCCGCCCGGCCCCTGTGGCTGCGGCCGCTGCGCCAGGCGTTGGCGCAACAGGCTCATGTTGTGCTGCGATTTGTCATCGTGCGGCGCCAGCGCCAGGTAGGCCTGTGCCTTGAGCAATTCCCCGGCGCGCATCAGCGACAGCGCCACGTTGTTGTAGGCCGTGGCGATGGCCTGCTCGCTCAGGCCGCAAAACTCGCTCCAGGCCGCCTGATCGCGAAAGATGTCGGCAGCTTTGGCGTAATCCTGCCGCTGATAGGCCTTTTTTCCCAGTTCGGCGTAGCTCGCCACCTTTTGGCAGTCGGCGGCGATGTCCGGCTCGTCAATGTGCGCCCAAGCCCGGGCGCCGGCGAAGACGCCGCAGGTCAGCAACAGGGGAAACCAAGCCTTCATCGTTTATCCTTTCTGCAAAAATTCGGCGCCAGTATAACCGCCCGGCGGTGGAGTGTATGCCGCAATTGCGCCCGTCGGCGTGCCGCTGTCGATTCAGCCGCCTTATTTCAAACGGTTAGCGGAGTTAAAACTGCTTACAGTCGCGGTTTGTTTGTTACCG
This sequence comes from Serratia sp. SM04, assembly GCF_040280225.1. Taxonomy (NCBI): domain Bacteria; kingdom Pseudomonadati; phylum Pseudomonadota; class Gammaproteobacteria; order Enterobacterales; family Yersiniaceae; genus Serratia; species Serratia sp. SM04. The sequence goes on along the minus strand of NZ_JBEOQT010000001.1, from coordinate 573,249 downwards.
TCCCGCAGCCCATGCTGAACGAAATACCGCAATTATCGAGCCGTTATGAACGCAACCCCCTTGCAGAAACACGCCGTGTGGCAGCTGATCAAACCCTTTTGGGTGTCGGAGGAGCGATGGCGCGCCTGGATGATGCTGATCGCCATCGTCGTCCTGTCGCTCGGTCTGGTCTATATCAGCGTGCAGATCAACCAGTGGAATCAGGTGTTCTACGATGCGCTGCAGAACAAGAACTACCCGGTATTCAAGGCGCAGCTGTGGCGTTTTACCTATCTGGCGCTGATCTTCATCGTGCTGGCGGTCTACAAGATCTACCTGACTCAGGGGCTGCAGATGCGCTGGCGGCGCTGGATGACGGAAAAGTTCATGGCAAAGTGGCTGGCGCACCAGGCGTATTACCACGCCGAGCAGCAGCAGATCGTCGATAACCCCGATCAGCGTATCGCCGAAGATCTCAACGTCTTGACCCAATATACCCTGTCGCTGTCGCTCGGGCTGCTCTCCAGCCTGGTGACGCTGTTTTCCTTTATCGACATCCTATGGCACGTCAGCGGGCCGATGACCTTCGCGCTCGGCCAGCATGCCATCACCTTGCCCGGTTATATGGTGTGGTTCGCGCTACTGTATGCGGTGCTGGGATCGCTGCTGATCTGGTGGGTCGGCAAACCGCTGGTCATGCTGGGCTTCAACCAGGAACGGTATGAGGCAAACTTCCGTTTCGGCCTGATCCGCATCCGCGAAAACAACGACGCCATCGCGCTGTACCACGGCGAACCGCGCGAGGCGCAGCAGCTGGGCGACCGTTTTGACACCATTCGCAGCAACTGGTGGGCGATTATGCGCATCACCCGGCGGCTGAACATCGCCACCAACTTCTACGGCCAGTTCGCCATCGTGTTTCCCCTGCTGGTGGCGGCGCCGCGCTACTTCTCCGGCGCCATTCAGATGGGCGGCCTGATGCAGATCGCCTCGGCCTTCGGCCAGGTACAGGGTGCGCTGTCATGGTTTATCGACGCATTTAACGATTTGGCGACCTGGAAAGCCTGCGTCAACCGTCTGGCCGGCTTCAACGCCGCCGTCGATCAGGTGCATCATCAGCCGCGCGGCATTCAGCTGCGGGAAGAGACCGCCCATCCGTTGACGCTGAGCAACCTCAGCCTGCACTTGCCCGACGGCCAGCCGCTGCTGGCCGGCGCCGAGATGACGCTGCAACGCGGCGATCGCCTGCTGATCGTCGGCCCTTCCGGCTGCGGCAAGTCGACGCTGCTGCGGGCCATCGCCGGTATCTGGCCTTACGGCGCGGGCGCCATCGGGGTAGCGGCCAATGCCAACACGTTGTTCCTGCCGCAGCGCAGCTACATTCCGATCGGCACGCTGCGCGAAGCGTTGAGCTACCCGAGCCTGGCGTCGGAATACAGCGATCCGCAGCTGATGCGGGTGCTGGAAAACTGCCGCCTGAAACACCTGCAGCGCTGGCTGAATACCTCCGCCAACTGGAGCCACCGCCTGTCGCCGGGCGAGCAACAGCGGCTGGCGTTCGCCCGCGCCCTGTTGATTCGCCCGAACATCCTGTTCCTCGACGAAGCCACCAGCGCGCTGGACGACGAAACCGAACAGTTGATGTACTGCCTGCTGGTGGATGAACTGCCGGACGTGACGCTGATCAGCGTGGCGCACCGCAACAGCGTGGCGAAGTACCACCAGACCTGCTGGCGCTTCAGCCGCAGCGAAGATCAACCGGCGCGCCTGATGCTAAGCCCGCTGCCGGCATAACCAGCAGAGCCGGGCGCGGCGGCGCCCGGCGTTCGTTTAGATGCCGTCGGCCGGCACGTCTTCACATTTCACCCGGCGGCGCTCATGCCACAGGCTGGTCAGGCCGCGTTTGCCGCACGCCAGCGCCACCTCGCGAAACTCATCCAGGCTCAACCCGTCGCGCTCCAGCATCATTTCCGCCGCCAGTTGCATGTTGACGCCGGTCAGCACTTCGCAATCGCCCTGCGCATCCGCCAGTTCGCAGGCGCTGCGAAACGGCGAGCCGCCGAGCATGTCGGTGAGAAACACCACGCCGTCCGGCTGCGCCACCGCCGCCAGCGCCGAGCGCAAGGCGTCGTTGAGCTGCGCGGTGCTCATCTGTTCGGGGAAATCGACCGCCGCGCAGTGCGGCTGCGGCCCCACCACCTGCTCCACAGCCTGCAGCAGCCCGGTGGCGAAGCCGCCGTGGCCGGTAATCACAATGCCTGGCATAGCCCACTCCTCACAAAATGCCGATAAATTTGCCCGCTACGCCGATCGCTACGGTGACGCCAATCAGCTTCACCGGCGAGAAACCGCGCTTCATCAGGAAGAAAATGAGCAGCGTGAAGCACAGCGGCAACAAGTTGGGCATCAACTTGTCCAGCACGTCTGTCTGCAGCGCCACCCTGGCTTTGCCGGCATGCATCACCAACGGCGTGGACAGATGCACATACGAGGCCACCAGTGCGCCGATCACCGTCATGCCGACGATCGACGCGGCGTGAGAAATGCGCCGGGTGTGGGTCTTCAACAGCGCCAGCGCGCTGGTGCCGGCCTGATAGCCGTAGTGCGCCAGCCCGAAGCGCAGGCCGAAGTGGAACAGGTTGAACAGCAGCAGGAAGACGATCGGCCCGAACAGGCTGCCCTCCAATGCCAGCGAAGCGCCTATCCCGGCGCAGATCGGCAGCAGCGTCAGCCAAAACAGCGCGTCGCCGATGCCACCGAGCGGCCCCATCAGCGCCACTTTCACCGCGCGAATGGTGGAGATCTTCTCCTTGTTCTGCTCCATCGCCAGCACCAGACCGGACAGGAAGGTGACGTCGAACGGGTGCACGTTGATAAATTCCATGTGCATCTTCATCGAGTTGGCCAGATCCTGCGGGTTGCGGTGGATCTTGCGCAGCCCGGGGATCAGCTGATACAGCCAGCCGCCGGCCTGCATGCGTTCATAGTTGAACGACGCCTGCAGCAGCAGCGAACGCCAGGCCATACGGTTGATGTCGCCGCGCGTCAGCGCTTCGGCGGGCTGGCTGTCCAGATAGTCGTCCTGCTCCACCTGGCTGGTGGCCAGCGCCTGCGCCATGCGTTGCTCGGCCTTTTGCGCCAGCAGATCGTCGGAATCGTTAAATGCCATCTTCGGCGTCCTCCTGCGGAGCGGGCCGGGCCGTCGCCTCTGCCGCGCCGCGTTGCGTGTTGAAGAAATCGATCAGGGCGATCGCCAGGGCGCCCAGCGCCACCGCCAGGATCGGCAGCTTGAGGAACGTGACCGAGATAAAGCCGAGGATAAAATAGGCCACGTAGGTTTTTTTCATCATCACCTTCATCAGCAGCGAGAAGCCGATTGCCGGCATCATGCCGCCCGCCACCGCCAGCCCGTCCAGCAGCCAACCCGGCGCCTTCTGCACCATGGCGCTGGCCGCATCGGCGCCGAAGTAAATCGGCAGGAATGCCACCACGAAATAGAAAATGAACAGGATGCCGATGCCGAGATAGTTCACCCGTTCGACGCCGCGCCAGTTCAGCTCTTTCACCATGCGATCGCAGCGGTGCATCATCGGCGAGAACAGCGTAAACAGCAGCGTGATGCAGCCCTGCACCGCAATCGAGAATGGCACCGCCACGCCGATCGCCACTTTAGGGTCGGCCTTGGTCAGAATGGCGAACGCGGTGCCGATCACCCCGCCGATCACCACGTTCGGCGGTTGGGCGCCCGCCAGCGGCACCATCCCCATCCACACCAGTTCCAGCGTGCCGCCCACCAGCAAGCCGGTGTAGACATCGCCCAAAATCAGCCCCACCAGCGGCCCCATCACCACCGGCCGATGGAAGTGGGTCAGGCCGTCGAACAGGTCCACCCCCGCCAGCCCGGCCAACAACGCAATCAATAACGCATCCGTCAACATGCTTTCCCCCTGGCTCAAAAGAGCAATTTGCCGATCGCCTCGCCCGCCTCATCCGGCACCCGGCGCACTTCGCACTCCACGCCCAGCGCCGCTAACGCGCGAAACGCGGCCACGTCGTCGTCGTCCAGCGACACCGTTTTGTGCACCTGCCGCTTCCCCTCGGCGAAGTGCATGTTGCCGACGTTGACGAAACGGATCGGCACCCCGCCGCGCACCAGCGTCAACACATCCTGCGGCGTTTTGCACACCAGAAAAATCTTCTGCCGATCCGCCGCCTTGTGGATCACGTCGATGGTTTTCTGCAGCGTGAAGTAGCGGGTCTGCACCCCTTCCGCCACCACCATGTCCATCAGGTTCTGCTGCACCGGATCGGCGGCGGCCTCGTCGTTGGCCACCACCACCAGGTTGGCGCCGAGGGTGTTGGTCCAGGTCACGCCCACCTGGCCGTGCACCAGGCGATTGTCGATGCGGGTCATTAAAATGTTCGGCATGTCAGCGGCCCTCCGGGTAGCAGGCGGCGTGGTAATCGTCGAGCACCTGCGTCACTTTATGCAGCACCCACTCTTGCGGATCGGCGCTCAATTCGCCGGCGTTCAGCGCCCGCGCCTGATCCGGCAGGTACTGGCTGAGCAGCGCCAGCGGCGCCGGGCTGCGGCGCAGGTTGTCCAGCAGCCCGTCGACCGCCTGCTGCACCTGCGGCTGCGGCCAGTAGTAACGAACCCGATCGCTCAGGCTGTAGTGGCGATCGAGGTACTGTTGGTGCGGCGTGCCGTGGTAGTAGCGGCTCCACTGCTGCGGCTGCTCGCGCATCACCTGCTCCAGCGTGGCGCACAGCTGCGCCGACTGGCGCTCCCCCAGCCATTCACGCTCGATGCGATCGAGGGCGAACAGCGCTTCGCGCAGCGCGAAGGTCAGCGCCGGCCCCACCTTCAGGATGGCGAAGTGATCGCGCACCAGTTGGCGGTAGGCCTGCGGCGGCTGATAGTCCGTGGAGTGCGCTTCATAGATCATTCCCGGCTGGCGTTCGATGAAATGGCTCAATGCGTCGGCGCGCTGCGGCTGATAGCGTTCGACGCGGTGGTGATCGAACTCGACGCCCGGCTGCACCACCAGCGCGATGGTTCTCTGCCAGGCATCGTTCAGCTCGGCCTGTTGCCAGGCGATACGGTGCGTTTCCAGCGTTTGCGCCACCGCCTGCGGCGTGGTGACCTGCAGACTCGCCAGCGCCTCCTGCGCGCCGCCCGGCACCGGCACTTCGGTGCCAATCACATAGACCGGCGCTTCGCCGCCGCTCTGCATCCAGGCCCGCTCCGCCACCGCGCACAAGCGCGCCGCACGCTCGGCGACCGTGGCATCCCCCAGGGGCGAGGGATCGCCGGCGCACGACATGGAACAATCGAGGTGAATCTTGCGAAATCCGGCGCGAACGTAATCGTCGATCAAGGTTTCCGCCAGCGCCATCGCCTCCTGAGCCGGGCGATCTTGCCAGGCGTTGGGCCCCAGGTGATCGCCGCCCAGCCACACGCGATCGCGCGCCAGGCCAATCTCATCCGCCAGATGCCACAGCGCATCGCGGAACTGGGCCGCCGTTTGGCCGGTATAGCCGCCGAACTGATTGACCTGGTTGGACGTCGCCTCCACCAATACCGGCGTGCCGCGCGCTTTGGCCTGCCGCAGCGCGGCCTTCAGAACCCAGGGATGGGCGGAACAGACGGAAAAGATCCCGACCGGCATACCGGCCTTGTGCTGCTCGACAAGCTGTAACAACTGCTGCATGAAGCCCCCATGCAGGCGCCCTGCTACCGATCGGCGATGATGACCTCTACGCCCAGCTCGGTTAACGCCCGCTCGTAATCGTCCGGAAGACGGCTGTCGGTGATCAGCCGATGGATTTGTCCGGCTTCGCGAATCATGCAAAAGCTCTTGCGACCGAATTTGCTGGCATCCGCCACCGCGATAATCTCGCGCGCCACCTCGCACATCACGCGATTGAGGTGCGCCTCACCGGGGTGAGGCGTGGTAATGCCGGCGCTCAGATCGAACCCGTCGACGCCCAAAAACAGCTTGTCGAAGCGGTACTGACGCAATTGCTGCTCGGCGGCCGGACCGTAGAGCGAGTAAGAGTTGCGGCGCACGCTGCCCCCCAGCACCATAACCTCCACCCCGTCGTTTCCCGAAAGCTCGTAGGCAATGTTCAGCGCATTGGTCATCACCACCAGATCGCGCCGCCCCTTCAGGAACGGCACGATCTGCGTGGTGGTGGAGCCGGAATCGAGGATCAGCGCATCGCCGTCGCGCACATAGCCGGCCGCCGCGTTGGCGATCAGCGTTTTGACGTCGCGATTCAACCGCCCCTTGTCCCGCAGCGGCCGATCGAAAGCGAATTGCTGATTGAGCATCGCGCCGCCGTAAGCCCGCAGCGCACACCCTTTTCGTTCCAGAAAGCGCAGATCGTTGCGGATCGTCACCGTGGATACCGCAAACTGTTTGCTGAGCTGCTCCACGCGCACGCTGCCGTGCTCGCATAACAGATCGATAATGTGTTCACGTCGCTTTGCGGTATTCACTGGCATGAGCTGCGGTCCTCAGGTTTCCGGCATCGCCGGGGAGAAGATGGCTTTCGCTCTACTGCGCAGGCATTACAGCAAAGCGAAAGCAATGAAATTGTGATCGGGCTTACAGCCCGGTTTTAGCAAAAAAACCGTCAAAAAACCTTTCGAATCGAAACGGATCGAAAAGCCAAAAAGCGGAAGGGAGAAAAAGTGAAATGCCAGGATGGGCGAGAAGCCCGGAGCGCCGAGGTGCGGGCTGCGAGGAAAGCGAAAGCGGCGCCTGGCGCGCCCCGCGCCCTGACTTTTAGTTCACTCAGTGACCAGGATCACATAATGGCAATTATCCTGCGGCCGGCGAGGGTTAACCGCCGCCATCCCGCCGGGCCATCCCCTTGTCAGCGCGCGCCATCTTCCCTACACTTGCGATCGGATACCGTCGATTTGTCGGTACGTAAGCGTTAACGTCAATCAACGCATCATGCCATGCAGCACTGATTGACTGCATGCCCTGGTGCGAGGAACCCATGCCGCAACCCGCTTCACCCCCAGCGTCCACCGCGACCCCGCGTCGCCGATTACACCGCCCCGTTCTGCTGATCGTCGGCATTATGCTGATCGCGGCCAACCTGCGCGCCGCCCTGACCAGCGTCGGCCCGCTGCTGGAACAGATCCAGCAGCAGCTGGCGTTGTCCGCCACCGCCGCCGGCCTGATCAACTCGCTGCCGCTGATCCTGTTCGCCATCCTCTCGCCATTGACTCCGGCGCTGGCGAAACGCATCGGCATCGAGCGCACCCTGGGTCTCGCCCTCGCGCTGCTGGTCTGCGGCATCGCGCTGCGTTCCCTGCCGCAAGACGCCATGCTCTGGCCGGGCAGCATCCTGATCGGCGCCGCCATAGCCTTCGCCAACGTGGTGCTGCCGACGCTGGTGAAAAGAGATTTCCCGCATCGCGCCGCCGCGATGATCGCCGCCTATGCGGCGGTGATGTCGCTGGTTGCCGCCATCGCCTCCGGCCTGGCGGTGCCGCTGGCTGCCCTGGCCGACCTCGGCTGGCGTTTCTCCTTGCTGTGCTGGGGGTTGCCCGCGTTGCTGGCGCTGCTGGTGTGGCTGCCGCAGCTGCGACGCTCAGCCACTCCCGCCGCCAAAGCGCCGCAGCCGACGGAGCCACAGCGCTATCGCTCTCCCTGGGGCAGCGCGCTGGGTTGGCAAGTGGCGATGTTCATGGGGCTGCAATCGATCGCCTTCTACACCATCATCGGCTGGTTCAGCGCCTTTGCCGCCAGCTACGGCACCTCAGCTCAGCAGGCGGGTTTCGAGCTGTTCGTTTACCAGGTGGTGGCCATCGTCGCCAACTTTGTCATGGTGGTGATTTTGCCGCGCGCACACGATCAACGGGCGATAGCGCTGGGCAGCTCGCTGCTGATCTTTATCGGCGTCGGGGGATTGTTGGTGCAACCCGCCAGTTCACTGGTGTGGCTGACGTTTGCCGGATTGGGGGCGGGGAGTTCGCTGGTGCTGGCGCTGTCGTTCTTTGGATTGCGCAGCCAGCATCATCATCAGGCGACGCTGCTGTCGGGTATGGCGCAATCCGTCGGTTATCTGTTGGCGGCGCTGGGGCCTACTCTATTCGGCCTGCTGCACGATCTGACGGCAGGTTGGCGTTTGCCGTTGATCGCCCTGCTGTGCCTGACCGTCTTGCAAATGCTGTTCGGCGCGCTGGCCGGCCGCCGCCGCGTGATCAGCTAACGCGGCTGCGCGATGGGGGCCGCGGCGGCTCAGAGTCGGTATCCTGCCATAAGTCTTCAATAAAGGCGCGCTGCTCATCGCTCAGCACCCATGACGGCGGAATTTTGGACTGTGCGCGACGCTCAGCGCCCTCACGGTTTTTAGCCTGCTTCTTGTTCACGAATCGCCTTCCTGCTTAACCTGCTAACTCAGTAACCAGTAAATCACGGCGGCGGTTAACAGCCAGAACAGCCCGCTACCGATAAATACACACAGCCATGCTCTACGTTTGATATCTGATCCATCCTTGCTCACCACAGCGCCCTCAACCAATAGATTAAACCATTCAAATGATGATTATTGATCTATTTTAACGATCAATAAAGTAGCTTTTTCCTATGGAAATTTAAAAAACAACTGCCAGCCATAGGCCTGCATCACCGCCTCAGTAAGAACGGCACCGTGGATATCACTGTTATCGGCAGGCGATAACTTGAATTGATAGGCGAACGAAGGTGCAGTGTGCCATACCTTGGAAGGTCGAAATTAAACCACTGGTAAATAATTCAACTATCAATTATTTGACTGGCCGTAAGCCAAATCGGCAACAGGCAGCGCTGGAGACGGGGGAGAAAATGAAGCGATGTACTGGGATCATGCGGAGAGAAGCACCGGCCCGTTTTGGTCTTGCTCGGGCCGGCGTGAGTTAACCGATTCTGCTGACGGAATCCCGGCTGGCGTGTTCACGTTCGCTGCCGGTCAGCTCACGTAAATGGCCTGAGCGCATCTCAAGCAACCGATCGGCGTGTTCGAAATAGTGATCGTCATGGCTGATGGCAAACACCGTTTTGCCCATCGCGCGCAGCTCCGGCAATAGTTCACGATAGAAAGTGCGCCGAAATTGCGGATCCTGATCCGCGGCCCATTCATCCAACAGCAAGATATCGCGCTGTTCCGCCACCGCCAGCAGCAAAGCCAGACGTTTGCGTTGCCCCTGCGACAGTTGCGGATTGGTCACCCTGGTGCCGTCAAACTGCAGTTTGCTTTTCATATTCAACCGCTCGAGCCAGATGGCGACCAGATCCGCATCCGGTTCGCCGCCTTCCGGCCCTTGCAAGCGATCGAACTGATGAAAATCGGTGAAAATCGCCGAAAACAGCCGCCGGTAGTCCGGCATATCCGCTGCGCTCTGTGCGACGCCATCCAGAACGATATGGCCGCTCACCGGCCGGTACAACCCGGTCAACAACATCGCCAGCGTTGACTTGCCGCTGCCGTTGCCGCCGATCAGAAAGACCAGCTCACCACGCCGCAGCGTCAGATTGAGCGGCCCGACGGCAAAACCGGGCTGCTGTTCGGTATCTGCATAGTGAAAAACCACGTCGCGCAACTCCAGCGTCTGCCAGGGGCGGCCAACGGCGGCAGGAAACGCCGGTTGATACTCGGCCAGGCGCAGCGTCTTCAGCTTGTTAAAGGCCACTTCGGCGCTGACCAGCGTCGGAAACGCTCCGACCGCTTGCAGTAATGGCGTGCGCAAAAACAGCAGCGTCAGTGAATAGGTGGCGGCCACCGCCGAGTCCGCCCATCCCAGACTGTTGGCCATAAAGAACACCAGCCCAATCGCGCCCAACATCATGATGTTTGACCAGTTGAGCGCGCTCAAATGGAAGGTATCGGCGCGAATGATGTGGTGGCGATAAGCTTGCGCATCGGGCTGATAGGCCTGTTCGTACAGCGCCTGCGCCCGCTTGCGGTTCAACGTCAGTTCCTTGCGGCCGTCAATCACCGATTCATAACGATGATAGAGACGCTCTTCCGACTCACGCAAACTGGCCATGTGACGATAAACCCGTGATACCAGGCAGCCGCTGCCCACGACGGTCACCGCCACCCAGACTGCCGTGACCGCCAGCATTTTCGGCGATAGCCACCCCAGATAGGCCGCTGCCCCCAGGGTTAAAATCACCCCTTGTACCAGTTCAGGCAGGCGCACGAAGGCGACGGTGATATTGCGGATATCGCTGGACAGGCTGGCCAACAATGAGGCGCTGCCCAATTGTTCGAGGCGTTCAATATCGGTATCCAAAATGCGCTTCACTAACTGCCCACGCAGGCGATAGACGAAGTAATGGCCCAATGTCGTCAGCGCCAATTGCGAACCCAAGGTGACCGCTATCAACAATGCCAACAGGGCGAGAAACACCGGCAGCACGGCCAAGGCATCGCCGCCGGCATCCATCAGGTATTGATTGATAAAAGCAATGATACCGATACCTAAGCCGGCGCTGGCCATGGTCAACGCCATGACAGCCAGAAATGGCCAACGATACTGGTGATAAACCACCCGTAGCAGTTCCATGAAAAAACCTCTGAAGTCGCGATCTGGCAGGCATTGTAAGCGGCGTGAGAATGAGATCAAGACGAATTCTCAACACAGTTTATCAAGCACCGTTCTGAGAGAGGCGGTATCCCCGTAGCCATCTGACGGTGGCAAAATTTCCATACGGCTCTTACAGGACGCTCAATATTCGCTGATTAAATAGCTTCCCGAAATAAATTAAATAAACATATATTAATCAAAAAGCCATTCACTTAAAAAATAAAACAATAAAAACCCATGCATTCACAAATGAAATTATTTATTTTCTTTGCCGCCTATTATGTTCCAATGCTTTAATAAAGCGTCATAATAGAAATCGCCAACATCTAAGACGCAGGAAAGGAAAATGAAAAAAAGGAAGTTTCTTAGTCAGGTTGAAATTGAGCAACTGATAGCCGCTGTGCATGAAGGAAAAAATAGCATTCGAGATCGTTGTTTACTATTAATGTGCTTTATTCACGGCTTGCGGGTTAGCGAACTGCGTGCATTGCGCCTTCAGGATATTGACCTTACCTCCAATAGGATCCATATATCCCGGTTGAAAAACGGGTTTTCCGTTCAGCACCCCATTCAACCGCGAGAACGGCAGGCGCTGTTAAACTGGCTGGCCCAACGGGCGAACTATCCTGACGCTGAAGCGCCATGGCTATTCCTGTCGCGCCACGGTGGGCAGATATCACGTCAGCAGCTCTATCGGTTGATGAGAATGTATGGCGAGATGGCCGGCATTAGCGTTCAGGTCCATCCTCACATGTTGCGACATTCCTGCGGTTACGCCCTTGCGGATAAAGGGATCGATACGCGTTTGATTCAGGATTATTTAGGGCACAAAAATATCCAGAATACGGTGATTTACACCGCGACCAACGTTGAGCGATTCCGCACGATCAACATTTAACCTCACGACGAAAATAATTACGCAGCCCCGTCCTCCGTTAAACAACACATCGAGTGCAATGCAATATTCAGATGGGAGAGGCAGCCCGGCACGTCATCAACGGCTTACTCAGCAATATTTTTACGCCGAGCTGCTTTTCATGCATCAGCGCCAGGGATAGGCCACACTGGGTAAGCTTTTAACGGCAAGCCTGCCGATAAATCATAGCCCATACCGTTTCATTAAAGGTTAGGTGCCTTTTGACCATTTCCCCCCCCAATTGCCGCGCAATATTGGCGTGCAGAGAAAACAGTTCGCTGTCATTCTTCACCTGCAGTTTACGCATGGCGCTGCATTTATGCGCGCTGATCGTCTTGATGCTGCGCCGTTGCAACTCGGCGATTTGCCGCAGGCTCATTCCGTTGAACAAAAAGGCCAAGACGTCGCTCTCACAGCGGGTCAACTTTCGCGTTGCCGCCTCCTCTCCGCTAACGGAGGGCGCCAGAAAAGCGCCTATCTGCGGGCTCAACACGCGTTCCCCAAGCAGCACGCGATTAAAAAACTCCGCCACCAGCGGTAAAGCGTCATCTCTGGCTACGATGCTGATATTGGGCTGGTTCAACAGACGCCCCACCTCTTCTGCATTCTGGCAACGGGTATAGACGATCACCCGCAATTCGGGCAACTGCGTGCACAAGGCAAGCAACGTTTCCCTGCCCTGAGCGACCGTTTCATCTTCACCATCCATCTCGCTAATCAGCACGTCAGCCTGCTGATAGACCACGCTATCCGCCACCGCGCGGACGCTGGTTTCCTTTACGACGACTTTTGCCTGGGTTGGCAGCGTTTTTAAAAAACTCGCCAACCCCTCCAGCGTTAATGGGCATCTGTCCATTAATGCTATGTTCAGCGGCTGCTGACGCCATGAATGCATAATCTGCTCCTATGCTTGCTTACCCCAGAGGCATCGCACGCTTGCCTAGCGAACAAAAGACGAACCTTGCGCAGCCATCCATTTCCCCTGAAGATACAATTCCCCATCGCTGTGAAATCCCAACTTCAACATCGCATTGCGTTTATGCGTGCTGACGGTGCGAATATCACGGCACATCGTTAACGCCACGCTGGTCACGCTTTTGCCGGAAAACAACTGGGTCAGCACATCCAGTTCCTTCGCCGTCAGAGGCTTGTCGGCTGTCGCCTCATGCAATTGACGCTGACGCACCCGATGGCTGAAACTGCTGCAGCCCGCCAAGACCTGTTGGACGCAATGAGTCAACGCAATGGCCGGCTCTTGCTTCAACATCAGGCCGCGGATGCCGGATGCGATCAGTTGCCGCAGCAGCCTGGGCTCATCCAATGCCGTACAAATAATTATCGCGGTGTCCGGCGAGCTTTCACGCACATCGGCAATCAGCCTGAAGCCGTCCAATACCAATTCTGATTTGCCGCACAAATCCATCACCAGTAAACGATGCGTGTGCTGAGTGAATAAGGCTCTCAGCGCCACCAGGTTCGTCACCTGTCGAACGTTGTCGGGCTGTAGACCGCAGGACTCAATCAATCGGTTTCTCATCCCCAACGCCGTGAGGGGGCAAGGTTCCATGATAGCCACGGCCCCCGTCGCCGCATTGCCGGCCGCCAAGGTTGTTCCATAGGGATAATTAATATTCATATCATCACCTTAAATCTGTCGTTAACCTTCCATCTAGGGCAGCCCTTTGTCTACTGATAGACGAAAGTGACCTGCAGAGCCCCTTCTATCGAACCGGGCGTTGAACCGCCATTGACGCTGAATGCCCGCGCCCGCAAATTGAATTTGGCTTCATTCGTCGCCCGATTAACTAACTGGGCCATACTCTTGCCATTGCCCAGGTTTGCCCCCTGGCTATTTTGCAATTCAATTTGCACTCGGCGAGAACTGCCGGTGCTTTTGTACAAGCTGGCACCTTCATCCGCAGCCGTTCCGCTGAAGGTCGCGACGACCGACGTGGTGGTGCTTGGGCAGTTTTTTAGCGTCAAAGGGAACTCCACCCACGGGCTAAAGGCACCGGAAGTCGCCAGTACGGCGGCAGAAATATCGTCCCCCAGATTGACCGAAACCGTGCCGTTCGCGCCGTCGATTTCACAGGGTGCCGCTTTGATGTTGCCGGTAATCACTATTTTTGATACGGCATGCGCCGACGGCATCGCCAGGAGAAACAGGCCCGCCAGCGCCAATTTGCAGCCAATACCGCTAAAAACCTTCCCCATAATCTGCTCCTTCTCGTTAAACGCCGGGCCCCCGGCGTGCTACCGTTGAAATATCCGTTATTGAATTTCTGCCTGAATGGTCGCCGTTGCATTGAACTGCCCCACGGCAGGAGGTTGGCCGGTGGTGTTGATCGGATATACGCTGATCCGTGAGCTACCACTCTGGTTGGGATATTGGAAGTTATCGATCGGCAAGCGCCCGCTCTGAGGCCGAATAACATTGCCCTGCATATCCTTAATCATCACGCCAATGTCGCGATTGCTGGTCTTCAGAGCCTCGGGCATGCTGCCGTCCGCCTCACCGCGAAATGACAGGCTGACCTTGACGCCGGCGGAAATATTGCGGCAAGCCAGCGTCAGCGTTCTCTCTTCTGGCGTGACGCCGGACGCCATCGCCCCCTTGATTTGAATATTCGACGTCAAGATATCGCCAAAATCGATCGTGACCGTTTGCGGACTGATTTCACAGCTCTGCGGCACGGTGACGGTGCCGCTCATGGAGATAGTGGAGACCGGCACATCGCTTTTCACCCCGCTCACCACGGAGACGTAGGTGTCTACCAGGCGGGTGCTGGGGATTGTGGTCACGCCAACGAAAGGGCGGCGGAAATACAGGTGAATTCGCCCGCGAGCACCGCTGTTGTAGGGCGTGCTGGCACAGGATTCGTCATCACCATCCATATCGGTCTTAAAGTTAGACTCATTGGTGAACGGTGCGGCAATAAACGCGTTGCGATACCCCGCAACGAAAACTTCGCTGGCCACGCCCAGGTATTCATTCAACGCGTAATACGTTAATCCCCCGCTGCTGAATACCGGCTCGCTCAGCAGCATTTTGGCGGTAACATAAGACGCCGTACGCGTCTGACATTCGCACTTCACCCGATAAGAACCGGGCAAATTCCAGTTGCCGCCGTCAGCATTCTTAATAATCCGCCCCACCACGTTTTGCGACGGGTCGGTTAAAACCGGGGAAAAAAGGAATGAAAACCCATGGGTTCCCGAAATAGGAACACACTGCCCGAAAGCCGCCTGCACCTGTGGTGCACCCAACGTTGCGCACGCCAATAGCCCACCGACGATGATCCCTCGTTGAATCGATATTCCTGTCGCCATCATATGCACCTTATAAACACTGTCCGTTAACGAGGCGAATCCCACCGCTCTCGGGCTGATTAGCCAATTGATAGTTGGCCTGACATTGCTGAGCCGCGTCATTGCCCCACTTAACCCGCAACCGCCCGCTATCCGCCAGGCCAGCCAGATAAACCTGGCCGCCATCACCGACGATGGCTGCATTGTCAGAGGGGCTGTTGAGAGTGCTGACGGTGGCGCCGAACGGCACCGGAGCGCCGCTGCGCGTCAGCAAGGTCAGCAACACGCGGGCACCGACGTCCGGATTAAAGCGGGCGCGCACCACGGCGCCGCGAGTTGGGATCACCGTTTGGCTACTCAGCGTCATGTCGACGTCCTCTGCGAAAGATTCACCGTCCAATCCGACGATGTTGCGCCGGTAAGGCGTCAGGTAAGGCACAACCGCATAGCCGCGCCAGTCGGTGCTGACTCCGGTCTGGTTCAGGACATTCACCCCTGAAGCACCAGGCGCTTGCACCAACGCCACCGTATCGCCCAGCGGTTGGGAAAGCGTGATGCCGTTTTGGTGCACCAGAACGCCGCCCTGCACGCCGTAGTTCACCTGCCGGCGATGGCGATCGTAGCCGTACCCCAGGTTCAACTCGGCGAGAGAGCCTTTATAATCCGCCTGAATATTGCCGTTCGCCCCCACATCCCTGCCGGTATAGCCCTGGCTGATGCTGTAGTTCAGGTTGTTTCCCGGCAACGCCGTACCGCTCAACCCAAGGTTGTTGCTGGTGGCACCATTGCGACTGGCGTTCATACTGTAGGTGGCGTAGCTGCCCGGCAGCCATTTGCTGAGCGGTACGCTGACGTTGAAAGCCACGATATGGTCACGAATACTGCTGCGATTGCCGTTACTGTCATAACCGTTCTGGTTGAACGTGTAATTCAGCCCGTAACTGACCGCTTCCCAGCTGTTGTTGTAGCTGAGGCTGACAGACTGCGAACGGCGATTGTTATCCCAGTAGTCTTCGTTAAACAGGCTGAGCGACAGCGTTCCTCCCCGCTCCCACAGGCTTTGGCTCATCGTCAGCTCGGCGCGGCTCTTCTTGTGATCGCTATAGACGGCGCTGTTGCCGCCATAGCTCTCCAGCGCCTCCTGCAGGCTATAAAAGCCGCGCGTGGAGTAGCGGTAACTGGCCAAACTAAAGTTGGTGCCGGTTTCAATGAAGTTTTTACCGTAACGCAGACGCCATGATTGCCCCTGTTCCTTCGGCCGGGTTTCCTGCTTGGTCCAGGCTTGGGTGACATCGGCAGACAGCGCGCCTACCGCCCCCATGTTCTGCCCCCATCCCAGCGCCAAAGACTGATATTTACTGGCCGCCTGCACGCCGCCATACAACGTGGCCCCCCAAGGCAAACCGTAGATCCCGGTTGCCTGGCTGAACGGGCGTTCATCAACGCCGCCGCTGTATGACCGGTATTTCCCGCTGGTCAGGCTGTATTTAAACCGCCCTTCGCGCTGCAATACCGGCACCACGGCGTACGGCACCACAAAATGCTGCTCCTGCCCGTCTGCCTCACGCACGTTTACATTCAGGTCGCCGCTGCCACCCGTGGGATACAGATCGGAAATTTCAAACGCCCCCGGCGGCACATAGCTTTGATAAATCACGTAGCCGTTTTGCCGGATTATGATTTGCGCATTCGTGCGTGCGATCCCGCGCACTACCGGCGAGTACCCTTTCATGCTGTCCGGCAGGATATCGTCCTCAGAGGCCAACTGCCCGCCGCGGAACTGCACGCTATCGAACACATCGCTGGATGTTGTGCTGTCACCCAGGGTCAGGCGGCTTTGCAACGCAACGATATCGCGCTGCAGGTAGGTATTGATTGAGCGCCAGGAAGAAGAACCACCGGAGTAATGATTCCAGATCGAATAGTTACGCAGGCGCCAGGCGCCCCAGTTGATGCCCGAGCGCAGATTGAGGTAATAGTTATTGTTGTTTTGCCGTTCGCTGGCGCGCATCTGGCTATTGGCGCCGCTGAAATTGTAATTGACCAACAGCGCCGGTATGCCGGAATCCCATTTATCCGGGGAAACGTAGTCGCGCGCATTCAAGCGCAGTGCCGCCTGCGGGATGCTCAAATTCAGCCTCAACTGATTGAACAGGAATGTCGAAGAGGCTTGTGGAATGGCCTGCGCCAAATTGACGCAACTCTCCCCAGGCACCATCGCCGGAAACATGGCAACCCTCACGCCCAATTCAGCTAATTTTTCAGTGCTGAAACAAGGTTGCAGCGTTTGTTTACCGCCGGCCCCTGGCATAAGCCGGAACTCGACGTCGAGGCTGTCTATCTGTTCGCCGTTCAGGTAAAGATCGACCCGATAGTTCCCGGGCGCCTGGCTGCTGTTCTCCTCAAATACGGAGAGATCGGCGCCGCGCAGCGCCGGATTATCGATTTCCAGCAACGCCGGGTTGAAATAATCGCGCGCATAAGCCGTGCCGATCGGGCTCAGCAGCGCCACCTGGCAAGATATCAGGCCGGCAAGAACCGATCGCGCCCCTGGTAAACCAATGCAATTCGGGTTATTCATCCTTTTAACTCCCTGTCCCGATTGGCTCGGCCCGACGAAAAGCCAGGTAAGCCGAACACCTGCTCCAGCGTTATTCCGGAGCAAAAAACACGTACCGCAGCCCGGTTATAATGTGCTGGTGAAGGTCTGGCCGGTGCCGCCATAGTCATTGATGATTTGCCAGCTCAGACCGCCTCCTGCGCCATTCGCCGTCGGCAACGGGAAACTGGCGCTTGCCTGCGGTGCTACCATGGTGTTGCCGGTAATGGCGCGGCCATTCAGCTTCAAATTGAAAAAGGTGAGGTAGTAGGGTGAAGGGTTGGTCACCTGCAGACGATCGCCACTGCGCCGCCACGTCACTTTACCGGCCGCCTCCTCCAGATTGCCGGTGAGCCCCTGCGGGCGGTAAATCAACTTGATACGGGTCTTGATGGCGATTTGCAGGGTATTTTCTTTCTTTTCCACCGAGGGGATCGCCTTCACATTCAGCCAATACAGCGACTCTCTGTCCGTCGGTAAATTGCCGCCCGCACGTACCACGCGCAGCAGGTTATTTTGGCCGCCATCCAAGCGAAATAGCGGCGGTGTAATGATAAAAGGCGCTTTCGCGCTATCGCCTTCTTGCGCATCAACCCAGGATTGGATCAGATAAGGCATCGCATCCGGATTACTGATATTCAGAGCAGACTCTTTTTTGCCGCCGTCGTAGATCAGGCGCGTTCCCCCCACTACTACACCGGCCCGTACCGGAGTCCAAAGCGTCATCAGCAACGCCGCCGTCAGCACAAAGTATCCCGCTTTCATTCTCTTTCTTCCCGTTTCCATCACCGATGAATAAGAGCCAGAGAACACGCTCTCTGGCTCATTTTTCTAACTGTTCCGCCGCCGTAACGGCATGGCCTTACTGATAAACGATGGTGAAGTTGGCCGTAGCGTTGGCGCTACCGACGGAAACGTTGTCATAAGCGAAATAGCGCGCAACAAAGCCCAGAACGTTGTCTTTGTTCTCGGCCAAGGTATAGACGCGGGAATCGTTGCCGATATTTAACACGTTGCTGCCGTCGTCCAGCAGTTGCACGCCAATGCCGCCCGCGACCCCGGCGGTGCCGGCGCCGGTCAGTTGCAGCAGCCCGGACTGCCCCTGCACCTGAGTGCCGTCAAAACGCACGGTGGCGCCGGTGACGGTGGCCGGGCAATTTTTCAGCACCAGATTGAACGCCTTGGCGCCGGCGGTTTTGGACAGGGTGAACGCATCTTTGGCGATCTTGCCCAGAGCGACCTGCTTGTTTTTGGAATCCGCATCGACGGTGCAAGACTGATCGGTGATGGTGCCAGTAATATTCAGCGCGCCGTCGGCGGCAAATGCAGAAGTGGTAAATGCGGACGCGGTCAATATAGCTACAGCCAACAGATTCTTTTTCATCCTACTTTCCTTAAAATTATGCAAAATGTGCATGGGTTTATTTCCGACATATCCTTAATGTCATTCCTTTTATTTAGTTCCATGAATGGGAAACGTCTTAAGCCAAGTTGATTGATGGATTCTGGCTTATTCACCCAAACGATTCATTTTGAACTAAAGTGACTCCTTTGGACTTTTAAACCAATAAACAGACATTTGTCGGAATTTAAAACCAACCAATTGATGAATAACTGATAAATCAGACTAAAAAACCGAGGTGATAACGCAGTGATTTAAACTCGTGGGGTTTTGAGTAGGATTTTACTTAGATTGCCAGGGATGACACGGCATGCACAAAAAACACAACGCATTGTTTTTAAATGATATTTATCTTTATCCTGGAAAGAAGGCATGGGAATATTGACATTGTTTTTACGCGTCCTTACAGTATGTTTCAGTTTAGTTCAAAGTGACTCCTTAACGTTATTAACTTAAATCACACTTACCAAATTTCCTTGAAGCGCTGCGCATTGCTGGCGGTATAAATCACCGTATTCTGGATATTTCGGTGCCCGAGGTAATCCTGAATTAAACGGGTGTCGACACCGCGATCCGCCAATGCAAATCCGCAGCCATGCCGCAGCATGTGCGGGTGCGCATTGACCTCCAACTTAGCCACCTTGCTGTAATGCCGAATCAACCCGTAAATACGTTGACGCGACAGGCGGCCGCCGCGATTGGAAAGAAACAGCCACTCCTGATCGGCCCAGCGGTGCCGCTGACGTTTATCCAACCAGCGCCGCAAACATTGTCTTTCGCGCAGATAAAGCGGATGCACGGTGGAAAAACCATTTTTCAACCGATGCACATAGATATTACCGCCTTCCAGATCGATATCCGACAAACGCCATCCCCCTATTTCACTGGCGCGGCACCCATGAATAAAACACATATAAATCAAACAATAATCGCGTTCTGGATTCTTTCCATGCAGCGTGACCTCAAGCAGTCTCTCCACTTCAGAAGGCGTCAGATGTTTACGATTAGACATACAACCTCATTACTTTGATAGGAAAAATGTGGCTGTCATTTTCCTTTTACATCACCACAATGGACACTCAGGGCAGCCCCTGACATATGGATAGGTTCCTGCATCCAGCGCGGAGTATAGCGGATTTGCCGAATGCGAACAGCGCGACAACCGTTATTCTCGCGGCCATCAATCGCCCCTGAGAATCGCTATCGTGAATAATCTGCGCAGCTTTCCGGCCGTATCATAAATAATGAGGCCGCACTGCCCCTATTTTCTTTAGCTTGCATTATCACTTACAAGCGCGATGTAGAGTGAGATTGATAAATTAACCGGCAAAACAAAGAATATTCCTAAAAAATATCGCCACATAATTAACACTCATCATTCATAACGCCGCCAAGGGTTGAATAAAAAAACGCCATCACTGGCTCATATTAACCTGACGGATAAGCATTAATATTTATGGATATCGATAACTGAGTGAAGCAGGATGCGAAAAGGATGAAATGGACGTTACAACAGACGAAAAACCCAGGCCAGACCCTAGCAAGCGATCGCCTGGGGGGATGAAATTATTGACGGGTTATCAGGTGGCACAATTCGCCGAGGGTCAATTCAGGATGCTCGATAAGCATTTCCGCAGTGAGCGTAATGCCGAATTCTCGCCGAACCAACAACATCAGCTCCATATAATCCAGGCTGTCCAACCCAAGCTGCTGTAGCGGCATGTCTGCCGACAGCAGCGTTCTCTCCAGCCCTCGGGCTTCATGCAACATGCCGCAAATCGTCTCATATAACCGATGATATTTTTCCATGCGTTCTACCGTTATTCATAGTGATTGCCAAATACCAGCGCCGCATTGGCGCCGCCGAAACCGAAACTGAGGCTCATGACATTACGCAGACGACCATGCCGATGTCCTTCGCGAATATAATCGAGATCGCATGCGGGATCGGTTTCGTGCAAATGGCAGGTTGCCGGCATCATTTGCTGCTGTAACGCTTGCAGGCAGACGATCGCCTCAAAGCTGCCGGATGCACCAAGCAGGTGCCCGGTATAAGATTTCGTGCTGGAAATCGGTGTGCGATAGGCATCACGCCCCAGCGCCGCCTTGATCGCCTCGGTTTCGTTCACGTCGTTTTGCAACGTAGACGTGCCATGCGCATTGATATAGTCGATTTCATGGCTGCCGAGCCCCGCCTGCTCCAAGGCCCGTCGTAGGGTTTTCACCTTGGCCTGAGGATCCTTCGACGGCGCGGTAAGATCAAAAGCGTCTGAAAAGTTGCCGTATCCTTTGATTTCGCCCAAAATCGTCGCACCGCGCGCTAAAGCCGCTTCCCGTTCCTCAAGGCATAATACGGCGGCCCCTTCCGCCAGGACGAAACCGTTGCGTTCCCGGCTAAACGGGCAACTGGCTTTGGTGATATCCTTTTGCTCCCGGCTCAACAAACGCAACGCATCCATATTCCAGATCGCGCCGTTGCCGCGCAGCGACTCCGAGGCACCGGCCAGCATCATTGAAGCGCGGCCGCTGCGTATCACCTCAAACGCATCGCCAATCGCGATGCCGCCGGTCGCGCAGGCCGCCGCCGGCGAGCCTTGATAGCCCCGTAGCAACCAATGCTGGCCGCATATGGCGGTCGCGATATTGGGCATCGCGTGAAAACAGCCAAACAGCTGCCCCAATCCGGATTGCAGATAGTCCGCATTGTTTTGCATGATCTCATCCTGGCCGCCCCAGCCGCTGCCGATAATCGCTCCGCACTCCAACGACGAATAAAAGTGCGCGGGCCCAACAAAACTGGATGAAAACGCCATTTCGATCGCCTCCGCGGCGGCGGCAAGCGCCAGTCTGGCGAATCTGGGCAAGCGGCGGCTTACCCGCGCGGCAACGCCCTCCAGCGGCGGTTCGGCCTCCAGCAAAGCAAAAAAGCGCGCGTGGATCCCCGCCGCCGATTTATCGTGATAACGATAGGCCAGACGGCTAGCCATGATAGCCTGCCAGCTTTGCTGCGCGTTGCCCCCCAGCGCGGTGACGGCACCGTAACCGGTAACCACTACGCGTCTTGTTTTCTCCATGCTTATTCTCCTTGCCCGGATGCGAAAGCCTCGTTGCCGCCCAGCGCCAGCCAGAGTTGCATCGTGGCGTTCAGATAGCGGAATTGCAGTGCCGACAGCGAATTCTCGCTGGCCAACACCGCCTCTTGCGCATCCAGCAGCGTTTGCAGCGCAACGGAACCAGCCTGATATTGATGTCGCGCCAACGCCACGGCTTGTCGGCTCATCGCCAGATGCCACCGCTGATTGCCGATTTGCCGCTGTGCTTCCAGGCGTTGTCGCATGGCGTTGTCCACATCGGCCAGCGCACGGTAGACCGCATCGCGAAATTGAATCTCCGCCCGCTGCGCCTGCAACGCCGCTTTGTCGCTGGACAAGCGCATCTTGCGCCATTCGATAAACGGCAGCGTCAACGTGGCGCCCAGCGAGCGCGAAGGTTCACTGAACCACTGGCGGAAAAGTCCGCTGCCGGCATCCAACCCGGCCTCCAGGCTCAGCGCCGGATAAAAACTCAATCTTGCCGCCTCGGCACCGGCCAGCGCCGCTCTCAGACGGCGTTCTGCTGCCTGAACATCCGGCCGGCGCGCAATCACCCACGCCGGCTGACGCTGCGCGACAGCCACCTCGTCAAGCGGCAACGAACGCCGTTCGCTATAGCGCAGCAGCGGCGATCGCCCGAACAACAGTGCCAACGAGTTACGCGCATCTTCCCGCTGCCGCCCCAGCTCATGCAGCTGATTCTCTCGCGCCAACAAGCTTTGCTCCGCCTGCAACAGCTCGAATCGGCCAACGTCGCCGGCGGTGTGACGTGCCGCCACCAGCCGCAAAGTTTCACGCGCGATCGCCAGCGCCTGTTGCTGATGGAGGACTTGCTGATTCAAGTCGGCAATCTGCCAGTACCCGCGCGCGGTAGCACCGATCAAGGTCAACGCGGTATTGCGCCGATCCAACTCCGAGGCGACGGCCAGCCATTCGGCCTGTTCGCGAATGCGCGCCAGCTTGCCCCATAAATCCAGTTCATAGCTCAGAGAAAGCCCTGCACGGTAGCTTTCCTGCGGCGTAGACGCGCCCCGCAACGCTCGGGTATTGCGGCCGCTCAGGCTGGCGGTGAAATCCGGCGTCAAGTTGCCCTCCGTTAATCCGGCCTCCAACATGGCCTCGCGCCACTGCAATCCGGCCAGCGCCAAATCCTGATTCGCGATCAGCACGCCATCGATCAGCGAGGAGAGTTGCGGATCATTGAAGTTTTCCCACCAGGCGACGCCCGCCCGCAGCGAACCGGAACGCTCATCGACCACGCGCCACTGCTGCGGCAGCGACGGCGGCGCCGTGGCGTCGATCGGCCGCCCTCCGCAGGCGCTCAGCGACAGCATCACCAGCCCGTAAACCCAAAGTCGGCTCATTCTCGCGCCAGCGCCTCCACCGGCTGCAGGCGCGCGGCGGTGCGAGCCGGAAAGAACCCGAACCCGACACCGATCAACGCCGAAAATCCGCAGGCCAGCAGCAACGGCGGCCAGGTAAAGATCATCGTCACCTGCGGCGCCAATCCGCTCAGAACCCCTTTGACCAGCGCGGCGCAGGCGATCCCCAACACGCCTCCCAAGCTGCAGATCACCACCGCCTCAATCAAAAACTGCCGCATAATGTCCTTCTCGGCGGCGCCCACCGCCATTCGAATACCGATCTCATGGGTCCGTTCCGTCACCGAGACCAGCATGATGTTCATCACCCCCACACCGCCCACCAGCAGCGAGATGGCGGCAATCGCGGTAATCAACAGTTGCATGGAGCCTGAGGCGCGCTGAATGGATTGCGTCAGCTGATCGTCGGTCAACGTGAAGAAATCACGCCGCCCGTGTTCTACGATCAAACGCCGGGTCGCATCCCGTCCTGCCTCTTCCAGCGTCAGTTTTTCATTCACTCGCATCACAATGGATTCCAGCGGCATATCGCCGGCGATGCGGCCGGTGAGGGAGGTATAGGGCAGCCAGGCAAGCGGCTGAGAGCCGGCGTATTGAGCGCCGCGGCGCTGCGCGACGCCGATCACCCGATAAGGCACGCCCGCGATCAGCACTACCGCGCCCAACGGATCTTGCCGGGAAGCAAACAGCGCCTGTTTCAGCAAGGGATCAATCACCGCTACCGGTGCGCGCTCACTCAGATCCTGCGCGGTAAACAGGCCGCCGGAAAGCAGGCGAATGCCCTGCGTGCGGAAATACCCTTCGCCGACGCCCATCACGGCAAGCGGCACCTGTTTGCCTTCGCGAACGGCCAGCAGTTGGGTGCCGATCACCGGCGAGACGCTGTCGACGTAAGGCAGCGCCGCCAATAATGCGGCATCCCGCTCGCTCAGCGAGCGCGCAAGGTCGGGCCGCGGTTTCTCCCACCCGAGGCCTGGGCGAATCTCCAGCGTGCTGGTGCCAAGCTGGCTGATTTCCTTGAGAATATTACGCCGCGTGCCTTCTCCGATGGCGATGGCGGAGACCACCGCCGCAATGCCGATAATGATGCCGAGCATCGATAGCAATGCCCGGACCCGGTGCCCCAGCAATGCCCGCCAGGCCATGCCGACGGCCTCTTTCAACGCCGCGCCCGGCGCCATGCGTTTCAGCGGCGCCGCCAGCGGTCGTTCGAACGTAGAAAGATGTCGGGTGGCTTCATGGCGACGATCCGCCACGATCTCGCAGTCGCCGATCTCAATGATCCGCCGCGCCTGTTCGGCGATCCGCCGGTCGTGTGTCACGATGACGACGGTATGCCCGATAGCGTTCAGCTCGTGCAAAATGGTCATTAACGCCTGACCGCTGGCGCTATCCAGCGCACCTGTCGGTTCGTCGGCCAAAATAATTTCCGCGCCGTTCATCAGGGCGCGAGCAATACTGACCCGCTGCTGTTGCCCACCGGAAAGCTGCGCCGGGCGATGACCGCCGCGCTGCGCCAACCCGAGCCGGGCCAGCAAATGCGCTGCCCGCAGGCGGCGTTCGGCGGCCGGCATGGCGGTATACAACGCCGGGATCGCCACATTCTCACCGGCGGTCAGATAGGGTATCAGGTGATAGCGCTGGAAGATAAAGCCGATATGCCGGCTGCGAAGCTGCGCCAGGCGATCGGCGTCGGCTTGCCCAATAGCCACCCCGTTGATGTGCACGTCGCCCTGAGAAGGTTTGTCCAGACAGCCGATGATGTTCATCAACGTCGATTTCCCGGAACCGGAGGCGCCGACGATAGCGACCATTTCCCCCCGTTGAATGCTCAGGGAAATGCGCTTGAGGACCGCAATTTTCTGCTCCCCCGCCTGAAACTCGCGCGAGACGTTATCCAACGCAATGATGGGAGCGGTGTTAACTGACATCAGCGCCCTCCTCCACATCAGGCTGTTGCTCCAGCAGCACCTGCTCTCCTGCGTTCAGCCCTTCCAACACTTCGGCATAGCGGCGATCGCGGGTACCGATACGCACGCGGCGCACCACCGTTTGCCCGCCTTCCAGCACCTTGACCTGATAGCTTCCTTCATCCAATGCCGCGCCCAGCGCAGCCATCGGTACCCGCACCACCCCCTGTGCGCGTTCGGTCATGATGAATACCTGCGCCGTCATCGAGGTGCGCAATCGACGCTCGCCGTTGGCGACGGCAAACACGCCGTTGTAATACACCGCCGCCGTTTGCTGGCTTGAATTCCTGCCCAGCGGGTCGGTTTCCAGCGCCTCCGCCGGCGCCTGCTGTATCGCGCCCATCGCTCCCTCATAGCGGCGGCGGGGATCGGCGGCGACGTAAAACCACAGCGGCTGCCCCGTCTTCACCTGCAAGATGTCATTTTCCGATATGCGGGTATGCACCATCATCGTATCCACGTCTGCCATCACCAAAATGGTCGGCGCGCTTTGCGACGAGACGATGGTTTGCCCTTCCTGGGTGACGATGCCCAGCACCTCGCCGTCGATAGGGGCGGTAATACGGGTAAAAGCCAGATTGGCCCTGGCGGTTTCCTGCGCCACTTCGGCCTGGACGATCTGCGACTCGTTCACTTTCAACTGCGCCAGTTGCGCGTCGTGCTGCGCCTGCGCTTTTTCCAAATCGCTGGCCACGCCGGCGCGGTCTCGCGCCAGCGCTCTTTGCCGCTTCAGCTCCAGCTGGTACTGCTTCAGCTGCGCCTGGCTCGCCAGTTTCTGCGCCTGCGCGCTGCGTAATTCGGCCTGTGACTTGCGCAGCTCGTTAAGCTGCAGCGTCGGATCGATCTCAGCCAACAGCTGCCCCTGGATCACCCTGTCACCCTGTTTGACATACAGTTTTTTCAACTGCCCGTTGACCTGCGCGCCCACGTTCACCTGCCGAAGCGGTTTCAGAATCCCGGTCGCCAACACGCTTTTTTCGATGTCCCCGCGCTCGACGCGCGCCGTTTGCGGTGGTTGCGTGTCAGGGGGCCGATTCAGCAACGACAGCCCGCCAAGCAACGCCGCCAAAACGACCATCGCCAACGCCACTCGCCGCCAGCGTCTCTTTCCGGGCACCTCACTCCACCTCTGCACAATCATTCATCCTGGCGTCGTCGGTGGATTCAGGCACCAGCCGCCCCTGCGACATGCGCAAGACCCGATCGAATAACGGCAACAACCGCGGATTATGGGTGACCGTCACCAGGGTTTTACGGTTTTCACGGCAATGCGCCACCAGGGCCGACATCACCGCCGCCGCGGTCTTTTCATCCAGATTCGCCGTCGGTTCGTCCAGCACCAACACCGGGCAACGGCTGTACATGGCGCGCGCCAGCAACAGACGCTGCCGCTGCCCCAGCGACAGCCCGGCATGGCTCTCCCGCACCAGGGCATTCACGCCCCCCGGCAGCTGCGCCACCGCGTCCGTCAGCCCCAAACTGCGCAACGCCTGTTCCACCTGCCGTTGCTGGCCCGGCGCAGACGGCGCGAACAGCGTGATGTTCTGCAACACCGAGGCGTTGAACAGAATGTCCTCCTGGCTTTGCAGGAAGAACAGCCGCTGCGCGGCGGCACTTGCCAGTACGCGCCCATCCAGCGTCAGCTCCCCCTGCTGCGGCGTCAGCAGGCAGGCGAGCACCTTCAGCAACGTGCTCTTACCCGCGCCGGAACCGCCGCAAATGGCGATGCACTCGCCACGCTCCAGCGTCAGCGACAAATCGCGCAACACCGGTTGACCGGCGTCGTAAGCGAAGGCCACACTCCGATACGCCAACCGCGCGTCAAAATGGCTCACGCTTTCGTCCGCAGACTGGGCCCGAGCGGATACCGCAGGAAACAGATCCCGCGCGCGTTCATCGATGACGTGCAGCTGGTTTTTCTGCAAAACGGCAAAAAAGATCTTGCTGCTGTACGAAGTAAAGATTTCGCGCAAAAAGCTGTAGGCGAAGAATGCCCCCAGACTGAGTTCGCCCTCCTTGAGCAGCGGCAACGCCAGCAGCATGAACAACACCATCTCCAGACTGCCGATCAGCTGGTAAATGCTGCCTTTTATCTGTTCATAGATCTTTTGCTGCTGCAGGCAATTGAACAGCGAGCGGGCATGTTCGGCGAACCCTTCCTGCCGCTGGCCAGCCAGGCCGGCTGATTTGATGGTCGAAAACCCCTGGATGGTTTCCAGGATGAAGTCATTTTGCACCGCGCCTCGCACCTGCAGCTGCTGGGTGTAATGCCGATCGCGGTAGATGGCCCATACGCTGACCGCCCCCATCAGCAGCACGCCGACAACCGGCACCAGCGCCAGCATCGGGCTCAGGTAGCACATCACCGCCAACGCGATGGCGCCGATGATCCAATCGGTGCGCAGGCCGTTGTCCAGTTCGATTTTCTGGCCGGCGGCCATCTGCCAGCTGGTGAAACGGCTGAAGATCTCGCCGGGGGCGCGCTTGCTGAAGAAATTGAGTGAGTTTTCCAGCAGGCGAGAAAAACCGGCGGCGCCGTGCAACAACACGAAATTTTTGATGAAGCGTTCGGTGAGGGTGCGCGCAATCAGCGCCAACGCCGTGGACGCCACAAACGCCAGCAGATAATAGGCGTAGGGGAACGCGACCTCGCCGGCCATGGCGAACACCTGATTGATCGCGCTGGCGACCATCATCGGCATGATGAACAGCGTCAGTGAGATAAAAAACGTCATCGCCGCCAGGCGATAGATGCCGGCGATGCCGGCGGTATCCTTCAGGCTTAAGCTGGCGAAAGCGCTGCGGCGGCCGCTGCGCCGGGCCGGGACGGTGGCCGGCAAATCATCGCGATCCAGCACCAACGCATAACCGCTGATTTCCGCTTTCAGGGCGGCGTACGGCAGCAGCTGCTGCCCCAACGCCGGGTTCATTACGCACACGTATCCCCCCTGGCGATACGCCAATAACACATAGTGGCCCGCGCCGTAATGCAAAATGGCCGGTAACGGCAGCGCCGCCAGATCCCGGTGCTCGAACGCCACCGGATAAGCCGGTAGCGCCAGCTCTCCCAAAATGGCGCACAGCGTCGCCAGCGAAGTGCCGTGCTGCGAAGCGGGATAACGCTCCCGCAGCTCCGTCAACGGTGCGCGAATGCCCTGAGTTTCCGCCAGCATGGCGATGCAGGCCAGCCCGCACTCATTGATTTCGCTCTGCAAGACCGGCGTAGGAAGGGTGTTTTCCATACGTTGTGATATCCCTGACTTATTCGTTAATAAAAAATAAAGAGTGCGAATGCCATAGCAGCCAATCATCCGCATGCCGCCGGAGGGTTCGCTCGACGATCGCCGGCATGACGCGGCCGACCCGATCTGCGGCGACAGGTTCTTCAATGTGAATGCGGATGCCGCGATCGAAATAAAGCGAATAGAACACCACCTGAGCCCGCAACGCCCGGGACAGCCGAACGATGCCGCTGTGCAAATGCGCCGGCCGGCCGAACAGATGGCAGGCCAATTTAGCCGCCACATCCTGATTGCTGTGCAGGGTGTAATCCGGCGTGATATCGGGGAAAAGGATGATGTTGCGCCGATGTTCCGCCGCTTCCAGCATTGCCTGCGACAAGGTGCCGGCGATGTGCCGCGGATCGTCGTGAATCGAGCAATAGTCGAGCCGCTGCCGCCATTCGTCTTCCGGCGATCGCCGCGCAAACGCCTGCACATCGCCGGAAACGATCACCGTGGCCCGCCCGGGATAAACGCCCGCGCCGACCAGCGTCGCCAACACGTCGGAGACCGTATGCATCGGCGCCAGCAGCACCGGCACGCCCGCGCGATGCAGCGGTTCCACGACCTGATCAAGCTTCGCGGAACAGTGCGCCAAATGGCTCATCAACGCCGCATTGCGGGCAGAGACCGCCGCCATGTCCAGCCACTGCCGCCGCTGCATCAGCCAGGCGAAGTCCAGCTTGCCTTCACCCAACAGGCTTTGGCGGTTCGCCAGCGCTACCGCATGCCGGTGGCGAAAGCGGCGCTGCGGCCTGCTTCCCCTCAACCGCCGGCGCACCGCCAGCCACAGGCGATAGTCCACGCGCCGCAGCAGGGCACACGTCAGGCGGTTGCCCATCCCGGCACCGGCAGCCGATAAGCGGGCCATCGCGTCCAGGCCGTTGCGCCAGGCCAAATACCCCCGAACCGCGAGCAGGCGCATCAGGGGGCCAGCGGTTTATCGTGCTGCAACAGCGACAGCAGCTGCCGGCTGAAAGCGGAAAACTCGCGATCTTGCAGCGCCAGCCATTTGCGATTGACGATAAAACTGGGGGTCGCGTTGATCTGGTAATAGCGGCTCACCGCCGTCATATGCGCCAACAACGCCTTGACCCGCTCTGACTCTCTGGCCTGCCGATAGGCAGCCTCATCGATACCGTTGGCCGTCAGCCAGGCGCTGAGCTGCTTGTCGTCCGCCAGGTTGAGGTTTTCTTTGATAATGGCGCGATAAGCGGCGGGGCGATGCTGTGCTTCGATCCCCATGATCGTCAGCGTGGCGAACAGGGGCGCAAAGGCCGCCATGCCGGCTTGACTGTCGTCGCTGAGGTGCAAGCGCACCAATTTGGCGCCCGCCGGCAAACGTTTTTCCAGCTCTGCCACGCCGCTTTCGTTGACTTCACAATAGTGGCAGGCGTAAGAGAAGACTTCGACAATGGTATTATCGTCTTGCAACGGGCTTTGTTCGATTTTTTCCGGGGAGATAAAACTCAGGCTTTCCGCCTCCGCCGGTTGCATGACGTAATGTTGAAAATAAAATGCGGTCAAAAAAGAAGAGGCAAAAATAATAACGAGCGTGTAGCCGATAAAAAGCAAGGGACGTTTATACATAACGGACGCATCCTGCGCATATATTAATATTCACCCGGCAGAGTGAATACATGAAAAAGAGTTAATGCCGTAAATAATGAGAACGTAAGACGACTTTTTCGCCGGTATCAGGCGGGACAGCGCGAACGCTGCCCGCCTGCCCACCGCTAATCTAAATGCAGGGGGTCAACCCGCATCAGCTTGGCGTGGTTGGGTTAGACGGGCAGCTTGCTACCGGCGCCGGGTAATAAGACTTCTGTACGCCACCGAATTTGTTCGCACAGGTTTTCACCAGCTGGCAGGTGCGGTTGTTGCCGCTGCCCACCCAGGCAAATTCCTTGGTACAAACAAAAGTACCGCCGACGATGTTTTCCGCTTCTGACAGATTGATTTTTTTCATTACAATATCCTTATTTATATTAAAACATAAACACACTACCCATTACCCTGTCGGCAGACAGAGCAATCCTTCAATACGTTTCAAAACTATTTAACCAATAACAATGAGAGCGCTTCGGGAAAAAGCATAGCCATCCCAAACGAGCAGATCAATACAATTATTTACACTACAAGTTAAAGTTAATCGAATAAGTAACACTCGATTACAGGACTATTCCAATTTAAATAAGACTAAAAACAAGAAAAGTAGACTAAAACCGGTTACACCAAGAAAAATAAAAAAGGATAATTCTCAGTAAAATGAAAAAACAAATAAGAAAAATTCAGATCCGACCAGCTGGTGACGACGTGCGACACGCTGAAAAGATTGCTTCCTGGCGCGCCGGATTTACACTGGGACAAAAGGACTCTCACTCTACAGGATGCCCATGCTCGCCACCCACGAATACGCCAACGACCTGATTCTGTTCGCCCTGATCGTCGACTGCGGCTCGTTCAGCAAGGCCGCGGAGAGCGCCGGCATCACCAGCTCGGTGGTCAGTAAACGCATCGGGCGGCTGGAAAAATCGCTGGGCGCCCGTCTGCTGTACCGCACCACGCGCAGCCTGACGCTGACCGAAAGCGGCCAGGCGCTCTACCAGCAGGCCAAAGAGATCGGCGCCAAAGTGCAGGAGGCGCTGTACGCCGTCAGCGAAAAGAGCGAAGAGTTGACCGGCACCATTCGCATGTCGGTGCCGACCATTTCGGGCGAGCTGCTGCTGAGCGAGAGCGTGGCGGAATTTTGCGCTCTGCATCCCAGCCTGAAAGTCGAGATGCGGCTGGAAAACCGCTTTGCCGATCTGGTGGAAGAAGGCATCGATCTGGCGATCCGCACCGGCACCATGCCGGATTCAAGCCTGATTGCCCGGCCGATCTTCGATTCCCGCTGGGTGATCGTCTGCTCGCCGGGGTATTTGGAAAGCCACCCGGAACCGCGCTGCGCCGAAGACCTGCTCGGCCACAACTGTCTGACCTACACCTATCAGGAGAGCGGCACCGCCAACTGGCTGATGAAGCGGCCGGGGCGCAACGACATCTACGAGCTGCAGGTTAACGGCAACCTGTCGGCCAACAATGCGCGGGCGATCCGCAAAGCGGTGATCGGCGGCCACGGCATCGCCATGGTGCCACGCTGCATGGTGTATGAAGATTTGCAGGACGGCAAACTGACGGAGATCCTGGCCGGCCACTGCGGCAAGGTATTGGGCATTTACGCCGTCTATCCTTACACCCGCAATCTGCCGTTAAAAACCCGTCTGCTGATCGAGCATATCATCGGTTCCTACCAAAATATCAGCCACTATTTTTGAATTTTCCTCGCTGATTATTTCCCCGCGGCCGCAAAAGGCCGCGGAGATTACGGCATTTTTGGACATAATCTATTGAACATTACCGCTTAATTAATGTGAGCCCACGCATTCATCACACAATAATACTTTCTATCAATCTGATTTTTAAGCAGTTAATTCACCCCCTTCTACCGGCCAATTTTCCACCGCCGGCGCCGTTCGTCGATGTTAAAAAAATACCGCATGGCATCGTCGTCGACGTTGTGATTAGAATGAAAATGTTGCGCTAATTAACCTTTCAGCTACATATCTCTGCCCATAAAAATAATAACCCTGAGGATCTTATGCCCCTGTTTTTCAGTATTGCGCCCATCGTCCTGCTGATTTGGATGATGACCAAAAGGAATGGCGTGCCCTCTTATCTCGCCCTGCCGCTGACGGCCGCCGTGGTCTACGCCGTACAGCTCCTGTGGTTCGATGCCTCGCTGCGGCTGCTGCATGCCAATATCATCACCGCGCTGGTATCGACGCTGACGCCGATCACCATCATCGCCGGCGCCATCCTGCTCAACAAACTGATGCAGGTAAGCGGCGCGGAGAACGTAGTGCGCCGCTGGCTGGAAACCATCAGCCCCAATCCCGTGGCCCAGCTGATGATTATCGGCTGGGCGTTCGCCTTTATGATTGAGGGCGCCAGCGGCTTCGGCACCCCGGCCGCCATCGCTGCGCCGATTCTGGTCGGGCTGGGCTTCAACCCGCTGCGCGTCGCCCTGCTGACACTGGTGATGAACTCGGTGCCGGTCTCCTTCGGCGCCGTGGGCACCCCCACCTGGTTCGGCTTTGCCAACCTCGGCCTGTCGGACGCCAGCCTGCTGGAGATCGGCCGGCAGACCGCGCTGATCCATTTTGTCGCCGGCTTCGTCATTCCTCTGCTGGCGCTGCGCTTTATCGTTTCCTGGCAGGATATCCGCCGCAACCTGCCGTTTATCCTGCTCAGCGTGCTGAGCTGCACCCTGCCCTATCTGCTGCTGGCTCAGGTGAACTATGAATTCCCGGCGCTGGTCGGCGGCGCCATCGGCCTGGCGCTGTCGGTGCTGCTGGCGCGCGGCGGCATCGGCCTCGCCCGCAGCGGCAAACCGCAGAGCGCCGGGCAGGCGGTGCCGTTCATGCAGGTGGTCAAGGCCATGACCCCAACCCTGCTGCTGATTGCTATCCTGATAGTGACGCGCGTCCACCAGCTGGGCCTTAAAGCCTTGCTCAACAACACCGCGCTGCTGTGGCAGGAAAACCTCGGCTGGCTCGGGGAGCTGCGCATCAGCCGGGCGCTGATCGTCGAACTGCAGCAGGTGCTGGGCACCTCAGCCGCCGCCGGCTACAAAACGCTGTATGTCCCGGCGCTGATCCCGTTCCTGCTGGTGGTACTGCTGTGCATTCCGCTGTTCCGTCTGAATGGCGGCCAGGTGCGGCAAATGTTCAGCGAAACCGGCGGGCGTATCACGCGGCCCTTTATCGCCCTGTTCGGCGCGCTGGTGATGGTCAATCTAATGATGCAGGGCGGCGACAACGCGCCGGTGATCCTGATCGGTAAAGCGCTGGCGGCGCTGACCGGCGAGAGCTGGCTGCTGTTCTCTTCGTTCCTCGGCGCGCTGGGATCGTTCTTCTCCGGTTCCAATACCGTTTCGAACCTGACGTTCGGCGGCATTCAGCAATCGATCGCCCAGAGCAGCGGCCTTGACGTCAACCTGACGCTGGCCTTGCAGTCCGTCGGCGGCGCCATGGGCAACATGGTGTGCCTGAACAACATTATCGCCGTCTGTTCGATCCTCGGGATCGGCAACGCCGAAGGCAAAATCATCAGAAAGACCGTACTGCCGATGCTGGCGTACGGCGGGATTGCGGCCGGTATGGCGGCGATCCTCACGCTCTGACTGACCACTCGTTATCGCAAGCAAGACAAGAAGGTAAACACTATGATCATCTCCGCGTCAACCGACTACCGGGCCGCCGCCCAGGCCAAACTGCCGCCGTTTCTGTTTCACTACATCGACGGCGGGGCCTACGCGGAGCATACGCTGAAGCGCAATACCGCGGATCTGGCCGATATTGCCCTGCGCCAGCGCGTGCTGCGCAATATGTCCGAACTCAGCCTGCATACCACGCTGTTCGGCGAGCAGCTGGCGATGCCGGTGGCGCTGGGGCCGGTGGGGCTGACCGGCATGTACGCCCGCCGCGGCGAAGTACAGGCCGCGCGCGCCGCGGCTAAAAAAGGCATTCCGTTCACGCTGTCCACCGTGTCGGTCTGCCCGATCGAAGAGGTGGCGCCGGCGATCGATCGGCCGATGTGGTTCCAGCTCTACGTGCTGAAAGATCGCGGCTTTATGCGCAATGCGCTGGAGCGCGCCAAGGCCGCCGGCGTGAAAACGCTGGTGTTCACCGTCGACATGCCGGTGCCCGGCGCCCGTTATCGCGATGCCCACTCGGGGATGAGCGGCCCTAATGCCGCCCTGCGCCGCGTGCTGCAGGCGTTTGCGCATCCGCAGTGGGCCTGGGATGTCGGCCTGCTCGGCAAGCCGCACGATCTGGGCAACGTCTCGGCCTACCGCGGCAAACCGACCAGCCTGGAAGACTACATCGGCTGGCTGGGCGCCAACTTCGATCCGTCGATTTCCTGGAAAGATCTGGAGTGGATCCGTGAATTCTGGGACGGCCCGATGATCATCAAAGGCATTCTCGATCCGGAAGACGCCAAAGACGCGGTGCGCTTCGGCGCCGACGGCATCATCGTCTCCAACCACGGCGGCCGCCAGCTGGACGGCGTGCTGTCGACCGCGCGCGCCATGCCGGCGATCGCCGACGCGGTGAAAGGCGACATTACCCTGCTGGCCGACTCCGGCATCCGCAGCGGCCTGGACGTGGTGCGCATGATCGCGCTGGGCGCCGACAGCGTGCTGCTGGGGCGCGCCTTCGTCTATGCGCTGGCGGCGGCCGGTGAAGCCGGGGTGGCTAACTTGCTGGATCTGATCGACAAGGAAATGCGCGTCGCCATGACGCTCACCGGCGCGAAAACCATTGCGGAAATCAACGCCGGATCGCTGGTCAGAAACGCCTGAATCAAAGCGGCTGCACGCCTTCCGGGTAGGCGTTATAGCTCATCTTGCTGATGAAGGCCCCGGCCGGTGACACCAACACCCGGCCGGCGGCGTCCAGCCCAAGGAAGGTGCCGGTGCAGCGCCCGGAAATAAAGTCGAAGAAGAACACCGAGCACACCGGGATGATCTTTTCCCGGAAGGTGAACAGGAACATCTCGTCCTCAAACTTGTAGTAGGTGGCGTAGTCCATGTCGCCGTGACCGAATTGTTCGCCGCGCAGGTTTTGCCAGGCGTAGCGCTCGGTGTTGACATAGAAATGTTCGTAATAGTGGTTGGGGCTGTAGACGTTCAGCGTGCGATAGCCGATAAGCTCGCGGGTCAGATGCGGCGCGACGCCACCCGGCGTGGCGCCGACAATCCGGCCGACGTAGAAGCTTTGCTTGAGGCGGGACCCCTTTTCCACCGCCTGTTCCGGCAACAGCGTGCTGCGCACCAGCAGCGCCCGGCCGCTGTCACGATTGAGTACCAGCGTCAGGCACTCGTTGCCCGGCGACTGCAGCGGAATATTGAAGAAATAGCGCGCAGCGGAGGTTTGCACCTCTTCGTAAGCGTCCTCGCCGCTCTCCCCGCCCCAGGCCCACAGCACCCGCTGCCGATCGGCGCTGAAGCGCAGCGTGATTTCCCCGCTGCTTTCAAAAGCGATCTGCAGCGTTTTGCCGCGCCAATCCTGAGTGCCCGGCAGCCGGTTAGTGTCGATACCGCGCGCAAAATCGTCGTAATTCTTCCAGTCCGGTTCGGCATTCTGATTCAGTACGGATTGTTCTGCTGACATCTTCGCTCTCCTTGATTGAATGGGATGAAAACCGCCTCAAACGTCGGCGACGCCCGCCGGTTTCACCGCTCTGCGGCTCACCACCGCAGGTGCAGTTTCATCGAGAAAACAACTCAGTACGCCGGCGCACACGGCGCCGGTAGCCGCCAGCCACATCACGCTGACCAGCCCATAGCGATCGGCGATCAGCCCGGCGATAAACGGCGCCAGACAGCCGCCAATCACCTCGCCAATCCCCATCACCAGCCCCAACGCGGTCGCGATGCGGGCCGGCGACACCGTTTCAGACGGGATGGTGGCCATAAACAGCGTGAAGCAGCCAAGGCCGGTATAAGACAGGAACACCAGCACGCCCAGCAGCCACGGGTTATCGACGTAGCTGAGGAACAGCGGGCAGCACACCGCCAGCAGCGAAAAGAAGATCAGCGTCGGCTTGCGGCCAAGGCGATCGGAAATCGCCGGCACCGCCACGCCCCAAAATACCCAGGCGGCGCCGATGGCGCTCATGATGCCGCCCATCGTGCCCTCGCTGAAGCCACGGTCGGTCACCAAAAAGTTGGGGGTGAAGGTAATGATGATCATGAACCAGGTGACGAACACGCAGGAGATCAGAATGCACAGCGCTACGTTCTTGATTTTAAACAGCTCGCCGTAAGCGCCTTTGTTCGCCGCCTTGTCGGCCGCCGGCGCGGCGCTGAAAGCGGGATCCTTCTTGCCGTTCACATAACGATAGATCAGCCACGCCAGAATGATGCCCGGCACGGCGGTCAGGTGAAACGCCATGCTCCAACCCCACTTCTGCGCCAGATAGATGATCAGCGGCGGCGCGATAATACCGCCCAACAATCCCGGCGCCGCCCCCTGGATCAGCCCCATATTGAAGCCGCGGCGCTGCGGCTGCGATTTTTCCACCATCAGCGATTGCGCGATCGGCAGCACCGGCCCTTCGGCGATCCCCATCAGCGCGCGGAAGATCAATAACATGGCAAAGCCGCTGACCAGCCCCGACAGCGCGGAGAACAGCGAAAACACCAGGATCGACAGGATCAGCATCGGTTTGCGGATATTAAAGCGATCGGCAATCGCCCCCAGCCCCGCGCCAGATAGCGCCCAAGTCAATGCCAGCACCGCCGACAGCGTGCCAAGATGCACGTTACTCAACTTCAAATCGGCGGCAATCATCGGAAACAGAAAAGAGATGGTCAGACGATCGACGAACACGCAGCCGAAAACAAAAAACAAAATGATCAGCAATCGGTTCTCTTCGCTCAATCGCGAGCGCTGTCCTGGCGAATTATTCATAGCGTCATTGGTCCATAAGTTAACTTATAAATGGCGAGCGGCCATGGCATAAGTCGGTTGAGCGCTCGGCCAAGAGAGATATTGGCCATCGGTCACGATAACAACTCATTAACATGTTAATGATATAAACTTATCTCAAGCTACGGGCATGTCAAACAGCCGTTGAGAACGGCGACGGAGAGGCGATTCAGGTATTTCTCACAGAACGCGAATGACATGAAAATAAATCAACATTATGTTTTTACTGATTTAAATAAAATTAAACGGCACTTTTTACTTTTATCGAAAAAGCCAAAACACGCTGATTTATAAACAGGTTAACAAATAAAACTTAACTCCTGCTTATAAATGGACGGTATTTCCCTTTTCATCAGCCGCATTACCCCGCCCTCTTTATTATTTGAATCCGTTTGCTTTATAGCGGCTATAACGAGAACTATTAACTCCATTGTGTTAATCAATAATCACGCAATGACATTATCAATGCTGAATGATAATAAAAGCGCAGGCCGTGACAGGAATCACAAACAGACCGCCCCTTAACGCCCTGGTAGCGGGTTATTACCGGCGCGGCTAGCTTATGCCAACTCGATCCAACCCCGGATGGGAAAACAGCGGCATGATAAGCGGCAGGCAACCAGCAAGGAGATGAATATGACGACAGCACTGACAAAAGCCGGTTTCTGGCGCAAAACCGCCGACTCTTCATCGCTGCGTGAGCCGCGCGTGCTGATTCGGGTCTACGTTGGCGAAGGCGAAATCGACCGCGCCATCGCCTTTTACGAACAGCTGCACGGCGTAACGGCGGACATGCGCTTCGATTTTCCCGAGCATCGGCTGGTATTGGCGGCGGTGGGGCCGTTTCTGATCCTGGAAGGGGCGGAAGAGCAGTTGCGCCCTTTCCGCAGTACCGTCGGCACGCTGCTGGTCGATGACATTTATCCCTACCACCAGCGGCTACAGGCCGCCGGCGCCGAGATTTTCTTCGGCCCGGTGGAGGTGCCCACCGGCGCCTGTTTCAATGCGCGCCTGCCGGACGGCACGATTGTCGAGTACGTGCATCACCGGCCACGCGCGGGCGAATAAACCGCCTCAGGGCAGCGCCGGCTTCATGGCGTAACGGCGCAGATCCTTGCGCAGGCTGATCATGTACAGCACGATCACCGCCGAGAACGGCAGGCCGCACAGCACCACCGCGGTCTGCATCGCGCTGAAACTGCCGGCGTACAGCAAGCCGGCGCATACCAACGTGGTGACCGCTGCCCAGAACACGCGCAGCCAGGCCGGCGCGTCATCATGGGCGGAGCCGCCCTGGCAGGAGAGGTTGGCTATCATCAGCGTGCCGGAATCGACCGGCGTCAGGAACAGCACGAAGCTGATCACCACCACAAAGCCGGCGGTCAGTTGGGTATAGGGCAAGTATTCGAACAGCTTGAACACCGCCATCGGCGGATCGCTTTGCGCCACCTGCCCCAGGATCGCCTGCCCGCCTTCCAGCACCAGACTGATGGCGGTATTGCCGAAGATCGACAGCCACGCCAGCGTGAAGCCCAGCGGGATCAGCAGCACGCCGAAAATCAGTTCGCGAATGGTGCGCCCTTTGGAGATGCGCGCGATGAACAGCCCGACGAACGGCGCCCACGCCACCCACCAGGCCCAGTAGAACAGCGTCCAGGCACCCTGCCACTGGCGCGCCTTGCCGTACAGATACATATCGAAGCTGCGGCTGACCAGCGAGGTAAGATAATCGCCGAGGTTCTGCAACATGCCGTTCAGCAGGTTCAGCGTCGGCCCGGCCAAAAACACGAACAGCAGCAGCAGGCACAGGAAGCCGACGTTGATGTTCGACAGCATGGCGATGCCCTTCTCGACGCCGGTGACCGCCGCCAGCGTGGCCACCACCATCATCACCACGATCAGCGCCAGCAGCACGCCGGTGCTTTGCGGGATGTCGAACAGATAAAACAGCCCGGAGTTCACCAGCAGCGCGCCGATCCCCAGGTTGGTCACCATCGAAATCACCGTCACCAGAATGCCGAAGCTGTCCACCAGATGACCGACACAACCGTGGGTGCGCTCGCCGAAGATCGGGTATAGCGCAGAGCGTAGCGCCAGCGGCAGGCCGCGGCAATAGGCGAAATAGGCCAGCGCGGTGGCGATCAGCGCATACAGCGCCCAGCCGTGCAGCCCCCAGTGCAAAAAGGTCAGCGCCATCGCCTGTCGTGCCGCCTGCACGGTGCCGCCGCTGCCTTCCGGTGGCGACAGGAAGTGATCCAGCGGCTCATAGGCGCCGTAGTACACCAGCGCAATGCCGATGCCCGACGAGAACAGCATCGCCACCCACGAGGGATAGCTGAACTGCGGCGGCTCGTCATCCTGGCTGAGGCGAATATGGCCGAAGCGCGACAGCGCCAGCCAGAACACGAATGCCATGCAGGCGACCATCAATAACATGTAGTACCAGCCGAATACGTCGGCGACCCAGCTTTGCGCGGCGTTCAGCCACAGTTTGCTGGCGGAGGGGAACAGAACGACCAGCGTTCCCAGCAGCAGGATCACCGCCGCCGAGCCGAAAAATACCGGAACATTCAATCTGACAGGTTCTTCGTCAAGCGATGGGGGAGTTTTTGTTGTCATTGGCAGGCTTCCATGATGCGAAAGACAGACGATTTCAATGCAACTTTTAGTTAACATATTATCGCCATTTATTTGACATTTTCGCAGCATATAGAGTATTGATTGACCGTTCAATCAATCAAATCCAAAGTGTGATTGGCCTATCAGTTGAGGAAAATATGTACCGAAGAGACATTCCGGAACAGCGTAAGGAGCAGTTGATTAACGCCGCCTTCGAGACCATTAACGTCGTCGGGCTGGCCGGCGTCACCCTGTCTCAGGTGGCGAAAGAAGCCGGGCTGTCGACCGGCATCGTCAGCCACTATTTTGGCGATAAAGAGGGGCTGCTGAGCGCCACCATGCGCAAAATCCTGCGCGACCTGCGCGATGCGGTGGCCGAGTGCCGCGCGCAGGCGGCAAGCGACAGCCAGTCACAGCTGTTCGCCATTATCCAGGGCAACTTCCACCCCAGCCAAACCAATGCCGTGTCCATGCGCGCCTGGCTCGACTTCTGGGCTGCCAGCATGCATCAGCCGGTGCTGCGCCGCCTGCAGCGCGCCAACGATCGGCGGCTCTATTCCAATATTTGCAGCCAGTTCCGCCGCGTGCTGCCGCTGCCGCAGGCGCGCGACGCGGCGCGCGGGCTGGCGGCGATGATCGATGGGCTCTGGCTGCGAGGCAGCCTGGCCGGCGACGAGACGGACCTGAAGCAGGACTGCCGCATCGCCTGCGACTACGTGATACAACGGCTCAAGGCCGCGCCATCGGCGGCGTGATCGCCTCCGTCAGTGTGGCTCCTGCTCTTCGCTGTACTGGGTTTGCCACATCGCGGCGTAGCGGCCGTTAGCCCCCAGCAGCGCCTCGTGCCCCCCGCGCTCGACGATCTCCCCCGCCTCCAGCACGATGATTTCATCGGCGTCCACCACGGTGGAGAGCCGGTGGGCGATCACCAGCGTGGTGTGGTTGCGGCTTACCTCGCGCAGGTGCCCCTGGATTTCGCGCTCGGTCTGGGTATCCAGCGCGCTGGTCGCCTCGTCGAACACCAGGATGGCCGGATTTTTCAGAATGGTGCGCGCGATCGCCACCCGCTGCTTTTCACCGCCCGACAGCTTCAGCCCGCGCTCGCCCACCCGGGTGTCGTAACCGTCGGGCAAACCGACGATAAAATCATGGATATGCGCCAGCCGCGCCGCCCGCTCGATTTCTTCATCGCTGGAGCCGGTTTTGCCGTAGCCGATGTTGTAGCGCAGCGTATCGTTGAACAGCACCGTATCCTGCGGCACGATGCCGATCGCCTGCCGCAGGCTGGCCTGGGTCAGTTGGCGAATGTCCTGGCCGTCGAGGGTAATAGCGCCGCCCTGCACGTCGTAGAAACGGAACAGCAGGCGCGACAGCGTGGACTTGCCCGCGCCGGAGGCGCCGACCACCGCCACCGTGTGGCCCGCCGGAATGGTAAAACTCACCTGCTTGAGGATCGGCCGCCGCGTGTCGTAACCGAAGCTGACCGCGTCGAACCGCACTTCGCCGCGATCGAGACGCAGCGGCTGCGCATCCGGGCTATCGACGATCTCACGCTTTTCTTGCAGCAGATCGAACATGTTCTCCATGTCGATCAGCGCCTGGCGCACCTCGGAATAAATAAAGCCGAAGAAGTTCAGCGGCTGATACAGCTGCAGCAGATAGGCGTTGACCAGCACGAAGTCGCCGACCGTCATCGTTCCCTGGGTAATGCCCTGCGCCGCCATGGCCATCATCACGATCAGCCCGATCGAAATAATGGCGGTTTGCCCCAGGTTGATCGCCGTAAAACTGAATTGGTTCTTGATGGCGGCGTATTCGTACAGCCGGCGCGACAGGTCGAAACGCTCGGCCTCGAACTCTTCATTGCCGAAGTACTTCACGGTCTCATAGTTCAGCAGGCTGTCGATGGATTTGCTGTTGGCGTCGGCGTTGGCCTTGTTGAGCTCGCGGCGAAAGCGGGTGCGCCAGCTGACCGCCAGCACGGTAAACAGGATGTAGCAGCCAACCGTCGTCAGGATCGCCAGCGCGAACCAGCCGTTCAGCATGTGCCACATGATCGCCGTGACCAGCGAGAGCTCGAACAGGATAGGCACGATGGAGAACAGCAGCCGCGACAGCACCGTGGACACCGCCTGGGTGCCGCGCTCGATGGACAACGACAGCCCGCCGGTCTGGCGCTCCAGATGGAAGCGCAGGCTCAGCGCATGCAGCTGGCGAAACACCCGCACGCCCAGCAGGCGCGTGGCGTTCTGGCTGACGTGAATGAACATCACGTTGCGCAGTTCCTCAAACAGCGCGCCGCCCACCCGCGCCACGCCGTAGGCGACGATCAGCCCCAGCGGCACCGCCAGCATTTTCGCCGTCTCACCGCTCAGCGCATCGACCATCGCTTTGTAGGCCAGCGGCACCAGCGTGGTGCTGACCTTGGCCGCCACCATGAACACGAAGGCCACCACCAGATACGCGCGCAGCCGCGGGTTGTCTTTCGGCCACAGGTAGGGCAGCAGGAATTTCAGCAAACGGGAACGATCCATCATGTAATATTCATCTTCTCGGTCGGGATCGCGGCGCACGGCCGCGCGGGGGTTATGAGTTTGGCCTGGCTGGCGGCGAACGCCGCAGCCATCCCGTTTTCCTGCGGCGGCAACTCAGCATCATCCGTCAGGAGAAGCGGCGGCGGCTCGGGCAAAGTTCAGGCATGGAGGAGACAATCACATGACCCAGACGTATGCAAAGCGCTTTGCGCAGGTCTTTGACTATATCGACCGCCACCTGGACGAGGCGCTCACCGTCGAAAAACTGAGCGAAGTGGCCCACTTTTCGCGCTTTCACTTTCAACGCCAGTTTAGCGCGTATTGCGGCATCTCGGTGTGGCGTTATATCCAGTGGATGAGGCTCAAACGCGCCTCGTACCGCCTGGCGTATAACCCGCTGGAGCCAGTGATTGACATCGCGCTGGACGCCGGTTTTCAAAACCCGGAGTCCTTCAGCCGCGCCTTCAAACAGGCGTTCAGCCAAACGCCAAGCCAGTTTCGCAAACGGCCGGCCTGGATCGATTGGCAGCAGCGCTTTCCCGAGCCGAAACACACAAGGAAACAACCCATGAAGGTAGACATTGTCAACTTCCCGGCCACGCCGGTGGCGATGATCGAACATCGCGGCCCGTCCGCGCTGGTCAACGAAACCGCCGCACGCTTTATCGAGTGGCGCAAAACCAGCGGCCTGTCGCCGGTCAGAAGCAGCCGCACTTACGGCATCGCACCGCACGATCCGGCCACCACCGAAGCGCAGGACTTCCGCTTCTTCATTTGCGGCGAGGTCACTGCGCCAATCCCCGAAGACAACGCCTTCGGCGTGGTGAACAGCACGCTGCCGGCCGGACGCTGCGCGGTGCTGCGCCATCACGGCTCGCTGGATGGGCTGTCTGAAAGCGCTCGCCATCTCTACAGCGAGTGGTTGCCGAACAGCGGCGAGGAACCGCGCGATTTTCCGCTCTATTTCCACTACCACAACTTTGTGCACGAGGTGGCGGAATATGAACTGGTGACCGATCTTTACCTGCCGCTGACGTAACAAAAGTCAGGCTCCTCACGGAGCCTGACTGACGTCAACAAGACGGCGACGAACCCTGCGGCGGCAGATAACGCTGCGGATCGAGCGCGGTCGCGCGGTAGCGGATCTGGAAGTGCAGGAATACCGAATCAGTGCCGGTGCTGCCCATGGTGCCGATCTTCTGCCCCGCCTTCACATCCTGGCCGTTGCGCACCAGCGTGGTGTCGTTGTGCGCATAGGCGGTAATGAAGTCCTCACCGTGCTTAATCATG
The DNA here is from genome assembly GCF_040280225.1 of Serratia sp. SM04. Taxonomy (NCBI): domain Bacteria; kingdom Pseudomonadati; phylum Pseudomonadota; class Gammaproteobacteria; order Enterobacterales; family Yersiniaceae; genus Serratia; species Serratia sp. SM04. The sequence goes on along the minus strand of NZ_JBEOQT010000001.1, from coordinate 529,745 downwards.
ATCAGATTGCCGTAGCCGCGCAGCTGGTTGCCGACGTACACCACTTTGCCCTTGGCGGAAGCGTAGATCGGCTGGCCGCGCTTGCCGGCGATATCGATGCCCTTGTTGCCGCCGTCGGAATTGGAGTACGCCTGCACGATCCGACCGCTGGTCGGCCAGCGCCAGCAGCGGGAAGCGCCCGGCGGCGGCGTTTGTTTGACGATTGCGGCGGAAGACGACTTTTTACGGCGCGTAGCGGCGGTTTTGGCCGGCGCGCTGCCGCTCAGCCGCAGTTTCTGCCCCACCTCGAGGCTATAAGGCGGACGAATTTTGTTGATTCTGGCCAGCTCGCTGACTTCACTGTCGGTGATCCAGGCGATGTAATACAGCGTATCGCCCCGTTTGACGGTATAGGTTTTGCCGGAATAACTGCCCTTCGGCAGTTTGTCATAGTCGCGGTTATAGGTGTTTTTGCCCGAACACCCGGCCAACAACAGCCCCAATGCCAAACACACCGCCACGCGGCGCCACCCTGCCAGTTTGCTTCCTGTGCTCAAATCCTGTCCCCAGTCGTCGTTTCGGTTCTGATACGCGTCAGCCGCACAGTGTAACATTTGCGCCGGGTCAGTCAAAAAAGGGGGATAAAGGGGGGCGATAAACAACACGAAAATGGCGCCCTCAGGCGCCAAGCGAAAAACGAGCAGGCAAAGGACGTTTCAACGCTGCGAGTCCAGGATCTCGTTTTTCTTAATCACATCCTGCGCTTTGTTGTAGCTTTCAATCAGCAAGCGATAGTTCGGGAAGATTAAGGTGTAAACGTCTGCCCATTCAGCCGCATCCGCGCGATTCCAGGTTTGCTGAATTTCCGACGCGACGGCGGCGGTATCCATCGGCACCGCCCCGGCTTGCACCACGCGAGCCAAGGTGATTTCCTGAGCCATCTTGGAATAGGTGCCGGAGGCATCAACCACGGCAAACACCTGATAACCGGCGTCAATTGCGCTGATCGCCGGGAAAGCCATACAAACGCTGGTGATCGTACCTGCGATGATCAACTGTTTTTTGCCCGTGGCTTTCACCGCCGCAACGAAATCCGGGTTATCCCAGGCGTTTATCTGTCCGGTGCGAGCGACATACTGCGCATGGGGCGCACTTTCGTGGATTTCCGGAATCAATGGCCCATTTGGCCCCTGCGGCACGGAAGCGGTAGTAATGACAGGCATTTTCGCCAGAGTGGCGATTTTGGCGAGCGCTGTCGCATAGCGGCGCAGATCAGGCATGGGCATATCACCAATCGTTTGAAACAAACCGCTTTGATGGTCGATAAGCAGCATTGCCGCATCGGCAGGGTTAATCACCGGGCGTTGATTATTAAAGTTGGCTGGAGAGCTCATATATCCTCACTTATTCATCCTGAAACCTTGTGGCGATTATTTAAGCGCCGGTCGGCGGCTAACTCGTCGTAACGACCAGAGATATTTCAACGCGCCCGGCGCCATATCATCAAATTCTGATGGTTTGAAGCATTTCAAATATTTACCATGCAATGAAATCTTCACTTTTCAAACTAGCAATGAATCGACAGGATAAACAGTAAGAAAATTGGGAATGAGTATTTCACCAATGGGAAGGTCAGATTTGTATGATAGATTTCAATGAAATGTTTATGTTTGCCAAAGTGGTTGAATGTGGTGGTTTTCTTGCCGCCAGCAAGAAATTCGGCATATCAAAATCCATGCTGTCCAGAAAGATATCCAATCTTGAAAAGAGGCTTAACGTCAGGTTAATTCAACGTTCAACTCGAAAAATAATGATTACCGATATCGGAAAGGAATATTATCGCTACTGTATAAAAATGCTCACCGCCGCTGAAGAGGCGGATAATTTCATTATTAATAAAATCGAAAAACCCACGGGGAAAATAAGGATAACATGTTCAAACATGCTTATTGATCTTGGCTTGCCAGCTATTTTAACCAAGTTCATGTTGCAGTACCCCGAGGTCAGTCTGCATGTAAAGATATTCAACAGAGATGTTGATATCATTGCCGAAGGATATGATATCTCATTAAAAATTGTCACCGACGTGCCCAAAAACAGCAATCTGGTTATGCGGACCATTTGCACCATACCTTCTGCATTTATGGTGAGCGCATCAGCATTCGACAAATATGCTTTAAGCAAACCTGCGGATTTATCGAAAGTGCCCACGCTTGGCTGGCTGTCTTCACACGTCCAGGCTACCTGGACATTTCGTCAAGCCAAGCGCGAGATCAAAATCAACAGCGATCCATGCCTGGTGTGCGACGATATTCGCCTGATAAAAGATGCCTTGGTGGGCGGCGTCGGCGTTGGTTTTTTGCCGCTGGCGCTGGCGGAGCAAGAATTGATGGCAGGAAGCCTGAAAACCGTTTTCGACGATTGGTCTGTGGAGGCGCATAAAATTGTCGCCATTTACCCCACCCGACAAGGCCTGCCTCCCGCTGTCAGAGTATTAATTGATTTCATTGTTGATGAATTCAATGGATAGCAGGCGATTTTTCAACCCATTACTGCCGCGGCACATTCTCTTATATCCCCAATGGCGACTATGCTAGTAATCGACAGTCGTAGATTTCAGGATCGTAATACGCAAAATGGAGAACTATCATGTTGAACCTCGACCGCAATAATCTGCCCCTCCTGAGCGAAGAACTGCTCAAAAAGCAACGTACCACCCTGCTGATCATCGCCTTCCTGCTGCTGGCGGGCGGCATACTGTGCCTGGTCAATCCTTTCGCCTCCGGCGCGGCGCTGAGCATCGTGGTCGGCATCCTGCTGCTGTTGAGCGGCGCCGGGCTGATTATCGCCATGATCGCCAACCGGGCGCAGAATACCTGGCCGATGATCGGCGGCATTCTGCTGGGCGTGGCCTACCTGATTATCGGCTATGTGTTCATCGCCAGCCCGCTGGCGGGCATTCTGGCGCTGGCGGTGTACCTCGCCGTGCTGTTCGCGCTCGGCGGTATCGCGCGCCTGGCGGCGGGCTACATGCGCCGCGGGCTGCCGGGCAACTGGCTGCAGTTCGTTATCGGCGTGCTCGATTTGATCATCGCCTGGATGCTGATCGGCTCAGGCCCGGCGGCGTCGGTCACGCTGGTGACGGCGATCGTCGGCATCGAGATGCTGGTCAGCTCCTTTGCGCTGTTCCAGGCGGCGAATCTGTTTAAACGCGCCTGACGTTACCGGCCCGCCGCCGCGGGCCTCATCGCTTTGGTTGTTTGCAGATAAAACAAGGCGATACCCCCTCTGCTTGTCCGTGGTTATCTTCATCGGTAAGTGCCAATATAGGCGCAGACAAGGGAGCTGAAACCGATGACAACCCATTCCAACCCGTTGAACTCGCGGGAAGTCTGCCTGCAATTACGCCACTTCAATCAGGTAATCGGGCAACAATGCCGCAATATGGCGCGCCAAAAAACCACCTGTCCATGCTGCCTGACGGACATCGCCACCGGCTGCGACGCCGGTATCAAACTGTGTGGTCAACAGTTGGCCAGACCCAACCCGCAAACCCCGTTATTCCGGCAGATTCGCAACTTGCTGCTCGACCTGCGCGCAGAAGCGATAGGGGTTCACAGAATAGACGTCCTGAACCGCACCAATAACGAAATATCCTGGCTGCTGCGCGAGCTGTATTTCGAGACGTTCTAAACATAAGGGCCGCGCGCTCATCGCTTCATACCTGTCGGTGCGGGCAAGCTGCCGCGCCGTTTCATCGTAGAGCCCGCCGACTTTTCGCTACTTTATCTCTCCGCGTTCACCCCACTTTACGACCGCCGTCACACCTCGCCACCGCCAAATTGCGTTGGTTATAGAGTCGTCTACAATTCAATCGAATTACCCCCTACAACATCAGAAATTATTATTATTAGAGGTGATTATGTTACAGAAACACGAAAACGTAATAAGTATGACTGTACTAAGCCCGCAAGCCACCCAACAACTGATGCCTTCGTTTTCCTCCTTGCCCCACACGCAACACGCCGACGGCAAATATCGCCTGCGCCGTTATTCAGTCGTGAAATACCTCAACCCCAACGTCGCCGAAGTGGGGCCACGCACCTTCATGCAGTCCGATCAGATCAACCACTTCCAGGGCAACGTGGTGCGCCGCTTCGAGCCTATCGACAGCGCCGTACTGCAGAGCGCCGGCATGGCGGAGATGTGCAACCTGTTTGCAGAAAGCAACGAGCTGCCGGAAGGCGCCGAGATTGAGATCCATCAGATGCGCGTGGTCGCCATCGAGAAAGACACCCAGGTGGCGCCGGAAGGCATTCACCAGGACGGTTTCGACCATATCGCGATGATCGCCATTCACCGGCACAACATCGTCGGCGGTGAAATTATGCTGTACGACGACAGCCACCACGATCCCTTCTTTAAAAAAGCGCTGGCGGACGGTGAGGCCGTGCTGCTGGCGGACAGCAAACTGTGGCACAACGCCACGCCGATCAACGCCGTGAACCCAACTGAGGAAGGCCATTTGGATCTCTTCGTCCTCACCGCGCGGGGAGAGAAAGCATGACCTTTACGCCCGAGCTCGCCCGACGCCAGTTCAGCGCCCTGTCTCAGCAAATCGACGGCAAACCGGCGATCTTTTTCGACGGCCCCGGCGGAGCGCAGGTTTCACGGGGCGTGCTGGAAAAAATGACGGACTACCTGGGGAAATACAACGCCAACCTGGGCGGCCACTACTTCTCCAGCCGGGTCACCGGCGAGGTGATGGGCCAGGCGCGAGAATCGGTGCGCGCCTTGTTAAATGCGCCGTCGCCCGACAACATTGTCTTCGGCATGAACATGACCACGCTGACTTTCCATCTCAGCCGCATAATCAGCCGCGACTGGCAGGCCGGCGATGAGGTCATCGTCACCGCGCTCGATCACTACGCCAACGTCTCCAGCTGGCAGCAGGCCGCCGCCGACAAAGGAGCCGTGGTGCATCAGATACCGCTGGAGAGCGCAGACTGTTCTCTCGACGCCGCAAAGGTGTGTGAACGCATCAACGCCAACACTCGCCTGGTGGCGGTCAGCTACGCCTCCAACGTCACCGGCAGCATCGTCGATATCAAAACCATCGTCGAAGCCGCGCATCGGGTCGGCGCGCAGGTGTATGTCGACGCCGTGCACTATGCGCCGCATAACCTGATTGACGTGCAGGCGCTGGGCTGTGATTTCCTGGTGTGCTCCGCCTACAAGTTCTTTGGCCCGCACGTCGGCATGGCCTACCTTGCGCCGCAGTGGTTGCAACGCCTGCGGCCATATAAAGTCGAGCCGGCCACCGACGTCGGCCCCGGCCGTTTCGAGACCGGCACGCAAAGCTTCGAGGCGCTGGCCGGCGTCGCGGCGGCGATCGACTATCTGGCGCAGTGGGGCACGCCCGGCGCGCCGTTAAGGCAGCGCTTGCAGGAGAGTTTCGCCGCCTACCACCAGCATGAAGAGGCGCTGTGCCGCCACTTTTTGCAACGGCTGCAGCAACTCGACGGCGTGCGGCTCTACGGCCATTCACAGGCGGACAGCGCGCGCCGCACGCCAACCTTCGCCCTGACCTTCAGCGGCCAGACGCCTGACGCAATCGCCCGTCATCTCGGGCAGCACAACATCTGCGCCGGCAGCGGGCATTTCTATGCGCTGGGCCTGATCCAGCAGTTGGGGTTACAGGACGGCGGCGTGCTGCGCATCGGCATGATGCACTACAACACCCAGAGTGAAATAGACACGCTGTTTAAAGTGATCGCCGAAGATATCCTCAGTTAACTCGCCACATCGGCCCGCTCACCTTATTGAGCGGGCCATCGCGGCACGCTGGGGGTAGAATCAAGGGGATTTTATTTTAGAAATGGATTTTTACTTTGCGAAAATATGCAGTTATCGCCGCCGCGTTGATGATGTCTTCCTGCGCCACGCCGGAGAAATGGGAAGCGCAAACGGCAACCCCAACGCCCCTTGAAGCGGCCAGAACAAGCTGCCAGCAGGCAGCCGAACAGCGCTATCCCGTGAATCTGTCTTTACGCGCCAGCTCACCGGCCTTCTCCTCCATAACTATCAACGGCACGGAGATCCCCAACGCCGGTGGCGGCGTCTTTCCCTCGGACAGCAATGCAATGCGCAGAACAGAACACGTTAATGCCTGCATGAAATTGGAAGGATGGGAAAATAAAAATAAGGTGACGGGGTTATTGGCATTTTTATTTAACTAACGGCAACACGGAATAACTCGGAATTACCGCACTCAGGCAGCGGTAATTCCGCCCTATTGACCGACACCGACAGCCTGACTATTTTGCTACGATATAACAGGTTACACCTCTCCTCCATTCAGGGCGATAATCAAACAAATGGAATAAATCAATTTATGAGTGAGAAAGACACCCCCCTAAAAAAGCCGCAAAGCCATATCAACAAAGCGGTATTCTTCACCTCTGCAGTCCTCATTTTTCTTCTGGTCGCGTTCGCCGCCTTTTTCCCCGACGTCGCTGACAAGAACTTCAAACTTCTGCAGCAACAAATCTTCACCAACGCCAGTTGGTTTTATATTTTGGCCGTGGCGCTGATTTTGCTCAGCGTGACGTTTCTGGGGCTTTCCCGCTACGGCGACATCAAACTCGGCCCCGATCATGCGCAACCCGATTTTCGCTACCACTCATGGTTTGCCATGCTGTTTTCAGCGGGGATGGGCATCGGCCTGATGTTCTTCGGCGTGGCAGAACCGGTTATGCACTATCTTTCGCCGCCGGTCGGCACGCCCGAGAGCGTCGAGGCGGCCAAACAGGCCATGCGCCTGACCTTTTTCCACTGGGGGCTGCACGCTTGGGCGATCTACGCCATCGTGGCGTTGATTCTGGCCTTCTTCAGCTATCGGCATGGCCTGCCGTTGACCCTGCGCTCTGCGCTTTATCCGATCATCGGCGACCGCATTTATGGCCCTATCGGCCACGCCGTCGATATCTTCGCGGTCATCGGCACCGTATTCGGGGTCGCGACCTCGCTGGGTTATGGCGTGTTGCAGGTCAACGCCGGGCTTAACCACCTGTTTGGCGTGCCGATCAACGAAACCGTTCAGGTGATATTGATCGTGGTGATTACCGGGCTGGCCACCATTTCAGTGGTTTCAGGGCTGGAGAAAGGCATACGCTTTCTGTCGGAGCTGAACCTTGGCCTGGCGCTGTTGCTCCTGGCCTTGGTCTTGCTGTTGGGGCCAACCGTTCTGCTGTTGAAATCCTTTGTGGAAAATACCGGCGGCTATCTGTCCGAGCTGGTCAGCAAGACGTTCAACCTGTATGCCTATGAGCCGAAATCCAGCAACTGGTTAGGCGGATGGACGCTGCTCTATTGGGGGTGGTGGCTCTCCTGGTCGCCTTTCGTCGGTATGTTCATCGCACGAGTTTCCCGCGGCCGAACCATCCGCGAATTTGTCACGGGCGTGCTGTTCGTCCCGGCCGGCTTCACCCTCATGTGGATGACGGTGTTCGGCAACAGCGCCATTTACCTCATCATGGAAAAGGGCGCGACAGACCTCGCCGCTACGGTACAACAGGACGTGGCGCTGGCGTTGTTTAACTTCCTGGAGCATTTCCCGTTCTCCAGCGTGCTTTCGTTTATCGCCATGGCGATGGTTATCGTCTTTTTCGTCACCTCCGCCGATTCCGGCGCCATGGTCGTGGATACGCTGGCTTCGGGCGGCTCCAGCAACACGCCGGTTTGGCAACGCATTTTCTGGGCGTCGCTGATGGGCATCGTCGCCATCGCCTTGCTGATCGCCGGGGGGCTCAGCGCGCTGCAAACCGTCACCATCGCCAGCGCATTGCCTTTCTCGGCCATCTTGCTGGTCTCCATCTACGGCTTGCTTAAGGCACTGCGTCGCGATCTGACCAAGCGCGACAGCCAAAATATGGCCACCATCGCCCCCACCGCCGCCCGCAACCCCATTCCCTGGCAGCGCAGGCTGCGCAATATCGCCTATCTGCCAAAACGCTCGCTGGTTAAGCGCTTTATGGATGAGGTCATCCAGCCTGCCATGACGCTGGTGCAGGAAGAGCTGAGTAAACAAAACACGCTCAGCAGCATCAACACCACTGCGGAAGACCGCATTCGTTTCGAGGTCGATTTGGGCGATGAGCTTAACTTTATCTATGAAGTCAGACTGCGCGGCTACAGTTCGCCGACGTTCGCTCTGGCCGGGCTGGATAACGATGAACAGCAAGCCGAGCAGCACAAGTATTATCGCGCGGAGATCTACCTGAAAGAAGGCGGCCAGAACTACGATGTCATGGGCTGGAATCAGGAGCAGTTGATCAACGATATTCTTGACCAGTACGAGAAACACCTGCATTTCTTGCATCTGGTTCGCTGAATGCCGACATGCCGTCCCCCGGGGCGGCATTTTTTTGCCCCGCTTTCTTCACCACAGTGCTGATGATGCGGTTGGAATGGCGGACAAACAGAAACAGCGCTTTATGAGCAAAGGATTGGTTCGGGATAACGTTTCGAAGAATCAGGATGTTTTCAAGAGGGAGTGCTGGAGCGGGTGAAGGGAAAACACCCCCGCTCCAAACATCTCGTAATCCTATGGAATTATTAACAAAAATCAAAAGCAGTGTAGGAGAGTTTTGTAGGAGGCCAAAGAGCATTTTTTCACACTTGTTGATTTGAAATGTATCACATGATATACATTTCGAATCAGTAAACTCCGCGGGCTATCGGTATCCATACGTTCTACGCGGTTTTAAAGCTATGATTTTTCATAGCGGGCCCAGAAGTATCGCGACATAAGGGCCTAGGGTGGAGATGCTCGAAAGAGCCACTGGAGCCTAGTCGCGCGCACTGTTTTGAGAAGCCTTGCTAACCGAATCAAAACAGAGTGATCGTCCAGTGAAGGTTAGAAGAATCTACACGGAAAGATTGTGTGTGATGGTTGGCTTACGTCTAACTGTTTAAAAAAACAGTTAGGCGGAGATATAAGCCTTCTACCGGAAAGTCCTTTAAAACCATTAGGGAAACACCGTAGCTTTTAAAAGCTGTTCAACGAGCCTTAAAAGTATTAACTGTCAAAATGTAATCAAAAAGATTCATATCAAATTATTCCAATCACATCCGGAACGCCCAAGAGTCCTCGCTTCAAAACACTTGAATGAAATGAGATGATACTGTTCTGATACCAAAACCCTTAGAAAATCCCGGGCTGGTAACCAAGCAGTCTGTCTTTTAATCCAGCTATCGGAAAAAATGATCCTTATATTAACGCTAGACTTATTTCTCGCAGATAACATCCCAACGCACTGCTGATACCAGCCCCCAGTTTCCGGCAGAATTTGGCCTGCGCCATTTAGCTGTCTCCATACCCCTCAAGTATTCAAGAGCTTCCAAAAACGTGCTAAATCGCTTTTGAGCCATTTTTTCGCCTACTCGAAAACTTCCATCCCTAGGGCTTGATAATCCGGGATGGAAACATGTGCCATCTGCGGCATAAGGCACAAGCAAGTTGGTTGTATTTTCCTCAAATGTCTCATCTTTGAGTAGCTCTGATGCATTTACTTTCAAGGCGTTCGCAAGTATCTCAATAGCATCAAGAGAAGCATTCGAACCACCTCTCTCAATTCTGCTCATGTAGCTACGTGCAAAACCACAGCGATCAGCAAAAGCCTCCTGACTAAGCCCGGTTGCTATACGCAGATCTTTAACTCGTTTTCCAAAAATAGATCGCAGGTTCGTTTTCATCCCTGAAATGTGGCGCTTTGACCACTAACAGGCCACTCACCAATCGTGACATTTCAAACCCAATATTTAATAATCATGGCAGCAAACAAAATGTAGTCCTGGGCAACACATCAAAACATGAGGATTTGTATGAAACGGAAGCCACTTAAAACTATATCAATGGGTTATGCACTATTTCTGAGTCTAGCTACTTTCGATACGTTCGCAGCAACAGGAGTTCAGCAACCAGTCATACACACGCAACTAGCGACCAACCAAACAAGCAATGAACCTTCAGTTTGCGAAAACACAGCAAATGTTGCGGAACATATGGCGCGAGATCGAGATGCAGGAATAACAAAAAAGCAGTATGTGAAGAGGATTCAAACAATTGAAAAATCTGGAAAAGTATCAGGACGAGAGATTGATCTTTTCTACTCATTACTAGCATTTGTTTATGTGGATCAGAAAGATAAATCCCCAGAGTATATAAGTCGCGTAGTTCAAACTGGATGCGAACTGACGAGATAACCAAGAGAAAACTCTGATACAGAAATGAGCGCTGATGGCTAGTTATTATCAGCGCCTCAAAGAACTGAAGACTAAACAATACCGGCTATAGTAGCCCTAGAAACCCCGTAGCGACGAGATATAGAACTAATGCTCTCACCGTTAGCCTTTTTTGATAAGATCGCTTCTCGTTGCTCTGGTGTCGTTTTAGAGGGTCTACCCAATTTCTTACCCTCAGCTTTCGCTCTTGCTAGCCCTGACTGAGTTCTTTCTATCAGTAAATCGCGTTCCATCTCAGCGACCGCTGCTAACATCGAAAGTAGCAACTTTCCGGCAGTTGACGTGAGGTCTGTTGTGCCAAGCTGGTGGACTATCACCCGGATATCACGCGCAGCCAACTTCTTTACTGTTTGAAGAATATCAACTGCATCTCTTCCCAACCGATCAAGTTTCGTGACAACTAGCGTTTCCCCATCCCGGATCTTTGTGAGCATTTCATTGAACTCTTTACGCTGGGAAGCATGAACTTTCCCACTCACAATGTCTGCAAACCAGAAATCAATATGGCACCCGGCCTGTAGCAGTTCTAATCTCTGATTTTCGGTATCTTGTTGAACAGTTGAAACTCGCCCATAACCAAAAGTCACCATTGCTACCACCTCACCTAACTATGTTAGAAAACGATGTCAAAAATAGGATGGCCTGCCAGAAAAGCCAAGGCTAATTTTTCAACAGTGCAAGGGCTGCATTCAGAAAGATGCCGGAAAACGGTCGTTTTTTGGCATTCTGGTATGGAACAATAGACAGACTATAATTATAGTATCAATACAAATCCCATTAGTAATGCATTGATTTATTTTTGCATTACCCATACTAAAAATATCTTACAGGAGAATAATGGTGGGTAGTAAAGAAGAACCTCAAATTGATGAAGTTTCAGAAACAACGCCTGGAGTAGTTACAGCCCCGGCAACTACAAAAAAGTCTTATTCATCATTAAAAAGATCTCTTAGTGAAAAAGAACTTTTGAATATAGGAAGTGTCAATTTAATGATCGATGAGATTGATAGAATGGAAAATGAGATTTCATCCTTAAAATCTTTTAGAGAACAGTTTTATGCTAAAGATAAGAACTCAGCTATCCTAAGTGAAAAACTCTCTGCTTATAAATGTGCTGAAATTGCATATAATGTCTCAATAAGCATGGGGGCATTGTTAATTGGAATTTCAATTAAACTATGGGAGAATGATGTTTATGGAGTGCTCAGCTTAGGTGGCGGCATTGCTTTATGGATTTCCGGAAGCATAATGAAATTCGGGAGGATGTTTACCAAATGACTATAGAAATAAAATATGTAAAGGATGCAGGGAATATCCAAAAAGAACGTTTAGTTCTGAAGGTAACATCTGACGACGAAATTGGAAATTATGTTACTTTTGATACTACATATCTAGATGATGGGAAAATATCTAATGAAATGAGACACTCTTTTTGGTTCCCTGATAGAAAGGTCAAAGAGAATGATCTCGTAATCCTTTATACTCGAGATGGTAAAGACTCAAAACTAGAGAATAAAAACGGAACTACATCCCACTTTTTCTACATGGGGCTAGGTAATAACATCTGGAACAAAGATGGTGACTCTGCTGTTCTTATGGAAATAAAATCCTGGAAGCAAAAAATAATAAAATCTGAAGAGTAAATTAATTATAAACGCGCCCTACCCTGAGCGCGTTTAATTATGTTTATGGCTTCTGCTTACGGATCGCATTGTTGAGTGCTTTTATGCCAGCACTCACTTTAAATTGAGAAATATCAGTGAAATCATATGATAACTGAAAGATCGTTTTACATTGGTCCACTACTTCTTCATCTTTCCAATAGGTAGTCATTGCGGTAGTTCTTCCACGCACATGGCCAACAAGCTGCGCGATTTTCCGCTCGTTACTTTCAAATGACTCTACAGCATTAACAAAAGTGTGACGTAAAGAATGAAAGGTCTTCTTACCATCACGCGGGAAGCCAAGCACTTTTCCAAAATAATTCTCATTGAACCATTTGGATGCTGCGCCGCGATACCCCTTAGTTTTGCTATATTTCAACTCAGGGAAAAGACGATTAAATCCCGCAATTTTCAATGCTTCGACATACTCAAGAAGTCCCAATTCGATCAATTTGGGATGAATCGGAACCTTTCGAATAGCATTGACTGTTTTAAGGGACTTTTCACTGCCGTCTTTTACATCACTATCCATTATCTTATCCGGTGTATCTAGGTTGAAATCAACAAACGGCACTCCATTTTTATCAACCCGAATATCCGCCAGATAAAGCTGGCAAAGTTCATTGATGCGTCCGCCCAGATACAGCGCCAATAATGGCAGCCAATAATGATAAGGGCGAAATCTCGTGTAACGCCCATATTGATTGGGTGTTCCCTCGCCTTTCTTAAACCAATCAGCGGAGAAAATTTTTATTAACTCTTCTTCGGTGAACAGATCGCGGCGATCTTGCTCCCGCACCATAACGCGGCGCTGAGCGAGCACATTCTCCGCAGGGTTATCAAGTAGATAACGTTCGCTCTTAGCCCATCTCAACATCGAACCCAGTGACTCAATATGCCTGCCAATCGCATCTCTGCTCATTACCGGTTGACCGTCAGCTAACGCCTTTTCAATCAGCTTGTTCGTCTCTGAAACCTTATATTTCCGCCGCATCAAATACAGATTACCAGGCATTTTCTGCATTCTGGCAACATAATCTTTCACTAACTCGCGGTCTAGCTTACCCAGCTTAAGATCGCCCATTATCTCCATGAAATGTTCAATACGAGACCTAATTTTATCTTCGCTTGCAAGTTTTATATCGCCTGTATTTTTATACGTCATGAACGCTTCCAGTAGCTCAGAAACGGTCATGTTTATATACGCAGGATTGCAGTAGGGGTTAGTCGACGCTGATACAAGGGCAGGAACACTTGAGAAACCGGGCAACCCTGACTCTGATTTCGCATACGCTTTATCCCAAACTCTACGCAGACTCTCAGCCTGCACATTATTGATAAATAAAGAACTCGCATCCAACCTAACCCCGGGGAAATCCATCAGCCAGATAGAAAGACGGTTGCCGCCGTTTGTTCTGAACGCCGCCTCCTCGGTATACCCTTGCTCCAGAAGCTGTTTGAGCGCATAGCTAGTTTGAAGTAATTTGACGTAGCCCCGGATTACGCCCTCGATACCTTTCTGCTCAAGGTTGTTGAGCACAAAACCACCGTTATCTTCTCGTTCCACTTCAGTGAAATCTTCGATTTGGAAAGCTGTTCGCCCTTCAGCAAAGCAATAGACCGGAACGTTGTTTGCCAGTAGATGCTGAACGACCGTCTCAAGCTCAACACCAAATGACTCACAAAATAACTTCAGACTGATTTTGCCGGCACCAGCCAACAGTGGGGCGTTTCCCCGAATCTTCTCTTTATCCATTTGTCTGAACTCTTCCAAAGACGTATACCACTTCTCCAGCAAACGCGCGGCGATAGCTCTGGCATTTGCATGACGGGTTGTGCGGGTTGATGCATGTATTTCACGCTGCCCTATCAGGGCACGATAACGAACCGGAACGGTGATGCGCAGAACATAGATCCCGCTGGAACGTCGATAAAGATTATCACGCTGAGCCATTGGCTGTATCACTCCGTTGTAGGAGGATCACGATCGCCATTACGTATAATTTATAAAATACCAGTGAAATGAATACGTTAAGGAAGTTTTGGAGCGGGTGAAGGGAATCGAACCCTCGTATGCAGCTTGGGAAGCTGCCGTTCTACCATTGAACTACACCCGCATCGGTGTGCGACAGGCATTATAACCGGTTATCGGCGGCGGGCAAGCGGAGATGGCGCGTAACTGTCGATGTTTTAAGCGGTTAAGTCCGGTGGGCAAAAAAAACCGGCGCAGTTGCCTGCACCGGTGGTTGCACGCTAAACGGAATTATTTCTGTGGGCGCATCGCCGGGAACAGAATCACGTCGCGGATGGTGTGGCTGTTAGTGAACAGCATCACCATGCGGTCGATACCGATGCCCAGACCGGCGGTCGGCGGCAGGCCGTGCTCCAGCGCGGTGACGTAGTCTTCGTCGTAGAACATCGCTTCGTCGTCGCCGGCGTCTTTGGCGTTCACCTGATCGGCAAAGCGCTGTGCCTGGTCTTCGGCGTCGTTCAGCTCGGAGAAGCCGTTGCCGATTTCACGGCCGCCGATGAAGAACTCGAAGCGGTCGGTGATTTCCGGGTTAACGTCGTTGCGGCGCGCCAGCGGCGACACTTCAGCCGGGTACTCGGTGATGAAGGTCGGCTGAATCAGATGGCTTTCCGCCACTTCTTCGAAGATCTCGGTCACGACGCGGCCCAGACCCCAGCTCTTCTCAACCTTGATGCCGATGGATTCTGCGATGGCCACCGCTTTGCCCATGTCGGCCAGGTCAGCCAGATCGGTTTCCGGGCGGTATTTCTTGATCGCCTCGGTCATGGTCAGCTTCTCGAACGGCTTGCCGAAGTCGAACACTTCGTCGCCGTACTGCACCTGAGAGGTGCCCAGCACTTTCTCGGTCAGGGTGCGGAACAGCGTCTCGGTCAGCTCGATCAGGTCTTTGTAATCCGCGTAAGCCATGTAGAGTTCCATCATGGTGAACTCTGGGTTGTGACGCGGAGAAACGCCTTCGTTACGGAAGTTACGGTTGATTTCGAACACGCGCTCAAAGCCACCAACCACCAGACGCTTCAGATACAGTTCCGGCGCGATGCGCAGGTACATATCGATATCCAGCGCGTTGTGGTGCGTGATGAACGGACGCGCGGACGCACCGCCCGGGATCACCTGCATCATCGGGGTTTCGACTTCCATGAAGCCGCGTTCCACCATGAAGTTACGGATAGCCGACATCACCTGAGAACGCACCTTGAAGGTGTTGCGCGATTCTTCGTTGGCGATCAGGTCCAGGTAACGCTGGCGGTAACGGGTTTCCTGATCCGCCAGGCCGTGGAATTTGTCCGGCAGCGGGCGCAGCGCTTTGGTCAGCAGACGCAGCTCGGTGCAGTGGATCGACAGTTCGCCGGTCTTGGTTTTGAACAGCTTGCCGCGTGCGCCGAGGATATCGCCCAGGTCCCACTTCTTGAACTGGTCGTTGTACACGCCTTCAGCCAGATCGTCGCGCGCGACGTACAGCTGAATGCGGCCGCCCACGTCCTGCAGCGTGACGAAGGATGCCTTGCCCATAATGCGGCGGGTCATCATGCGGCCGGCGACGGTCACTTCTACGCCCAGCGCTTCCAGCTCTTCGTTGTCTTTATCGCCGTACGCGGCGTGCAGTTTGTCGGAGGTGGAGTCGCGACGGAAGTCATTCGGGAACGCAATGCCGTTCTCGCGCAGGCCGGCCAGTTTCTCGCGGCGGGACTGCAGTTCGTTATTGAGATCCAGCGCCTGATCGGCGCCCTGTACTTGTTGTTCAGACATTTCTATTCCTCATAACCCGGCTTTCAAACTTGCCTCAATGAATTTATCCAGGTCGCCATCCAGTACGGCCTGCGTGTTACGCGTTTCGACGTTGGTGCGCAAATCCTTGATGCGGGAGTCATCCAGCACGTAAGAACGGATTTGGCTGCCCCAGCCGATGTCGGACTTGTTGTCTTCCATCGTCTGCTTATCAGCATTTTTCTTTTGCATCTCAAACTCGTACAGCTTGGCTCGCAGCTGTTTAAACGCTTGATCCTTGTTCTTATGCTGAGAACGATCGTTCTGGCACTGCACCACGATGTTGGTTGGCAGGTGAGTAATACGTACGGCGGATTCGGTTTTGTTGACGTGCTGACCGCCCGCACCGGAGGCGCGGTACACGTCGATACGCAGATCCGCCGGGTTGATTTCGATATCGATATCGTCGTCGACTTCCGGGTAGATGAACACCGAGCTGAACGAGGTGTGGCGACGGCCGCCGGAGTCGAACGGGCTCTTGCGCACCAGGCGGTGAACGCCGGTTTCAGTGCGTAACCAGCCGAACGCGTAGTCGCCGATGATCTTGATGGTGGCAGATTTCAGGCCCGCGACGTCGCCGTCGGACTCTTCGATCACTTCGGTCTTGAAGCCCTTGGCTTCGGCCCAGCGCAGGTACATGCGCAGCAGCATGCTGGCCCAGTCTTGCGCTTCGGTGCCGCCGGAGCCGGCCTGGATATCCAGATAGCAGTCGGCGCTGTCGTATTCGCCGGAGAACATGCGGCGGAATTCCAACTGATCCAGCTTGCTCATCAGCTGATCCAGCTCGGCGACCGCTTCGTTGAAGGTCTCTTCATCGTCGGCTTCTACCGCCAGTTCCAGCAGCCCGCCGACGTCTTCGCCGCCCTGCTCCAGCTGATCGATGGTTTCAACGATGGCTTCCAGCGCGGCGCGCTCTTTGCCGAGCGCCTGCGCGCGCTCCGGTTCGTTCCACACGTCCGGCTGTTCCAGCTCGGCGTTGACTTCTTCTAGGCGTTCCTTCTTGGCATCATAGTCAAAGATACCCCCTAAGAACCGCAGTCCGCTCGGACAGGTCCTGAATTCGGTTTTTTACCGGGTTAATTTCAAACATGGTTTCGTTCTTTTACGTTGATGTCGTCGATGGCGGAATGCCATTGGAACCGCTAATTCTAACGGATCCGGGCGGCAGTTTATAGCGAGTTGGTCAGTTTTTGTGGCGATCGGGAAGGATGCAGGGGATTGGAGAGCCCAATCCCCGAATTGTGTTCAATTTCGCCTCAGCGCGGCCAAAGATGCTGGATCAGCAGCTGCACGTTGCGGCTGCCGCGAAACTCGTTGACGTCGAGCTTGTAGGCCAGCTCGACCTCGCGCACGCTGCTGTCCGGCCACAGCGTGGTGTCCACGTTGAATGCGATGCCGTCGAGCAGCGGGCCGCCGCCGAGCGGCTCCACCATCAGCTTCAGGTGTTTCTCGCCCACCAGCCGCTGCTGCAGGATGCGGAATTTGCCGTCGAAGGTCGGTTCCGGGAACGCCTGGCCCCACGGGCCGCCCTCGCGCAGCAGCTCCGCCGTCGTCAGCGACAGCTCCTGCATCGCCAGCTCGCCGTCAGACCAGATAACCCCTTCCAGCATCGCCGGATCGAGCCATTCCCCCACCAGCTCGCCGAAGCGCTGGCGGAACTCGTCGAACCTGGCCTCTTCCAGCGACAGCCCGGCCGCCATCGCGTGGCCGCCGAACTTCATCATCAGGCCGGGGTTCAGCATATCCAGCCGCTCCAGCGCGTCGCGCATGTGCAGGCCAGGCACCGAACGGCCGGAGCCTTTCAGGATACCGTCGCCCGCCGGCGCGAACGCGATCACCGGGCGGTGGAAACGCTCTTTGATACGTGAGGCGAGGATGCCCACCACGCCCTGGTGCCATTCCGGGTGATACATCGCCAGCCCGTAAGGCAGCTCGGTACTGGTGCGCTCCAACTGGTCGCACAGCTGCAGGGCTTCCACCTGCATGCCCTGCTCTATCTCGCGTCGCGTCTGGTTCAGCGCGTCGAGATCGTTGGCCAGCATGCGCGCCTGCGCAATGTCGTCGCTCAGCAGCAGCGCCACGCCAATAGACATGTCGTCCAGCCTGCCGGCGGCGTTGAGACGCGGGCCGAGGGCGAAACCGAGATCGTTGGCCGCCAGTTGGCGGGCGTCGCGGTTGGCCACCTCAAGCAGCGCGCGGATGCCCGGTCGGCATTTGCCGGCGCGAATGCGGTTTAACCCCTGATACACCAGAATGCGGTTGTTGGCGTCCAACGGCACCACGTCGGCCACGGTGCCGAGCGCCACCAGATCCAGCAGTTCCGCCAGATTGGGCATCGCCAGCGCGCGCTGCTCGAACCAGCCGCTGTCCCGCAGCCGGGCGCGCAGCGCCAGCATCAGGTAGAACGCGACGCCCACCCCGGCCAGCGATTTGGACGGGAAGGCGCAGCCGCGCAGGTTGGGATTGACGATCGCTTCGGCCGCCGGCAGGGTCTCACCCGGCAGGTGGTGATCGGTCACCAACACCTGCATGCCTTTGGCGTGCGCCACGTCGACGCCGGCGTGGGAGGAGATGCCGTTATCGACGGTGACGATCAGCTCCGCACCGCGCGCCGCCGCCTGCTCCACCACTTCGGGGCTCAGGCCGTAGCCGTCTTCAAAGCGGTTCGGCACCAGGTAGTCGACGCTGGCGCCGCCCATGCTGCGCAGCGCCAGCACCGTCAGTGCGGTGCTGGTGGCGCCGTCGGCGTCGAAATCGCCCACCACCATGATGCGGCGGCCGTCGGCCAGCGCCTGTTGCAGCAGGCTGACGGCGGCGTCGATGCCGTCCAGCTGTTGCCAGGGCAGCATGCCCTTGACGCCGCGTTCCAGCTCCTGCTCAGCCTGCACGCCGCGCAGGGCGTAAAGCCGGCGCAGCAGCGGCGGCAAACTGGCGGGCAGATGCGTGTCGTCCGCCGCCGGGCGGCGACGTAGTTGCGTTTTGATACTCACCGGCGATTAACCACCGGCTTTGGTGGCGGCCTGGTGCGCATCCAGCATGGCGGCCATCTCTTTCGGCCCCTGATAGCCCGGGATCATCATGCCGTTTTCCAGGATGATCGCCGGCGTGCCCTGAATGCCGAACTGCACGCCCAGCTCGTAATGCTTGCTGATGTCGGTTTTGCAGGTCGCCGGGGAGATGGCGTCGCCCTTCATGGCGGCGTCGAACGCCTTGGCCTTGTCTGCGGTGCACCAGATCGACTGCATGTCTTTCTCAGCCTGAGAGGCCAGCCCCTGGCGCGGGAACGCCAGGTAGCGCACGGTGATGCCCAGATCGTTGTACTCTTTCATCTGCTGGTGCAGCTTGTGGCAGTAACCGCAGGTGATGTCGGTGAACACGGTGATCACGTGTTTCTCTTTCGGCGCCTTGTAGACGATCATCTGATCTTTCAGCGCGTCCATCTTGCTGCCCAGCAGTTGGTTGGTCACGTTGACCGGCTCTTTGCCGCTGACGTCGAACAGCGGGCCCTGCAGAATGTGCTTGCCGTCTTCGGAGGCGTACAGCACGCCGCTGTCGGTCAGCACGGTTTTCAGTCCATTGACCGGTGAAGGCTGCACGTCCGCCTGCTGGATGCCCAGGCTGGCGAGCGCTTTTTTGATCGCCGCGTCATCGGCATGGGCGGCGCCGGTCACCGAAGCCACCAGCAGAGAGAGCAGCATTAAACCTTTTTTCATTGTTCCAATCCTTTCGAACCCGCCGCTCAGGCGCGCGGGTGATGCTGTTGATGTAGCTGTTTCAGTCGTTCGGTCGCTACATGAGTATAAATTTGCGTGGTCGAGAGATCGCTGTGCCCTAACAACATCTGTACGACACGGAGATCGGCCCCATGGTTCAGCAAATGGGTGGCGAACGCGTGCCGCAACACGTGCGGCGACAGACGCTCGCTGTCGATGCCCGCAAGGATGGCATAGTGTTTGATGCGATGCCAGAACGTCTGTCGGGTCATTTGCTGGCAACGGGTGCTGGGGAACAGCACATCCAGCGTCTGGCCGTTGACCAGCCACGGGCGGCCGTGCTCCAGATAATTTTCGATCCAGTAGACCGCCTCTTCGCCCAGCGGCACCAGCCGCTCCTTGTTGCCCTTGCCGATCACCCGCACCACGCCCTGGCGCAGGCTGACGTCGCTGATGCTCAGCCCCACCAGTTCGGAAACCCGCAGCCCGGTGGCGTACAACACTTCGAGCATCGCCTTGTCGCGCAGTTCCAGCGGCTGATCGACGCAGGGCGCCTGCAGCAGCGCATCGACCTGCGCCTCGCTCAGATCCTTCGGCAAACGCTGCGGCAGCTTGGGAGACGCCAGCTGCGCGGTGGGATCGTCGGCGCGCAGCTTTTCGCGGTACAGGTACTGAAACAGGCGGCGCATGGCGCTCAGCAAACGCGCGGAGCTGGTGGCCTTGTAGCCGCCGTCCACCCGCTCGGCGAGAAACGCCTGCAGATCCAACGCCTGCGCTTGCAGCAAGGCGGTGTTTTGCTGGCCAAGCCAGGTGCCCAGCGCCTGCAAATCCAGCCGGTAGGAGGCCAGCGTATTTTCCGCCAGATTGCGCTCAAGCCACAGCGCATCCAGGAATTGTTCAATCAGCGCATGGTCTTGCTGTTGCACGCGGTCCTCTCTTTGTTGCATTTCCACCCGCGCCATTATGCCTTAAGCCGACGCAAATCAGGTATACTCGCTGCAATTCTCTAAACGGCAACGTAACGGTTTACACATGAAGATTGGTCTGTTTTACGGCTCCAGCACCTGCTACACCGAGATGGCGGCAGAAAAAATCCGTGAGATTCTGGGTGAAGACCTGGTCGACCTGCACAACCTGAAAGACGTCTCTCCCAAGCTGATGGAGGACTATTCCATACTGATCCTCGGCATCCCGACCTGGGATTTCGGCGAACTGCAGGAAGACTGGGAAGCGATCTGGCCGCAACTGCCGGCGCTGGATCTGAAAGGCAAAATCGTCGCCATGTACGGCATGGGCGATCAGCTCGGTTACGGTGAGTGGTTCCTCGACGCGCTGGGCATGCTGCACGATCACATCGCGCCGCTGGGCGTACAGTTCATCGGCTTCTGGCCCACTGAGGGCTTCGAGTTCACCAGCCCCAAACCGCTGAGCGCCGACGGCAAACACTTCGTTGGCCTGGCGCTCGATGAGGTCAACCAATACGAGCTGAGCGAAGAGCGCCTGCAGCAATGGTGCGAACAGATCCTGTTGGAGATGGAGCCGCTGCTGTAGCCGCTGTCGGGCGCTGAGCGCGCCCGATTCCCCCGCTTATTTCCACAGACGGAAGCGTGGCTCATCTTCCCCGGCCGGCGTTTCCTTGGTCAACCGCGCCGGATCCGCCACCTGATACCAGTCCAACTTGCGCGTCAACAGCATAATGCCCGCCAGAATGGCGAACAGCAGCCCCGCCCCCAACACCAACGCATTGTCCTCCGACTGCAACAGCAAATAGAGCACGCCGTACAACAGCAACAGGCTCGCGGCGAACAGCGCACCGCGCAGCTTGCCGCGCAGTACGGCGCTCAGATAGAAGCCGATCAGACCGCTGCAGGCGATGCTGGCCGCCAGGTAAGCGAGAGCGAATCCCAGGTGTTCGGAGAAGGCCAGCAGAATCAGGTAGAACAACACCAGCGCCGCGCCGACCAGCAGGTATTGAATCGGGTGCACCCGCAGCCCGGTCAGGGTTTCGAACAGGAAAAACGCCATAAATGTCAGCCCGATAAACAGCAGCGCGTATTTGACCGCGCGCTCGGTCAACTGATAGTGATCGACCGGTTCGACCAGGCTGGCGCTGAAGGCCGGCAGCTTGTCCTCGTCGATAATGCCATCGTCGTAATGGAACGCACTGTTGATGTTGTTGGCGAACCAGGTGCTACGCCAGCGAGCGCTAAACCCTTGCTCCGTCACCTTGCGTTCGTCCGGCAGGAAGTTGCCGAGGAAATTCGGGTGCGGCCAGTTGCTTTGCAGCTGCAGCTCGCTGCTGCGCCCCAGCGGCACCAGCGACAGGCTGCTGGTGCCCGCCAGCGTCAGGGTGAAGTCGGCGCTCAGCCCCGCTTTTTGTTGCAGCGCCGCCAGCGTCAGCGGTGCGTGGATCCCCTGGCGCAACGATCCCACGCCGGTGCCCGGCTCAAACGCCACCGGCTGCGGCGTTGCCAGCGGGGAAATGCTCTTGATGCCGCGAGAATCGCTCAGCGCCACCAGCAGGAACGGCTGGCCGACGGTCACGTTGGCGCGTTGCAAATCCGCCAGCTCCGGCTGGCCGAAACGCACCTTGAAGTTCAGCGGCCCCTGGTAAACCTGCGTCTGATAAATGCCCAACTTGCGCACTTCCACATTCGGCGCCCCCTGCACCTGAAGCGACTCCGGCAGCAAATAGCGGTGATGCTGCACCCGCTGCACCACCGTTTGCCCTTTCTCGTCTTTTTTCTCTTCTCGTTCGACATAAGGAATGACAATCAACGGGCCGAGCACGCGCTGCGCCCCGCTGGTGCTTTCGCTCACCTGCCCGACCACGCTTTGCCGATAGCCGCTGCGTTCGTCGATCACGCTCATCAGTTGGGCGATGGGGATCAACATCACCACCATCAATCCCAGCAGCGTGGTTATTTTCCAGAAAAGTACCGATTTCATCATGCTCGCTCCTCGTAGGTAATGAGGCCACGATAAAACCCGCAGGTGAAATCAGAATGTGGTTATGTGAAGGGAAGGTGAAGTCACAGCGATAACATGAACGTCGCTTCCACCCCGTGCGGCCGGCGGTTGCGCAGGTGAATGCCGCCATGATGCAGACGGGCGACCTCCTGCACGAAGTTCAGCCCCAGCCCGCTGCTTTTTGGCCGTTCGGCGCGCGGCAACGAATAAAAGCGCTCGAACACCTTATCGAACGCATAGTCAGGAATGCCGCTGCCGTCGTCGCAAACGCTGATGCAGTAATGCTGTTCCCGCCGTTCGCCTCGCACGCTGACGCAACCGCCCGGCGGGGTAAAGTCGATCGCGTTGTCCAGCAGGTTGGTCAGCGCCTGGCTGATCAGCAACGCATCGCCGTTCAGCGTCACCTCCGCCAGCGCCTCCAGCCGCAACCTGACGCCGCGCTGCGTCGCCTGCGCCTCTTTGCCCGCCACCGTCTGGTCGATCAACGCCGCGATCGCGATGGGCGCCGTCTCCATTTCTGGCCGGCTCTCCAGCCGCGCCTGCACCAGCAGTTTATCCACCAGTTGTTGGATGCGCGCGCTTTGCTGCTCAATGTTGGTGAGAAAACGCCGAGCGGTTTCCGGCGGCGGCAGCTCCTGCAACAGCTCCGCCGCGCCCCTGATCGCCGCCAGCGGGCTTTTCAGCTCATGCGTCAGGGCATGCGCATATTGTTCGATATAGGCTTTGCCTTCCAGCTTCAGGCGCATGCTCTCCAGCGCCTGCGCCAGCTGGGTCAGTTCCCGGCCGCCCACTTTGGGCAATGGCGCATTTTCGCCCTGCGCCACCCCATCGGCATAACGCACCAGCCGGCCTATCGACCGGTTGATCCACCAGACGAACACCGCCCCGATCAGCAGAGCGATCCCCAGCAGCAACGCGCCGGCCCACAGAATGCGCCGTTCGCTGCGCTTGATCACCGGCGCCATGGTGCTGTTGGGTTTACCCACGGTGAGCACGCCGATAATGCGCCCTTGTTCTATCACCGGCGCGGCCACATACATCACCGAACTGTTTTCATCCTGCGGGTCGCTGCGGGTGCTGCGGGCGCCGTACTGGCCGCGCAGCGTTCGATAAACGTCATTCCAGCGCGAATAATCCTGCCCCTGCGCGCGGCCGGCGGAATCGAAGATGACCCGGCCCTGGGCATCGGTAAGATAGACGTGGTATTCACTGCGGTCCTTGCGGATGCCGGAAATGTTGGCGCCGATCGGCCGCTGATTCAGCTGCGTAAACGCCTGCGCCAGTTGGCCATGCGCCGCATCGCCGCGCTGCATGTCCTGACGGGCGATCTGCGCCAGCAGGTTGGCGGTGTCCACCAGCGTGCCTTCGGTAGCGCGCCGCACGCCGGGCTTCACTTCCTGGACGAAAATGCTCAGCACGAAGTACCCGGCCACCGCTACGATCAGAAAGTACCCCAGCAGCAGGCGCAGGCCAATTTTCATGGCTGGCGGCTCACGCTGTAGCCCAATCCGCGGTGGGTGTGGATCGGCGGTTCACCGGGTTCAACCGCACGCAGCTTGGCGCGCAGTGTTTTGATGTGGGTATCGACGGTGCGATCCAGGCTTTCTTCCGCCTGCGCCCAAACGCTTTCCATCAGTTGCTGCCGCGAGAACACCCGTCCGGGCGCCAACAGCAGCGTCTTCAGCAGCAGGTATTCGTAACGGGTCAGCGGCAGCGGCCGCTGATGGTAGGAGATGGTGGCCGCGTCTTCGTCGAGCGCGAAAGCGCCGAAATGGTAGGGCGCGCTCTGCTGCAGGCGCTGCTGCTTGTGCAGGCGACGCAAAATGGTGCGCACCCGCGCGCTGACCTCGCGAGGAGAGAACGGCTTGGCGACATAGTCGTCGGCGCCGATCTCCAGCCCGATCAGGCGATCCACTTCATCACTGCGGGCGGTGAGAAACAGAATCGGCAGGTCGGCCGCCTGAGCCAGCAGGCGGCGACACAATTCAAAGCCGTTGATATCCGGCAAACCGACATCGAGGATAGCGAGCGCGGGCGCGCCTTGCGCCAGCGCCTGCAACGCCGGCTCCGCGCGTTCGAACCAGCGCACCTCGAAGCCTTCGCTCTCCAGCGTGTAAACCAGCGTATCGGCAATGCTGGGTTCATCCTCCACCAACCAGAGTACGGGTTTCATCAGGGATCCTCGCCGTCACCCGCCGGCGGATACAGCAACAGCTGCCGCAGGTGGCGCCACTCCTCTTTGCTCATGCAGTCGGAAGCCAGCCACAGCCGGCGGCGCTTTTTGCCCTCCATCGGCAGCAGCGTCAGCAGCATGCCGTAACCCGGCATCCACGGTTTTTTCGCCAGCCGCCACTCGCGGCCGTGCCAGCTGAAGCGCCGGTCCGCCAGCAGCCGCAGCTCGCCCTGCGCCGCGGCGATGCGCTTCTGGCTGCGAATGCACTGAAACACCACCAGCGTCAGCAGCACCAGCCAGAGCGGGCCAAAACCTTCCGGCCAGGGCGAAATCAGGATCAGCAGGATCAACACGCCGTGGGTCAACAGTGAAAACAGCTGGGTGCGCCAGGAAATGCGGATATCACATCGCCACTGGGCCACGGTCTTTATTTCGCGTTTGGATCAGGGTCACCATTCTCTGCAGCTCGCCGTCCTGCGGCGCGCCATGATTCATCAGCCAGTTGAACAAATCGGGATCGTCGCACTCCAGCAGGCGGATAAACAGCGCCTTGTCCGCGTCATTCAGGCTGTCGTATTCGTACTCGAAGAACGGCATGATGGAGATGTCCAGCTCGCGCATGCCACGGCGGCAAGCCCAGTGAATACGTGCTTTGTTGTTAATATCCATGTTGTTATGACTCACCTCTTTTCAGCGCGGCAGCGCCAGCGCAGGGTTCAAATGACACACTGTATGGCAACGCCGTCGCAATATAATTCCATCAGCCGGGGATCTGTCTGCAAGGGTGCCCTGGCCGCAAGCCTATAGAGTAACAATTTGACATACACGCCGGGAAGGCGCTTTGCTGCGGAAAGCGTAATAAAGCGCAAAATGCCAAAAAAAGCGCACCCCGGCGCCGCGGCGCGAATAACAGTTTGCAAAGCCCGCCGCCTCTTTTACCATGGGTTCAATACCCTTCAGGTAAGCTAAACGTTGAGCAGGAACTTACTATGGCGCATAACATTCCATTCCCACCCCGTCAGCCCTCCGCATCCACCCATCTGCCCCTGACGCTGATCTCGCTGGAAGATTGGGCGCTGGTGACGTTGAACGGGCCGGACACGGTGAAATATCTCCAGGGCCAGGTGACGGCGGACATCGACGCGCTGGCGGCCGATCAACACGTGCTGTGCGCCCACTGCGACGCCAAGGGCAAAATGTGGAGCAACCTGCGTCTGTTCCACCGTGGCGAAGGCTTCGCCTATCTGGAACGCCGCAGCGTGCTGGACAGCCAGCTGGCGGAAATCAAAAAATACGCGGTGTTCTCCAAAGTCACCATCGCCGCCGATAACGACGCGGTGTTGCTGGGCGTCGCCGGTTTCCAGGCGCGCGCCGCGCTGGCGGATCTGTTCGCCACGCTGCCGAGCGCCGAGCGCCCGGTGGTGCAGGACGGCGAGACCACGATTCTGCACTTCAACGCGCCGGCGGAACGTTTTCTGCTGGTGACCCGCCCTGCCGTGGCCGAACAGTTGATCGGCAAACTGCATGACCAGGCAGAACTGAATGACAGCAGCCAGTGGCTGGCGCTGGAGATCGAGGCCGGTTATCCGGTTATCGACGCCGCCAACAGCGCGCAGCTGATCCCGCAGGCCACCAACCTGCAGGCGCTGGAAGGCATCAGCTTCAGCAAAGGCTGCTATACCGGTCAGGAGATGGTGGCGCGCGCCAAATTCCGCGGCGCCAACAAACGTGCGCTCTACTGGCTGGAAGGTAAGGCCGCCCGCGCCCCGCAGGCGGCGGAAGACCTGGAGCTGCAGCTGGGTGAAAACTGGCGCCGCACCGGCACCGTATTGGCGTCGAGCCAACTGGCCGACGGCAGGCTGTGGGTGCAGGTGGTGATGAACAACGATTTGGACGCCGACAGCAAGCTGCGGGTGCGCGAGGATGCCGCCAGCCAGCTGGCGATCAAACCGCTGCCGTATTCGCTGGCCGAAGAAAAATAATCCGTCGGCCGCAGGCGCCCTGCCTGCGGCCGTCTTCGTTACTCGTCCAACTCCCCGTCGCGCTGCACCAGATAAATCAGCACCAGAATGATGGTGACGAAGAAGCGAAACGCATCGGGCACGCCGTTCCACTGTTTCGACATCCACATGCCAAACCACTCGCCTCCAATCGACATAAAGCCGACCTGCCAGGTGAGGAAGCCCAGCGTCAGCCCCACTACCGCCAGCTTTTTCCTGCCGTTGAAAGCTTTAGCGGGCAGTTTCAGGCCGCACAGCAAGCGCAGGCCGCCGATCCAGCACAGCAGCGCGGTCAGGCTCTCCAGCGCAATGATGAAGATATAGCCGGCGTGATGCAGCCACGGCGTTTGTATCGAACGGTAGCCGATGGTGGCGTCGGGGAAAATGGTGTCCATCATAAAGACGTGGCGCACGAAGGCGAAGTTGGAGCCGTAATCGGTGATATTGCCGAAGGCCACCAGCGAAGCGAACAAAGCGATAGCGCAGACCAGCAGCGCTTTGGATAAGCGAACGATCATCGTGATGAGTCCTGAACAAAGTTTAGAGAAAGAGTATGCGGGCTCAGAAATGAAAGAACGGGCTTGCTGGATACCCGAAAGAAGCAAGCGCCTCTTTTTTAAAACAAAAGAGGCGCCCGTTCAATACGCATTCAGACGTAGCGATAACGTTTAGACGTAGAGGTAGATCGCCATGAAATGGCAGGCGCTGCCGCCGAGCACGAAGGCGTGCCAGATGGCGTGGCCAAAGCGAATGCGCTTGGAGGCGTAGAAAATCACGCCGAGGGTATAGACCACCCCGCCAATCGCCAGCAGCGTGACGCCGCCGGCCTCCAGCCGCGTAACCAGCTGATAAATCACGATCAGCGACAGCCAGCCCATCGTCAGGTAGGTTATCAGCGACAGGGCTTCAAAACGGTGGGCGAAGGCCAGCTTGAACAGCACGCCCAGCAGCGCCAATCCCCAGATTACCGCCATCAGGCCCTTCGCCAACGGCGAATCCAGCCCCACCAGCAGAAACGGGGTGTAAGTCCCGGCAATCAGGAGATAAATGGCGCAGTGGTCAAATTTTTTCAGCCAATGCTTGGCCTTCTGATGCGGGATCGCATGGTACAGCGTGGAAGCGAGAAACAGCAGGATCATGCTGCCGCCGTACAGGCTGTAACTGGTGATGGCCGTCGCATCGGCGCCGGTATTCACCGCCTGCACCAGTAGCAACACCAGGCCGACGATACCGAACACCAGCCCGATGCCGTGGCTGATGCTGTTGGCGATCTCTTCCGCCCAAGGATAAGCCGCGGCGACAATCTTATTGTTCCCGGCTTTCACTACGTCCGTTTTCCCCATAACGCGCAACCCCTCAAAATGCCCTGCTTTGTGCGAAATTAACGCAAAGCAGCTTAACTGAGAATAATTCCAGTGTACACGTGTACGCTAAAATAAAAATGTGAACGCGTGTAACCATCGAAATCGCCCGTCTGGTGGTCTACAATCGTCAGGCTTCAACCCACCCACCTTGAGGTTTACACCATGTCATCCGCTGTACCCGCGTTAGATTTCGGCTCAATGACCCAGGTCATCCAGTTCCTGATGGAAATCGATAAGTTGAAAGGCGTGCAACGCCGCACCAAAGTGCTGGGCACCCAGCGCCAGGAAAACTCCGCCGAACACAGTTGGCACTTCGCCATCGCCGCCATGAGCCTGGCGCCCTACGCCGGTGATGACGTAGACATTCAGCGCGTGATCCAGATGGCGCTGCTGCATGACATTGTGGAAATCGACGCCGGCGACGTGCTGGTCTACGATCTGGCGGCCCGCGCGGCGATCCACGATCAGGAAGTGGCAGCGGCGCGCCGCCTGTTCGGCATGTTGCCGGAGGCTCAGCGCGAGTATTTCACCGCTTTATGGCAGGAATATGAAGATGGCGAAAGCGCCGATGCACGCTTCGCCTTGCTGCTGGATCGCACCATGCCGATGCTGATGAACCTGCACAATGAAGGCCAGAGCTGGGTGGAAAACGGCATCAGCCTGGAGCAGGTGCTGGCGCGCAATGCATCGATCGCCGACGTGCACCCCGAGCTGTGGCACCACATGGAGCAACACCTGCGGGATGCGCAGCGCAAAGGCTGGTTGAAGTAAGTAAACCAGGCCGCCGCCCGTTATCGTCACGCGAACGCCCGTTGGCGTTCCAACGCCTCCTCATAGCTCGGCATCGATCCCGCCGCCCCGGCGCGCTCCACGCAGACCGCCGCGTAGGCGGCGGCGAAGCGCACCGCATCGGCTAACGGCACCTGATTCGCCAGCTGCGCCGCCAGGGCGCCGTTAAACGCATCGCCCGCGCCGGTGGTGTCTTTCGGCTGCGCCGGAAACGCCGGGATCAGTTCGCTGTTTTCCCCGTCCGAGAACAACGCCCCCTGCGTGCCCAAGGTCACGATCAGCAAGCGAATGCCCTTGGCGTGCAGCACCTGCGCCGCCTGGCGCGCCGAAGCCGCATCCCGCACCGGCACGCCGGTCAGCAACGTACACTCGGTGGCGTTGGGCGTCAGCATATCAACCTGCGCCAGCAGGCTGTCCGGCACCGGCTGAAACGGCGCCGGGTTGAGAATGATGAACGTCTGCGCCTCGCGGGCGATGGCGATCACCTGCTCAATCGCCGGCAGATTGTTCTCCAGCTGGGTCAACAGAATGTCCGCCGCGGCGATCGCCGGCCGGCACTGGCGCACCTCATCTTCGCTGACCGTCAGGTTGGCGCCGGGATCGACGGCGATCATGTTCTCCGCCTCCTCGCCGGCAACATAGATAAGCGCATTGCCGGTCGGGCAATCGCCGGTCGAGAACAGCGTCACCGCATCGAAACCAGCGGCGGCGAGGTGGCGCCGGGCGAAGGTGCCGAAGTCGTCGCGCCCCACCTTGCCGATGTAATGCACCCGCGCCCCGGCGCGCAGCGCGGCGGTGGCCTGATTGGCGCCCTTGCCGCCCGCGCCCATCATGCTGTTGCGGGCGATCAGCGATTCGCCGGGCTGCGGAAAGCGCGCCATGCCGGCGACGATATCCAGGTTGAACGAACCGAACACGCAGACTTTGCCTTTCATTGCGGGTACTCCCTGCTCAATTGGAAATGGCGCCGGGCGGCCAGGCAGGCGCCTTTGCTGCCGGTTTCATCGCTAAGGCGGCTGATGGAGATCGCCAGCCCCTGCGCCGGCTGCGGCCCGCGCAGATGGCGGCGGATCTCTTGCTCCAGCTGCGCCAACGGGAAACCATTCATGGCGATCACGCCGCCCCCCAGGATCAGCCGCTCTGGATCGAGCACGTTCATTTCGATGGCGATGGTCTGCGCCAATCGTTCGACGAAGCGCCGCAGATCCGGATGTTCGCCGTGGCGTTCGAACAGCCGTTCGAACGGCGTTTGCGCCGCGTTGGCATGCGCCCAGCCGGTCAGCCAGTGACCGGCGGTCAGGCTCTCGACGCAGCCCCGTTTACCGCACGGGCACTCGCCCTGATGGCCCGGCCAGGGAATGTGCCCCAGCTCGCCGGCGGCGCCGTGCGCCCCGTGGTAAAAATCGCCGTTCAGCCACAGGCTATTGCCCATGCCGGTGCCCAAATACAGCCCCACCGCCACCTGCGGCAGCGCCGGCAGCTGCTGCAAGTCCCACCACAGCAGGTGATTGACGTCTTTATCCATCCGCACCGGCAGCGCCAGCAAATCGGCCAACAGCGCCGCCACCGGCTGAGCATCCAACGCCGGAATGAACGGCAGCGACAGCACCCGCGAGCGATCGCGGCTGAGGATACCCGGCAGCCCCAGCATCACCTGCGCCACCTGACGATCCTGGCAATGCCCGGCGATCAGGCGGCCCAACGCCGCCAGCGGATCGGCCTGTCGTGCCCAATCGGCGGTCGCCATCTTGCGGTAACCGCTGAACTCGCCGTCATCATCCATCAACAGCAGGCGGGTGTTGGTGCCGCCGACGTCTACGCCAAGAAAATGCCGCATCATGTCCCCCGCCTCAGGCCGCCTGCCGCATCTGATCCAGCATTTTTTCCCATGCCGTCTCCAGATCCGGATCGAGGTTGAACAGCCCGGAGCTGCCGACGATCAACACTTCCGCGCCGGCGCCCATCAAATCGCGGTAGGTGCGCTGGTTACAGGATCCGTCGATCTCGATCAGATAGCTCAGGTTTTGTTGGCGTTTCAGATCGCGCAACTGGCGGATCTTTTCCAGCATTTCGGGAATGAACGGCTGCCCGGCATAGCCCGGATCGACGGTCATCACCGTAACCTTATCCAGCAGATGAAGGTAGTGGCGGATAAACTCCACCGGCGTAGCCGGGTTCAGCACCACCCCCACTTTTTTGCCCAGCGCGCGGATTTGGTTGATCACCCGGAACGCATCGCGGTTGATGGTTTCGGCGTGCGGGCAGATAAAGTCCGCGCCGGCGCGGGCGATTGGGTCGATAAAATCGGTCGGGT
Organism: Serratia sp. SM04; assembly: GCF_040280225.1. Lineage (NCBI taxonomy): Bacteria > Pseudomonadati > Pseudomonadota > Gammaproteobacteria > Enterobacterales > Yersiniaceae > Serratia > Serratia sp. SM04. The sequence continues at coordinate 498,675 of NZ_JBEOQT010000001.1, read as the reverse complement.
TCTCCACCATCAGATGCACGTCCAGCAGCAATGAGGTGTGCGGGCGGATCTGTTCGATAAAGAACGGCGACAGCGTGATGTTTTTAACGTAGTGCCCATCCATGATGTCGATATGCAGCATATCGGCGCGGCGGTTCAGCACCGCCAATTGCTGCCGGATATCCATCAGGTTCATGCACATCAGTGAAGGTGAAATCTGGTATTTCATTAGCGTTATCCTGCGCAAAAGGGAAAAAGGATCAGTGGCCTGCCGCGGCTCTGGCCTGGGCCGCGCTGCGGCGCATCGCCCGCCGCTGCCGATAGCGATGGCGGAAAAATTTCAGCGCCAGCACCGCAATCAGCACCGCGCCCCACATCGCCAGACTGAAGTGCGGGCTGACGTTCATCAGGTTCAAACCGGTGGCGATCACCTGCAGCACGATCAGCGCCAGCACCACGCCGCTGACCCGGCCAAAACCGCCGAACGGATCGGTGCCGCCCAGAATGATCGCCAGCACCGTCAGCAGCAGGTAAGAGTCGCCGTAGCCCATGCGCGCCGAGTTGAAGCGCGCCATCATCACCAGCCCGGCGATCACGCACAGCAGGCTGGAGAGGGTGTAAATGGCGATCAGCACCCGATGGGTATTCACGCCGCTGAAGTGGGTGGCGTTGATGTTGCTGCCGCTCATGTAGATGCATTTGCCGAGCCGGGTTTTCTGCAAGAACAGCGCCAGCAGCACGGCGACCGCCAGAAAGATCCACAGCGGTACCGGCACGCCCAGCACGCGCTCGGCGCCGATAAATCGCACGATCTCCGGCATGCCGCTCAGGGCCGCGCCGCGCGTCAGGTAGATGCCGATGCCGTTGACCGTAGTCATGGTTGCCAGCGTCACCAGAATCGGATGGGCGCCGACGTAGGCTACCAGCGCGCCGGTCGCCGCGCCGATCGTCACGGCCAGCAGCATCGCCGCCGCCAGCGCCAACACCAGCCACAGCGCCTGCAGCCCCAGCCCGGCGTCCGGCGGCAGATAGCTGATGAACAGCCAGGCCATCAGCAGGCTGGTCAGGTTGGCGCTGGCGATAATGCACAGGTTCAGGCCGCCGCTGAGGATCGGGATGAACATCGCCAGGGTCAGCAGGCCCAGCTCCGGCAGCTGGAACGCCACGCTGGTGAAGGTGGCGCCGCTGAAGAAGCGCCCCGGCATCAGCAGGCTGAAGGCCAGCACCACCGCCACCAGCAGCGCCAACAGGCCGACGGCGGTGCCGTCCGGACGAAATTTCAGGTAGTTGCCCATCAGGCGCTCCTCAGGCGAAACCGACGTCGGTTTCTTTGCGTTTCTTGTAGTGAGTGACGGTGATCGCCGCGACGATCACCAGGCCGATCACCACGTTCATGAAGTAGCTGGACACGCCGATCAGGTTGAGGCCGTTTTTCAGCACGCCGATCAGGAATACGCCCATCAACGTGCCGATCACGCTGCCTTTGCCGCCGTTCAGGCTGGCGCCGCCCAGCACCGCCGCCGCCAGTACGTCAAGCTCGCCGCCCACCAGCGCGTTGGGCACCACTTCGCCCATGCGGTACACCTGCACCAGGCCGCCGATCGCCGCCATCACGCCCAGATAGCCGTAGGCGAACAGGTGCAGCAGGCCGACGCGAATGCCGATGCGCCGCGCCGATTCCGCATCGCCGCCGACGGCAAACAGCTGGCGCCCGAGGTGCGTCTTGTTCAGCAGCAGCCAGGTCAGCAGCGCCACCGCCAGCATCACCAGCGTCGGCAAACCGAGCTGATAGCTCTGTTCACCCAACTGGAACGGCAGCACGCTGCGCGGCAGCGTCCACCAGTCCGGCAGCGCGTACAGACTGCGGCCGTTGGTCAGCCACATCAGCATGCCGAACAACAACGCCTGCATGCTGATGGTGACGATGATCGAGACGATGCGCAGGCAGTAGATCAGCAGCGCGTTGACCATGCCCAGCGCGGCGCCGATCGCCAACGCCAGCAGAATGCTGCCCGCCGGGCTGGCCAGGCCGTAATGGGTCGCCAGCGTGGCGATCAGGTACTGCACCACCGAGGCCACCGCAGCGAAGGAGATATCGATGCCGCCGGTCACCAGCACCACGAACAGGCCGAGGGCAAAGATGCCGCTCACCGCATAGCTTTCGCAGAGATCGAGCAGGTTTTGCACCGTTAAAAACTGCTCGCTGAGCAGCGAAAAGACGATGACCGTCAGCAACAGCACCCAGGCCAGGTAGCCTTCGTTACCGCGCGGTTTCAGGCTGAATCTACGCATTGACCGCCTCCGCCAGCTGTTGCTGACTCACCTGCCCCGGCAGGTACTCGCCGATCACGCTGCCGCCGCTGAAGTGCAGCACCCGATCGCAGTTGTAATACACCTCCGGCACTTCGTCGGAGATCAGCAAAATGGCGATCCCCTCCTGCGCCAGCAGATGGATCAGTTGGTAGATGCTGGCCTTGGCGCCGACGTCGACGCCGACGGTCGGCGAGTCGAGGATCAGGATCCGTGGCTGGGTCAGCACCCACTTGGCCAACACGATCTTTTGCTGATTGCCGCCGGACAGCGTCGAAACCGCCTGCTCCGGATCCGCCACCCGCACGCCGAGTTTGGCGATCCACTCCGCGACGATGCGATTCTTGCGGTAGTCGTCAATCAGGCGAAAACGCCCGCGCAGCTTATCGAGAATGGTCAGTACCGCGTTGTCCGCCACCGACTGTTGCTGCACCAGGCCGAGCGTCAGGCGATCCTCCGAGACGTAGCCGATGCCGGCCTTGATCGCGTCCTCATGGCCGCGAAAGCGCACCGGTTTGCTGTCGAGGTAGAGCTTGCCGCTGTCCGGCCGAGTCATGCCGAACAGGCTCAGCGCCAGCTCGGTGCGCCCGGAGCCGAGCAGCCCGCATAGACCGAGCACCTCACCCTGATGCAGCCGGAAGCTCACGTCCTGATACTGCCCGGCGCGGCTGAGGCGATCCGCCTCCAGCAGCACCCGATCCTTATTCATGCTCGGTGACTTCAGGCGATAGTCCAGCTTCAGACCGGTCATCAGCTCGGTCAGACGATCGCCGGTGATCTCCGCCGCCGGCCAGGTGCCGATCTTGTTGCCGTCGCGGATCACCGTGACGCGATCCGAGATCTCCAGCACCTCGTCCAGCCGATGGCTGACGAACACCACGCAGATGCCTTTCGCTTTCAGGTAATCCACCGTGCGCAGCAGCTGATTGACCTCGGTGCGGGTCAGCGAGGCGGTCGGTTCATCCATGATCACCAGCCGCGCCTCCGCCACCAGCGCGCGGCAGATCGCCACCTGCTGCCGCTGGGCGATCGGCAGCTCCGCCACCCGTTTATCGAGATCCAGATGGAAACTCAGCTCCTGCAGCAGCCGCTCGGCGGTGCGCCGCAGCCGCGCCGGGCGGTACCATCCCAGCAACCCATGCAGGTTGTGCTCGAAGGCGATGTTTTCCGCCACCGTCAGGTTGGGAAACAGCGACAGATCCTGGTAGATCACCTGAATGCCGAAGGCGCGCGCCTGATCCGGCGACAGCCGGCCGAAGGTGTGCCCGTCGATGGTGATGCGGCTGCCGTCGTCCGGTTGATACACGCCGGCGATCGCCTTGATCAACGTACTCTTGCCGCAGCCGTTGGTGCCGGCCAGGCAGTGCACTTCCCCCGGCATCAGCGCCAGCGAGATAGCGTTCAGCGCACGTTGCCCGCCAAAGGTCATCGACAGCTGTTGCAGCGCGATCAGCGGCGCGCCCTGGGTTGCCGTATTGCCGGAAATCGCCATGATTACAGCCCCATCTTCACCAGCTTCGGCAGGTTTTGCTTATCCAGGCTTTCAGTGGCGTTGCCGAGAATGGTGTGCTGCTGCGCATCCACTTGCACCTTGCCCATGCCTTCGATGGTCATGCCGTCGGTGATTTTTTCTCCCTTGTGCATCATGTCGGCGATGCGCACGAACACTTCGCCCGCCACCATCGGGTTCCAGATGTAACCGCCCTTGATGGCGCCGCGATTGACCAGCGAAGCGCCCTGGCCCGGGCTGAACGGCCCGATGACGCAGATATCGTTGCTTTTGCCGCGGTTGAGCACCGCGCGCCCGGCGCCGATCGGCCCCTGCGATCCGAACGCCAGCACGCCTTTCAGATCGGGATATTTGGCCATCAGATCGTTGGTGGTGCGCACGCTGTCATCCAGCGATTCCCCCACGCCGAACTTGTCGCCCACCAGCTGCATGTTCGGGTAGTGCTGCTTCTGGTAGTTGATGGCCGAGTCCGACCAGGTGATATGCAGCGGCACCGTCAGGCTGCCGACGTACACCGCGTACTTGCCCTGCTCTTTCATGCAGGCGGCCAGCGCTTTCATGTGGTTGACCCCGTGCTGCGAGGCGTCCACCAGCTCAAAGTCCCAGTCGGCGTACTTCTGGCCGGGGGATTCGTGCACGATCACCTTGATGCCCGCCTCCTGCGCGCGCTTGAGCACCGGCTCCAGCACCCGGGCGTCGTTCGGCACCACGCCGATGATGTCCACCTTCTGCGCGATCAGATCTTCGATGGCGCGCACCTGCAGCGCCGGATCCGCCGCCGTCGGCCCGACCATCCAGGCGTCGATGCCGCGTTTGGCGCCTTCGCTTTTGATGCCGGCCTCCATGGCGTTGAACCACGGAATGCCGCCGATCTTCACCACCACGCCCATTTTCAGCTTGTCCGCCGCCTGCGCGGATAGCGACAGCAGCAGCGAGGCAAACAGACCGACCAGTACGGATTTTTTCATTGTTCTCTCTCCACAAGTGTTGGCTGTAAATAAGGGGGTTTCGTTGTTGTTATCGCGCCGCCCTTTTCGCGGCGGGTGAAACTTCAATCACGTCGACGTTGTTCCAGGCCAGTTCCTGACGAAATTCGTCGTCGCTGAGCCGATCGGTGATTAAGGTATCTATCTCCCGGTAGTGGCAGATGCGCGCGAACGAGCGGCGGCCGAACTTGTTGCTGTCCACCAGCAGGAACTTGCGTTCCGACGCCAGCAGCATCTGCTGCTTCAGCCGCGCATGGTGCTCGTTGCTTTCGCGGATGCCGCCGTCCTGGCAGATGCCGTGACAGGAGAAAAACAGCTTGTTGATCACGAACTCTTTCAGCATCTGCTCCGCCAGCACGCCGATAAAATCCTCATACTTGGCGGAATACTCGCCCCCCAGTGCGATGGTGCGTACGTTGGCCTTGCAGGCCAGCGTCTGGATGATGTGCAGCGAGTTGGTCAACACCACCAGCGAGATATCCGGCAGTTGGCGCGCCAAAAACCAGCTGGTGGAGCTGCTGTCCAGCAGCAGGCAATCCCCCGGCGCGATAAACTCCAGCGCGCGTTTGGCGATGCGCGTCTTCTGCTCCGGCGCCTCGTTGCTGCGCTGGCGGAAAGATTCCCCCTGGTCTATCTCGGCGGGCACATAGGTTTTCTCCACCGCCGGCGGCTCGACGAACACCGCGCCGCCGTGGCTGCGCAGCAGCAGGCCGCGCCGTTCCAGCAAGGCCAGATCACGCCGCGCCGTCTCGATAGAGATGTGGCACAGCTGCGCCACCTCCTGCACCATCACGCGGCCGCGCTGGCTCAAGACTTCGGTGATAAAACGATGACGTTCTACAGGCAGCATGTTTCTTTTCTCCTCCACGACGTTGATTACGATATCGATTTGCCGCGCCGCGTTTTGCGCGCAGACGCAAAGCGCATCGCCCCGCGATCGGTCAACGATGGCGGTGTGATAGTTGTCAAAAAAATCGGGAGGAAAATGAAATGAATAATTATGAAAGTGTGGAGTAACAGGCAGTTATGATGCGCGTGCGTCTTAGGCAGACAGGAGATAAACGGTAAACGGTCACAATTCCACGTTCCGCAACATGACCGTTAATGACCGTTTTTGTGGTTTTGACCGAACGCCGGGCCTAAAGTAGCCCGGCATTCTATTTACAGCGGCTTATGCGCCGTTTCCCGCGCCGCCCATACCGCCCAAAGCGTGATAAGCAGAGCCAACGCGACATAGGCGGAAATCGCCAGCGTGCTGTCGTAAGATTTAAACAACGAAGTGATGATCAGCGGGGCAAAGCCGCCACCGATAATCCCCGCCAAGGTATAGGCTAACGACGATCCGGCATAACGCACCCGTGTCGGGAACTGTTCCGTGATGAAGGCCGCCTGTGGCCCATACATCGCCGCATGGATCAACAGCCCGATCACCACTGCCATGCAGATCAACACCGGTTGACTGCTGTCGAGCAGGACGAAGAATGCAAACGCCCACGCGATCGCCGCCAATGCACCGCCGATATACACCGGACGACGGCCGAAGCGATCCGACAATGCGCCAAACAGCGGTACCGCGACGGCGTTGCCTATCGCCCCCAGCATGGTGGCGCCCAGCGCCAGCGGGCGCGGCAGATTCAGCACGGTGGTGACGTAGGTCAACGTGAACACGACCACCAACGCATAGAGCACGTCAGAGCCGATACGCGATCCGCCGGCGATCAGCAGTGGGCGCATGTGCTGCGTGAAGACTTCGCGGATCGGCGACTGCGTAACATCTTTCGACGCCTCCAGTTGCAAAAATGCCGGCGTCTCACCCACTCCCCGACGCAGCCACAAACCGAAGATGACCAGCACCAGACTCAGCAGGAACGGGATCCGCCAGCCCCATTGCTGGAAATCGTCCGCCGACATCGCCAACGTCACCAGCGTAATCAGGCCGGTGCCGATCAGCGAACCGCAGGACGGCCCTACCTGAGCAAAGGACGCGTTGCGCCCGCGCTGATGCGGCTTACCGTGTTCCATCGACAACAGCACCGCCCCCGCCCATTCTCCGCCCAGCGCAATGCCCTGAATAAAGCGCAGCGTCACCAGCAGCAACGGGCTCCAAATCCCCCAGCTGGCATAGCCGGGCAACAATCCCATCAGCGCCGTGGTCACGCCCATGATCACCAGCGTGGTGACCAGCACAAAACGCCGCCCCAACACATCGCCAAGGTGACCGAACACGATGCCACCGATCGGCCGGGAAACATAACCCACCGCGTAAGTGGAGAACGCCAGAATCGTGCCCACCAGCGGATCGAACGATGGGAAGAATACATGGTTGAAAATCAACGCGGCCATGATGTTGTAGACGGTGAAATCGTACCATTCCAACGCCGTGCCGATCGAGCTGGCCGCCGCCAACTTGCCGGTATTGGGCGGTGCAGCGGCACTTTCTGCGGCCGGCGCGGCAGCCTGTGCCGTTTCAGTGGTGTATGCGTTCATGATGTCAGCTCCTGTGCGGTCAGTTGCCAGCCAAGGGCATAGTGCCAGGCATCGGCGGCGGGCATGTTCAGCGCTTCAGCGGCCTGCTCGCTTAAACGCAGGCCGGCTTCGGCGTCGCTGCTTTCGATCAATAGCATCGGCAGCATTCGGCGGTTTTCTCGCGATTCTTTCGGCAGCGGGGAACTGAGTTCGGCATCCGGCGTTAACAGGCTGCTGCGCACAAAGCCAGGCTGTTCAGCCAGCCGCGCGCCCAGTTGCAAGATGCGGGCATGCAGCGCTTCCGATGCCGCCGACGGCAGCACGAAGATACAGAGATGACTGCCGCACCCTTGGCCGGTGACCGCCTCCACCGCACACACCCGGCGCATTGGATCACGCATTTTCTCCAGGCTGGCCACCGACCAAGGCGTTTGGTGTTGAAACGCGGCGCGATAGGCTTCGGAGGTAAAACTGGCCAACGATTCGGTTTTATACAGCCCCAAATATTGACGCCCGCCCTGCAATGCCCGATAGCGTGTGCCGGATAAAAAGCCGGGCACCCGCACCCGCTCCTCCACGTGTTCGCGGTCATACCAGCGATTGAAATCCGCATCATCCTGCGTGGCGACATCCGTCGCGACAAACAGCATTCCGTTCGGGGAATCGTTCATGGATATTCTCCTGGTCATCTCAAAAGGCAGGCCTGCGCCCACCGGAAAATCACGCCTCGGCAAGACGGCGTTCGATTGCCAGCGCCCATCCCAGCAGCGCCTCATCACACATCGGCAAGCCCGCCAGCATCAGGCCGATCGGCGCAGCGCCCGGCCGCTGGCAGGGCAAGGACAGCGCGCAGCCGTCGAGGAAATTGACGATCGCGGGATTGCGCAGCATCAGTCCGTTGCAACGGAAGTAGGCATCATCCGCCGCCAGCTCGCCGATAGTTGGCGCAATCATCGGTACGGTCGGCATCAGCAGAGCGTCAAACCTCTGCAGCTCCGCCGTAATCCGCCGCTGCCAGTCGGCGCGTTGCCGCTGCAACAGCTGCAGATCGGCGTCGCCCAAGGATGCACCGCGGCGAATGCGCGACAGCACCCGCGGGTCATAGCCATCGCCCCGTTCACCGATCAGTGCCCGATGCCAGCGCCAGGACTCCAACGCGGTGAAACCACCGTTGGCATTGAACGCGGCCAGTTCGGCGAACGCCGTAGCGGGAATGAATTCAATCTGCGCCCCCGCCTGAGACAGGCATTGCAGGCTGCGCTGGAATGCCTCGGCAACCGCCGGCTGCAGTTCATCCAGCACCACCGTTTGCGGCACGGCAAAATGCGCCTGCGCCAAGCTTTTTTGCGGCACCCACAGCGGGCTGTCGGCAATCAGTGCGTCCAGCGCAATACAGCTGCCGACGTCATGAGCAATCACGCCGATCGAATCCAGCGAAGGCGACAGCGGCAATAAGCCAGCGTCATTGATGCGCCGTGCAGTGGGTTTATACCCGGTCAACCCGCACAGCGCGGCGGGAATGCGTACCGACCCGCCGGTATCGCTGCCAATCGCGCCCAGGCACATGCCGTCGGCCACCGCCACCGCCGCACCGGAAGAGGAGCCGCCGGGAATGCGCGCCGCCTGGCGCTCCCAGGGATTGGCCGGCGTCCCGTAATGCGGGTTGATGCCCAGCCCGGAATAGGCGAATTCCGTCATCGTCGTTTTGCCCACCACCACCGCGCCGGCTTGCAACAGCCGTTCCACTACCGCAGCGTGCTTTTCCGCGGGCGGCGCGTCGGCTAACACTCGCGAGCCCGCCGTGGTCGCCTCACCGGCCACGTCAAACAGATCCTTGATTGAGACAGGCACGCCATCCAGCGCCGACAGCGGCGAGCCGGCGGCGCGCCGCCGATCGGAGGCCTGCGCTTGCCGTTGCGCCCACTCGGCGTAGGTTCGCGTAAACGCGCGCGCGCCCTCCCCCCGCTCATCGGCGATCTGCGCCAAAGCGGCGGCGGTCAGCTGCGCTGCGGTGAACTCACCGCTAGCCAGGCCGGCGCTGGCCTGCATCAACGTCAGCTTTTTCATCACGCCACCACCGGCAGTTCAATGCTGCGATAACCGTGACTGATGGTGCGCCCAAGCACATCGTCCACCAGTTCCATGCGAAACTCGCCGGCCGGTCGAATGCCGCCGATCGCCGCTACCGTGCCGCAAGTCATCGCCAACCCGTCGGGCGTTTGCGGTTGCGCCAGCCCGCACTCCGGCGGCTGCATACCGGTGAAGTAACGCTCCAGCAAATCACCGGGCGTACGCAGCGCGGCAAGGCTGCCCTGTTGATACAATCGCCATTCGCCCTCTTCCTTGATCCACGAACGCAAGATCAAACTGTCCCAATGTTCCAGCACCTCCTGCAGCGGCCAGGCTGCTCGCGCCACCGGTTTAACGCAAATCTGTTTCGACAGCGCCACGCTGTGCGCTTCGAGTTGACGATCGGTGTGATCGGACGCCAATGACACGAACAGCTCGCCGCGATGGGCAAAAATCAGCGGCTCCGCTTCGCCGGACGTCGCGTTGCCAATGACTTCAATGGTCTCTTGCTGGCTCAACTGATTGGCGGCAACGCGGTAAAACAGGGGGATTGCACTGGGCTGGGGCACGCCCAGCTCGGCCAATTCACGAATATGGTGCAAGATCGCTTCGCGATCGCGTCCGGTCCAACCGGCGATCACCAGATGATCAATCTCAACATTCAACGTCGCCGCGCCGCGGGATTCAGGTAAAGTGAAGGTCAGTCTCATGGCAGTTTCGCCCCTCTTGTTAAAACACTGTGAAATTTCACTATATCTTTAGTTACCAAATAAGCGATTTTCATGCCATGTTTTTGTGTACTATGTCTAAAAACTTTCTTCTTGCAGGAGCAAAACGTGAAGACTGTTGACGCAGAAAGCCCGCAGCGCCCGATGACGGAAGAAGCCGGCGTCTCACTGAACGAGCTGGCCTACCGGCGCTTCAAACAGGCGCTGGTCACACTCAGCTACAAGCCGGGCGAATATCTCAATACCGCGCAGGTGATGAACGATCTGGATATGGGCAGAACGCCGATCAATCAGGCAATCCACCGCTTGGCCAACGAGGGGTTACTGCAGGTCATCCCGCGCAAAGGCGTGATGGTTTCACCGTTGTCGATGGACGATGCGTTGGAATTGATCGAAGTAAGGCTGGCTAACGAGATGCTGTGCATGCAGCTGGCGAGCCAGAGGATTACCGAGAGGCAAATCGCGACGCTGACCGAACTCAACCGGCAAATCGAAGCCGCGAGCCAGGAGCGAGATAGAGTGCGAATGATGACACTCGATCATGAGTTTCACCAGGAGCTGGCGCAGATCGCCGGCAATAACATGCTGGCGGATATCCTGAGTGTGCTGCACGCCAGGGCGCAGCGTTTTTGGGCCAGCACCCTGTCGCGGGAAGGGCATATGCGCGAAGTGATCGACGAACACCGGGCAATTATCGCCGCGCTGGCCGCACAAGACAGCGCCGCCGCCGCCGAGGCCGCGCAGGCGCATATCCTGTCATTCCGCAGCGCGCTGCTGCACGACGGGTAACCCCGCGGCGCAGGATATTATCGGGAATAGTTATGATGACCCTGTTCTGCCGATGAGCAGGAGATAAACGGTAAACGGTCACATTTCACGCTCCGCGGAATGACCGTTTTTATAGTTTTGACCGAGCTCCGTCGAGAGGTGGCCGACGTTGGTAGGCGTTGCCTTAAAAAACAGCAAAAAAATCCGGTGAGAATCTCACCGGACCGTTAGCCACCTGACACAAATTATTCCTCGTGCTCATGCTCTTTCAACATCGCCTCACGCAGCACAGCGTTCAGGCGTTTCTGATAGCCCTTGCCTGGCCGCTGAAGCCAGGCCAACACATCCGCATCGATTCGGATGGTTTTCGATACTTTCATCGGTTTATAAAAACGCCCCTGAACCGCAGCCTGCCACTTCTCCTCACCCAGGGCCGGGGCATCGGTATAATCGATATCCTCATCCGGCAGCGCGCTCAGTGAAGCAATTTGCGCTTTCTGCTCCCCCGTCAACGGAGGGAGTACGCTATGCGCCAGATTTTTGGCTGAATTTTTGCGCTTCATATCTTCCCCTCTCTTTGGCATCGGCCTTGCGTGCTGAAATGATGCGCACGATCTCTACGGCATCGCCTTCGACATCCGTTTCGGTCGTCGTATGTGCCACCAGCAACAGCAAACAGGAGCCGACCATACCGAGCGCGTTTGCCAGCGTTCTTCTCCATCCTCAATCCTTTCCAGCACGGCCAAATGGTTGGGATCCAGAAAAACCCGTTGCGCAATCTTAAAACTGACGCGGTGTTTGCGCTGGTTACTGTGATTTTTATCCTGATTCCATTCAAAATAAACATACATTTTTGTAACTACATTTTGATTGTTATTTAATCAAAATACACTCCGCACGGCGGGATGTCAAAACCCCTCATGCGTTCAACGCCCGCCCGCAGCCTCGATAAAAGTGCCGGTCACGTAAGACGCGGCGTCAGACAGCAGCCAGGCGATCGCCTCCGCCACTTCCTGCGGTTGGCCGCCGCGTTGCATCGGCAAACTGTCCTTCACGCGATCCACCCGGCCGGGCTCGCCGCCGCTGGCGTGCATCTCGGTATAGATGAATCCGGGCCGCACGCCGTTGACACGGATGCCCTGCGCCGCCACCTCGCGCGATAACCCGATGGTCAGGGTATCGACGGCGCCTTTCGAGGCGGCGTAATCGACGTATTCCCCGGCAGCCCCCAACCGGGACGCCGCGGAGGAAACGTTGACGATAGCGCCGCCCTGCCCGCCATGGCGCAGCGCCATGCGCTTCACCGCCTCGCGGCAACACAGGAAGTAACCGGTAACGTTAGTGCTCAGCACCTGATTGATGCGCTCGGCGGTCAACTGCTCAATGTTCGCCTGCCGGAACAGAATGCCGGCATTGTTGACCAACGCACTGAGCGTGCCCAGCCGGGCGTCCAGCGCGGCGAACATCGCCATCACCTGCGCTTCATCGGCCACGTCGGCCTGCAACGCCAGCGCCTTGCCGCCCTGTGCCTCGATTTCCGCCACCACCTGCCGCGCCGCGCTTTCGTCACGCAGGTAATTCACGCCCACTGCATAACCCTGCCGGGCCAGCAACAACGCGGCCGCACGGCCAATTCCCCGGCTCGCGCCGGTCACCAATGCCACTTTCGTCATACTGTTTTTTCTCTGGTTAGCGATGTCAACACAGCGGCCTGCATGCAGACGCCCCGTTTGCTCGTCAGAGTATAGAGCTGCGCCCTAAAAAGCGCTTCAAAGCTGAGCCAGGCGGCGCAGCTGCTTTTTAATCCGCGTTTTGACGCAGCCGTAGGCGTCCGACGTCGCTGCCTGATGCCCCCGTTGCAAGCCGGCAGCATGCGGGCCATTGTCGCTATGGCTCTGCGCATCGCCGCGAAAAGACAGCGTCAACAGAACGAGCAGCGTCGCCACGCCTGTATATATCAGCCGCCGCGAGGTGCCCGCGAGCGGGGAACCGTCAGTCTGCATGTTTCGCGCCCTCTGTCATGATTTCGAATGGCTGCAAAATAACTGAAATTCCCTCTTGCTCCCTTAACGCGAGATTAAAGCCAGATTAAGGTTTGCTTAAGAACGTGCAGGCAGTGCAGGTTTCCCCGTTGTCTTCCCGTCAACGTTATAGTTAGATAAGCGCGACTCAAAGATCTCAGCGGAAAAAACGTGAACATACTGTTGGTGGAAGACGACCTGCAATTAGGCAAGGCGCTGTGCCGCGCATTGGAGCTGGCCGGCTTTAATTTATGCTGGGTGCGCCTGCTCGCCGACGCGGAAAATAAACTTTCATCCGGCGGGTTCGATTTGATGCTGTTGGATCTCACGCTGCCGGACGGCGACGGTTTGCAGAAGCTGATCGCCTGGCGGGCCGCCGGGCAAAATATCCCGATCATCATCCTGACCGCTCGCGACCGCATCGAAAGCCTGGTGAACAGCCTGGACTCCGGCGCGGACGACTTTCTGGCCAAACCCTTTGCGCTACTCGAACTCATCTCGCGCGTCAAGGCGGTCAACCGGCGTATGGCCGGCTTTGCTTCGCAAACCTGGAGCCTCGGCACGCTGTATCTCGATCCGGTCAACCATCAGGTGACGCTGGATAACGAGCTGCTGATGCTGTCGAAAAAAGAGTATCACCTGCTGCATGAACTGATGCGCTGCGCCGGCACCGTGGTGCGCAAAGCGGTGTTGGAGCAGCGGCTGTTCGGCCACGGCGACAGTGTGGAAAGCAACTCGCTGGAAGTGCACATGCATAATTTACGGCGCAAGATCGGTAAAGAAAGGATTATTACCGTACGCGGCATTGGTTATTTGCTGAAGAAAGAGTAGCGGCATGATCGGTTTTAAATCCTTCTTTATGCGCACCATTATTTTCCAGGTGCTGGCCATTTTATTATTGTGGGGGCTCCTCGTCGCCTGGGTGAAATATTGGTATTACCCCGACATGGAGAAATATTTCGATAATCAGCAACGCATCGTCGCCGCAGGCATCGCCAATATTCTCGATGAAACCGGCACTGACAATATCGATTATCTCGGCATCATCAAGACCATTGAAGGCATGTACATTGATTCCATCAATAATGGCATGCAGGATCAAATCGACTATCACCCGCTGTTCGTGGTTTACGATCGGAACAACCGGATGCTTTACAGTTCGCAGACGCAGGGAGAACCGCTGCGCCTGCCGCCTTCGGTGCTGTCCGGCTCCGTTAAATACGCCGGCGCCAACTGGCATCTCGCCGGCAGCTGGAGCGAAAAGCGTCAGTATCGGGTCATCGTCGGCGAATCGTTCAACGATCGCACCACGCAGTTCGGCAATCCGGCGGAAAGCACCGCCGTACCACTGCTGGGCATTCTGGCAGCCATTATCGTCACCTTGTTATTTACCGCCTATTTCAGCCTGCGGCCGCTGCGCCAGATCGCCCGCACCATCTCCGATCGCCAGCCGGGCAACCTATCGCCGATCAATGTCAGCGAGCAGTATCAGGAAATCCGGCCGGTGGTGGTGGAGGTCAACAAACTGATGGCACGCATCGACGCCGCCAATCAGCGCGAGAAACGCTTTATGGCCGATGCGGCGCACGAACTGCGCACGCCGATCGCCGCCGTGCTGGCGCAGCTGCATCTGCTGACCCAGGTCAGCGAGCAGCAGGAGCGCCGGGAGATCATCGGCGACATGCAGCAGGGGCTGGATCGCGCGGCGTCGCTGTCACGCCAGCTGATCAACCTGGCCAAGCTGGAGGCGGAAGATTTTCCGCTGAAAATCGAGGCAGTGGACATCTACGCAGAGATCGGAAAATGCATCGCGCAGCACGTCCCCTATGCGCTGGAAAAGGATGTGGAACTCTCGCTCGACGGCAGCGAGGACGTGGTGGTAACCACCGATCGCCATGCGCTGATCGCCATCTTCACCAACCTGCTGGACAACGCACTCAAGTACGCGCCGCCCGGCAGCCGCATCGAAGCCCATATCCGTTCACTGGCACCGCTCGGCTGCTATATTACGTTGCGCGACAACGGCCCCGGAGTGAGCGAAGAGCACCTTCCGCGCCTGTTTGAACGCTTTTACCGCGTGCCCGGCACGCAGCAGACCGGCAGCGGACTGGGATTGGCCATCGCCCGGAACCTGGCCGACAAGATCGGCGCGCAGCTGCGCGTCACCGAAGGCCTCGACGATCGCGGCATCGGTTTTATTATCGATTTGCCGGAAAGTTACCGGCCACAGACTGAGAGTGAACAACGATCATGAGCGCCCCTGTCCTGCTGCAACGGCAGCAACTCGACCGACTATGGGATATTGACCGCAGCGAAATCATCGACACCCTGTATCGCCTGCAGGACGGTAAACTGCAAGCCTACCCGGACTACTACGACGTGCGCGGTTGGGATCCGCACGACCGGGAAACCTATACGCCGATCCACGAAGCCTGCTTCGATCGCGGCGGCGCGTTCTTCGCGCGCTTCGAAGGCGAAGAGATCGTGGCGGCGGCGGCGCTGGATACCGAGCCGCGCGGCCCGCAGCGGGATCTGCGCCAGCTGCTGTTCTTTTACGTCAGCGCGCACCAACGCGGCCAGGGGTTAGGCAAGCAGCTGTTCCAGCTCTGCCTGCGTCAGGCGGCGCAAGAAGGCGCCGCCGGGCTGTACGTCTCCTCCATCCCCAACAAAAGCACCGTAGACTTCTATCTGGCGCAAGGGTGCCGGCTCATCGAGCGCCCGGATGCCGAGCTGTTCGCCCGCGAGCCGGAGGATATTCACCTGGTCTGCCCTTGCTAGCGGCAGGAACTTAGCGGGCGATGCGTATCACCGAACGCACGTCGCTTTTCTTGTTCAGATCCCATACCTCGGCGATCTCCGCCAGCGCGTGCTCCTGCGTCTCGATAGTGAGCGCGCCCGTTGCCGCCAGCGCCAGAATTTCGGTCGCGTAGCGCTGCATCTCCGGGATCGGCGGGAAGTTGCCGGTGCCGCTGCCGAGGATCTGCAGCTGATTGCTGCGCAGCACCGCCGCCGGCAGCCGGATGTCCGGCGCGGCCATCGAGCCGACGTTGACCAGGCGAATGCCGCGCCCGCCGGCGTAAGACGAGAGATCGTGATTATTGAGCGTCGCGAGCAGCGCTTCGGTCGCCGGACCCCAGATATAATCGACGATCACCTGATAACCGCCCGGCCCCGCCGCCGCCGCGAAGGCCTGCGTCAGCGCCTCGCCCTGCAGGCTCAGATCCACCGTGGCATCCACGCCCAACGCTTCCAGCACGCTCAGCCGACGGCCGGCGGCAACGATGCGCCCGGCTCCCGCCTGACGCGCCGCGGCGACCGCCAGTTTGCCCGAGGTGCCGGTAGCGCCGATGATCAGCACCGTTTCACCGGGCTGCAGATCCGCCCGCCAGCGCAGCGGCAGCCAGGCGGCGAAGGCCGGATTGATCAGCGCCGCCGCCGTGGCGTCGTCCACCGCCTCCGGCACCGGCACCGTCCATGACGCGACGCTGCGCTCAGCCATCGCGCCGTAAGGGCGGCGGAAGGAGGCGAAATACACCCGTTGCCCGTCGGCCGTCCGGCCCACGCCGTCGGTGCCGGGTACGATCGGCAACTGCTTCGGGCTGGAGTAATGGGTGCCGGCGACGGTGGCGCGATCCAGCTGTTTGATGCCGGCCGCCAGAACGTCGATCGGCACTTCATTCGCCTGCGCCTGAGGCTCCTCAAAGGTGCCGAAAACCGGGGCTTGCCCCAGCGCTGTTACGATTGCCGCTTGCATGGTGACTCCTCAAATCGTGGGAACGTACGGGAAAGAATAGGCCGCAATAAAATAAAAAGGGACACCGCATGATGCGGTGTCCCCCGAACACAAACTTTGCCGAACGTGTTATTCGTAGTCGCTCATCGGCACGCAAGAGCAGAACAGGTTACGGTCGCCGTACACGTCATCCAGACGCTTAACGCTCGGCCAGTACTTGTTCTCGCGCACACCGGCCACCGGGAACACCGCCAGCTCACGGCTGTACGGATGCTGCCAGTCGTTAACCAGCTCAGCCTGCACGTGCGGCGCATTCACCAGCGGGTTGTCTTCCAGCGGCCATTCGCCTTTGGCGACGCGGTCGATCTCGCTGCGGATCGCCAGCATCGCATCGATAAAGCGATCCAGCTCCACTTTGCTTTCCGACTCGGTCGGCTCGACCATCAGTGTGCCCGCCACCGGGAACGACATGGTCGGCGCGTGGAAGCCGAAGTCGATCAGGCGCTTGGCGATGTCCATTTCGCTGATGCCGGTCTCTTCCTTCAGCGGACGAATATCGAGGATACATTCGTGCGCCACGCGGTGATCGCGGCCGGTATACAGAATCGGATAGGCGTCTTTCAGGCGGGTAGCGATGTAGTTGGCGTTCAGGATCGCCATCTGGCTGGCCTGCTTCAGGCCTTCCGCGCCCATCATGCGGATGTACATCCAGCTGATAGGCAGGATGGAGGCGCTGCCGAACGGCGCCGCGGAGACCGCGCCCTGCTGGGTGGTTACGCCGTCGATCTGCACGACGCTGTGGCCCGGCACAAACGGCGCCAGGTGCGCTTTCACGCCGATCGGGCCCATGCCCGGGCCGCCGCCGCCGTGCGGGATGCAGAAGGTTTTATGCAGGTTGAGGTGCGAAACGTCCGCGCCGATATAGCCTGGCGTGGTGATGCCCACCTGGGCGTTCATGTTGGCGCCGTCCAGATACACCTGGCCGCCGAACTGATGCACGATCTGGCACACTTCGCGGATGGTTTCTTCATACACGCCGTGGGTCGACGGGTAGGTCACCATGATGCAAGAGAGCTCTTCGCCCGCCTGCTCCGCCTTGACGCGCAGATCGTGCAGATCGATGTTGCCGTTCTTGTCGCAGGCGACCACCACCACGCTCATGCCCGCCATCTGGGCGGATGCCGGGTTGGTGCCGTGCGCGGAGCTCGGGATCAGGCAGACGTGGCGGCCCGCTTCGTTGCGGCTTTCGTGGTAGCGACGGATCGCCAGCAGGCCGGCGTATTCACCCTGCGCGCCGGAGTTCGGCTGCATGCACACCGCGTCATAGCCGGTCAGCTGCACCAGCCACTGAGACAGTTGGCCGATCATCTGCTGGTAGCCGGCAGCCTGCTCCGGCGGGCAGAACGGGTGCAGCTCGGAGAATTCAGGCCAGGTGATCGGGATCATTTCCGCCGCGGCGTTCAATTTCATGGTGCAAGAGCCCAGCGGGATCATCGCCTGGTTCAGCGCCAGATCTTTGCGCTCCAGGCGATGCATATAGCGCATCATCTCGGTTTCGCTGTGATAGCGGTTGAATACCGGGTGGGTCAGGATCGGATCCTGACGCAGCATGGCGGCCGGGATCGATTGACTGCTCTTGCTCACCGCCGCGTCCAGCGCGTCGATGTCCAGGCCGTGGTTGTCGCCGGCCAGCAGTGCGAACAGCGTCTGCACGTCTTCGCGCGAGGTGGCTTCGTCCAGCGTGATGCCTACGGCGCCGTGGATATCGGTACGCAGGTTGATGCCGAAGCTCAGCGCGCGTTCCAGCACCGCCGCTTTGTCTTTCACCTCAACGGTCAGGGTGTCGAACCAGGTGTTGTGGCGCAGCGTCAGGCCGGCCTTCTGCAGCCCGGCAGCCAGAATGTCAGTCAGGCGATGGATACGCCCGGCGATGCGCTGCAGCCCTTGCGGGCCGTGATATACCGCATACAGGCTGGCGATGTTGGCCAACAGCACCTGCGAGGTACAGATATTCGAGTTGGCCTTTTCGCGGCGGATATGCTGCTCGCGGGTCTGCATCGCCATGCGCAGCGCGGTGTTGCCGGCGGCATCGCGGGAAACGCCGATGATGCGGCCCGGCATCGAGCGCTTGAACTCGTCGCGGCAGGCGAAGAAGGCGGCGTGCGGGCCGCCGTAGCCCATCGGCACGCCGAAGCGCTGCGCGGAGCCGAACACCACGTCGGCGCCCTGCTTGCCCGGCGCGGTCAGCAGCACCAGAGCCATGATGTCGGCGGCCACGCTGGTGATGATTTTGCGCGATTTCAATTCGGCCAGCAGCGCGCTGTAGTCGTGCAGCTCGCCGGTGGTACCCACCTGTTGCAGCAGCACGCCGAACACGCCGTCCAGCTCCAGCACTTTTTCCGCTTTATCGACGATGACGTCGAAGCCGAAGGTTTCGGCGCGGGTGCGCACCACGTCCAGCGTCTGCGGATGCACGTCGTCAGCCACGAAGAAGCGGTTGGCGTCTTTCAGCTTGCTGGCGCGTTTGGCCAAGGCCATCGCTTCGGCGGCGGCGGTGGCTTCATCCAGCAGCGAAGCGGAAGCCAGATCCAGGCCGGTCAGATCGAGGGTCACGGTCTGGAAGTTCAGCAGCGCTTCCAGACGGCCCTGCGACACTTCCGGCTGATAAGGGGTGTAAGCGGTGTACCAGCCCGGATTTTCCAGCATGTTGCGCAGGATCACCGGCGGCGTCAGCACGGCGCTGTAGCCCATGCCGATATAGGATTTGTAGCGCTGATTCTGCGAGGCGATCGCCTTCAGCTCAGCCAGCGCCTGGTGTTCGGTCGCCGCGTCGCCGACCGGCGGCGGCCCCGGCAGCTGAATGTCCGCCGGCACGATCTGTTGGATCAGCGCGCTGAGCGAGCGAGCGCCCACCGCTGCCAGCAACTCCTGGCGTTGTTCCGCAGAAGAGCCGATGTGGCGTTCGATGAACGCTTCGCTGTGTTCGAGTTGGCTGAGTGTCTGGGTCATTGCTACAAATTCCTGAATGCTTGCGTGATACGGGATATAGCTTGAGCGGTAACTAAAACGCCCCGGCCAAAAGGCCTGGGGCGTGGTCACGATTACTCGTCGATCGAGGCCTGATAAGCCGCGGCGTCCAGCAGGTTCGCCAGCTCGCCTTCGTCGGCGGCTTTAATCTGGAACAGGAAGCCGTCACCGTAAGGTTCGCTGTTGACCAGTTCCGGGGAGCTTTCCAGCTCGCCGTTCACCGCCACGATTTCGCCGCTGATTGGCGCGTAAATGTCCGACGCCGCCTTGACGGACTCCGCCACGGCGCAATCTTCACCGGCGGCGACGCGGCGGCCCACTTCCGGCAGATCGACAAACACCATATCGCCCAGCAGTTCCTGCGCGTGTTCGGTGATGCCTACGGTGTAAACGCCGTTACCTTCTGAACGAACCCACTCGTGGGAGGATGCGTATTTCAATTCTGTTGGCACATTGCTCATCGCCGGTTACTCCTTCGAAGAAATAAAAGAATCAATCAATAAAAAATCAATTTGTCAGCGGCTTGCCGGCGCGAACGAAACCGGGCTTGGTCACTTTGACCGGCATTTCACGGTTGCGGATCTGCACGATGGCCTGTTCGCCGATGCCCGCCGGCACGCGCGCCAGCGCGATGCTGAAGCCCAGCGTCGGAGAGAACGAACCGCTGGTGATCACGCCTTCGTGAGTTTGTCCCGCCGCGTCGGTGAAACGCACCGGCAGCTCATTACGTAATACGCCTTTTTCCGTCATGATCAAGCCGACCAGTTGCTCGGTACCCTGCTCGCGCTGTTGTTCCAGCGCTTCGCGGCCGATGAAACGGCGATCTTCCGGCTGCCAGGCGATGGTCCAGCCCATGTTGGCGGCCAGCGGCGAAACGCCTTCGTCCATCTCTTGCCCGTAGAGGTTCATGCCCGCTTCCAGACGCAGCGTGTCGCGCGCGCCCAGACCGGCCGGCTTGACGCCCGCGGCCAGCAATTTTTGCCAGAAATCCGCCGCCTGCGCTTTTGGCAGCGCGATCTCATAACCGGCCTCGCCGGTGTAACCGGTGGTGGCGATGAACAGCTCGCCGGCCTGTACGCCGAAGAATGGCTTCATGCCTTCAACCGCGCTTTTTTGTTCCGGGGTGAACAGCGTGCCGGCGCGCTCTTTGGCCTGCGGGCCCTGCACCGCGATCAACGCCAGATCGTCGCGCACCGTCAGCGCAACGCCATACGGCGCAGCGTGCTCTTCGATCCAGGCCAGGTCTTTGTCGCGGGTGGCGGAGTTCACCACCAGGCGGAAATAGTCTTCAGTGAGGAAATAAACGATCAGGTCGTCAATCACGCCGCCGGAGGCATTCAGCATGCCGGTGTACAGCGCTTTGCCGGGTTGGGTCAGTTTGGCGACGTCGTTCGCCAGCAGGTAGCGCAGGAACTCGCGGGTGCGGGCGCCGTGCAGATCCACAATGGTCATGTGAGACACGTCGAACATGCCGGCATCCTGACGCACCGCGTGGTGCTCATCAAGCTGCGAGCCGTAGTGCAGCGGCATCATCCAGCCGTGAAAGTCTACCATGCGCGCACCGCACGCCACGTGCTGGTCGTACAGTGGGGTTTGCTTTGCCATCTTTTCCCTCTTTCCACTCGTCGCTAGAAGTTAGGGTGCTGCCACGCAATGCGGCGGAGCCTGGCTCGCGGCCCGATCGCCATGGCGCACTGACTGCTCAACACAAATGCTGCGCCGGGACGGGCGGAAACTGCGTGCAACCGCCGTGACGCAAACGATACCTTTCCCTCGAACTTATCACCGAACGACCACATTAACCATAAGTTAAAATAGGCTCATCGCCGTTCCGGGGCGGTAAAATGCCGGGCTAGTGTGCAGAGTTTTTCACTGGAAAAATGCGCTTTAAGGCACAAAATTAACAATTAAAGCGGCAAAACTCCGAAGTTATATAACAAACCGACGGCCGCACATGAGATTCCGACTTTTGATAACCGAACATGGAATTAGAAAAAGTAATGATAAAAAACGGCTGAAATTAGATTATTTCAAATGAAGGGTTATATAAGGAAAGACGATGGCATAAGGCAAGAAGCGCGAGCCCGCGGAGGGCTCGCAGAAGGCAGGATGTCAGGCAAGCCACTCGGGCAGATCGTTCAGGCCCATCGCCTGACGCACCAACTTCGGCTTGACGCCCGGCAGGCTATCCGCCAGCCGTAGGCCCACGTCGCGCAGCAGCTTTTTGGCCGGGTGGTTGCCGTCGAACAGTTCGCGGAACCCCTGCATGCTGGCCAGCATTACCGCCGCGCCATGTTTGCGGCGGCGCTCATAGCGACGCAGATAGAGGTGCTGGCCGATATCCTTGCCCTGCCGCTGCAGGCGGCGCAGTTCGGAAATCAGCTCGGCGGCGTCCATAAAGCCCAGATTCACGCCCTGCCCGGCCAACGGATGCACGGTATGCGCTGCATCGCCCACCAGCGCCAGGCGGTGCGCGGCGAAACTGCGCGCATAGCGGCCGGTCAGCGGGAACGCCAGCCGTTCGCTTTCCAGGCTGCAAGCCCCCAGGCGCATGTCGAAGGCCATCGCCAGTTCGCGGTTGAACTGCGCCGGTTCCAGCTGCTTGAGCCGCTCGGCGTCTTCCGGCGTCACCGACCAGACGATGGAGCTCAAATGCGGATCGCTGAACGGCAGGAACGCCAGAATGCCGTCGCCGTGGAAAATTTGCCGCGCCGTCGCCTGATGCGGCTCTTCGGTGCGAATGGTGGCGACCAGCGCATGGTGGCGGTAATCCCAGAAGGTAAGCGGAATGTCGGCGTGCTGGCGCAGCCACGACTGGGCGCCGTCGGCGCCGATCATTAGGCGGGCGGTCAGCATGCGGCCATCCTCCAGCGTGACGAAAGCGTCGTTCTCGCCCCACGCCACCTGCTTGAGCGCGGCCGGGGTAATCAGCGTGATGTCCGACAGGCTTTCGGCGCGTTTCCACAGCGCCTGCTGGATCACCGAGTTTTCGATGATGTGGCCGAGATGGCTGAAGCCGCACTCGTCGCCGCGGAAGGCGATTTTGCCGAAGCTGTCGCGATCCCACACTTCCATCGCGTTATAAGCGCTGGCGCGCAGCTGGAGAATGTCATCCCATACGCCGATATGCTGCAGCAAACGCTCGCTGGCGGCATTGATGGCGGAGACCCGCAGCGCAGGCTGCTCCGACGGCGGCGCCATGTCCGGCTGGCGCTGCTCCAGCACCGCCACGCGCAGCCCGCTGCCCTGCAGGCCGCAGGCCAACGCCAGCCCCACCATACCGCCACCGGCGATAATCACGTCAAATGATTGCATGCTGCTCGATTTCCTTAAATAACGCGCGACGCCTTGCCGCGCCGCGTTTTGGGCGCGCCACAGGGCGCCCGATTCTGTGTCTAACGTTCCACCCAGCCCAGCGTGCGCTTGGCGAAGGCGTCGCGCACCGCCGGCAAACGCTCCATCGCCATCAGCCCCAGGTTGCGGCCGACCACCAGCGGGGCATACCGGTTGGCGAACAGGCGGATCAATCCGTCGGTCACGCCGATCGTCGCCTGCTGATCGTTTTGCCGCCGCTGCTGATAGCGGCTAAGCAGCGCATAACCACCGGCGTCTTCGCCGCTGTTCACCGCTTCTGCCAGCGTTTCCGCCAGCGACATCACGTCGCGCAGACCGAGGTTGAACCCCTGCCCGGCGATCGGATGCAGCGTCTGCGCCGCGTTGCCCACCAGCGCCAGACGATGGCTGACATGGCGATCGGCGGTCAGCAGGCTGAGCGGATAGCTGTGCCGTTTACCGGCCTTGAGGATGCGCCCCAGCCGCCAGCCGAAGGCCTGTTGCAGCTCGGCGATAAAACGCTCGTCGTCCCAGGCATCCACCCGGGCGCGATCTTCGCGCGCATGGCACCACACCAAAGAACTGCGCCCCTGCGACATCGGCAGCAGCGCCAGCGGCCCGTAGCGGGTAAAGCGCTCGAAGGCGCGCCCCTGCGGATCTTCCGCCGTGGTGACGTTGGCGATGGTGGCGAACTGCGGATAGTCCTCCTGCCGCCACTGCACGTTGCAGGCCTGCGCCAGCGCCGAACGCGAACCGTCGGCCGCCACCAGCAGCTGCCCGCGCAGGCGCAAACCGGTATCCAGTTGTACTTCCGCCCGCTCGGCGGTGCGAATCACGTCCACCACCCGCGCGGGGCAGTGCAGCGTAACGCCCGGCGCCTTCGCCAGCAGCGCAAACAGCCGCTGCCCGGCGTCATGCAGTTCGATCACCTGGCCAAGCGCATCGACCTGATAATCCTGCGCCTGCAGATTCACGAAACCGGCGTGGCCGCGATCGCTGACGTGCACCTGAGCGATCGGCGTAGCGCAGTCGCGCAGCGCCGGCCAAACGCCGATGCGCGCCAGCTGTTGGCAGGTGCCCTGCGCCAGTGCAATGGCGCGGGCGTCAAAGCCCGGATGGCTGCGGTCATCCGGCCGAGTCGCCTCGACCAGATCCACCGCCATTCTTCCCTGAGTAAGCGACGAGATAGCCAGCGCCAGCGTCGCGCCCGCCATACCGCCACCAACGATAATTACGCTCATTTTATGACCTTGCCGCCGCCATCAACGCTTCGATGGCATCGGCGTCTTTCACTACGGTAGCGGTCAGATTTTCATTGCCGTCGGCGGTGATCACGATGTCGTCCTCGATGCGGATGCCGATGCCGCGGTATTCCGCCGGCACGTCCGCATCCGGCGCAATGTACAGCCCCGGTTCCACGGTCAGCACCATGTCCGGCTCCAGCAGCCGATCGCGGCTCGGCGTGCCGTAGTGGCCGACGTCGTGCACGTCGAGGCCCAGCCAGTGGCTCAGCCCGTGCATGAAGAACTGCCGGTGCGCCTGCTCGGCGATCAACTGATCGACTTCACCTTTCAATACGCCCAGTTCCACCAGCCCGACCACCATGATGCGCACCACTTCGTCGTTGACTTCGCGGATGCTGGTACCGGGTTTAAACAGTTCCAAAGCGCGCTGCAGCGACGCCAGCACGATGTCGTACACCGCGCGCTGCGGCTTGCTGAACTTGCCGTTGACCGGGAAGGTGCGGGTGATGTCGCCTGCATACCCTTGGTACTCACAACCGGCGTCGATCAGCACCAGATCGCCGTCGCGCATCTGGCTCTCGTTCTCGGTGTAATGCAGGATACAGCCGTTTTCGCCGCTGCCGACGATGGTGTTGTAAGAGGGGTAGCGGGCGCCGAGGCGGGTGAATTCATGGTGAATCTCCGCTTCCAGCTGGTATTCGAACATGCCCGGGCGGCATTTTTCCATCGCGCGGGTGTGCGCCAGCGCGCTGATCTCACCGGCGCGACGCATCACCGCCAACTCTTCCGGCGATTTGAACAGGCGCATGTCATGCAGCCACGGCCGCCAGTCGGTAACGGTGGCCGGCGCCTGCAGGTTCTGGCGGAACCCCTTGCGCAGCTTGTCCAACGCGCCGAACAGGATCTGATCGGCGTAGGCGTATTCACCCTGCGCGTGGTAGACCACGTCCAGGCCGTTGAGCAGCAGGTGCAGCTGGTCATTGATTTCATCGAACGGCAGCGCGCGATCCACGCCCAGCTTCGCCGGCGCGGCGTCTTGCCCCAGGCGGCGGCCAAACCAGATTTCCGCCGTCAGATCGCGCACCCGGTTGAACAGCACGCTGTGGTTGTGCGTTTCGTCGCTTTTGATCAGCACCAGCACCGCTTCCGGCTCATTGAAGCCGGTCAGGTACCAAAAGTCGCTGTTCTGCCGATAGGGATAGTCTGAATCTGCACTGCGCGTCGTTTCCGGCGCAGAGAAAATAACCGCCGCGCTGGCCGGCGCCATTTTCGCCAACAGCGCCTGACGGCGGTTGTTGAATTCCTGCTGAGTCATTACCTTCTCCTGAAATCATGCCATCCGCATCGCCGGCGGAGGGCCGATAGGACGTTTAGTGCAACGTCGGTTTGATGTTTTCCGGCGCCGTTGGCTTGTGACGGGTGAATTCGCCGTAGCACATGATGGCGGCAACCCGCACATACTCCGCCACTTCTTCCAGCGACTGCTCCAATTCTTCCTGATCTTCGTCTTCGTCGTAGCCCAGCTGCGCGATGTTGCGCAGATCGTCGATCGCTTCACCGACTTCGTCTTTCACCTGGGCCAACTTGGGCTGCATCATGCCCAGCCCGAGCAGGAAGTGGTTGACCCAACCGGCCAGCGCGTCGGCGCGATCGAACACGCTGATGGCTTCCCCTTCCGGCAACATCAGTTGGAACAGGAATTCGTCGTCTTCCAGCGTTTCGCGCGTCACTTCATACAGCTGTTGCAGCGGTTGGCTGAGCGCCTGCGGGAAGGCAACGCCTTCGTTGGTCAGATCGTGCACCAGCGCCTGCCAGCCGGCATCACGGCTGCCGCCGCACAGCAGGCCGCTGATCAGGCCGTGCATTTCTGCCGCGGTCAGCGCCACCGACTGCTGGTTGAGGGCCACGGTCAAAGATTGGTAACTTGGAAATGTATTCTGTATAGACATGCGCATTCGTCATCGTTGGCAGGATAAGTTCGTGTTATGCTACCACCAAGGTCCGTCGCTATACCAGATAAGCGCGACACCTCAGTGGCTAGTTATAATCGCGATGTGGCAGGTTTCACACTGCGCCGTCGGGTGGCGAAAGTGCGGTAAATACGCATTTTGAAACCCTTTTTTGACTGGCAATGTGCGCCACAGTAGATTACAACCAGGTACTGAAAAAGGGGTTGTATCTTGGTACCGAGGTATATATAGTGGCGCCCGCTTTGACGGCCCGGCCAGGGCGGACAAGGCTGGCGCGAAATTTAGGCAGGAAGGTGGCATGTCTGCACAACCGGTAGATATTCAAATTTTTGGCCGCTCGTTAAGAGTCAATTGCCCGCCAGAACAACAAGATGCGTTGAATATGGCGGCGGACGATCTTAACCAACGGTTGCAAGATCTTAAAGTTCGCACTAGAGTCTCCAATACTGAGCAACTGGTTTTCATCGCGGCATTGAACGTCTGTCACGAACTTGCTCAAGAACGGTTGAAAACCCGTGACTATGCGTCCAATATGGAACAACGCATACGGATGCTGCAGCAGACCATTGAACAAGCGTTGCTTGAACAAGGTCGCATCTCTGAACGTCAGGATGCACAATTCGAATAACTTAAGTTGTTGAAATCACAGTTTCGGCAACGAGTACAAAATTTCTCTGAGATGTTCGCCAGCGGGCCAGTCCCCTGAGCCGATATTTAGTACAAACAGAATGTGTTGCTCCGCGATCGGTGAGCACGCTCGGTGCGCCGAGAAGCCTTAAGATTGCGACGGCACGTTCACCTTGAACCATGGGTTCAAGGGTTACAGCCTGCGACGGCATCTCGGAGATTCCCCCTTCTCAGCGGTTTATGTGTGCCGAACGCCACACTGAGCAAGCCTGATACGATGCCTTTTCAACCTCAATTCGCGCAGCAGCGCCAAGCCATTCGTCAACTCATACGCCAACGTCGGCGCGAGCTTACGCCGGGCCAGCAACGCTTTGCCGCAGACAAGATAGCCGAGCGCCTCGTCGCGCATACGCACATTAAGGCGGCGCACAGCATCGCGGTATTCCTGTCGTTTGACGGTGAACTCGACACCGGGCCGCTGATCGAGCAACTGTGGACGCTCGGCAAACGGGTTTACCTGCCGGTGCTGCACCCGTTCAGCCCTGGCCACCTGCTGTTCCTGCGTTATGCGCCGGAAACGCCGCTGGTGCGCAATCGCTTCAATATTCTCGAACCGCGCCTCGATGTGCGCCAGGTGCTGCCGCTGGGCGAGCTGGACGTCGTGCTGACGCCGCTGGTGGCGTTCGATCATACCGGGCAGCGTCTGGGCATGGGCGGCGGCTTTTACGATCGCACCCTGCAAAACTGGCGCAGCGGCGGCCCCTATCCTATCGGCCTGGCCCATGATTGCCAGCAGGTGGAGCACCTGCCGATCGAGCACTGGGATATCCCGCTGCCGGAAATCCTCACCCCGCTCTGCAGCTGGGCGTGGCACGAGCCCAAATAGCAAAAGGCCGGATCGCTCCGGCCTTTTTCGTTGCGGCGAGCCGCCGAATCAGAACAGCAGACGGGCGCGAATGGTGCCGTCGATGGCCTTCATGCGCTGCAGCGCGGCGTCGGCGCGTGCGGTTTCCGCTTCGATGTCGATCACCACGTAGCCGATTTCCGGCCCGGTTTGCAGATACTGTGCGGCGATGTTAACCCCCTCTTCGGCGAAGATCTGGTTAATCTGCGTCAGCACGCCCGGGCGGTTTTCGTGGATGTGCAGCAGGCGGCTGGCGTTCGGGCCATGCGCCGGCAGCGACACTTCCGGGAAGTTGACGGCGGACAGGGTCGACCCGTTGTCGGAGTATTTCGCCAGCTTGCCGGCCACTTCGTCGCCGATATTCTCCTGCGCTTCCTGGGTGGAGCCGCCGATGTGCGGCGTCAGCAGCACGTTGTCGAACTCACACAGCGGCGAGTTGAACGGATCGCTGTTGGTCGCCGGTTCTTCCGGGAAGACGTCGATCGCCGCGCCCGCCAGGTGATTGCTGGCCAGCGCGTCGCACAGCGCGGGAATATCCACCACGGTGCCGCGCGAGGCGTTGATCAGAATGGCGCCCGGTTTCATCAGCGCCAGCTCTTCCGCCCCCATCATGTTCTTGGTGGCAAGCGTTTCCGGCACGTGCAGCGTCACCACGTCGCTCATATTGAGCAGATCGGACAGATGACGCACCTGCTGCGCGTTACCTAACGGCAGCTTGTTCTCGATGTCGTAGAAGAACACCTTCATGCCCAGCCCTTCGGCCAGAATGCCCAGCTGGGTGCCGATGTGGCCGTAGCCGATGATGCCCAGCTTTTTGCCGCGCGCCTCGTAGGAGCCCACGGCCAGTTTGTGCCACACGCCGCGGTGCGCCTTGGCGTTGGCGGCCGGAATGCCGCGCAGCATCAACAGCAGCTCGCCCAGCACCATTTCGGCCACGGATCGGGTATTGGAGAACGGGGCGTTGAAGACCGGAATACCGCGCTTGGTCGCCGCTTTCAGATCAACCTGGTTGGTGCCGATGCAGAAGCAGCCCACCGCCACCAGTTTTTCTGCGGCGGCGAACACCTCTTCGGTCAGATGCGTACGCGATCGGATGCCGACGAAGTGCGCATCGCGGATGGATGCCTTCAGCGATTCGGTGTCTAACGCACCCTTGTGGTATTCGATGTTGGTATAACCGGCGGCACGTAAATTATCGACCGTGCTCTGATGAACCCCTTCCACCAACAGGAATTTAATCCTGTCTTTCTCCAATGATACTTTTGCCATTTACCCGACCCTATGTTCAGACTTCAGAAGCGGCTGTGACGACACAGCTCCCATCCAACATAACAAAAATAACGCGGGCGGCAATACAAACGATTGCCTGCCCAGCAGGACAAGGCGCAGCGTTGATGGCGGTTTACGGCAGAAAATGCCATAGGGAAAGTTTTCGGCAGAAGCTTTGGGGAGTCAGTTTTCACAATGTGACATAAGTCACCAAATTTGCCGTTTTTCAGAAAAGATATTTTAACCGAAGAATTATGCGGCCCGGCACTACCGGGCCACAAACGGCGGAGGTTTATTTGACCACTTTCACGCCTTCCGGGGTGCCGACCAGCGCCACGTCCGCGCCGCGGTTGGCGAACAGCCCCACGGTCACCACGCCGGCGATGCCGTTGATCTTGTTCTCCAGCGCGATGGCGTCGGTGATGCTCAAGTTATGCACATCGAGGATCACGTTGCCGTT
The DNA here is from genome assembly GCF_040280225.1 of Serratia sp. SM04. Taxonomy (NCBI): domain Bacteria; kingdom Pseudomonadati; phylum Pseudomonadota; class Gammaproteobacteria; order Enterobacterales; family Yersiniaceae; genus Serratia; species Serratia sp. SM04. The sequence continues at coordinate 469,270 of NZ_JBEOQT010000001.1, read as the reverse complement.
GTCGGTCACCACGTTTTGGCGATACTCCGGCAGGCCGCCGAGTTTCACCAGCTCACGCGCCACGTAAGAGCGAGCCATCGGGATCACTTCCACCGGCAGCGGGAACTTGCCCAGCACGTCCACTTGCTTGCTGGCGTCGACGATGCAGATAAATTTCTTGGCGATGGCGGCGATGATCTTCTCGCGCGTCAACGCCGCGCCACCGCCTTTGATCATCTGCATATGGCCGTTGATTTCGTCCGCGCCGTCTACATAAATATCGAGCGAGTCCACTTCATTGCTGTCGAACACATGGATGCCGAGGCTTTTCAGCTTGGCGGTGGAGGCGTCGGAGCTGGACACCGCGCCTTCGATCTGGTGCTTGATGGAGCCCAGCGCGTCAATAAAGTGGGCGGCGGTAGAACCGGTGCCGACCCCGACGATGGTGCCCGGCGTCACGTATTCCAGCGCTGCCCAGCCCACCGCTTTTTTCAGTTCATCCTGCGTCATAATATGTCCCTTGCCTCTGTACGAAAACGTGTGCGTATTATAGGGTAAAACGCTGTTTTTCACGCCGGCAGGATCACACTTATTTGCCGCAGCCCGCATTTTTAGCCGCTTAGCGGCGAGACGGGGGCGTGATTTTTCCACCTGCGCCGCGCGCAAAATGTGGCATAGTGCCGGTATCATTCTAATTTAAGGGATATCTTTCCGATGAAACGCCCAGACTATCGTACGCTGCAAGCGCTGGACGCGGTGATCCGTGAGCGCGGCTTCGAGCGCGCCGCTCAAAAACTCTGCATCACGCAATCGGCGGTATCCCAACGCATCAAACAGCTGGAAAACCTGTTCGGCCAACCGCTGCTGGTCCGTACCGTGCCGCCGCGCCCGACCGAACAAGGGCAAAAGCTGCTGGCGCTGCTGCATCAGGTGGAATTGCTGGAAGAAGAGTGGCTGGGCAACGACACCGGCGTCGATACGCCGCTGCTGCTGTCGCTGGCGGTCAACGCCGACAGTCTGGCAACCTGGCTGCTGCCGGCGCTGAAGCCGGTGCTGGCGGATTCCCCCATTCGCCTGAATCTGCAGGTGGAAGATGAAACCCGCACCCAGGAGCGGCTGCGCCGCGGTGAGGTGGTGGGCGCGGTGAGTATTCAGCCGCAGCCGCTGCCGAGCTGCCTGGTGGATCGGCTGGGGGCGCTGGATTACCTGTTCGTGGCCTCCAGCGCCTTCGCCGAGCGCTATTTCCCGAGCGGCGTCACCCGCTCCGCGCTGCTGAAAGCGCCGGCGGTGGCCTTCGATCATCTCGACGACATGCACCAGGCGTTCCTGCAGCAGAACTTCGATCTGTCGCCGGGCAGCGTGCCCTGCCATATCGTGAACTCGTCGGAAGCCTTCGTGCAGCTGGCGCGTCAGGGCACCACCTGCTGTATGATCCCGCATCTGCAGATCGAAAAAGAGCTGGCATCCGGTGAGCTGATCGATCTGACGCCGGGGCTGTATCAGCGCCGCATGCTGTACTGGCACCGCTTCGCGCCGGAAAGCCGCATGATGCGCAAAGTGACCGACGCGCTGCTGGAACACGGCCACCAGGTGCTGCGCCAGGATTAAAACGAAAAAAGGTTCGCCGCAGCGAACCTTTTCTTCAATACGAACACCTTACTGCGCGGCGTTGCGCTGCAGCTCGAACACCACATCCACCTGATCGTCGAAGTGAATGCTTTGCTGCTCATAGGTTTGCGCCGCGTCGCTTTCCGCCGCCGCACCCGCCGCCTTATACATCCGCGCCACCGGCATCGGTTGGTAGTTGGCGACCCGGTAGCGAATGCTGTACACCGGCCCCAGCTTGGCGTGGAAGCCTTTGGCCAGGGATTCGGCCTGCTGAGTCGCGTTCTCGATCGCTTTTTGCCGCGCCTGCTCGCGATACACGTCCGGCTTGGCGACGCCCAGCTCCACCGCGCGGATCTCGTTCAGGCCGGATTTCAGCGCGCCGTCCAGCAGCTCGTTCAGCTTGTCCAACTGACGCAGGGTTACCTGCACCTGACGCACCGCCCGGTAGCCCTTCAGCACCGACTCGCCGGTTTTCAGGTAGTCGTACTCCGGCTGGGTGCGCAGGTTGGCGGCGCTGATGTCTTTCTTCTCGATGTTATTTTTCTGCAGGAAATCAAAGTACTGCGCTACGCGCTCGTCCACCTGCTTCTTCGCCTGGGCAGCGTCTTTGGAGGAAACGCTCACTTCGATCGCCAGGGTGGCGATATCCGGCGTGGCGTCCACGCTGGCGGTGCCGGAGGTGACGACGTGCGGCCCTTCAGGCACTTCGGCCGCCTGCAGCGCCATCGGTAACGTCCCTAATCCGACCATTGCGGCCATAGCCAATGCTTTTAGCTTCACAGTGTCTCCTTAATGACAGGCTGTCTCTGATCGCCGGCTTTTCCCTGTGAGAACCGCCGGATTCCTGGCATCAAACGTAGCATATCGCGCGGCGTTTTGAATTCGGATTAGTGGCAAATTCTTATAAATTTGCCCCCTGCCAGGCCAGCTGCAGCGCGATGCCCCACATCACCAGCCCGACCAGCGCGTTGATGATGCGCTGCGCCCGCTGGGTGTTCAGCCACGGCGCCAGCCAGGAGGCCAGCAGCGCCAGCCCGAAGAACCACACCGCCGACGCGCTGACCGCGCCGAGCGCGAACCAGGAGCGCACGTCCGCCGTCAGCTGCCCGCCCAGGCTGCCGAGCACCACAAAGGTATCCAGATAAACGTGCGGGTTCAGCCAGGTAACCGCCAGCATGGTGACCACGAGGCGCCAGCGGCTCTGCGCCAGCTCCTGCGCCGCGGCCTGCGCCGGTTGCGGGCTGAAGGCGGAACGGAACGCGCCCCAGCCGTACCACAGCAGAAACGCCACCCCGCCCCAGGTGACCAGCGCCAGCAGCAGCGGCGAGCGGGTCAGCAACGCGCTGCCGCCGAAAATACCGGCGCAGATCAGCACGATATCGCTCAACGCGCACAGCGAGGCGATCATCAAATGATACTGGCGGCGAATGCCCTGATTCATCACGAATACGTTCTGCGGGCCCAGCGGCAAGATCATGGCGGCGCTCAGGGCAAAACCCTGCAGGAAGACGGCTAACATGGGAGATTCCTCGGATGATAAAAGGCGCCGGACGAGGGCGCGTGTCGGTCAACACGCGCATCATACGAGGAAGCGATCATTAGGTGAAATTGATGTTTCTAATCCAGTATCAGAGATGCTAATACTTAAATCGGTGTGACGAACCCCAGCTCCTGCGAGATGCGTTGCGCAGTGGCCAGCACCGGTTTAATCAGGCTTTTGACGCCGATTTGCTGCAGCTTGGCGGTCGGCAGAGAAACAGACACCGCATAGGGCACGCGCTGTTGAATATCGAATACCGGCGCCGCCACGCAGGAGACCCCCAGCTCGTTTTCTTCGCGATCCATCGCCATACCGCGCTGGCGAATATCGGCCAGTTCCTCATACATTTTCGGCAGCTCGGTGATGGTATTGCGCGTCAGCGTCTGAATCTCCTGCTGATGGCTCTGCCAGTAGTGGGCCGGGTAATCGTCGTTGCCGTAGGCCATGAAGATTTTACCCATCGCCGAACAGTACAGCGGCATATGCTGGCCGATATAGGCGCGGGTGCGCATCATGCCGGTGGTCGGCTCCAGCTTGTAGATCAGAATGACGTGGTCGTCTTCGCGGCTGGAGAAGTTGACCGTCTCACCCACTTCCAGGTTCAGCTGTTCCAAATGCGGCGCGGCCACGTGAATGATATTGAGTGACGACAGCGCCTTCTGGCCGATGGAAATGAACTTGGTGGTCAGGCGGTAGCTGCCCGGCGACGGCGCCTGGGTCACATAGCCGCTGGTGTGTAACCCCTGCAGCAAGCGGTGCACCGTGCTCTTGTTCATGCCGGCCAGCTCGGACAGATGCGCCAGTGGGCATCCATTGGGGAAATTGCTCAGGATCTCAATCAACTGCAAACCGCGGAACAGGCTTTGGCTGCCCAGCGGTTTGTCTTTCTTGTCATCTTTCTCGTCGACGGCTTTCAGGCTCATAGCGAAAATCTCTCCAGTGTCGAACCGCCAACCGGCGCTGCGGCGAAGTCAGCAGGCTCTTTGCCGGGCATGTTACCCCAAGGCCTGCATCACGTGAAGACGGAACGCCGTTTCATTGTCCGCAGCGGGCCAAAAATCCGCAATATTTCCCCCGCATTGAAGTGAGCCATCGGTCACACTTCCGCAAAGCAAAAAATAACCAATTGTTTAATAAAAACAATTAAAACCTAATCGCCTTTGATTTAGCGCAACGAACGTCATATTATTTTTGAAATTGAATTTCGCATATTGAAATTTAAAGACCAGATACTCACCAGCGGTTTAGCTGATTTGCCCGGCATCGTCGCATGGGCACAACACCAGGGGCGCATCACATGACTATCGATAATGCGGCACAACCCATCCTTACCCTCAGCCACATCGTCAAGCGATTTGGCGGCAACGTGGCGGTCAACGACGTCAGCCTGCAGGTGATGCCGGGCGAGGTTCTGGCGCTACTGGGCGAAAACGGCGCCGGCAAATCGACGCTGATCAAAGTGCTGGCGGGCGTCTACCCGCGCGACGGCGGCGATATTCGTTTTCAGGGCGCAAGCATCGCCTCCGCCGCCGCGATAAAAAGCGCCAGCCGCCAGCCGATCGCCTTTATTCATCAGGATCTCGGCCTGATTGAATGGATGACGGTGGCGGAGAACATGGCGCTGGTGATGGGGTTTCCCCGCCGCTTTGGGTTGATCGACTGGCGCGCCATTCGCCGCCGGGCGGCGCAGGCGCTGCACGACGTCGGTATCGCGCTCGATCCCGATGCGCGCGTCTTCGAACTGTCGCGCACCGAAAAATCGCTGCTGGCGATCGCCCGCGCGGTGGCGGTCAACGCCGAGCTGCTGGTGCTGGATGAACCGACCGCCTCCCTGCCCGCCAACGACGTGCGCCATCTGTTCGCCGTGATCAACCGGCTGCGCGCCAAAAAGGTCGGCATGATTTATGTCACCCACCGCCTGGACGAAGTGATCGAAATCGCCGATCGGGTCTGCGTAATGCGCGACGGGCGCTATGTCGCCGGCGGCCGCACCGCCGACTACTCGCTGCGGGATCTGGTGCAAACCATCGTCGGTGAAGCGATGGCGGACGATCAGCGCGAACCGCTACCGGAACATCGTCCGCCGGTGCTGCAGCTCGATAGCGTCACGGTAGGCGACATCGGCCCGGTGAGCTTCGATTTGCAGCCGGGCGAGATGCTGGCACTGGCCGGCCTGCGCGGGGCCGGGCAAGAAGAGATTGGCCGGCTGCTGTTCGGGTTGCGTCAGGCCGACGGCGGCGCGATTCGGTTTCGCGATCGGCCCTATCAGGCGAGCTCCCCGCAGCAGGCGATGGCGTGCGGCGTTTCGCTGGTGGCGGGCGATCGCACCGGCGAAAGCCTGGTGATGTCGATGAGCGTGCGTGAAAACCTGTTTATCAATCCCTGCGCCAGCGGCCACCGGCTGCTCTCCCGCTACGGGCGGCGAGCGGAGATCGGCGCCAGTTGGTGGAAAGTGCAGCTATTCGACGTGCGCCCCAAGGACGTCAATATCGATATCAGCGCACTGTCCGGCGGCAACCAGCAAAAGGTGGTGATGGCGCGCTGGATGCACCTGGGAGCGCCGCTGCTGATCCTGGAAGATCCCACCGCCGGCGTGGACGTCGGCGCACGAGCGGAAATCTACCACCTGCTGAATAAATCCCTGGTGGAAGGCGTGGCGGTGCTGGTGATCTCCAACGATTTCGAGGAGATCGCCCATATTTGCAACCGCGCACTGGTGTTCAACCGTGGGAAAGTGGTCGGCGAGCTGAAAAATCAGCAGGTGTCATTCGCCAATTTATTGGAGCTGGCCTCTGCCAGCACCGGGGAAAGCGTCGCAATCACGTCAGAATCCGAGGTAGGCCATGTCTAAAACATCCGTTAAATCAACCGCGCTGGAGCAGCGCGTCAGTCTGGCGCAGGACGGCGCCGGCCCCTGGCTGATGCAGGTTCTTACCCGCTATGGCCTGCTGCTGCTGTGCATCGCGCTGGTCGTGCTGTTCTCACTGCTCACCCCCTCCTTCGCATCGATGCTGACGCTGCAGGCGATCCTGTCGAGCAAGGCCAAAATCGCCCTGTTGGCGCTGGCGGCGACCATCCCGATGATCGTGGGCAAGATCGATCTTAACGTCGGTTTCGGCATTGTGTTGTGGCATATCCTGGCGATCACGCTGCAGGTGGAATACGGCTTCTCCTGGCAGATGGCGGTGCTGACGGTGCTGGCGATCTCGGCGCTGTACGGGTTGCTGAACGGCATTCTGGTGGCGCTGGCCGATATCGACAGCTTCGTCGCCACTCTCGGCTCCGGCACCGTGCTGTACGCCATTGCCCTGTGGCACTCCGGCGGGCGGCAGATCGTCGGCGACTTGCCGGATGCCTTTATCGCGCTGCACCACACCGAGATCGCCGGCATTCCGATCGTGGCGTTTTACGTGCTGATCGTCGCGGTGGTGCTGTGGCTCATCACCGAACATACCCCGCTCGGCCGCTGCATGTATGCGGTGGGCGGCAACCCGGCGGCGGCGCGCCTGAACGGCATCTCGGTCAACCGCTTCACCATCGGCGCTTTCATCGCCTCCAGCGTGCTCACCGGTTTCAGCGGCGTGTTGATCGCCGCCGAACAGGGCGTCGGCCAGGCCAGCGTCGGCATGGACTATCTGCTGCCGGCGCTGGTCGGCGCCTTCCTCGGCAGCACCACCATTCGCCCTGGGCGCGTCAACGTCTGGGGCACCGTGGTCGGCATCGCCATTCTGGCTATCGGCATCGCCGGCATTCAGCAGTTCGGCGGTGAATTCTGGGTCGAGCCGCTGTTCAACGGCGCGACGCTGTTGCTGTCGATCACCCTGGCCGGCTATGCCCAACGCCGCCGGCTGCTCAATCAGAAAGCGGTACAACGCAGCCAGGCGACGCCGGCTGACAACAACAATCAGACAGCGACCCACCCTTAAACCAGGAGCACACCATGAAACGCATTTGGCTGTTACCGGGGTTCACCACATTATTGCTCGCCGCATCGCCGGCCTGGGCCGACGCCTATCTCGATCAGGCCACCGCCGCCGTCGCGAAGGCCACCGCCAGCGCCACCCAGTGGGACGGCCCCACCAGCGGCCCGCAGCTGCAGGCCAACAAGAAGATCATTTTTATCGCCTCCGACATGAAGAACGGCGGCGTGCAAGGGGTGCAACAGGGGTTGAGCGAAGCGGCGAAAGCCGCCGGCTGGAAGCTGGAAACGCTCGACGGCGGCGGCTCGGTGAAAGATCAGCTGGCATCGCTCAATCAGGCCATCGCCCAGAAACCGGACGGCATCGTGATCGGCGGCTGGAACCCTAACGTCGCCAAGATCCCGCTGAAAAAGGCCGTGCAGCAGGGTATCGTGCTGACCGCCTGGCATGCGGTGCCGGAACCGGGCCCCATCGCCAAATACAACGTGTTCTATAACGTCACGTCGGACTCCAACGAAGTGGCGCGCATCGCCGCGCAATACGCGGTGGTGCAGTCCGGCGGCAAGGCGAGCGTGCTGATCTTCACCGACTCGCTGTACCAAATCGCCTTGGACAAGGCCAACGTCATGAAAGAAGAGATCGCCAAATGCAGCGGCTGCACGCTGCTGGAATTCATCGACACGCCGCTGGCCGATACCGCCAACCGCATGCCGGCGATGACCTTCAGCCTGCTGCAGAAGTACGGCGACAAATTCCAATATGCGCTGGCGATCAACGATCTGTACTTCGACTTTATGGCGCCGGCGCTGAAGACCGCCGGCAAAGGCGGCAAGAACGCACCTTACAACGTATCGGCCGGCGACGGTTCAATCTCCGCTTACCAGCGTATCCGCTCGGGCGACAGCCAGTCGGCGACGGTGCCGGAACCCTTGAAGCTGCACGGTTGGCAACTGCTGGACGAATTCAACCGCGCCTTCGCCAAGCAGCCGCCTTCCGGCTACGTCACCCCGGCGCATCTGGTCACCCGCGACAATATCGCCGCCGACGGCGGCGCCAATAACCTGTATGACCCGCAAAACGATTATCAGGGCCATTACAAAGCAATCTGGGGCGTGAAGTGAACGGCGATTCATTGCGCACGCACGCCCGGCTCGAGCGCCTGTGTTCGCCGGCGATCTGGGCCGAGGGGCCGGTGTGGCTGCCGCAGGAGGATGCGGTGGTGTTCAGCGACGTGAAAGGCAATCGCATGTTCCGCTGGTCGCGCCGGGGTGAGCTAAGCCTATACCGCTCGCCGTCTCACTACGCCAACGGCAATGCGCGCGACGGCGAGGGGCGCGTGATCAGCTGCGAACACGGGCGGCGCGGCATTAGCCGCACCGAAAGCGATGGCGAGGTACGCCTGTTGATCGACCGCGTCGACGGCAAGCGCTTTAATTCGCCGAACGACGTGGCGGTGCGCTCCGACGGCACCCTATGGTTCACCGATCCGCCCTACGGCATCATCGGCGACGAAGAGGGTTACAAATCGGAAAGCCAGGTGATCGGCTGTTATCTCTACAGCTTCGATCCGCGCGACGGTTCGCTGACCATCGCCGCCTGCGACCTGCAGCGCCCGAACGGCCTGGCGTTTTCACCGGATGAAAAATGGCTGTACGTTGCGGACATGTCGATCGTGGATTTTCCGACGCTGGGCCGCCGCGAGCTGCGCGTCTATGCGGTCAACGGCCGCGAGCTGGAAGCCGGCCGCCGTTTCGCGACGGTGGAGCCCGGTTTCCCGGACGGCTTCTGCGTCGATCGGGCCGGCAATCTGTTTTGCAGCTGCGCCGACGGCGTGCTGGTCTTTGATCCACAGGGGCGACAGATCGACAAAATCAGCGTGCCGGAACGCGTCTCCAATTGTACCTTCGGCGGCCCGAACGGCGATGAGCTCTATATCACCGCCACCACCTCGCTCTACCGCATGGTGCTGAACACCCGCGGTTAGCCGGGGCCTCGCAAGACGCAGGGTGGGTTTCGATCCGCCCTGCTTTGTCGCGTCTGAAGCACGTCATTCCCACCAAAACGTGGCGGCGATCACAAAACCACCACTCAATTTTAACGTCATGTTTTTCATGAATAATTTTACTCCCTCTTGCTTTGACTTCCCTGAACCGCCGGGATAGCATTTATTTGAAATGCAATTTCGTATATTGAAATTTAGCGAACCAAAAACAGACGATTCGCACAGGCGGAGAACCGGCATGAGAGTGAGTTACAGCGAGTTAAAACAGCAATTCAAACGCGTGCTGCTGGCGCGCGGCGTGGCGGAACACACCGCCGACGACTGCGCCGGCATGTTCGCCGACACCACCGCCAGCGGCGTTTACTCCCACGGCGTTAACCGCTTTCCGCGCTTTATTCAGCAGTTGGACGCCGGCGATATCGTGCCGGACGCCGAACCCAGCAAACTGTTGTCTCTGGGGGCGATCGAGCAATGGGATGCGCACCAGGGCATCGGCAACCTTACCGCCCGCCGCATGATGGATCGCGCCATGCAATTAGCCGACGATCATGGCATCGGCCTGGTGGCGCTGCGCAACGCCAACCACTGGATGCGCGGCGGCGGTTACGGCTGGCAGGCGGCGGAGAAAGGCTATATCGGCATTTGCTGGACCAACTCGATCGCCGTGATGCCGCCGTGGGGCGCCAAAACGTGCCGTATCGGCACCAACCCGCTGATCGTCGCCGTGCCCGGCAACCCGATCACCATGGTGGATATGTCGATGTCGATGTTTTCCTACGGCGCGCTGGAGCTGAACCGGCTGGCGGGTAAAACCCTGCCGGTGGACGGCGGCTTCGACAACGACGGCCACCTGACCCGCGATCCGGCCACCATCGAAGAGAACCGGCGCATTTTGCCGATGGGGTATTGGAAAGGATCGGCGCTGTCGATCGTGCTGGACATGATCGCTACCCTGCTGTCCGGCGGCGCCTCGGTGGCGGAAGTGACGGAAGATCACCGCGACGAATACGGCGTCTCCCAGGTGTTCATCGCGATTGAGATAGACCGGTTGATCGACGGCGACAGCCGCGATCAAAAACTGCAGCGCATCATGGACTACGTCACCAGCGCCGAACGGGACAATCCCGACGTCGCCATTCGCCTGCCGGGCCACAAGTTCCCGCGCATTCTGGAAGAAAACCTGCGCGACGGCATTCCGATTGACGAACGAGTCTGGGCGCGCATTCAGGCGCTATAACGGGAGGATCATCATGATATTCGGCCACATCGCCAACACCGCGCCCGAGCAGTATCCGACGCCGGTCGCCAACGCCGTCGCCTATCTGCAACGCACCGATTTCAGCGTCTTGCCCGCAGGGCGTTATGAAGATCCCGCCACCGGCTACGTGGTGCAAGTGCTGGATCTGCATACCCAACCACCGGATGCGCTGCGCCCGGAAGTGCATAGGCAAAACGTCGACGTGCAGTTTCTGGTCAGCGGCACCGAGCTTATCGGCGTAGCGGCGGACAGCGGCGACAACGTCGTTCATCAGGAGCTGCTGGCGCAGCGCGACATCCTGTTTTATCAGGACGTGGCCGACGAATCCTGGCTCACGATGCAACCCGGCAACTTCGCGGTATTTTTTCCGCAGGACGTGCATCGCCCGGCCTGCATTAACCAGCGCCCCAGCGCGATACGCAAGGTGGTGGTGAAGATACCGCTGGCGTCGTTTAGCGCCTGATCGGCCGCAACACCCGTAACGATAACAACACCGGTCCATGGGGCCTGTGCGGGCGCCCTTGCGCCCAAACCAAGCAAAACAATAACGCCCGACCCTACAAAAAAGCGAACATCGAAAGAGGTCCTTATGAATACAGCCTCCGTTTCCGTCAGCCAAAGCCAGGCGATACCCAAGCTCCGCTGGCTGAGGATCGTGCCGCCGATCCTCATCACCTGCATCATTTCTTACATGGACCGGGTCAATATCGCCTTCGCCATGCCCGGCGGCATGGATGACGAACTCGGCATCACCGCCTCGATGGCCGGGCTGGCCGGCGGCATTTTCTTCATCGGTTACCTGTTTCTGCAGGTGCCCGGCGGCAAGCTGGCGGTATACGGCAACGGCAAGAAATTCATCGGCTGGTCACTGTTGGCCTGGGCGGTGATCTCGGTGCTGACCGGCCTGGTCACCAACCAATACCAGCTGCTGTTCCTGCGCTTCGCCCTCGGCGTTTCCGAAGGCGGCATGCTGCCGGTGGTGCTGACCATGATCAGCAACTGGTTCCCGGATAAGGAGCGCGGCCGCGCCAACGCCATCGTCATCATGTTCGTACCGATCGCCGGCATCCTCACCGCCCCGCTGTCGGGTTGGATCATCACCGCCTGGGACTGGCGCATGCTGTTCCTGGTGGAGGGGGCTCTGTCGCTGGTGGTGATGGCACTGTGGTACTTCACCATCAGCAACCGGCCGCAGGAAGCCAAATGGATCTCGCAGGCGGAAAAAGAGTATCTGGTGAAGACCCTGCACGACGAACAGCTGCTGATTAAAGGAAAAACGGTGCGCAACGCCTCGCTGCGCCGGGTGCTGGGCGACCGGATCATGTGGCAGTTGATCCTGGTGAATTTCTTCTACCAGACCGGTATCTACGGCTACACCCTGTGGCTGCCGACCATTTTGAAAGGGCTGACCCACGGCGATATGGAGCAAGTGGGCCTGCTCGCTATCCTACCCTATATCGGCGCCATCTTCGGCATGCTGATCATCTCCACCCTCTCCGATCGCACCGGCAAGCGCAAAGTCTTCGTCGCCCTGCCGCTGGCCTGCTTTGCTGCCTGCATGGCGCTGTCGGTGCTGCTGAAGGATCACGTCTGGTGGTCTTACGCTGCGCTGGTCGGCTGCGGCGTGTTTATTCAGGCGGCAGCCGGGGTGTTCTGGACCATCCCGCCCAAATTGTTCAACGCCGAAGTGGCCGGCGGCGCGCGCGGCGTGATCAATGCGCTGGGCAACCTCGGCGGCTTTTGCGGCCCGTATATGGTCGGCGTCCTGATCAGCCTGTTCAGCAAGGACGTCGGCGTCTACAGCCTGGCGGCTTCGCTGGCGATCGCCTCCGTGCTGGCGTTGATGCTGCCCAATAAATGCGACCACGGCGCGAGGAACGAATGATGGAATATTGGCTGGGGCTCGACTGCGGCGGCACCTTCATCAAGGCGGGATTATACGACCGCCGGGGCCATGAACACGGCGTTGCGCGGCGCAATCTGGCGATCGTCGCGCCGCAGCCCGGCTGGGCCGAGCGCGATATGGCATCGCTGTGGCGCACCGCCGCCGACGTGATCCGTGAAGTGCTGTCCGCCAGCGGCGTCGCCGCCGGCGCCATCCAGGCCATCGGCATCTCGGCGCAGGGCAAGGGCGCATTTCTGTTGGATAAGCAGGGGCAGCCGCTGGGCAACGCCATGCTCTCTTCCGATCAGCGCGCGCTGGCGCTGGTGCAGGAATGGCAGCGACAGGGCGTGCCGCAGGCGCTGTATCCGCAAACGCGCCAAACGCTGTGGACCGGGCACCCGGTCTCGCTGCTGCGTTGGCTGAAGCGGCATCAGCCGGAACGTTACGCCCGCATCGGCAGCGTGCTGATGGCGCACGACTACCTGCGCTATTGCCTGACCGGCGAGCTGGCCTGCGAAGAAACCAATATCTCCGAATCCAACCTGTATCTGATGCGCAGCGGACGCTATGACCCGGCGCTGGCGCAGCTGCTGGGTATCGGCGACATCATGCCCGCCCTGCCGACGATTGTCGGTTCGGCCGATATCGCCGGGCGCGTCGCGGCAAACGCCGCGGCCATCACCGGCCTGCAAACCGGCACCCCGGTGGTCGGCGGGCTGTTCGACGTGGTGTCCACCGCGCTGTGCGCCGGCCTGCAGGACGAAACCCGGCTCAATGCGGTGATGGGAACCTGGTCAGTCACCAGCGGCATCACCGACGCCATCGTCGAGGGTTTCGATCATCCCTTTGTCTATGGCCGCCACGCCGAAAGCGGCCAATACATCGTGCATGAAGCCAGCCCCACGTCTGCCGCCAACCTGGAATGGTTCTGTCGCCAATGGGGGCTGCAGGACTACGGCCAGCTTAACCGCTGGGTCGCCGCCCTGCCGAAAGCCGCCGGCGATCTGCTGTTCGCCCCTTTCCTGTACGGATCCAACGCCGGCCTGGGGCTGAGCGCCAGCTTCTACGGCCTGCAGGCCTTCCACCAGCGCGAGCACCTGGTGCAGGCGATCTACGAGGGCGTGGTGTTCTGCCACATGACGCACCTTAACCGCATGCGCCGGCGTTTCCCTGAGACGCAGGCGCTGCGCGTGACCGGCGGCCCTGCCAAATCCCTCCCCTGGATGCAAATGTTCGCCGACGTCAGCGGCCTGCCGGTGGAGCTGCCGCAGGTGGAAGAAACCGGCTGTCTGGGCGCGGCGATGGCGGCCATGGTCGGCAGCGGCGCCTTCAACGATTTCACCGCCGCCCAGCACCGGCTGGCGCCGCGTATCGAGCGGCTGCTGCCAGATGCGGCCGCCGCTGAAGCTTACGACAACAAACACCAACGTTATCAGGCACTGATTGCTGCATTGCAAAATCTGCAGCCCGCCAACAAGGAGGCTCCATGAGCACGAAACCGCGCCTGCAGTTGGCGCTCGATCAAACCCGTTTGGATACGGCGCTGCGCACCGCCGAGACCCTCAGCCCCCATGTGGACATCATCGAGGCCGGTACCATTTTGTGCATCAGCGCCGGCATTCAGGCGGTTAGCGCGCTGCGCGAGCGCTGCCCGCAGCACACGCTGGTGGCCGATCTCAAGGTGGCCGACGCCGGCGCGACGCTGGCCGAGCAGGCTTTCGGCCAGGGCGCGGACTGGATGACGGTGATCTGCGCCGCGCCATTGGCCACCATGGCCAGCGCGCGGGAGGTCGCCGAGCGTCACGGCGGTGAAATCCAGATCGAACTGTTCGGCCGCTGGACATTGGAGGATGCACGGCAATGGCGCGGCCTCGGCATTCGCCAGGCGATCTATCACCGCGGCCGCGACGCGCAGGCCAGCGGGCAAACCTGGGGCCGGCAGGATCTGGATCGGATGAAGGCGCTGTCCGATCTGGGCATCGAACTGTCGGTGACCGGCGGCATTACGCCCGCAGACCTGCCGCTGTTTAAAGAGATCGCCGTCACCGCCTTTATCGCCGGCCGCGCGTTGGCCGAAGCCGGGGATCCGCCGGCGGCCGCCAGGCAGTTCCGCACCGCCATCGATGACATCTGGAGATCATGATATGCGTCAGCACCCGTTGGGAATTTACGAGAAGGCGCTGCCGAAACACCTGAGCTGGCCCGAACGCCTGGCGCTGGCCAAGGCCTGCGGTTTCGACTTCGTCGAAATGTCAGTGGACGAAAGCGATGAACGCCTGGCGCGCCTGAGCTGGAGCAAAGCGCAGCGCCTGGCGCTGGTGGACGCCATGCTGGAAACCGGCATCCGCATCCCGTCGATGTGCCTCTCCGGCCACCGGCGCTTTCCGTTTGGCAGCCACGATCCGGCGCTGCGCCAGCGCGCCTTTGACGTGATGGAACAGGCCATTCAGTTGGCCCAAGACGTCGGTATCCGCACCATCCAGCTGGCCGGCTACGACGTGTATTACGAAGAGCAGGACGAGGGGACGCTGGCACGCTTTAGCGAAGGCATGCAGTGGGCGGTAGACCGTGCCGCCGCCGCCCAGGTGATGCTGGCGGTGGAAATTATGGATACCGCCTTTATGAACTCGATCGGTAAATGGAAAGCCTGGGACACCCTGTTGGCCTCGCCGTGGTTCACGGTGTATCCGGACGTCGGCAACCTCAGCGCCTGGGGCAACGACGTGCCGCGCGAGCTGGAGCTGGGCATCGATCGCATCGCCGCCATTCACCTGAAAGACACCTACCCGGTCACCGCCGCTTCGCCGGGGCAATTCCGTGACGTGCCGTTTGGCGAAGGCTGCGTCGACTTCGTCGAGGTGTTTCGCACGCTGCAGCGCCTCAATTACCGCGGCGCATTCCTGATTGAGATGTGGACAGAAAAAGCCGAGGAGCCGGTGGCCGAGATCGTTCAGGCCCGCCGCTGGATCGAACAGAAAATGCAACAAGGGGGCATGACATGCTGACTCAGTTAAAACAACAGGTGCTGGAGGCCAATCTCGATCTGCCGCGCCATAAGCTGGTGACCTTTACCTGGGGCAACGTCAGCGCGGTGGATCGCGAACGCGGCCTGGTGGTGATCAAGCCTTCCGGCGTTGAATACGAGCATATGACGGCGGAGGATATGGTGGTGGTCGATCTGGCCAGCGGCCGCACCGTCGAAGGGGCAAAGAAACCGTCGTCGGACACCGCCACCCATCTGGCGCTGTACCGCGAATTTGCCGATATCGGCGGCATCGTCCACACCCATTCCCGCCACGCCACCATCTGGGCGCAGGCCGGGCTGGACATCCCCGCCTGGGGAACCACCCACGCCGACTATTTTTATGGCGCTATCCCCTGCACGCGCCTGATGACCCAGGATGAAATTGAGCACGATTACGAACTGGAAACCGGCAAGGTGATTATCGAAACCTTCCGCCGGCGCGATATCAATCCCAACGCTATCCCAGCGGTACTGGTCAACGCCCACGGCCCCTTCGCCTGGGGCAAAGACGCCCACAATGCGGTGCATAATGCGGTGGTGCTGGAAGAAATTGCCTACATGGGCATTTTCTCACGCCAGCTGACGCCGGGCATCCACAGCATGCAGCGCGAACTGTTGGACAAACACTACCTGCGCAAACACGGCCAAAACGCCTACTACGGGCAGTAGCGCGCCAGGGCCATAACCGTTGCGCCCGATGCTTTGCCGCATCGGGTGCCAGCGGGCATGAGGCGCAGTGATAACGATAACCGCATTCGCCCATCGGCGAAAAATTCGCTATCATCCGCACCCACCTTCCAGCCGGCCGCCCAATGTCTACTGTCACCGATACCTTTATCGCACCGCCATGCCATGACCAAATAGAGATCCTCTATCAGGACGATCATCTGGCGCTGATCAATAAGCCGGCCGGGCTGCTCAGCCTGTCGGGCAAGAATCCGCAGAATCTCGATTCGGTACACCATCGGCTGGTACAGATCTTCCCCGGCTGCACCCTGGTGCACCGCCTGGATTTCGGCACGTCCGGCTTGATGGTGGTGGCCCGCAACAAGGCCGCCAACGCCGCGCTCTGCCGGCAGTTCAGCGAGCGCACCGTCGGCAAAGTGTACAGCGCGCTGCTGTGCGGCCATCTGGCGGATAACGAAGGGGTAATAGACGCGGCGATCGCCAAAGATCCGGCGCTGTTCCCGCTGATGTCGATTTGCGCCCTCCACGGCAAGCCCGCCCGCTCCCGTTATCGGGTCGTCGAGCGTTTTTATCGTGAAGCGGAGGGCGGGATCTCGCTGCCGCTGACGCGGGTGCAGCTCATCCCGGAGACCGGGCGCACCCACCAGTTGCGTATTCACAGCCGGCAGTTGGGCCACCCTATTTTAGGCTGCGATCTGTATGGCGGGCGACTGCTGCCGGGTACCGAACAGACGCCGCGGCTGATGCTGCACGCCAGCGAGCTGGACTTTGTGCACCCCATTAGCGGGGAGCGGATCGCCGCTCGTCACGCCGCGCCGTTCTAAACGCGGCTTACCACATCAAATCGTCGGGCACTTTAAAGTCGGCGTACGGATCGTCTTCATCCTGTTCCTCCTGACTCAGCGCGCTGTGCAGCACAATGCTGGCCGCATCGCGCTGCGCGATTTTATCGGCGACGCTCGCGGGGATAATCGCGTATTCACACTCTTCCCGGTTCTCGACCACCAGGCGTGCAATGGCGAGGCGGCCATTGATCAGCTGGGTTTGCGTCGCCTTATCCACCAGGATTTTCTTGATCAGGTTACCGTCGGTGAAGTTGAAACCGATATCGCCTTTCGCCAGAACGATGCGGTTCATCTCGATCAGCTGCTTCACCTGCGCCTTGTACTCTTTGGACAGCGCGGCCTGCTTTTGCTGCTCGTTCAGCTGCTTATCGCGCTCAAGCTGCGCCTTTTTATTCTCTTCCACCGCCTCTCTGGCCTCGCGGGCCTGAACGCGTGATTTTTTAGCCGTTCTTTGGACTTTGGCCATTTTCTTGCTGGTTACCAAGCCCGCTTTGAGCATCTGCTCTTGTAAGGTGAGTTTTGTCATGTTCGTGTCTGAAGCCGTGGGATCATGGGGGGATTATACCCGTAATTTTTCAGGCTGCACCAGGTTGCCGGCCCGGTACGTTAGCGGTTTGCGCCGCAGGGCGACGGCGGCCAACCGGTCCGAACGCCAGATCATGAATAGCGCTCATGTGGTAATGAAATTAAGTCTCTTTCACTCCCACCGGGACTCTGGCAAAAATAGACCTCATTAACGACAGACAATATGAAATCGGCTGAATAAAAAAAGAGAAAAACAACCCATTGAAAGAAATGGATAAATCCAGCCTTCATATCATATAACAGGATGCTATAAGACGATGAATAGAGACTTTGCCTTTACGATTAAGAGCAGTTCTTTCGATGAAGATTATAACCCTTCTGAAAGTACGCGTATCACCACCAACTTCGCCAATTTGGCCAGAGGGGAAAACCGCCGGGAGAACCTGCGCAACACGCTGGTGATGATTAACAATCGCTTCAATTCGTTGGCGCATTGGGATAACCCCAAGGCCGACCGCTATTCGGTTGAGCTTGACATCATTTCGGTGGAGATGCGCGTTGAAGATCAGGGCGCCAGCTTCCCGGTGATCGAAATCCTGAAAACCACCATCATCGATAAAAAAACGCAAAAGCGAATTGAGGGCATCGTCGGGAACAATTTCTCGTCTTACGTGCGCGATTATGACTTTAGCGTCTTGCTGCCGGCGCACAATAAAAACACGGCGGAATTCACTATCCCGAATGATTTCGGCGATTTGCACGGCAATATCTTTAAGCACTTCGTCAATTCAAACGAATACCATGAGAATTTCAGCAAACCGCCGGTGATCTGCCTCAGCGTGTCCAGCAAAGACACCTATCATCGGACGGGCAATCAACATCCGGTGTTGGGCGACGAGTATCGGCAAGACGGCGCTTCGCTGACCGACCGGTATTTTAAAAAAATGGGCCTGCAGGTGCGCTATTTCATGCCGAAAAATAGCGTCGCGCCCCTGGCGTTTTATTTCCCCGGGGATTTGCTGAGCGATTACACCGATCTGGAGCTGATCGGCACCATCAGCACGATGGAGACCTTCCAAAAAATCTATCGGCCTGAAATTTACAATGCCAACTCGGCGGCGGGGCAATGCTATCAGCCAAGCCTGAATAACCAGGACTATTCATTAACCAAGATTGTTTACGATCGCGAAGAGCGTAGCCAGTTAGCGATTGAGCAGGGGAAATTTACGGAAGAGCAATTTATCAAACCCTACAAGCCCATTCTTGAGCAATGGTCTGCTCACTACGCGCTTTGATTCACTTAAATACAGGTCATCTATTATGAAAATATTGCTCCCTACCTCGACCGCCGGCAGCTTGCCCAAACCTTCCTGGCTGGCCCAACCGGAAACCCTGTGGTCGCCCTGGAAATTGCAAAATGAAGAATTAATCGAAGGGAAACAGGATGCCCTGCGTTTGTCGCTGGCTGAACAACAACAGGCCGGCATCGATATCGTCAGCGATGGCGAGCAAACGCGCCAGCACTTCGTCACGACGTTTATCGAACACCTCAGCGGCGTCGATTTCGAGAAACGCGAAGTGGTTAAAATCCGCAATCGCTATGAGGCGAGCGTGCCAACCGTCGTGGGTGCGGTCGCGCGCCAAAAGCCCGTTTTCGTTGAAGACGCCAAATTTTTGCGCCAGCTGACCAAGCAGCCGATTAAATGGGCCCTGCCGGGGCCGATGACCATGATCGACACGCTCTATGACAACCACTATAAAAGCCGCGAAAAATTGGCCTGGGAGTTCGCCAAGATCCTCAATCAGGAAGCCAAAGAGCTCGAGGCCGCCGGCGTCGACATTATTCAGTTTGATGAGCCCGCATTTAACGTGTTCTTTGACGAGGTGAATGACTGGGGCATCGCCGCCCTGGAAAGGGCCGTTGAAGGGCTTAAGTGTGAAACGGCGGTGCATATCTGCTATGGATACGGCATTAAGGCCAATACCGACTGGAAAAAGACGCTGGGCTCAGAGTGGCGGCAATATGAAGAGGCGTTTCCTAAGCTGCAAACGTCTACTATCGATATTATCTCGCTCGAGTGTCATAACTCGCACGTCCCGATGGATCTGCTGGAACTGATTCGCGGCAAAAAAGTGATGGTCGGCGCCATTGATGTGGCGAATCATACCGTTGAGACGCCGGAGGAAGTGGCCGCTACGCTGCGCAAAGCGCTGCAGTTTGTCGATGCCGACAAGCTCTATCCGTCGACCAACTGCGGCATGGCTCCCCTGCCTCGTCAGGTCGCCAGCGGCAAGCTGAATGCCTTGAGTGCCGGCGCCGAGATCGTGCGCCGAGAACTGCTGGCCAAATAATCGCGCCATCGCCCGCCGCAGTAGCCTCCTGCGGCGGACGATGATCATCGACTCCCCCTCCCCGCAACGCCCCCGCTCTGGTGTATACTCGGATTTCTACGCGATGCCAGCCACAGCGGCCTGAACGGCCCCTCAGCCAGCCCACACCAGCTTAATAACAGTGGAACCCTCATGAGCCCAGATACCGCTCGCATCAGCGAAATTATCGATCGCGCCAGGATCTCGCCTTATCAAATCCTCATCCTCACCCTGTGTTTCCTGATCGCCCTGCTGGACGGGTTCGATACCGCCATCATCGGCTATATCGCCCCGGCACTGCGCGAAGAGTGGGGCCTGCAGCCCTCGCAGCTCTCCCCCGCCTTCGGCGCGGGGTTGTTCGGCCTGCTGATCGGCAGCCTGCTGTTCGGGCCGATCGCCGACGCCATCGGCCGCAAACGCGTGCTGCTCGTCGCGGTGCTGGTATTTGGCGGCTGCACCCTGGCTTCGGCCTATACGCATTCGATCGAATCCCTGACCCTGTTGCGCTTCATCACCGGCATTGGCCTCGGGGGCGCGATACCGACCTGCATCACCCTCAGCTCGGAGTACTCACCGGCGCGCCGCCGCATGCTGATGGTCACCCTGAGCTGGAGCGGCTTTACCGCCGGCTTGGCCCTGGGCGGCCTGCTGGCCGGGCAGATCATTCCTGCATTTGGCTGGCGCGGCGTGCTGCTGGTCGGCGGCATCGCGCCATTGGCGCTGCTGCCGCTGCTGGCCTGGCAGATGCCCGAATCGGTGCGCTTTATGGCCGCCAGCGCCAGGCATGCCGATCGGCTGCGCCGGGTGGTCGAGCGTATCACCGGCCAACGTTGGACGGGGATAACCATTGTCGATGACGAGCGCCCGGCGCAGGCCAAGTCGCCGATCTCGCACCTGTTTATCGAAGGGCGCGCCGCGCGCACCCTGCTGCTGTGGGCGGCGTTCTTCTGCTCGCTGTTCGTGTTCTACCTGCTCACCAGTTGGCTGCCGACGATACTTAAAGACGCCGGTTACGATATCGCCCACGCCTCGCGCATCGGGGCGATGGTGCCGCTCGGCGGCACCCTGGGCGCCATCCTGATGGCGCTGCTGATGGACCGGATCGGGCCCTACCGCGTGCTGGCCGTCTCCTACCTGGGCGCCGCGCTGGTGATCGGCGCGACCGGGTATCTGATGGGCGACGTCTACACGCTGGCCGCCGTCGTGTTCCTGATAGGCTTCGGCGTGGCCGGCGCGCAGAACGGCCTGAATCTGGTTTCCGCCACCCTTTATCCGACCGCGGCCCGCGTCACCGGCGTCAGCTGGGCCATGGCCAATGGCCGCTTCGGCTCGATCGTCGGCTCGATGCTCGGCGCCTGGATGATGACCGCCGCCGGCTCGGCGGAAGTGTTCTTCCTCTGGCTGGCGCTGCCGGCGCTGCTGGGCGCGGGCGCCATCTTCCTGCTCTATCGCCTCAGCCTGCGCCGCCGCGCGCCGCTCGCCAAGCCGGTCGCCGGCGCCTGAACTCGCGGAAAAGAAAAGGCCGAGACGCCCTTGGAGACGTCTCGGCCTGTAATCAAAAAGGGAGCCAAGGCCCCCTTCTCTGTTATTCCGCCTTGGCGGAAGCGTCTTCGGTGCGATACAGGTGCACGTCCATCTGCGGGAACGGAATGCCGATGTTGTGGGCATCCAGCGCGCGCTTGAAGTTTTCCATCAGATCGAAGTACACGTTCCAGTATTCCGCGTTGGTGGTCCAGGAACGGGTGACAAAGTTCAGGGAAGACGGCGCCATCTCGTTCAGACGCACGGTCACGCCTTTGGCGTGCATGATGCGCTTGTCGGCGGCGATCACATCGCCCAGCACCTTCTTCACCACGTCGATATCGGCGTTGTAGGCCACGCCTACCACGATATCCACGCGGCGGTTCGGCTCGCGAGAATAGTTGATGATGTTGCCGGCGATGATTTTACCGTTCGGCACCACGATGGTTTTGTTGTCTGCGGTACGCAGGGTGGTGGAGAAAATCTGCACCTGATCGACGGTACCGGCCACGCCGCCCAGATCGACATATTCCCCCACGCGCAGCGGACGGAAGATCACCAGCAGCACGCCGGCGGCGAAGTTGGACAGCGAGCCTTGCAGCGCCAGGCCGACGGCCAAACCGGCGGCGCCCAGCACGGCGATCACCGAGGTGGTCTGCACGCCGACACGCCCCAGCACGGCGATGAAGGTGAACGCCAGCACGCCGTAGCGCACGATCGCCGCCAGGAAATCTGCCACCGTGGCGTCGATGCCGCGCAGCTTCATCACGCGGTTCAGCGCATTGCCGACCACGCGGGCCACGATCGAGCCGATGATCAGGATAACGATGGCGGCGACGATATTCACCGCGTACTGGATCAACAGATCCTGATTCTTCACCAACCAGTTGCCGGCACCGTTGATGCCGTCTACTACATTCAAATCTTTCATTCGTGTCGTCCTAACTCAGTCCCTAACGGGAGAAACTCGCAAAAATACACTGGCCTCGGCAGCCAGTCGGAAACCACCGCCTAAGGGTAACCAACATTAAAGGCTCATGCCAACCGTCAGCGTTAAAAATAGCCGAAACCGCTCGCCGCTTCTTCTATGCTGAAAACAGCGCGTTGGCCATTTCACGACAAGGGATCCGTTCTTCATGCACATTCGCTCTTCGCTCAAACACTATTGGCAAGTGCGGCCCAGGCTGCTGTTTTCCGTCGGCGCCGGGCTGTTGTGCTTTCTGCTGCTGCCCGCCCAGCTCTCGTTGCTGCAGCGCTTGATGATCGGCTGGAATACGCTGGCCTGGCTCTATCTGCTGTTTCTCTGGCGGCTGATGCTGGTCAGCACGCCGCAGCACATTCGCCAGATCGCCCGGCGGCAGGATGAAAGCGCCAGCACGGTGTTGGCGCTGGTCAGTTTCGGTTGTCTGGTGAGCATTCTGGCGATCCTGTTCGAATTGAGCAGCGCCAAACAGGCCAGCGACTCGCTGAAAACCCTGCATCTGGCGTTAACCGGCGGAACGCTGGCGGTCTCCTGGCTCCTGCTGCCGACCGCCTTCACCATGCACTACGCCCATCAATTTTATCGCCAGGGTGCGCAGCAGGAGCCTTTGCCGCTGCTGTTCCCCGGCAATCTCACCGAGCCGACCTATCTGGACTTCGCCTACTTCTCTTTCACCATCGCAGTCGCGTCGCAAACCGCCGACGTGGCGGTCGGCGCCGCGGAGGTGCGTAAAATCGCGCTCGTACAGTCGGTTATTTCGTTCGTGTTCAACATGCTGATCCTGGGCCTGTCTATCAACGTCGGCGCCGGCCTGCTGGGCTGAAAACGAAAAAGGCTCCCCGCAGGGAGCCTTTTGCATCGTGCAACAGGTGCCGAAGATTACAGAACGTCTACCGCGTTCAGATCTTTGAAAGCCTGCTCCAGACGCGTCACCATGCTGGTCTGCGCTGCGCGCAGCCATACGCGTGGATCGTAGTATTTCTTGTTCGGCTGATCGGCGCCTTTCGGGTTGCCCAGCTGGCCCTGCAGGTAAGCTTCGTTCGCTTTGTAGTACTGCAGGATGCCGTCCCAGGTCGCCCATTGGGTGTCGGTGTCGATGTTCATCTTGATCACGCCGTAACCCACAGACTCTTTGATCTCTGCGTCGGTAGAACCGGAACCGCCGTGGAACACGAAGTTCAGGCTGTTGTGCGGCAGGTTGAATTTCTTGGACACGTAGTCCTGAGAATCACGCAGGATGGTCGGGGTCAGCTTGACGTTGCCTGGCTTGTACACGCCGTGCACGTTACCGAAGGAGGCAGCGATGGTGAAGCGCGGGCTGATGGCGTTCAGTTTTTCATACGCGTAAGCCACGTCTTCCGGCTGGGTGTACAGTGCGGAAGCGTCCATATGGCTGTTGTCCACGCCATCTTCTTCACCGCCGGTGCAGCCCAGTTCGATTTCCAGCGTCATGCCGATTTTGGCCATGCGCTTCAGGTAGGCGCTGCAGATCTCGATGTTTTCTTCCAGAGACTCTTCAGACAGATCGATCATGTGAGAAGAGAACAGCGGTTTGCCGGTAGCGGCGAAGTGCTTCTCGCCGGCGTCCAGCAGGCCGTCCAGCCATGGCAGCAGTTTCTTCGCGCAGTGGTCGGTGTGCAGGATCACCGGCACGCCGTAGTGTTCAGCCATCTGGTGAACGTGGTGTGCGCCGGAGATGGCACCCAGAATCGCTGCGCCCTGAGACACATCGGTCTTCACGCCTTTGCCGGCGATGAACGCGGCGCCGCCGTTGGAGAACTGAACGATGACCGGCGCGCGCACTTTAGCCGCGGCTTCCAGCACTGCGTTAATGGAGTCGGTACCCACGCAGTTTACCGCTGGCAGCGCAAAGTTGTTCTCTTTAGCAACTGCGAAGACTTTCTGAACGTCATCACCCGTGATGACACCCGGTTTTACGAAATCAAAAATTTTAGACATGTTACTTTGTCCTGTTTCGTCGGCCGTAGATGGATGTAAATCGATGTTTTCACGCCGCGCAGCGTGAGCCGCGCGGTATAAAACAAACGGGCGGCTTTCGCCTCCCGTTGTCTGAATTACTGCTTAGCGCGCTCTTCCAGCATCACGACTGCAGGCAGCGGTTTCCCTTCAACGAATTCCAGGAATGCGCCACCGCCGGTGGAGATGTAGGAAATTTTGTCAGCGATACCGAACAGATCGATGGCTGCCAGAGTGTCGCCGCCGCCAGCGATAGAGAAAGCGTCGCTATCGGCGATCGCGCGGGCGACAATTTCGGTGCCCTTACGGAAGTTAGGGAACTCGAATACGCCAACCGGGCCATTCCACAGAATGGTCTTGGCGTTCTTCAGGATAACGGCCAAACGCTCGGCAGAGACGTCGCCCATATCCAGAATTTGCTCGTTGTCCTGGATCTCGTTGGCCTGCTTCACGGTCGCGGTCGCGGTTTCGGAGAACTCGGTCGCGACGCGCACGTCGGTCGGAACCGGGATGTCGCAGGTTTCCAGCAGTTTCTGCGCGTTCGGGATCAGGTCAGGTTCGTACAGGGACTGGCCCACGTTGTTGCCCTGCGCCGCCACGAAGGTGTTGGCGATGCCGCCGCCGACGATCAGCTGATCGGCGATTTTGGACAGGGAATCCAGCACGGTCAGTTTGGTGGAGACTTTAGAACCGCCCACGATGGCGACCATCGGACGGGCCGGGTTGCCCAGGGCCTTGCCCAGCGCTTCCAGCTCGGCGGACAGCAGCGGGCCGGCACAGGCGACAGGCGCGAACTTGCCCACGCCGTGGGTGGAAGCCTGCGCGCGGTGCGCGGTGCCGAACGCGTCCATTACGTACACGTCGCACAGCGCCGCGTATTTCTTGGACAGGGTTTCGTCGTCTTTCTTCTCGCCCTTGTTGAAACGGACGTTTTCCAGCACCACCAGTTCGCCTTCGGCGACGTCGACGCCATCCAGATAATCCTTCGCCAGACGCACTGGGGATTTCAGGTGATCTTTCAGGTAGTTAACAACAGGCAGCAGGGAGAATTCTTCGTTGTACTCGCCTTCGGTAGGACGACCCAGGTGGGAGGTTACCATCACGCGGGCGCCTTGCTTCAGCGCAGCTTCGATAGTCGGCAGGGAAGCGCGGATACGCGCGTCGGAAGTCACTTTACCGTCTTTTACCGGCACGTTCAGATCGGAGCGGATCAGTACGCGTTTACCCGCCAGATCCAGATCGGTCATCTTAATTACAGACATGGTGAACCCTCTTTATTGAATCTCTATAAAATTGCCTGAGCAGCGCGCCAATCACGCCGGCGCCGCCGTACTAGAAACCGCTGGCGGCCATTGCCCGTGTTGTATCCAACATCCGATTGGCAAAGCCCCATTCATTGTCGCACCAGACCAAGGTCTTTATCAGGTGCTGCCCGCTGACCCGGGTCTGCGTACCGTCGACGATAGCGCTGTGCGGGTCATGGTTAAAATCGATCGAGACCAATGGTAATTCCGTGTAGTCAACTATACCACGAAATGATTCCCGTGCGGCCTTTTGCAACAGCTGGTTGACCTCCGCCACCTTCACCGCGGCGCTCACGCTGACGCTGAGATCGATAGCCGTCACGTTGATGGTCGGCACGCGCACCGAGATCGCCTCGAAGCGATCGCAAAACTGCGGGAAGATACGGGTGATGCCCGCGGCCAGCTTGGTGTCGACCGGAATAATCGACTGGCTCGCCGCGCGGGTGCGCCGCAAATCCGCGTGATACGCGTCGATCACCGGCTGATCGTTCATCGCCGAGTGAATGGTGGTCACGGTGCCGGATTCGATGCTGTAGGCGTCGTCCAGCAGCTTGATCACCGGAATAATGCAGTTGGTGGTGCACGAGGCGTTGGACACGATGCGATGTTCCGCCAACAGCGTCTGATGGTTGACGCCGAACACGATGGTGGCGTCCAGATCGTTGCCGCCCGGATGGGCGAACAGCACTTTCTTCGCCCCCGCCGCCAGATGGGCTTCGCCATCCGCCCGGCTGCCGTACACGCCGCTGCAGTCCAGCACCACGTCGACGCCCAGCTCGCCCCAGGGCAACTGCTCCACCGCCGGCTGATGCAACAGGCGAATCGCGTCGTCCCCGACGCTCAGCGTGTCGCACTCTTGCCGCACATCCCAGGCGAAGCGGCCGTGGCTGGAATCGTACTTCAGCAGATGGGCCATGCCCTCGGCATTCGCCAGCTCGTTGATCGCCACCACGGAAATTTCCGCCCGTCGTCCCGATTCGTACAGTGCGCGCAATACGCTGCGGCCGATGCGGCCAAAGCCGTTTATCGCTATGCGGATGGTCATGCTGCTCCTGAAAAAGGGCCGTCCCGCCGGGCTGACTCACCGGCGCCGGGCCGGCGCTGACTGGTTGTCTCACTAACCCGCATAGAGTAGTGGATCGCACCGCCCGCTGTGAATCGCCGCGTTTGCATTATTCCCGCGCTTCAGCGGCTTTTCACCGCCGTCACATCGGCATTTCTGTCGAAGAGTGCTTCAACTGAAACGCTTCAGCTGAGCATAAACCAAAGTTTTGGCAAAAGGAACAGGTGCAACAGTTCCACAAGTAACGGAGGGGAGTTTTACGAGCATAAGATGATCTGGCGCACATTTTTGGCCTCAAGGCCGCGGCGGATTTTCACTCGCCGGCCCCGTTTCGCCGTAGTGCTCGCGGAAATAGTCGCGCAAAAATTCGACCGTCACCCGCACTTTCGCCGACGTTGCCAGCCGGGAAACGTACACCGCCCGGAAAAGATCGCCGCTAGCGGTTTAACTCTGTAAACGGAACGCCCGCGTCTGCGGGCGTCCTGATTAGGCTTTCGGGAATATCCACAGATGCTCGGCCGGCAGGGAGAGCCGGCACAGCGCCCGATCGCGCGCTTCGTGGCCATAGGCGCGCACCACGAAATCCTCGGCCACGGTGCGGAACAGGTATTCCCAGCGATCGCCGAGATACATGCTGGTCAGCAGTGGCAGCTCAAGCTGGTTGCCCTGCGGATCTTCGCCCAACCGCACGCGCTCCACGCGGATCACCGCCGAGCCCTCCTGGCCGACCTGCACGCCTTCGCCCGCTTTGCCCCACAGCGCCCAATCCTTGCCTTCGATGCGCGCCCGGTCGCCTTCCAGCGCGACAACCTTGCCCGGCAAGCGGTTGTTGCTGCCCATGAACTCGGCGGTGAACAGCGTGGTGGGCGAACCGTACATCTCCTGCGGTGTGCCCTGCTGTTCGATTTTGCCGTTATTGAGCAGCAGGATGCGATCGGAGATGGCCATCGCCTCGTTCTGATCGTGGGTCACCATCAGCGCCGACAGGCCAAGCTTGATGATCAACTCGCGCAGGAATACCCGCGCCTCTTCGCGCAGCTTGGCGTCAAGGTTGGACAGCGGCTCGTCCAGCAGGATCACCGGCGGGTTGTAGACCAGCGCACGCCCAATCGCCACGCGCTGCTGCTGGCCGCCGGAAAGCTGGTGCGGATGGCGCTTGGCCAGATGCCCCAACCCGAGCTGATCCAGCACCGCCTGCACCCGCTGGGTGATTTCCGCCTAGGCGATCTTACGCAGCTTCAGCGGGTAAGCGACGTTCTCAAACACCGTTTTATGCGGCCACAGCGCGTAGGACTGAAACACCAGCCCCAGGTTGCGCTCTTCGGCGGGAATTTCGCTGCGCGCGCTGCCGTTGTACACCGCGCTGTTGCCGATGACGATCCGCCCCTGGCTCGGTTTCTCCAGCCCGGCCACCGCCCGCAGCAGCGTGGTTTTGCCGCTGCCCGACGGGCCCAGCAGCGAGACCACTTCGCCCCGTTTCAGATCCATCGACACCCCTTTCAACACCGGGTTGTCGCCATAGGTCAAATGCAGATTCTCTACCGAAAGTTCAATCATGTAATTTCACTCCAAAGCGCAAGGCAATCCCCAGCCCCAGCACCACCAGCAGGATATTGATGAACGACAGCGCGGCGACGATATCGATAGCGCCCGCGGCCCACAGGGAAACCAGCATCGAGCCGATGGTTTCCGTGCCCGGAGACAGCAGATACACCCCGGTGGAGTATTCGCGCTCAAAGATCAGGAACATCAGCAGCCAGGAGCCGATCAGGCCGTAGCGCGACAGCGGAATGGTGACGTGGCGGGTGATCTGACCGCGGCTGGCGCCGGCGCTGCGCGCCGCCTCCTCCAGCTCCGGCCCCACCTGCAGCAGCGTGGAAGAGATCAGCCGCAGGCCGTAAGCCATCCACACCACGGTGTACGCCAGCCAGACGCTGAAAATGGTGCTGCGCAGCGAACGCAGCCAGACAATCCAGTTAGCACGCAGCCACTCGGCCATCGGCAGCGCCGACAGCCAGCCCTCCTTGAGCGATTTGTCCAGCCACATCGGCAGGAACAGAAACACCCACAGGAATGCCAGACCGGCCAGCAGCCCCGGCACAGCGCGCGGCACCAGCACGCTGTAATCGAGGAAGCGCGTGGCGCCATCCGGCTTGCGGTGCATGGCGATGCCGATGAACAGGTAGCACGCCACCGCCAGCGCCCCGCCAATCACCCCAATCGCCATTGAGTTGACGATGGCGCGCAGCAGGTTGGGCTGCGCCCAGATGGTGCGGAAGGTGTTGATCGACAGCTCGTCCCAGACTGACACGCCCACGCCCCAGTTGGAGATAAAGGCGCGCAGCACTACGCCGATCAGCGGCACGCCGATGGTCACGGTCAGCCAGAACACCACCACCGCGCCGGCCACCCAGCGCCATTTGCCCAGCGGCAGCGCGCGGGCCTGCGAGGCTTTGCCCTTGACGGTAACGAAGCGGTTGGCGGTGCGCATCAGCCGGCGCTGCAGCATCACCAGCGGAATGGTGATGCAGATCAGCACCACCGCCACCGCCGCCATCAGATGGTAAGACGGCGTGCCCAGCTTGTTGGTCAACTGGTACAGGTAGGTCGCCAGCACCAGATTGCCCTCCGGATCCCCCAGTACCAGCATCAGGCCGAACACTTCCAGCCCGAGGAAGAACAGCAGCACCCCGGCGTACAGGATAGACGGCCGCACCATCGGCAGGCTGACGGCGGTCATCACCTGCAGCGGCGTGGCGCCGGCGGTGCGCGCCGCCTCTTCAACGTCGGAGCCCACGCTGCGCAGCGCCGAGGAGATGTACAGATACGCGTGGGGCACGTGCGTCAATCCGGCTATCACCACGATGCTGGCCATCGAATAGATATTCCACGGCACGAAGCCCAGCAGCGCCTGCGCCCACAGCGAGAAGAAGCCCACCGGCCCCGCCGCCACCACGTAGCCGAAGCCCAGCACCATCGGCGACACGAAGATCGGCACCAGAATCAGCGGCTCGATGATCCGCCGCCCCGGCAGATCGGTGCGCACCATCAGGAAAGCCAAAATGCCGCCGAGGGGGATGGCGATGATCACCAGGCCGAATGCCAGAATAAAGCCGCTCTTCAGCGCCTTGTAGAAATCAGGATCGGTAAAGATGAACTCGAAGGCCTCCAGGCTGAAGACCTTGGAGGGAGAGAAAAACGGTGCCGAGAGGAAGCTTTGAATGATGATAAACGACAGGGGGACATAGATAACCAGCGCGGTTATCAACACCACCAGGCCGCGCGGCAGACTCTGCCACTTTCTGCGCCATGCTTGCATAAATGCTCCCTATGGTTGTAAACGACGACCAAAGGGCGCGCGCCTCTAAGGCAGGCGCGCGTCCGAATGCAGTCCCTGTTATTTCGCCGCGGCGGTGCGCCACTGTTTGATGTAGTCGAGGCGTTTGGCCGGCTGCAGATATTCCAGCAGGCTGTCGTCGACCGGGATCGGCTTGAGCGCGTTACCCAACAGCTTGGTCATGCCGTCGATGTCGTTCTTGCCTTCGATGTCGTTGCGGATCGAGGGGATATCCGCCTGATTGGCGAGAATACTTTGCCCTTTCTCCGACAGCACGTAGTCGAACCACAGCTTGGCGGCGTTAGGGTTGCCGGCCTCTTTGCTGATGAAGCTCACGCGCGACAGCACCAGGGTATAGTCTTTCGGATAGACGATGCCGAGCGACGGGTCGCTTTTGGCGCGGGCCTCGGCGTACGAACCGAGGATATTGAAGCCGATCAGGTTTTCACCGGAGGAGACGCGTTCCATCATGGTGCCGGTGGAGGATTGCACCGCCAGCCCGCCCTTGGCCACGTCGGCCAGCGTTTTGAAGTAGTTGGGATCGGCCTTGAAGTCCTGCACCGACAGCATGAAGCCGACGCCGGATTTTTCGATGTCGTACGTGGTGACTTTCTTCTTGAATTTGTCCGTCTGGCCGGCGATCAGCTTGGCCAGCGCCGCGTGCGAATCCGGCACATCGCCTTGCGGGATCAGGCGTTTGTTATAGATAAACACCACCGGCTCATAGGTGGTGCCATACACTTTATCTTGCCATACCGCCCATTTCGGCAGCTGGGCCTGCTCAGGGGAGGCATACTCCTGCGCGTAATCGCCCGCCAGTTTCAAAATGGTGTCCATCGACGAGCTCCACACCACGTCGCCGCTGGTGCCGCCGGCCGCCTGCTCGCTGATGAAGCGGTTATAGAGTTCGGTGCTGTTCATGTCGTTGTATTCCACCTTGATGCCCGGATACAACGCCTCGAACCCCTGGATCAGCGGCGCCGCCGCCTTGGTGTCGGTGGTCGAGTAAATCACCACCTTGCCTTCTTTCTTCGCGCCGTCGACCCATTTCTGATAGTCGGCGGGGTAGCCCGCCGGGAAGGCCGCATAGGCGGAAACGGAGCCCAGTAAGGTGATTGCAGCTACGGTCGCGCTGATTTTTTTCATCATCATCCATCCCCTGATCACATTTAATAAACCAAAAATTAACATATAGTTAATAACCGCAACGAGGCAACGGCGTTGCTTTGTTATCTTTCGGTTTTGTGAGGTTGGGCGTTTTTTAGCCAACGAAAAAGCCCGGCAGCGCGGGCTTTACGGCACTTTCTGTTGCAGACTATTCGGCCAGGCGAGAGCGCCGCAGCAGGCGAATTCGCTGTACGATGGCGATCTTGGAAACTTCAGGACAAACGCCGGCATTCGACCCGCGATATGCCGATCTTTTTCACCCGCAAACCGGTCGAAGACGGCCATGTCTCTTTCGCCTATGACTCTTTCAAACCGCATATCGAAATCCCGCTGTCGATAGACATGGTGGCGCGCGCAAGCTAAAGCCCTGCCGGGCCGGCCGCCATGATCCCTCTATGCGGCCGGTTCACGCCAGGATAAACAGCGCTGTATTAATCAGGTTTTTGTCGCCGAATTATTATATCCTGCCGGACGAAAATTTTGCGGGCGCTCGCGGCCCCCTGCGCCTGCCCTCTGCGGTTCTCCATCCGCAGCCAGGCCGTTTATTTCATGAATACAGGCAGTGCCATACCGTTATGACCAAGAGTTTATCCCCGAAAGACATTATCGCCCTGGGCTTTATGACCTTCGCCCTGTTTGTCGGCGCCGGCAACATCATTTTCCCCCCGCTGGTGGGACTGCAGTCCGGTGAACATCTGTGGCCGGCCGCCCTCGGGTTTATGGTGACCGCCGTCGCCCTGCCGGTGATCGCCGTGATCGCGCTGGCGCGCGTCGGCGGCAGCATCAGCCTGCTGACCGGCCCCATCGGCCGCACCGCCGGCCTGCTGTTGGCGACCGTCTGCTATCTGGCGCTCGGCCCGCTGTTCGCCACGCCGCGAACCGCCAATGTCTCTTTCGCCCTCGGCATCGCGCCCTTCACCGGCGACGGCGCCCTGCCGCAGTTCATCTACAGCCTGCTGTTCTTTACCCTGGCGATGATCGTCTCGCTGTATCCCGGCCGCTTGCTCGATAACGTCGGCCATATTCTGGCGCCGCTAAAAATTCTGGCGCTGGCCGCGCTCGGCATCGCCGCCCTGGTTTGGCCCGCCGGTGAACCGGTCTCCGCCGTCGGCAGCTATCAGGCAGCGGCGTTTTCCACCGGCTTCGTGCAGGGGTATCAAACCATGGACACGCTGTCGGCGCTGATGTTCGGCTCGATTATCGTCACCGCCGCCCGCTCGCGCGGCGTCAGCGACAGCGGCCTGCTGCTGCGCTACACCCTGTGGGCCAGCCTGATCGCCGGCGTCGGCCTGACGCTGGTCTATATCTGCATGTTCAAGCTCGGCGCCGGCAGCGGCGGCCTGGTCGAGAGTGGCGCTCAGGATGGCGCGGCGATCCTGCACGCCTATGTGCAGCACACCTTCGGCGATCTGGGCAGCATCTTTATGGCGGTGCTGATGTTCATCGCCTGCCTGGTGACGGCGGTCGGCATGACCTGCGCCTGCGCGGACTTCTTCTCCCGCTACCTGCCGCTCTCTTACCGCGCGCTGGTGGTCATCCTCGCCCTCTTCGCCATGCTGGTCTCCAACATGGGGCTGGCCAATCTGATCCGCGTCTCGCTGCCGGTGCTGACGGCGATCTATCCGCCCTGCATCGCGCTGGTGTTGCTCAGCTTCAGTCAGAACCACTGGCGCAGCGCCAAGCGCGTCTTCGCGCCGGTGATCGCCACCAGCCTGGTGTTTGGCCTCGCCGACGGCCTGAAGGCCTCCAGCTTCAGCGGCCTGCTGCCCGCCTGGTTCGATAAGCTGCCGCTGGCCGAACAGGGTCTGGTCTGGCTGCAGCCTACGCTGCTGGTGCTGTTGCTGGCGGCGGCTTACGACCGGTTGCGCAGCGTCGAAAGCGCCAACGCCGCGTCGTAACCGCGGGTTCCGCCCATAAAAAAAGCCGGTCACGATGACCGGCTTTCTTATCGGCTGGCACCAGGCCGCTTACTTCAGCAGCGCCTGCGCCTTGGCCACCACGTTGTCCACGGTGAAGCCGAACTCGGCGAACAACTGCTCCGCCGGCGCCGACTCACCGAAGGTGGTCATGCCCACGATGGCGCCGTTCAGCCCCACGTACTTGTACCAGTAGTCCGCGATACCCGCTTCCACCGCCACGCGCGCCGTTACCGCCGCCGGCAGCACCGACTCGCGGTACGCCGCATCCTGCTTGTCGAACGCGTCGGTCGACGGCATCGACACCACGCGCACCTTGCGGCCCGCCGCGGTCAGCTTGTCCGCCGCTTCCACCGTGATGCCCACTTCGGAGCCGGTGGCAATCAGGATGACGTCCGGCGTGCCCGCGCAGTCTTTCAGCACGTAGCCGCCGCGGTACACGTTCGCCAGCTGCTCTGCGGTGCGTGGCTGCTGGGTCAGGTTCTGACGCGAGAACACCAGCGTGGTCGGGCCGTCGTTGCGCTCGATGCCGTACTGCCACGCCACCGCCGATTCCACCTGGTCGCACGGACGCCAGGTGCTCATGTTCGGGGTCACGCGCAGGCTCGCCAGCTGCTCCACCGGCTGGTGGGTCGGGCCGTCTTCGCCCAGACCGATGGAGTCGTGGGTGTAGACGAACACGTTGCGCAGCTTCATCAGCGCCGCCATGCGCACCGCGTTGCGGGCGTATTCCACGAACATCAGGAAGGTCGCCGAGTACGGCAGGAAGCCGCCGTGCAGCGCGATGCCGTTGGTGATGGCGGTCATGCCGAACTCGCGCACGCCGTAATGAATGTAGTTGCCCGCCGGGTCAACGTTCAGCGCTTTCGAGCCGGACCACATGGTCAGGTTGCTCGGCGCCAGGTCGGCAGAGCCGCCCAGGAACTCCGGCAGCACCTTGCCGAACGCTTCCAGCGCGTTCTGCGACGCCTTGCGGCTGGCGATGTTGGCCGGGTTGGCCTGCAGTTTTTCCACGAACGCCTTGGCGTCGGCTTTCCAGTCGGCCGGCAGCTCGCCGTTCATGCGGCGCTTGAACTCGGCGGCCAGCTCCGGGAAGGCCCTGGCGTAGGCGGCGAATTTGTCGTTCCAGGCCGCTTCTTTGGCCTGACCGGCTTCCTTGGCGTCCCACTGGGCGTAGATGTCCTGCGGGATTTCAAAGGCGGCGTATTTCCAGCCCAGCGCTTCGCGGGTGGCGGCCACTTCGGCGGCGCCCAGCGCGGCGCCGTGCACGTCATGGGTGCCGGCCTTGTTCGGCGAACCGAAGCCGATAACGGTCTTGCACATCAGCAGCGACGGCTTGTCGGTCACCTTGCGGGCTTCTTCAATCGCGGCCTTGATGGCGTCCGGGTTGTGGCCGTCGACGTTGCGCACCACGTGCCAGCCGTAGGCTTCGAAGCGCAGGGCGGTGTCGTCGGTGAACCAGCCGTCGACGTGGCCGTCGATGGAGATGCCGTTGTCATCGTAGAAAGCGGTCAGCTTGCCGAGCTTGAGGGTACCGGCCAGAGAGCAGACTTCGTGCGAGATGCCTTCCATCATGCAGCCGTCGCCCATGAAGGCGTAGGTGTGGTGGTCGACGATGTCGTGGCCCGGGCGGTTGAACTGCGCCGCCAGGGTGCGTTCGGCGATGGCGAAACCGACGGCGTTGGCGATGCCCTGGCCCAGCGGGCCGGTGGTGGTCTCAACGCCCGGGGTGTAGCCGTACTCCGGGTGCCCTGGGGTTTTGGAATGCAGTTGACGGAAGTTTTCCAGCTCGCGCATCGGCAGGTCGTAGCCGGTGAGGTGCAGGAGGCTGTAAATCAACATGGAGCCGTGGCCGTTGGAGAGCACGAAACGGTCGCGGTCAGCCCAGTGCGGATTAGTCGGGTTGTGGTTGAGGTAGTCACGCCACAGGACTTCGGCGATGTCCGCCATGCCCATAGGGGCACCCGGGTGGCCGGAATTGGCTTTTTGTACGGCGTCCATGCTGAGTGCGCGGATGGCGTTGGCAAGCTCTTTACGAGAGGACATGTTTTACTCCAGGTCGGATAAAAAAAGCAGTCAAGTTCCCTATTTTCTCAGACTCCACATCACAACGGCAATCCCTAATGCCAAATGAGAGCGAGTTCACCACTTATTAGCACGATTGGACGCTTTTTCGGAATAACACTATTCTCGCCCCGGCTGGCGTACACTAGGCTCTTGCAACAAGATTTCCTCCAAGCAAAATGACTCTTTTACCTTGTTACCTTCACAGGAAGATGGCGTTATGAAGATCCGTACCTCTTTGATTGCGTTGGGCATTGCCACCCTGGCAACCGGCTGTCAAAACTTGAATACCGAAACCTTGATGCAGTCCGGCGCGCAGGCATTCCAGGCGGCGACCCTGAGCAACAACGACGTTAAGGCCCTGAGTGATAAATCCTGCGCCGAGATGGACAGCAAGGCACAAATCGCGCCGGCCGACAGCACCTACGCCAAGCGTCTCAACAAAATCGCCGCGGCGCTGGGCGACAACATCAACGGCACCCCGGCCAACTACAAGGTCTACGTGACCAAAGACGTCAACGCCTGGGCGATGGCCAACGGCTGCATCCGCGTCTACAGCGGCCTGATGGACATGATGAACGACAACGAAGTCGAAGGCGTGCTGGGCCATGAAATGGGCCACGTGGCGCTGGGCCACACCCGCAAGGCGATGCAGGTGGCTTACGGCACCGTGGCGCTGCGCACCGCGGCGTCCTCCGCCGGGGGCGTCATCGGCTCGCTGTCGCAGTCGCAGCTGGCGGACATCGGCGAGAAGCTGGTCAGCGCCCAGTTCTCGCAGAAGCAGGAAAGCGAAGCGGATGATTACTCGTTCGATCTGCTGAAAAAGCGCGGCATCGATCCGAATGGCCTGGCCACCAGCTTCGAAAAACTGGCCCAGATGGAAGCCGGCCGTCAGAGCAGCATGTTCGACGATCACCCGTCTTCCCAAGCGCGCGCTCAGCACATTCGCGATCGCATCGCGGCAGAGAAATAACCACGAGAACGCCCGGCAATCGCCGGGCGTTTTTTATCGTCTCAATACAGCGTCTTCTGCGGCGGCCCGGCGAAGGTCAGCGGCCCGACCTGCTTCATGTCCACCTCGACCACCGACGGCCCCGGGTAGTTGATCGCCTCGGCCAGCACGCCGTTGAACTGCGACGCCGCGTCCACCTTCCAGGCTTTCAACCCCATCGCTTCGGCGATCTGGGTAAAGGCCGGCGTATGCAGCTCGTTGTAATACTGACGCCCGGCGAAGTACTTGTCCTGAATGCCGCGCATCACGCCATAACCGCCGTCGTTCATGATAATCAGGGTGATGTTCACCTGTTCCTGCGCCATGGTCGCCAGCTCGCCCAGGCCCAGCGCCAGACCACCGTCGCCCACCAGCCCCACCACCTTGCGCTGCGGGTTGGCGATCGCGGTGCCGATAGCCATCGGCAGCCCCATACCGATGGCGCCCGCCAGCGAGTGAATGTTGCACAGCGGCGAGATCGCCCGGAACAGCCGGCTGCCCCAGACGCTGCCGGAAACGGTGATATCGCGTACCAGCAACCCGTCCTGCGGCAGCGCGGCGTCGATGGCGTCGTTGAGTTTGGCGTATTCGCCGGACTGCTGGCGCAGCGCGCTCTCCGCCTGCTGCACCGCCCCCGCGATCTCGGCATCCCACTCGGCGTTGACCTTCTCGCCGGGGCTCAGCCGCGCCGCCAGCGCCGCCAGCAGCGCCGCACAGTCGCCGTTGATCTGTTCATCGGCCAGATAGTTGCGGTTGGCCGCCGCCGGATCGATGTCAATCTGCACCAGCGGGCGCGGCAGCGGCAGCGTCCAGGTGCGGGTTTCATTACTGCGCAGGCGCGAACCGGCCACCAGCGTCAGATCGCACTGCGTCAGGATCGCTTCGATGCTCGGTGAGTTATGGAACGCCCGCAGGCTGCGCGGATGGCTGTCCGGCAGAATGCCGCGCCCGTGGGTGCTGGAGATCACCGCTACGCCAGCGTCCGCCAGCTTGCGCACCGCGTCGCCGCAGGCCAAGGCGCCGCCCCCCAACCACAGCAGCGGACGCTTGGCCTGTTTCAGCCGCTGATGCAGCCGTTCCACCGCCGCATCGTCCGCCTTCGGCAGCGGCGCCGGCGCCAACGGCTCGGTCAGCACCGAACGGGAAACCAGGCTGCTTTGAATATCGATCGGGATCTCGACCGCCACCGGGCCGCAGGGCACGGTTTGCGCATCCAGGATCGCCCGCTGGATCACCGCCACCGCCTGCTCCGGCGAATTGACCCGGTAAGCGCGTTTGGAGCAGGCGCGCAGGAAGCCGAGCTGATCGCGGGTTTCATGAATAAAACCGGCGTCGGCGTCCAGATAGGCTTTTTCCACCTGGCCGGTGATATGCAGCAGCGGCGTGTTGGCGTTGAGCGCCTCAATCATCGCCCCCACCGCGTTGCCGGCGCCGGCGCCGGTGCTGGTCAACGCCACGCCCAGGCCGGAGAAGCGCCCGTGCGCGTCGGCCATGGTGACCGCCCCCGCTTCGCCGCGCGCCGGCACGAAGCGAATTTTATCGCGCTGCCCCACCGCATCGGCGATCGGCAGATTATGAATCGAAATGATGCCGTACATCGCCGACACCGCGTACTGTTCCAGAGTCCGGGCTATCGCCTCGCCAACCGTGATTTTATCGCTCATCATCTGCCTTCTTAGGGTATTCGTTATTAGGGTTATGCGTAGAGGTGTCGGCCTAGTCGCTCCAGCGATTCACCTGATGGCTCAGCGACAGATACACGCTTTTCTGCTGCATGTAGGCCTTGATGCCGTTCAGGCCTTTTTCGCGGCCCAGCCCGCTCTCCTTGAAGCCGCCGAACGGCGTGGAAATCGAGAACGTTTTGTAGGTGTTGACCCAGACGGTGCCGGTTTCCAGCCGCTCCGCCAGCGCCATCGCACGAGGGAAGTCGCGGCTCCAGATGCCGGCCGCCAGGCCGTACACCGAGTCGTTAGCCTGTTCAGTCAGCTGTTGTTCGTCGTCGAACGGCAGCGCCACCAGCACCGGGCCGAAGATCTCTTCCTGGCAAACGCGGGCGTCGTTGTTCAAGCCTTCGATAATGGTCGGCAGGTAATAGCTACCGCTCGCCAGTTGCGGATCGGCCGGCGCTTCGCCGCCGATGATCACCCGGCCGCCCTCCTGCCGCGCCAGCGCCACGTAGTCCGCCACGCTTTGCCGATGTTTGGCGCTGATCAGCGGGCCGAGATGCACGCCCGGCACCAGCGGGTTGCCGATGCGCAGCCCCGCCGTCAGTTCGGTCAAACGCGCCAGCAGCGGCTGATACAGCGAACGATGCACGAACAGCCGCGAACCGGCGATGCACGCCTGGCCGGCGGAGCTGAAGATGCCGTAGCAGATGCCACGCGCCGCCTGTTCCAGATCGGCGTCCTCCAGCACGATGGTCGGCGATTTGCCCCCCAGCTCCAGCGAAGTGGGGATCAGCTTGTCGGCGGCGATGTGCGCCAAATGGCGCCCGGTACTGGTCCCGCCGGTAAAGGCGATCTTTTTCACCAGCGGATGGCGCGCCAACGCCTCGCCGATCACCGAACCTTTGCCCGGCAACACGCTGAGCAGCCCGGCCGGCAGGCCCGCCTGTTCGAACAGCTCGGCCAGCTTCAGCGCCATCAGCGGCGTGGCTTCGGCCGGTTTGAGCACCACCGCGTTGCCCGCCGCCAGCGCCGGCGCCACCTTCTGCATTTCGCTGGCGATCGGCGAGTTCCACGGCGTAATGGCGGCGATCACCCCCATCGGTTGGTACTGGCTGAGCGTCATCACCTCAGCGCTGCGCGGGGTCGGCAACTCGCCTTCCAACACCTCGCAGGCGGCGGCAAAGTAGCGCGCGGTCGCCGCCGCACTGGCCACCAGCCCACGGGTCTCGGCCAGCGGCTTGCCGTTATCGCGGGTTTGCAGCTCGGCCAACTGCTCCTGCTGCGCCAGGATCAGGTTGCTGACGCGGTAGAGGATCGAGGCGCGTTGATGCGGCACCAGCCCGCGCCATTCCGGCGCGCGCCAGGCGCGCTCCGCCGCTTCCACCGCCTCGTTCACGTCCTCGACGTTGGCGGCGCGCAACCGCGCGTTGACGCTGCCGTCGGCCGGGAATACCGAAGCCATCTCTTCGCCACGCCCTTCACGCCAGCGCCCGGCGACAAAAATATTCAATCGTTCCATGCTCCGCTCCTGCCGTTCAGGCAATAAAACCGCCGTCCACCAGACGGCGGCAGGCTTGTACCGCGCTCAGCGCCGCCAGGGTTGATGTTTTGGGATTGCTCGCCAGCGGGGTGCCGCTCAGCTCGATGTGAAATTCGCCAAAGTCGCCGCATACCTGCAGACGATGGGTATTGCGCCGGGTGGCGGGATCGACCTGCAGGCGCACCCGGGTGGCGTCCATCCCCAGGCCGTTGAGCGCAATGGTGGCCGCCACGTTGGCATTGGCCGGGAACAAACGCGCCGCTTCGCGCGCCGAACCTTCAAAAAATACCTGCGCTTCGCTCACCGCATCGAGGTCGATCAGCTGCTCCGCCGGGCTGCCTCGCCAGCTGGCCGGGCTTTTGCTGGCCTGATAAGTCACGCTCTCCAGCCCGCCTTCGCGCGCCGACGCCAGCCCATCCATCCCCGCCACCGCACCGGACAGCACGATTAGCTGCCCGTGATGGTGGCGGCAAACCTGCTGCAGCCGCTGTTGCAATGCGGCGTCCGCCAGCGCGCCGGTCGAGATCAGCGCCAGCGGCCAACCGCGCTGCAGCACCGCTTCGCCGAACTCCGCCACCGCCTGCTGGCTGGCGCACTCCAGTACCAGATCCGGCCGCTGCAAACACTGATCGGGATGGGTCAGCGCCTGCACCCGCCCGCCAAAGGCCGCGGCGATCGCCGCATGATGAGCCGCGCGCGCCAGGATCCAGCCAACCTCCACGCCTTCCGGCAAACGGGCGATCACTTCCTTCGCCATCGCACCGTAGCCAATCATCATGATCTTCTTCATCTTTATCGGCCCCTGCTACACATGGCGGTTAAAGCCGCCGGATACGTCCAGCGCCGCGCCGGTGGTAAAGGAAGCCAGCGGCGAAGCGAGGAACAGCAGCGCCTGCGCCGGCTCCTGCGGCTTGCCCAGGCGCTTCATCGGGATGCCGCGCCGTTCGGCGATCGCCGCCGTCCACTGCTCCCAGCTTTGATCTTTATCGCTGCGCTCGTCGAAACGGCGGCGCCACTGGCCTGACTCCACCATCCCCAGCAAGATCGAATTAACGCGAATGCCTTTGCCCACCAGCTCTTTCGACAGCGTCAGCGTCATGTTGAGCAGCGCGGCGCGCGCCGCCGAGGTGGCGATCATGTGTTCTTCCGGCTGCAGCGCCAGCAGCGAGTTCACGCAGGTGATAGACGCGATCGCCGACCGTTCCAGCGCCGGTAAGAACGCCTGCACCGGGTTGATCACGCCGAACAGCTTCAGCTCGGCCTCATGCAGCCAGGCTTCGCGGGGCGTCTGGTCAAAATGGGCGACGAAGCCCTGACCGGCGTTGTTGATCAGCAGATCCACGCCGCCGAAATGCGCCGTCACCTGAGCGGCGAACTGCGCCACCTGCTGCGCGTCCAGCACGTCGCAGCGCAGCGCCAGGATCTCCGCCTGCGGGAAGTCCGCACGCAGGCTGGCCTCCGCGCCGGCCAGTTTGTCCGGATCGCGGCCGCAGAACGCCACCTTCGCCCCTTCGGCCAGCAGCAGCTTCAGGGTTTCGAAACCGATGCCCGACGAGCCGCCGGTCACCACCGCCACCCGGTTTTCAAGCTGAAAATTCATCGTTGGATTGCTCCCGTAAAGTCCCGCAGATAGCGGTTGAAACACGCCGGCGCGTCGAGGTAGCTGGCATGACCGGCGGCGGCGATCAAACGCAGCGTCGCGTCCTGCTCACGCGCCAGCTCGGCCGCCTTCTCCGGCGGTGTAATGCGATCCTGTTCACCACACCACACCTCCAGCGGGCCGCGATAGCGCGCCAGATAGCGGCCGATATCGTCGTTGGCCAGCATCCAGGCGGCTCTCAGAAAGCCGTCGGGATCGAGCTGTTGCATGCCGTTGCGCACCCAGGCGATGTCCTGCGGATCCGCCCCTTCACGCAGCAAGGCCGCCGCCCGCTGCTCGCCGTAGCCCACCGGCCCCAGCGTCTCTATCATCTGTTGGCGCTGGCCATAGACCTGCCGGCGTTTTTCCTCCGGCGCCGTGGCATAGCCCTGCGCCGGATCCGCCAACGCCAATCCGCATAACCCGTCCGGATAGCCGGCGGCATAGGCGCTGCCGATCAACGCCCCCAGCGAATGGCCGACGATCAGCGGCTGCGCCAGCTGCAGCTCATCTATCAGCGCCGCCAACGCCGCCGCATAACCGGCGGCATCGGCCTGCGGATCCGCCAACGGCAGGCTGCCGCCGTAGCCCGGCGCGTCCCACGCCAACAGACGGTGGCCATCCGTCAGGCCGCTATCGTTGAACTGCTTGATCCACGAGGCGGAGCCGGAGCTGATGCCGTGCAGCAACACCACCGGCCGCCCCTGCCCGGCCTCGCGCCAGCTCAGGGTATACGCCCCGCAGCGCGCCCGTTGGCGTTGCGCCAGGCCGTTCATCAATTGCGCTTCACTTTGGATAGCGGATGATCCGCCGGATAGGTCGGGATCTCCGGCTTGGCGGTGCCGAGCATCACGCACATCAGCGCTTCTTCCTCACCGTGGTTGAACAGGCCGCGATATACCCCCGCCGGCACCGAGATCAGATCGCGCTCTTTCAGCCTGGTCTCGTAATACTCTTCCCCATCCTGAATCATCAGCGTGATGCTGCCTTTCAGCATGAAGAATACTTCCTCCACGTCGTCGTGCAGGTGCAGCGGGCCCTCGCACTTCGACGGCAGCACCATGGTGGAGAAGGTGAAGTTGCCCGCCGGAATGGTGTTGGCGTCGCTGGCCACGCCGGTGGCGCCGGTGCCGATGTAGCGCATCTGCGCACGGCGGTATTTCGGATCAAAGTCGGCCTGGAATTTCAGCGCGTTCCAGTCGTATTTACGGCCTTCGAAACGGGCGATGCGCGACTCTACCCAGTTTTCCATCGACAGATCCTGCGGCTTGACGCCGGCTTTGTTCTCAACCTGAGACATGTTGTCACTCCTCTGTTGAATCGATTGATTAATCAGTACTTTCTCAGTAACGGCAGCAGAATGAGGCAGCCGACGAAAGCCATCACCACCAGGAACAGCAGGCCGTTATCCATATTGCCGGTAGCGGCGATCAACGCCCCCATCAGCACCGGCGCCAGCGCGCCGGCAAAATTGCCCAACCCGTTGAAGATGCCGCCGGCGGTAGCGCTGACCTTGCTGCTGGTCGCCTTCGCCAACAGCGCGAAAATATTCGGCGCGCCGGCGCCCCACATAAAGGTGCTGAAGGCCATGGCGGCGATTACGCTGTAGGTACCCTGCAGGTGCAGCACCACCGCCAGACCGAGGCCGGCGCCGCACAGCGACAGGAAACAGGCCAGCGCGCGCCGATCCAGCTTGTCCGACAGCCAGGCGCCCAGCACTTCGCCAAGCAGCATGGCGATGAACGGCAGCGAAGAGAGGTAACCGGCATGCTCCAGATGAATGCCTTTCCCCTTGATCAAGTAGCTCGGCAACCAGCCGTTCATGCCCCACAGGTAGGTCAGGAAGGCAATGTTGAACAGGCAGATCATCCAAAAGTGCGGGCTGCGCAGCAGCTCGCGGCGATGCTGTTGGCGTTCGGACACCGCCGGCTTGGTCGCCGCCGCCGTTCGCGCGACGTTCAGGTGGCGCATGCCGAACAGCACCAGCAACATCACCGGCAGCGTCAGAAACGCCATAAAGAAGAAGGTGGCCTGCCAGTCGAAGGTATTGAGGATGTACAGGGTGACCGGGAAGCCAAGCGCGGCGCCCAGCGGCGTGCCGAGCAGCCACAGCATGGTGGCGCGCGCCTGCAGCTGCGGCGGGAAGGCCTGACGAATAATGGCGTAGGCCATCGGCAGCAGCGGCCCTTCGGCGATGCCGAGCAGAATGCGCAGCGTCATCATGGCGTGATAGGAACGCGTCATCCCCATCAACACCATCAGCACGCCCCACACCACCATCATGCCAATCAATACCTTGACCGGATTAAGCCGATCGCCGATGCCGCTGAGTAACATCGAGGAAATGCCGTAGGAGAACAGAAACGCGCTCATCAGCAAACCCAGCCGCGCCGGGTCAAACCCGATGCCCAACGCCTGCTGAAACTCACCATCGGAAAACAGCGCCGCGATGCTGATCTTGTCGAAAAACGCCAGCAGCACGCAGGCGAACAGCGCGATCGGCACCGACCAGCGCACCCGCTGCTGCGGATTTTCGGCAACGGCTTCCCCCGCCCGTCCAGCGCGGGCGTCAATGTCTTGCGTAGTCATAAAACGCTCCCGAGGTTCGGGCGTTATTTCAACGCCATCAAAGAAAACTCCGCATCCGCCAGCTGCTGCGGATCCAGCACCCGGCCGCTCGCCAGCCAACGCTTGCCGAGCTTGATGGTGCGCGCATCGTTGAACGCCACCATCTGCACCAGCTGCCGATCGGCGTTCAGCGTGAAGAACACCTGCGACTGCGGCGTGCGGCGCACCACATGGTGCACGCCGCCGCTCGGCACGCCGAGGATCTGGATATTGGCGTCGTATTGATCCGACCAAAGCCAGGCCACGTCGTCATACGGTGCGGCGAAGGCGTCGAGCATCGCGCAGGCGGTGCTGATGGCCTGATTTTGCGCG
This sequence comes from Serratia sp. SM04, assembly GCF_040280225.1. Lineage (NCBI taxonomy): Bacteria > Pseudomonadati > Pseudomonadota > Gammaproteobacteria > Enterobacterales > Yersiniaceae > Serratia > Serratia sp. SM04. The sequence goes on along the minus strand of NZ_JBEOQT010000001.1, from coordinate 425,518 downwards.
TAGGCCCAGGACTGCAGGCACAGGCCGAGCGTCGGGTGGCGCGCCACGTCGCCGGCGGCGAAGATCGCCGGATGGCTGGTGCGCCCCTGGCCGTCGACCACGATGCCGGACTCGATCGCCAGCCCGGCGCTGCGCGCCAGTTCGAGATTCAGCTCGACGCCGATCCCCACCACCACCAGATCGAAGGCCTGCGGATCGCTGACTTCGCTGCCGATCCAGGCGGCGCCATCGCGATCTTCCAACGAGATCTCGCCGCAGCCGCACAGCACCGTGACGCCCTGCTGACGATGCAGTTCGAGCAACGCTTGTGAGACGTCGGCGCCGACGCTGCGCATGCACAGCGCGGGCTGGCGTTCAAACACCGTCACCTCGGCGCCGAGACGGCGCGCGGAAGCGGCGATCTCCAGCCCGATCCAACCGCCGCCGACGATCGCCAGGCGCCCGCAACCCTGCAGGCCCTGCCGCAACCGAGCCGCATCGTCCCAGGAACGCAGCGTCATCACGCGCGGGTGCTGCGCCCAGGCGGCGCCCGGCAAACGCGGCCGACCGCCGGTGGCGATCAGCAACTGCTCAAACTGCAGCCGTCGCCCGTCGCTGAGCGTGACGATTTGCTGTTCTGCATCGATGGACTCGGCGCGCAGCGGGCGGCGCCAGTCGATATTCAGCTCCGCCACCGTCTGTTCGCTGAACAGCCGGCTGAGGGGAGCCGCGGCATCCAGCAGCGCCGCTTTCGACAGCGGCGGCCGCTCGTAAAAATCGTAGGGTTCGTCGCTGACCACCGTCAGCCGGCCGCTGTAACCGCGGTCGCGCAGCGTCTTGGCCGCCCAGCCGCCGGCCTGGCCGCCGCCGACGATGACGATGCCCGCGTGTTCCGGCCGGTTCATAACGCCGCCGCCTTTTTATGCTGACGGCGCGTGTCGTGATCGATGCCGCCCTCTACCGCCCATTCGGTGAAGGAGACCAACGAATGCTCCAGCTCGCGCGGCTGCCAGTTTTCCGTCAGATAATCGTCGTTGGTGTAGTACTCGAACGCCCCGCCGGTCGGGCTGTTGACGTACCAGAAATAAGCCGAGGAGATCGGGTGGCGGCCGGGGCCGATAAAGGTGCTCCACTTCTCCTTGTTCATGGCGATGCCGCCGCCGATCACTTCGTGGATATCACGCACGGTGAACGCCACGTGGTTCAGGCCCCGTGGGCGGTTCGGCAGCTTCAGCAGGAACAGGTTATGGTGGCCGCCGCGCGCCTGGGTACGCAGGAAGACGGCGCGATCGATATAGCGATCGGAAACCTGGAAATCCAACAGCTCGCGATAGAAACGCTCGGTCGCCGCCAGATCCTCAACGAAGAACACCACGTGGCCAATGTTGATCGGCTGCGCCTGCGCATAGACCGGACTGGGCTGATCGATGCGGCGCACGTCGCCCCATTGGTTGATCGGCGTGACCGGCACCTCGACCGCCTGCTGGCGGCTGACGACGAAGCGCAGCGTCATGCCGTTGGGATCGAGGCATTCCAGCTCTTCTCCCACCTGCCGGAAGCCGGGCATCAACGCCAAACGCGGCTGCAGGCGCGCCAGCTCGGCGGGCGAGGCCACGCCCCAGGTCATGCGGCGCAGGGTTGAACCGCCCTCAAACGCCGCAGGCAGCGCCGCGCTTTGCAACGGATGCAGGACGACACGCGCCCCGCTCAGGGTGGTGAATTCGCGCTGCGGTTCGCCCCAATGTTGCGTGGCGGGCTGCAGGCCGAAGTCTTGCATGAATTTTTCGCAGGTTGGCAGATCTTCGACGCCAAATTCCAGTTTTTCGATTCCGATTACGCTCATTGTTCAGCCTCACGTTCTCGCTGCATACGGTTTTCAGGCATGAGTCAACCCCGGCCCCTGTTTGCTACGGGCCTTATCCCTGCCTGAGTAAAAGAGTCGGTCCTGTCGGTTAGCCGACGTTGGCCTGCGGCGGCGCGCCGAGGAAGCCGGAAATTTTCTCCGCCGCGTCGCGTACTTCCATGCGCAGCCGCTCGCGATCCGCTTTCGGGATCTCATCGGATGGCACCATGATGCTGACCACCGCCTCGACCCGCTGCTCGCGGTTGAAGATCGGGTAGACGATCGAGGAGATGCCGTGGCGGAAGAACGATTCGCCGATCACATAGCCGCGCGCTTTGTCTTGCTGCACCATCTGCCACAGCGTTTCGCGATCCGCCGGGGTGCCCGGCGCATTGCCCGGCAGCTGCGCGTCCGGATAAAGTTGTTCGAACTCGCTGCGGGTGGCGCTGGTCAACAGCATGCGGCCGAGCGAGGTTTGATGCACCGGCAAGCGAGTGCCGACGCTGACCTGATTGATCTGCGAACCGGCGGCGCTGACGCGGGCGATGTAGATAACGTCGCGCCCATCGCGGATCGCCAGATGACTGCTGCACTGGCTGCGATCGCGCAGCTGCTCGATCACCGGCTGGCCGGCCTGCGCCACGTCCAGCGACGCGATGTATTCAAAGCCGAGGCGCAGCACCTTGATGCCGAGCGCAAAGGTGTTGGTGCGCGGATTGCGTTCCAGAAAGCCCAGGTGCTCAAGCGTCTGCACCACACGGTAGGCGGTGGCCTTCGGCATATCGACCAGGCGATGCAACTCGGCGAAGGTCATTTCCTTATGCTGCTCGCCAAACGCCAGCAGCAGCTGCAACCCGCGATCCAGCCCCGGGATCAGATACTTACATGCTTGCTCGTCCGCCATCTCTCGCTCCTGCGCTGTGCGCCGGCCCTGCGGGCCTCAGTTGAATACGAAGCCGCCGTTGACCGGCAGCAGTTGGCCGGTGACGAAATCCGCCAGCGGCGACAGCAGATAAAGCACCGTACCGTTCACATCGTCCGGGTGCTGCGCCCCGGCCAGCGCGCGCCCCTGCTCGTACAGCTGATGGCGCTCGGCGGGCACATACTCGGTGGCTTCCACCCGCGTCAGGCCCGGCGCGATGGCGTTGACGCAGATCCCCTGCGGGCCCAGCTCGCGCGCCATCGATCGGGTCATCGCGATCAGCGCGCCTTTGCTGGCGACATAGGCCATCAGGCGCGGCGCCCCCCACAGCGCAGTGTCCGACGCCACGTTGACGATCTTGGCGTGCGGGCTGCGCGCCAGCAGCGGCACCGCCGCCTGGCTCACCAGCCAGGTGCCGCGCACGTTGACCTGCATCACCCGATCCCACAGATCGATATCGTATTCCATCATGGTTTTGCCGCCGACGCCGGTCGCCAACGCCGCGTTGTTCACCAGGCCGTCGATTCCGCCGCCTGCGGCGATCTTCTCGAACGCCGAACGGATCGAATCCGGTGACGCTAGATCGATCGTCTGCGTTTCCACCTGAGCGCCCTGCTCACGCAGCGCGGCGCCGCTCGCCGCCAGCTCATCCGCCAGAATGTCGCACATCACCACCTGCGCGCCGGCGGCGGCGATGGCGGCGGCGAAGCTGTAACCCAGGCCGCGCGCTGCCCCGGTGACCACGATGCGTTTGCCGTTCAGCAGGCCGTTCACTGCGCCGCCTCCCGCTCGCGCAGCGTCGCCAGCTGTTTCTGCGCCTCTTTTTGCATCAGGCGGCGCAGGCGCGAAAGGCCGACGTCGTGCTGGTACAGGTATTCGCGACCGCGAGCGTTAGGCGCCATGTTCTCAAGCACGATGCGATCCTGCTCGAGCACGTCCCAATGCAACGATTCCAGGCGGTTGCGGTACATGAAGCGCCACATGTCGCGCTGCCAGTCTTTGACCTTGCGGATGCGCCAGAAGAACACCCGGCAGTGATCCTTGTCTTCCGGCACCACCATGCCGATGATCCAGAAGTGACCGCCCGGCCCGAAGCGCTTTTTGTACGGGATCGACAGGCGCATCCAATACGCGCCGCTGTTGCCGAACTCCACCCAGTCGAAGTTGACGCCAATCTGGCCGTTTTTCTTGAAGATAAACCCGCTGTCGGTCGGCTCCAGCCCCATATCCGCCTTGCGGTCCCCTTCCGCCATCGAGTGCGAGGAGGAGTGCAGGTAGGTGCCGTGCATCGGATCCATCACGTTTTCCAGGGCGTATTGGTAGTTGCAGTTCCAGCTGGCGGTGCACAGGAAATTGCTGTACGACGCTTCGTCCGCCAGCTCTTGCGGGAAAGTCAGCTCCGCCGGCTCTTCATCCGCCGTCACGCCGAAATAGAGGAACACCGCGCCGTAGGCTTCTTTGGCCGGGTAAGACCGCAGGCATTTTTGCCCCACCAGCGGGCAACGATCCACCGCCGGCACGTCTTTCACCGTGCCGTCGCCGCCGACCTCCACCCCGTGATACCAGCAGGCGATGCGATCGCCGAGGTTCCATCCCATGGAAAGCCGCGCGCCGCGGTGCGGGCAGCGGTCTTCCAGCGCGTGGATCTGGCCTTCACCGTCGCGCCACACCACGATTTGCTGCTCCAGACGGGTGATGCCGACCGGATTGTTGCCCACTTCCCAGCTGGCCAGCACCGGATACCACATGCCGCGCAGCCCCTGGTCAAGATAGTCCTGCAGGCTCTGTTCGGAGGATGTTGTATTTGCTGTCATTGTCTTCTCCCGGATGTGGCTCAGAAACCGTTAACGTGAAGGAATTCGCGGAACGTCGCCTCATTCCACGGTTGGCCGCTGCGATCGAACAGGCGGCGCTGATTCAACGCGCTGACGATCTGCTCCAGCTCTTCCGCGCCCTGATCGAAGATCGTTTCCAGCGCCGCCACCAGGGCGGTTTCGAAACCGTCCGGCACACGAGCACGGTTTTGCCAGATCACGTTGCGAAATTGGCCCGGCTGATGGATTTGACCGTTGCCGCCTTCGCGGGCCGGCGTCACCTGTTGGGTGTCCGGCAGCCAGGGATTGAAATCGGTGATGTGCTGCATGATTACTCCTCCGCGATAAAGGTGATCTGGATTTGGTTGTCGACCACCCGGGTGGGATAGGTTTGCAGATCGCGGCCGCCCGGCTCGCGCAGGCACTGGCCGGTGCGCACGTCAAACAGCGCTTCGTGCAGCGGGCACTCAACCTTGCCGTCGTCTACAAACCCCTGGCTGAGCAAGGCATAGGCATGCGGGCAGACGTCTTCCAGCGCGTAGTAGTTACCGTCGAGCAGGTATACCCCGATCTCTTTTCCTTCCACGTTGCCGGAAAAAGGAAAATCTTCTTTCACCTGAGACACTTCGCACACATTCTTCCAGCTCATTGCTTTTATCCTCTATCTGATTGTTTCATATATGAAACTCAGTTTCTTATTTAATACAGTCACTATAAGTCTGGCGAAACTTTCGTCAAGCGAGCGGAACGGCAAATGTTAATGAAAGGTTGTTTAAAAATGACAAATGCGGGAAGGATCACGAAATAATGCACCGATATGAAAAACCTATGTCAGTTGTGCGCTCCCCTGCTAATTTATGGCAAAAAACGCGTTGATTCCGGCGACGCATTGCGCGTAAAAGTGTTTTCTCTCTGTCTTTCACACCCTATTTGATAACAATAATTTTACATCAATCAGCCTCATCCTCCCGCGTTTGCGCTAACTGGCATCCTCGGGTGAGTTTGCTGCTGCCTGAATTCGTCAACCGCTCGCACTGAGGAACGCGCCGTGCAACAACGTCAACGCTGGTTTGGAGTGATCGCCCTGCTGTTTCTGATCGTTATCGCCTATGCGGATCGGGTCAATATCGCCGTGATGTTGGTCAATCCCGACTTCCTGCAACACTTCCAACTCGGCGGCGACCGCGCTCACCAGGGCACGCTGATGACGGTGTTTTTGCTCGGCTACGGGCTGTCCGCCATGTTGCTGACGCCGTTTCTGGAAACGCTGATGGGCTACCGCCGCGCGCTGACGCTGAGCGTGGTGCTGTGGGCGCTGCTCACCGCCGCCTCGCCGCTGGCGGGATCGCTGATGCTGCTGTGCGTGGTGCGCGCGCTGCTTGGCGTCAGCGAAGGGCCGCTGTTCTCGCTGAAGACCATGTACATCGGCGAGCATTTCGCCGCCGACGAGCGCGGCAAGCCCAACGCGGTCAGCGCATTGGGCGTTTCATTGGGGCTGGTGCTCGGCTTTCCGCTGGTGAGTTTTCTGATGGCGCACTTCGGTTGGGCGATGTCGTTTCACCTGCTGGCGCTGCTCAACCTGCTGCTGGGGCTGGCGCTGGTGCGGCTGTTCGTTCACCCGCTCCCCTTATCCTCATCTTCACGCCCTGCCGATCCGCAACCGGTGCTGAACCGCGTCTGGCGCACCTTTGCACTGGCCTGGCGCACGCCGATGCTCGGCTGGATCCTGCTGATCGAGATCGCCACGCTCAGCTACCTGTGGGGCTCCAGCGCCTGGCTGCCGGCGTATCTGACCGATGAAAAGGGGTTTTCCATCAAGCAGATGGGCTGGATGGCCGCGCTGCCTTTCATCGTCAGCATCGCCTCCAAATACCTCGGTGGCGTGTTGCTCGATCGTATCCGCCCTTATCAGGCGCCGCTGATCTTCGTCTGCGGCGGCGCAGCGACCGCGCTGTGCATTTATGGCGTGATGCACAGCCATCAGCTTGGCTGGATCGCCTTCTTCCTGCTGGCGGCCAACGCCTGTTGGGGGGCGCAGGGCGCGGCGATACCCACGCTGCTGCAACATTATGCGCGGCCGGAGGCGGTCGGCAGCGCCTATGGGCTGATCAACGGCATCGGCAATCTGTTCTCGGCGTTTGTGCCGATGGCGATGGGCATGGTGATGGCCAGCCAGGGCAAGGTGTCTTCAGGCTTTGCGGTGCTGATCGCCTCGCAGCTGCTGACGCTGCTGGCGGGCGGCGCGCTGTTTGGCCGCATGTTGCTGGCACAGCAGATGAAGCGGGCATAAACCCGTTTCTCTGCCCTGTGCGGCGGAAAACCGAAAGCGTTGAGAGGGTGCTCGTAGATCTGGACGCCAACAGCCAGCAGACGGGGAACATCCCCGTCGCCGGGTTGCCTTACCGTTCGGATTCGTAAGCCAAAATGGCCGCAACCTCCGTGTTGCCCGATCGGATCCGCAGCTCACACAGCGTGCTGCGGGTTATCCATGCCAGTGATATTACCGTGGCACAAATAACCACCAATTTTAACAGGCTCCGTTTGTTCGGCATCATGCCTTCTTCTCCTTGCCTCGCGGCGGGTAAGAGGCTAACTTAACGTTGTCTGGCGTTAGAGTTGGCCTCGGGTTGATGGATATCGACTCGGGGCTTTTCTCTTTGTACCTTTCACGCAGGCTCCAGATACAAAGATCCAGAGCACCCGCGCGCAGTATATTCATCCTCTCCGTTGTCCCGTTTCCTTTTCTCTGACTCAGTTTCATTTCTGCGCTGGATTGCGCAAAGGCGTTGCAACAGGCTGAAAATCGCAGCGCGGATGGCGACAAATGCAATAAAAAAGCGGCCCCCATACGATGGAGGCCGCTTTTTCAGCGAGGAGTGGCCTGGCGTCAGGCGTGTTTCTTGGCCGCCTGCAGGTACAGCATCTCCAGGCCCAGGGTCGCCGCGGCCAGCGCGGTGATCTCGGACTGGTCATAAGCCGGCGCCACTTCCACCACGTCCATGCCGACGATGTTCAGCGACTGCATGCCGCGCACCAGCTTCAGCGCGCGATCGGAGGTCAGGCCGCCGATCACCGGCGTGCCGGTGCCCGGTGCGAACGCCGGATCCAGGCAGTCGATGTCGAAGGTCAGATACACCGGCATATCGCCGACGATGCCCTTGATCTGGGTCAGCAGATCGTCCACGCTGCGATCGTTCACCTGCGCGGCGTCCAGCACGGTAAAACCGTTGTCATGATCGAACTCGGTACGGATGCCAATCTGCACCGAGTGGTGCGGATCGATCAGGCCTTCGTTCGGGGCATGGTAGAACATGGTGCCGTGGTCGAACTTGCTGCCGTTGGCGTAGGTATCGGTGTGGGCGTCGAAGTGCACCAGCGCCAGCTTGCCGAAATGCTTGGCGTGCGCGCGCAGCAGCGGCAGGGTCACGAAGTGGTCGCCGCCGAACGAGAGCATGCGCTTACCGGCCTTCAGCAGTTTCTCCGCGTGCGCCTGCAGCTTGTCGCTCATGTCCTGCGCGTCGCCGAAGTTGAACACGATATCGCCGCAGTCAACCACGTTCAGCCGATCGCGCAGATCGAAGCTCCACGGCCAGCGGTTGCCTTCCCAGGCCAGGTTGGTGGACACCTGACGGATGGCCGCCGGGCCGTGACGGCCGCCGGCGCGACCGGAGGTCGCCATGTCAAACGGAATGCCGGTGATGACCCACTCTGCATCGCTGTCGTAAGGCATGAAGTTCAGCGGAAAGCGCAGGAAACCAAAGGCGTTGGACACTAATGAATTATCGGACTGATGGCCTAAGGTGCTCATAGTAAACCCTCGTAGTTCAACAAGTTGCCGGGCGCAGAGGCCGGGCCGTTACAAAAAAAAATCCCTCCCGCGTCGTTAGCCCGACGAGAAAGGGATTTGTTCGATGTTTGTTTCGGTGCTACCGATACGGCTGATTATGGCCGCATTTTATCCATGCTTCAAGGGGGCCGATATCGTCCCCCTGAAGAGGGCAGTTACTCGTCTTCCAGATACGTGTAGCCGTACAGGCCGGCTTCAAACTCTTCCAGGAATTGCGCCTGCAGCTCGCTGTCCAGATCGGTTTCTTTGACCTGATCGCGGAACTTGGCCAGCAGCGCACCCGGATCGAGCTGCACGTACTCCAGCATGTCCGCCACGGTGTCGCCCTCGTCGGACAACTCGGTCTCGACGCTGCCGTCCGGGAACACGTACACGTCAACCGAGGCGGTGTCGCCGAACAGGTTGTGCATGTTGCCGAGGATCTCCTGGTACGCGCCGACCATGAAGAAGCCCAGCGCCGGCGGATTCTCCGGATCGTACGGCGGCATCGGCATGGTGGTCGCCACGCCGTCGCCATCGACGTAATGGTCGATAGTGCCGTCGGAATCGCAGGTGATGTCGAGCAGCACCGCACGGCCTTCCGGCGGCTTATCCAGCCCTTCCAGCGGCAGCACCGGGAACAGCTGATCGATACCCCAGGCATCCGGCATCGACTGGAACAGCGAGAAATTGACGTAGAACTTGTCCGCCATGCGCTCTTGCAGCTCGTCGATGATTGGACGGTGCGCGCGATTGCTCGGATCGAGCTGCTGCTGGATCTTGTTGCAGATGTTCAGATACAGCTGCTCGGCCCAGGCGCGCTTGGTCAGATCCAGCATGCCGTGCGCGTATTGGGTATGCACGTCGTGCAGATCCATCTGGCTGTCGTGCAGCCATTCGCGCAGCGAGCGGCGGTTCTCCGGCTCGTTCATTTCCAGCCAGGTTTCCCACATGCTTTCCAGCGCGCGCGGCGCGTCGGCTTCCGGCGGCAACGGTTCGCTGAATTCGTTGCGCTCGACGCCGATCACGTTGGAAACCAGCACCGTATGGTGCGCGGTCACGGCGCGGCCGGACTCGGTGATCACCGTCGGGTGCGGCAGGCCGTGTTCGTTACAGGCATCGCCGATACCCCAAATCACGTTGTTGGCGTATTCGTTCAGGCCGTAGTTCACCGAGCAGTCGGACTGCGAGCGGGTGCCTTCGTAGTCGACGCCCAAGCCGCCGCCCACGTCGAAGCACTGAATGTTGACGCCCAGCTTGTGCAGTTCAACGTAAAAGCGCGCCGATTCGCGCACGCCGGTGGCGATATCGCGAATGTTGGCCAGCTGCGAGCCCAAGTGGAAATGCAGCAGTTGCAGGCTGTCGAGACGGCCCGCTTCGCGCAGGGTCTCCACCAGCTTCAGCACCTGCACCGCCGCCAGACCGAACTTGGATTTTTCGCCGCCGCTCGACTGCCATTTGCCGGAGCCCTGCGACGCCAGGCGCGCACGCACGCCCAGGCGCGGCACCACGTTCAGCCGCTCAGCCTCTTCCAGCACCAGGTTGATCTCGGACATCTTCTCGATCACCAGGTACACCTTGTGCCCCAGTTTTTCGCCGATCAGCGCCAGGCGAATATATTCACGATCTTTATAGCCGTTACAGACGATCACCGAGCGGGTCATGCCGGCATGCGCCAGCACCGCCATCAGCTCGGCCTTGGAGCCGGCTTCCAGCCCCAGCGGTTCGCCGGAGTTCACCAGCGACTCAATCACGCGGCGATGTTGGTTCACCTTGATCGGATACACCAGGAAATAGCCGCCCTGGTAACCGAAAGACTCACGCGCGCGTTTGAACGCGGCGTTGATCGAACGCAAGCGATGCTGAAGGATCTGCGGGAAGCAGAACAGCGCAGGCAAACGTTGGCCGTCTTGCTGGCGCGTTTTCACCAGTTCTGCCAGATCGACGCGCGCCTGCGGGACATCCGGGTCCGGGCACACGCTGATATGGCCCAGCTCGTTGACGTCATAGTAATTGTTGCCCCAGTAGGCGACGTTATAAGTACGCAGCATCTTGCTGGCATTACGATCATTCATGGCAACCTCCTGCATGGAGCGCAAAGATAAAGACTCGCCCGCAACCGGCGGGCGGTGAATCAACAGATCATCAGACATGGTTCGCCTCACATTCCGCACTGACGAAACCGTCAGCCACTATCGCAGCTACCACCCGCGAGAACAACCCAACAAGCCGCGCTGGCGGCAGCGAAGAGAACCGCCGTTCGCGGTCAGCGATCGGTTTATCACTCATATAATTGTAAGACACCCTGTTCAAACCTCGTGAATCGGGCCAAGAAACATCCCACAGGAAGGCTGCAGGCTACCCTTGTTCAGTTCTTCAGACGACCGTTAGCCGGCCCGAGAATCCTGAGTAGCGGCCAAGTGTTTATCGCACCTGGTAAGTGACAAAGAGACAAGACGGGAAATAGCAGAAGAATGTGCGCCAGAACGGCACTGCTGTTGGGAACCAACAACCGGTAGACAACGGATCATTAATCCAACCACCTCCACGCGCGCCGTTCGGAGTGAACGACCCAGCCTCTAAAATAGTGTAAGAACGTGACCGTTCGATGAAGCGGCGGCGCTCACGGCGAACGCCTGCGACGGATAATAGCGCAACGGCGGCGAATGCAAAGCGGAAGTTTATCGCGCCTTCCCCCACTCAAGACCGCCGTACTGTGCAGCAAATGAACCGCGCGCGCAGTTTATACCGGTAAGCAGGTGAAAAAGCAAAATGAAAATTCGCCGAAAACTGTTTCAAGCGATGAAAATGGCGCCAACCCGTTTGCGCAAAAGAGCGAAAGCGCAAAAAATTACTGGCAATCTGGCTAAACCCTGACCTAAAATAGACGTCCAGATGTTAATCCATCTATACTGGTTAACTGATAAACTGCTTAACGGCTTTGCCTGAGGGGCGTTGCAGGATGCATCTCGCGCCATCAGCGGAAGACCCTTCGCTTTGATGCCGGATCTCCAGCGCTGTGCAGTAATTTCTAACCCGTCTTATGCAAGGTAAAGAACACAATGGCTAAACACCTCTTCACGTCCGAATCCGTCTCCGAAGGACATCCCGATAAAATCGCCGATCAGATCTCCGATGCCGTCCTCGACGCCATCCTGGAACAAGATCCGAAGGCGCGCGTCGCCTGCGAAACCTACGTGAAAACCGGCATGGTGCTGGTCGGCGGTGAAATCACCACCAGCGCCTGGGTCGATATCGAAGAGATCACCCGCAAGACCGTGCGCGAGATCGGCTACGTTCATTCGGACATGGGCTTTGACGCCAACTCCTGCGCAGTATTGAGCGCCATCGGCAAACAATCCCCGGATATCAATCAGGGCGTTGACCGTACCGATCCTCTCGAGCAGGGCGCCGGCGATCAGGGCTTGATGTTTGGCTACGCCACCAACGAAACCGACGTGCTGATGCCGGCCCCGGTGACCTACGCGCACCGTCTGGTGCAGCGCCAGTCCGAAGTGCGTAAAAACGGCACCCTGCCGTGGCTGCGTCCGGACGCGAAGAGCCAGGTGACCTTCCAGTACGACGACGGCAAAATCGTCGGCATCGACGCCGTGGTGCTGTCCACCCAGCATTCCGAAGACATCGCGCTGAAAGATCTGCAAGAAGCGGTGATGGAAGAGATCATCAAACCGGTCCTGCCGGCGGAATGGCTGACGGCGGGCACCAAATACCACATCAACCCGACCGGCCGTTTCGTTATCGGCGGCCCGATGGGCGACTGCGGCCTGACCGGCCGTAAGATCATCGTCGACACCTACGGCGGCATGGCGCGCCACGGCGGCGGCGCCTTCTCCGGTAAGGATCCGTCCAAGGTTGACCGTTCCGCGGCCTACGCGGCACGCTACGTGGCGAAAAACATCGTTGCCGCCGGCCTGGCCGATCGTTGCGAAATCCAGGTGTCTTACGCTATCGGCGTAGCGGAACCGACCTCCATCATGGTGGAAACCTTCGGTACCGAGAAAGTGCCAACCGAACAGCTGACGCTGCTGGTGCGCGAATTCTTCGATCTGCGCCCATATGGCCTGATCCAGATGATGGATCTGCTGCAGCCGATCTACCGCGAAACCGCTGCCTACGGCCACTTCGGCCGCGAGCACTTCCCGTGGGAAGCGACCGACAAAGCCGCGCTGCTGCGCGATGCCGCCGGCCTGAAATAAGCCCCGACATCAACATGAAAACGGCGAGCCCTGGCTCGCCGTTTTTTTTTGAGCGGATGGGTGCTCTTGGATCAACGCATCGACTGCCAGCCGGCGGAGGCACCGCCCCCGCCGCCGGGTTGCCTTACCGTTCGGATTCGTAAGCCAAAATGGCCGCAACCTCCGTAGTGCCCGCTCGGATCCGCAGCTCACACAGCGTGCTGCGGGTTATCCATGCCAGTGATATTACCGTGGCACAAATAATCACCAGTTTTAACGGGCTGCGTTTGTTCGGCATCATGCCTTCTTCTCCTTGCCTCGCGGCGGGTAAGAGGCTAACTTAACGTTGTGACGCGTTAGAGTAGGCCTCGGGTTGATGGATATCGACTCGGGGCTTTTCTCTTTGTACCTTTCGCAGAAGCTCCAGAGACAAAGATCCAGAGCACCCGCCCGCAGTATATTCATCTCACCGACACGCCTCGCGTTCCTTTTCGCACGCAATATCGTTTTTGCGCACCCGTTCGCAGCGCCTTGCAACATCATGAAAAATAAAAAAAGGCCCAGCAACGCGGAGCCTTTGATGACAGAGAAAACGCAGCCGAGACGCCGCTTACGAGGTCTGCTTACGCAACAGATACACGAAGTACGGTGCACCGATAAAGGTCGCCAATAACCCGGCGGGGATCTGATACGGGAACAGCAGCATCCGTCCGCACCAGTCGGCAAACACCATCAGCAAGCCGCCCAGCAGCGCGGCGATCACCATTTGCGGCAGCGCGCGGCGGAAGCCCAGCATGCGCGCCATATGCGGCGCCATCAGCCCGACAAAGCTCAGCGGCCCTACGGTCAGGGTCGCCATGGCGGTCAGGGTGGCAGCCAGCAACAGAATGCTCAACCGCGTCGGCGTCAGCGCAATGCCCACCGAACGGGCGGTGGCGCCGCCGAGCGGCAGGATGGTCAGCCAGCGGCGGCACAGCGGTGCCAATACCAGCAATCCGGCAGCGATCAGCGCAGTGCGCAGCGCCTGCGCCGGCTCCACCGAATAGGTCGAACCGGAGAGCCAGGTCAGCAAGCCCCCCATACGCGGATCGCCGCTGGCCAACAGCAGGAAGATGACGGTGGTAAAGGCGGTGCTGAGCGCGATACCGGCCAGCAGCATGCGTTCGGTCGAGAAACCGCCGCGGCCTGCGGCGATCATGATGATCAGCAACGTAGCGGCCGCCCCCAGACTGCCGGCGGGCAGCAGCCACACGAAGGCGTCGCCCGGCACCATAAACAGCATCATCACGACGCCAAAAGCGGCGCCGGAGCTGATGCCCAACACTTCCGGGCTGGCCATCGGGTTGCCGGTCAACTTCTGGATCAGCGTGCCGGCGACCGCCAGCATCATGCCCGCCGCCAGCGCCGACAACACCCGCGGCCAGCGCCACGGCAGCAGAGCGTCCAGTTCCGCGCCCAGGCTCCAGTGCCAGCCGCCGGCATTTTTGCCCAGCATCAGCGCCAGCGCCAGGCCGATCAGCAGCACGAGGCCGCCCACCAGGATCCAGCCGGGCAGATTCCCGCGTTCGGCAGGCACCTTGTCGCCGAGGTTCATCGGTGGCGGCGTGGCGGCGCTGCGCAAACGCGGCAGCAGCCACAGCAGCAGCGGCGCGCCGAACAGCGCGGTGGCCGCGCCGGTCGGGATCTCGCGCCACACCTGCGTTACCCCGAGCATCACCTGATCGGTCAGCCACAGCAACAGCGCCCCCAGCAGCGGCGCCAGCATCATGCGGTGCGCCAGGCGGCGAGCCCCCAGCATCTTCGCCATCAGCGGTGCAAACAGGCCGATAAAGCCGATAACGCCCACCGCGCTCACCAACATGGCGCTGAAGATGATGGCCAACCCCAAAGCACAGAAGCGCGCCATCGACAGCCCTAACCCCAGGTTGCGCGCCACACCGTCGTCCAGCCCCAGCAGCGTCAGCGGGCGCAGCAACAGCGCCGCCAACAGGCCAGCCACCAGCAAACGCGGCAGGAGGAACTGCACGGCGCTCCAGTCCTGTTGGTTCAACGCGCCAGTGCCCCACAGGAACATGCCCTGCAGCTGATCGTAATGAAACAGCGCCAACAGGCTGTTGACCGCACCGCAGTACAGCCCCAGCACCAGCCCGGCCAGAATCAGCGTGACCGGCGACATCCGCTTGCCCCAGGCAACGCCGAACACCAGCCCGCCCACCACGATAGCCCCCACCATAGCGGCCAACTGGCGAGTAAACTCACCTCCCGGCAGCACCCACAGCGTGGCGATGGTCAGGCCGAGCTGCGCGCCGGCGGCCACGCCGAGCGTCGACGGCTCCGCCAACGGATTGCGCAACACCTGCTGGAACAGCACGCCGACCAACCCCAGACCGGCGCCGGCCAACAGCGACACCGTCAACCGCGGCAGTTGGCTGTAATGAAACAGCATTTGCCGCACGTCGTCGATGTCCGGCGCGCTGAGCGCCCGCGCCCATTGCGCCGGCGGCAGCTGCTGCGCCAGGTTGTATATCGTCAGGCCACCTGCCGCCGCCAGCAACAGCAGGATCAGCGTCAGCGGCAATTTCCGGATGCCCGAACTCATGACGCACTCTCCTGAGCCTGCGCCAACAGGCGGCAAAACCGCATCGTCGACAGCGTGGCACCGTAGAACCACACCGCCGGTACCTGCCGCAGCTGGTTTTGCCGCACGAAGGGCAACGATTGCCACAGCGGCGTCGCGCTGACCTTGTCCATCATCGCCTGATTACCGTGATCGAGATAGATGACCCGCGCGTTACGCACCGTGGCCAACCGTTCAATGCCCACCACCGCCGTGCCCCAGAAATTGGTTTCTTCCTGCCAGGCGTTGCGGATGCCCAGTTGATCCATCGCCTCCTGGAACAGGCTTTTCTGGCCGATGATCAACGCATGGCGCGTGTCGATCAGCGAAAACAGCAGCAGCGGTTGCCGGGTGTAGCTTTGCAGGCGCTGACGCGCGTCCTGCATAAAGCGGTCAAACTGCGCCAGGTGCTGTACCGCGCGGCTTTCTATGCCCAATCGTTGCCCCAGCGCCATCAGCGACTGGCGGGCGACGGTCAGCGGTTTGCCGCTGCCGTCGTTGAAGCCAAAGCTCATGGTTGGCGCGATGGGTTGGATTTTTTGCGGCGTTGGGCCATAGCCTTGCGACAGTAACACCAGCGAAGGCTGAAGCTGCTGCAGCAGTTCGAGGTTAGGTTCGGTGCGCTGGCCGACGTCGACCACCGTCGCCGGCAGCTTCGGCTCCGCCACCCACAGGTTGTAGTTATGCACATCGGCCACCGCCAGCGGCGTCACGCCCAATGCCAACAGCAGTTCGATCGGCAGCCATTCCAGCGCCGCAACGCGGGCGATATCCGGCGGCGCATCCGCCGCTCGGCCGGGCAACGAGCCCAACAGCGGCGACAGCGCCAGCGCCATCAACAAACGGCGGCGCAGCGGATCGTGAGAAGAAGTGAATGCAGAGGACATCAGTAGACAAAACTCACCGGCGCGCCGCCGCTCGGGTGCGGCAACGTGCCCATAGGAATACCGTAAATTTGTTCCAGCACCGGCCCCTGCATCAGTTCCAGCGGGCCGCCCTGGGCGATCATTTCACCGCCGCGCAGCGCCACCAGATGGTCGCAGTAACGTGCCGCCATGTTGATGTCGTGCAGCACGGCGATCACCGTGAGATCGCGTTCGCGGCTCAGGCGCTGGATCAGCGCCAGCACCTCGACCTGGTGCGCGATGTCCAGCGCCGAGGTCGGTTCGTCAAGCAGCAGGCAGCGGCTGTCCTGCGCCACCATCATCGCCAGCCAGGCGCGTTGGCGCTCGCCGCCGGAGAGGCTGTCCACCAAGCGGCTGGCGAACGGCTTCAGCCCCACCAGCGCGATGGCTTCCTCCACCAATTGGCGATCGTTGGCGCCAAAACGCCCCAGCGCGCCGTGCCACGGATAGCGGCCGACGGCCACCAGCTCGCGCACCGTCATGCCTTCCGCCGCCGGCAACTGCTGCGGCAGGTAGGCCACCTGGCGGGCGAAGGATTTGCTGTCCCACTGCGCCAACGGCTGCCGATTGAGCAAGACCTGACCACCGCTGGGCGCATGATGCCGCCCGAGCAGTTTCAACAGGGTGGATTTACCGGAACCGTTATGGCCGATCAGGCCGCAGACTTTGCCCTGAGGAAAACTGAGCGACAGCGGTTGCAACAGCACCCGGCCGGGGACGGCGAAGCTGGCGTTATCCAGCGCGAAGGTCGCGCCGGGATTAAGAAGTTTGTCCTGCATAGATCCTGCTTTGTCCGGGGCGACGCAGTGCCGCCCCGGCTATCCGGTTAGAAACGGAAGGTTGCGGTGGCGACCACCTGGCGTTCTGCGCCCCAGAAACAACCATATGTAGCAAAGCAACTGGACACATATTGCTTATCAAACAGGTTGTTCACGTTAAGAGCGATCGAAGAACCCGGCAAGTTAAAACGAGCCAAGTCATACTTAAGTACGGTATTCCACACGGTAGAAGCCGGCACTTTAAAAGTATTGGCTTCATCACCGAATGATGACCCCGTATAACGAACACCCGCACCAAAGGTTAGACCACTCAACGCCGTCTCATGGAAAGTATAATCTCCCCACAGAGATGCCATATGTTTAGGAATGATAGCTGGCGTATTACCTTTATTCGTGGTGTCCTCAGTATACTCTGCATTGGTATAAGTATATGAAGCCAATAGGTTAACGTTGGCATTCAATGCAGCTTTGCCTTCCAACTCAAGGCCTCGTGAACGAATTTTCCCCGTTTGCTGCTGATACCAGCCTTCATTGGCGTGTTGAACGTCCGTTACCAGATTGTTCGACTTAGTCAGTTGATAGATCGCGATGGTTGCAGAAACTGGTTTATCTTTAGGCATGAACTTCAAACCAGCTTCATATTGCTCCCCTTTGGATGGAACAAAAGCTTTACCGCCATATGCAGCCCCCACGTTTGGCTCGAAGGACTGTGCATAGCTGACATATGGAGAAATGCCATTATCGAATAGATAGTTAAGACCAATACGATTTGTAGACTGGTGATCTTTTTGCTTACTGTAACTGTCTGCAACACGATCTTCGACCGTACTTTTGGCCCAATCGTAACGAGTGCCGGCTGTCAGAATCCAATTATTCCATTCGGCCTGCTCTTGCATGTAAATACCGATTTGCTGTTGCCCATCGACTTTACTAGTACGATTCAATGCACCTTTTGTATAATTACCGAATTGTGGGTTGGCAAGGTTAAGCGTACTTGCAATACCCCAACCGCCCTCAATATCATTGCTCATGCGCATGAAATCTACGCCACTCAGTAACGTATGTTCCACCTGGCCTGTAGCGAACTTAGCCTGAGCTTGAGTATCCACACTGAAGTTGTTCAGCCGCTCATTAGAAACGATATAGTTACGGTTTAAAGTGACGTTATCGGCTGCAACTCCATTACCATAGACATTATTTTGATTGGTATGCAGTTGCATATACCGTAAGTTTTGACGCACAGTCCAAGTATCATTTAAGTCATGATAGAAACTGTAACCAAACATTCGCGTCTGGCGGGAATAAAAGTTGCTCTTCTCACCCTCATTGAAATTAGCGGGCAGCTTGCCATAAGGTGCAGGTTGCACCGTTCCTTGCATTGGCAGCCAACCGTAGTAGCCCATATTAGGATCGTTTTGCAGGTAAGAATATAAGGTTAAATTAGTATGATCATCCGGCTGCCAACTGAATGATGGAGCAACAGCATAGCGTTTTACTTTAGCCATGTTCTGCTGGTCATTAGCATCTTTCGCCAATCCAGTCAGACGGAACGCATATTTACCCTCTTCATCTAACGCATCGCTGAAGTCGAAACCAGTTTGGAACAGACTGTCAGTGCCCATTTTAAACTGCACTTCACGAATAGGCTCATTCGTTGGACGCTTACTCACTAGAGAAACGATTCCGCCAGGGCTGCTCTTACCATACAACACAGAAGAAGGGCCACGTAAAACTTCTGCACGCTCCAGGAAATAGGGATCAATAGAGGCTTCGTTAAAGTAGTCCCCCTGCAGCTTCAATCCATCCAGATATTCATTCTGGTTAACTGAACCAAAACCGCGAATGTAGACTGCATCATATACGTTGGAACTACCGCGGCTACCGACCATCACCCCAGGTGTGTACCCCAGAGCTTCCTTGACGGAGGTTGGCTGTAAAATGTCCATCTGCTCACGTGTCACAACCGACACTGATTGCGGTGTTTTTACCAACTGCGTATCGGTTTTGGTGCCGGTGGCGCTGCGTTTGGCGACATAGGTGCCGACCGGCCCCCAGGCGCTTTCCTGCTGGGCGGTATTGCTGCCGCCCACAACGGTAATCGTGTCTTCCTTGGTGGCCGGCTTGGCGTCGGCGGAAAAAGCTGGCATCGCCAGCGTGCCCAACGCCGCAGCGACGGTGATCGCTAACGCGCTGACGGGGGTACGGCCCTGCTTGGCCGCGGATGACGAAAGACGCTTGGTCGGCATAGTTGATTTCTCTGATGAATTATTAAATGAAGAATGTAAACGATAATAATTATTATAAGCGTCGCATTTTATGCAGAAGCCAAATTAAACTGCAAGCCGAATTCATGGGGTAAATAGGTTAAGGATTAGGCGCTTAGCCATGCGGTTAACAGGGAAATAAAACGAGCGAAAAAATAAAAAAGCCCGCAACCAAGGTTACGGGCTTAATAACAAAGAAAAAATTTTCACCGGGGCCGACGCCCCGGTAGCGATTACTGGCCGAACATATCCTTGATCCAGCCGGCGACGCCATCGCCATCTTTTTGCTCACCCGCCGCCGGTTGCTGCTGTTGCTGCACCGCCGCCTGGCTGGCCTGGCACAATCCCTGCGGATTGTCAGTCCAGACCGGGATGGTGCGCCAGCTGCCGCCGCCGCAGATAAAGTTGCCGGCAGAGTCGATGCTCATCTGGTTAATGCCTTCCGGCGGCTGCAGCATCAGCGGCAGCGGCGTCTGGTTTTCCAGATAACGACGATACAGGGTCAACGCGCCGTTGGCGCCGGTCAGCTTGGCCGGGCCGTTGTTGTCGCGCCCCACCCAGGCGATCGCCACTTCCTTGCCGTCGATGCCGGCGAACCAGCTGTCGCGCAGATCGTTGGTGGTACCGGTTTTCGCCGCCAGGTTGTAGTTCGGGAACTTCACCGACAGCGAGCGGGACGTCCCGCGCGCCACGCCTTGCTGCATCGCGTACAGCGTCAGGTAAGCAGCCTGCGCCGGCACCATGCGTTCGGCCTGCGGGAAGCTCTGGTACAGCACCGTGCCGTCTTCGGCGATCACCGAACGCACCGCCGACAGCGGCGCACGGTTACCGCCGCTGGCGATGGTCTGGTACTCCTGCGCGACTTCCATCGGCGTCAGGCCGATCGCGCCCAGCAGCATCGAAGGCACCGGGTTGATCTCCGCTTTCGGGATGCCCAGACGTTGCAGCGTGGCGCTGATCTGATCCAGCCCCACCGACAGGCCAAGGTTCACCGTCGGCACGTTCAGCGAGTTGGCCAACGCATCCACCAGCATCACCTGACCGCGGAATTTGCGATCATAGTTGTTCGGCTGCCAGACGGCGCCGTTCGGCTGTTTCAGCGACAGCGGCGCATCCGCCAGCCAGGTGTTGAGGCGGTATTTATCCGGTTCGGACAGCGCGGTCAGGTACGTCGGCGGCTTGGCCAGCGAGCCGACCAGGCGGCGCGCCTGCATGGCGCGGTTGAAACCGGCGAACTGCGGATTGGCGCCGCCGACCATGGCGCGCACTTCACCGCTGAAGCGATCGACGATCACCATCGCCGCTTCCAGATCCTGCACGTGACGCGCAGCGCGCAGCGCCGGGATGCCGTCTTCGACCGCTTTTTCCGCCGCGTCTTGCGACACCGGATCCAGCGTGGTGAAAATCTTCACGCCGGACAGATCATTCACCTTATCGCCCAGCTTGGTCTGCAGCTCCTGACGCACCATCTGCATAAAGGCCGGCTGTGGCGTAATGACGCCGCCTTTCGGCTGCACGCCCAGCGGACGCGCGCTCAGCATGTCATACAGCTCGCCATCGATCACGCCCTGGTTCTGCAGCAGCTTGAGCACCAGATTGCGGCGTTCCAGCGCCAGTTTCGGGTTACGCCACGGGTTATACAGCGACGCGCCCTTGACCATGCCGACCAGCAGCGCCTGCTGATCGAGGCTCAGCTCGTCCACCGGACGGCCGAAGTAGTACAGGCTGGCCAACGGGAAACCGCGGATCTGGTCGCTGCCGCTCTGGCCGAGGTACACCTCGTTCAGATACAGCTCCAAAATGCGGTCCTTGCTGTAACGGTAATCGACCAGCAGCGCCATATAGGCTTCGTTGGCCTTACGCCACAGCGAGCGTTCGTTGGTCAGGAACAGGTTCTTCACCAGCTGCTGCGTCAGGGTACTGCCACCCTGCACCGCACGGCCGGCGGTCAGGTTGGCCAGCACCGCACGGCCGATGGAATACGGGCTGATGCCGTCATGCTCATAGAAGTGGCGGTCTTCCGTGGCGATCAGCGTATCCACCAACAGATCCGGGAAACCGGCGCGCGGCACGAACAGACGCTGTTCACCGTTTGGCGACTGCAGCATGGTGATCAGGCGCGGATCGAGGCGGAAGAAGCCGAAGCTGCGGCCGCTGTCCAGGTTTTCGATCTTAGCCAGACGGTTGTTCTGGAAATCGAGACGGGCGCGGATCTGCCCTTCTTTACCATCCGGGAAATCGAACGGGCGGCGCAGCATCTCGATGCTGTTGGCCTGCACGGTAAACTCGCCCGGACGCGTCATGCGGCTGACCTGGCGATACTGCATGCCTTCCAGCAGGTTGACCATTTCCTTCTTGCTGTACGGCATGCCCGGTTCCAGGTTGACCATGCGGCCGTACACTGCCGCCGGCAGCTGCCAGACTTTGCCGTCGATACGGCTGCGGATCTGGGAATCCAGATAGACGCCGTAGATCGCCAACAGGACGGCGATCACCAGGATCAGTTTGATAATCAGGCCGAGCCAGCGGCGTTTTTTACGCGGCGGAGTCGCTTTTACCTTACGCGGCATGCGTTCCTCCTCCTCTTCATACTCATCATCGTCATACTCGTCTTCTTCGTAATCGTCATAATCGTCGTCTCGGCGACGGCGCGGCGGCTTGCGCGACGCGGTATTTTTTGGTTGTTTTCCTTTGCGCCCGATGGGCTCGCGGTCATCCCCAGCCATGGCTGTTGTTCTCCGAGCTTGCCGACACTGCCGGCCATGATTAGTCGCTTAATCTGTGCCTACGCCGCAGCGCTGACCAGAAGAAACATCTGAATTCCAAACCTTGAATGATCGCGACCTACTGATATTTCTTCGTTCGGCGCGTCGGTACCGCCGTGGCCGGATCGTCCGGCCAAACGTGTTTCGGGTAGCGGCCCTTCATCTCTTTTTGCACCTCGCGGTAGGCGCCTTGCCAGAAGGCCGCCAGATCGCCGGTGATTTGCAACGGCCGGTGCGCCGGTGAGAGTAACTCAAGCACCACCGGGATGCGACCCTCCGCCAACATCGGGCTGCGCTGCTCGCCGAACACCTCCTGCAAACGCACCGCCAGCGCCGGCGGTTTGCCGGCCTCATAACGGATCGGCAGGCGGCTGCCGGTCGGCACAGTGTAATGAGTGGGTAGCGCATTATCCAGCCGCTGCTTTTGCTGCCAATCCAGCAGGCGGGACAGCGCCTCGGCGATGTTGACCTGCTTCAAGCCGCGCAGATCGCGCACACCGTTCAGCGACGGCAACAGCCACTGCTCCAGCGCCGCCAGCAGCGGCTCTTCATCCATCGCCGGCCATGCCGCCTCCGGCAGCCAGGCTTGCGCGCACTGCAGGCGCACCCGCAATTGTTCGGCGGCGCCCTCCCAGTTGAGCACCGCCAGCCCCTGTGCGCGCACCCAATCGAGCAGCGCCTGCTGCAGCTCTTCGTCCGCCGGTTTGGCCAGCGGCTGGGCGCGCAGCGTCAGACGGCCGATCTGCTGGCGCTTCCAGGCGCGCAGCGTGCCCTTCTCGTCATCCCACTCCACCGCCGTGCGCTGCGTGACGATCGCCGGCAGCTGCGCCGCCAGCGCGTCGATGTCCACCGGCAGCGCCAACAGGATGCGCGCATCGGGGCTGTTGTGGCCCTGCAACAGGCTGGGGACGATGAGCCAGGGCGCGCGCGACAGCGCCTCATCCTGATTCATCGCCGCCCCCATGCCGTTGGCCAGCAGGTAGCGGCCGTCCTGGCCTCGCCGCTGGGCGATGCGATCGGTAAACGCCGGCGCCAACAGCCGCGGCGCCAGATCGACGTCGACTTGCCCTGCACTTTGCGGCAGGCGTTTGGCCAACTGCGCGGCACGCTGCCGCCAGTTCGGTTGCGGGCGGCTCAGCCAGTAGCCGATATCCATCTGCCCGCCGCGCGGCGGTTCTTCCAGCAATGCCGCCAGCAACGCCGCCGTCGCCAGGCCGTCGGCACTCAGCGCCGCGCCGGCGGTCAGCATCGCCGCCAGCCGCGGCTCGCATCCCAGCGCGGCCATCTGGCGCCCCGGTGCGGTAAGTTTGCCACCGTCATCCGTGGCCCCCAGCCGGTGCAACAGCGCCCTGGCCGCCGCCAATGCGGCGGCAGGAGGCGCATCCAGCCAGGTCAGCTGCGCCGGGTCGTGGCAACCCCACTGCAGCAACTCGAGCCAAAAGCCGGTGAGATCGCTCTGTAAAATGTCCGGTTCGGCGTGTTCCGCCGCGCGCTCCGCCTGTTCTTTGGCGAACAAATGCCAGCAAATGCCCGGCTCCAGACGCCCGGCGCGCCCGGCGCGCTGCACCATCGAGGCCTGACTGATGCGCTGCGTCGCCAGCCGCGTCAAACCGTTGCGCACGTCGTAACGCGCCACGCGTTCCAGGCCGCTGTCCACCACCAGCCGAATGCCCTCGATCGTCAGGCTGGTTTCAGCGATGTTGGTTGCCAGCACCACCTTGCGGCGGCCAACCGCCGCCGGCTGAATCGCTTTTTGCTGCTGCGCCAGAGGCAGCGAGCCATACAGCGGGCAAAGATCGGTATCGCTCGCCACCTCGCCGGTCAATCGCTCCAGCACCCGATTGATCTCCGCCACGCCCGGCAGGAACAGCAGCAAAGACCCCGGCTGTTCGGCCAGCAGGCGCTTCACCGCCGCCGCTACACCATCCTCCAGCCGCTGATGGCTGGCTAACGGCTGATATAAACGTTCAACCGGGAAGCTGCGCCCCTCGGACACCACCACCGGCGCTGCCGGCAGCAGCTGCGACAGGCGCGCGTTGTCCAAGGTGGCCGACATGATCAGCAGTTTCAGATCGTCGCGCAGCCCTTGCTGCACGTCGAGCAGCAGCGCCAGCGCCAGATCGGCCTGCAGGCTGCGTTCGTGGAACTCATCGAGGATCACCAGCGACACGCCCTGCAGCTCGGCGTCCTGCTGCAACATGCGGGTGAGAATGCCTTCCGTCACCACTTCCAGCCGGGTTTGCGGCCCGCTTTTACTCTCGGCGCGCATGCGGTAGCCCACGGTCTGGCCGGGCTCCTCCCCCAGTTGCTGCGCCAGGCGATAAGCGACGTTTTTCGCCGCCAGCCGCCGCGGCTCCAGCATGATAATGCGCCCCGGCAACCCGGCCTTAGCCAGGATCTGCAGCGGCAACCAGGTGGATTTACCGGCGCCGGTCGGAGCGTGCAACAGTACCTGAGGAGCGGACTGCAACGCAGCCAGCAACTCATCAAGCACCGCGCTGACGGGCAATGAAGACACTGAACTCTCCGTGGTGGTTAACGTTAAACGGCGTACAGTGTAGCATTAGCTTTGCCCCCGTAGCCTTTCAAACTGCGGCGCCGTTAGCTATAGTACGGAGCTCGTCCAGGCGTCCCGCTTCGCGCGAGGCCGCTGCAAGCCGCATTCAAATCTGTTCCTGACGGATTTGTCATTATTTACCGAGTCTCCATGTCCAATTCGCGCCGCCTGTTTTTCGCCCTGTCCTTGCCTGACGCCCTGCAACAGCAGGTGATCCGCTGGCGCGCCGAGGCGTTTGCGCCGGAGGCCGGCCGGCCGGTGGCGGCGGCTAATTTGCACCTGACGTTGGCGTTTCTCGGCGAAGTCACCGCGCAGAAAGAGCTGGCGCTGCGCAAACTGGCCGGCCGCATCGTGCAATCCGGCTTCAGCATGCGGCTCGACGATCTCGGCCATTGGCCGCGCCCCGGCGTGGTCTGGCTCGGCACCCGCCGCGCGCCGCGCGGGCTATTGCAGCTGGCCGAACTGCTGCGTTCGCAGGCCGCCCGCAGCGGCTGCCATCAAAGCGCGTTGCCGTTCCATCCGCACATCACGCTGCTGCGCGCCGCCACCCAGCCGGTGGCGATCCCGCCGGCGACGCCGGGCTGGGCGTTCAGCGCCGACGCCTTTTCCTTGTATGAATCGGTGTTCGAAAACGGGCGCACCCGTTACCAACACCTCGAACAGTGGCCGCTGGCCACGCAGGCATCCGCATGATTTTCTCTCCACCGCTGCGTTCCGCCACGCTGATAAAACGTTACAAACGCTTTCTGGCGGACGTGATCACCCCGGAAGGGGAAACCTTTACGCTGCACTGCGCCAATACCGGCGCCATGACCGGCTGCGCCACGCCCGGCGACACCGTTTGGTACTCCACGTCGGACAACCCCAAGCGCAAATACGCCCACAGCTGGGAACTGACCCATACTCAACAGGGGCACTGGATCTGCGTCAACACCCTGCGCGCCAACGCGCTGGTGCGCGAGGCAATTGAACACAATTTAATCAATGAATTATCCGGTTACAGTAAAATCAGCGGCGAAGTGAAATACGGCGGTGAAAACAGCCGTATCGATTTGTTATTACAGGCAGAAAATCGGGTTAACTGCTATATTGAAGTTAAGTCAGTCACATTACTGCAACAACAACGTGGTTACTTTCCTGATGCGGTAACGCTCAGAGGGCAAAAGCACCTGCGTGAGTTGCTCAGCGTGGTTGAAAGCGGGCAACGGGCGGTGTTGTTCTTTGCCGTGTTACACAGCGGTATTGAGCAGGTCGCACCGGCACATCATATAGATGAGCGCTATGCGGCGCTGTTGGCACAGGTCCGGCAGTTGGGAGTGGAAGTGGTTTGCTACGGGGCAAAGTTATCACCTGACGGTATTTATCTCTGCGATAAGCTGCCGTTTTTTATCGATTAGCGCGGTCGGGTCCCTATAAATAGACAACCGGCCAGCACGATCGCCAAATACGCCCTCCTTCACACGATTGTCAAGCGGGCGACAGGAATAATTGCCAACCTACCTTCCTTCTGTTATTTATAGCGGCCTGTTTTTCCCCCGCATTGGGGATTCGATAGTGCGTGTGTATGTAGGAGAAGCAACATGCAAGAAGGGCAAAACCGTAAAACCTCGTCCTTGAGCATTCTCGCCATCGCTGGGGTGGAGCCGTACCAAGAGAAGCCGGGCGAAGAGTACATGAACGACGCCCAGTTGTCGCATTTCAAGCGCATTCTTGAAGCGTGGCGCAACCAGCTCAGGGACGAAGTGGACCGTACTGTATCGCATATGCAAGAAGAGGCAGCCAACTTCCCTGATCCGGCCGACCGTGCTACCCAGGAAGAAGAGTTCAGCCTTGAACTGCGTAACCGTGACCGTGAACGCAAACTGATCAAAAAGATCGAGAAAACGCTGAAGAAAGTGGAAGACGATGATTTCGGCTACTGCGAATCTTGCGGCGTGGAGATCGGCATTCGTCGCCTCGAAGCGCGTCCGACCGCCGATCTGTGCATCGACTGCAAGACGCTGGCTGAGATCCGCGAAAAGCAGATGGCCGGCTAATACCGTTGTTACCGCTGCGGCGTGCGCACCCGCGTGCGCCGCACAGAGAAAAGGGAACCACTCCCCTCTGATATGCAAGAAAGTCATTATGTGGGGCGCTTTGCCCCATCGCCTTCCGGGGATCTGCATTTCGGTTCGCTGATTGCCGCTCTGGGAAGCTACCTTCAGGCTCGCGCCCAACGCGGGCAGTGGCTGGTTCGCATCGAAGATATCGACCCGCCGCGCGAAGTCCCCGGCGCCGCCGCTCGCATCCTGTCCGCGCTGGAACATTATGGTCTCCACTGGGACGGCCAGGTCATCTATCAATCCCAACGTCACGACGCCTATCGCGCCGCGCTGGATCTGTTGCAGCGTCAGGGGCTCAGCTATTACTGCACCTGCACCCGCAGCCGCATCCAGCAGATCGGCGGATTGTACGACGGCCACTGCCGCGACTTGCAGCTCGGCCCGCAGGGCGCCGCCATCCGCTTGCGCCAGACCGCGCCCGTTTACGGGTTCCACGATCGCCTGCAGGGAGAATTGCACGCCGATCCGGCGCTGGCGGGGGAAGACTTTATCATTCGCCGTCGCGACGGGCTGTTCGCCTACAACCTGGCGGTAGTGATCGACGACCATTTTCAGGGCGTGACCGAGATTGTGCGCGGCGCCGACCTGATCGAACCGACGGTGCGCCAAATTGCCCTCTATCGCCAGCTGCAGGCGCCGGTGCCTACCTATGTGCATCTGCCGCTGGCGCTGGGCGCCAACGGCATCAAGCTGTCGAAGCAAAACCATGCGCCGGCGTTGCCCGTAGGCGATCCGCGCCCGGTGCTGATCGCCGCGCTGAAATTTCTGCGCCAACCGCTGCCGGAAAGCTGGCAAGATCTTGACCTGCCATTATTATTGAGCTGGGCGGTCGCACATTGGCGGTTGGAAAACGTGCCGCGTCAGGAGGCTATCCCTCTGGATGAAAACACGCCGGCATTCTCAAAGGAGCCATGGTGAGCTATGATTAGCCGCTATTTTTTGTTAGCTCCATTTTTATCAGTCACTATCGAGGTGTACCATTTTTACCCGAGTAGCCAACTTCTGTCGTAAGGTACTGACCCGCGATGACAAGCTGCCCCGCGACGACGCGGCGGCCGGCGATAAAAACGTAGTCCGCGAAGAGCGTGCCGCGGCGCCAAGCCGCCCTGCGCCGCAGCCGCGCGCCGCCGATAACGGCAGCAACGCCCCTGCCCGCCGCTCAACGCCGCGCAAGCGTCCGCCTTTTCCTATCGCCGAGAGCAACGACTCGATGACCGTGATCCCGCGCGAACAGCACTCGATTTCCCGCAAAGACATCAGCGAAAATGCGCTGAAAGTGCTTTACCGCCTGAACAAGTCCGGCTACGAAGCCTATCTGGTCGGCGGCGGCGTGCGCGATCTGTTGCTCGGCAAAAAGCCGAAAGACTTCGACATCACCACCAACGCCACGCCGGAGCAAGTGCGCAAGCTGTTCCGCAACTGCCGCCTGGTCGGCCGGCGCTTCCGCTTGGCGCACGTGATGTTCGGGCCGGAAATCATCGAAGTGGCCACCTTCCGCGGCCACCACGAACAGAACCCGGAATCCGACAAGAACTCGTCTCAGCAGGCGCAAAACGGCATGCTGCTGCGCGACAACATCTTCGGTTCGATCGAGGAAGACGCCCAGCGCCGTGACTTCACCATCAACAGCCTGTACTACGGCGTGGCGGATTTCACCCTGCGCGATTACGTCGGCGGCCTGAACGATCTGAAACAGGGCGTGATTCGCCTGATCGGCGATCCGGAAACCCGCTACCGCGAAGATCCGGTGCGCATGCTGCGCGCGGTGCGCTTCGCCGCCAAACTGGATATGCGCATCAGCGAAGAGACCGCCGAGCCGATCCCGCGCCTGGCCTCGCTGCTGCATGAGATCCCGCCGGCGCGCCTGTTCGAAGAATCCCTCAAGCTGCTGCAGGCCGGTTACGGTTTCCAGACCTACCTGAAGCTGTGCGAATACCAGCTGTTCCAACCGCTGTTCCCGCTGATCGCCCGCAACTTCACGCCAAACCACGATACGCCGATGGAGCGCATTCTGGTGCAGGTGTTGAAGAACACCGATCACCGCCTGCAGAACGACATGCGCGTCAACCCGGCGTTCCTGTTTGCCGCCATGCTGTGGTACCCGCTGCTGGAGCACGCGCAGAAGCTGGCGCAGGAAAGCGGCCTGGCCTACTACGACGCCTTCGCGCTGGCGATGAACGACGTACTCGACGAGCAGTGCCGCTCGCTGGCCATCCCGAAACGCATTACCACGCTGGTACGCGATATCTGGCAGCTGCAGCTGCGCCTGTCCCGCCGCCAGGGCAAACGCGCGCACAAGCTGATGGAACACCCGAAATTCCGCGCCGCCTATGATCTGCTGGCGCTGCGTGCGGAAGTGGAAGACAATCAGGAAATGCTGCGTCTGGCCGAGTGGTGGGGCGAGTTCCAGGACGCCACGCCGGCGCGGCAGAAAGCCATGCTGAGCACCCTGGGGGACGATCCGGCGCCGCGCCGCGCGCGTCAACGCCGCCCTCGCCGCCGGACACCGCGTAAAGAAGGGGCATAATGATCCGCGTTTATATCGCGCTGGGCAGCAACCTGGCGCAGCCGCTGCAACAGGTTAAAGCCGCACTGGAGGCGCTGGAGCATTTCCCGCGCACCCGGCTGGTCACCTGTTCTTCGTTTTACCGCACCAAGCCGCTGGGGCCGCAAAACCAGCCGGACTTTCTCAACGCGGTGGTGGCGCTGGATACCCTGTTGCCGCCCGAACAGCTGCTCGACCATACCCAGGCGATAGAACGTAATCAGGGGCGCGTGCGCAAGGATGAACGCTGGGGGCCGCGCACGCTCGATCTGGACATCATGCTGTACGGCGACAAGGTGATCCATACCGAGCGCCTGACGGTGCCGCATTACGGCCTGAAAGAGCGCGAATTCATGCTCTACCCGCTGGCGGAAATCGCTCCCGATCTGATTTTCCCCGATGGCGAGCCGCTCGCCAGCTGCCTCAAGCGCGTGCCGGAAAACGGCATGGCGCTGTGGCATCAAAGTAAAAAGTGACCGCGGGGTCTAGAGCAGATAAAGCTTGAGTTGCGCCACGGCGGCCAGCAGCATCACCATCATCATACAGCCGAATATCCGCCTCACCCACTGCAGCCTTCGTTCCTGCGCTTCCGGCCCCGTAGCCTCTCTCCCGCGTGACCAGACAAACATCACCAACGCAAACGCCAGCATCAAAAAGCCGCTCGCTGCCAACAGCAAACTGCCCGACACCATGCCGGCACGCAGCGACAGCAGCCCGACCACCGCCATCGTCAACGCGGTACGCCCCCAGGCCAGACGAGTACGTTCAGGTTGCAAACCAGGATCGCGCGGCGGCGCTTCCACCGTTGGGTGCATCACACGCCAAAACTCAGAATGACCGCCACCAGCGCCAGAGCGATGACGACCACGAAAAGAGTCAATAGCCACAGCAGGCGGGTATAAGGCATATCGCCGTCATGCCGCATGGCTTTCTCATTGGCCTTCCAGCGACGATAGGCCATCAGCCCCAGCACTACAGCCCCGAGCGTCAAAGCCACCGCCAGCCCCTGACGGATGGCAGCCGTGCCAAATTCGGAGGCAAACTGATTGATGCCGACCGCTCCCGCCATAAACGCCAATGCAGTGCGGATCCAAGCCAGAAAAGTGCGCTCATTGGCTAAAGAAAAGCGGTAGTCGGGCGTTTTACCCTTGGCCCACCATTTTAACGGGCGATTTGGCGATGGCTGGTTCATGATTTCCCTTGATAAGCAAACGGCGCGGTCAGCGTTCTTCTCGCTTAATGCGCTCTTTTATTAACAACTCTTTAATCGACATGCCGGGAGAGCCACGTCCTTGATAACTCTGCCGGGTAATTTCGGTACAGAGATACTCAATCATAAATAACTGGGAGACTCGGGTACCGATCGAATCCCCCTGATAACGCTCACTTTCACCGCAGGTCAGCAGAAAAGCATCACAAAGTTCGGTCAACGGCGAGTGCGTGCGATGCGTAATAGCCAGACAGTAAGCCTGCGCCTGCCGCGCCAGACGGAAAGCGTTCACCACCTCCGGCGTTTCGCCGGAATGGGAAAATGCCACCACCAGATCGTCGCCTTTGAGATTCGCCAGCTTCAACGTCATGGTAAAACGATCGGTGAATGCCTCGGAATCAATGCCAATGCGGTTCATCTTGTCACGAGCCTCCATCGCCGCCAAGCCGGATGCGCCAAAGCCGACAAACATCACCCGGCGGGCGCGAATAAACCGCTCGACGATCGCCTTGCTTTTTTGCACATCGAGCAAGTCGACGGTGTCTCGTACCGTCTGTTCAATGGAGAGGCCGATCTTTTTCGCCACGTCTAACCGGCTGTCATTCAGGAAAATATCCGGGCTGGCCGGCAGCGTCAGATCGTTTTCCTGCAACAGTTCCTTCTTGAGTCCCCCTTTCAGTTCCAGCAGGCCGCTATACCCGATCTTTTTGCAAAACCGGACGATGGTCGCTTCGCTGATTTGCAGTTCCTGAGACAGTTTTTTTACCGGCAACTGCACGAACACCCCGGCGTTATCCAGGATAAAAGCGGCGATTCGCCGATCGTTATCCCCCAGATTGCGGATGATGTTTGAAATATATACGCGTACGTTTTCTTTATTGACGCCCATCGGGTGCTCCTGGCCTTTTCGCGCCATCGGCGCGAGGAACGATGTCGTAAGACAAAAGTTGCCAGCCATTTTACCCGTCTCGACGCCTTGCGTCTGGATTTAGTACAATTTCATAACCTTGGCGGTAGCTTGCCCCAGCCTCCAGCCAACGGCTCCCCCGTTTCTCCGCCAGTTGGCCATTAAAATCCGGCGCATCCGTCGTCCCATCCAACGGTTCGATGCAGAGCAGGTCATTTCCTGGGACCGACCACAGCGCCAGCCAGGGATGATCGCCCGTGTTCATTTGCAAAACGGTTTCATTTTCCGGGGAAAGCACGCTTAACGTCTGATGACGACAATCGCCGAAGTAAACCGCCCCGTGCTCAAAGGTGTCGGACGCCAGAGCGAAAGCCGTCACCCTGCCGCCGCCATCCCGCACTTCAAGCGTGCGATCGCGCGTGGGAAACGGGCCACTGACGCCGGGGGCGGAAAATACCACGCGCCAGCCGGGGTGATGAACAATCGGCAAAGCAAACCCCGGATGCGATCCCAGAGAAAAGCCGAAACGACGATCTCCGGTGTTTTCAATACAATAGCTAATCTGCACGCTATTTGTCTTCAAGCGCCATTGGGCTTCAAATCCGAAGTCGAAGGGCCACTGAGCGAGCGTGGTTGCGTTCGAACACCCGCGCAGGCTCAACGCATCCGACGACTGTTGCACCCGCCTAAACGGCAGATGACGCAGGAAACCGTGCGCAGGCAACGGGTAGAATCGCTCCTCTTCCCATAATCCGCCCCGAATCAGGCGCCCCACGACGGGGAACAGGATGGGCGACACACTTTGCCAAACCGCCTTGCGGGGACGCCATAGCCATTCTCGCGCCGTCGCTTTGCTGTACAGGCTGACCATCTCGGCGCCCAGCGACGCGATGCGCAGCTGCAATCCGGCGTTTTCCAGCGTCCAGGACGTTTCCATCACGTGGCCTCAGTCGATGCGCAGCAACAGGCGCGTTTGATAGACCAGCTCCTGCTGTTTCGCCTCGTCGAAATGCCGGGCAATCAGCCAGAAAATATCGTCGCTGCCCAGAACGCGTGGAGTGTTGAAAGATCCCAGCAACCCATGCAAGGCCAAGCCTTGTTTCTCTGCTGCGGCGATCAGCAACAGCAAGGCCTCATAGACGCCGCGATCCTGACAGCCAAAGCCACTGCCCGCCAACGCGTCAAAGCTCAAACGCGCCTGACGGTCGCTTTGCTCTTGTACCGACGTCAAAGCATCCAGCTTAAAACGGGCGTAAAGCTCAGGCGGGGCATCGTTATCCTGCAAGATTTTTTTCATCGCCGCAGCATAGTGCAATGCACGGCCAAGATCGTCGCCGAGATCTCGTTGCTGTTGCGGATCGTCAGCCACATTGAACAACTTGTCGCCATAGCGGTAGGCATTCAGATATTCGAATCCCGCCGGGATCTTCATCAGTTGTGCCCCTTGGGTGAAATCGAAACCGGGATGAATTTCTATCGTTTTCAGTTCATTGAGGCTGAACGGGCTATCGATGCGCGTCGGCATCAATGTGTATTCATACAGCCCGTTTCTGTCGCATTGACGTGGGCTGCGCATATACACATAGTCTCCGTCGGTGATATTGATATGCCCGCCGTAGTAGCCGAACAACGCATAATCACGCACGGGGGTATCATTCTCTATCGCCGGGCGCAGCGATCTGCCCAACATGCTTTCCGGCTGCTTGATCCCGAAATAGTCCAGCAGGGTGGCGGGAATATCGATGGTTTGCGCCAGCGCCTGGCGCCGTTCGCCATATTTCCCGACGCGCGGATCGCGAATGAAGAACGGCGTGTTGGCGATTTCGTTATACACCGGCATGATGTTTTTGCCCCACCACTGATGTTCGCCCAACAAGAAGCCGTGATCGGTGCAGACGATAAACAACGTGTCATCCCACAGCCCCTGCAGCTTGAGGTGATCCATCACCCGGCCAAGGTAGTCGTCGCACATGGTGACCAGCGCCTGGTAGAACCGCCGCACTTTCTCAGCGTGTTCTTCACTTTGCATTGCGCAGTAATAGGGCGTCCAGCCGTCGAACTCGTCGGGGGCGCAACCATACATTGCCAAATACTTCTCCGGCACGAAAAACGGCTCGTGCGGATCGAAGCACTCGATTTGCAGGAACCAATTATCTTGATCCTTATTGGCATCAATAAAGTCCAGACCCGCCTGGATAGTGCGGTGGGTAAAGTGTTCTTCCTGAGTCGGCATCCAGGCACGGTTGATCATATCCTGCGCCATACGCCCGATACGCCGCTTACGGGTGTTCTCATCCTCCATGCCCCGATAGACCACCTCCGGCTTGCTCACCTGCCCTTTCCATTTGTCGCCTTCCTGGCCGCGAATAAACTCAAAGGTTGAATAGCGGGTATGGTAAGTGGCCCCCCCGTCACGCCAGTAGTGCTTGTGATCGGTCGCCATATGGCTGTGAACGCCGTTTTGGCCCAGCGCCTGCGGCATCGAGAAATCGAAAGGCTCCAGCGGCCCCCAGCTACGGTGCAGGAAGTTGTACCGCCCGGTGTGCAGTTCGCGCCGCGCAGGCATGCAGGGCATGCTGCCCACATAAAAATTATCGAACTGCACCGATTCGCGAGCCAGGCGCGTGAAATTAGGCGTAATCGCCGCTCCGCCATAAGGCGCCAGATGGTTGCGGGTCATGGTATCGAACATCAACATTACGGCTTTCATAGCATTTCCCTGGTATTGCCCTGGCCCGTTAGAGCCCAATAAATTCTTCGACTTCGTTTTTAATCAACGTCACGTGCGGCCCATAGACCACCTGTACGCCCTGCCCGCGCACAAAGGCGCCTCGGCTGCCGTGCCGTTTAAAATCCTCTGTTTTGACGCGCTCCGGTTCTTTGACCGTGACGCGTAAGCGGGTGGCGCAACAGTCAACATCGATAATATTCTCCCGCCCCCCCAAGGCCGCGACGATGCCGGCCGCGCGTGGCGTATCATCAATCACTACGGCATCCTCCATCGCTTCATCCTCGCGTCCCGGCGTTTTCAATTGACGCCAACCGATCAGCAAACGGAAGCTGAAGTAATAGAGGCAGAACATCAATGCCCCCAACGGCAGCATCAGCAGCCAGTTGGTTTTCGCGTTGCCTTGCAACACGCCGAACAACAGGAAATCGATCAGGCCGCCGGAAAATGTCTGCCCGACGGTGATTTCCAGCATGTGCGCCAGCATAAAAGCCACGCCGGTCAACACGATGTGCACCCCATACAGCAACGGCGCACAGAACATAAAGGCAAACTCCAGCGGTTCGGTGATGCCGGTGACGAACGCCGTCAGCGCGGCCGACAGCATCAACCCCGCCACCTTTTTGCGGTTCTCCGGTTTGGCGCTGTGATAAATCGCCAACGCCGCGCCGGGCAAGCCGAACATGAAGTCGGCAAACCGGCCTGCCATGAAGCGTGATACGCCGATGTAGTATTGGGTCACGCTGGGATCGGCCAACTGCGCGAAGAAGATTTTCTGAGTGCCCTGCACCATCTGCCCATTGACCATCACCTCACCGCCGACGCTGGTCAGCCAGAACGGCAGGTAAAACAGGTGATGCAAACCAAAAGGGATCAGGCACTTTAAAATCATGCCGTAGAACAACGTGCCGACGTAGCCGGTTTTCTCCACCAGCCAGCCCAAGTGGGTGATACCCTGCTGGATCGGCGGCCAAATAAAGAACAGCAGTACGCCCAAAAAGATGCCGAAAAAAGAGGCGACTATCGGCACGAAGCGCGAGCCGCTGAAGAACGCCAGCAGGTTGGGCAACACCGTTTTTCCGAAGCGATTATGCAGCCAGGCGGTCAATAGCCCGCTTAAAATGCCGCCCAGCACGCCGGTTTGCAGCGTCACAATCCCCAGCACGCTGGCCTGACCGTGGCCGTTCAGGTTTTCCGTCGCCAGCGTCCCCGTCAGTATCAACATGGCGTTGATTGCCTTGTTCATCACCAGGAAGCACAGCACGGCCGCCAATCCCACCGTGCCCTTATCACTGCGCCCCAGCCCGATCGCCACGCCAACGGCGAACAACAGCGGCAAGTTGTCGAATACTGCGCTGCCGCACAGTTTCATCAGCGTGAAAACGGCTTGCAGCAATGTATTCTGTAGAAACGGGTAAGTTTCAATCGTAATCGGGTTGGTAAATACGCCGCCAATCCCCAGCAACAGCCCTGCTGCGGGTAATACGGCGATAGGCAACATGAACGACTTCCCCAGATTCTGTGCTCCAGCGAACATTTTTTTCATCGGTAAGGTCCTGGTGTTGGCTTGAATTTAAAATTTCATTGAATTTTATTTTTATGAAACTATTATTTCTATCATTCTGACGTAAAGTCAATCGATGATGAGCGAACAGTGAGCGGCGTCACGCTCACGACATGCGTTCTCTGTACGACCGAAGCCGGGAGGCGTGATGAAGCGACCTTTTCACCTGATGGCGAAACCCACCAGTTATCAATGCAATCTGGCCTGTGATTACTGTTTTTATCTGGAAAAAGATCAAGGCACGCTGAAACCACAACAGGCTCAGCGACATATGGACGACGAAGTGCTGCGGCTCTACGTACAGCAGTACATAGAAGCCAATCCCGCGCAGGAAATCGAGTTCACCTGGCAAGGTGGAGAACCCACCTTGTCGGGCCTGGCGTTTTTCGAACGCGCGTTGTTCTGGCAACGCCACTACGCGGGTGAAAAAGTGATCCGCAACAGCATCCAGACGAATGGCGTGCTCATTGACGAGGCCTGGGCACAATTTCTTGCCGAACACCGTTTCCTGGTTGGCTTATCGGTCGACGGCCCCGCTCACCTGCACGATCGCCATCGTAAGACGCAGAGCGGCAAGTCGGCGTTCGACAAAGTCATCAATGCGCTGCAATGGCTGCGGCGCTACCAGGTCGAGGTCAATATTTTGTGCGTGGTCACCCCCCAAACGGCCAAGGCGCCGCTGGAGGTCTACCGCTTTATCACGCAAGAATTGGCGGCGGAGTTCGTCCAGTTCATACCGGTCGTCGAGCAACGCTCTGTCAGCCGAAAGTACGGTGAGTTGCTCTATCCACAAACGCTGTCCGGCAACGAGGTCACCGAATGGTCAGTCTCCGGTGAAGAATACGGCCATTTTATCAACACGATTTTTGATTACTGGGTACGGCACGATGTGGGACGGGTTTACGTGCAGCTGTTCGACAACGCGCTGGCCGCATGGCTGGGGGAGAAACCAAGCCTGTGCATCATGCAGCCTACCTGCGGTTTCGGTCTGGTGGTGGAGCAAAACGGGGATATCTACAGCTGCGATCATTACGTCTATCCGGAACATCGTTTAGGGAATCTCAAAACCGACCGTTTGGATAAATTGGTGAATGGCAAACAGCAACGTAAATTCGGCATGATGAAAGCCGCTCTGCCGCCCGCTTGCGAGCAGTGCCCCTGGCGTTTCGCCTGTCATGGCGGCTGCCCGAAGCACCGTATCAGCAGGGTCGACAATCATTGGCACAATCATCTGTGTGCGGGTTACAAAGCCATTTTCAGCCACCTGGATCCTTATATGCGCTTTATGGCGCAGCAAATCGCCCGGCGGCAGCCCCCGGCGAACGTGATGCACGTTGCGGCCAGCATCGCTGCACAACGTTAACGCAGCCTCTCTTACAGCGTCAGCCGCGCAACGAACCCGCCCGGCGGGCGATTGGCAAAGCCGATCTGTAAACCATGCAATCCGGCGATACGCTGCACGATCGAGAGGCCCAGCCCGCTGCCGGTTTGCTCCTGCCCCGGCGGGCGATAGAAGCGTTCTCCAAGCCGCGCCAGATGCTCCGTGGTGACCCCCGGACCGTCGTCCTCCACCGTCAGCGAGCGTTCGCTCAGCGTCACGGTGACGACGCCGCCCTGCGGGGTATAGCGCACCGCGTTGTCCAGCAAGTTGCGCAATAGCAGCGACAGCAGCAAGGTTTCCCCCTGACGCGGCGGCGGCGTTCCCTGATGTTCATAGCGCAGCGTCACGCCCGCCGCATGGGCCTGCCGATCCTGCTCCGCCAAGGTCATCGTCACCAGTTCGTTCCAGTCGATCGGCGCCAGTTCGGCCAGATCCGACAGCGAATCCAGCCGCGACAGCGTCAGCAGCTGATCCACCAGCCGGGTGGCGCGATCGATGCCGAGCGTCAGATTGTCCAGCGCGTGCTCGCGCATCGGCGCATCGTCCCCCGCCAGCTGCACCACTTCGGTCTGCACCCGCAGCGCCGCCAGCGGGCTGCGCAACTCGTGCGCGGCATCGGAGGTGAAACGCCGCTCCCGCACCAGCAACGCGTTGATGCGAGCGAACAGCGCATTGAGCGCATCCACCAGCGGACGCACCTCGGTCGGCACCTGGCGCGCGTCCAACGGCGTCGCGTCATCGGGCGCGCGCCGGCGCAAACCGGCCGCCACCGCGCGCAGCGGCCGCAGCTCGCGCCCGACCATCAGCGCGATCAGCAGCATCAGCACCGGCAGCGTCGCCAGCCAGGGCACCAGCTGGCCGGTCACCATGCCCAGCGCCATATCGCGCCGGTAATCCCACTCCTGGCCGACCACGATGCGATAGCGCCCATCCGGGCTGGTCAGCCACAGCAGGCGCCAGCTGTCGTCATCGCCTTTGCGCTCGCCGTCGGTAAAACCTTCACGCTCCCCGTCAAACAGGAAATCGGCGCCATTCTCGCCGTCGTTGAGCAGCATCTTGCCTTGGCGATCGAAGATGGCGAACGCCAGCGCGTCGTCGTCCTGATCGCCACGCTTGCCATGATGCACCAGCTTC
This sequence comes from Serratia sp. SM04, assembly GCF_040280225.1. NCBI lineage: Bacteria > Pseudomonadati > Pseudomonadota > Gammaproteobacteria > Enterobacterales > Yersiniaceae > Serratia > Serratia sp. SM04. Next base: position 387,480 of record NZ_JBEOQT010000001.1, on the reverse strand, counting down.
TTGGTTTTCGGCAGGCTGCGCGCGCTTTCATCGGCCAGCAGATCGCCGAGGTTGGCGGTCGCCAGCCGTTTGGCGAACAGCATCTGCTGGGTGTCGAACACTTCATTGATGGTGTTGCGCGACATCACCCAGGCCACCACGCTGGCGGTGCACCAGGTCATCAGCGCCAACAGGCTGAAGATCAGGATCAGACGCAGCCGCAGGCTGAGACGCTTCACGGCGCATCCCCCAGCGTGTAACCCACGCCGTGAATGGTGCGGATGAAGCCGTTGCCCAGCTTGCGCCGCAGGTGGTGAATATGCACCTCCACCGCGTTGCTGCTCACCTCGTCGTCCCAGTTGTACAGCTTCTCCTGAATCAAAGGCCGCGCCAGCACCCGCCCCTTATTGTGCAGAAACAGCTCCAGCACCGCCAACTCGCGCGGCGTCAGCGTCACCGGCTCGCCGTTGCAGCTCACGCTGCGGGTGGCGCTGTCAAACACCACGTTGCCGTGCGTCAGCTGCGGCATCAGTTGGCCGTGGCGACGGCGGATCAGCGCCTGCAGGCGCGCGGCCACTTCGGCCAGCGCGAACGGCTTGCACAGATAATCGTCGGCGCCGCTTTGCAGCCCGCTGACCCGCTGCTCCAGCGCATCGCGGGCGGTGAGGATCAGCACCGGCACGTCCTGCCCGGCCTGGCGCCACTGGCGCAGCAGATCCAGGCCGTCGAGGCCCGGCAGGCTGAGATCGAGGATCACCGCGTCGTACGGCGCACTGTCCAGCGCATTTTTGCCGACGGCGCCGTCGGTGAACCAGTCCAGATTGAAGCCGAGTTTGGTCAGCCCGGCCTTGATGCCGTCCCCGATCAGTTTGTCATCTTCGATCAGCAGAATTCGCATGAGTATCCCTTTTCAGTCATTGCGCCATTGCACCACAAGGTTCTTAAGAACCGCTTAAGCATGGCGATCCGCGCTACCCACCCCGATCGGGTTACAGTAGAATGGCTGCACTTTTTTGCAGCCTGGGCCTGCGCAAGCCGCACGGCCCGTTTCAGGAGACGTTGTGATGAAACCCACCACCGTGACCCACTTGCGCCAGTGGAAACAGGAGCAACGCAAGTTTGCTACCCTTACCGCCTACGATGCCAGCTTTGCCAAACTGTTTGAAGAGCAAGGCATCAAAGTCCTGTTGGTGGGCGATTCGCTGGGCATGACGCTGCAGGGCCACGACTCCACGCTGCCGGTCACCGTCGCCGACGTAGCCTACCACACGCGCGCCGTGCGCCGCGGCGCGCCGGCCTGCCTACTGCTGGCCGATCTGCCGTTCATGAGTTACGCCACCCCGGAACAGACCTTCGCCAACGCCGCCGAGCTGATGCGCGCCGGCGCCAACATGGTGAAACTGGAAGGCGGCAGTTGGCTGTGCGACACGGTGAAAATGCTTGCCGAGCGCGCGGTGCCGGTGTGCGGCCACCTGGGCCTGACGCCGCAGTCGGTCAACGTGTTCGGCGGCTATAAGGTGCAAGGGCGCGACGAACTGGCCGCCAAACAGCTGCTGCAGGACGCGCAGAATCTGGAGCTGGCCGGCATTCAGCTGCTGGTGCTGGAATGTGTGCCGACCGAGCTGGCGCGCCAGATCACCGAAGCGCTGTCCATTCCGGTCATCGGCATCGGCGCCGGCAACGGCACCGACGGCCAGATCCTGGTGATGCACGACGCCTTCGGCATTACCGGCGGCCACACGCCGAAGTTCGCCAAGAACTTCCTGGCGCAGAGCGGCGATATCCGCACGGCGGTGCAGCACTACATTCAGGAAGTGGAACAAGGCCTCTACCCGGCGGCTGAACACTCTTTTAACTAAGCGATGGTTCCAGGAGTCACCCAATGATTATTATCGAAACCCTGCCGATGCTGCGTCAGCAGATCCGCCGCTGGCGCCAGGAAGGCAAACGCATCGCGCTGGTGCCGACCATGGGCAACCTGCACGACGGCCATATGACGCTGGTCGATGAAGCGCGCGCCCGCGCCGACGTGGTGGTGGTGAGCATCTTCGTCAACCCGATGCAGTTCGATCGGCCGGACGATCTGGCGCGCTACCCGCGCACGCTGCAGGAAGACAGCGAGAAGCTGACCCGCCGCGGCGTCGATCTGGTGTTCGCGCCGGCCCCGGCCGCGGTCTATCCGCAGGGGCTGGAGCAGCAGACCTACGTCGACGTGCCGGGCATCGCCACCATCCTGGAAGGCGCAAGCCGGCCGGGCCACTTCCGCGGCGTTTCCACCATCGTCAGCAAGCTGTTCAACCTGGTGCAGCCTGACTTGGCCTGCTTCGGCGAGAAAGATTACCAACAGCTGGCGCTGATCCGCAAAATGGTGGCGGACATGGGTTACGACATCGACATCGTCGGTGTGCCGACCGTGCGCGCCAAAGACGGCCTGGCCCTCAGCTCGCGCAACGGCTACCTGACCGCCGAAGAGCGCAAGGTCGCGCCGCAGCTGAGCAAGATCATGAATGGGCTGGCGCAACAGTTGGCCAATGGCGAGCGCCATATCGAAACGCTGCTGGAGCAGACCGCCGAGCAGCTGCGCGCCGCCGGCTTTACGCCGGATGAGCTGTTTATTCGCGACGCCGACAGCCTGCAGCCGCTGACGGTGGACAGCCAACGGGCGGTGGTGCTGATGGCCGCCTGGCTGGGCAAGGCGCGTCTTATCGACAACCAGCAGGTCGACCTGACGCTGTAAGCCGTTTTTTATACTGTCGTCACCCTTGGCCGCTGACCATTGGTAGACAATGGCGGAGCAATCGGTGACGATAGAGATTGCAGGGATGCAGGAGAGATGTTCAACCCCAGCGCCTGTGAAGGCCGATATTCAGTTAGGTAAAGCTATGATACGTACTATGCTGCAAGGCAAGCTGCATCGCGTCAAAGTCACTCAGGCTGACTTGCACTATGAAGGGTCCTGCGCCATCGACCAGGATTTCCTGGAGGCCGCCGGCATTCTGGAATATGAAGCGATCGATATTTACAACGTGGATAACGGCCAGCGCTTCTCCACCTACGCCATCGCCGCCGAGCGCGGTTCGCGCATCATTTCGGTTAACGGCGCCGCCGCGCGCTGCGCCTGCGTGGGCGACAAACTGATCATCTGCTCCTATGTGCAAATGACCGACGCCGACGCCCGCCAACACCACCCGAAAGTCGCCTATTTCGAAGGTGACAACAACCTGCAGCGCAAGGCGAAAGCCGTGCCGGTTCAGGTCGCCTGACACTAAAACGGGCGCCTTGCGCGCCCGTTCTTCCTTACTGCACCACCACCGTGCCCGGCTTGTTGGCTATCCGATCCGCCATGGTCTGGATCGAGTCGGTGCGCAGAATATACAGCCGCTTCAGCGTATAGGGGTTATCCCCCGGCTTCACCTTGCCCTGCACCGTGGTCACCGCCAGATGGAAACCGGCGTCCTGCGCCGCCTGGATCGCCCGCTGGTTATAGCCGCCGAACGGGTAGGACAGATACAGCACGTGCGGGTTGAACTGCGACAGCGCGCGGCGCGAGCGCTCAAAATCGAACTCGATATTGTGCAGCGAACGGCTCAGCAAAATCGGCTGGCGATTGCCGTCGGTGCGGTGCAGGAAGTGAGTGTGCGACTGCACGTCGAACACGTCCTGAATCTGCTTCAGCTCCGAGACGCTCATAAACTGCAGCGAGTCCGGGTTCCATTTCTGCGGGTGGCGTTTGATGCGCGAAGAGATGATGAACGCCGTGGCGCGGAAACCGTAATCCTTCAGCACCGGGTAAGCGTAGCGATAAACCGATTTCAGCCCGTCGTCGAAGGTCAACACGATCGCCTTGCCCGGCAGGTTGATCTGGTTCTTCAGGTAGGCTTCCAGCTGATACAGCGAAATGGTGTCGTAGCCCGCCTGCTTCAGGTAGGTCATCTGGTTGCTGAACGCCACGTCTGAGGTGGTGGTCGAGGTGTGGCGGAAGCGCTTGTTCTCTTCGTTTTTCAGCAGGTGATGATAGGTCAGCACCGGTATGCCGCTATCGATCTCGCAGTCCAGCTCATTGACAAACCCCAGCCGCTCGCCGATGTTGACCTCGTACCAGGTGTTGTTCAGGCGATCCTTCAGCTTGCCGATGATCGGATAGCGCAGGTTGCCTTCCAGCGTGCCCAAGACCTCGCTGTCCTTGTCCGCCGCGGTATAAACGTCGATCGTTTTTTGGGTAATCAGATTCTGGTTGGTCAGCGGTTTATTCAGCTCGCCCAGATCGTCTTGTACCTTGCGCGACTTCTTCAGTTCGCGCACGTCATCTTTATCGATAAAGCCGGTGCCGTGCCCGAATTTGAATTCGTAGTATTCCGCATCCGCCGGGAACACCTGGATCAGCTGCCCGCGCTTCACTTCTCCTACCGGGATCACATGCTCGCCCACCAACGCATAGACTTCGCTATCGCGCTGCGCTTCCATGTATTCAGATTTAACCGCGCCGTCTTCCGACAGCAGATTCGCCAGGCTCACAGGGGAAACCAACGACATCAGAATGCCGAGGAAACCAGCCGCTAACGTGTATTGAGGCCGCATGATGATGTTCTACTTACGAGTGCGTAATGACTAAAGTGAAGGAAATGTGGAGCGCCAGCATAGCACGATTTGAACAACGGGGAACTAGCGGTTATTTGAGCAATTCTATTGATTTACGCGCCGCCTGCGCCAAATCAAGAAAAGCGCCCCCGCCGGAAAAGCGGGGGCGCGATACCATCAGCTGCGCAGGCCGCGGCCGCGCTCGATCAGGTACCAGGAAAGCAGGTAAAACACCGCGATAAACGCCAGCAGCACCGCCATGGTGAACGCCAGCGGCACGTCGTTGATGCCGAGGAAACCGTAGCGGAAACCGCTGATCATATAGACGATGGGGTTCAGCTTGGACACCGCCTGCCAGAATGGCGGCAGCAGCGACAGCGAGTAGAACACCCCGCCCAGGTAGGTCAGCGGCGTCAGCACGAAGGTCGGGATCAGGCTGATATCGTCGAAGGTGGTGGCGAACACCGCATTGATCAGCCCCGCCAGCGAGAACAGGATCGCCGTCAGCAGCAGCGTCAGCGCAATCACCCACCAGGCGTGCACCTGCAGCGGCACAAAGAACAGCGAGATGATGGTCACCAGCACGCCGACACAGATGCCTCGCGCCACGCCGCCGCCGACATAGCCGGCGATCACCACGTGGGTCGGCACCGGCGCCACCAGCAGTTCCTCAATGTTGCGCTGGAATTTGGCGCTGAAGAACGACGAGGCGACGTTGGCATAGGAGTTGGTGATCACCGCCATCATGATAAGGCCGGGCACGATGAACTGCATGTAGCTGAAGCCGTGCATATCGCCGATGCGCGAGCCGATCAGATTGCCGAAGATGATGAAGTACAGCGTCATGGTGATCACCGGCGGCACCAGGGTCTGGATCCAGATGCGCGCGAACCGGTTCACCTCTTTGGCCCAGATGCTCTGCAAGGCCACCCAATACAAACGCGTCATGCTTTTTCTCCATTGCCGTTAACCAGGGTGACAAACAGTTCTTCCAGGCGGTTCGCCTTGTTGCGCATGCTCAGCACCTGCACGCCCTGCGCGCTCAGTTGGGTGAACAGGCCGTTCAGCCCCTGCTCGCGCATCACTTCCACTTCCAGCGTCGAGGTATCCGTCAGGCGGCTGTGGTAACCGTCCAGCTTCGGCAACGGGCTCTTCGCCGCCAAATCGAGGATGAAGGTTTCCGACTTCAGCTTGGCCAGCAGCCCCTTCATCGAGGTGTTTTCCACCAGCTCCCCGTTCTGGATGATGCCGATGTTGCGGCACAGCATCTCCGCCTCTTCCAGATAGTGGGTGGTGAGGATGATGGTGGTGCCCTGGGCGTTCAGCTCTTTCAGGAAGCCCCACATCGAGCGACGCAGCTCGATATCCACCCCGGCGGTCGGCTCATCGAGGATCAGCAGCTTCGGCTGATGCATCAACGCGCGGGCGATCATCAGGCGGCGCTTCATGCCGCCGGACAGCATGCGGGCGCGCTCGTTGCGCTTGCCCCACAGATCCAGCTGATTGAGGTATTTTTCGGCGCGCGCCATCGCTTCACGCCGCGTGACGCCGTAGTAACCCGCCTGGTTCACCACGATCTGCAACACGGTCTCGAACGGGTTGAAGTTGAACTCCTGCGGCACCAGGCCGAGCTGGCGCTTGGCGTTGACGATGTCTTTATCGATGTCGTAACCGAACACCCGCACGCTGCCGGCCGTTTTGTTCACCAGCGAGCTGATGATGCCGATGGTGGTGGATTTTCCGGCGCCGTTTGGCCCCAGCAGGGCATAAAAATCCCCCGCTTCGACGCTCAGGTCGATACCGCGCAGCGCCTTGACGCCACCGGCGTAAGTCTTGGTCAGCTGCGCTAATTCCAGTGCATAATTCATATGTAAAATAGTACCTTATGACGATGAGTATGCCGCCGCGCCCCCTGTTTGCGAGGCTTGAAACACTAACGATAATCCTAGCATCGGCGACGTTTTCACTGAGTCGAATCCGTGCGGAAAATGAGGCTGCACCACTGTTCCGATTTCCAAAGTGTGACGCTTACCCTATATTACCCCAACGCAATCTGTCCGTTACGGGTCAATCACCTCCATGAAAGAAATCGAAGAGCTTATCGCCAACAACCAGGCCTGGTCGGCCAACATCAGCCAGGAAGACCCGGAATTTTTTGAACGTTTAGCCCAGGCGCAAAAGCCCCGCTTCTTATGGATTGGTTGCTCTGACAGCCGCGTTCCCGCAGAACGCCTGACCGGCCTCGAGCCGGGTGAACTGTTCGTCCATCGCAACGTGGCGAACCTCGTTATCCACACCGATCTTAACTGCCTGTCGGTGGTGCAGTATGCGGTAGATGTGCTGGAAGTCGAACACATCATCATTTGCGGCCATCTGGGCTGCGGTGGCGTGCAGGCGGCGGTGGAAAACCCGGAGCTGGGGTTGATCGACAACTGGCTGCTGCACATTCGCGATCTGTGGTACAAGCACAGCTCGCTGCTGGGCGAGCTGCCGCCGGAGCAGCGTTTCGACATGCTGTGCGAGATCAACGTCATTGAGCAGGTATACAACCTGGGCCACTCCACCATCATGCAGTCCGCGTGGAAGCGCGGCCAGAAGGTGATGATCCACGGTTGGGTGTACGGCATTCAGGACGGCCGCCTGCGCGATATGGAAGTGCTGGCGACCAGCCGCGAGAGCCTGGAGATGGGCTACCGCAAAGCGATAGCCAAACTGAAGCAGGATAAAGGCATATAACCCCGCCGCGGGCGCGGCTGGCCGCGCCCCACATCAATTACTCGTCCAGCAGCACCACTTTGCCGACGTACGGCAGGTGACGGTAGCGCTGAGCGTAGTCGATACCATACCCCACCACGAACTCATCCGGGATCGAGAAGCCGACATATTCGACCGGCACCTGCACTTCACGGCGCTCAGGCTTGTCCAGCAAGGTGCAAATCGCCAGCGATTTCGGCCCGCGCAGCGCCAAAATCTCGCGCACTTTGTTCAGCGTGTTGCCGGAATCGATGATGTCTTCCACGATCAGCACGTCTTTGCCGCGAATGTCTTCGTCCAGATCCTTGAGGATCTTCACGTCGCGGGTGGTGGACATGCCGCTGCCGTAGCTGGAGGCGGTCATAAAGTCGACTTCGTGCGGCACGTCGATGGCGCGGCAGAGATCGGCCATGAACATGAAGGAGCCGCGCAGCAGCCCGACCAGCACCATGTCGCTGCCGCTGTCGCGGTAATGTTCGGTGATCTGGCGGCCAAGTTCGGCGATACGGGTCTTAACTTCCTGCTCGGAAATCATTACGTCTACAGTGTGTTTCATAGTATTCAGGTCAGTTGCCGGAAGAAAGGCGCAGAGTTTAGCATAGCCTTTCGCCGGTGGCGACGCGAGCGCGCCGCCACCTGAGCGACGGGCCGCGATCATTCGCCGACGGTGAAGCCCATCATCATGCCGGTATCTTCGTGCTCCAGCAGGTGGCAGTGGGCCATGTACGCATGTTCGCTGCTGGCCGGATGGTCGAAGCGCACCAGCACTTCGCTGCGCCACCCTTCGACGCGCACCGTGTCCTTCCAGCCGCTGCGATGCGCCGCCGGCGGTTTGCCATTTTCCGACAGGATACGGAACTGGGTACCGTGAATATGGAACGGGTGCAACATCATGTCGCCCTCGCCGGAAATGGTCCACTTCTCATACTGGCCCCGTTTGGCGGCGAACATCGGCTTGGTCATGTCGAAGGCCTTGCCGTTGATCATGTTGCCGTGGCTGAAGTCGAACGGTTTGGCTTTACCCTGCGCGCCGCCGTGATCCATCCCGGCCATCTTGCCATGATCCATGCCCTTCATGTTGCCATGGTCCATGCCCTGCATGCCGCCCTTTTCCATGCCTTTCATGTTGCCGTGGTCCATACCTTTCATGTCTCCACCGCCCATCGCGCCATGATTCATGCTCATGCCGGCCATCGCCTGGTGACCATAACGATCCATCAGCGCCTGCATGCCGAGCATATCCAGCTGCGGATCCATCATCAGCTGCAGCCAACGCTCCTGGATACCGGTGATAGCGGGTAATGTCGGCAGCTTCACCAGGCTGTCCGGCATGGTTTTGATGCCCTGCGCCAGCGACGGCTGAATGCGCAACACCGGCAGCGGTTGATCGAACGGCGCCAGCGTCATACCCATCTGCTTCACCGGCAGCGTCACGATGTCGAACGCTTTCCCGTCGGAGGCATCCACCAGCACTTCAAAACGTTCGCCCATCAGCATCGGCAGCTCGGTCAGTTTCACCGGCTCCGCCAGGAAACCGCCGTCGCTGGCGATGACATACAGCGGACGGTTGTCACTGGCCGCCAGATTCAGCGAGCGGGCGTTGCAGCCGTTGAGGAAGCGCAGACGCAGCCAGCCGCGCGGCGCCAAATGTTGCGGATACTGCGCGCCGTTGGTGAACATGCGATCGCCAAACCAGCCCACCGCCGCGCTCATCACGTCCAGGCGGTATTCGATTTGCGCGTCTTTGCCCAACCGCTTATCTTGCAGGATCACCGGAATATCATCCTGCCCCCAGGTTTTCGGCAGCGGCAGTTTGGCGCTCTCCTCATCTTCCAGCAGCACCAGCCCCGCCAGCCCCATCATCACCTGGCTGCCGGTTTTACCGTGGGTATGCGGGTGGAACCAGCAGGTGGCCGCCGGTTGATCGACAGTGAAATTCACCGTGCGCATCGCGCCGGGATGAATCAATGCCTGCGGGCCGCCATCGACGTCGCCGGGAATTTCCAGGCCGTGCCAGTGGACGGTGCTGGCCTCCGCCAGGCCGTTTTTGATATCGACCGTCACCGGCTGGCCACGCTGCAGCTTCACCGCCGGCCCGAGCAGCGCGCCGTTGAATCCCCAGGTTTTGGTGGCGGCGCCGGGCAACCAGCGGGTTTCCCCCGCCTGCAGCGCCAGCGCAATTTTTCCCTGCGCGTCCGGCGTCAACAACGGCGGCACCGGCAGGGCCGGCCGATCGGCCGCCCAGGCGGCCCGGCTCCATAACGGCAATGTGCTCGCAGCGCCCAGTGCGGCGGTTAATTTAATAAAATCACGGCGTAACATCGCTGACTCCCTTTTCTCAGTGACATAACTCAATGCCGCCAGCCTAAACCTTCCCCCTGGCGGAAGGTCAAGCCTTTCCTGGCGGTATTTTAAGCTATGCCTCACAATCAAGAGAATATGGCTGGCAAACGCAACGCCGGCCCGGCAGCAATAAAATTTGGTGCCTTTACAGGCAAGTGTGGTAACGTCAGCAAACGACAAACAGGCCTATTTCATGATGAAAAAAACAACGTTATCGATGCTGTTGCTGGCGATGCTGGGCTTCTCCAACGCCAGTCTGGCGCTGAATGAATCCGAGGCGGAAGATCTGGCCGATCTGACGGCGGTATTTATTTATTTGAAAAATGATTGCGGCTACAACGATTTGCCAAACGCGCAAATCAAACGCGCCATCGTCTATTTCGCGCAACAAAACCGCTGGGATTTGAGCAACTACAACAGCTTCAATATGAAGGCGCTGGGCGAAGACAGCTATCGCGATCTTAGCGGCATCGCCATTCCAACGCCCAAGAAGTGCAAATCGCTGGCGCGCGATTCTTTGAGCCTGCTGGCCTACGCAAACTAATTCCTTCCCCTTTCCCGCCCGCCTAACGCTCTCTCTGTCTGAAATTCAACCGTGCATCGCCAGGCAGAGTTAGCTATGATGTTGCGCCGATTTTTCATGGCTGTTATTACGGAGTTTCCCGCACATGACCCAGAAAGAAATTTGGTACGAAACGCTGCATACGGGCTTCGGCCAGTATTTCTCGGTAGAGAAGGTGCTGTACCGCGAGAAGACCGATCACCAGGATCTGGTGATCTTCGAGAACCCGGTGCTGGGGCGCGTGATGGCGCTCGACGGCGTGGTGCAAACCACCGAGCGTGACGAGTTCATCTATCACGAAATGCTGACCCACGTGCCGCTGCTGGCGCACGGCGCGGCGAAGAAAGTGCTGATCATCGGCGGCGGCGACGGCGGCATGCTGCGCGAAGTCAGCCGGCACCCTGGCGTGGAGCAGATCACCATGGTCGAGATCGACGCCGGTGTCGTCGAGTTCTGCCGCCAGTACCTGCCCAACCACAGCGCCGGCGCCTATGACGATCCGCGCTTCAAGCTGGTGATCGACGACGGCGTCAACTTCGTGAACCAAACCGACGAAACCTTCGATGTGATCATCTCCGACTGCACCGATCCGATCGGCCCCGGCGAAAGCCTGTTCACTTCGGCGTTTTATGAAGGCTGCGCCCGCTGCCTGAATGAGGGCGGCATTTTCGTCGCGCAGAACGGCGTCTGCTTCCTGCAACAGGACGAGGCGGTCAACAGCCACGCCAAACTGAGCCGCTACTTTACCGACGTCAGCTTCTATCAGGCGGCGATCCCGACCTATTACGGCGGCATCATGACCTTTGCCTGGGCGAGCCAGAACCCGGCGCTGCGCCAGCGCGATCTGCCTACTCTGCAACAGCGCTTTAACCAAAGCGGCCTACACTGTCGTTATTACAACCCGGCAATTCACGTCGGCAGTTTTGCCCTGCCGCAATATTTGCTCAATGCCCTGAACGTAACACGTTAAGCGAGAAGATAAAGGAGGTGGCCCAAATTGCATAAGCTAAAACTGCACGGCTTCAACAACCTGACCAAGAGCCTGAGTTTTTGTATTTACGATATTTGTTACGCCAAGACCGCGGACGACCGCGACGGCTATATCGCCTACATTGACGAACAATATAACGCCAACCGGCTGACCGAGATCCTGAGCGAAACCTGCTCGATCATCGGCGCCAATATTCTGAACATCGCGCGTCAGGACTACGAGCCGCAGGGCGCCAGCGTCACCATCCTGGTCAGCGAAGAGCCGATCGATCCGAAAGACGTCGATACGTCGGAGCATCCTGGCCCGCTGCCGAACACGGTCGTTGCGCACCTGGACAAGAGCCATATCTGCGTACACACCTACCCGGAAAGCCATCCGGAAGGCGGGCTATGCACCTTCCGCGCCGATATCGAGGTTTCGACCTGCGGCGTCATTTCGCCCCTCAAGGCGCTGAACTACTTAATTCACCAGCTGGAATCCGACATCGTCACCATGGACTATCGCGTGCGCGGTTTTACCCGCGACGTGAACGGCGTGAAACATTACATCGATCATGAGATCAATTCGATCCAGAACTTTATGTCGGAGGACATCAAGGCGCTGTATCACATGATGGACGTGAACGTTTACCAGGAAAATATCTTCCATACCAAGATGTTGCTGAAAGATTTCGATCTGAAGCACTACCTGTTCAACGCGGAACCGGAGGCGCTGAGCGCCGCCGAACGCAAGCAGATCACCGATCTGTTATGGAAAGAGATGCAGGAAATCTATTACGGCCGCAATATTCCGCATCTGTGATGGAAAGGGCGCGGCACGCCGCGCCCTGATGCTTAGTATTTCAGCATGAAAGAACGATAGGCCTTCAACACCAGCAGGAAGTCCTCAACGCCGCAGAATGAGAGGCTTTCTTCGTCGTAGTAATTCATCCCCTCTTCCATTTCATCGCCCTCGAACTCCAGCTGATTGGCGCGGATCATCACTTCTTCACCATCCATCAGCAGCGTATATTCATGGCCTTCCAGCTGCCATTGACGTTCACTGCCTTTGACCTCGGCCGCACCGGCTTCAATCCGGTCCAGCAGGTTGAAATCGCCTTTGACTTCTTCGTTGATCCAGTGGCCAATCGCTTCATGCCCCATCGAAAATCTGACGATCACCTGACCGGTGACGTCACGCAGAAATTCGTAATCCATAGCATGCCCTCCTGAGCCCTTTTTCTTAGTGTAAACATAAATGGCGGACTAACTCAGTGAGCGCTCGCAAAGTTGGCAACTGAGCAAAATAAAACGGGAGGCCAAGGCCTCCCGTTAAACAGTTGCGCAATATAGCGGCTTACACGGCGGTTTGGAAGATCACGCCGTCGGCTTTTTCGGTGTACTGTCCCAGCTGGTCAAAGTTCAGGTAGCGGTAGGTATCCGCCGCCGTCTTATCGACCTGCGCCATATAGGTCTGGTACTCGTCCGGCGTCGGCAGGCGGCCCAGCAGGGACGCAACCGCAGCCAGTTCGGCTGACGCCAGATAGACGTTGGCGCCGGTGCCCAGACGGTTCGGGAAGTTACGGGTCGAGGTGGAGACCACCGTCGCACCGTCCGCCACGCGCGCCTGGTTGCCCATGCACAGCGAGCAGCCCGGGATCTCGATACGCGCGCCGCTCTTGCCGAACACGCTGTAGTAGCCTTCTTCGGTCAGCTGAGCCGCGTCCATCTTGGTTGGCGGCGCCACCCACAGACGGGTTGGCAGCTGGCCCTTGTGCTGATCCAGCAGCTTGCCGGCCGCGCGGAAGTGGCCGATGTTGGTCATGCAAGACCCGATGAACACTTCATCGATTTTGCTGTTGGCCACGTCGGACAGCAGGCGCGCATCGTCAGGATCGTTCGGTGCGCACAGGATCGGCTCCTTGATCTCGTTCAGATCGATGTCGATCACCGCCGCGTATTCCGCATCCGCATCGCCTTCCAGCAGTTGCGGATCCGCCAGCCATTTTTCCATGCCCTGAATACGGCGCTCCAGCGTACGGCGGTCGCCGTAGCCTTCGGAGATCATCCACTTCAGCAGCACGATGTTGGAGTTCAGGTACTCTTCGATCGGCGCCTTGTCCAGCTTGATGGTACAACCGGCGGCGGAACGTTCGGCGGACGCATCGGTCAGCTCAAACGCCTGCTCGACCTTCAGATCCGGCAGGCCTTCGATCTCCAGGATGCGGCCGGAGAAGATGTTTTTCTTGCCCTTCTTCTCGACGGTCAGCAAGCCTTGCTGGATCGCGTAGTAAGGGATGGCGTGCACCAGATCGCGCAGGGTGATGCCCGGCTGCATTTTGCCTTTGAAGCGCACCAGCACCGACTCAGGCATATCCAGCGGCATTACGCCGGTCGCGGCGGCAAACGCCACCAGGCCGGAACCGGCCGGGAAGGAGATGCCGATCGGGAAGCGGGTGTGGGAATCGCCGCCGGTGCCGACGGTGTCAGGCAGCAGCATGCGGTTCAGCCAGGAGTGGATCACGCCGTCGCCCGGACGCAGCGAGACGCCGCCGCGGTTCATGATGAAGTCAGGCAGCGTGTGGTGCGTGGTCACGTCGACCGGTTTCGGGTACGCGGCGGTGTGGCAGAATGACTGCATGACCAGATCGGCGGAGAAGCCGAGGCAGGCCAGGTCTTTCAGCTCATCGCGGGTCATCGGGCCGGTGGTGTCCTGAGAACCGACGGAGGTCATCTTCGGTTCGCAGTATTCGCCAGGGCGAATGCCGGCGACGCCGCAGGCGCGGCCGACCATTTTCTGCGCCAGCGAGAAGCCTTTGCTGCTGGCGGCGACCGGTTTGGCGATACGGAACACATCGCTGTGCGGCAGACCCAGCGCTTCGCGCGCCTTGGTGGTCAGGCCGCGGCCGATGATCAGCGGGATACGGCCGCCGGCGCGCACTTCATCCAGCAGCACGTCGGTTTTCAGCTCGAAGTTGGCGATCAGCGCGCCGGTTTCGTGGTTGCGCACTTCACCTTTGTATGGGTAAACGTCGATCACGTCGCCCATGTTCAGCTCGGACACGTCCACTTCGATCGGCAAGGCGCCGGCATCTTCCATGGTGTTGAAGAAGATAGGCGCAATCTTGCCGCCCAGCACCACGCCGCCGCCGCGCTTGTTCGGCACGTGCGGGATGTCGTCGCCCATAAACCACAGCACGGAGTTGGTGGCGGATTTACGGGAAGAACCGGTGCCGACCACGTCGCCGACGTAGGCCAGCGGGAAGCCTTTTTTGTTCAGCAGCTCGATCTGTTTGATCGGGCCGACGCTGCCCGGCTGATCCGGCACGATGCCTTCACGTTCGTTTTTCAGCATCGCCAGCGCGTGCAGCGGGATATCCGGGCGCGACCAGGCGTCCGGCGCCGGAGAAAGGTCATCGGTGTTGGTTTCGCCGGTGACTTTGAACACGGTGACGGTGATCTTTTCCGCCAGCTCAGGGCGCGACAGGTACCATTCGGCGTCGGCCCAGGACTGCATGATCTGCTTGGCGTGCGGGTTACCGGCCTTGGCCTTCTCTTCCACGTCGTAGAAGTTGTCGAACATCAGCAGCGTGTGGGACAGCGCTTTCGCGGCGATAGGCGCCAGCGTTTCGTTATCCAGCGCTTCGATCAGCGGGTGAATGTTATAGCCGCCCTGCATGGTGCCTAACAGTTCAATGGCTTTCTCGGGGGTAACCAGGGGGGATGTCGCTTCACCTTTGGCGATGGCCGCCAGGAAACCTGCTTTGACGTAGGCGGCTTCGTCGACGCCCGGTGGAACACGGTTAATCAGCAGGTCTAACAGGAATTCTTCTTCGCCTTTTGGCGGATTCTTCAGTAGTTCGACCAGCGCGGCCATTTGGGTGGCGTCTAGCGGCTTAGGGGCGATGCCCTCAGCAGCACGCTCGGCTACGTGCTTACGGTATTCTTCTAGCACGACGTTCTCCTCGCTCTCATTGTCATTTATTGTGCCTGGCGTATATGCAAACCGGGTTTATACCCTTGGGGTTTCACTCTGTGGCTAGGCGATCGGCCCGTAAAGGCCCCGAAACGGTGATTGGGGCAAACAGACACGGTCAAACAGCGTTACAGCATGAAAGACTGATGGGTAGAGCGCACGGCGATATTGATGCCATCTATCCTGACGGGGCACTGCTGTCGATGTCCTGGACTGTAAGGTACAGTGCCCGGTTCCGCTCAGCCAGCATATCAGGATTTGAAACGGTTGTTAATTCGTTCACATAAAAGCAACATTAAATCTTTGCTGAATCGTTGAGCGCAGCGTAATCGGCTGCCGGACTAGCAGGGTATTATATCCATATAGTTAGAATGGATATAAGCAGGGGGATCGGAATTTGGCGCAGCGGCCACAAAAAAACCGCTTTCTGAGTTTGAGCAAAAAAAAACGGCTCCTTGTCAGGAGCCGCTTGTTAACCGGTCAAACCAGCAGAATTACTTCTTCTTGGCTTTCGGGTTAGGCAGGTCGGTGATGCTGCCTTCGTAGATCTCCGCCGCCAGGCCCACGGATTCGTGCAGGGTCGGGTGAGCGTGGATGGTCAGCGCGATGTCTTCCGCGTCGCAGCCCATCTCGATAGCCAGACCGATTTCACCCAGCAGTTCGCCGCCGTTGGTGCCGACAATCGCGCCACCGATGATGCGGTGAGTTTCTTTGTCGAAGATCAGTTTGGTCATGCCGTCTGCACAGTCGGAAGCGATCGCACGGCCGGAAGCCGCCCACGGGAAGGTGGAGGTTTCGTAGCTGATACCTTTCTCTTTCGCTTCTTTCTCGGTCAGACCCACCCATGCCACTTCCGGCTCGGTGTAAGCGATGGATGGGATCACTTTCGGATCGAAGTAGTGCTTCATGCCGGCGATAACTTCTGCGGCAACGTGGCCTTCGTGCACGCCTTTGTGCGCCAGCATCGGCTGACCGACGATGTCGCCGATAGCGAAGATGTGCGGCACGTTGGTGCGCAGCTGTTTGTCGACGTTGATGAAGCCACGCTCGTCAACTTCAACACCGGCTTTGCCGGCATCCAGCAGTTTGCCGTTCGGCACGCGGCCGATCGCCACCAGCACCGCGTCGTAACGCTGTGGTTCTGCCGGCGCTTTTTTACCTTCCATCGTGACGTAGATGCCGTCTTCTTTGGCTTCTACCGCGGTCACTTTGGTTTCCAGCATCAGGTTGAACTGCTTGCTGATACGTTTGGTGAAGACTTTCACCACGTCTTTATCTGCCGCCGGGATAACCTGATCGAACATCTCAACGACGTCGATCTGTGAACCCAGCGCATGGTATACGGTGCCCATTTCCAGGCCGATGATGCCGCCGCCCATAACCAGCAGACGCTCTGGGACGGTTTTCAGCTCCAGCGCATCGGTGGAATCCCACACGCGTGGATCTTCATGAGGAATGAATGGCAGTTGGATCGGACGAGAACCTGCAGCGATGATGGCGTTGTCGAAGTTGATGGTGGTTGGGCCGTTTTCGCCTTCAACAACCAGGGTGTTAGCGCCGGTGAACTTGCCCAGGCCGTTGACCACTTTCACTTTACGGCCTTTCGCCATGCCAGCCAGACCGCCGGTCAGCTGAGTGATGACTTTTTCTTTCCAGACGCGCACTTTGTCGATGTCGGTTTTCGGCTCGCCGAAAACGATGCCGTGTTCGGCCAGCGCTTTGGCTTCTTCGATCACTTTGGCAACGTGCAGCAGTGCTTTGGAAGGGATACATCCCACGTTCAGGCAAACCCCGCCCAGAGTGGAATAACGTTCAACCAGAACGGTTTCAAGACCTAAGTCAGCGCAACGAAAGGCTGCAGAGTAACCTGCCGGGCCCGCCCCAAGTACCACGACCTGAGTTTTAATTTCAGTACTCATCATGACCTCTTAATTGATTGTCCGGCGGGTCAGACGTCATTTTTATTGCTAATCGATCTCATAACGCCCTTCATCCACCGGGACGCTTACACCGCGAGCAGTTTACAGAATTGTTAATAATCTGCAAAGCGTGTTCGAGTGACCCGTGTCTCAACAATTTTGTCGAGTTATGCAAAATCCGACAAAACTGCTACAGAATCGTCAGGGGCGCAGCATGCTGCGCCCCTTTTGCATTACATCACCAGACGGCGAATGTCGGACAACATGTTGTTGATGATGGTGATGAAGCGCGCACCATCGGCACCGTCGATAACGCGGTGGTCGAAGGACAGCGACATCGGCATCATCAGGCGCGGCATGAACTCTTTACCGTTCCAGACCGGCTCCATCGCAGACTTGGAGACGCCCAGGATAGCCACTTCCGGCGCGTTGACGATCGGCGCGAAGTGAGTCGTCCCGATGCCACCCAGGCTGGAGATGGTGAAGCAGCCGCCCTGCATCTCGCCCGCGGTCAGCTTGCCGTCGCGCGCTTTCTTGGAGATGGTCATCAGTTCGCGAGACAGCTCGGTGATGCTCTTCTTGTTCACGTCCTTGAACACCGGAACCACCAGGCCGTTCGGGGTATCTACCGCCACGCCGATGTTGATGTATTTCTTCAGCGTCAGCTTCTGACCGTCTTCGGACAGCGAGCTGTTGAAGCGCGGCATCTGCTCCAGAGCGGCAGCAACGGCTTTCATGATGAACACGACAGGCGTGAACTTCACGTCCAGCTTGCGCTTGGCCGCTTCTTCGTTCTGCTGTTTGCGGAACGCTTCCAGATCGGTGATGTCGGTTTTGTCGAAGTGAGTCACGTGCGGGATCATCACCCAGTTGCGGCTCAGGTTCGCGCCAGAGATCTTCTGGATGCGGCCCATTTCGACTTCTTCGATCTCGCCGAACTTGCTGAAGTCCACTTTCGGCCATGGCAGCATGCCTGGCAGACCGCCGCCGGCAGCGGCCGGGGCCGCTTCAGCGCGTTTCACCGCGTCTTTCACGTAAGCCTGAACGTCTTCGCGCAGGATACGGCCTTTACGACCGGTGCCTTTCACTTTCGCCAGGTTAACGCCGAACTCACGCGCCAGACGACGAATGACCGGGGTTGCGTGCACGTATGCCGCGTTCTCGGCGAACTCGCCTTTGTCGTCAGCTTTCGCAGCCGGAGCGGCGGCTTTCGCGGCGGCCGGCGCCGGCGCAGCTTCCGCTTTAGCGGCTGGAGCGGCGGCAGCGGCAGGCGCAGCGCCTTCCACTTCGAACACCATGATCAGGGAGCCGGTTTTCACTTTGTCGCCGGTCGCGATCTTGATCTCTTTCACGGTACCC
This sequence comes from Serratia sp. SM04, assembly GCF_040280225.1. Taxonomy (NCBI): domain Bacteria; kingdom Pseudomonadati; phylum Pseudomonadota; class Gammaproteobacteria; order Enterobacterales; family Yersiniaceae; genus Serratia; species Serratia sp. SM04. The sequence goes on along the minus strand of NZ_JBEOQT010000001.1, from coordinate 369,041 downwards.
GCGAACGGTGCAGGCACTTCCATGGAGGCCTTGTCGCCTTCCACGGTAATCAGAGACTGCTCGGCGGCAACCTTGTCGCCCACCTTAACCATCACTTCGGTCACTTCGACTTCGTCGCCGCCGATATCCGGCACGGCGACGTCTTTGGCCGCAGAGGCCGCAGGCGCTGCAGCGGCAGCCGGTGCTTCAGCCGCAGCCGGGGCCGCAGCGGAAGCGGCGCCGGCCACTTCGAACACCATGATCAGGGAACCGGTTTTCACTTTGTCGCCGGTCGCGATCTTGATCTCTTTCACGGTGCCCGCGAACGGCGCAGGGACTTCCATGGAAGCCTTGTCGCCTTCCACGGTGATCAGGGACTGCTCGGCTTCCACCTTGTCGCCCACTTTCACCAGGATCTCGGTCACTTCGACTTCGTCGGCGCCGATGTCCGGCACGGCAACGTCTTTGGCCGCAGCGGCAGCCGGGGCAGCTGCTGCTGCCGCCGGTTTTTCTTCCGCTTTCGCCGCCGGTGCAGCTTCCGCTGCGCCTGCCGCTTCGAAGATCATGATCAGTTTGCCGGTTTCGGTTTTATCGCCGACCGCCACTTTGATCTCTTTCACCACGCCCGCCTGCGGGGATGGCACTTCCATGGAAGCCTTGTCGCCTTCCACGGTGATCAGCGATTGTTCCGCTTCAACTTTATCGCCGACCTTCACCAGAATCTCGGTGATTTCGACTTCATCTGCACCGATGTCCGGTACGTTGATTTCGATAGACATTATTCAGTACCTCTTAGGCCAGACGCGGGTTAACTTTTTCCGGGTTGATGTCGAATTTCTTGATTGCATCGGCAACCACAGAAGCTTCGATCTCACCGCGTTTAGCCAGTTCACCCAGAGCAGCAACCACCACGTAGGATGCATCGACTTCGAAGTGGTGACGCAGGTTTTCGCGGCTGTCCGAACGACCGAAGCCGTCGGTGCCCAGTACGCGATAGTCGCTGGCCGGCACATAAGTACGAACCTGTTCGGCGAACAGTTTCATGTAGTCGGTAGAAGCTACCGCCGGCGCGTCGCTCATCACCTGAGCGATGTAAGGCACGCGTGGCGTTTCGGTTGGGTGCAGCATGTTCCAGCGCTCGCAGTCCTGGCCGTCGCGCGCCAGTTCGGTGAACGAGGTCACGCTGTAGGTGTCGGAACCCACGCCGTAGTCCTTCGCCAGGATCTGCGCAGCTTCGCGCACGTGGCGCAGGATGGCGCCGGAGCCCAGCAGCTGTACCTTGCCTTTGCTGCCTTCCAGCGTTTCCAGCTTGTAGATACCCTTGCGGATACCTTCTTCCGCACCCTGCGGCATCGCAGGCATGTGGTAGTTTTCGTTCAGCGTGGTCAGGTAGTAGTACACGTTTTCCGGGTTGTCGCCATACATGCGCACCAGACCGTCGTGCATGATCACCGCCACTTCGTACGCGTAAGCCGGATCGTAAGAGATGCAGTTAGGGATGGTCAGAGACTGAATGTGGCTGTGGCCATCTTCGTGCTGCAGACCTTCGCCGTTCAGGGTAGTACGGCCCGAGGTCCCGCCGATCAGGAAGCCGCGCGCCTGTTGGTCGCCCGCTGCCCAGCACAGGTCGCCGATACGTTGGAAACCGAACATCGAGTAGTAGATGTAGAACGGAATCATCGGCAGATCGTTGGTGCTGTAGGAAGTCGCTGCGGCCAGCCAGGAAGAGGCTGCGCCCAGTTCGTTGATGCCTTCCTGCAGGATTTGGCCTTTCTCGTCTTCTTTGTAGTAAGCCACCTGTTCACGGTCCTGCGGGGTGTACTGCTGGCCGTTCGGGCTGTAGATACCGATCTGACGGAACAGACCTTCCATACCGAAGGTACGCGCTTCGTCGGCGATGATTGGCACCAGGCGATCTTTGATCGACTTGTTCTTCAGCATCACGTTCAGGGCACGCACGAAGGCGATAGTGGTGGAGATCTCTTTGTTCTGCTCTTCCAGCAGCGAGCTGAAATCTTCCAGCGCCGGCATTTCCAGTTTCTGGGTGAACTCCGGCAGACGCGTCGGCACGTAGCCTTTCAGCGCCTGGCGACGTTCGTGCAGGTATTTGTACTCTTCGGAATCTTTCTCGAAGGTGATGTACGGCAGTTTTTCGATGTCAGCATCGGCAACCGGCACGTTGAAACGATCGCGGAAGTGGTGAACCCCTTCCATGTTCATTTTCTTCACCTGGTGAGCGATGTTTTTACCTTCCGCGGTTTCACCCATGCCGTAACCTTTGATGGTGTGGGCCAGGATAACGGTCGGTTTGCCTTTGGTGTCCTGCGCTTTTTTCAGTGCAGCGAAGATTTTCTTCGGATCGTGACCACCACGGTTCAGCGCCCAGATTTCGTCGTCGGTCATGTCTTTGACCAGCGCCGCGGTTTCCGGGTAACGGCCGAAGAAGTGCTCGCGCACGTAAGCGCCGTCTTTGGATTTGAAGGTCTGGTAGTCGCCGTCCAGGGTCTCGTTCATCAGCTGAACCAGTTTACCGCTGGTGTCTTTACGCAGCAGTTCGTCCCAACGGCCGCCCCAGATCACTTTCAGCACCTGCCAGCCTGCGCCGGAGAAGATGCCTTCCAGTTCGTTGATGATCTTGCCGTTGCCGGTGACCGGGCCGTCCAGGCGCTGCAGGTTGCAGTTGATGACGAACACCAGGTTGTCCAGCTTCTCGCGGGTCGCGATGGTGATGGCGCCTTTGGATTCCGGCTCATCCATCTCGCCGTCGCCCAAGAAGGCGTAAACGGTCTGCTCAGAGGTGTCTTTCAGGCCGCGGTGTTCCAGATATTTCAGGAACTTCGCCTGATAGATGGCGCTGATTGGGCCCAGGCCCATGGATACGGTCGGGAACTGCCAGAATTCCGGCATCAGTTTAGGATGCGGGTAAGAGGACAGGCCTTTACCGTGCACTTCCTGACGGAAGTTGTTCATTTGTTCTTCGGTCAGGCGGCCTTCAAGGAAGGCACGCGCGTAAACGCCCGGAGAAATGTGGCCCTGGAAGTACACCAGGTCGCCGCCGTCTTTCTCGTTGCGTGCGCGGAAGAAGTGGTTAAAGCAGACTTCATAGAAGGTCGCGGAAGACTGGAAGGAAGCCATGTGGCCGCCCAGCTCCAGGTCTTTTTTGGATGCGCGCAGAACGGTCATGACCGCGTTCCAACGGATCGCAGAGCGAATGCGGCGTTCCAGATCCAGGTTGCCTGGGTAGGCCGGTTCGTCTTCTACCGCGATGGTGTTGACGTAGTTGTGCGCTGCAGCACCGGCCGCAACGTTAACGCCGCCTTTGCGGGCTTCTCCCAATACCTGATCAATCAGAAACTGAGCTCGCTCAACACCCTCTTCACGGATGACCGATTCGATCGCCTGCAGCCAGTCGCGGGTTTCGATCGGATCCACGTCATTGTTTAAACGTTCTGACATGGTGGTATTCCTTATCTGTCTAATGGTTTGTTTGGAGCCTGTCTTCCTGTGCTCTGTGCAAAAACACACGAAGACAGGCCCATCAGTTTAGTTGCCGCTTAAGTACTTAACTAAGTACCTCGAACTTAACCCCCGCAGGCTGGTGTACCCTGAAGAGGACAGCTCTTAATCCTTGCGTTGCTGGAGACGCCGTAGCGATCTCTCGCGCCGAGTATGCTCCCGGCTGAGATCCAGCAAGATTTCCTCGATAAACGCCAAGTGGCGATGCGAGGCTTCACGGGCCTTTTCCGGCTCGCGTGCCACAATCGCCTCAAAAATTCCGGCGCGGTGGCTGCTCACTTTTGCCAACATCTCACGGCGCGAGTAGAGCAATTCAAAGTTCTGACGCACGTTCTGTTCCAGCATCGGCCCCATGCAGCGTAGCAGGTGAAGTAACACAACGTTGTGGGCAGCTTCGGTCACGGCGATTTGATACTGCATGACCGCATCGGCTTCGGCGTCGAGATCGCCGCTGTCTTGAGCCTGTTGAATCACGATATGGCAGTCGCGGATGCGCGCCAGATCTTCATCGGTGCCGCGCAGCGCCGCGTAATAGGCGGCAATGCCTTCCAGCGCGTGACGGGTTTCCAACAGATCGAACTGTGATTCGGGATGGTCGGCCAGCAGCTCGGCCAGCGGATCGCTGAAGCTCTGCCACAGATTAGTTTGCACGAAGGTGCCGCCGCCCTGACGACGCAGGAGCAGCCCTTTCGCTTCCAGGCGCTGAATGGCCTCTCTCAGAGAAGGACGGGAGACATCAAATTGTTTCGCCAGCTCGCGCTCCGGAGGCAGTTTTTCGCCTGGGCGCAGTGTCCCCTCGAGGATCAGGTATTCGAGCTGTTGCTCGATAACATCTGACAACTTGGGTTGGCGGATTTTGCTGTAGGCCATGAGTGAATTCTTCTCTGCGAATGGCGCGGAGTCAATTGGTAATACCAATTTCAAAAACGTGACGGTAAAGTAACAAAGTATTCACCTCCTGTCCATACGGGCCTTGATCGAAATCAGGTTACCCGCACATTTTAACACCCCGCTGAAAACCCCGCTGCAAACCGGTAACGCCGTGATGGTATTACCATTTACGCGCCGGGTTGGGGATTTAACTTTTACCAAACCTTACGCAAGGAAGAGTGCAAACTTTTTGCCCAAGTTTTATTGCATGGTTATGACGCTTTAATGAATGGCTATTTGGCGAGCAGCGCCACGGTGATTCGTTCATTATTTGAACGCGCGCCGCCGCTCGGATCTACGTTATTTTTGCGCATTATGTGATTTGTTGCTTATTTCATGCACTGAATCCCTCCCGCCGTCACACAACCCGCATTTTGTTTCCTAAACTGCTGCAATCTTAATCACTCACACGACAAAGCAGGTGCAAACCGACGCGCATAACATTATTCTCTGCCAAACGGTAGCGGCACCGTGGAATTAATAGCTATAACGCCGTAAATAAAACAAAACACACATCGTAACCACTGCTTTACAGGCATGTGGGCATTCACAACGACAGAGGGTTTGATTGATGGATGGTCAACAGCATGGTGACCAGCTGAAACGCGGCCTGAAAAACCGCCATATTCAGCTCATCGCCTTAGGTGGCGCAATCGGCACCGGGTTATTTCTCGGTATCGCTCAAACAATAAAAATGGCCGGCCCGTCAGTGCTTCTCGGCTACGCCATCGGCGGCTTCATCGCGTTTCTGATCATGCGCCAGTTGGGGGAGATGGTGGTGGAAGAGCCGGTTGCCGGTTCCTTCAGCCACTTCGCCTACAAATACTGGGGCAACTTCGCCGGCTTCGCCTCCGGCTGGAACTACTGGGTGCTGTATGTCCTGGTGGCGATGGCGGAACTGACCGCGGTCGGCATCTACGTGCAGTACTGGTGGCCGGAGATCCCCACCTGGGTTTCCGCCGCGGTATTCTTCCTGGCGATCAACGCCATCAACCTGGCCAACGTCAAAGTTTACGGCGAGATGGAGTTCTGGTTCGCCATCATCAAGGTGGTGGCGATTATCGGCATGATCGTGTTCGGCGCCTACCTGCTGTTCAGCGGCATGGGCGGCCCGGAGGCCACCGTCACCAACCTGTGGGCGCAGGGCGGGTTCTTCCCCAACGGCGTCATGGGCCTGGTGATGGCGATGGCGGTGATCATGTTCTCCTTCGGCGGCCTCGAGCTGGTCGGCATCACCGCCGCCGAAGCCGACGACCCGCAAAAGAGCATTCCGAAAGCCACCAATCAGGTGATCTACCGCATCCTGATCTTCTATATCGGTTCGCTGGCCATTCTGCTGTCGCTGTACCCGTGGGGCAAAGTGGTTGAAGGCGGCAGCCCGTTCGTGCTGATCTTCCACGCGCTGAACAGCAACCTGGTGGCGACCGTGCTGAACATCGTGGTGCTCACCGCCGCGCTGTCGGTGTACAACAGCTGCGTCTACTGTAACAGCCGCATGCTGTACGGCCTGGCGCAGCAGGGCAACGGCCCGAAAAGCCTGTTGAAGGTCGACGGTCGCGGCGTGCCGGTCGTGGCCATCGGCATTTCCGCCCTCGCCACCGCGCTGTGCGTGCTGATTAACTACCTGATCCCAGGCCGCGCCTTCGAACTGCTGATGGCGTTGGTGGTATCGGCGCTGGTGATCAACTGGGCGATGATCAGCCTGGCGCACCTGAAGTTCCGCGCCGCTAAAAATCGCGAAGGTGTGGTGCCGAAGTTCAAAGCGTTCTGGTACCCGTTCAGCAACTACCTGTGCCTGCTGTTCATGGCCGGCATCCTGGTGATCATGTACCTGACGCCGGGCATTCAAATCTCGGTGCTGCTGATCCCGGTGTGGGTGGCGATCCTGGCCGTCGGTTACGCCATCAAACAGCGCAGCCAACGCGTCGACGGCGTCACCAGCCGTTGAACCCCGTGACCGCGCAATAAAATGGCCCGCTGATGCGGGCCATTTTTTTCGCCTGAACGCCGCTTATTTGCGCAGCGCTTTCACCTGTTCGGCGGTGATGTCCGCCGGCAAGCCGCCCCAGGTCACGCGCAGATAATTCACCAGCTCCGCCACGTCGGCATCGCTCAGCCGTTCGCCGAAGCCCGGCATGCTCTGCATGCTTTCGCCGTTCGGGAACTGCTGAGCCGGCAGGCCGTCCAGCACCGACACGATCAGGTTCTTGCCGTCCACCTGGCGCAGCGTGGCGTTATCGCGCATCGCCGGTGCGACGTGCGGTTTGCCCTCGCCTTCGCGGGCGTGGCAGCCGGCGCACTGATCCAGATAGGCCATGCGCCCGGCATCACTGCCCTGGCCCATTTTCACCGGCACCGCCGCCGGCGGCTGCTCGCCCATCAGATACAGCGCCAGCGCCTGATGGTCTTCCGGCGTTAAATGCCGGGTGCTGAGATCCACCACCATGTGCATCTCGCTGAAGGCGGAACCCTGCGGCGCGAAGCCGGTGCTGAGGAAGCGGCTGACGTCCTGCGGCGTCCAGCCGCGCTGCGCCAGGCCGTGCGGCGTAATGTCCGGCGCCATGAAGCGGCCGAGATCGCCGCCCTGCATCGGCTTGGCGAGATCCATCTGCCCCAGCGCGCCGCGCGGCGTGTGGCATTCGCCACAGTGGCCCAGCACGTCGGCCAGATAGCGGCCGCGCTGCCATTGCGGCGAACTGCCCTGCGAACTGGCCGGCAGCGGATCCTGGCTGCGGAACAGCAGGTTCCAGCCGATCAGCGCCATGCGCTGGTTGAACGGGAACGGCATCTCGTTGGCCGGAATGGCCACGTCCACCGCCGGGCGCGTCATCAGGTAAGCGTAGATGTCGTCGGCATCCTGACGCGACATGCCCTTGTACGAGGTATAAGGCATCGCCGGGTACAGGTGCCGCCCGCCCGGCGCCACGCCCTGCGTCAGCGCCAGGAAGAAGTCGTCCCTGGTCCAGCGCCCGATGCCGTGGTCGGCCGACGGCGTCAGATTGCTGCCGTAAATCGTGCCGAACGGCGTTTCCAGCGGATAGCCGCCGGCCAACGGCGCCCCGCCGCTGGCGGTATGGCAGGCGGCACAGTCGGCGGCCTGCGCCAGATAGCGGCCGCGGGCGATCTGTTCGGCGCCGGCGGTCACCTGCTGCACCGGGCCGTCGTAACGGCGGTTTTCCCGCCACCACAGCAACGCAATCACCACGATCGCCACCAGCAAAATCAATACTGCGAGACGTTTTTTCATTGCGCCGTCTCCTTCAGCAGGCCCGGCGTTTTCAGCACCACGTCGCGCACCGCTTCGTAGTAGCGCACGTAGCCGGTGCAGCGGCAGATGTGGCTGTCCAGCGCCTGCTCGATGGCGCTTTCCAGCTGCTCACGAGCGATAGGTTCACGCTTGAGCTTTTCCACGAAAATGGTGGCGGCATTGACAAAGCCCGGCGTGCAATAGCCGCACTGGAAGCTGTAGTGCTCCAGAAACGCCTGCTGGATCGGCGACAGTTCAACCACCTCGCCCTGCTCGTCCACCCTGGCGTGGCCTTCGACGGTACGCACTTTCTTGCCGTTGAAGAAATGCGCGCCGGTGATGCAGGTGCGCACCTCTTCACTGGTGCCGCTCGGGTGATCGACGATCGCCACGCAGGCGTGGCAAATGCCCTGCCCGCAGCCGAGGCGCGAGCCGGTCAGATCAAGGTACTCGTGCAGGAAATCGATCATCATCAGGCCTTCCGGCACCTCGATCGGGCCGTACTGCTTCTGGTTGATGGTCAGGGAGATCGGCTGGGTTTTAATGCTCATTGAAATACCTCACGAATATTTTCTGCACGAACGGGCAAATCACGGAAACGGTGGCCGGTGGCGTCGGCGATGGCGTTGACCAGCGCGGCCACGATCGGGATCATCACCACCTCCGCCATGCCTTTCGGCGGATCGGTTTCCGACAGCGCCGGCAGGATGTCGCCGCTCTGCTTCCACACCGCCACGTCGCTGGCGCGCGGCAGGTGGTAACGGTTGAAGTTCCAGGTGCCGTTGCCCGGCCCGTCTTCGTACAGCGGTAAATATTCGTGCAGCGCATGGCCGATCCCCATCGCCAGCCCGCCCTGCAGCTGGCCGGAAACCAGTTCCGGCACGATCAGGTTGCCGCACTCCATGATCGAATGGTGATTCAGCAATTCCACCTGGCCGGTGGCGATATCCACCGCCACTTCCGCCAGCGTGCCGACGGCGCTGTAGTAGGTGACCGCCGCATTGTTACGCTGGGTTGGCGGGTAGTAGACCTGCCCACGCGCCAGCGGTTTGAATTCGCCGCCGGCGTTGCGCAGCGCCATGCCGTCGATCGGCAGGCGTTCGCTTTTGCCGTTCAGCGTGAAATCGGCCTCCGCCCACTGCCAGCGGTTGAAGACGTGCACCGCCGCGCCGGTGACGCCGCCCATCTGATAAGCCGTCTTGGCCAGCAGCTCGAGGCTCAGCACCGACATGCCCGCCGCCGTCAGGCCACCTTCGACCCAACGCGCATCTTCACGCCGCACCACCAGCGGCGCCGCCTGGCCGCCGCCGATGCCGGCCTGCCACAGCGCCATCGCCGCCGGCCACAGGCCGTGATCGAAGATCAGGCGCGCCGCTTCGCGGGTGCTGTGCGAGAAGTAATAGGCCGAGTTGCTGGCGCTGGACGGCGAACAGTAGCTCGGCGTCCAGTTAGGGTTGGTTTGCAGCTTGTCCTGCTCCTCCTGCGACATCAGGTAAGGATCGCCGCTGGTGACCATCGGCAGCACCGACCAGTCAGTGACCGAGAAATGCGCTTCGTCGGCCGGTTTTCCCAGCCACTGCGCGCACAGCACCGACTGCGAGGTCGACATGCCGGTGCCCATCTCCGCGCCGCTGTGATGCAGCGTGATGCGGCCGTCTTCGCTCAGCTCCACCCGGGCGAACGAGGTTTCCGCCCCGGTGCCGAAGTCTTTCTGCACGCAGCCGAAGCCAACGCCATAGCGCTTGCCGGGATGGCGGCTCTCAAACTCGGCCTTGCGTTCGGCGCGCTTGAGCCACATCTCATGCTTCGCCGCCTTCTCCAGCACTTCATCGGCGCGGATCGCACCGGCCGGGATCGCCCCCTGGGTGTTTTTCATGCCGGATTTCAGCACGTTGCGCAGGCGGAACTCGATCGGGTCGATCTTCAGCTCGGCGGCCAGCTCATCCACCATCATCTCGGTGGCGGCCATGCTCTGCAGCGTGCCGTAACCGCGCGCCGAGCCGGCGTCGATGGCGCGTGAGGCCAGCCCGACCGACGACAGATCGCTTTTCGGGAAGTAGTAAATCGACTGGGCGGCGGTCGCGCCGACCATCACCACCGAAGGGGTAAAGTTGCTGCGGCCGCCGCCGTCCGCGGTCATGTCGCCGAGGAACGACTGCATGACGCCGGTCTGCTTATTCACCGCGATGCGGTAATTCATGTCGAACGCGTGGCGCTTCAGCGCCGTCTGGAACTGCTCGAAGCGGTCGTTGGCCAGGCGCACCGGGTGGCCGTCGCCGTACATCGCCGCCACCGCGCCGTAATACGGGAAGTTGTAGTGATCTTTCGAGCCGTAGCCCACGGTGTAGCACGGGTGCAGGATAAGCTGTTTCACCGGCGGGTTGCGCTTGGCCAGCATGCGCGGCATCTCGTCGGCCACTTCCTGCGGCGACTGGGTCGGCACCACCAGATGCAGCGTTTGCGTCTCGGCATCGAACCAGCCGTTGGCGTTGTCCGGCTCCAGCGCCGAGGTGTCGATAGACTGCGTGGTGTAGCGGCGCGACATCACCAGCCAATCGGCCGGCGGATTGGCCATCTCGTCGGCGATCAGGCCCGCATAGCGCATGCCTTCCTGATCCAGCTTGCCGCCCTCGCGCCCTTCCGGCCACACCGGCAGGTGTTTTTTCATCGACACCGGGAAGATCGGCGTGTCCTTCAGGCTGGAGAAGCGATCGTCGTCGAACGGTTGATCGCCCCCCACCCGCACATAGCGGAAGCTGCCCCAGGGATCGCGCTCCAGCGGGCCGGTGACCGCGCCGTATTTGATGGTTTCCTCACGGAATTTCAGCTTGTCCTTGGCGAAGCGGAAACGGGCGAAGTCGTGATAGATCAGTATCGCCACCGCCTGGCCGAGATAGGCCGGGGTTTTGCCGCTCGGCAGCAGCATGTCGTCGCCGTAGAACGCCGGGAAGGCCAGGCCGTCGCGCGCCAGATCTTCCGCCGTCACCAGGCGATCCGGCTGCAGGTCGTCCCCCAGCAGCGACAGATCGACGCCCTCGAACAGCCGGTCGGCTTTAGTGACGCGAAGAATGAAGGCGTGCGCCTGTTTCTGCGGCCAGTGCGGCATGTCCACCGCGCGGATGTCGCGCGCGAACACCTTCTGCCCCATGACCTTGGCGCGGCCGTCGATACGGAAACGGACGCGTTTGGTCTGCGGATCCCAGTTGGGTGACTGGAGGATTTTTTGCTCGAACAGCGCGGCGTAGGCGCGGCTGTACAGGGGCGCGAGGTACACGGACACCCCCGCAATCACGGCGCCTTTGATAAAGCGGCGCCGCGACGGGTTGAAATTGCTCATAAATAAGTCCTTCACGTCTTTCTTGTAATTGGTTTTTGTTCGCGGTGTTGTTGCGCAAACGCTGACGACCTTGCCGTAGACGTCATAAGCATATGCTTATAACTAAAATTATGTGATGATTAACAGGCTGTTTTCAACAAAAAAACATTTACAAAACACAGGTAGTTTGTAGGCTAATAAATAATTTGCGCAAACGCGGACTTCAACCATGACCACGGGCATTGTCATTACCGCCGCCGGACGCGGGGAGCGCTTTATTCAGGCCGGCGGCCGGGGCAACAAATTGAACGCCGGATTTGCCGATGCGGCGGGCGAGCGGCGATCGCTGTTCGAACACACCCTGCGCCAGGCGCTGGCCTCCGGCCTGCCGGTACAGGTGGTGACCCGGCCGGATAATCTGCCGGTGCTGGCCGCCTGCGCCGCCAACCAGGTGCCGGTCACCCTGCTCGCCAGCGCGGGCCTCGGCGACTCGATCGCCGCGGGCGTTGCGGCCACGCCGCACTGGCAGGGCTGGCTGATTCACCTGGCCGATATGCCGTTCGTCGGCGCCGATGTTTTCCGGCAGGTGGCGGATGCCTTACGGCAGCACGCGATCGTGCGCCCCTGCTATGCGCAACAGCCCGGTCATCCGGTCGGCTTTTCCGCTCTATTGCGCAAACCCCTTTGCCAACTGCGCGGCGATAATGGCGCGCGTGAACTGCTGCAAGGCGCGGCAGTGCACCTGCTGCCGCTTGAGCAACCCGGCGTCGTGCAGGATATTGATCTTCCATCGCAACTCCCGGCCAGCGAGTAAATTCACCTATGCAACATCTTGACGTCACCGTGGTCAGCCAGGCGATAAGCTGGCTGCAGCAACAGCCGGTCTGGTTATGTACCGTGCTCAGCACCTACGGCTCTTCGCCGCGCTCGCCGGGCGCGCTGATGGCGGCGACCCGCGATGGCCGCTACAGCGGCTCGCTGTCGGGCGGCTGCGTGGAGGAGGATTTTTTGCGCCGCGTGGCCGCCGGGGAGTATCAGGCGGCCAGCCAGGTGATTCGCTACGGCGAAGGCGGCATGACGCCCAACGTGGCGCTACCCTGCGGCGGCGTGCTGGACGTGCTGATCGAATACCTGCCGGCGAGTGAAGCCAGCATCACTTACCTGCGGCGCATCGCCGGCGCGCTGGAAGGGCATCACGCGTTGATCAAACGCCTGACGCTGCCCAACGCCTGCCACAGCCTCGAGCAGAGCCACTTCACCAGCGCCACCCAGGTCGAACGCCGGCTCGAGCAGATCACCCTGCACATCGCGGCCGCGCCGCGCCTGCTGATCGCCGGGCTGTCCAGCGTGGCGCTGTACTGCGTCGATTTCGCCGTGGCGTTGGGGTTTGAGGTGCTGGTGTGCGAGAACCGCCCGGAGGCGCTGGATAACTTTGCCACCGAGCTGAAACCGGGCGTGACGTTGCTGCGTCAGTTTCCGGCCAAATTCATTGAGGAAGGGGGTTGCCACGCCAATACCGCCGTCGTGGCGCTGACCCACGATCCGCGCATGGACGACCTGACGCTGATGGAAGCGATCCACACCCCGGCGTTTTACATCGGCGCCATGGGCTCGCTCAGAAACAGCGCGCGGCGGCGCCAGCGTTTGCAGCAGATTGCCGAATTCACCCCGCAGGAGCTGGAACGCATCCATGCGCCGATCGGCCTGCCGCTGGGCAGCAAAACCCCGGCGGAGATCGCCCTGGCGGTGATGGCGGCGATCGTGCAGCAAAAAAACCGGCTGCCGGCCGCCGACGGGCTCAATGCAGCGGCACCACCGGCACCAGATGCTGCAACTCCAGATGCAGCTCCTCTTTCCCGCTCAGCGAATAGCTGAACACCGTAATGTCCGGCCCCTCTCCGCGGGCCAACCCCATTTCGGGCAGCACCTGCGTGTAGATTTGAATGATGTGGTCATTGAGCGCCACCGGCTTGCCGGAATAGCGAAAACGGCAAAACTCGCCGTGGATCTCCGGCAACGGCTCCAGCACCACGCCTTCGCGCAGCGGGTATTCCGTCGTCACGCCCAGGGTATAATCGACCCTGACCCGCTCGCCGTCCGGCACCAGTTGGGTAAACGAATAGGTTTGCATCGGGCGCTCGCCCAATAAGGTATAGAACTGCGCCCGCAGCGCGCTGCGCTGCGGCAGGTGCGACTTGTCCAGCTTCTCGATATCCAGGTGATAAGCGTACTGCTTGCCGTGAAAGGCGTATTGCCCGCTGGCGATGCTGACGCGTTCGACCTGAATATCACCCGGCTGGCTGGCCGCCAGCGAACGCACCAGATTGCTGAAGTCCTGCTTGCGGGCATGGCGATAGACGCTGGGCGATTCGGCGAAGTGTTTCTTGAAACAGCGCGAGAACGTCTGCTGGTTATCGAATTGGTATTCGACCGAGATATCGAGGATGCTCTTCTGCGTGAAACGCAAGGCGAAGGCGGCGAGATAGAGGCGGCGAGCGCGGATATACGAAGCTAACGATAATCCGGTCTGCTTCTTGAACATGCGCTGCAGATACCATTTCGTATAGCCTGACTTGGCGGAAACGATATCCAACGACAGCGGATTGGTCAGATTATCCTCAATCCAGACCAGCAATTCCTTGATATGACTTTCCTGCGTACTCATGTGCTTGCCGAGCCTTCTGTTGCCGATATTCCATCAGTCGAATTTTAGTGCTGTCCGCGTAGGGTATACAGGTTAAAACTCGCCGTCCAGCAGGCTACAGGACTTTACACAATCCCCTTCACCGCCCGCAGGCGGCGAAGGGGGCCGCGCTTATTTCAGGCAGCTGGAGCACTGACCGGCCTGGATCTTCTGGAAGAAGTCATTGCCTTTGTCATCCACCAGGATAAACGCCGGGAAATCTTCCACCTCGATTTTCCAGATCGCTTCCATGCCCAGCTCAGGGTACTCCACGCACTCCAGGCTCTTGATGCTCTGCTGCGCCAGCACCGCTGCCGGGCCGCCGATGCTGCCGAGATAGAACCCGCCGTGCTTGTGGCAGGCATCCGTTACCTGCTGGCTGCGGTTGCCTTTCGCCAGCATGATCATGCTGCCGCCGTGGGATTGCAGCAGATCGACGTAGGAGTCCATACGCCCGGCGGTGGTTGGCCCCAACGAACCGGACGCGTAACCTTCCGGCGTTTTGGCCGGGCCGGCGTAGTAGATCGGGTGATCCTTGACGTACTGCGGCAGGCCTTCACCGCGATCCAGGCGTTCTTTCAGCTTGGCGTGCGCGATATCACGGCCGACGATGATGGTGCCGCTCAGCGACAGGCGGGTGGAAACCGGGTACTGCGACAGCTGTTTGAGGATCTCGGCCATCGGACGGTTGAGATCGACTTTGATCGCCTCTCCCTCCCCGGCCTGGCGCAGCTCCTGGGGAATGAATTTCCCCGGATTGTGCTCCAGTTTTTCCAGCCAGATGCCGTCGCGGTTGATTTTGCCTTTGATGTTGCGGTCCGCGGAGCAGGAGACGCCCATGCCGACCGGGCACGACGCGCCGTGGCGCGGCAGGCGCACCACGCGGATATCGTGCGCGAAGTATTTGCCGCCGAACTGCGCGCCCAGACCCAGGTTCTGCGCTTCTTGCAGCAATTCCGCTTCAAGTTCCAGATCGCGGAACGCCTGGCCATGCTCGTTGCCTTCGGTCGGCAGACCATCGTAATACTTGGTCGAGGCCAGCTTGACGGTTTTCAGCGTCGCTTCCGCCGAGGTGCCGCCGATGACGAACGCCACGTGGTACGGCGGGCAAGCCGCGGTGCCCAGCGTGCGCATCTTGTCGACCAGGTAATTTTTCAGTTTGCCCGGCGACAGCAGCGCCTTGGTTTCCTGATACAGATAGGTTTTGTTGGCGGAACCGCCGCCCTTGGCGATGCACAGGAACTTATACTCTTCACCGTCCACACTGTAGAGATCGATCTGCGCCGGCAGGTTGCTGCCGGTGTTGACCTCTTTGTACATATCCAGCGCGGCGTTCTGCGAATAGCGCAAATTCTCTTGGATGTAGGTGTTGTACACCCCGCGCGACAGCGCGGCTTCATCGCCGCCGCCGGTCCAGACGCGCTGGCCCTTTTTGCCGACGATGATCGCCGTGCCGGTGTCCTGGCAGGTCGGTAAAATACCCTTGGCGGCGATTTCTGAGTTACGCAGAAATTGCAGCGCAACGTACTTGTCGTTTTCGCTGGCGTCCGGATCTTTGAGGATATCGGCCACCTGCTGCTGGTGCGCCGGGCGCAGCATGAACGAGGCGTCGTGGAACGCATGCTGGGCAAGCAGGGTTAACGCTTCAGGGGCAACTTTCAGAATTTCCTGGCCTTCAAATTCGCTCACGGAAACGTGGTCGCGGCTCAGCAGGTAGTATTCGGTATCGTCTTTCTTCAGCGGGAACGGATCTTGATAGTGGAACGGTTTATTCGACATTGATCTCTCACTTGCAACATCAGCTGCGTTAAATTCACACTTGCGGCGCACGGCTCGGCGCCTTGTCAAAAAACTGCCTCCACCTTACGTATTTTTAATCAGTCAGTTATTGCGCCAAATCGCAAAATAACCGCTCTTTGCGTAAGGGATTACCACAGGCGGCGTTTCAACCTTGCTCGGTGAGAACTGCGGGTACAGGCTCATCATGCACGCTTTATTATCCCGCAGTTAACACATTGATTACAATCCATCGGCGGCGATCGTCTTATCAATGTGGCGAAAAAGCGCCGGATGCGATTTACGCGGGGCGTATTGTCAGCCGCCGCGCCATTGCTTAAGCTAGGCCGCAATGAACAAATCGAGAATCCCCATCGCGCTGCAACAAGCGGTAATGCGCTGCCTGCGAGAAAAGCTGCAGCTGGCCCGCCGGCATTTTGCCGTCGAGTTCCCCGAACCCAGCATCGTCTATCAGCAACGCGGCACCAGCGCGGGCACCGCCTGGCTGCAAAGCTGGGAAATCCGCCTGAATCCGGTGCTGCTGCTGGAAAACCAACAGCCGTTTATCGATGAAGTGGTGCCGCACGAGTTGGCGCACCTGCTGGTGTTTCGCCAATTCGGCCGGGTGGCGCCGCACGGCCGCGAATGGCGCTGGATGATGGAAAGCGTGCTGCTGACCCCCGCCAGCCGCACTCACCGCTTCGAAACCGCCTCGGTGCAAAGCAAAACCTTCTCTTATCGCTGCGGCTGCGGGCAGCACCAGCTCACCATCCGCCGCCATAACCGCGTGCTGCGTGGCGAAAGCGAATACCGCTGCCGCCGGTGCGGCGAAAAACTGAAATTTCTCGCTAGCGAGAACCTTTAGCTAAACGATTTATACGTTAAAACAAGCAAATATCGCCATTTGCCACTGCCGGCAAGTTCCGTTACCCTGCCTGCTTTTCCAATTTTGAGCTGTTTTGGAATATGCTTCGCAGAATTTTGTTTATGGCGGTTTTCGCCGCAGGCGCCGTACAGGCACACGGCATCAATAACTTTTCTCAGGCCAAGGCGGCGGCGGCCAAGATTAACCAGGATGCGCCGGGCAGTTTTTACTGCGGCTGCCGCATCGATTGGCAAGGCAAGAAGGGCATCCCGGATTTCGCCGGCTGCGGCTATCAGGTGCGTAAAAACGCCCAGCGCGCGCAGCGCATCGAGTGGGAACACGTGGTGCCGGCCTGGCAGTTCGGCCACCAGCTGCAGTGCTGGCAGGACGGCGGGCGCAAAAACTGCAACAAAGACGCCACCTATCGCCAGATAGAAACCGATCTGCACAACCTGCAGCCGGCGATCGGCGAAGTGAACGGCGACCGCAATAACTTCATGTACAGCCAATGGAACGGCGGCGCCGGCCAGTACGGGCAATGCCCGATGAAGGTGGACTTCAAGAATAAACAGGCGGAGCCGCCCGCCCGCGCCCGCGGCGCCATCGCCCGCACCTACTTCTACATGCGCGATCGCTACCAGCTGCGGCTGTCACGCCAGCAAACCCAGCTGTTCGAGGTGTGGAACCGGCAATATCCGGTGAGCCAATGGGAATGTCAGCGTGAAGCACGTATCGCCAAGGTGCAGGGCAACCACAACCCCTATATTCAACAGGCTTGTCAGCAGCGGAAAAGCTAACCTACTATAGCCTTTATCTTTCATGGCGCCGCCAACCCACGGCGCCGTTTCGTCAGGATCAGACTACCCATGCGCATACCCCGCATTTACCATCCGCAGCCGTTGACCGATCGGGCGGAGATCGCCCTCAGCGAGGACGCCGCCAACCACGTCGGCCGCGTGCTGCGCATGAGCGCCGGCCAGGCGCTGCAGCTGTTCGACGGCAGCAACCAGGTGTTCGACGCCGAGATAGTTCGGGTGGACAAAAAGAGCGTGCTGGTGCGCCTCAGCGACGGCCGCGTGGACGACATCGAATCGCCGCTCAACCTGCATCTGGGCCAGGTGATCTCGCGCGGCGAGAAGATGGAGTTCACCATCCAGAAATCCATCGAGCTGGGC
Organism: Serratia sp. SM04; assembly: GCF_040280225.1. Classification (NCBI taxonomy): domain Bacteria; kingdom Pseudomonadati; phylum Pseudomonadota; class Gammaproteobacteria; order Enterobacterales; family Yersiniaceae; genus Serratia; species Serratia sp. SM04. Next base: position 351,554 of record NZ_JBEOQT010000001.1, on the reverse strand, counting down.
GTCAACGTCATTACCCCACTGTTTTCCGAGCGCTGCGGCGTCAAACTGGACGGCGAGCGTCTGGCGAAGAAAATCCAGCAATGGCAAAAGATCGCCATCGCCGCCTGCGAACAGTGCGGCCGCAACCGCATTCCCGAAATCCGCGAGGCGATGTCGCTGGAAGCCTGGTGCGCCGAACAAGACGGCAGCCTGAAGCTCAACCTGCATCCGCGCGCCAGCCACAGCATCAACACCCTGCCGCAGCCGGTAGACCGCGTCCGCCTGCTGATCGGCCCGGAAGGCGGTTTGTCCGCCGACGAAATCGCCATGACCACCGGCCACGGATTTACTGATATTCTGTTGGGGCCACGCGTGCTGCGTACCGAAACCACAGCGCTCACCGCCATTACCGCTCTGCAGGTCCGTTTCGGCGACCTGGGTTAAAGGAGAAAAGATGATTAAGCTCGGCATCGTGATGGATCCTATCGATTCCATCAACATCAAGAAAGACACCAGCTTCGCCATGCTGCTCGAAGCGCAGCGCCGCGGTTACGAATTGCACTATATGGAGATGAACGATCTCTATCTGCACGCCGGTGACGGGCGCGCCCGCACCCGCCTGCTGAGCGTGAAGGAAGACAAGGAAAACTGGTTCAGCTTCGGCAGCGAGCAGGATCTGGCGCTGCACGATCTGGACGTGATCCTGATGCGCAAGGATCCGCCGTTCGATACCGAATACATCTACGCCACCTACATTCTGGAGCGCGCCGAGGTCAAAGGCACGCTGGTGGTCAACAAGCCGCAGAGCCTGCGCGACTGCAACGAGAAGCTGTTCACCGCCTGGTTCCCGGAACTGACGCCGGACACGCTGGTCAGCCGCAGCGCCGCGCACATCCGCAAATTCCACCAGCAGCACGGCGACATCATCCTGAAGCCGCTGGACGGCATGGGCGGCGCGTCTATCTTCCGCGTGAAGCAGGACGATCCCAACCTGTCGGTGATCATCGAAACCCTGACCGAACACGGCAGCCGTTTCTGCATGGCGCAGAACTTCCTGCCGGCGATCAAGGACGGCGACAAACGCATCCTGGTCGTCGACGGCGAGCCGGTGCCTTACTGCCTGGCGCGCATTCCGGCGCAGGGTGAGACCCGCGGCAACCTGGCGGCCGGCGGCCGTGGCGAAGCGCGCCCGCTGAGCGAGAGCGACTGGAAAATCGCCCGCACCGTCGCCCCGACGCTGAAAGAGAAAGGGCTGATCTTCGTCGGCCTGGACGTGATCGGCGATCGCCTGACCGAAATCAACGTGACCAGCCCAACCTGCGCACGCGAAATTGAGGCGGCATTCCCCATCTCGATTACCGGCATGCTGATGGACGCGATTGAAAAGCGCCTGGCGGCGAAGTAATGCGCCATGCGGGCGGCCTGCCGCCCGCTATCCTGCATCGCGCCCGCCAAAGCACGCCTTTGCACGCGGCTTGAAAGGCGGCGGGTATAGCCGCATACTGGCGGCTGTTTATTTTCTCACCCATTGATTACCTTATACTAACGCCATGAATTTACAGCACCATTTTCTGATCGCCATGCCCACCCTGCAGGATCCTCGCTTCAAGCGCTCGGTGATTTACGTCTGCGAGCACAACGAAGAAGGCGCCATGGGTTTGGTGATCAATAAACCGGTGGAGCAGTTCACGGTAGCCACGGTACTGAGCAAGCTGAAGATCATGCCGCCTGCGCGCGATCCGGCCATCAGCCTGGACAAGCCGGTGTTCGCCGGCGGCCCGCTGGCGGACGATCGAGGGTTTATCCTGCATACGCCGCGCCACGGCTTCGGTGCCAGCATTCAAATTTCCCCCAACACCATGATCACCACCTCGAAAGACGTGCTGGAAACGCTCGGCACCCCGGAACAACCGGACGACGTGCTGGTGGCGCTGGGTTATGCAGGTTGGGAAAAGGGCCAGCTGGAGCAGGAGGTGTTGGAGAACGCCTGGCTGACCATCGAGGCCAACACCGACATTCTGTTCCGCACGCCGATCGCCAGCCGTTGGCGCGAGGCGGGGAACCTTCTGGGTATCGACATTCGCAGCATCGCCAACCACGCAGGACACGCCTGATGAGCAACCGCACCATTATCGCCTTCGATTTCGGCACCAAAAGCATCGGCGCGGCCGTCGGCCAGGAGTTGACCGGCAGCGCCCGCGCCCTACCGGCCTTCAAAGCGCAGGACGGCTCGCCGGACTGGCTGAAAATCGAAAAGCTGCTGAAGGAGTGGCAGCCGGATCTGGTGGTGGTCGGCCTGCCGCTGAACATGGACGGCACCGAACAACCCGTGACCGCCCAGGCGCGCAAGTTCGCCAACCGCCTGCACGGCCGCTTCGGCATCCAGATCGATCTGCATGACGAGCGCCTGAGCACCGTGGAAGCGCGCGCCAACCTGTTCGATCGCGGCGGCTTCCGCGCGCTCGACAAAGGCAGCGTGGATTCCGCCTCTGCGGTGGTGATCCTCGAAAGCTGGTTCGAACGGCAGCTGGGTTAACCCTCCGTTCCCTCCCCCGCACTCTCCCCCAACACGCCGGCGTCGATCCGCTGCTGCAAACCTTGCTCAAAGGTTTGCATGCCGGACTGCGCGCCGGTTTGCAACACGCTCGCCAACTGGTGGGTTTTCCCTTCGCGGATCAGGTTGCTGACCGCCGCCGTCGCCGTCAGCACCTCAAAGATCGCCACTCGCCCGCCGCCGGGCCGCCTCATCAGCTTTTGCGCAATCACCGCCTGCAGGCTGCCGGCCAGCTGGGCGCGCACATAGGGTTTCTCTTCCGCCGGAAACACGTCCACCAGCCGTTCCACCGCCTGCGGCGCGCTGCGGGTGTGCAGCGTCGCCAGCACCAGGTGGCCGGTCTCCGCCGCGGTGAGCGCCAGCCGAATGGTGGCAATATCGCGCAGCTCGCCCAGCAGGATCACATCCGGATCTTCGCGCAGCGCGGCGCGCAACGCCGCATCGAAGCTGTGACTGTCGCGGCCGATCTCCCGCTGCTGGATCAGCGAACGCCGGCTGCGGTGCAGGAATTCGATCGGATCCTCCAGCGTCAAAATGTGCCGCGGCTGGTGCCGGTTGATCTCGTCGATCATCGCCGCCAGCGTGGTGGACTTGCCGCTGCCGGTGGCGCCGGTGAGCAGGAGAAGCCCGTCGTCGCGCCGCAGCAGCGCCGGGATGATGGCCGGCGCCGCCAGCTCGGCAAGCGAAGGCGCCTGCCCGGCGATGCGCCGCAACGCGAGAGACATCCCCGCGCTTTGCTGAAAAACGTTGGCCCGCAGCCGTTCCCCGCCCGGCCGGTGCAGCGCCAGATCGACCTGCCCCAGCCGCCGCAGGCTCTCGCGCTGCTGCGCATTCAGCAATCCGTCGCAGAGGGCCTGCACGCCTTGCGCCGTCAGCGTTGGCGCCGCCGCCAGCGGCTGCAGTTCACCGTCGATGCGCAACATCGGCGGATGCCCGGCACAAAGGTGCAGATCGGAAGCATTATGCTTTACACTAAGGGCCACGAATTCATCGATATCCATATCACTCTCCCGGGTCAATAATGAGCACTATCCAACAGAACCTGCAGGATGTCAGAAACCGCATCGCGGCCGCCGCGCAAAACTGCGCGCGGGCGCCAGAAGAAGTTGCCCTGCTTGCAGTCAGCAAAACCAAACCTGTGGCGGCGATCGAAGAAGCCATCGCCGCCGGCCAGCGCGCCTTCGGCGAGAACTACGTGCAGGAAGGGGTAGACAAGATCCGGCATTTCGCCGAGTCGCCGCAGGGCGGCGAGCTGGTGTGGCACTTTATCGGCCCGCTGCAATCCAATAAGAGTCGGCTGGTGGCGGAACACTTCGCCTGGTGCCATACCGTAGATCGGCTGCGCATCGCCCAGCGCCTGAGCGATCAGCGCCCGGCCGACCTGCCGCCGCTCAACGTGCTGATTCAAATCAACATCAGCGACGAGCAAAGCAAATCCGGCATCGCGTTAAGCGAACTGCCAGCGCTGGCCGAAGCGATCGCTGCGCTGCCGAACCTGACGCTGCGCGGCCTGATGGCCATCCCGGCACCGGAAGCGGATTATCAGCGGCAGCTGGCGGTATTCAACCAGATGAACGACGCATTTCTCGCCCTGCGTCAGCGTTATCCGCAGGCCGATACGCTATCTATGGGCATGACGGACGACATGGCGGCAGCGATTGCCGCAGGCAGCACCCTGGTGCGCATCGGCACCGCAATTTTTGGCGCCCGCGACTACTCGCAGGCCTGACAAACAGACGAGGGATTTGATGCAACATCGCAAGATTACCTTTATCGGCGCCGGCAACATGGCGCGTGCAATCATCGCCGGCCTGGTGGCGGGCGGCTATCCGGCCAAATCCATCAGCGTCTGCGCCCCTTCGGCGAAAAACCGCGATGCGCTGGCGGCGGACTATGGCATCGTCAGCAGCGGCGACAACGTCGCCTGCGCGCGCGCGGCCGAAGTAGTGGTGCTGGCGGTCAAACCGCAGATGATGGCCGACGTTTGCCAACCGCTGCGCGAGCAGGTCGATTTCAGCGGCAAACTGGTGCTGTCGATCGCCGCCGGTATTCAGGTCAGCCGTTTCTATCAGCTGCTCGGCGACAAGCTGGACATCGTGCGCATCATGCCCAACACCCCGTCGTTGGTCGGCAAGGGCATGAGCGGGTTGTACGCGCCGGCGCAGGTCAGCCAGCAGGATCGCGACTACACCGGCGATTTAATGGCGTCGGTCGGTAAAGTTTGCTGGGTCGATGACGAAAATGGCATCAACGGCGTGATCGCCGCCGCGGGCAGCGCCCCGGCCTATTTCTTCCTGTTTATGGAGGCGATGCAAAAAGAGGCCGAACGTATGGGCTTCGACAGCCAGACCGCGCGCGATCTGGTGCAGCAGGCCGCTTCCGGCGCCGCCGCGCTGGTGGAAGCCAACCCGGATACGCCGCTGGGCACGCTGCGCGAGCAGGTGACCTCCAAAGGTGGCACCACCGCCGAAGCGCTGCGGGTGTTCAATGAACGCCAGCTGCCGGAAACCGTGGCGCAAGCGATGCAGGCCGCCGTTTCCCGCGCGCAAGAGATGGAAAAATTATTTTAAATAACCATGAGTTAAGGAGAAGGACCACTTCATGCTAACGCTGACTTTCCTGGTCAAGACCGTTATTGATCTGTACGTGATGGTGCTGTTGCTGCGCATTTGGATGCAGTGGACACGCACCGATTTTTACAACCCGTTCTCGCAGTTTGTGGTGAAGATCACCCAGCCGGTGGTCGGCCCGCTGCGCCGCATCATCCCGTCGCTGGGGCCCATCGACAGCGCTTCACTGCTGCTGGCGTTCCTGCTGATGACCATCAAGTACCCACTGCTGCTGCTGATCCAGGGCGGCGCGATGTCGCTCAGCCCCTATAACCTGCTGTTCGGCCTGATCTCGCTGGTGAAGTCTGCCGGCTACCTGATCTTCTGGGTGATGATCATTCGTGCGCTGATGAGTTGGATAAGCCAGGGCCGCAGCCCCATCGACTATGTAATGTACCAGCTCACCGAACCCTTGATGGCGCCGATCCGTCGCATCATCCCGGCGATGGGCGGCATCGACTTTTCCGCCATGGTGGTGATCCTGATCCTCTATCTGATCAATTACCTGGGCATGGATCTGTTCGGCGAGATCTGGTTCCTGCTGTGAGTGCAGTCACTCCGGTGCTGGACGGGCTGGCGATCAGGCTATATATTCAGCCGAAAGCCAGCCGCGACCAAATTATCGGCTTGCATGGCGACGAACTGAAAGTCGCCATCACCGCCCCGCCGGTCGACGGCCAAGCCAACGCCCATCTGATCAAGTTTATCGCCAAGCAGTTCAAAGTGGCGAAAAGCAGCGTCACCATCGAGAAAGGCGAACTGGGGCGGCATAAACAGTTACGCATCGTGAATCCGCAACAGATCCCCGCCGTGGTCGCGGCGCTCATCGAATAATTTTCAAGGTAGTCATTATGCAAAAAGTCGTTCTTGCCACCGGTAACCCGGGCAAAGTGCGCGAACTCGCCGACCTGTTGGCCGATTTCGGCCTGGACGTGGTCGCGCAAACCGATCTGGGCGTGGAATCCGCCGAAGAAACCGGGCTGACGTTTATCGAAAACGCCATCCTGAAAGCGCGCCATGCGGCACAGGTCACCGGCCTGCCGGCGATCGCCGACGACTCCGGCCTGGCGGTAGACGCGCTGGGAGGCGCACCGGGCATCTACTCCGCGCGCTACGCCGGTGAAGACGCCGACGATCGGCAGAACCTCGACAAGCTGCTGGCGGCGCTGAAAGACGTGGCGCCAGGCCGGCGCGGCGCGCAATTCCACTGCGTGCTGGTCTATCTGCGCCATGCGCAAGATCCGACGCCGCTGGTGTTCCACGGCAGCTGGGCCGGCGAAATCACCGAGCAAGCCGCCGGCGAAGGCGGTTTCGGTTACGATCCTGTCTTCTACGTGCCGGAGCTGGGCCGCACCGCCGCCGAGCTGAGCCGCGACGAGAAGCGGGCGATTTCGCACCGCGGCAAGGCGCTGAAGCTGATGTTGGAAGCCATGCGCAATGCTTAAGCTGCCCCCGCTGAGTCTCTACATCCACATCCCGTGGTGCGTGCAGAAATGCCCGTACTGCGACTTCAACTCCCATGCGCTGAAGGGTGACGTGCCGCATCAGGAGTATGTCGATCATCTGTTGGCGGATCTGGATGCCGACCTGCCGCTGGCCGGCGGCCGGGAGATAAGCACCATCTTCATCGGCGGCGGCACCCCCAGCCTGCTGAGCGCCGAGGCGATGCAAGCCTTGCTGGACGGCGTGCGGGCGCGCATTCGCGTCGCCGACGACGCCGAAATCACCATGGAGGCCAACCCCGGCACCGTGGAGGCCGATCGTTTCAGCGGCTACCAGCGCGCCGGCGTCAACCGCATCTCCATCGGGGTGCAAAGCTTCAGCGCCGAGAAACTGACCCGCTTGGGGCGCATCCACGGCCCGGAAGAGGCCAAGCGCGCGGCGACGCTGGCGACCGGCCTCGGCCTGCGCAGCTTCAACCTCGATCTGATGCACGGCCTGCCGGATCAGTCGCTGGAAGAGGCGCTGGACGATCTGCGCCAGGCTATCGCCCTCAATCCGCCGCACCTGTCGTGGTATCAGCTGACCATCGAGCCGAACACCCTGTTCAGCTCGCGCCCGCCGGTATTGCCGGACGACGACGCGCTGTGGGACATCTTCGAACGCGGCCACCAGTTGCTGAGCGCCGCCGGCTATCAGCAATATGAAACCTCGGCCTACGCCAAGCCGGGCTACCAATGCCAGCACAACCTCAACTACTGGCGCTTCGGCGACTATCTGGGGATCGGCTGCGGCGCGCACGGCAAGGTGACCTTCAGCGACGGGCGCATCCTGCGCACCGCCAAGACCAAGCACCCGCGCGGCTTTATGCGCGGCGACTACATGGACAAACAGCATGAGGTGGCGGCGGCGGATCGGCCGTTCGAATTCTTCATGAACCGCTTCCGCCTGCTGGAAGCCGCGCCGCGCGCCGACTTCGTCAACTACACCGGGCTGGCGGAAAGCGTCATTCGCCCGCAGCTGGACGAGGCGCTGGCCAAAGGCTATCTGGAAGAAACCGCGGAGCACTGGCAGATCACCGAGAAGGGCAAACTGTTCCTCAACTCGCTGCTGGAACTGTTCCTGGCGGACGACGAGTAAAAAAAAGCGCTGAATAATCAGCGCTTTTTTTCATGTTCAGGCGGCATTATGAGGGCGATGCGTCACGTCGCCACGCCCCTTCAGCAATCCCTCAACGGAAACATCCTCGTCCAACGCGTCCCAAAGCTGACGCGTTTAGCCGTACTCATGCCAAGCCTCCAAAAACAATGCCTGATAGGTATCAACCAGAATTTCGCTTCGCCTCAGCGTCTCTGATATGGATATGCGATATCTATCCGTTACTTCAACGCCTTCAGCAGATCCTTGCGCTGGGTTTCCAGTGCGGTGACGCGGTTGCAAACGTCGCGGCCGAAGTTCTGGAAGTCCTGCTCCTGGTTGTTCCATTCGTTCTGGATCGCCTTCTGCAAGCCGCCCAGGTTGCCCATGATCGCCTGTAGCGGGTTGCCGCCGCTGTTGGCGGCCTGTTTGACGCCCATCTCGTTCAGGCTGTCCTGCAGCACCCCGCCCATGCTCTGCTGCACGATGTTGCGGCCGTCCTGTTCCACCTGGTCAATCGCCTTGTGGTGGAAGGTCAGGCCGTCGCTGCGGTGTTCGATGATGCGGTTCATCTGCTGTTTCAGCTGGCCGTTCAGGGTGGTCAGCCGGTTGCGTACATTGCTGTTGCTGCCCAGCTCTTTGACGATCACCTTATCCAGCGCCGAACGGGCTTTCTCCAGGTGCTGCTGCGCGCCGTCGTCGATCCACAGCAACTGCTTGCGCAGCGCGCTCTGGTAACTGAAGGCTTTCTGCCGCTGGCTGTCGTTCAGGCTCAGCGCCTGGCCGTTGCGGATCACGTCGCCATCCGGCGAAATTTGCAGGTCGCCGCTGGCGCCTTTCACCTGCACGCTCTGCGGGCTGATGATCACATCATCCTGGGGTTTAACGCTGCATTGGTACTCGGCGTGGGCCTGCGCGGCAGTCGCCGCCAGCAGCAGTAAGGCTAACCCGGTTTTCTTCAACATAGCTTCTCCTGACTCCCATCCAGATTGGGATTAAAAAATTGAACGACCGATACGTTGAGACAACAGTTCCAGCGCCGCAGTTCCCGCCAGCGAGTTGCCGGAAGCATCCAGCTCCGGCGACCAGACGACGATCGACAACTCATCCGGTACGATGGCCACGATGCCGCCGCCCACGCCGGACTTGCCCGGCATCCCCACCCGATAGGCGAATTCGCCGGCGCCGTCGTACATCCCGCTGGTCATCATCAGGGCGTTGATCTGCCGGGCCTGCAGTGGGCTGATCACCGTCTCGCCGTTGAGATCGCGGCCATGATTGGCCAGATAGACGAAGCTGCGCGCCAGCTCCACGCAGCTCATGCGCAGCGCACAGTAGTGGAAATAGGTTTGCAGCACGGTGATCACGTCGTTCTCGAAGTTGCCGAACGACTTCATCAGATAGGCGATGGCCGCATTGCGATCGGAGTGTTCGAACTCGGAGCGCGCCACCCGCAGGTCATAGGCCAGGTCGTCTTCGCCGGCCAGCTGGCGCACCACCTCCAGCATGCGCTGTTTGGGGGCGCTGAGCCGGGTTTGCAGCATGTCGCACACCACCAGCGCGCCGGGGTTGATAAACGGATTGCGCGGTTTGCCCTGCTCCATCTCCAGCTGCAGCAGCGAGTTGAACGGCAGGCCGGAAGGCTCTTTGCCGACGCGCCGCCAGATCTCAGGCTCCTGATAGCGCGTCAGCGCCAGCGTCAGGCTCAGCACTTTGGAGATCGACTGAATGGAGAAGCGCTCCGCGGCGTCGCCGGCCTGGAACAGTTCGCCGTCCACCGTGCAGACGGCGATCGCCAGCCGATCGGCGGGCACTTCCGCCAACGCCGGGATGTAGTCGGCCACTTTCCCCTGGCCAATCAGCGGGCGCACCTGTTGCAGGATCTCCTCCAGCAACGCGTTATCCAATGTTGTTACCACCTCGGTCACACTCCGGGCAAAACAAAGGCGCCGTTAAGGCACCTTAGATCAATAAAACGGCGCGGCGCGAAGCCGCGCTCATCGGGCAAGCGCGATCAATCCCACCAGATATCGAACAGATCGCTGACCTTAACGTCGGTCAGTTTGCGCGCTTCCAGCCAGTTTTTCACCAGCTCGCGCTGCTCGTCGGTGCAGTGGCCGATCTTCTGCAGGCAGATCAGACCTTCCCACTGCAGGTAGCCGCTGCCGTCAAACGCCAGGCCGTTCGGCTCGATCACTTCATCGATGAAAGTATCCAGCGTGCTGTCGATGTCTTCCACCGACGTGCCTTCGGCGAAGCGCCAGGCTACGGAGAAACCCAGCTCCTGAAATTCTTCAATGTGCAACTTTTTACGTAAACGACGACTGCGGTTCTTAGCCATTATTCTTTCCTCTCAAACATCAAGTCCCAAACGCCATGTCCCAGGCGCTGGCCGCGTAATTCAAATTTCGTCAGTGGGCGCGAATCCGGACGCGGCACGTAATCATTATCGCTGGAAAGATTACGGTAGCCTGCGACCCCGTTCATAACCTCTAACATATGTTCCGCATAAGGTTGCCAATCGGTGGCCATGTGGAAGACGCCGCCGGTCTTCAGCTTGCGCAGCACCAGTTCGACAAACGGCGTTTGCACGATGCGGCGCTTGTTGTGGCGCGCCTTGTGCCACGGATCGGGGAAGAACAGCTGCACCATGTCCAGCGAGCCGTCCGGGATCATGTTTTCCAGCACCTCAACCGCGTCGTGGCACATCACGCGCAGGTTGCTCAGCTTCGCCTCGTGGGCGTCGGCCAGGCAGGCGCCCACGCCCGGCGAGTGCACTTCGATCCCTAAAAAGTTCTGCTGCGGGTTGTTGCCCGCCATGGTCACCAGCGAGGCGCCCATGCCAAAACCGATCTCCAGCACCGTCGGCGCGTCGCGGCCGAACAGCGCGGCGAGATCGACAGCGTCAGCCTGATACTCCACGCCCATCACCGGCCAATAGTTCTCCAGCGCGTGCTGCTGGCCTTTGGTCAGCCGCCCCTGGCGGCGGACAAAACTGCGGATACGGCGCATCGCGCGGCCGTTCTCATCAAATTCCGGGGAGATGACGTCATTAATCATAGTGCTTTCTGTCTGTTTGGCTGCCAATTAGGGAAACGCGCATTATGCAAAGATACATTGGTTTAGCAAGTGTTCATCTTCTGTACCCGCCGTGCGGCGTCGGAAAGTTCCGGTTTACAGCACCATGACTCTATGCTGCAATCTCGCTTCATTTTCTGCCGGATAACGACGCTGCTCATGATGCAAGCACAACAATTCGCACAGGTGGTGCTTGACTGGTATCAGCGCTACGGCCGCAAGACCCTGCCGTGGCAGCTGGAGAAAACCGCCTATCAAGTATGGCTCTCCGAGGTGATGTTGCAACAGACCCAGGTTGCCACCGTCATTCCTTATTTTCAGCGCTTTATGGCCCGTTTTCCCAACGTGCGCGCGCTGGCGGAGGCCCCGCTGGACGAAGTGCTGCATCTGTGGACCGGCCTCGGCTATTACGCCCGCGCCCGCAACCTGCACAAGGCGGCGCAGACCATTGTCGCACAGCACGGCGGCGTGTTCCCGACAACCTTCGCAGAAATCGCCGATTTACCGGGCGTCGGCCGTTCCACCGCCGGCGCGGTGCTGTCGTTGGCGCTGGGCCAACACTATCCGATCCTCGACGGCAACGTGAAGCGCGTGCTGGCCCGCTGCTACGCGGTGGAGGGCTGGCCGGGCAAGAAAGAGGTCGAAAACCGGCTGTGGAAAATCAGCGAAGAGGTCACCCCGGCGCAGGGCGTCGGCCAGTTCAACCAGGCGATGATGGATCTGGGCGCCATGGTCTGCACCCGCTCCAAGCCCAAGTGTGAACTCTGCCCGCTCAACGTCGGCTGCCTGTCTTACGCCAACCACAGCTGGGCCAACTACCCCGGCAAGAAACCCAAACAGACCCTGCCGGAAAAAACCGCCTACTTCTTATTACTGCAGCACGGCGAGCGCGTGTGGCTGGAACAGCGCCCGGCGGTAGGGCTGTGGGGCGGCCTGTTCTGCTTCCCGCAGTTCAGCGCGCGCGTTGATTTGGAACTCTGGCTGCAGCAGCGCGGTCTGAAAGGCAAGCGCCTGGAACAGCTGACCGCGTTTCGCCACACGTTCAGCCATTTCCACCTCGATATCGTGCCGATGTGGCTGTCGCTCGACGCGGCGGGCAGCGGCATGGATGAGGGCGCGGGTCTCTGGTATAACTTAGCGCAGCCGCCGTCGGTCGGGCTGGCGGCGCCGGTAGACCGTTTGTTGCAACAGCTGGCGAAGCAGCCCCCGATCCAACAAAACTTATATGGCGATAGCGCCATCGATGAGGAATTAGCATGAGCCGCACCATTTTTTGTACTTTCCTGCAGCGCGACGCCGAAGGCCAGGACTTCCAGCTTTATCCCGGCGACGTCGGCAAGCGCATCTACAACGAGATCTCCAAGGAAGCCTGGGGCGAGTGGATGAAGAAGCAGACCATGCTGATCAACGAGAAAAAGCTGAACATGATGAACGTGGACGACCGCAAGCTGCTGGAAGAGGAAATGATCAAGTTCCTGTTCGAAGGGCACGACGTGCACATCGAAGGCTATACGCCGCCGAGCGAATAACGCTGTTGGGGCCAGGCGCTGGCCCGCTTCAATCCTCTTATACTTCTTCCAAACGGCTTTAAGATGAAGAAAATTTTAGCTTTGCTCGTAATAGCGCCTTTGCTGATCTCCTGTTCCGGCAAAAAAAGTGAAGAAATCAACGAAGCCTGGATTAAAGATACCAACGGCTTCGACATTCTGATGGGCCAATTCGCCCACAACATCGAGAACATCTGGGGTCTGAACGAAGTTCTGATCGCCGGGCCGAAAGACTACGTCAAATATACCGACCAATACCAAACCCGCAGCCACATCAACTTCGACACCGGCGCCATTACCATCGAGACCATCGCCACCACCGATCCGGCCGCGCACCTGCGCCAGGCGATCATCAGCACGCTGCTGATGGGTGACGATCCGGGCTCCATCGATCTCTATTCCGACGCCAACGATATCCAGATCAGCAAAGAACCGTTCCTGTACGGCCAGGTGCTGGATAACAAGGGCGCGCCGATCCGCTGGGAATGGCGCGCGGCGCACTTCGCCGATTACCTGCTGCAGACCAAGCTGCAAAAACGCACCTCCGGCCTGCACGTGATCTACTCGGTCACCATCCAGCTGGTGCCGAACCACCTGGACAAACGTGCGCACAAATATCTGCCGATGGTGCGCAAGGCGTCGGAAAAATACGGCGTGGACGAGTCGCTGATCCTGGCTATCATGCAGACCGAATCGAGCTTCAACCCGTATGCGGTGAGCGGTTCGGACGCGCTGGGCCTGATGCAGGTGATGCAGCACACCGCCGGCAAGGATGTGTTCCAGATGCGCGGCAAGTGGGGCACCCCGAGCCGCAGCTACCTGTTCGATCCGGAGAACAACATCGACACCGGCACCGCCTACCTGGCGATCCTGCAGAACAACTACCTGGGCGGCATTCAGAACCCGACCTCGCGCCGCTATGCGGTGATCACCGCCTACAACGGCGGCGCCGGCAGCGTGCTGCGGGTGTTCTCCAGCGACAGAACGCGCGCGGTGGGCATCATCAACGCCATGCAGCCGGGTGACGTGTATCAGACGCTGACCACCAAGCACCCGGCCGCCGAGTCGCGCCGCTATCTGGTGAAAGTGAATACCGCGCAGAAGAGCTACCGCAGGAAGTAACGCGTTCCGCGTGGATAAATGAGAAGGGCCGGTGCGAACCGGCCCTTTTTCTATGACTTGATCATATAGCCGAAAATGCGCTTCCAGCCGTGATCTTTTTTCTCGATGTAGACCCCCTGCAGCTCCGGCGAGAAGCCCGGCAGGCGGTTGATGCCCTCTTCCAGCGCCAGGAAATAGCGCTGCACCGCGCCGCCCCACACTTCGCCCGGCACCACGCACAGCACGCCCGGCGGGTACGGCAAGGCGCCTTCCGCCGCGATGCGCCCTTCCGCCTGGCCGATCGGCACCAGCTCGACGTTATCGCGGATAAACTCCACGTTGGCGTCCTGCGGGTTCATCACCACCGGCGGGAAATGATCCTGGCGGAACATCTCCTTTTGCAGCTGTTTGACGTCGAAGCTGACGTACAGATCGTGCATCTCCTGACACAGCCGGCGAATGCTGTAACCGCGGTAGCGCTGCTCGTTCTTGCGGTACACCGTCGGCAGCACCACGCTCAGCGGCGCGTCCTCTGCAACATAGCGTTCGAACTGTGCCAGCATCTCCACCAGCTGTTCCATCTTGGCCGGGTTCTCCGCCGGGGTCAGCAGGAACAGGATCGAGTTGAGATCGCACTTCTCCGGCACGATGCCGTTCTCGCGCAGGAAGTTGGCCAGAATGGTGGCCGGCACGCCGAACTCGGTGTATTGGCCGGTCGCGGCGTCAATCCCTGGCGTGGTCAGCAGCAGCTTGCACGGATCGACCAAATACTGATCCTGGGCATAGCCTTCGAAGCCGTGCCACGTCTCCCCCGGCACGAAGGTGAAGAAGCGCGCGTCGTTGGCGATAAGGTCAGTATCGTGATCCTGCCAGTCTTTACCCGCCACCTGCTGCGGAATAAACGGCTTCAGCTGCGAGCAGCGCTTGAGCAGCTGTTTGCGCGTCTCGATGCCCAGCTTGACACAGTCCATCCACATGCGGCGCCCGGCGGGGCCGGCGTGCATCTTGGCGTTGACGTCCAGCGCGGCGAACAGCGGATAGAACGGGCTGGTCGACGCATGCAACATGAACGCGTTGTTCAGGTGCTTGTGGTTGCAGTGGCGCTTTTGCCCTTTGATATGGTCGTCTTTCTTGTGGATCTGCGAGGTCTGCGAGAACCCCGCCTGCTGTTTATGCACCGACTGGGTGACGAAAATGCCCGGATCGTGCTCGTCCAGCTCCAGCAGCAGCGGCGAGCACTCTTTCAGCATCGGAATAAAGCCTTCGTAACCCACCCAGGCGGAGTCGAACAGGATGTAGTCGCACAGATGGCCGATGGTGTCGATCACTTGGCGAGCGTTGTAAATCGTGCCGTCGTAGGTGCCGAGCTGAATAATCGCCAGCCGGAACGGCCGCGCCGCCGCCGCCTTCTCCGGCGCCACTTCGCGGATCTGCTCGCGCAGGTAGCGTTCGTCGAAGCAGCGCGCGTCGATGCCGCCGATAAAGCCGAACGGGTTGCGGGCGGTTTCCAGATAGACCGGCGTGGCGCCGGCCTGGATCAGCGCGCCGTGGTGGTTGGATTTGTGGTTGTTGCGATCGAACAGCACCAGATCGCCACGGGTCAGCAGCGCGTTGGTCACCACCTTGTTGGCCGCCGAGGTACCATTGAGCACGAAATAGGTTTTATCGGCGTTGAACACCCGCGCCGCGTGCTTTTGCGCATCCTTGGCCGATCCTTCGTGGATCAGCAGATCGCCCAGCTTGACGTCGGCGTTGCACATGTCGGAACGGAACAGGGTTTCACCGTAGAAATCGAAGAACTGCCGGCCGGCCGGGTGCTTGCGGAAGAACTCGCCGCCCTGGTGCCCTGGGCAGGCGAAGGTCGAATTTTCCATCTCGACGTAGGTCTTCAGCGTTTTGAAAAAAGGCGGCAGCAGCGCCTGCTCGTAGGCGTCGGCGGCGGCCTCCAGCTGCGCCATGTAGAACGGCTTGCTGGCGCCGGCCAGCAGCGCGAAGACCCCACTGACGAACGGCAGATAGTCCGGCGAGAGATGCTCGTCCCCTTCCACCGCCACGAAGGTCGGGATGTCGAACCCCGTCGCCTGCAAGCGCGCCAGAATGCCGGCGTTCACGTCGGCGACCGACACCACCACCGCCGCCACGTCGGTGTAGTCCGTCTGCTCTACGCGCACGATCTGACGCAGCGTCTCAATGGTGGCGACCAGGCTGGCGCTGGTCGCGATTTTCAATTCTTTCATCATGCTGACTCTCAAACGGTGAAGGATGAGGGTGTGCCACCGGCACGGTAATGAGATAACGCGGTTATCCCGGTAAAAGCGATACCCGGGCACGGCAGCATAAGCGGCGTGCGTGACCGGCTCATGATCGGCGATCATCAGGCGGCTATCGGGAAAACTGGTCTTGGCAGCGTCCGACAGGCATCAGTAAAATCAGGGCCGCAGCGCTGGCTTTACGCATGCCTAACAGCGAGCATCAGGCGGCCTTACCGCATGGCCGGCAGGCGTATTCGGACGGATGGCGTACGGAGGAAACAACGGCGGAACGGTGGCAGCGTCAGATGTCTGGTGCGCAGCAGCGCTTGAGCAACAAAACCAGTCATGCCAATAACCCTCTGGCTTATAAGAAGCGTGAACACCGTCAGGGAACGGAGAGTGCTAAAATTTGCGCAATGATTGCATGATTCGTTGCGGGGTTCAAGCAAGAATCGCCTTGATTGAACGCTCGTTGATTAAATCATAATGCATTGTTATTTAATTAAAAAATAAGAACCCACGCTTGTGTCAGCGGTATAAATACACGTTTTATATGCATATTTATTGAAAGGCGATATCCCCCCGCCCCCCATCCCGCCGGGTTCGCTGCCTGAAAATAGAGCAACCGATCGGCTTTGTGACAGAAAGCGATTGACGCCATCCGGCCAATACGGTTTAATGCGCCCCGTTGCCCGGATAGCTCAGTCGGTAGAGCAGGGGATTGAAAATCCCCGTGTCCTTGGTTCGATTCCGAGTCCGGGCACCATATTCAGAAGAACCCGCCTATGGCGGGTTTTTCGCTTTCTGGGGTACGGACTCTCCATCGAACTGCGTTCGATTATTCGGCCTTTCGTTTCCCGGCGGAAGCAGCCCAATCAGTGCCAGTACGCAAGATTTAGCGGCCAACACCAGATTGAGATGCCTGGGGAAAGCGACGTTAACAAACCAAAAGACCAAGAACACCGCCGGAGAAACCGGCCAGGCGAGCACAAAGAGCCGGGTATCGCACAGCCGCCGGGCGCAAAACAGCAGCATCAACACGATCGCCAACAGCCCGAAAGGTAGATACAGAATCAGCCTCAGGTAAGAGGCGACGACATCGGCGAACGAAGCGCCACGACCTGCTCAAATACCGTCTTGTCTGCCATTCTGATTCTCTCTTCACTGACTGCTGTTGTCTGATAACTCATCCGCCTTTGTGGCGAAACCGACCTGAACGTCAGTGTAGCGCCGGGTACAGAAGAGTAAAAATGCGGTGCCATGCTGCTACATACTTTCGGCCAGCGCTAACGGGCTCATGTGCAAGCTGCTGTTTTCTTTCATCAGCGCCAGAACCCAGTCGACAAAGCAACGCACCCGCATGGATAGATTCTCATTACTGAGATAAATAAGATGAATCGAGCGGGCCTGAAAATGCCAGTGCAGCAACACAGGCACCCACCTCCCAGCCCGCCCCCATTCCGCCGCCTTGATAAAGCTGCCGGCTTCGGCGACAGTGACGAACGTCGCCATTGCAGAGAGTTTGTCCATCTCGTTATTAAATAAAGCTGAACAAAATTTGATTTTTTCGATTATTTATCAAGAACTAGACCCTCATTAAACTGTGTCTCACCGTCCCGGCCGGCGAGCGGCCTGACGCGAGCTCAACTCGCCCCGTTCTCTATCGGCGAACGGGTGCCAGTCTTCTCCCTTTCATTGGCCCGCCAGTTTTGACGTTGCCCAATCTTCGTTTGCTCATGTGACACGCATGTTTGTGGAACGAATAAATACTCAAAAAAAACAGGCAAACTGCCAAATAAAAAAGTCCCACTTTACCTTCCCTTGGTTTTTTATCGCTGTTCCAGCCCTGTCACCGGAATGGAGATGCAATTAAACAACCAGCGTTTTTCAGTCACAGGGCAAATGCTTGCGCCTCGCTGACGAAAGAGGCCGCCTGCTCTCATTCCGAATAACATCGGGTTAGAATTTTTATTTTAATTTAATAAATGAAGCTAAGATCATTCATGTTATTTATATAAACCACACGCCCTGTCGCGCGTAAATCTCAGGCAATAACATAACAAAATGGATTAAATAAGATATTCCCAATCAAGGTTAAGAATAATCTCCCTCGTGGGACAACAGCCAATAGATGAAATCATGGCTGCGGGTGAGCTGCAGTTTGCTCATCACCGAGCGTTTATGGCTATGCACCGTTTTTACGCTGACGCCCATCACTTTAGCCGCCTTGGACTGATCCCAGCCTTTGCGCAGGTAGTTCATCACCTGTTTCTCACGCGTCGTGAATCGCCAGGCCTTCTCCGGCCGACCGCCTTTCACATCGGCGAACAGCCGTGCCAATAAGGGCGCAAGCGCCTTGAGCGGCACAGTGCGATAAATTTCACGCCAGACCTCGCTCGCTTGCGCGGGCGCCCTGTCCCGAATGAGCACCAGTTGCAGGTGCCCTCCCTGCCAGGGCGTGCACCAGTGCGTGATGCGCCGCCCCCGCGTGGTGATCACCACACCGGGGTGTTCTTCATCGCCCCGGCTTAAAAACCGCACCGATTTATTATGTTCCCTGGCATAGTCGGTAATATACAGCTGTAATCCCAACGAGAAATAACTATTCTCATCGTCAATTCTTATTGTTAACGGATTCATTTACATCCTCACTTATTTACCCTGGCGCTGAAAAAGAGCAACAGCGAACCGTACCATTCTGTTGCCAGCGGCAAATAATCACGTTCGTGTCGTCTTTTCGTTTTAATCATTTTTCATCACAGGCATTCACCCAAAATGAAAGCGCCAAGACGGCGAGGCCCACGCACCGCAGGGCAAAGCCGCCGCCGGCCCACTGTCCGCTCTTCGCGTTCCGTTGCCTAACCCCTTTATTCGTAGTTGAGATTAAAGGTCGCCACCGCGCCAAAGGCGCCATACTCAAGCGTCTTGTTCGCCAGCGCCCCCGGCTCCGCCTGCACATAGGCCTGCAGACGCACCGCGTTGGCGCCGGGCAGCAGCGTGATCTTATCGCTGGCGCGGTTGATCGGCAGCGCCGCCCCCGCCGGCGTCTCTAGGCCGATGGCGATGCCGGTGGCTCCGCTGCCCGACGCCAACGCCAGCAGCCCGGGCAGCGCCCGGCTCTCGCTCCCCTGCAGGGTCACCGAGACCGTCTTGCCCAGCGCCGGATCGCAGTCGGCCAGCACGATCTCGAACGCCAGGCCCGGCGTACGCCGGTACTGGTATAGGTATTTGTCCACCACGCCGCCGAAATCGAGCGCGATGGTTTCCTGCCCGGGCGGTATCACGCAAGGCTCGGCAACCAGCGCGCCGGAAAAATGCAGGTTATCGGCCGCGGCGGCCACCGGCGGCGGCAGCAGCGCACAATACCCCAACAGCAACGCCCACAACTTGTTCATCCCACCCTCCGTTCGCCCGTTCATTGGTAATCCGCCTGTAGCGTCGCCGTAGCGCTGAAGGCGCCTTCGCTGAGTTCCGCGCCCGGCCTGGCGACCGGCACGGCCTCCAGCCGCGGCGGGTTGGCGGGATCGATATTCAGGCTGCTGTTGATCAAAAACGGCTCATCGTTGCGATAGAGGCGGATCCCCAGATTGGTCTTGTCGGTCTGCAGGGCGGCCTTGTCGAAGGCCGTGGCATTGCCTTTCAGCGTCAGCGTCAGTTCCCACGGCAGCGCGTCGTTGCGATTGCAACTGAGACGATAGGCCACCGCCTGGCGATAGTTGACGCCATCGACCTTGTTGATGCCGACGCGCTGGCCGAAATCGGTCTCCACGATGCCGCCGTCGTTGATCGTGCAGGGCGGCGGGGCGCGCAGCGTGCCATGAAATTTCATTGCCGCCTCTTCCGCCGCCTGCACCGAGGCACCGGCCAGCACCAGCGCCAAAATAAACGCCTTTCGTGTCATAGAGCCTCCCGGTTCACTGATAGTCGACGCGCAGCGTGGCGGCGGCGCTGAAATCCCCGGTGCGCAGCGTGGCGGCGGCCTGCTTCATCGGCACCGCCTCCAGCTTCGGCAGCGTGGGAAAGGTGAAGTTTTGCCAGGTGTTCGGCGCTAAGCGCACGCCGTCGCGCAGCAGGGCGATACCTAAACCGTCGACGTCGGTTTGCAGCAGCCTGCTGTCAAAGCCGGCGACCGCGCCCACAATCTGCAGGCGCATGGCGTTATTCGCCGGCTCGTTGCACGTCAGCGTATAGTCGATGGGCGTGCGGTAGTTGTTGCCGTCGATGCGGGTGGTCATGACGTCCGGACCAAAATCCACGTCTATTGGCTTGCTGCCGTTGACCACGCAGGGCAACGGGGCCAACACCGTCACGCTCACGTTCAGGGTCGCCGCCGGCTGCGCGGGCAACGCCGCGGCGCACAGCAATACGCCCATCCACAGTCGCCCGGCTTTATTCTGTCTCTTCACTTGTCGCTATCCTTAAGTTGTCGCCGTCACGTCCTCAGTCATAGCTGAGGTTGAACGTCATCAGCGCGCGGTAGGCGCCGGCCGTTAATGGCGCGGCGGTGCGCTCGGCCGCCACGCGGTAGGACAGCGTATCGTTGCCGGGCGCCAGCCACAGCGGTTCGCCACGGCTGCCCAGGCGTACGTCCTGCCCCTGGCCGTCAAGCAGGCGTATGCCCATCCCCGACACGCCTTCCGCCCGCGCCAGCTGCGGGTTGTCCGCATCGGCCGGCGCCAGGAAGCTCACCCTCACCGCCGGCTGATCCGCCGCGGCATAGCGGGCGCCGGTGCGTTCGTCCCGGCTGGCCGCCGGACCGCGCAGGCAGTCGCGCAGGCGCAGCGCAAAACTCACCGCCACCCCGCGATCGCCCGGCCGCGCCAGGCGGCCGGTGGCGATCTCTCCCAGCCACACCTCCTGGCGTGCGCTGTCCATTTCCAGCCGACAGGCGCTTTCGGTCAGCGCTCCCCGGATCTCCAGCACCCCGCTGGCACCCTCGACATCCCAGTTATCTACCGCCTGCGCCGCCGGCAGCAGCCACAACAGCATCGCCAGGCTGAGTGGCGCCATCAGCGCCAGCCCGCCCAGGGCGGCGTAATAACGCAGTTCGCTGCGGCCCCAATACCCAAGACGCGCGGCCATTATTTTCCCTGCCATTCTTGCCTCCCAAAAATAAAAATTAAGCCTTATCGCTGAGCGCACCAATCACCGCGGCAACCCCCGCGATTAACCTCACAATACATTCATGACGACGACGGCCGTGCCTCTAAAAGCCCCGCGTATTACCACGTTGCCGCCTTTCGCATAAAGCCGCGAAGAGAATTTGACGGGAGTATTGCCGTTTACGGAAAGCTGAGCGTCCCCCGGTTTATCCATGATTGAAACCAGTGAATAAAACGTGCCATCGCTGTTCAAATTAACCCTCCCGCCGTTGGCAACGCTGATTTTTACCGTCGCCTGCCGATTGCAGTAAGCGGTGGCAGAGTAGATCGCCTCACTTTCCGGGATCCGGCGATAATCGATGGTGCCGTGCGTCAGGGAAATGTCGCTGAGAGAGCAATTCAACGGCTTTATCGGCGGAGTAATCCCCCCGCCCCCCCCGCCGCCATAACAATTCCTCGTATTGTATATACGCAACCCCGGTAAGAAGCTCCACTCGTCCCGCCAGCCCCCCAACGCCTCGTGCAAAATGCAGATGCTCTCACTGCCGTCAAGGGTCAGGTTACTCAGGGTGCAGGTTCCACCGGCCGCACTTTCTACCCTCCTGACATACGCGCTCCCCGTCATGCCTCTGGGGGCGAGAACCTTCGGATCACAAAAGATACTGCCGCGTCCACGGACATCGATTTTCCACATCCCTTCACAGCCGACCTCAGAAATACACTTAACCGTCTTCATGTCATTGGTTAAGTCAAACGTTCCTCGCGGAGTGATACTTAAAGACCATTTCCCGCGATCGTTTTGCTCCCATTTCTCATTGAGTGAAATCGCAGCAAAAACAGATGAGTCGTGGGTGCCAATAACCGCCAGAAAAATGAAGAATAAAATGAACCGTTGCATTATTTCCCAGACTCCGTTGATGATTACGCTTCATTGGGAGGCTACGCTGTGAATAAATAGCGGCCACTTATATGATTATTTAATTCGCGGCTGAATTCTTATCCGGCACAACTTTGCAGCTGCTGCCGCTGCAGCTAAAACTCAGCTGCGGCCGGCCGCCGTAGTCGTTGATATAGGTCAATACCGGGCTACCGCCCACGCTCGCCGCGCTGACCGTCAGCGGCGCGCTGCCTTTCGGCGGCACCATAAACGGTTCGAAACCTTTCGCCCCCTCCACGCCTTTGCGCGTTGCGGCGTCGATCAGGGTGACGTAATACGGCGTCGGGTTATTGACGATGTACTTGTCGCCCTGCCTGGTCAGCGTCAGCAGCTCCTGCCACGGCGCCGCGTTGCGTTCCGGCGCGATCGCCGCCGGACGGTAGAACAGCTTGATGCGCGTCTGCAGCGCAATCTGCAGCGAGTTCGGCTTGTTGCTCTTCGGCGGGATCTCCCGCAGGTTGAAGTAGTACAGCGTCTCCCTGTCCTGCGGCAGCATCTTCGCCGCTGGCAGCGCTTGGATCTTCACCTGGCTCGGCTTGCCCGGCTCGATGCGCTGCACCGGCGGCAGCACGGCCAATGGGCTTTGAATCTTGTTGCCCTGCGCGTCTTCCAGCCAGCCCTGCGCCAGATACGGCAGCTGCTTGTTCTGGTTGCTGACGCTCAGGCTCACCGACTGCACGCTGCCGTCGAAAATAACGCGGGTGCGATCCAAAGCAATGGCCGCCTGTGACGACATCGATAAAAAAACACTGCCAATTAATGCTACTGCCGGAACCGCTCGCACGACGCTATATTGCATAAACATATTCATAAATAACCTTCCTCCCGACAGCTCAATAAATATCGCAGCCGCCGAATTAAAAAAACGTAACATTTAAAACAGCTAAATAACTTCAAACACAATCAGCGCATTTCCGGAAAAATCGCCGCCATCAACACCAGCCAGCTGCACGCCGTCCAATTTGGCGACAAAGGCATAGGTCGCATTAAAGCCTGGCGAGACATCAATTATCTGCTCATTAGGCAAGTTAGGTTCGCCAATCGACAATTTCACTTTTATTTCATCATTTGAACCACTCTTACGCAGCGTGACGGTATTTGCCCCCACCTGATTGACATCGGTAAATCTGAGGCGCGCTTTTCCCGAAGTCCCGCCCTGGCAGGCAAGTTTGGCGGCAATGCCCTTTGCTTTATTTTCACCCGGCGTCATCACGCCAAAATCAATCTCACCGCTGCTTTGCCATGTCACCGAGCAAGAAAGCGGCTCCGGCGGCTTTGGCGTGGTGGGCGGCAAAGGCGGCAGTACACCGTCACAAGAAGAACCTAATTTGTAATCATTGCCACCGGTAGTCAAATAAAGATATATGCACTGTCGAATACGAACATCGTATAAAAACCTTACAGTAGCCTTAAAAGGCATGATACTCCTAATCCGTTGATTAGCTTCATAAGAGGTTAAAGAAAAATTTTTTGGAGCAAACACAGAACTATATACTAGAGTATGCCCCCCCTGAGAAGCGTGGCTATCTATTCTTATATAAAACCGACACCCCAGAGAATGAGGGCTACAGAAGAGCCTTTTATATGTAGCAAATGGTTCATCATAGTCATCTAACAGAATTGTAGAGTAGTTAAAATCCATCTCAACCCATCTAGCCTCCGCAGTTGACGTAATCGGCGGCCCCTCCCAGCGCCAATCGGAGTAGCCGCCTGCGACATATACAGCCTGCACCATTGCGCTATAAAAAAAAACCGGCACGGCGAATATAAAGATAATTAGCTTTTTCAATTTACGCCCCGCGTTCTTATTGACGTTCATTTAATCCCGATAATGCCCGGCAAGGGAGCAGTAAATTATTCACCAGCATCTCCGGCGGTAATAACATCGGCATTTGCACTTCGCACTGTGCGGCCCCCCCCCAGTGTACGGTCATGTTTTCGCCGGCTTTAATGCCGCTCAGATAAACGCTGCCGCCGTCGTTGACGATGCCGGTCTCTTGTTTGCGCGCGTTCCGCACCGTGGCGCCGAACGGCGGTTCGCTGCCGTCCGCCAGCTTGATCACCGCCATCGCCTTCTCCCCGGCGATCACCGCGAACTTACGGTAACCAATAGCCCCTTCCGTCAGCGTCGCTTGTACCACCGAATGGGTGGCCTCGGCGTTATCGTTCAACTGGTCCAGATCGATGCTGGCCCGGTTGCGGTAGTAGCTGTTGACGTCCGTCACTACCGCCTTGCCCCAGCGGTTGGTCGCCATGGCCCGGCCATAGCCGCGCACCGGCACCCCGCTCACGCCTTCGGTATCCAGCAGCAGCCGGGTGCTGCCCGATATGTTGCTGCGGTGCAACGCACCGCCTTCGGCGGTCAGCGTCATGCCCCCCTGTGCCGACAGGCCGAAGGCGCTGTACCTGCCCTGCTGATAGCTGGCGTTGGCGGTTATGCGCGCCATATCGCCGTCGCGGTTTAAATAACCGCTCAGATTGGCGCCGCTGCGCGAACCGCCGGCGCTGAGCTGGTAGTTGCTGCGCTCGTCAAGGCGATCGTAATAGCTTGCCCGATGAGTGTTGTCATTGCGGTTGAGCGTTGCGTTGTAGCTTAGCGTGGCGCCGTTGCCTAACGGCAGCGACAGCGACAGATACATACCGTCATCGTTGCGTTCGTTGTAGCGGTTGCGATACGCCGACAGCGACAGCCCCAGGTTTTTAAAGCGCCCGACATCGAAATAACGCGCCAGCGTCAGGTTGTAGCGATCGTTGGCCGGCTTATCCCAGTAAGTCTGATGGCTGTAATTGAGATAGGCGCTCACCCCCAAGTTCCGCAGTTGCTGGTTATAGGTGATGGTGTACATCTCCTTGCTGTTGCCAAAACGCCGGCCGAACTCGCGCGCATCCAAATATTCACTCATGCTCATAAAGTTCTGTTCAGAAAAGCGGTAACCGGCAAAGGTCACCTGGCTGTCCAGCTCGTCGAAACTCTTCGAATAGCTGAGGCGGTATGAACCGCCGCTCAGCGTTTCGCCGCTATACGGCAACTTGGCGTGCGACTGGGTTGCGTCGAACGACAGCGCCCCCAGCATCATCAGATCGCGGCCGATGCCCAGCGCCGCAGCGTTATAATCTCCCCCCAACAGCCCGCCGCCGTACAACGACCAGCCGTTGCTCACCCCCCAGGAAAATTCGCCGGTGCCGAACAGCGGCCCGCGATAGCGGTGATCGAGATCGGAGGGCTTCCCCAACGCCAGCTTGTAGCGCAGCGATCCCGGCCTCGTCAGATACGGAATGCTGGCGGTGCTCATCGTGAACGCCTGCACGCTGCCGTCCTGCTCTTCCACCCGCACGTCCAGATCGCCGGACACCGCATCATTCAGATCCTGGATGCGGAACGGCCCCGCCGCGACCGTGGTCTCGTACAATACCCGCCCCTGTTGGCTGATAATCACTTTGGCATTGCTCTTAGCGACTCCCGTCACCTCAGGCGCATAACCGCGCAGGTTCGGCGGCAGCATGTTGTCGTCTGACCGCAGGCTCAGGCCGCCGAAACGGAAGCTGTCGAACAGCCCGGAATCAAGATACCCTTCACCAAGCGTCAGTTTTGAGCGTAACGCCGGCACGGCTCGGTAAGCGTAGTAACGGCTCCAGTCCAAACGTTTGTCAGTCGGCTGCCCCGAACCCGTCTGGTGATTTAGCTGCGCCTGCCAATCTGCCCGTAACCGCCAAGCGCCCAGGTTAGCCCCCGCCGTGCCGTTACCGCTCATGTTATAACCACGCGTACCCGCCTGTATTTGATGCTGGGTTTGCGCATTGAGGTTGTAATCAAACAACAGCCCGGGAATGCCTTCATCCCAGCGCGAGGGCGGATCCCAATCCTCCGAAACATAGTCCAGATAGGCCTGCGGGATGCTGAGATACAGCGATGAAGTACCCAGGTCACCGCGCACTTCCATGCCTTTCAGACTGGCTTCATCCAGGCACTCCCCCTGATGCCACCAAGCCAAGTCGCTGTGCAGCGCCGTTTTCAATCCCAGCTGTTCCATAAGAGGGCGGGAAACGCAGGCGCGGCTGCCGTTAGGATCATCATCCGGCGCATAGAAAGCGATTTGCTGTTCCGGCAAATCACTTTTATTGACGTGCACCGCCATACCGTAAGTGCCCGGCATAATGTAACCACTGCGAGCAAACTGGCTCAGATCGATGTTTTTGCGATCGTTCACGTCCAGTACATCAATGTTGAACTGGATTTCTTCTTGAGCGCCGGCAGCAGAGGTGAAACCAAAGCAGTACAACGCCACCCAGGCACTCAGAATAGATAAACGAAATGACTTTCCGGCAGGCAAAAACATCATGTTCCAAACCTTCTATCTGTTAACTTCCCTGAAATAATCGATCGATTCAGTAATAATCCATTTTGAATCTAACCGATGAAGAATAACTTCCTGCCGTTAATGGTTGACGATTCGCCATGAGGTTTATGACGTAGTTCAACCGATAACTCCTCAGAGGAATATTCATTAACGGCAACGGCATGCCCGGCCTGGCGATATTGCCGTCATCATCGCTTATTTTTAACGCCACACCGGCGGCTTCGCCACGAATGCCAAACATTTCGCCATCGGCATGGCCATCAAAAGTCACCTGAAATTGCTTCCATCCAGGTAATGTTTTATCCGCTCTCTCTAAGACACAATTTACTAATTCGATACTGAAAGAGATGTTTTTTCCCTGCCCATCCCGAGCAATATCTGAAACAGGGATAACCTCCATATCGATAATCTGTTCACGGCTTTCCATAGCGATCGCACAGGCTGCATCATTAATGGCCCCTTGCATATTGACGCGCCCCTCGCCCTGTGAAGCAGAAATATCCTGCGACACAAAGAACAACGGCACCGACAATAGGCAAAACGCCCCCAACTTTGTTATCTGATGCTTCATTATCTTTTCCCGTGAAATAACGATTCCCTGTAAATGGCATGCGGGCTCCCCCGCATGCCGATAATCACGCGTATTTCGTTGGGTTAACGAATTACTGGTAAGCCAGGGTAAAGTCGGCAACGGACTGGAATTCGCCCGGAACGATCGTCGCATTGGACGCGCTGCTGCCCTGCAGGTAAGCGGCGAAACTCAGGGTGTTGGCGCCGTTCTGCAGATCACGTGCTTTAGAAGCCTTGCCCAGTTCGATGTTGGTGCCGGCGCCGTCGGTGATGGCGATGCCAGCCCCTTTAGCGGTACCGGTGATGCCCAGCAGCTTGTTGTCCGCTTCCGACGCTGAACCGGAGAAGGTCAGCGAAACGGTGTTGTTTTTGCCTGGCGCGACGGTGGTCAGCTCGCAGTTTTCCAGCTTGATCTGGAAGTTACGCGGCGTGGATTTACCGCCATTTTTCAGCGCCACGTTTGAGATGGCGCCCAGCTCAACGGTCTGATCCAGAGACTCAGGCGCGATAGAGCAAGGTGCGTCGATGATCGAGCCGCTGAAGGTCACTTTACCGTGACCCTGATCGGCGGCGTGTGCCAGGGAAGAAACACCAAACGCCATAACGGCAGCCAGCATGATTTTATTCAGTTTCATATAACCAATTATCCTTAATCGTATTAATACATAAGGTATTTTCTTAACAATGAGTAATGTGTATCAACGGCCTGGCCTTGATGCTTTAAAAACCAAGCCGCCTTTTCACGCGGCTATTACTGATGTAGTAGATAACCATGGTTAATAGGTCAGCCACATACTATTCAAGGAATAAACCAATTACTCTCCTGTTTTTCCCAACCGATGAAATCCTCCATCGCCGGGGTGAAGCCACTTTAGCGCCCCCGCCGCAATCTTGAAATATTATTTCATCAAACACGATAAATACGAGATTAAAACCTAATAAACACCATTAAATTACACATAGAGTCTAAAAATGACATCTTTTAGTTCAATAATTAGATCTCCATAAAAAATTCATTATGGATAAATTATCACTTAGTGACAGATATCAATATTATTGGAAAACACAGAGAATCAGGGTTATTGAAAAATATAACCTCTCAGCGCAAAATCCCTTCCCGAAACAAAAAATGAGAGGATTCCTATGATTTTCATTATAAATGGAAGGGTTAAGTTCAATGAATACGAAGGAACCCTGGAGAGCGTCAATGCCCCGCAAAATATGCAGCCGCTAGCGGCCGCGGCTTGCCGTTTGCTTTCTATTTTCGTCAGGAACAATGAAATGTTGATTAAGCGTCAACAATTACTTGAAGAGGTCTGGGAAGAACGAGGACTAAAAGGAACAAACAGCAACTTGAATAACTATATCTCACTATTGCGTCGCCATCTGGCGCAACTTGGCGAGACGGAGTTGATAATCACTTACCCCCGGCAAGGCTTTAAGTTCGTTGCAAAAAAAATTAGCCGACACGCCACTGCCGAACCGGAAAAAGAACAAAACATAATGGAGGAAACCGTTGTTCCCACGCAACCGCCGGGGCAAGCCGCCCCCAGAGGGCGTGGTAGCGGAAAATTATTATCGGCCTGGCGGCAGTTTCAGAGTTGGAATAAATGGGTTAATCTCATCCTATTCATCAGCATCGCTGCATTGATCATGGCCAGCCATCAGTACTCCGTACGTAACAACCTATTCAGCGGCACTCAGTTCGCGGGTTGCCAAATATACAACATGGGGTGGGATTACCCAGAGAAGGAAACGGTAACCGACATGGTAAAGGCCTATGTCAATTGCCAGAAAAAGACTAAAGTTTATTACTATAACAAAATCACGCAGGATAACAGGCAGTTTGAAGAGAAAATGCTCGTATCCTGCCGGGAAAACGCAGGCCGCCAACCTTGCGAAGTGGTTTATATTCCATAAATGAGTAACGTTTTTCACTACCAGTGATACAAAAACAGCAAGATGTCCGTTCACGGACACGTTCAACCTGCCGTTATTTGCTATACACGCCATCACCAACCACATCCCATAATCGTCTCATTATGGGATGTTCCCATCATTTTCTGGTTACGGAACACAGCAGCTCAGGCTGCCTGCCGTAGTACATAATAAAATTGTCATCATTCAATTTGGCAATTTTTAAAACATAGTAATGTTTTTCCTCACCCAACAGAAACGTCTGCGCATCGGAGTAGGTGAAGTTATCCATGGATTGAAGGATTTTCTTTTCAATGGCGACATAGTAGTACCCACGATGATAGTGATACTTCGTTTCGAGCACGCGGGCTATCACCTGCTTCTTTCCATCCCGATAGGCTAAACCGTTAAGCGTAATGGTCGCGCGGCGCCATCCCGAACGCACGATGTTCACGTACAAACCGCTGGTTACCGTCCCATTCGGCGTCATGCGCGTCGTCGATAAAGACGCATTGCACTCAGGGAAATCTCGCGAGGCGGTCAATAAATAAATCAATATAACAATAACAAGGGCAATAGCAGCAGATAATGCCAGGTAGAAAGCACGGCGCGAGCTAACCTTCATTGATCACCTCAAACTCATCTTCACAGTGCGCATCCATATTCTTAACGCGGTGTTTCGGGCAATACGAGATGAAATCAATCAGCTTTTTGTAGTTCGTATAATGGTATGTCAATCGAGAGTAATAAACCGTTGCCGGTACATCACAATCAAAACCACGGCTTTTGAGCCTTTCCAGGGCGTCGGCAATATACCGCTCGTCGATCCGCTCGCTGGCGTTCAGCGTCTCCACGCGGCAAGATTTGTAGCTGGCGATCTGGGTCTGATAAGCGGTGTCGTAACGTTCGGTAAAAAAGTAAACGCCCGCCAATACCAACGCAATCCCGATAAACAGCAGCGTTACCTTAGGTAAAATGGCATCGCAACGGCGCCGGACGGGTAAAGGCGCGGCAGGAACGCTTTCGTCCTGCGTCATATTGTCCGCCACGGAATGAATGCTGGCGGCGGTAAACATAAATCCCTGCCTCGGCACGGTAACCAGAATTTCGCTCTCTCCCAAGCCGGCAAATGTACGGCGCAGGCTGGCGATATAGTTGTTCAGGTTACTGTTCGAGGCCGTTTTGCCATGATCGTCCCAGACGGTGGAAAAAATAAAGTCCCGGCTAATCAAGATGCCGTTATTTTTTACCAACAGCGCGAGCAGACGATTGGCTATCGTGGTGAGCGTCACCGGTTCGAGGTTCTCCTCCGCCAACGCCAGCGTCGAGTTATCCTCATCGAAGATAATTCGGTTATTGATTAAGAACCTCATAATCGCTCTCTTAGACCTACTCCTGGCGCGGATTATAGCTGAAACATAAGAATCTTCCTATCACACGAACAATTAACCGCCGCGCGGTTAGACAAGTCTTTCTCACAACGTAACCACGTCGAGCGTGACGGCCAGCCTCTCTGACCTTCCGCCGGCATTGAGCCGGTGTCCACTAAACGAACAGCGCATTTTGCATGCAGCATGAGCAATCTTTGCTCAGCCGATGAGTGCCCGCAGGGAGGGAATACTTAGGATTCAGGAGGGATACAGCGAAGGAAGAGGCTCACTGCAGCAGGAAAAACCCCAGCTCACTGGCTCGCCACGTCATTACGAATAACAACTCAACATGTTGAATTATATGGAAAAAAATAAATTATGATAAGCTGATTTCATAATTTCACTTTTAATTTCATATTTTCAAAACGCCCTCTGCTTCTAATATCATGTTATTTCACCTTCCCAGGACGCATTTTAGGGCTATTCTAGGCAACGAATACTTGATCCCAGAGACATAAGACGAGCGCAGACCAGCGTCGACACGAGAACAACTGATGAAAACCCAACGGCTTTTCTTTTCCCTGGGTTGGCGTTTTTATGGAATGATAAATAAGACTTTATCGGATTTATACCTAAACGAGTTAATTATAAACACACGCAAGCTTTCATTGGGACTTTCATGGAAAGAAATACGCCCGTAGCCTTTACCTGATGAGCTACCGAATTCTAAACGGGCATTTAAATAATGCGGTATTTTTGGCCCGCACACCTTTTAATTACATTTAATTCGTGAAGCTTACTTATAAGAAAGAGGCAGCCTGGTTGCTATAAGCCGCCCTTCTGCAGCCGTATTTCTGGGTATTATTCTCATTATACTGGAGCTTATTAATGAATCAGCGTTTGGATATCATCGGTATTGGCCTTGGCCCGTCGAATCTTAGCCTGGCGGCCTTAGGGAGTGAAATAGAGGGATTTACGGGGCAATTCCTGGAACGCAAACCCCATTTCTCCTGGCACCCAGGGATGATCCTGGCGGATTGCAGCATGCAGACCAACTTTTTAAAAGACCTGGTGAGCGCGGTTGCCCCAACCAACCGGTACAGCTTTCTCAACTATCTGGTAAAAAACAGGAAGTTCTACCGTTTCCTGACCACGGAACAGCGCACCGCATCGCGTGAAGAGTTTGCCGATTACCTCTCCTGGGCCGCCGGCGGCATGCGCTCATTAGCATTTAATCAAGACGTTCAACGGGTCGAGTTTGACGATCGGCAGCGTCAGTTTGTGGTGACCACCTCGAATAAGGTCTTCCACGCCAGGCACGTCAGCATTGGGATTGGCAAGAAAATAAAGTTGCCTGATTGCGTGACGGTGCAAAGCGATCGCTGTTTCCATGCCAGCGAAATGATGCTGCGCAACCCCGATCTGACAGGCAAACGCGTGGCGATCGTCGGCGGCGGCCAGAGCGGGGCCGATCTGTTCCTGAATATTTTTAAAGGGGAATGGGGGCAACCGGAACAGCTCGACTGGATATCGCGCCGCAACAATTACAACGCGCTCGATGAAGCGGCCTTTGCCAACGAATATTTCACGCCCGATTACGTCGAGAGCTTTTACTCACTGGATAGCGCGGCCAAGCGGCATATGCTGGCCGAACAGAAGATGACCTCAGACGGCATCACCAGTGAGTCGCTGCTGGCGATTTATCGCGCCATGTACCACCGCTTCGACGTCCTGCGCGAGAAATTATGGGTGCGCCTGCTGCCCAGCCGTTCGCTGACGGCCGTGAAACACACGCTGGATAACGCCTACCAACTCGAAACGCGCCATCATCTCGATCACGGCGAAGAAGCCTTCAAGACGGACGTGGTGATCTTTGCCACCGGTTACCAATCGGCAACGCCAGAGTTCCTTGAGCCTTTGGCCCACCGTTTGCTGACCACTGCGGATGGCGAATACCGCATCGCCCCCGACTTTACCTTTGAGTGGGAAGGCCCTGCGGAGAACTGCTTATTCGCCATGAACGCCAGTATGCATAATCACGGCATTGCCGATCCGCAGTTGAGCCTGATGGCGTGGCGATCGGCCCGTATTCTTAATCGCGCTTTAGAACAACAGCCGTTTGATCTGAGTACAACGCCGAGTGCAATTCAATGGCGAAGTGAAGGTGTCTCTCCCACGTTTTAATCGCGAGCACGCCTTAATCATTATCACAGCGCTATGATGGAATGACGTATATGAAAAGACAAATTATTAAATTTATTATAAAGCAGCTGGCCGTATTGGCCCCCGAATTCAAGGCCAGATTGCTCTACAAAAAAGCGTTTGGCAAACCGTTAAACTTGCAGACGCCGTCCACTTGGAATGAAAAGATCAATCACCTGAAGTTGAATGGCTATAGTCACAATGCGTTGGTGAAGCAATGCGCAGATAAATATGCGGTGAGAGAGTACATCAAAGAAAAGGGGTGCGAAGAGATCCTGAATGAATTGTACTTTGCCTGCGATTCAGTAAACGATATTCCGTGGGACACGTTGCCGGACAAATTTGTTATCAAAGGGAATCACGGTTCCGGGTATAACCTGATTTGCCAGAATAAAAAATTGCTGAATATCACGAGCGCCAAAAAATTGATCGACGGCTGGATGAAAGACGATTATTGGAAAACCTATGTAGAACTCAACTACAAAGGGATACAAAAAAAGATCATTGGCGAGAAGTATATCGAATCGGCCAATGGTCACGGGCCTGAAGACTATAAGATCTATTGCTTCCGCGGCGTGCCTTACTGCACCTTACTGTGTGTCGGCAGGGATACCGGTTCGCCGAAGTATTACTTCTTTGACAAAGATTTCAAGTTTCTCTGCTACAGCGAGGACTGCCTGGCATTGAGCCAGGAAGAAATAGACGCCTTCGTGAAGCCAGAGGGTTACGATGAGCTGTTTGAGTACGCCTCGCGCTTGTCGGCGCCCTTCGAGTTTGTTCGCGTTGATTTCTACATCTCGCAAGGCCGAATCATTTTTGGCGAGCTGACCTTTACCCCTTCCGCCGGGCTGGATACGGATATCCTGCCGCCGACCGATGTTTTGCTTGGCGAGATGCTGACGCTGCAACAGCACTGATTTTCACCTGGCCCCACGGTGAAGATCGGCAATACCTGCCGGCATGTTCGCGGCCTGCCGGCCGGTATTGCCCTGAGGGTTATCGGGCCGCCGATCTCGCCGGTTCATGCCGCCGTTACAGCAAAACCCCTGCCGGCAATCCCTGGCAGCCCACGCCCGCCCCAAGAACAATACCTCAGCCAGACCACATAACCATTTGAAAAATAATGGCATTAAACGATTAATAAGAATCACTTACATATTTATAATAAAATGTTCTATATGTATAGGAAGCTATAATATAAGATACCGGAAAGTTTCCCTGGTGTTGTTGTGTGTCTTTGCCCTATTTTATAGGGCTTTTTTTGCTAAAAACCGTTGATAACCGTGTGTTTTCATCCGCCCTCGCCGTTTCTTCCCTCATAAGAATCATAACCATTTCTAATTAATACTAATCCTTCTTATTCCTGACTTACCAATAATAACAATGAGTTGCTATTAACCCGGCAAAGCAACTGGCGGCGCGCTTCCGGGTTTCGCGGCCGGAATGTCCACCCTAAAGGTAGGTTTTTGCCTGACGCGAACGGATGCTACTATCGGCCTTTTTCGAGGATGTTGATCCGCATGTTCTTGTCCAACCGGCATTTTATCTCCGCGCTTCTGGCGCTCGCCATCGGCCTTTGGCTGCCGGGCTCCGTGCTGGCCAGGCCCGATTTGGAACGCAAGATCGGCACTACCGTAGCCGATAGCGATTCTGCGGATTATCGTTTCAGCGATCTGCGCTTCACCTCCGCCGATGGCCAACGGCATTACCGTGTTCGCATCGCCCAGCCGCGTCGGGCGCCTGCGCCTGACGGCTATCCAACGATTTATTTCCTCGACGGCAATGCGGTGCTGATGGAGTTGAACGCCGCCTTACTGGCCAAATTGGCAGCGGCGAAGCGGCCGCCGGTGCTGGTGATGATCGGTTATGACAACGATCTGCGCATCGATGCCGCCGGCCGCGCCTACGACTATACGCTCCCTCTGCCGGCAGGCATGAAGAAAGCGCCGCGGGCCGGCGGGGGCGCGGATGCGTTCCTGCAATTGATTGAAACTCGGATCAAACCGGCGATCGCCGCCAAACTGGCGGTCGATCCGCAGCGCCAAACGCTGTGGGGCCACTCCTACGGCGGGCTCTTCGTTCTGCACACGCTGTTCACCCATCCCGCCGCCTTCCAGCGCTACATCGCCGTGGAACCCTCACTGTGGTGGGGTAACGGCATGATCCTGCAAGAAGCGCAGCAGATGACGGAACGACGTGCGGTGCCGGCGACAAGGCTGCAACTGTGGGTTGGCCTGGCGGAACGCGATCGCGCGGCTCCGCCCGGCGTGAAGAGCCCCACTCTGCCGGCAGATGCAACGCATTTGCTGGCCGAACAGCTGGCGCAGCTCGGCGGTCTCACCGTCGGCTATCGGGAGTGGCCCGCCTTAGGGCACGGCGCCATGCTGGGCGCGGCCATCGAGCCGGCGCTGAGCAGCGTCATCGCAGAAGACTGAATCCGCGGATTGGAAGGTATCGGCCACATTTTCATCTGCGGCGCATATCTTCTGATGAGAAGAGTGTTTACTATCTGAGACGATGAAGGGTGGTCGCGGATGGGGGCGTCAAAAAACAAAGTGGCTCCCCCGTCGGCAAGTGAGCTTGCTCTATCCGGTGGAGCCATACAGTACTGCAGTTTTCCCGGTGGGGCCCTGGTGAGGCGCAAGTAGGAATAGATGGTGTTGGCAGGGCATTTCAGCGTTTTAATACCGCCTGTTTCACTATTTTCTTCTCCCTGTGACGCCTACTATAAGCGCCCGCTCACCGGGTGGAAAAGGGTGAAAACCACCCTTGAAATACATTAATTAAAGTGATATTAGAAGCGGTTGGAGCGAAAGCGCCTAGTTCGGTTTTGAATAATTAAATCAGGGAATTATATTAAAAATGAATATTAATATCACCGACAAACCCAACCCGCAGGATGAAGAGTTCGTTATCGACAGCCTTTGGGCGCACAATCACAAAACCCAGCCCGTAGACATTCACCCGCTGTTCCTGACCGTCACCGACGACAACCAGCAGATCGTCGGCGGCCTGGTCGCGCGCACCTGGTGGGGCGGCCTGGAAGTGCAGTATCTGTGGGTCGGCGATCAATGCCGCAAAAGCGGATACGGCCGCCAATTGATGGAGCTGGCAGAAGAAGAAGCCCGCAAGCGCGGTTGCCATATGGCCTATGTCGATACCTTCGATTTCCAGGCCAGAGGCTTCTACGAAAAACTGGGCTACCGGGTCTACGGCGAGCTGGGCGACTATGCGCATCGCCACACCCGCCATTACCTGGCTAAAAGCCTGTAACGCAGCCTGAGCGGCACAGAGGTGGGTATGGGTTCATCGCATAAAGATAATGAATCTTATTTTAAGGGCCTCATCACCATGATGGAGCACCTGAGCGAACCCTGGGGCATCAAAGATCAGCTGTCCCGCCACCTCTATATGAACCGCGCCGCTTATCTCTATACCAATACGCCGCTGAATTTCGACGTCGCCGGTAAATATGACCACGAATTCCCCGCCGACTGGGCCGACTCCGCCGCCGACTTTATCGAGCATGACAAGATGACCGAAGCGGCGCGCGATCGGGTCACGGTCATAGAAACGCACTACTGGTACGGCAAAGACAGCCTGACGCCGTTTATCAGCGAAAAGCTGCCGGTGTACAACGATGACAAACAGGTGATTGGCGTGATCTGGAACGCCAAGCCGATGAACAGCCTGTCGCCGCTGAAATACATCAATCAGCAAAAACCCAGCGTGTTGACCACCGAAGTCAATAACGAGCTGTTCACCCGTGCCGAACTCGATGTCATTTTCCTTATGCTGCAACGATTTACGGTGAAAGAGATCGCCAAAATCTATAACGTCAGCAATAAGACCATCGAAAACCGCATTTATAACATCTACCAGAAGGCCAACGTGCATACTCAGCAGCAATTTGAGGAATACTGCAAATACGCCAACCTGGATAACTACATTCCCGATCGCCTGATAACCAAAGGCATTCAGTTTATTTGAACCGCAAGGAAGATCTCACCGTGATAAAGATCGAAGATTATCCGCTCACCCGGGTGCCGCAGGATAAACGAGTTTCGTTTTTAAGCGTGGCCATCGTACATATGGGCATGTTGACCGCGCTGGACCAGTTCATGCTCGGCGCCGTACTCGGCAACTCCATGACGCTGATTGACGCCTTCACCGCCATTTTCGTCGGCAGCCTGATCTTCGGCGTGGTGACCTACGGCCTGGGGCTGGCGGGCATGCGCGAAGGCATTTCCGGCAGCCTGCTGGCGCGCTGGTGCGGCTTCGGCCGTCTGGGCTCGGTGCTGATCGGCGTGGTGGTGGCCGTCAGCCTGCTGGGTTGGTTCGGCATTCAGAACGCCATTTTCGCCAAGTCGCTCGACTTCGCGCTCGGCAATAAGCTGGGCTTCGGCCTGGCCGCCGGGCTCTCGGGCACGCTGCTGACCATCCTGGTGGCATTCGGCTTCAAGGCGCTGCGCATCGCCGCCCGTATCGCGGTGCCGATGTTCATCATGCTGGTGGCCTATATTTCGGTGACCGCGCTTTCCGGCCATAACCTGCAGGAGATCATCCAGCTGGCGCCGCCGGGTGAACCGCTGACCATCAGCGCCGGCATCACCATCGTCGTCGGCGGCGCCATCGTGGCCAGCCTGATGACCCCCGATCTGACTCGTTACTCCAAAAACGGCAAGCACGTGCTCGGCGTCACGCTCTTCACCATCATCGCCGGCGAGTTCGTGGTGAACGGCCTGGCGATCCTGATCGCCAAAACCCTGGGCACCGCCGATGTGGTCACCATCATGTCACAAGCGGCCGGCGGCGCCGGTTTGCTGGTGGTGGTGTTCTCCACCCTGCGCGTCAACGATCTCAACCTGTACTCTTCTTCGCTGGGCATCGTCAACGCGGTGGAAGGCATCACCGGCAAAAAGCTGAAGTACACCTACACCACGTTGGTGATCGGCATTCTGGGCACCACGCTGTCGGTGCTGGGCATTCTTGACCGCTTTGTCGACTTCCTGACGGTGCTTGGCGTGGTCTTCCCGCCGATTATCGGCATCATGCTGGTGGACTATTACCTGCTGCGCAGCCACCGCAAGATCCTGGACGAGAGCCGCCGTACCGGCCAGTTGCCGAGCGAAACGCCGACCATCGGCTGGGCGGCGATCGTCGCCAGCATCGTCGGCGGCGCCGTTGGCCTGGCGACCGAGTGGGGCGTGCCGACCATCAACTCTCTGGTGGCCGCCAGCCTGCTGTATTGGGTGCTCAAACTGGCCTTCAGCCGGGCGCAAAAACCGCTGGCCTCACAGAAATCGCTCTGATTTTCGCGCATGCGTTAATGCACTCCTCCGGTAACGGGGGAGTGTTTGATGCTCGAAAAGGGAGATTCAGTGCAAAAGAATAGGCCGATCGCGCAGACAAACGGCCGTGGTAGTTAGGGTCCCTGGTGTCGGTAGCAAGCTATCCATTATGCTCAGAGTGTGGCAACGCCCCCTCTGGGCTTTTTATTATAAAAATTGTTGGCTTCCGTGTTTGATCATAAAGAAAAACTTCAGCTTGCATGAACAGTAGCCCATGAAATCGGTTTTGGTCAACATAAAAGTAAACATAAAACCGGCTTTTGTGTTCACTTTTCCATAAGAAAAACCTAATCAATTGATTTACACGGCTTTATCTTTCGCGCAGAGAAAGCAGGCCATCCCCGCTGACATCACTGCGCTAAACGGCTGACGAGAAACAATAATTACCGCCAATAATCAGCCTGTTACCCGCGCGTCCGCGCCTTTTTATCTGGACAACGCCAGTGCGTAGGATATAGTGAAGCCTGCGTAATGTTTGTAAGGACAGCCAATGAAAACCACCAACGCACAGCGCAAAATCAACATCATTAAAAATATTGAATATCTGATGCGTACCCGCGGTGAAACCAAGGCTTCCTTTTCCAATCGCAGCGGCCTGACGCGCACGACTCTCTACAAAATTCTTGACGGAAGAGTGAACAACGTTCAGCAATCCACCGTGAATCGGATCTCCGATTTCTTCGGTGTCTCCTGTGAAGAGATCGAAGACTACGATCTGGAAAAGCTGGAGCTGCTCAACGAGACGCTGTCCACCGAGGGCAACAAGAACCCTTCCGCCATTCCGGTGATCCCGCAGTCGCGCTATCTGGCCGTCTCGCAACGCAAGATCGGGCAACTGGTCACCGAGTTTCCTCTGACTTATTTCTTCGGCGATGAGTCGAACATGTTGGCAATGAAAATAGAGACCGAAATTAAAGGGTCATTTATTCCCGGCGAGATCATCATCATAAAACGTCCGCCGGTACTGATTTGCGATTCGCCTTTGCTGTATCACTCGGGAAAAAGCGGCTTCTTTGTGGTTGACGACAAAGACAGCGAAAGCATGGACAAACGCCCTCAGGACACCGTGCAATTCCTGGGTTACATCGTTGGAGAAAGGTTATAAATGGAACCGAATCAGAAGTTCAAGCTGTTGGGCTTCACCCGGCATGGCACCATCGCGGCCAATGTCATGGTATTGGCCACCGGCAAAACCATTACCATGGGGCTGAATGAGCTGGCCGACAGCGAAATATCGGAAGATCTGAGCCGGCACGAGCTGCAGGCGCTGTACCGCAAACTCTATGGCGACAACCAACAAAAAACCGCCTACGAGCTCAGCGATCGCCATGAACGCTCCTGGTACGCCTACCTGATTATTACCGTGGCGCTCAGCGTGATTTATATTTTCTCAACGCTGTGCGGCGTTAAGCCGATCCAAATCCCGGTGCTGAATCTCATCACGCCGCCGGCGATCTTCATCTACCCGCTCACGTTCATTCTGGTGGACATTCTCAACGAATTCTACGGGTTGCGGCTGGCCAGGCGCACCATCATCATCTCGTTTATCGCCAACCTGACCTTTGTCCTGGGGGTCTGGGTGACGACGCTGGTGCCGAGCATTCCGCAGTGGGAGTACAGCGAGACCTACAACGGCATCGTACACAGCATCATGGCGGTGCTGGTGGCCTCGTCGGCGGCCTATCTGATCTCCGAGAACGTCAACTCCTACCTGCTCTGCAAAATCAAAGAGTTGACCAACTCCCGCTACCTGTTTGTGCGCGTGATCACCAGTACCGTAGTGGCTTCGGCCATCGACAGCGTGGTGTTCTGTACGCTGGCGTTCTACAACGTGCTGAGCTGGGACATCATCAAAACCATGATCCTGTCGCAGTTCCTGATCAAGGTGGTTTACGCCCTGCTGGGCGTCGGGCCGATCTACGCCACCCGCAGTCTGTTTAACCGCTACATCAATACCGAACAAGCAAAGGGCAATGAATATGCATATCCAAAAGCAAGATAAGATCACCCATCTTGGCGCCAACTCCGATTATCCGGATCAATATGCTCCCGCATTGCTCGAAGCCTTGCCGCGCGCGCGCGGCCGCGATCTGATCGGCGTGGACGAGCGGCAGCTGCCGTTCAGCGGCTTTGATCTGTGGACCGCCTTCGAGCTGTCCTGGCTCAACGCCAAGGGCAAGCCGGTGGTGGGCATCGGCGAATTTACCTTCCCGCACTCCTCGTCGAACCTGATCGAATCCAAGTCGTTCAAGCTGTATCTCAACAGCTTCAACCAAACGCGCTTCGACAGCGTGGAACAGGTGAGCGCCGCCATGCAGCAAGATCTGTCGCAGGCGGCCAACGGCCAGGTCACCGTCAAACTCTATCCGGGGCTGGAAGGTTACCCGGCGCAGATCGACCGCCTGCCGGGCATCAATATCGACGATCTGGATATCGCGGTCGACGACTTCGCCTTCAAACCGGAATACCTGAACGGCGCGGCCGAGAGAGGGGAACCGGTGTCGGAGACGCTGTCTTCCAATCTGCTGAAATCCAACTGCCTGGTCACCAACCAGCCGGACTGGGGCAGCGTGGTGATCCGCTATGAAGGCCGCAAAATCGATCGCGAAAGCCTGCTGCGCTACCTGATCTCCTTCCGCCAGCACAACGAATTCCACGAGCAATGCGTCGAGCGCATTTTCAACGACATCAAGCAGAGCTGCCGCCCGGAAAAACTCAGCGTGTTCGCGCGCTACACCCGCCGCGGCGGCCTGGACATCAACCCCTTCCGCAGCGATTTCGAAACGGCGCCGGCGCTCGGCCGCCTGATCAGACAGTAAGCGTTATCCCCCAATGCTCCCGCCGGGGAGCATTGTTTCCCTCGCATTCATCTCCCTGTTATTTTTCGCCATTATCGTCGTCAGCGGCTATCTTCAAAGCACACTGACGGAGATTAACGACGCATGCCTGACCTTTCACGCAGAGACATCCTGCGGGCTGCCGCCATCGGATCGGCTTTCTCACTGTTGCCCGCCTCGATTCGCAAAGCGCTGGCCATTCCCGCCAATAACCGCACCGGCACCCTGCGCGACGTCGAACACGTGGTGATCCTGATGCAGGAGAATCGCTCTTTCGACCACTACTTCGGCACCCTGCCTGGCGTGCGCGGCTTCAGCGATCGTTTCACCATTCCACTGCCCGGCGATCGCCACGTCTGGCAGCAGCAGGGCGCCGAGCGGCTGGTGCTGCCCTACCACCTGGACAGCAAACGCGGCAACGCCCAGCGCGTCACCGGCACGCCGCACTCGTGGGTGGATGAGCAAGCCGCCTGGGATCACGGCCGCATGAGCGCCTGGCCCACCTACAAAACGCCGGCCTCGATGGGCTACTACCGCCAGCAGGAGCTGCCGTTCCAGTTCGCGCTGGCCAACGCCTTTACCCTGTGCGACGCCTATCACTGCTCCATTCACGCCGGTACCAACACCAACCGGCTGTTCCACTGGACCGGCACCAACGGCCCGTCCGCCGCCGACGTGGCGGTGGTGGTCAACGAGTGGGACAGCCCCGGCCCGGCGGAGATCGGCTACCAGTGGACAACCTATCCGGAACGGCTGGAGGCAAGCGGCGTCAGTTGGAAGGTGTATCAATTCCTGCCGGACAACTTTACCGACAACCCGCTGGCGGGTTTTCGCCAATACCGCGCCGCCAGCATTCAGGTGGGCAATCCGGCGCGGCCGCCGAAAGACTTCAACGCCTTCGTGCCCTACAGCGATGCGCTCAACGAGGCCGCGCCGCTGTACAAGGGCAACGGCAACACCCTGCCGGCCGCCGACGGCAACGATCTGGACGCCATGCTGGCCGGATTTCGCGCCGACGTGCAGCAGGGCAAACTGCCGCACGTCAGCTGGATCATCGCGCCGGCGGCCTATTCGGAACACCCCGATCCCTCCAGCCCGGTGCAGGGCGGCTGGTTCACCCAAGAGATCCTCAACGCGCTGACCGACAACCCGGAGGTGTGGAGTAAAACCGTCCTGCTGGTCAACTACGACGAAAACGACGGCTTTTTTGACCATATGCCTTCGCCTTCCGCGCCGTCGCTGCGCGAAGACGGCAGCTTCGCCGGTAAATCGACCGTGCCGTTCGACACCGAGATCTTCCAGCACGTGGCCCCGCCCGGTTCGCAGGATCAACCGCCGCCGGACGGCCGCATCTACGGCCCCGGCCCACGGGTGCCGATGCTGGTGCTGTCGCCCTGGAGCCGCGGCGGCTGGGTCAATTCGCAGGTCTTCGATCACACCTCGGTGCTGCAATTTTTGGAAAAGCGCTTTCAGGTGCATGAACCCAACATCAGCGCCTGGCGCCGCGCGGTGTGCGGCGATCTCACCTCGGCGTTCAACTTTGTCGATCCTAACGGCGAAGCGCTGCCGAGCCTGCCCGCCACCAGCCGCCACGCCGCCGACGGCCTGCGCCTGCGCCAGGAACAGCTGCCGCAGGTGCCGCTGCCATCCCCCGCCCACCAGCGTTTGCCCCATCAACGCCGCCTGGCACGCCCTTCCCGCGCGTTGCCCTACCAGCTGCACGTCGAAGCCACCGTCGCGGCCGAGCAGCGCCGCGTGACGCTGAACCTGTTCAATACCGGCGAGCAGGGAGCGGTGTTTCACGTCTACGATCGGCGGGATCTGACGCAGATCCCGCGCCGTTTTACCGTCGAGGCGGGTAAAGCGGTCAGCGACGACTGGCTGGCGGAGAATGAGTACCATCTGTGGTTGCTCGGCCCCAACGGCTTTCACCGCGAGCTGCGCGGCGCCCTGAGCCGGCCGCAGCCGGAGGTGCGTTTGCGCCCGACGGGCCGCAGCCTGCTGCTGCAGCTGAA
Source organism: Serratia sp. SM04 (assembly GCF_040280225.1). NCBI lineage: Bacteria > Pseudomonadati > Pseudomonadota > Gammaproteobacteria > Enterobacterales > Yersiniaceae > Serratia > Serratia sp. SM04. The sequence goes on along the minus strand of NZ_JBEOQT010000001.1, from coordinate 309,198 downwards.
CAATCCGGGCACCGAAGCGATAGCGGTTACCCTCGAACGCTGCCCCTACACGCAGCAAGGGCCGTGGCCTATCACGCTGCCGGCGGGCGGCAGCCACCAGCAAGCGTTTGACGCCCGCGCCAGCGGCGGTTGGTATGACCTTACGCTGCAAGGCGCCGACGGCTGGCTGCGCCGCCTGGCGGGGCGGCTGGAAGATGGCGAACACAGCGTCAGCGACCCGCTGATGGGCCAGGGGTAATCGATCGGCATCAAGGGAGTTCAAAAAGCGAAAGGATATCGCTTATCATTGCGTTCTCGTTCCCAGCCGATTACCCAAGGATCTTCATGCCCGCTGTTCTTATCGCCAAAGCCGGCCGCTGGTTGGCCGCCTGCGTTTTGCTGTTGGCCGGCGCCGCTCAAGCCGCGCCTATCGTCGTCACCGATGTCGCCGGCCGTCAGGTCACCCTGCCGCAACCGGCCAAACGCGTTATTCTGGCCGATGCCCGCGCGCTGCTGGCGCTGAATATTCTGCACCCGCAGCAGCCGCTGAAAAACATCATCGCCTGGGACAACTCGCTGAAGGTCAAAGCACCGGATCTGGTTGAAGCCTATGCGAAAAAATTTCCGCAGGTCATGCAAATCCCTACCTTCGACAACCCCTACACCAGTGATTTCAGCGTGGAAAGCGCGGTGGTGCGCCAACCGGACCTGATCATTTTCGACATCGGTCTGCTGAGCAAATTGAAAGACAGCGGCGTACTGACCCAGCTGGAAAAAGTCGGCATCCCGGTGCTGATCATCGATTTTCGCCAGCAGCCGCTGACCAACACCGTCGCCAGCATGGCGCTGTTGGGTAAAGTGTTTGACGAGCAGCCCAACGCCGACGCCTTTATTCGCCTCTATCAGCAGCGCCTCGAGCTGGTGCGCCAGCGCGTCGCCACGCTGAAACCGGAGCAGCGCCCCAGCGTCTTCATCGAGCGCAGCGCCGGCATCAAAGGCGAACAGTGCTGCAACACCTTCGGCAAAGGCAGCTTCGGGCAGTTCATCGATACCGCCGGCGGCAACAATATCGGCAGCAAGCTGTTTTCAGACATGGGCGGTGAAGTGAACGTCGAGCAGGTGATCAGCAGCAACCCGGATTTCTATCTGCTGACCGGCGCCGACTGGAGCCGCGGGCATCGCGGCACGCTGGCAGTGCCGCTGGGTTACGCTACCGATATGGCCACCAGCCAAAAGAAACTGGCGCATCTGCTGGATCGCACCGGCATTAACGTGCTGAAAGCGGTGAAAGAAAAACGCGTGATGGCGATTTACCATCAATTTTACGACACGCCGCTCAACTTTATAGCGGTTGAGGCGATCGCCAAATTCCTGCACCCGGCGCTGTTTAAAGATATTGATCCGCAAGCGGATATCGAAATGGTGCATCAGAAATTCACCGCGCTGGATTACAGCGGCGTCTTCTGGCTTACGCCGCAATAACCCCCGCCAGGGCCCGCCAGCCGGGCCCTGTTTCCCGCATTCATTATTTAGTTACCCACTTAACTATCCCGTAACAATTCTATTTACTTGCCAATAATTATCATTAAGATTGTCTTTTCTAAAAAAACACATCCGGGTCTGAAACTCTTAAGGCATTATTATGTCACCTCTTTTTCGGCTTTCCCTGCTGTCGGCTGCCATCGCCGTCGCGTTCCCTGTCCTTGCTACTGATAATTCATCTCAGAACGATACCGACACTGTGACCGTCGTCGGCAACTGGCTGGACAACCCTGATACCAGTTCGGTGCTGCTCAACCATCCGGGCGCGCGTTCCATCGTCACCCAGCAGCAGATGCATGAACAGGGCGACCAAACCATCGCCGACAGCCTGCGCGGCGTCCCCGGCGTGCAGGTGCGCGACAGCAACGGCACCGGCGGCAGCGACATCTCGCTCAACGTCGGCGTGCGCGGCCTGACTTCGCGTCTTTCTCCGCGCTCCACCATTTTGATGGACGGCGTCCCGCTGGCGGTCGCGCCTTACGGCCAGCCGCAGCTGTCGATGGCCCCGCTGTCTATCGGTAATCTGCAATCGGTGGACGTGGTGCGCGGCGGCGGCGCGGTGCGCTACGGGCCGCAGAACGTCGGCGGCGTGATCAACTTCGTTACCCGAGACATTCCCAAAACGTTTGGCGGCACCGCCAGCGTACAAACCCAGGGTGCCAGCCACGGCGGCCTGAAGACCCTGACCAGCGCCTCCGTGGGCGGCACCGCAGACAACGGCTTCGGCGCCGAGCTGCTCTACTCCGGCCTGCACGGTCAGGGCTACCGCGACAACAACGACAACACCGACATCGACGATTTCATGCTGAAAACGCGTTATGCGTTCAGCGATCGCGACGAGCTGCTGGCCAATTTCCACTACTACGACGCCAAAGCCGGCATGCCGGGCGGGCTGAGTGCCGCGCAATACGCGCAAAACCCGTTCCAATCCACGCGGCCGTGGGACCAGTTCGAAGGCCGCCGCAAGGATATGTCGTTCAAGTACAAACATCAGGAAGACGACAAACAGTTCGAAGTGTTGACCTACTTCACCGACAGTTATCGCGGCAGCAACATCGAATCGGAAGGTACCGGCAAAAACGCGGGCCAGCGGCGCATGGTCTCCTATCCGCGTCACTATTCAACCTGGGCTATCGAACCAAGCTATTCGCAGGTCTTCCGCTTCTGGGATATGGCGCACGAAATCACCCTCGGTTACCGTTACCTGAATGAAACCATGGACGAAAAGGCGTCGCGTTCGGCCTGGTATAATCCGGCGGATATCGGCTCGACGCCGGAGACCCCGGACTATTACCAGCACACCTCCGGCGGCACCGCGGCCAACGCGTTCTATATCGACGACACCATCAACGTCGGCAACTGGACGGTCACGCCGGGCCTGCGTTATGAAAGCATCCGCACCCACGTGGACGATGCCTTCAACAACATCAGCCGCGAGAAAAGCTACAGCGAACCGCTGCCGTCCTTGAACGTGATGTACCACCTGTCCGATGCCTGGAAGCTGTTCGCCAACGCCAACACCTCGTTCGGCAGCATGCAGTATTTCCAGCTGACCAAAGGCGGCAACGGCAACCAACCTGCGCCGGGGCTGACGGCGGAGAAAGCGCATACCTATGAATTCGGCACCCGCTACGACGACACCGTGGTCAAAGCCGAAGCCACGCTGTTCTATATCGACTTCGATAACCAGTTGCAATACATCAGCAACGACGTGGGCTGGACCAATATGGGCGCCACCAAGCACAAAGGTATCGAGCTGGCGCTCAGCTACGATCTCAGCGAGCTGAACCGGGCGCTCGACGGCGCCAGCGTCTACACCAGCTATACCTACACCAAGGCCAGCACCGATAAGGGCGACTTCGCCGGTAAAGACCTGCCGTTCTACTCGCGCCAGGTCTATACCGTCGGCACGCGCTACGCCACCGGCAGCTGGGTATGGAATCTGGACGGCTACGCGCAGTCCAAACAGCATTCGCCGGGCACCGGGCCGGAGTACATCACGCAGGAAAGCGCCGATGGTCAGTTCGGCGATATCGCCGGTTACATGGTGTGGAATATGCGCGGGGAATATAACTTCGGGCCGCAGCTGTCGAACCTGACGCTGGGCGCCGGGGTGAAAAACCTGTTCGATCAGCGTTACTTCACCCGCTCCAACGACAATAACTTCGGCAAGTACGTCGGCGAACCGCGCACCTTCTTCGTGCAGGGGTCGATCGCCTTCTGATACCGAGGCCCCGCCGGGGCCTCGGTATCACCGACAGTAAAGGCGAAACAGGCGCGCCAGGTGCGCGCCCATAGGCGTCAAAGTGGTGTCCTTGCGTTGGATAAGATAAAACGTCGCTTTCGGCAGACTCTCTTCCAGCTCGAGCGGCACCAAATGCTTGCCCAGAATCGGATCCGAAATCACGTCCACCGACAGAATGCTAACAAAATCGCTCTGCGCCACCAGGCTGGTACAAGCCATAAAGGTCTCGCAGGTCACGCTGATCGACGGCGCCATGCCCAAGTCCCCGAACAGATCGTGCAATAACCGGTAATAACTGCCTTTCGGTGTCGGCATGGTCCAGTCGCAGTGCTGCAGCTGTTTCAGCGAGGTCGCCCCCTCCATCGGATGCCCTTTGCGCACCACCACCCGATACTCTTTTTCCATCAGCCGTTCGTACTGCAACTCGTTGTCGAGGCTGCTGGGATAGTAGGTATTGACGGTAAAATCCAGCTCGCCCTGGCGCAGTTCAGGGATCATCGACACCAGCTGCCCCTCGACGATGCGCACCTTCACGTTGGGATACTCACGATGAAACTGCGTGACCACCTGCGGCATCACGGTGCGCGCAATGCTGCCACCGACGCCGATATTCACCGTGCCGCCCGCCAACCCCAGCCGCTGCTGGATATCTTCCTGCGCCACCCGCAGCTCTTCAAGGATCAGGCTGGCATGCTGGAAAAAGTTATCGCCGCAGTCGGTCAAGACCACACCCTGGCTACGGCGAATAAACAGCTTGGCGCCCAGCACCTCTTCCAGCTCCTGAATGGCCTTGGTCAGTGCAGGCTGGGAAAGGCGTGATGTGCGGCTGGCGGCGCGGATGCTGCCCTGGCGGCTAACGTCCACAAATGCACGCAATTGGTGCAATTTTATCGAGGCTGGCATAGGCGAAAGGCGATAACCGTTATTTATCAATAGCAAGATATTGGCATCTTATTTAGCCAGATTCCATTGTGTACATTCGGAAAAAACATAATAAATAACCAAATTCTTATTTCGCTTAATTAAGCGCATTTTCTGCGCCAATAAGCGCCATTCACGGCAGTTAGTAACCAAATACACCTTTTTCTTTGCAATAGCTTCACCGTCTGATTTCAGTTCAGAGCATAACTGCTGCCTGGAGCGATCCAGCGCGCGATAACTTATGAGATATCACTATGACTAATTCGCTTTCGATGTTGGTGGCCGATTTGTACCCGCAATTGCAGGCCTGGCGCCGCGACTTCCATCGCTATGCCGAGTCCGGCTGGTTTGAGTTCCGCACCGCTACCCTGGTGGCGGAAGAACTCGATCGGCTGGGTTATCGCCTGCAGCTGGGCCGCGAGGTCATCAAGGCAGAGTCTCGCATGGGGCTGCCTTCGTCCGATGAGCTGGAAGCGCAGGAACAGCGCGCCCGCAATCAGGGGGCGTTGGAAAAATGGTTGCCGCACTTTTCCGGCGGCTTCGCCGGCATCGTCGCAACGCTCGATACCGGCCGCCCCGGCCCAACCATCGCCTACCGCGTGGATATGGACGCCCTCGATCTCAACGAGTTGCTGGAACCCGAACACCTGCCGTTCCGTGAAGGCTTCGCCTCTTGCAACAGCGGCATGATGCATGCATGCGGTCATGACGGCCATACCACCATCGGCCTGGGGCTGGCGCACGTCTTCAAAAGCCTGGAGCCCCAGCTTAGCGGCACCGTCAAACTGATCTTCCAGCCGGCGGAAGAAGGCACCCGCGGCGCAAAATCGATGGTGGAGGCCGGCGTGGTGGACGACGTCGATTTCTTCACCGCGGTGCATATCGGCACCGGTGTGCCGGCCGGTGAGCTGGTGTGCGGCAGCGACAGCTTTATGGCCACCAGCAAGCTGGACGTCACCTTCCGCGGCGTCGCCTCCCACGCCGGCGCCAGGCCGGAAGACGGTCGCAACGCTCTGCTGGCAGCGGCCCAGGCTGCGCTGGGGCTTTACGCCATCCCGCGCCACAGCGAAGGCAGCTCGCGCATCAATGTCGGCGTGCTGCAGGCCGGCACCGGCCGCAACGTGATCGCCGATCGGGCGTTTATGAAGGTGGAAACGCGCGGCGCCACCAATGAGATCAACGCGTTCGTCTATCAGCAGGCGCTGAACGCCATCGAAGGCGCAGCCAAGATGCACGGCGTCGCCTGCGACATCGCGCTGATGGGCGCTGCGCAGAGCAGCAAACCGACCCAACCGTGGGTGGATTACATCCGCCGCCTGGCACAGCAGGTAACCGAGCTGACCTCGGTGGTCGATCGCCGCGAACAGGCTGCGGGTTCAGAAGACGCCACCTACATGATGGAGCGGGTGAAATCCCGCGGCGGCCAGGCCTCATACGTCATTTTCGGCACCGAGCTGAGCGCCGGGCACCATAACGAAAAATTCGACTTCAACGAGCAGGTGATGGCGGTGGCTGTGAAAACGCTGGCATCGCTGGCGCTGAACCTGCCGACATTCGGGAGCGAAGCATGAGCAACTCAGCACTGCAGGCATTTATCAACGACTACATTGACCAACGCCGGCCCCGCTTCAGCGCGCTGAGCGACGCGATTTGGGACCACCCGGAAACGCGCTTCAACGAGACCTATTCCGCCACGTTGCTGGCCGATGCGCTGGAGCAGGAAGGCTTCTCGGTTGAGCGCGGCGTAGGCGACATCGAGACGGCGTTTATCGCCAGCTACGGCAGCGGCCACCCGGTCATCGCGCTGCTGGGCGAGTACGACGCGCTGGCCGGGCTGAGCCAGCAGGCGGGCCGCGCCACGCCGCAGCCGCTGGTGGAAAACGGCAACGGCCATGGCTGCGGCCACAACCTGTTGGGCACCGCGGCGCTGGCGGGCGCCTTCGCCGCCAAGGCGTGGATGCAGCAAAACCGGCTGACCGGCACCCTGCGCTTCTACGGTTGCCCGGGCGAAGAAGGTGGCTCCGGCAAAACCTTTATGGTGCGCGAAGGCCTGTTCGACGGCGTCGACGCCGCCCTCACCTGGCACCCGGAAGGCTTCAGCGGCATGTTCAATACCAGTACGCTGGCCAACATTCAGGCGGCGTTTCACTTCAAGGGCGTCGCCGCCCATGCCGCCAACTCGCCGCACCTGGGGCGCAGCGCGCTGGACGCGGTGACGCTGATGAATACCGGCGCCAACTTCCTGCGCGAACATATCGTGCAAGAAGCGCGGCTGCACTACGCGGTCACCAACACCGGCGGCAGCTCCCCCAACGTGGTGCAGGCCGACGCCGAGGTGTTGTACCTGATCCGCGCGCCGCAGCTCGACCAGGCGCAGGACATTTACCAACGGGTGATTAACATCGCCAAGGGCGCAGCGCTGATGACTGACACCCAGATGGAAGTGCGCTTCGACAAGGCCTGCTCCAACTATGTGCCGAACCGCAGCCTGGAACGCGCGATGTATCAAAACCTGTGTGATTTCGGTCTGCCCGAGTACAGCGACGCCGAACGCCGCTTCGCCGAGGAAATCCGCCAGACGCTGAGCCGCGACGATCTGCGCAACGCCAAACTCAACATTGCCCGCACCGGCGGCGCAGCCGGGCGCGAGTGGGTGCAGTTGCTGGGAGAAAAGGTGCTGATGGACGAGGTCGCTCCTTATGTGGAATCCGACGACCTGCTGTACGGTTCTACCGACGTTGGCGACGTAAGCTGGGTGGCGCCGACTGCCCAATGCTTTAGCCCCTGTTTCGCACTCGGCACCCCTCTGCACACCTGGCAACTGGTGGCGCAGGGCCGCACCGCTATCGCCCATAAGGGCATGTGCCTGGCCGGCAAGGTGATGGCGGCGACCGCCATCGATCTGCTGAGCGACAGCGCTCTGCTGGCGCGCTGCCGCAGCGAGTTTGAACGCCGGCGCGCCGAACAGCCGTACCGCTGCCCAATCCCGCAGGGGGTGAAACCCTCCCCATTGAAATAGCATGAACAGACAGGGCCCGGAGAACCGGGCCACTAAGCATAATTATAAATAAATCAAATAATAACAATCACACAACAGAGCAAACACAGAGGGTAAAATCATGAGTGAGGCCACAACGCCAATCAATAAAAGCCCCGGACGCGTTTTTTACTGGGTGGAACGCATCGGCAATAAGATCCCCAATCCGTTTTTACTGTTCGTCTATTTGATCCTGGTGCTTATGCTGGCCACCGCGCTGTTTTCCTGGCTCGACGTGGCGGTGAAAAATCCGGCCACCGGCGAGCTCATCAAGGTCAATAACCTGATGAGCGTGGCGGGCATGCAGTGGATATTTCCCAACATCATCCATAACTTCAGCAGCTTTGCGCCGCTGGGGGCTATTTTGGCGCTGGTGATAGGCGCCGGCCTGGCGGAAAAGGTCGGCCTGCTGCAGGCGCTGATGTATAAAATGGCCTCGCGCGTCAGCGCCCGCTACGCCAGTTATATGGTGCTGTTTATCGCCTTCTTCAGCCATATCTCGTCGGACGCCGCGCTGGTGGTGATGCCGCCCCTTGGCGCGCTGATGTTTGTGGCGGTGGGCCGCCACCCGATAGCCGGACTGCTGGCGGCGATCGCCGGCGTCGCCTCCGGCTTTACCGCCAACCTGTTGATCGTCACCACCGACGTATTGCTTTCCGGCATCAGCACCGAAGCCACCAAAGCGGTGGATGGCGCGGTTCACGTTAGCGTAATCGACAACTGGTACTTTATGGCCACCTCCGTGATCGTGCTGACCATCGCCGGCGCGCTGCTCACCGACAAGTTTATCGAGCCCCGGCTGCCGAAGTGGCAAGGCGGCGCCGAAGACAAAATCGCAGCGCTGACCCCGTTGCAAAACCGGGGGCTGATGATGAGCGGGATCGCCGCGCTGGTGTTTATCGCCATCATCGCCGCTCTGGTGGTGCCGGAGGCCGCGCCGCTGCGTGACCCGAACACCGGTTCGGTGATCCCTTCTCCGTTCATCAAGGGCATTGTGCCGATCATCATCCTGTTCTTCTTCACCGTCGCCATTACCTATGGCGTAGTCACCAAACAGATCCGGCGGCCGGATGACATTCCCCACCACTTGCTCGATCCGATGAAAAGCATGGCGGGTTTTATCGTGATGGTGTTTCCGCTGTCGCAGTTCGTGGCGTTCTTTAACTGGAGCAACATGGGCAAGTTTATGGCCGTCGGCCTGACCGATATGCTGGAAGCCGCCGGCATGAGTGGCGCGCCGGCATTTCTCGGCCTGATGTTCCTCTCCGCCTTCCTGTGCATGTTCATCGCCAGCGGCTCGGCGATCTGGTCAATTTTGGCGCCGATCTTCGTGCCGATGTTTATGCTGCTCGGTTTCCACCCGGCGTTCGCCCAGATGATCTTTCGCATCGCCGACTCTGCGGTGCTGCCGCTGGCGCCAATGTCGCCGTTCCTGCCGCTGTTCCTCGGCTTCCTGCAGCGCTACCGCAAAGACGCGCAGCTCGGCACTTATTACGTGCTGATCCTGCCCTATCCTGTGGTGTTCTTCAGCGTGTGGATTTTGTTGCTGCTGGTTTGGTATGCGCTTGGGTTGCCAATCGGCCCGGGCGTGTATCCGAAACTGGGCTAAACCGCCCCGCTACCTCGCCCCCGAGCCGGCTCGCGGGGCGGGTTCTCTTCCCCCCGATCCCCGAAAAAAAATTGATCTTCCTCACCCTCCCAACGCCCCAGCGCATCATTTTATTGCCTTGCTAAAACGGTTCTTCTATTTTAGCACCCCATCTGACAAGGACAAAAACAGGGATTAAGCATGATGAATCGCGTATGGGTACTGGGCGACGCCGTGATCGACCTGGTGCCGGAAAATGCCAACGGTTATCTCAAATGCCCCGGCGGCGCGCCGGCTAACGTGGCGGTGGGTATCGCCCGGCTCGGTGGCGACAGCGCTTTTATCGGGCGAGTGGGGCAAGACAGCTTCGGCGCCTTTTTGCAGCGGGTGCTGAGCGATGAAGGGGTGGATATCAGCCATATGCGGCCGGATCCCGAACACCACACCTCCACGGTCGTGGTGGATCTCGATCTGCAGGGTGAGCGCTCATTCACGTTTATGGTGCAGCCCAGCGCCGATCTGTTTTTGCAGCCCGACGATCTGCCGGTTTTCCAACGGGGCGAATGGCTGCACCTCTGCTCCATCGCGCTCTCACAGGAGCCCAGCCGCAGCGCGGCCTTTACGGCGATGGAACGCATTCGGGCGGCCGGCGGCCGGGTCAGTTTCGATCCCAACATCCGCGAAGAGGTCTGGCGCCAGCCGGAAGCGCTGCGCCCCTGCCTGCAAAAGGCGCTGCTGCTGGCGGACGTGGTGAAACTGTCGCGCGAAGAGCTGGCTTTCATCAGCCATCTTGACGATCTGGAGAACGCCATTCGCTGGATGATGCAAACCTATCCGCTGCGCCTGCTGCTGGTGACGCTGGGCGGCGACGGCGTCTGCGTACACGATGGGCAGCGTCTGCGCCATTTCCACGCGCCATCGATCGTGCCGGTCGATACCACCGGCGCCGGCGACGCCTTCGTCGCCGGGCTGTTAGCGGCGCTGGCGCACCTTCACGAATTGCCGCAGGAAGCGCAATGGCCGGCGGTTATCGCCCAGGCCCAGGCCTGCGGCGCGCTGGCCACCACCGCCAAAGGCGCCATGACCGCCCTGCCCCGCGCCGACGAGCTGGCCGCTTTCCTGCGTTGATCTTCAGCATTCACGGCGATCCGCAGGTTCGCCGTGCTTTTACCCACGATTTGCGCGCTCGATCACAATAGCTGAATCGGGTTAGCTAACTGAGTTGCCAGCTCGCTTCGCTCTCGTTATCTTTCGCCATGAAAAACCGGTTTAGCAATTTAGCAAACAATAATAACAACCCTTACCCGGATGATAGACGATGATGAAAAAACTCAGCTATTTGGCGATAACAACAGGGCTTTTCCTCTCCGCTTCCAGCGCAGCGGCCTCGGGCAGCGGCAGCATCGAGGCGCGTCTCAACGCGCTGGAACAACGTCTGGCGCAGGCGGAACGGCGCGCCGCACAGGCTGAAACCCGCGCGACGGCGGCGGAACGTCGGGCGCAACAGCTGGAACAACGCACCGCCAACACCGAACGGCAAACCGCACAGATTGCGCAGCAGGCCGCCACGCCGGAAACGCCGGTTGCCCCGGCCAGCGCGCTGCAGCTGAGCGGATTCAATGACCTGAAGCTGTACGGGGATGTGGAGTTCAATCTGGACGGCGCCAGCCGCAGCGGCCAGCTGACGTCGCTGAAAGGCAGCGACCACAAGGACTGGAAGCCCGGCAACAAAGAACGTTGGGATATCAACGGCCGCATTCTGGTCGGGCTGGACGGCTACCGCCGCAATCCGGACGGCAACTTCTCCGGCTTCAGCGTGCAGCCGCTGGCGGACATGACCGGCAAAATGAACCTGGACGACGCCGCCTTCTTCTTCGGCAATGAAAAGAACTGGCAAACCAAAATCGGCCGCTTTGAAGCCTACGACATGTTCCCGCTGAATCAGGACACCTTCATTCAATACTCCGGCAATACCGCCAACGATCTGTACGCCGACGGCTTCGGCTATATCTACATGATGAAAGAGGGCCGCGGCCGCAGCAGCAGCGGCGGCAACCTGATGCTGAGCAAATACGCCGGTGATGTCTATTTCGAGCTGAACACGCTGGTGGAAGACGGCACTTCGCTGTTCCAGGACAACAGCTACCACGGCAACGCCCTGGACAATAAGAAAAACGTCGCCTATTTACGGCCGGTGATCGCCTGGAAAAAAGACGCCTTCAGCATCGCGGCGGCGATGGAAAGCAACGTGGTGAATAACGCCTACGGCTATCGGGACAGCCAGGGCCGTTTCGTCGATCAGTCCAAGCGCAACGGCTACGGCATGACGATGAGCTGGAACAACAGCGCCGCCGATCCGGACAACGGCGTGGTGGCCAACCTGAGCACCGCCTATCTGGATGCCTCAGGCGAGCAAGACTTCACCGCCGGCGTCAACGTGCTGTGGCGGCGCTTCGAACTGGGTTATATCTATGCCCATAACAATATCAAAGAGTTCAATACCGCCGGGATCGCCGCCGATATCCACAACCCGCTCAGCGAACCGGGCAACTACGACATCCACACCGTTCACGCGTCGTATCAGATACCTGACATTATGAATATGAAGAATTTCAATCTGTATTTAGGCGCCTATGTGTCGCTGCTGGAGGCCAACGCCGACAACAAGATAGCCAACGGCGACAACGATCAACGTTACGGCATGCGCGCCAGATTCAAGTATTTCTTCTGACATCGATTCACGGCGCTGCGCCGCAAACGGCGCGGCGGCATTTTTATTTAGCAAGGGGACAACATGGACATTACCGCAACCGCCAACGCGCTGTTGCCGCTGCTTGGCGGTAAAGAGAATATCGCCAGCGCCGCCCACTGCGCCACGCGCCTGCGCCTGGTGCTGGTGGACGACAGCAAGGTGGACAAAGAGGCCATCGGCAAACTGGACGGCGTCAAAGGCTGCTTCAGCAACGCCGGTCAAATCCAGGTGATCTTCGGCACCGGGCTGGTGAACAAGGTGCATGCGGAATTCATCAAGGCGGCGGGCGTCAGCGAATCCAGCAAGGCCGAAGCCGCCGATATCGCGGCGAAAAAGCTCAACCCGCTGCAGCGCATCGCCCGCCTGCTGTCGAACATCTTCGTGCCGATCATTCCGGCGATCGTCGCTTCCGGCCTGCTGATGGGGCTGCTCGGCATGGTGAAAACCTACGGCTGGGCCGATGCCAACAGCGCGCTGTTCATCATGCTGGATATGTTCAGCTCGGCGGCGTTCATTATCCTGCCGATTCTGATCGGCTTCACCGCCGCACGTGAATTCGGCGGCAACCCCTATCTGGGCGCCACGCTCGGCGGCATTTTGACGCATCCGGCGCTGACCAACGCCTGGGGCGTCGCCGAGGGTTTCCATACCATGAACTTCTTCGGTCTGGAGATCGCCATGATCGGCTATCAGGGTACCGTGTTCCCGGTGCTGCTGACGGTGTGGTTCATGAGCGTGCTGGAAAAGCGGCTGCGCAAGGTGATCCCCAACGCGCTCGATCTGATCCTGACGCCGTTCCTGACGGTGGTCATCTCGGGCTTTGTCGCCCTGCTGTTTATCGGCCCCGCCGGCCGCGCGCTGGGCGACGGCATCTCCTTCGTGCTCAGCACGCTGATTGCCCATGCGGGCTGGTTCGCCGGGCTGCTGTTCGGCGGCCTCTATTCCGCTATCGTCATCACCGGCATTCACCACAGTTTCCATGCGGTAGAGGCCGGGCTGCTCGGCAACCCCAATATCGGCGTCAACTTCCTGCTACCGATCTGGTCGATGGCCAACATCGCGCAGGGCGGCGCCTGCCTGGCGGTGTATTTCAAAACCCGCGACGCCAAAATCAAAGCCATCGCGGTGCCGTCGGCCTTTTCCGCCATGCTCGGCATCACCGAAGCGGCGCTGTTCGGCATCAACCTGCGCTTCGTGAAACCGTTCCTGGCGGCGCTGGCGGGCGGCGCGCTCGGCGGCGCCTGGGTGGTGGCCAACCACGTCGGCATGAATGCGGTCGGGCTGACGGCGATCCCCGGCATGGCGATCGTGCAGGCCAGTTCGCTGGTCAGCTATATCATCGGCCTGGCGATCGCTTTTGGCAGCGCCTTCGTGCTCTCCCTGCTGCTGAAATATAAAACGGACGCGCAATGATGGAAGAACTCAGCTTAATCAAACAGGCGCTGCGGGCGGTAATGAACGGCCAGCCACGCGCACTGCGCGATCCGCACCGCCCGGCCTGGCATCTGGCGCCCAGCGTTGGCTTGCTGAACGATCCCAACGGCTTTATCCAGCACAACGGCGTTTATCACCTGTTCTATCAGTGGAACCCGCTGGGCTGCGATCATCGCAACAAGTGCTGGGGACACTGGCAATCGACCGATTTATTGCGTTGGGAACATCAGCCGATCGCCCTGGCGCCGGGCGCCTGTTACGACAGCCACGGCTGTTACTCCGGCTCGGCGGTGGTGGCGGAAGACAAAATCACGCTGATCTACACCGGCAACGTGAAATTCCCCGACGGCTCGCGCACCGCTTACCAATGCCTGGCTCAGGAAAGCGATCGGGGCGAATACCGCAAACTCGGGCCGGTGCTGCCGCTGCCGGAGGGCTACAGCGGCCACGTACGCGATCCGAAAGTGTGGCGTCATCAGGATGCCTGGTACATGGTGCTCGGCGCGCGTGACTTGCAGGATCGCGGCAAGGTGCTGCTGCTGCGTTCCTGCGATCTGCGCGACTGGCAAGCGCTGGGGGAGATCGCCGGTTCCGGCCTGAACGACCTGGGTGAATTCGGCTACATGTGGGAGTGCCCGGACCTGTTCTCGCTGGACGGCGACGACGTGTTGATCTGCTGCCCGCAGGGGCTGGCGCCGCAGCCGGAACGCTATCTCAACCGTTATCAGGCCGGCTATCTGCTCGGTAAGCTGGATTACCGGCAGGCGGCCTTCAGCCACGGCGAATTTCGCGAGCTGGACGCCGGCTTCGAGTTCTACGCGCCCCAGACGACGCAGGCGGAAGATGGCCGCCGCCTGCTGTTCGGCTGGATGGGCGTACCCGAGCAAGATGAAGAAGCCCACCCGACGCGCCGTTACGGCTGGATCCACACCATGACCTGCCCGCGCGAGCTGTCGCTGCAGCATGGCCGCCTCTACCAGCGCCCGGCGCGCGAGCTGCAACAGCTGCGCGGCGAGCGGGCTGGCTGGCAAGGCCACGCCGATGACGCCCCCGCCTATGCGCTGGGCGCCGCGGAGCTGCAGCTGACGCCGCAGGGCGCGTTCAGCGCCGACTTTGGCGACGCCATGACGCTGAGCTGGGACGGCGAACGGCTGCAGCTGACGCGCGCTTCCCTGGCCGACGGTAGGCCGGAGCACCGTTACTGGCGCGGCCCGGTCACCCATCTGCAGCTGCTGTTCGATCGTTCCAGCGTGGAGATTTTCATCAACCACGGCGAGGCGGTGATGAGCGCGCGCTACTTCCCGGCAGCTGAACCGCAACTGCGGCTGAACGGGAGCGCGCCGCTGGCGTTGGAATACTGGCCGCTGACGCCATGCATGCTAGAATGACGCATCCTCCGATGACTTCAGATGGCGTCAGTGAAAAAAAATAAACGCATTACCATCAGTGACATCGCCACGCTGGCCGGGGTGTCGAAATCGACCGCCAGCCTGGTGCTGAACGGCCGCAGCAAGGAATACCGGGTGTCCGACGACACCCGCGATCGCATTCTGGCGCTGGCGCACGAACACCATTATCAGCCCAGCATCCACGCCCGCTCTTTGCGCTCCAACCGCAGCCACACGCTGGGGCTGGTGGTGCCGGAGATGACCAACTACGGCTTTGCGGTGATCTCGCGCGAGCTGGAAACGCTGTGCCGCGAGGCCGGTCTGCAGCTGTTGATCGCCTGTACCGATGAAAACCCGGCGCAGGAGATGATGGCGGTGAACAGTCTGGTGCAGCGGCAGGTCGACGGCCTGATCGTCGCTTCCAGCCAGTTGAACGACGCGGAATACCAGAAGATCAACGCCGGGCTGCCGGTGGTGCAGATGGATCGCCTGATCGCCGGTTCCGAACTGCCGCTGGTGATCACCGATTCGGTCAATTCGACCGCCGACCTGGTGGAAAAGGTCGCGCGTCAGCATCCGGATGAGATCTATTTTCTCGGCGGGCAGCCGCGCATTTCACCGACTCGCGATCGGCTGGCCGGCTTCCAGCTTGGCCTGGAGCGCGCCGGCGTATCGTGCAAACCGGAATGGATCATCAACGGCAGCTATCACCCCAGCTCGGGTTACGAGATGTTCGCTCAGCTGTGCGCGCAGCTGGGGCGTCCGCCCAAAGCGCTGTTCACCGCCGCCTGCGGCCTGTTGGAAGGGGTATTGCGTTATCTGACTCAGCATCAGCTGATGGAAAGCGACATCCACCTGTGCAGCTTCGACGATCACTACCTGTTCGACTGCATGACGTTGAAGATAGACACGGTGGCGCAGGACTGCCGGGCGCTGGCGCAACATAGCTTCAGCCAGGTCACCGCGCTCATCGACGAGCGGCCGCTGGAACAGAACGCGCTTTATCTGCCGGGCCGTATCCACTGGCGCCATGCCGGTTCGCGGGCGTTGTTGGCCGGGGAGTGATATTTCTGAATCAATAAAAAAGGGCGCCTGAGCGCCCTTTATCGTTTTGCTGCCGCTACTTACTTGGCGGCGCCTTCCATGCCCACCAGCCCCACTTTCAGGTAGCCGGCTTTACGCAGGGTGTCCATCACGCTCATCAGCGTTTCATAGTCCACGCTCTTGTCCGCCTGGAAGAAGATGGTGGTTTCTTTGTTGGCCTGAGTGCGTTGATCCAGCACCGAAGTCAGCTGATCGGCATTCACCGGCTGATCGCCAACGTAGAGCTGCTTGTCGGCCTTCACCGACAGGAACACCGGTTTTTCCGGCCGCGGCTGCGGTTTGGCGGAAGAAGCCGGCAGATCGACGCGGATATCTACCGTTGCCAGCGGCGCGGCCACCATAAAGATGATCAACAGCACCAACATGACGTCGATAAACGGCGTCACGTTGATTTCATGCAGTTCGCCGCTGTCGTCCAGATCTTCATTTAAGCGCATCGCCATGACTCACCCCGCCCGCAGTTGGTGTGCGTGCTGTGAGCGCTTGGCTTCCGCCGTCGCGGCCAGATCCAGATCGCGGCCCTGCAGCAGCAAGACCTGCGCCGCCACGTCGCCTACCTGGGCGCGATGGCCGCTGATGACGCGGGCAAAGATGTTGTAGATAACGACGGCAGGGATCGCCGCGACCAGGCCCAGCGCGGTCGCCAGCAGCGCTTCCGCGATGCCCGGCGCCACGACCGCCAGGTTGGTGGTCTGCGAATGGGCGATGCCGATGAAGCTGTTCATGATGCCCCACACGGTGCCGAACAGGCCGACGAACGGCGAGATGGCGCCGATGGTGGCCAGGAAACCGTTGCCGCGGCCCATGTTGCGGCTGTAGGCCGCCACGCGGCGCTCGAGGCGGAAGCCGGTACGCTCTTTGATGCCGTTGTTGTCGCTGGACTCTGCGGACAGCTCCAGCTCATTTTGCGCGTCGTTCAGCAAGACAGCGCTGACGCTCTGCGAGCCGAAGTTTTGCGCCAGCTCGGAAGCTTCATCCAGCGAGCGCGCGTCGGCCAGCGCCAGCTGTTCGCGGCGCAGGCGGCGTTTGGCGCGCAGCAATTCACTGCCTTTGGAGAACAGAATGGTCCAGGTCACGATCGAGGCCAGCACCAGGCCGATCATTACCGCTTTCACCACCGCGTCGGCGTGCTGATACATGCCCCAAACGGACAGATCCATGCCGCGGGTTTCCGGTGGCTGGATCGTTGGCGCCGGGTTCACCGGCGTGATGCTCTCCGGCGCGGCGGCTGCAGGTGCAGGCGCGGTGGTCGGCGCAACGCTTTCGGTAACGGCCGGATTGGCCGCCGGCGCCGCCTGCGCGCTGCCGGCCAGCCCCACGACCAACACCATTGAAGCCATCAGGCTGCGGCCAAAGGCCTTGCCCCACTGCGCCCGGCCCTGGCCGAACGATCCTTGATTTAAATTCTTGCCAGCCGTTTTCACGCTGTGCCTCCACCCATTACCGATCAAAATTAAGGAATAATTCAGCGTGCGATCATATCAAACCAACCGGGGATTGATAGTAGTTCTCATTATTATTTACCAAATAAACGAGAAAATTTTAGCCAACCCCGCGGCAAAGCGCCAATCCACGTCCGTTCACCGCCAAACGCCCCTTTTATGGGGTTATTTCGTTACTTTTCCCCCACAACGGCGCAACAAGGCCACGCTGCCGAACGGCATCTCGACCGATGAATGGGCTTCTCTCTCGCCGCTCGGCAGAAGGATGAGGCGAGAAATGCGCAGTCGGCAGCCAATTATAGCCGTTTCTGTATCTGGAAGTTAAAACGTCTGGATGGCTATATTAACTCATGATAACGTAAGGGCTATCGCAAACGGGCACGTGCAGAGCAACCAGAGGTGAGCCAGGTACCATGACGTCAAAACATATCGAAACCACGCTGATCGGCGCCGGCCGCGGCAAGCGCTACACCCAGGGCTCCGTCAATCCCGTCACGCAACGCGCCTCTTCTTTGGTCTTCGACTCCGTCGCCGCCAAAAAACACGCCACCGCGCAGCGCGCCCACGGCGAGCTGTTTTACGGCCGACGCGGCACCCTGACCCACTTCGCGCTGCAGGATGCGATGGTGGAGCTGGAGGGCGGCGCCGGCTGCGTGCTGTACCCCTGCGGCGCGGCGGCGGTAGCCAATGCGATCCTGTCGTTCGTCGGCGCCGGCGATCACCTGCTGGTCACCGGCTCGGCGTACGAACCGACCCAGGATTTCTGCACCCATATCCTCGGCCGCATGAACGTCAGCACCACCTATTTCGATCCATTAATTGGCGCCGATATCGCCACGCTGATCCAGCCCAATACCCGCGTGGTGTTCCTGGAATCCCCCGGCTCCATCACCCTGGAAGTGCAGGATATCCCGGCGATGGTGCAGGCCATCCGCGCCGTGGCGCCGGAGGTGGTGATCATGATCGACAACACCTGGGCGGCGGGCGTGCTGTTCAAGGCGCTGGATTTCGACATCGACATTTCGATTCAGGCCGGCACCAAATACCTGATCGGCCATTCCGATTACATGCTCGGCACCGCCGTCGCCAACGCGCGCTGTTGGGATCGGTTGCGCGAGTACTCCTACCTGATGGGGCAGATGGTGGATGCCGACACCGCCTACATGGCGAGCCGCGGCCTGCGCACCCTGAGCGTGCGCCTGAAGCAGCACGAGTGCAGCAGCATCGAAGTCGCCAACTGGCTGGCGGCACGGCCGGAGGTGGCGACGGTCAATCACCCGGCCCTGCCCAGCTGCAAGGGCCACGAGTTCTACCGCCGCGACTTCAGCGGCTGCAACGGGCTGTTCTCCTTCGTGCTGAAAGAGCGGCTGGATGATGCGCAGCTGGCCGCCTACCTGGACAACTTCAGCCATTTCAGCATGGCCTACTCCTGGGGCGGCTTCGAGTCGCTGATCCTGGCCAATCAGCCGGAAGAGCTGGAAGCGATCCGTCCGGCGGGCGGCGTCGATTTCTCCGGCACGCTGGTGCGCCTGCACATCGGCCTGGAGAACGTCGAAGACCTGATCGCCGATCTGGCGGCCGGCTTCGATCGCCTCAACGGCGTGCGCCAAGACGGATTCCGGTAATTTTCTTCGCCTTGTTTAATGTCGGCTTAAGCTATTAGCGGTACACTAATCGGGTAACTGTCAGATACGGTAACCGCCGCATCCTGGAGAACGTGACCCCGGGCGCAACCGGCATGCAACAGGACATAAAATGGATGTATTACGAGAGATTATTCATGCGCTTTGGCAGCAGGACTTTATCGCCCTCGCCGATCCAAGCGTAATTTGGGTGGTTTACGCCGTACTTTTCACCACCCTGTTTTTGGAAAACGGACTGCTGCCCGCCTCCTTCCTCCCCGGCGACAGCCTGCTGCTGCTGTCGGGCGCGCTGATCGCCAAAGGCGTGATGGGCTTTGCCCCCACCCTGCTGATTCTGACCGCCGCCGCCGGCCTCGGCTGCTGGCTGAGCTATATCCAGGGCCGCTGGCTGGGCCACACCGGCCTGGTGAAGAGCTGGCTGCTGCAGCTGCCGGCGCAGTACCACCAGCGCGCGCACAACCTGTTCAATCGCCACGGGCTGACGGCGCTGCTGATCGGCCGCTTCCTCGGCTTCGTGCGCACGCTGCTGCCGACCATGGCCGGCATTTCCGGGCTCAACAGCTCGCGCTTCCAGGTGTTCAACTGGCTGAGCGCGGCGATCTGGGTCTGTGCGCTGGTGGGCCTCGGCTACGCTTTCAGTCAAATCCCTCTGGTAAAACGCTACGAAAGCCAGGTGATGACCGGCCTGATGCTGCTGCCGCTGCTGCTGCTGTTCGTCGGCCTGCTGGGCGCCATGCTGGTGATCTGGCGCAAAAAGCGCGCTTCCTCTTCCTAAATCCGGCGCGCTACAGCGCCTTCTCGACCAGCGCCCGGCAAGATCGCACTGCCCCCGTAAACGCGGCTCAGCCCTCCAGCAGCAGCGGGTTGGCCTCGCGCAGCCGGGCGACTTCATCGCTCGGCGTCATGCCGAACAGCCGTTTGAATTCACGGCTGAACTGCGACGCGCTCTCGTAGCCGACGCGGATCGCCGCGGTGCTGGCCTTCAGGCCGTCATGCACCATCAGCAGGCGCGCCTTATGCAGCCGGTACGACTTCACGTACTGCAGCGGCGAGGTGTTGGTCACCGCTTTGAAATTGTGGTGGAACGCCGAGACGCTCATGTTGACCTCGCCGGCCAACTGCTCGACGTTGAGGTTGTCGGCATACTGATGTTCGATGCGCCGCAGCGCCTTGGCGATCTGGCTGAAGTGGGTATGGCGATTGACCAACTCCTGCAGCGACGCGCCGCAGGTGCCGCGCAGCACGTAGTAAAGGATCTCGCGCACGATCTGCGGCCCCAGCACCCGGGCGTCGAGCGGCTTGGCCATCACGTCCAGCAGGCGTTCGGTGGCGCACAGCAGCGCTTCCGTCAACTCGGCCAGGTTCACCCCGTTGCTCTCCGCCCGCGGTTGCATCAGGTAGTCGTCGTCGCCGATGTCGATCAGCAAATCCTGCAGCATTTGGGTATCGATATTGACCGCCAATCCAACCAGCGGCAGTTCCGGGCTGGCGAAGGTTTCGCATTCGAACGGCAGCGGCACCGTCATCAGCAGGTAGTTGCGCGGATCGTACTGGAACACCTTACTGCCGCAATAGCCGACCTTGTGCCCCTGAAAGATGATGACGATCCCCGGTTCGTACATCACCGGTTGGCGCGGGCAGTGGCGATCGACATACAGGATCTTCACCCGCGGCACCGGCGACGGCGTGTAGCCGTTGCCGGTGGCGATAGCCATCGCCTGGCGCGCCATGCGGCTGCGCTGCGCATCGATTTCAATCACGGAAACACCCTCTTACAGTCAGAACGATTCGGCATAAATCATAATTTAAAATTCGCTATTCCTACAGAGGATTGTAGAAATAGGCAAGAACCAAACAGGAATGTGCATTGTGCGCTGCCGGCAGGTTGCTGACAATACGGGCCAGAAACCTTTGCGCCGCGTTGGCGCCCGCCTGACAGCAAGAGAGAAATCAACCATGCAAAACTTCATTCTGCATACCCCAACCAAAATCCTGTTCGGCAAGGACCAAATTGCCGAAGTGGCCGGCCAGATCCCGGCGGACGCACGCATCCTGATCACCTACGGTGGCGGCAGCGTGAAGAAAAACGGCGTGCTGGATCAGGTGTATAGCGCGCTGGCCGGCCGCAACGTGCGGGAGTTCTCCGGCATCGAGCCGAACCCAACCTACGAAACGCTGATGAAAGCGGTCGAGGTGGTGAAGGCGGAAAACATCGATTTCCTGCTGGCGGTCGGCGGCGGGTCGGTGGTTGACGGCACCAAGTTCATCGCCGCCGCCGCCCGTTATACCGCCAACGGCGACGCCTGGCATATCCTGCAGACCGTCGGCAGCCACATCGCCGACGCGGTGCCGATGGGCTGCGTACTGACGCTGCCGGCCACCGGTTCCGAATCCAACAGCGGCGCGGTGATCACCCGTAAAAGCAGCGGCGACAAGCAGCACTTCTTCTCGCCGCTGGTGCAACCGCGCTTCGCCGTGCTGGATCCGGTGGTGACCTATTCGCTGCCGCCGCGCCAGATCGCCAATGGCGTGGTCGACGCCTTCGTGCACACCCTGGAGCAGTATCTGACCTACCCGGTCGACGCCAAGGTGCAAGATCGCTTCGCCGAAGGCCTGCTGCTGACCCTGCTGGAAGACGGCCCGCGCGCGCTGGCCGAACCGGAAAACTATGCGGTGCGCGCCAACGTGATGTGGAGCGCCACCATGGCGCTGAACGGCCTGATCGGCGCCGGGGTGCCGCAGGACTGGGCAACCCACATGCTGGGCCACGAGCTGACCGCCATGCACGATCTCGACCACGCGCAAACGCTGGCCATCGTGCTGCCGGCGCTGCTGCACGAGAAGAAAACGCAGAAGCGCGCAAAACTGCTGCAGTACGCTGACCGCGTTTGGGGCCTGCGCGAAGGCAGCGAAGACAGCCGCATCGACGGCGCCATCGCCGCCACTCGCGCCTTCTTCGAGCAGATGGGCGTACCGACCCGCATGGCGGATTATCAGCTCGACGGCAGCAGCATTCCGGCGCTGCTCGACAAGCTGCATCAGCACGGCATGACCGCCCTGGGAGAGCATCAGGACATTACCCTGGACGTCAGCCGCCGCATTTACGAAGCGGCGCGTTAATCGCAAAACGGCGATTTTTTGCTAGGCTTTAGTCTCCGTCAGCCATTTTTCGCCGCATCCGGCGCCCGGCCGATCACCGGGCGCCGTCAGGCGCCTCAGCGCGCCGCCGATCGTTTCGCACCACCCGTCTTACCGCTCATTCGCAGGGAGAGCGGGGAGAAAATCGCCCTCCCGCCACCGCTGAAATTAGGCTGGCAAACCCGGCAACCGCCCACTTTGCCAACTAGAATTTATCTATAGCCGTTTCGGTGCCGCAGGCGCCGCAATCCGTACACAAGGAGATGCGCATGACAACGCAACAACCCATCATCAAACTCCACGATGGTAATCTGATGCCGCAGTTGGGTCTCGGCGTTTGGCAGGCGAGTATTGAAGAGACCACCCGCGCGGTGAGCAAAGCGCTGGAGATCGGTTACCGCTCCATCGACACCGCCGCGATCTACAAGAACGAGGAAGGCGTCGGCGCCGCGCTGCAGTCCAGCTCGCTGCCGCGCAGCGACCTGTTCATCACCACCAAGCTGTGGAACGACGATCAGGGCGATCCGCTGGCGGCGCTGGAAACCAGTTTGGAAAAACTCAAGCTGGACTATGTGGATCTGTACCTGATCCACTGGCCGCGCCCGCAGCAGGATCAATACGTCTCCGCCTGGCGCGAACTGATCAAACTGCGCGATCAAGGCCTGGTGAAAAGCATCGGCGTATGCAACTTCCATACGCCGCACCTGCAGCGCCTGCTGGATGAAACCAACGTGGCGCCGGTCGTCAATCAGATAGAGCTGCATCCGCTGCTGCAACAGCGCCAGCTGCGTGCCTGGAACGCCACGCACCACATCGCCACCGAATCCTGGAGCCCGCTGGCGCAGGGCGGTGAAGGGGTGTTCGACCAGCCGCTGATCAAGGCGCTGGCCGAAAAATACGAGAAAACCCCGGCGCAGATCGTGGTGCGCTGGCACTTGGACAGCGGCCTGATCGTGATCCCGAAATCGGTCACGCCGTCGCGCATCCGCGAAAACTTCGAGGTGTTTGATTTCAAACTCGATAAGGACGAACTGGGAGAGATCGCCAAGCTGGACATCGGCAACCGCCTCGGGCCGGATCCGGATACCCTGTAATTCCTCCCCAAGCCCTCTCCCGCCGGAGGGGGCTTTTCCTTTCCGCACATTGCTCCCTTGCGCCGCCTGACGTTATGATGACGACGCCGGAGGCTCCGCCCGCCGGTTAATACCGTTAAAAAACAGACAAGCACGGAGCACCATGAAATTCTCTTTCTCACACGGGTCACGGCTGGGCATGCTTTGCATCATGCTGGTGCTGGCGGGTTGCGCCGGCAAGAAACAGCGCGTCAGCTACGATCGCCACGCCTTCGACAGCGCCATTAAAGACGCCGCCAGCGAATACGGCGTAGACGCCAAGCTGATCACCGCCATGATCCAGGTGGAGTCCGGTTTCAACCCCGCCGCAGTGAGCAGATCCAATGCGATCGGCCTGATGCAGCTGAAAGCCGATACCGCCGGCTGCGACGCCTATCGTTACAAAGGCAAACGCGGTTGCCCGGACGATGACGATCTGCTGGATCCCGACACCAATATCGATCTCGGCGCCGCCTATCTGGCCACCTTGCAAAAACAACAGCTTAAAGGGATCGCCAATCCCGTTACGCTGCGCTACGCCACCATCATCGCCTACGTCAACGGCACCGGCGCGCTGCTGCGCACCTTCTCCAGCAACCGCCAGCAGGCCATCGCGATGATCAACAACCTGTCGCCGGAAGCCTTTAACTGGCACGTGCGCAAATACCATCCCGCTCCGCAGGCGCCGCGCCATTTGATGAAAGTGGAAGCCGCCTACGATCGGCTGTGATGAGTAAAAGTAAAAAGGAGAACCCGAGGGTTCTCCTTTTTGTTTGCGCCCGCGGCGTGGCCGTTACGGCTTGGCTTTGCGAATCGGTTTGCGCGGCGGCCGGTTGGACGGCGTGCGCTGCCGATTGATATCGGTATGTTTGGTCAGCGCCGGCCGGGTATGGCGCTGCAGGCGTTTCGCTTCGCGCTGCTCGTCGATGCTCGGCGCCGGCACCAGACACTCGCGGCGGCTGCCGATCAGGTGCTTTAGCCCCATCTCTTCCAGCGCGGCGCGGATCAGCGCCCAGTTGGCCGGATCGTGGTAACGCAGCAGCGCCTTGTGCAGGCGGCGCTGGCGATCGCCGCGCGGCACCACCACGTCTTCGCTCTTGTACCCCACCTTGCTCAGCGGGTTTTTGCCGCTGTAATACATGGTGGTGGAGTTGGCCATCGGCGAAGGATAGAAGTTCTGCACCTGATCAAGGCGGAAACGGTTCTTCTTCAGCCACAGCGCCAGGTTCACCATGTCTTCATCGCGGGTGCCCGGATGCGACGAGATGAAGTACGGGATCAGGTACTGCTCTTTGCCCGCCTGCTTCGAATAGTGATCAAACAGCTGCTTGAAGCGATCGTAGCTGCCCATGCCCGGCTTCATCATCTTCGACAGCGGCCCTTCTTCGGTGTGCTCCGGCGCGATCTTCAGGTAGCCGCCGACGTGGTGGGTCGCCAGCTCCTTGATATAACGCGGATCTTCCACCGCCAGATCGTAACGAACCCCGGAGGCGATCAGGATCTTCTTGATGCCCTCCAGCGAACGCGCGCGGCGATACAGCTTGATGGTCGGCTCGTGGTTGGTGTCCATGTAGGTGCAGATCTCCGGATACACGCACGAGGCGCGGCGGCAGGTCTGCTCGGCGCGCGGGTTGGTGCAGCGCAGCATATACATGTTGGCGGTCGGGCCGCCGAGATCGGAGATCACGCCGGTAAAGCCCGGCACCTTGTCGCGGATCTCTTCGATTTCGCGAACGATCGAATCTTCCGAACGGCTCTGGATGATGCGCCCTTCATGCTCGGTGATCGAACAGAACGAGCAGCCGCCGTAGCAGCCGCGCATGATATTCACCGAGAAACGGATCATGTCATAGGCCGGAATGCGATCCTGGCCGTAGGACGGGTGCGGCACGCGCTGATAAGGCAGCGCGAAGACGCTGTCCATCTCCAGCGTAGTCAGCGGGATCGCCGGCGGGTTGATCCACACGTAGCGGTCGCCGTGTTTCTGCATCAGCGCACGGGCGCAGCCCGGGTTGGTTTCATGGTGCAGAATGCGCGAGGTGTGCGCATACAGCACCTTGTCGCCCTTCACTTTCTCGAAGGACGGCAGCAGCACATAGGTCTTCTCCCACGGCTTCGGCTTGGCGGCGCGCACGGTGACAGGCTTGGCTTCCGGCTCTTTCGGCTTGGCGCCGTCGGCGCACGGCAGATCGTCGCCGTACGGGTTCGGGATAGGTTCGATGCGGCCCGGCTTGTCGAGGCGGGTGGAATCCACGCCGCTCCAGCCCGGCAGCGCTTCTTTGCGCATTACGGCGGTATTGCGAATATCGTGGATGTCGCCAATCTTCTCACCGGCGGCCAGGCGATGCGCCACTTCCACCAGCGGGCGTTCACCGTTGCCGTAGATCAGCATGTCGGCCTTGGAATCCACCAGCACCGAGCGGCGCACGGTATCCGACCAGTAATCGTAGTGGGCGATGCGGCGCAGGCTGGCTTCGATGCCGCCCAGCACGATCGGCACGTCTTTGTAGGCTTCTTTACAGCGCTGGCTGTAGACCAGGGTGGCGCGATCCGGGCGTTTGCCGCCGACGTTGCCGGCGGTGTAGGCATCGTCGTGGCGCAGTTTGCGATCGGCGGTATAGCGGTTGATCATCGAGTCCATGTTGCCGGCGGTGATGCCGAAGAACAGGTTCGGTTTCCCCAACCGCATGAAGTCTTCTTTGTTGCTCCAGTCCGGCTGCGCGATGATGCCGACGCGGAAGCCCTGCGCTTCCAGCATGCGGCCGATGATCGCCATGCCAAAGCTCGGGTGATCGACATAGGCGTCGCCGCTGATGATGATCACATCGCAGCTGTCCCAGCCCAGTTGATCCATCTCTGCTCGCGACATCGGTAAAAACGGCGCGGTGCCAAAACATTCCGCCCAATAAGGCTTATAGGAAAACAGTTCACGATCGGGTTGGATCAGGCTGGTGGTGCTCATTCTGCTGCTCTTTTTACAGGTTAATTAATCGCCGGGCGGCGATTATACGCACTAGCTGCAAAAAGAGCATGGTTATTTCGCTAACCGTTCACTTCGAATTCATAAACGTCGCTGCGGCACAAGATATCGCTGAACTCCAGCGCCTCACCCTGGGCATTGCGGCTGGTCTGGGTGATGTGCAACAACGGCGCACCGCACGGCACGTTGAGCAGCTCGGCGACCTCGTCGCTGCAGGATACCGCCTTCAGCAGAAAGTGTTTATCTTCGGGCACGATGCCGCGCGATTGCCATAACGCATACAGCGAATGTTCCAGCTGCCCCGGTTCGGGCAGGAAGCGCGGCGGAATATAGGTGGTTTCCAGCGAGACCGGGCTGCCGTTCAGCAAGCGCAAACGCCGCAGTTTGACCACCTCATCCCCTTCCGTCAGCCCCAGCGCCGCTGCGGCCTTGGCCGGCGCGCCGACCCGGGTGCGCAGCAGCCATCGATTGCTGACGCTGCTGCCGTGACGCAGCGCCTGAGCGGTGAAACCGCTGTCCTTATCGAGGGAATAGCCAATGTGCATCGCCACGCGGGTGCCAACGCCCTGCTGTCGCAAAATCAGCCCCTTCTCCTCCAGCAGTTTCATCGCCTTGCTGACGGTGACGCGCGACAGCGCCAGGCCTTCCGCCATCTGCCGTTCGGGCGGCAAAAACGCCTCCGCCGCCAGCACCTGCTGCCTGATCGCGGTTTCTATCGCCATCGCCAGCTGAATATAACGCGGCGCTACCGCCCCCTGCGCCAGATGGCCACGCAGCCAGGCCATAAAATCCGTCATTCGCCCGCCCTCTTACCTATGCCATTTGTCTGGATTTCGTTTTTTATCCTATCGCCGATCCGGCGATAAGCCCCTCACCTTAACTAAAATATCGCTAATGTTTTCAGAGTGGCATCACAAATTTTGCCTAATGGACTTTCATTGGATCTAGATCGCGCGTAATCTGTGCTTATTGATGTTGATACATCAATCGCACCAACACCAGGGACCCACTTTAAAAACAATAAAAAACCCGCTGCCAGCCCTAAAGGATACCCTTGATGGCCGGTAGCGGGGATATACTGTCAGCACAAACGGCCGAGAATAAGCAACGTAGCTAATGGATAGCTTGCTCACTGCTCATAGCCACATCACAGGATCCCCTCGCGGTGGGCGCAACGGATCGATGTCGGCAAATAGAAACGTTCCCGCTTCGCCAAACCCCGCTGCAGACCCACTCTTTGACTACACTCATTGGCGCCGTGCGGCCGACGTGCCTCACCCGATAAGGCGGATACCGCCCTCACTTTGACAGACCCGGCGGTATCAGCCGCTACACACTGCGCGGAATCGGCGTCTTCACCGACAACGGAATAGCCGGCGTCAACCGCGCCAACGGAATCGATTTTCAGTCAACTGCGGCGGCCCTCGCGGCCCTGCGCTACAGGGATCATTTGCTATGACCGATATCAATCGCAATGAAGCATGGAAGGTAGAAAGCACCGGTATCGATCGGGTGCCGGACGCGGAACAGACCGGCAAGCCCATCGAGCTGTTTTGGATCTGGTCGGCGGCCAATATCGGCATTCTCGGCGTGGTGTACGGCGCCATTATCGTCGGCTTCGGCTTATCCTTCCTGCAATCGGTACTCGCCGCGCTGGTCGGCGTCGCCAGCTTCGTGCTGGTCGGTCTCACCAGCTTCGCCGGCAAGCGCGGGCGCACCTCTACGCTGACGCTCTCGCGGGTGATTTTCGGCCTGAAGGGCAACGTGGCGCCCACCCTGTTCAGTTGGATCAACCTGATGGGCTGGGAAGCGGTCAACGTGATCACCGGCACCCTGACGCTGGCGGCGCTGTTCGAGGCCTTCGGGTTGGGTAGCAGCCACCTGCTGACCGCGCTCAGCCTGCTGCTGTTCGGCGGGCTCACTGTCATCGTCAGCCTGCTGGGGCAAAATACCGTGGTCTGGATGCAAAGCTGGTTCAGCCGCATCTTCGGCACCATGACGCTGATCGTGGTGCTCTATATCCTGTTCAACACCGAGTGGAGCCAGGTGCTGGCGCTGCCTTCCGGCAGCTGGTTGACCGGCTTCCTGCCGGCGGTATCGGTGATTGCCGCCGGTACCGGCATCAGTTGGGCGATCGCCGGCGCCGATTACAGCCGCTATCAAAGCCCGAGCTCGTCGAGCAAAAGCATTTTCGCCGCGGTAATGGGCGGCGCCTGTTTGCCGCTGATGCTGCTGATGCTGGCCGGCATCCTGCTTTCCGTGCAGCTGCCCGATCTGGCCAGCGCCGCCAACCCCATCGCACTGATAGGCTCGGTGCTGCCCGCCTGGATGGCCATTCCTTATCTGCTGGCCGCCACCGCCGGCATCGTCACCATCGCGGTGCTCAGCCTGTATTCCGCCAGCCTTAACCTGCTGACTATCGGCGTGCAGGTCAAGCAGTGGCTGGCGGTGTCGATCGACGCGGTGGTGGTGTTGGGCATCGCCCTGTATGTGCTGTTCATCTCCGGTGATTTCATGGGGCCGTTCATCTCCTTCCTGGTGTTCTGCGGCGTCTTCCTGGCGGCCTGGGAGGCGATTTTCCTGCTCGATTACCTGTGCCTGCGCCGCCGCCACGGGTATGATGGCAACGCTTTGTACGGCCTGCATGGCCAGAACCGCGGCGTGCGCAAAGCCCCGCTGTTCTGCTGGTTCCTCGGCGCCCTGTGCGGCCTGCTGGTCACCAAAACCGGTTTTATCGACGGCCCGCTGGCCAAAGGCCTGTTCGCCGATTCCAGCCTGGGGCTGTTTGTGTCGTTCGCGGTGAGTCTGATCGCTTACGGTCTGTACCTGACCCAACGCAGAGAACATCAATGAGTGAGTGGGAAGCTGTAACACCTGTCCTGGTGATTGGGGGCGCGGTCGGCGATCTGGTGATGACGCTGCCGCGCCTGCCGACCAGCGGCGAAGATATCGAAGCCCAGCCGCAGGCGCGGCAAATCGGCGGCTGCGCGTTCAACGTGGCGCGCGCGCTGGTGCGCCTGGAAACGCCGGTGATTAACGGCATGCCGGTTGGCAACGGCGAATGGGGCGCGGCTGCCGAAGCCGCCATGGGCGAGCTGGGGCTGGAGGTGCTGCTGCGCCACGGCCAGATGGACAACGGCTGGTGCCTGGCGCTGGTGGAGCCAAACGGTGAACGCACCTTCATCACGGTTTCCGGCTGCGAAAGCCAATGGAATAAAGCGCAGCTGGCGACGCTGCCGCTGACGGAGCACACCCTGATCTACGCCAGCGGCTACGAGCTGGCGGGCGAAAGCGGCGAGGCGCTGCGCGAGTGGCTGACGCGCATGCCGTTCGACCAACCGCGCCTGATCGATCCCGGCCCGCGCATCGCTCAGCTCAGCGAAGATTTCTTCGCCATGCTCAGCGACAGCCACACCCTATTGACGCTCAACCGCGACGAAGTGGCCGCGCTGTGCGGCGGCGGCGACGCCGTGGAGGCCGCGCAGCGCTATGCCGCCGCCCGTAACCTGACGCTGATTTGCCGCCTGGATCGCTACGGCGCGTGGATCTGCGACGGCCGCACGCCGCCGCTGCACGTGCCCGCCTATCCGGTAGACGTCGTCGACACCATCGGCGCGGGCGATGCCCACTGCGCCGGTTTGCTGGCGGGCCTGTCCGCCGGCTGGCCGCTGCCGCAGGCGGTCGATCTGGCCAACCGGGTCGCCGCTTGCGTGGTGGCCAGCCTCGGCGCCGCCAATCCGCCGGACCGGCAGCAGTTGCAACAGCGCTTCCCGCAGGCCTGACGTTTCAGGGCGCAGCCAGCGGCGCCCCCAGTCTTACTGCGCCGCTACCGCACTCTCCTGCGGCGGGTGGCGGTAGTTGAAGCTCAACGCGAACACGATCCCCAACACCAGCGTATACAGCGCAAACACCAGCCAGATGCTCTGCCAGTCTTTCACGCCGTCATGGCTGAAGAAGTCCACCACCTCGCCGCTGGCGAGCGCCCCCAGATAGGCGCCCAAACCGTTCACCATAGTCATGAACAGCCCCTGCGCGCTGGAGCGGATGCGGCGATCGGCCTCTTTCTCGACGAAGATGGCGCCGGAGATATTAAAGAAGTCGAACGCACAGCCGTAGACGATCATCGACAGCAGCAGCAGAACGAAACCAAAGCCGACCGGCGTGCCATAGGCCAGGAACAGGAAGCGCAGCGTCCAGGCCGCCATGCTGATCAGCATCACCTGCTTGATGCCGTAACGGCGCAGGAAGAAGGGAATGGTGAGGATAAAGAACACTTCGGAGATCTGCGACAGCGACAGCAGCACCGCCGGATACCGAACGCTGAGGCTGTCCTGATACAGCGGGTTGAGCGACAGATCGTGCAGGAACGGGTTGCCGAAGGTATTGGTTATCTGCAGCGCCGCGCCAAGTAACATGGCGAACAGGAAAAACAGCGCCATGCGCCGCTGGCGGAACAGCACCAGCGCATCCAGCCCCAGCACGCTCACCCAACTCTTCGACTCGGCCGCGCGGTTGGTCGGGCAGCGCGGCAGCGTCAGTGAATAAGCGGACAGCAGCAGCGACGCCGCAGAAGCCAGATACAGCTGCAGATTGCTGAGCTCGATTCGGCTGAAGCCGACCAGCCACATCGCCAGAATGAACCCCACCGTGCCGTACACCCGCACCGGCGGAAAGTCCTTCACCGTGTCAAAGCCGTGCTTTTCGAGACAAAAATAGGAAATGGCGTTGGAGAGCGCGATGGTCGGCATATAGACCATGGCGTTGAACAGCATCACCCAGAACATCAGCATCGGTTGCTCGACCTGCGCCGCGCAGTACAGCGCCAGCGCCCCGAGCAGGTGACAAAGCGCATACAGGTAGTTGGCCTTCATCCACCGATCGGCGATGATGCCCGCCAGCCCCGGCATGATCAGCGCGGCGATGCCTTTGGCGCTGTAAACCATCCCCACCTGCATGCCGCTGAAATGCAGCGTGTTGATCATGTAGGAGCCCAGCGTCACCAACCAGGCACCCCAGATAAAGAACTGCAGGAAAATCATGACCTTCAATCGTGCTTTTATCGCCATCGCCATCACCTTGTTATTATGCTTTCAACGATGATTGGTGCGGCGGGCCCCCTGCAGCCCGCCGCCGGTTTGCCTGCGGTGTTACAGCGTTTTGAACAGCTCGCGGATCAGGCGCATGAAATCGTCCGCCGCCAGCGCCGCGCAGCTGAGCGTTTGTTCATGGGAGAGCGGCGTATCCGACAGCCCTTCGGCGTAGTTGGTCATCGCGGACACCACCAGCACCTTGAGGCCGCAGTGGCGCGCCGTCAGGACTTCCGGCACGATCGACATGCCCACCACGTCGCAGCCCAGGGTCTGCATCATGCGGATCTCCGCCGGCGTTTCGAAATTCGGCCCGGTGTAGGCGGCGAATACCCCTTCCGCCAGCGGAATGCCCGCGCTTTCGGCCACCGCCGCCAGCCGGGCGCGCAGATCGCGATCGTAGGCGTTCGCCAGGCTGAAGAAGCGCGGCCCGAAGCGCTCGTCGTTGGCGCCGACCAGCGGCGATTCCGGCATGAAGTTGATGTGATCGGTGATGGCCACCAGGCTGCCCGGCGCCACCGAGCGGCGCAGCGAACCGGCGGCGTTGGTCGCCAGCAGGAATTCACAGCCCAGCAGTTTGAAGGTGCGCACTGCGGTGGTCATCACCTGCATGCCGCGCCCTTCATAGAAATGACCGCGCCCTTTCATGCACAATACCGGCACGCCTTCCAGCTTGCCGGCGACCAGCTGCCCGGCATGGCCGGCGACGCCGCTCACCGGGAAGCCCGGCAGCTCCGCGTAGTCGATGGTGACGGTTTCGGTCATCACCTCCGCCAGGGCGCCGAGTCCGGAGCCGAGAATCAAGGCCGCTTTCGGCTGGAAACCCGGCAGGCGTGCGCGGACGACATCGGCGCAGGTAAAAGCATCTTCTTGATTAAACATCGTATTCTCTCTTTCAGCGGGGGATAATAATCCCCATAGTAGAGAGCGAGGCGCGGCCGAGACCAATACATTCTTGGCGGCCGATTTATTCCATTTACCTATAAGTTGAGCTGCGTCACAAGGAGGCGATACCCCGGATGAATCAGCCCCATGCCCTGCCCGATCCCGGCCGGATTAACTTCCGCCTGCTGCACTATTTCCGCGTGGTGGCGGAAGAGATGAACTTCACCCAGGCGGCGCGGCGGCTGAATATGTCACAGCCGCCGCTCAGCAAGCACATCAAGGAGCTGGAAAGCCAGCTCGGCGTGGTGCTGTTCAAACGCACCACCCGCTCCATGACGCTGACGCCGGCCGGCCGCACGCTGCTGCGCAACGTCGAGCGGCTGCTGGATCAGGCCGACAGCGCGCTGCATCAGGTGCAACAGATGGGGCGCGGCGAAGGCGGCCACATGGTGGTCGGCATGGTCGGTACCTCGGCCTGGGGCGGGCTGATCGCGGCGCTGCGGCGGTTCAGCGAGCAAAACGCCGGCGTCACCTGGTCGTTGAACGAGCTGACGCCCAGCCAGCAAATCGCCGCGCTGCAAAAGCGGCATATCGATATCGGGGTCTGGCGAGAGGCGCAGCAACAGACGCTGCCGGGGTTGACCTGCCAACGCTTGGCGAGCGAGAGCATCGCCGTGGTGCTGCCGCTCGATCATCCGCTGGCGCAGCAGGAAAGCATCCCGCTGGCGGCGCTGCAGAACGACAGTTTCATCGTGCTGCCGCCGCACGAGGCCAGCCTGGGGCTGTATCTGCACAATCTGTGCCTGCAGCAGGGATTTTTGCCGGACGTCGCTTATCAGGTCAACGAGCCGCAAACCCTGCTGGCGCTGGTGGCGGAGGGCTGCGGCATTACGCTGCTGCCGGACAGCTACGGCCGCATTCCGTGGCCCGGCGTCCGCTTTTGCTCGCTGCAACAGGCGCCGCCGGCGGATCTGTACGCGGTTTACCGCGCCGACAGCGTCACGCCGGTCGTAGAGGCCTTTCTGGAGATGCTGCGGGCGCCGTAAGCGGCCCGCAGCGCAGATTACATCGTCGGCTGCACCATCAGCTGGCCGGCGGTGCCGCGATCGGCCATCTCCAACGTCTGGCTGTAATACAGGAACGGGAAGTGTTCGGAGGTAGGTTGGTTGAAATACACCAGCAGCTCGACGTCGCCATCGACCCAGACGGTGTCCTTCCAGCCGCGATCTTCCGCCATCGGCTGCGCGCCGTTGACGCGTTTGATCAGGAACTGCACGCCCTGAATATGGAACGACTGCGGCGTATCCGCATGAATGTTCCAGCGTTCCCAGGTGCCTTGCTGCGCCTGCACGTCGATGCGGTTCATGTCCCAAATCGCGCCGTTGATGCCGACGCCGCCGTCGCCCAGGCGGAAATCGCGGGTGCGGCTGGCGCTGCCGTCCAACAGCTGATCCGCCAGCAGGCGCATCGGCAGGTTGTCGGTCACCAGCGGCAGCAGGCCGGTCGGGCGCAGCGTCAGCACCTGGGTGGACACCAGAATGCTCGACGGCTCGAACAGGCCGCGCAGGCGATCCATGATGCCCGCCGCTTCACCGGCGGTGATGGTCACCTCCTCGCCCTTCGACATGTCGATCAGCACTTCCCGGCGTTCGCCCGGCGCCAGCGACAGCTGCTGCACCGCGACCGGCGCGGGCAGGAAGCCCTGATCGCTGGCGATCACGTTGAATGGGCGCCCGTCGCTGAGCTGCAGGGTATAGCGGCGCGCGTTGGAGGCGTTGAGCAGGCGCAAACGCACCCAGCCGCGCGACACCTCTACATACGGATTTTGCACGCCGTTGACCAACAGCGTATCGCCGACGAAACCGCCCTGCGACGGCGCATCGTATTGCGGCGTGCCGAAGTTATCGAAGCGCTTGTCCTGAATGATCAGTGGGAAATCGTCGACGCCGTAGTGGTTGGGCAGCGGCAGCGCTTTGCTGACGGCATCCTCCACCAGCCACAGCCCGGCCAGCCCGTTGTAAACGTGCGGCGCCATGCGGTTCGGCGTATTGGCATGGTACCAACAGGTGGCCGCCGCCTGACGAATAGGCAGCACCGGCGACCAGTCGACGTTGGGCGACATCATGCGCGGCGCGCCGCCCATCAGCGTGCCCGGCACCTGCAGACCGCTGACGGTCATCGCCACCGGCTCCTGCAGGCGGTTGCTGTAGATCAGTTTGACGTCGTCACCGCTGTAAACCCGCACCGTCGGCCCCAAATACATGCCGTTGATGCCCCACACCGCCGCCTTGCGGTTATCCATAAACGCCCAGTGGGCGCGCTGCAGGGTCAGGAACAGCGGCTGACCGCGGCGAGACTCCAGCAGTGGAGGAATGGGTAATGGGGTCTGCGTTCCGCTCGCCTCTGCCCTCAGCGGCACGGCGCTCGCGCACAGCGCCAGGCCCGATGCCTGTATAAACTGACGTCGACTGAGTGACATATTTTCTCCATGAAAAGCAATAACTAAACCGTGTGCAAAACCCAAACGCCCGCCAATCAAGATTAGCAGGCGCTCAGGCGTTAACGGCGCTGAACGCCAATTAAAAACGTATTCTTTGAAGCCGGTAGACTCTTATTTTTTGGCGGCGTTGCGCTGGGCGACTTCGGCGTCCAATTGGGCGATTTTCGCCTCCATCAGCTTGCGGCAATGCGCCGCCAGCTCGCGCACGTTTTCTTTGCCGTATTTGCTGGTATCCACCGGCGCCAACATCTCGACGATCACGTGACCGTTATTCCAGCGATTAAGATTTATATTACCGCTGGTGGTCGATACGCAGATCGGCACAATCGGCACGCCGGCGGCGATGGCCGCGTGGAACGCGCCGGTTTTAAACGGCATCAGCCCGCGACCGCGGCTGCGGGTCCCTTCCGGGAACATCCAGATCGAAATGTCTTTCTTTTTGAACTGCTCCGCCACCTGGGCGATGGTGCCGTGCGCCTTGGCGCGATTATCACGATCTATCAGCAGATTACCGGTCAGCCAATACAGCGGGCCGAAAAACGGGATCCACACCAGACTTTTTTTACCGACGGTCACGGTGCGCGGCTGCACGATATTGGCGGCCGTCACCATGTCGTAGTTATTTTGGTGGTTGGCGATATAGATGCAGTTGCCGTTGTTGGCCGCATCGGCCGGCACGCGGGTTTCAACCTTGATGCCGAACAGCGTCGACAGGCGGCCGAAAAGGTGGCCGAAGGTCGCCACATGGCGGGGATTGCGCGGGCTGAACAAGCAATAAACAGAACCGAAAATACACACCAGAATACAGAAAAGAGTGGCGAGAACGGCACGCAAAATCAATAACATAACAACCTCATTAGCACACTGCCAACGCAGTTTACTTCGCTGCGCAGATTCCTTTACTCATTATTTGCCGGCCAGGCGATAAGCACGCCGATGTCGCCTGCCTTTCTCGCTATTTTCCCGCCAGCCGGCAATACGCACAATAATTTTATGCGCAGAAATGTTAACTATTTGGAAAATAAACGCCAGTAAAAATAATAAGGCGGCCACAGCATGCTGCGACCGCCCGTTAACGCTGGCGCCAACGCTTACTCTTCGCTGTCGCCGCCCGACGCCCGCATCGGCGCATCCACTTCGACGCGATCGATGCGCTGCAGGCCGCGCGGCAGCTGGGTGCCCTTGCGCCCGCGCTCGGCGCGGAATTTCTGCAAATCCTCCGGCCGCAGCGTCAGCTTGCGTTTGCCGACGTGCAGCGTGACGGACGCCTGCGGCGGCAGCACGAACAGCCAGGCCAGCTTGTCGTCACCGGCCGCCGCCTGGGCTGCCGGAATGGAGACGATCTTGTTGCCTTTGCCCTTCGACAGCTGCGGCAGATCGGCGACCGGGAACATCAGCATGCGCCCGGCGGCGGTGATCGACAGCAGCATGTCGTCTGCGCCGTGGATTTCCATCGGCGGCAGCGCCCTGGCGTTGTCCGGCAGCGTGATCATCACCTTGCCGGCGCGGTTGCGCGCCACCAAATCGTTGAAGGTGCAAACGAAGCCGTAACCGGCATCGGACGCCATCAGCAGCTTCTGATCGTCGGCCGCCATCAGCACCTGCTCAATAGTGGCGCCCGGCGGCGGCGTCAGCTTGCCGGTCAGCGGCTCGCCCTGCCCGCGCGCCGAAGGCAGCGTCATCGGGTCGAGCGCATAGCTGCGCCCGGTGGAGTCGATGAATACCACCGGCTGGTTGCTCTTGCCGCGCGCCGCGCCGCGGAAGCTGTCGCCGGCCTTGTAGCTCAGGCCGGCCGGATCGATGTCGTGGCCCTTGGCGCTGCGCACCCAGCCCATTTCCGACAGCACGATGGTCACCGGCTCGGACGGCACGAAGTCGTGCTCGCTCATCGCCTTGGCTTCCGCACGCTCGGTCAGCGGCGAACGGCGATCGTCGCCGTAGGTCTGCGCATCGGCCTGGATCTCTTTCTTGATCAGCGTGTTCAGCTTGCGTTCGGACGCCAGCAGCGCCTGCAGCTGATCGCGCTCTTTCGCCAACTCATCCTGCTCACCGCGGATCTTGACCTCTTCCAGCTTGGCCAGGTGACGCAGTTTCAGCTCGAGGATCGCTTCCGCCTGGGTGTCGGAGATGCCGAAACGCTGCATCAGCACCGGCTTCGGCTCATCCTCGCTGCGGATGATGTGGATCACCTCGTCGATATTGAGGAACGCCACCAGCAAACCTTCGAGGATATGCAGGCGTTTCAGCACTTTCTCGAGGCGGTAGTTCAGGCGGCGGCGCACCGTGTCGCGACGGTAGGCCAGCCATTCGGTGAGGATCTCCACCAGCCCTTTGACCTGCGGGCGGTTATCCAGACCGATCATGTTCATGTTGATGCGGTAGCTGCGTTCCAGATCGGTGGTGGCGAACAGGTGGTTCATCACCTGTTCCAGATCGATACGGTTGGAGCGCGGCACGATCACCAGACGCGTCGGGTTTTCGTGGTCGGACTCATCGCGCAGATCTTCGACCATCGGCAGTTTCTTGGCGCGCATCTGGCTGGCGATCTGCTCCAGCACCTTGGCGCCGGACACCTGGTGCGGCAAGGCGGTGATCACCGCGCTGCCGTCTTCTTTCTTCCACACGGCGCGCATGCGCACAGAGCCGCGCCCGCTCTGGTAAATTTTGCGGATTTCGTCGCGCGGGGTGATGATCTCGGCTTCGGTCGGGAAGTCCGGCCCCTGCACGAATTCGAGCAGATCGTCGAGCGAGGCGCCCGGCTTGTCGAGCAGCGCCACCGCAGCGGCGGCGACTTCGCGCACGTTGTGCGGCGGAATGTCGGTCGCCATGCCGACGGCGATACCGGTGGTGCCGTTCAGCAGGATGTTCGGCAGGCGCGCCGGCAACATCTTCGGCTCTTGCAACGTGCCGTCAAAGTTCGGGATCCAGTCGACGGTGCCTTGCCCCAGCTCGGCCAGCAAGACTTCGGCGTATTTGGACAGGCGGGATTCGGTATAACGCATCGCCGCGAACGACTTGGGATCGTCCGGCGCCCCCCAGTTCCCCTGGCCGTCCACCAGCGGATAGCGATACGAGAACGGCTGCGCCATCAGCACCATGGCTTCATAACACGCGCTGTCGCCGTGCGGGTGGTATTTACCCAGCACGTCGCCCACGGTGCGGGCGGATTTCTTGAATTTGGCGCTGTTGTTCAGCCCCAGCTCAGACATGGCGTAGATGATGCGGCGTTGTACCGGCTTCAAACCGTCGCCAATGTACGGCAACGCCCGATCCATGATGACGTACATGGAATAGTTCAGATAGGCGTTTTCAGTGAATGTGTGCAGCGGTAAACGCTCTACACCATCATGAGTCAGATCACTCATTACTCAATTATCCTCAGACCGTGGCTTGGCAATCCCTGGACGACAATAAGGCATCGCTTGTCGATTCTGCCCGCGATAGTAACCCATCTGCGGGGTGGCTGTCACAGTTGGCGCAAGGATCGTCGGCCGAAGGCGCTGCCGCCGGGACGTTTAGGCAAAATTCCATCGCGATTGTTGATTAAGAATCAACACTGTTGTGTCTGTCGTCACGTTTTTCCTTGCCTGGTCAGCGATTACACTCTCGTTCAGCAAGCTGTTTTTGCGCACCGCAGCGGAAAACGGCATCTATCTTAACTCTGACGGGAGACGCAAAAGATGAGCAATATCCTGATTATCAACGCTAAAAAGCAATTCGGCCATTCCAACGGCGAACTCAACCAAACCCTGAGCGACGTGGCGGAAAGCTTCCTGCGCGATCTGCAGCACGAGGTGCAGGTCACGGTGGTCGACGACGGCTATGACATTGAGGCCGAAGTGCAGAAATACCTGTGGGCCGACGCGGTCATCTATCAGATGCCAGGTTGGTGGATGGGCGAGCCGTGGATCCTGAAAAAATACATCGACGAAGTGTTCACCGCCGGCCACGGCAGCCTGTACGCCAGCGATGGCCGCACCCGCTCCGACGCCGGCAAGAAGTACGGCTCCGGCGGCCTGATTCAGGGCACAAAATACCTGCTGAGCCTGACCTGGAACGCCCCGCTCGAAGCCTTCACCGATCCGAACCAGTTCTTCCACGGCGTCGGCGTCGACGGCGTTTACCTGCACTTCCACAAGGCCAATCAGTTCCTGGGGATGGAAGCCTTGCCGACCTTTATCTGCAATGACGTGATAAAACAACCGGATATCGAAACGGACATCGCACGTTATCGCGAGCATCTGGCGGGAATTTTTGCTTAACTGGCAGCGAAGGGCTTAACCAACGAGGTAATGATGATCACCGTAATCGCAGAAATCAAAGTCAAACCCGGCCACCGCGCCACCGTGTTACAAGCCATTGAAAAACTGGTGCCGCTGGTGCTGGCGGAAGAAGGCTGCGGCGAATACACGCCGATGGTAGACAGCCACACGCAGGCCCCCTGGCAGAAACTGTCGCCGGACTCGGTGTTTATGCTGGAAAAATGGCAAAGCCAGGCGCATCTGGAAAAACACCTGCAGATCGACCATATGCTCAAGCACCGCGAGACCATCAAGGACTACGTGCTGGGCACCGAGATCTACGTGCTGGAAAACGCGCTGTAATCCCTTCAGAGGCCCTCTGCGGCCTCTGGCGGCTCTCCCTCAAGGCGGGCGCTGACGTAGTCGAGAAAACAGGTGAGGCGCGCTGCCAGCTGGGCGTCGTGGTAATACACCGCGTTGATCGGCTGGCGCACGTCCAGCGTCTCCCGCACCAGCAGCGGTACCAGCCGGCCCGCTTCCCGATCGCGGCGGGTCATGAAGTCCGCCAGCTGGACAATGCCCGCTCCGCGCAGCGCCAACTCACGCAGCGTCTCCCCGCTGGAGGCCGAGATCGTCGGTTCGATGGCGAAATGCCGCGCCTGCCGGTAACGCAGCGGCCACTGGTTCAGCGATTCCGGGTAGGTGAATCCCAACAGGCAATGGCGGTGCAGATCTTCCACGCCGCGCGGTTCGCCATGCCGTTGCAGGTAATCCGGGCTGGCGAGGATGCGCAACCGGCTGTGCCCCAGCAGGCGCGCATGCAGCGTGGAGTCACGCAGCGCGCCGATGCGGATCGCGATATCGGCGCGTTTCTCCAACAGGTCGATATTGCGATCGTCGGTGTCCAACTCCAGCTCAATCTGCGGATAACGACGGCGGAACTCCGCCACCATCGGCACCAGCACGTGCGCCATGAAAGGGGCGGCGGCGTTGACCCGCAGCCGACCGGCGGGCAGCTGGCGCCGCAGCGCCATCAGTTCTTCGGCCTGATCCACCGAACGCAGTATTTCGCGCGCAGGCGCCAGGAAGCTCTGCCCTTCTTCGGTCAGGCTCAGGCGACGCGTGGTGCGGCGCAAGAGCGTAGCATCGAGTTTCGTTTCCAGGCGGCTGAGTGCGCGGCTGACGCCGGAGGTGGTTTGGCCGAGCCGATCGGCGGCGGCGGTGACCGAACCACTGTCGACCACCGCAGTGAACGCCAGCAGCTCTTCGAGGGTGATCTTCACGCGGTTCGTCCCAGGTTGACGGGCGCCGCATGCAACGCCCTGCGGGAAAGCAGGCCCGGCGTTTCACCGGGCCAGGGTCAGGCTCAGACCGCCAATTCGGCCATGTCGCCCTTGTCTTGCAGCCAGTTGCGGCGATCTTCCGAACGCTTCTTGGCCAACAGCATGTCCATCACCGCCAGCGTCTGATCGACGTCATCCTCTGCCACCGTCAGTTGCACCAGACGGCGGGTGTTCGGATCGAGGGTGGTTTCGCGCAGCTGCAGTGGGTTCATCTCGCCCAGCCCTTTAAAGCGCTGTACGTTCGGCTTGCCCTTCTTGCGCTTCAGCTGTTCCAGCACGCCGGCTTTCTCTTCTTCATCCAGCGCGTAGAACACCTCTTTACCGAGATCGATACGGTACAGCGGCGGCATGGCGACATAGACGTGGCCGCCTTTCACCAGCGAGCGGAAGTGGCGCACGAACAGCGCGCACAGCAGCGTGGCGATGTGCAGGCCGTCGGAGTCCGCATCCGCCAGGATGCAGATTTTGCCGTAGCGCAGCTGGCTGAGATCTTCGCTGTCCGGATCGATGCCGATCGCCACGGAAATGTCGTGCACTTCCTGCGAGGCCAGCACTTCGTCCGAAGACACTTCCCAGGTGTTCAGGATCTTGCCCTTGAGCGGCATGA
This sequence comes from Serratia sp. SM04, assembly GCF_040280225.1. Taxonomy (NCBI): domain Bacteria; kingdom Pseudomonadati; phylum Pseudomonadota; class Gammaproteobacteria; order Enterobacterales; family Yersiniaceae; genus Serratia; species Serratia sp. SM04. Next base: position 268,230 of record NZ_JBEOQT010000001.1, on the reverse strand, counting down.
TCGCCTGATATTCACGATCGCGCGCCTGCTTGGCCGATCCGCCCGCCGAGTCCCCTTCCACCAGGAACAGTTCGGTCATGGCCAGATCCTGCGAGGTGCAGTCCGCCAGCTTGCCCGGCAGCGCCGGCCCGCTGGTCAGCTTTTTGCGCACCACTTTCTTGGCGGCGCGCAGGCGGCGCTGGGCGCTGGAGATCGCCAGCTCGGCCAGCTGTTCCGCCGCCTGAACGTTCTGGTTCAGCCACAGGCTGAAGGCGTCTTTCACCACGCCGGAAACGAAGGCCGCGCACTGGCGCGAGGAGAGACGCTCTTTGGTCTGCCCGGCGAACTGCGGATCCTGCATCTTCACCGACAGCACGTAGGCACAGCGATCCCAGATATCCTCCGCCGACAGCTTCACGCCGCGCGGCAGAATGTTGCGGAATTCGCAGAACTCGCGCATCGCGTCCAGCAGCCCCTGACGCAGGCCGTTGACGTGGGTGCCGCCCTGCATGGTCGGGATCAGGTTGACGTAGCTTTCGGTCAGCAGCTCGCCGCCTTCCGGCAGCCACAGCAGCGCCCAGTCCACCGCTTCGGTGTCCCCGGCGAAATTGCCGACGAACGGCGCTTCCGGCAGGGTGATCAGGCCGTTGACCGCTTCCATCAGGTAGTCGGTCAGGCCGTCCTGATAGCACCAGCGCTGTTCGGTGTTGTTCACCTTGTCGATAAAATAGATCTCGACGCCAGGGCACAGCACCGCTTTGGCTTTCAGCAGGTGAGTCAGGCGCGATACCGAGAAGCGCGGGCTGTCGAAGAACTGCTCGTCCGGCCAGAAGTGCACGCTGGTGCCGGTGTTGCGTTTGCCGCAGGTGCCGGTCACCGTCAGATCTTGCACCTTGTCGCCGTTTTCGAAGGCGATGCCGTAGACGTTGCCATCGCGGCGCACGTTGACTTCCACCCGCTTCGACAGGGCGTTGACCACCGAGATCCCCACGCCGTGCAGGCCGCCGGAGAACTGGTAGTTTTTATTCGAGAATTTACCGCCGGCGTGCAGCCGGCACAGGATCAACTCAACCGCCGGCACGCCCTCTTCCGGGTGGATGTCCACCGGCATGCCGCGGCCGTCGTCGATCACTTCCAGCGACTGATCGGCGTGCAAAATCACGTCGATGCGCTTGGCGTGACCGGCCAACGCTTCGTCGACGCTGTTATCGATCACCTCTTGGCCGAGGTGGTTTGGGCGCGTCGTGTCGGTATACATGCCGGGACGACGGCGCACTGGTTCTAGACCGCTGAGTACTTCAATGGCATCAGCGTTATAGCTGGATTGAGTCATCGTTGATTATTTTTTCGTGGTTAAAGGGAGGTGCCGGAACGGTCCGTCAGACCGCGTTTAGCCCTAAAAAATCCACAATCTGGGGGAAGTAGTGCTCGAAACCGACGAAGGCGTGGTTTCCACCCGACTCCACCGTTTGCCGACACGCGGTGTAATACGCCACTGCCTGGCCGTAATCGAGAATTTCATCGCCCGTTTGCTGCAGCAGCCAGATTAAATCCGGCGACTCCAAGGGATCGATCTGCATCACTTTCAGATCGTAAACGTGCCGAGACTCTAACACATATTGCTGGCCGGTGTAGGGGTTCTCGTTGGCGCCGAGATAGTCGACCAGCAGCTCAAACGGCTTGACCGCCGGGTTGACCACCACCGCCGGCAGCGAAAAACACTGCGACAGCCAGGTGGCGTAATAGCCGCCCAGCGATGAACCGACCAGCCCGAGCGTTTGGCCGGCGCGCTCCAGCACCATATTCTCCAGCATCTCGGCGGCCTCCGCCGGAAAGGCCGGCAGTTGCGGCACCAGCATTTCGATATCGGGATGGTGCTCGGCCAGCCAGGCCTTGAAGGCCACCGCCTTGGCCGACTGCGGCGAACTGTTGAAACCGTGCAGGTAGAGCAGTGTCGAAGGCATCAGTATCCATCCGAGTCCATATCGGGGCGGAAATCGTCGTTTTCCAGGCGGAACACCTGCGTCTCGACGCGGCCGTCCGGCAGCAGATCGAGGTAGCGCCAGCCGGGGGAGACGTCGTCAATGGTGAAGTTCGTGCAGTGCGGCTTGAATTGCACGCAGGTGGAAGGCGTCGCCAACAGGCGTCGGCCCTGCCATTCCAGATCCAGATCCTGGTGAATGTGCCCGCACACCACGGTATTCACTTTCGGATAACGCAGCAGGATCGCGCCCAGCATATGCGGGTTGCGCAGGCTGTGCTGATCGAGCCAGGTGCAGCCGGAAGGCAGCGGATGATGGTGCAGCAGCAACAGCGTATAGCGCTCGGGGTGAGCCTGCAGGCAGCGCTCCATCCACTCGAGTTGGTATTCGCTCAATTCGCCGTGCGGCACGCCGAACACCTGGCTGTCCAGCATCAGCACCTGCCAGCTGTCGCCCAGCAGCACCTGTTTGGAAGGCGCGATGCCGGCGGCGGCCAACGCGTCGACCATCGCCGGTTGAAAATCATGGTTGCCCGGCAGCCACACGCAGGGAGCCGGCAATTGCGCGATGCCGGCGGCGAAGTGGCGGTAGGCCTCTTGCGAATGATCCTGCGCCAAATCTCCCGTGGCGACGATCAAATCGACGTCGCGGCGCTGCGCCTGGATGGCGTCCAGCACCGCGTGATAGCTGCGATAGGTATTGATGCCGAGCAACGTCTCGTGTTCGCCGGCAAAAAGGTGGGTATCTGTTATTTGTAGAATCCTGACCGCGGCCCCACTCGCCACGGGCAGTTTAAACAGGCTTTCCAAATGGTGTCCTTTGTTATTTCAGTCTGTCTAACAAACCGGAACCGCCATCGCTCCATGCGCCAAACAGTAGCGCAGCCAATCAGCAAGAAACTGGTTAATTTGATGCTTTTCGTCGCGTTGATGCAACTTTTTATTAGGATAATCATAACGCGCTTTAAAGCGATAGATCTGCTGACTGGAACACACTTCCGCAACCATGGCGTCATGGTACAGCCGCACCGTCATCGCGGGCAGGCTCCAGTAGCTGACCGCCGGAAAGATCTGCTCGATCTCCACCAGCGACGTGTAACGCGTGGACTCAACGATGGTCAAACGATAGCCGGCGCCGTTCACCTGATAAGTCACCGTTTCGCCCGCTTCGTCGTTGCGCGGCAGCAAGCGGCGCAATTGCGCGAAGTTGGTTTCGCACAATCTCATCATTTCGGGGAAATCAGGGGTATAGCGCTGTTTCATTAGTTGGCCCACTCTTTTCTCAACGATTCATGGTGCAACGCCAGCCATTGCAATGCAATCACTGATGCGGCGTTATCGATCGCGCCCTCCTCAACCCAGCGGTAAGCCTGCTCACGGCTGACCACGTGGACGCGGATATCTTCATGTTCTTCCGCCAGGCCGTGGATGCCCTCAGCGGTACCGGCGTCCACCTCGCCGACCATGATCGACAGACGTTCGCTGGTGCCGCCGGGGCTGGCCAGGTAGCTCAGCACCGGCTTGCAGCGCCCGACCACCACGCCGGCCTCCTCCTGCGCTTCGCGGCGGCACACGTCCTCGACGCTTTCGCCGGTCTCGATCATACCCGCCACCATTTCCAGCAGCCAGGGCGAATGGCTGGTATCAACCGCGGCGATGCGCAGTTGTTCAATCAGCACAACCTCGTCGCGCACCGGATCGTAGGGCAGCAGCACCGCCGCATGGCCGCGTTCGAAAATTTCACGCGTGATTTCAGGGCTCATTTCGCCATTGAACAACCGATGGCGAAACCGGTATAAATTGAGTGAAAAAAAACCACGGTACAGCGTCTCGCGTGCAATAATTTCTACATCTTTTTTCTCGAAAGTAACGGGCGACGGCTGCGAACGGTTCATGCGCGAATTCTCCTGCTTGAGTATGCCGATAAAATAATCGGTTTTGATGACAGAAACAGCGGGACTCTCCGCCGCGGCTTTATGTTAGGCTGTTTTCCGCCGCCGGATGCGGCACGTTTGTGCGCTCGCAGGTAATAGCGGGAAACAATCCGGATTGTCAGCCATAATATCAGCTGCAGTCGACCCGGGCAGTACGCCAAGGTAAATGGGCGGTCTGAAAGGTAAAAGTTACGTGAGATGGCACATTCAGCCACCTGATGCGTACCCCAGACTCTGCTAGAATCGGCAACTATTTCGTCTATCGTCAGCGCTAACATAGCAATATTGCTGCACAACAAGGAATGCAAATGAAGAAACTGCTCCCCCTTCTTATCGGACTGAGCCTGGGCGGCTTCAGTGCAATGAGCCAGGCAGAGAACCTGCTGCAGGTCTACAAACAGGCCAGGGAAAGTAACCCGGATCTGCGCAAAAGTGCTGCTGACCGCGACGCCGCATTCGAAAAGATCAATGAAGCGCGCAGCCCGTTGCTGCCGCAGCTCGGTTTAACCGCAGGTTACGATTACACCAACGGTTATCGTGACAGCAATGGCGTTAACAGCAACGTGACCAGCGGTTCGTTGGCGCTGACGCAAACTATTTTCGACATGTCGAAATGGCGCCAGCTGACGCTGCAGGAAAAGACCGCCGGCATCTCCGACGTCACCTTCCAGACCGCTGAGCAGTCGCTGATTCTCAACACCGCCACCGCCTACTTCAACGTGCTGAAGGCGATCGACACGCTGTCCTATACCCAGGCGCAGAAAGATGCGGTATACCGCACGCTGGATCAAACCACCCAGCGCTTCAACGTGGGCCTGGTGGCGATCACCGACGTGCAGAACGCCCGCTCGAACTATGACACCGTGCTGGCGGCGGAAGTCTCCGCCCGCAACGATCTGGATAACGCGCTGGAAACGCTGCGCCAGGTGACCGGGGCCTTCTACCCGGAGCTGGCCTCGCTGAATACCGATCGCTTCAGTACCCAGCGCCCGGAAGCGGTGAACAACCTGCTGAAAGAAGCGGAAGCGCGCAACCTGAGCCTGCTGTCCGCCCGTCTGAGCCAGGATCTGGCGCGCGAGCAAATCCGCGCAGCCCAAACCGGCTATATGCCGACGATTGACGTCAGCGCGTCAACCGGCATCAGCAATACCAAATACAACGGCTCCAACACCGGCGGCGCGAATGCATCACGCTACAGCGACTCCGATGCGGGCCAAAATAAGGTCGGCATCAGCTTCAACCTGCCGCTGTACAGCGGCGGCGCGACCAACTCGCAGGTCAAACAAGCGCAGTACGGCTTCGTCGGCGCCAGCGAGCAGTTGGAAAGCTCACACCGCAGCGTGGTGCAGACCGTGCGTTCGTCGTTCAACAACGTTAACGCCTCGATCAGCAGCATCAACGCCTACAAACAGGCGGTGATCTCCGCGCAAAGCTCCCTGGACGCGATGGAAGCCGGTTATCAGGTCGGTACCCGCACCATCGTCGACGTGCTGGACGCCACCACCACGCTGTATAACGCCAAACGTCAGCTGTCCGACGCGCGTTATACCTATCTGATCAACCAGCTGAACATCAAGTCGGCGCTCGGCACGCTGAACCAGAACGATTTGCTGCTGTTGAACGGCGCGTTGGGCAAACCGGTGTCGACCGCACCTGACGCCGTGGCGCCGCAGAATCGCGCGCAGGACGCCTATGCAGACGGCTATCAGGACAATGCGCCGATGCAGCAAACCGCAGCGCCGGTACCGGCGGCCACTCGCGCATCCGCGCCGGCCGTGACCACCAGCCAACCGGCTCGCAACAGCGGCAACCCATTCCGCAACTGATGCGCGCACATTGATAAACACGGGGTCCGGCCTGCGCCGCGCCCCGTTTTTTTGCCTCGATTTCACCACTTCTGCCCGCCGTCTCACAGCCGCCGCCACGTCAGGTGGTATCATCGTCACTCTCGTTTTCGCAGTCTGGATGAGGTTCGATGGACAACGATTCACGCTGGCAACGGCTGATTAACGACGGCGAACTGCCGCCGCCGCTGCGCCCGGCACAGGCGGTTTACGCCTCCTGGCTGCGCTGCCGCAGCCTGATGCAGCCCGACGTCTGGCAAGCACCGCACCGCGCTCAGGGCGCCACCTTCGAATCGATTTGCCGCCGTAAGAACGATCTGCTGACGCTCGGCCAGGCGGCGCTGGAAGACGCCTGCGAGTACATGGAGCCACGTCGTTGTCTGTTGATGATCCTCGACGAGAGCGGCTGCATGCTGTGGCGCTGCGGCGACGCCCAAACCTGGGAACATTTACAGCAACTGGGGTTCGCCCCCGGCGCTTACTGGGCCGAAGGGCAGATCGGCACCAACGCCCCGGCGCTGGCGGCAACGGAAGGCCACCCGGTGCGGGTGAGCGGCGGGGAGCACGTGCGCCGGACGCTGCACGGCTGGTCGTTCTGCGCCACGCCGGTCTACGACAACAGCGGCCGCCAGCGCGGTTCGATCGCGCTGGGCTGTCTGTTGGCCGACTGCGCCGCCGGCGATCTGTCGCTGACGCTGGCCATCGCCCGCGAAATCGGCAACTCGCTGAACGCCGACGGCCTGCTGGCGGAATCCAACCGCCATCTGAATCAGCTTTACGGCCTGCTGGACGGCGTGGACGACGGCGTGATGGCTTGGGATCACCGCGGCTATCTGCAATACATCAACCAGCGCGCCGCCGCCCTGCTGAAGCTGGACGAGCAGCAGAGCCAGGGCAAACCGCTGGCGCAGTTGCTGACGCTGCCCGCCCTGCTCAAGCGCGCCATCGCCGACCGGCAGCCGCTGCAACACGTCGAAGTCACCTTCGAAAGCCAGCGGCAGTTTATCGCCGCCCTGCTGACGCTAAAGCCGATTTTCGACGGCGATCGCTGCAGTTTCATCGCCCTGTTGCACCCGCTCGAGCGGCTGCGCCAGTATGTCAGCAGCCAGTTGGGGCGCGTCAGCCACAGCTTCGAGCAAATGCCCTCCGCCTCGCTGGAGATGCGGCGGCTGATCCGTTACGGGCAGCAGGCGGCCAAGGGCCAGCATCCAATCCTGCTGCGCGGGGAGGAAGGGGTTGGCAAAGAGCGGCTCAGCCAGGCTATCCACAACGCCGGCGAACGCGCCGCCGGGCCGTATATCGCCCTCAACTGCCAGCTGTTGCCGCAGGCGCAGGGGCTGCGTGAACTGCTGGGCAGCGACGCCAGCGAAGAAGAGGCGGGCCAACTCAGCAAATTCGAATTGGCCAACGGCGGCACGCTGTATCTCGAACAGATCGAATACCTGCCGGCGGAGATGCAGTCGGCGTTGCTGCAGGTGCTGAAAACCGGCGTGGTGATCCGCCTCAATTCCAGCCGGGTGATCCCGGTCGATGTCCGAGTCATCGCCGGCAGCGCCGCCGATCTGCCGCTGCTGGTGCAGCAAAACCGCTTCCGCCGCCAGCTTTTTTACAGCCTGCAGGCGTTCGAGATCCAGATCCCGCCGCTGCGCCAGCGGCTGAGCGATATTCCGCTGCTGGTCAAACACCATCTGCGCACGCTGGAGCAGCATTTTCAGTGTCGCTTTCGGGTGGATGACGAAGTGATGGCCCAGCTGGCGCTCTACCTGTGGCCGGGCAACGATTTGGAACTGAAAGGGGTGGTGGAGCGCGCGGCAATGATCTGCCACGGCCACCACATCCAATTGGCGGATCTGCCGGCGCACCTGCTCGGCCAGCCGTCGCTGCTGGAAAGCGATCCGCAGCCCGGCGCGCCGCTGCTGACGCTGACGGACATGGAGCGCCAGGCGATCCTGCGCGCGGCGACCGTCAGCCGCGGCCAGCTGACGGAAATGGCGCTGCTGCTGGGCATCGGCCGCACCACCCTGTGGCGGAAGATCAAACAGCACGGGATCGACATCCGCCAGTTCAAGCTGCGCGCCTGAACGCCTAGTGGCTGAGCTGCAGTACCCCGCGCGCGGCGTCCAGCATCGCCTTCTGCCCGCTGCGGGTTTTGCTCAGGCAATCCTGCATGCCGACCACCATCGGCATGCCCATCGCCTTCGCCAGAATGGCGCTGTGTGACAGGGCATTGCCGCCGCTCAGGCAGATGCCGAGCACCAGCCGCCTGTCGAGCATCACCACCTCCGAAGGCATCAGTTCGTCCATCACCAGTATCGACGGCTCTGCCAGCGCAATCGTCGGTAACGGCAGCCCCTGCAGATGGCACAGCGTGCGGCGCAGCATGTCGCGCACGTCCAGTTCGCGCGCCCGCATGTAGTCGTCATCCAGCTCGCGGTACTCTTCGGCGATCGCCTCCAGCACCTGTCGCCAGGCCTGCTCGGCGTTGCACAACTGCTGCGCGATGCGGGTGTACGCCGCCTGCTGCAGATCCGGATCGTCCAGCAGCATGCTGTGGGCGCCGAAGATCGCCGCCTGCGGCTTGCCGATCAGCGTGCCGGTGCGCTCTGCCAGCCGGTTCAGATCGCTCAGCGTGCGCTGCAGCGCCTCACGCAGGCGTTGCTGTTCGCCCAACACCTCGTCCGCGCCGATTCGTCGATCGACGATTGGTGGCCAGAAGCTGTGGGCCTGGAACACCGGCCCGCTGGTGACGCTTTCCGCCACCGGAATGCCATGCAGCGAAGGCTGCTGCCGCTCGGAGACCGTCTCGCCGAAATGCTGTTCCGCCAGCGCGTTGAACGCCGCCAGCGCCTCGTCCGCCTGCGCGCCGTCGGCGATCAGGCGAATAGTGTCGCCGTGGCGCACCTGCAACAGCGCCAACTGATTGAGGCTGCGCGGATCGACGCACTGCCCCTGCTTTTCCAGCACCAGCTCGGCCCTGAACGGCGCCAGCGTCTCGACCAGCCGCGCCGCCGGGCGCGCGTGCAGCCCGTGCGGGTTCTGCACCGTCCAGGTTGCGCTTTTGCCCTGCGCCAGCGGCAAGGCCGCGCTTTTTGCGGCCGGCGAGCCTTCGCCCAGCTGCGCCTGTTTGGCCTGCAGCGCGCCCTGCGCCTCCGCCACCACCTGCTCCAGCGCGGCACCAGAGTTGGCGGCCACCACCGCCGCCAGCGTACCTTCGACCAGCGGCGCCGCACACAGCCGCACTTTGACAGCCACGTCCGGATCCAGCAGATCGAGCGCGGTTTCGGCGCTGAGCAGCGCGCTGCCCAGATCCATCAGCACCAGAACGCCGTCGCCGTCGGCGACCGCTTCGATCGCCTCCATCACTTTGACGGCGTCCGTGCCGATCGGGTGCTGCTCGTCATCCACGCCCGCCGCCAGCGCCAGTTTGCAGCCGTCGCCGCGCATCATCTGCCGCGCCAGTTGCTCAACGCCGCGCGCCAGCAACGCGCTGTGCGAAACCACCACGATATTAATCATCTCGCCTCCTGCTAGCTGCCGGCGACCTCGGCCAGCGTTTTCATCATCAACATCACCGAAGTGGCGCCGGGATCCTGGTGGCCGATGCTGCGCTCGCCCAGGTAACTGGCCCGCCCCTTGCGCGCCTGCATGGTAATGGTGCTCTCCACTGCCCGCTCGGCGCTGTCGGCGGCGCGCTGCAGCGCCTCCACCACGCTCAGGTTCTGCTGCGCGGACTGTCCGAGGCTTTCCACCACCGGCCACCAGACGTCGCACATGGTCTTGTCGCCCGGCTCCGCCTTACCGCGCATCACCACGCCTTCAACCCCCTCTTGCATCATTTGATGCAGCTCCGCCAGATCCAGGCTTTGCTTGGCGTTCGCCGCTTGCGCCGCGCGGATGAAGAAGGTGCCGAACAGCGGGCCGCTGGCGCCGCCCACGCTCGACAGCAGCGTCATGCCGGTGTTTTTCAGGATAAAGCCGATATCCTTGTCCGCCACCGACGGCAGCTTTTCCACCACCTTGTTGAAACCGCGATTCATGTTCAAACCGTGGTCGGCATCACCGATCTCGGTGTCCAACCGGGTCAGAAAATCGCGCTCCCGGCTGAACACCTCGCCGCAACGCATCAGCCAATCGACAACCTGTTGTTTGGTCAACGCCATGATTCCTCCTCAGCAACCCCAACGCAGCGCAGGCGTTTTCACCGGCGCATCCCACAAGGACAACAGCTCGTCGTCCACGTTCAACAGCGTGATGGACACGCCCTGCATATCGAGCGAGGTGCAATAAGACCCCACCAGGTTGCGTTCAATAATGATGCCCGCTTCGGCGCAGCGCTCCGCCAGCCGATGGTACACGCCGTATAGCTCCGACAGTGGCGTGGCGCCCAGGTTGTTGACCAGCGCGATCGCCCGATCGCCGCGCGTCAGCGGCTGTTTGGTCTGCATCTCGTCGCGCCACTCGCCCTGCTGGCGATCCCAGACGCGGATCGTGCGCTGATAGTGGCCGTGGTCGATCAGCGTATGGAACATGTCGTCCACCGCCGCGTTGAGCGTGGTGAACGGGCGGCGCGCAATGCCCGGCTCGCCGTGAATGCCGACGCCGAACTCCATTTCGTTTTCCGCCAGGGTGAACGACGGCTTGCCGGCGGCCGGTACGGTGCATGCCCCCAGCGCGATGCCGATTGAGTGCCCGTGGTTATTGATGCGATGCCCTAACGTCACCACGCTGTCCAGATCGTCGCCGCGCGCCGCGGCGGCGCCCAGCAGCTTCTCCATCAGCACGGTGTTGGCCACCCCGCGCCGCCCGGCGGTAAACAGGCTGTCTTTGACCGCCACGTCGTCATCCACCAGCACCGTCGCCACCGCGACGCCGCTGTCGTGCAGCAGCTCGGTGGCGGTTTCGAAGTTGAGCACGTCGCCGGTGTAGTTCTTGATCAGCATCAGCACCCCGGCGCCGCCGTCGATCGCCTGGCCGCACTCGTACATTTTATCCGGCGTCGGCGAGGTGAAAATCTCGCCCGGACAGGCGCCATCGAGCATCCCTTCGCCGACGAAACCGCAGTGCATCGGCTCATGGCCGCTGCCGCCGCCGGACAGGATCGCCACCTTGCCCGCCACCGGCGCATCGGCGCGGGTCACGAACACCGGATCCGCGTGCACCAGCAGCTCGGGATGGGCCTCCGCCAGCCCCTGCAACTGCTCTTCCAACACCGACTCGACCTGATTAATCAGTTTTTTCACGATGGTTTCCTCTGTAAGAACAGGGGCGCGGCGCACCGCGCCCCAACGATATCAATGATGCTGCAGCCAGGCGGCGCCCAGCCGATCCGCCGTCAGGATCGCCGCCTGCACGCCCGCGGGAGTAACCTTGAACGGCATGTTGTGAATGGTTTCGCCGGCGGCGCAGCTGGCTTCGGCCACCGCCATGATCTTCGCCGCCGCATCGCCGGTGACGCCCATCTGCGCCAGCGAGATCGGCAGGCCGATGCCATGACAAAACGCCAGCACGGTTTCAATCTGCGCCATCGGGCTGTTCTGCAGCACCAGCTGCGCCAGGGTGCCGAACGCCACTTTCTCGCCGTGATACAGGTGGTGGCACTCCTCCAGCACGGTAAAACCGTTGTGAATGGCGTGCGCCGCCGCCAGCCCACTGCTCTCGAAGCCGATGCCGCTCAGATAGGTATTGGCCTCAATGATGCGTTCCACCGCTTCCGTCACCACGCCGGCCTCGACCGCCAGTTTGGCTTTCACCCCTTCCGCCAGCAGCGTGTCATAACACAGCCGCGCCAGGCTGAGCGCCGCCAGCGTCGATTTGCCGCCGGCCATGCTGGTGGCCTGGGCGTCGAAGCAGGCCTGCGCCTCGAAATAGGTGGAGAGCGCGTCGCCCATGCCGGCCACCAGCAGACGCACCGGCGCTTTGGCGATGATGGCGCTGTCCATCACCACCATGTCCGGGTTGCGCGGGTAAATCAGGTACTCGGCGAATTCGCCCTGTTCGGTGTAGAGAACCGACAGCGCGCTGGTCGGCGCATCGGTGGAGGCGATGGTGGGAATGAGCACCACCGGCAGCTGTTGGTAGTGCGCCACGGCCTTGGCGGTGTCGAGCGTCTTGCCGCCGCCGACGCCGATCACGCCGCGGCAGCCGTGAGCCTGCAGCTCATGGCCGAGCCGGTCTATCTCCTTGCGGCAGCATTCGCCGTTGAAGCGGGCCGCATGATGTTTCACGCCGTGCTGCTGCAGGCTGCCCATTAGGGTGTCGCCCGCCAGCTGCATCACGAAGTCGTCGGCGATCACCAGGTAATGATCGGCGAGGGATTTGGCGTATTCGCCGACGGCGGCCAGCGCATTGGCGCCCTGAATATATTTGCCTGGTGACTGGATGATTCTCAACATAACCGGATCCTTGTAGGGAGTTGGCGATGGTAACGTTCAGATATCAGGTGATGACGCGCCGACTTAGCCGCCGGCTTGTTGTTGTGCTTCGACTATGAGCGCCCGCCGCCCGCCTGGCGAGCCTCGCGATTTTTGTTCCATTATGGAACATCATCATAGCGACAACGTTTCATGATGAAACGCCAACGCGCGTTTTTTCGCCGCGAAAGCGAACTGGCGCACACCCCAACGTATAACTGCGTAAAGAGTCGATTCTGCGGGCGTTTCAGCTTTAATTTTGACCATGTTTCCCCTATCCTTAGCGCCACTACTGGGAAAGGGCGAAAACAGCCCGCATGATGGGATTGATAACGATGAAACGGACAAAAAACATCAACCAAGAGACGTTCCGCAAATCCTGGCGCAGTTACCGTGTCGCGCCCGTGGCTTTGGCGATCAGCGCCGTCTTTATGCTGGCCGGCTGCGAGAAGAGCGATGAAACGGTCTCCCTGTATCAGAATGCCGATGACTGTTCGCGCGCCAATCCTTCGATGAGCGAGCAGTGCACCACCTCCTACAACAATGCCCTGCAAGAAGCGGCGAAAACCGCGCCGAAATACGCCACCCGCGAAGACTGCGTCGCCGAATTCGGCGAAGCGCAGTGCACCCAGGCGCCGGCACAGGCCGGCATGGCGGCGGAATCGCAAAGCAGCGGCAGCTTCTGGATGCCGTTGATGGCGGGCTACATGATGGGCCGCCTGATGGGCGGTTCCGGCTTCGCGCAGCAGCCGCTGTTCACCTCCAAGAACGCCGCCAGCCCGGCGAACGGCAAGTTTGTCGACGCCAGCGGCAAGAGCTACGGCCCGGCCACCGCCGGCGGCCGCACCATGACGGTACCGAAAACCGCCATGGCGCCGAAGCCTGCGGTCACCAACACCGTGACCCGCGGCGGCTTCGGCGAGACCGTAGCCAAGCAGACCAGCATGCAGCGCAGCAGCGCCACCTCCAACTCCGGCTCTCGCAGCATGGGCGGTTGATGCATGAAACGTATTGCTATTACCGAGCGCCCGGACTGGCGTGAAAAAGCGACCGAGTTCGGTTTCCGTTTCCACACCATGTACGGCGAGCCGTACTGGTGTGAAGACGCCTATTACCAGTTCACGCTGGCGCAGATTGAAGAGATCGAAAGCGCCACCGCCGAGCTGCACCAGATGTGTCTGCAGGTGGTGGAAAAAGTGGTCGGCAGCGACGAGCTGATGGCCAAGTTCTGCATCCCGAAACACACCTGGGAGTTCGTGCGCAGTTCGTGGCGCACCAATCAGCCGTCGCTGTATTCGCGTCTCGATCTGGCCTACGACGGCGTTAACCCGCCGAAGCTGCTGGAGAACAACGCCGATACGCCAACCTCGCTGTATGAGGCGGCCTTTTTCCAGTGGCTGTGGCTGGAAGACCAGATCAACGCCGGCAAGTTGGATCCTGAATCGGATCAGTACAACAGCCTGCAGGAGAAGCTGATCGAGCGTTTCGCCGAACTGAAAGCGCATCACGGCTTCGGCCTGTTGCACCTGGCGTGCTGCCAGGACAGCGAAGAAGATCGCGGCACGGTGCAATATCTGCAGGACTGCGCGCAGGAAGCCGGTCTGCCGACCGAGTTCCTGTTCATGGAAGAGATTGGCCTCGGCGAGAAAGGCCAGTTTACCGATCTGCAGGATCAGGTGATCGGCAACCTGTTCAAGCTCTACCCGTGGGAATTCATGCTGCGCGAGATGTTCTCCACCAAGCTCGAAGACGCCGGCGTGCGCTGGCTGGAGCCGGCCTGGAAGAGCATCATCTCCAACAAAGCGCTGCTGCCGCTGCTGTGGAAAATGTTCCCGAACCACCCGAATCTGTTGCCGGCTTATTTCGCGCAAGACGATCATCCGCCGATGGATCATTACGTCACCAAGCCGCTGTTCTCACGCGAAGGCGCGAACATTCAGATCGTCGAAAACGGTCAGGAAGTGGCGCGCGTCGATGGGCCATACGGCGAAGAGGGCATGATCGTGCAGCAGTTCCATCCGCTGCCGAAGTTCGAAGACAGCTACACGCTGATCGGCAGCTGGCTGGTGAACGATCAACCTTGCGGCATCGGCCTGCGCGAAGATCGCGAACTGATCACGCAGGATCTGTCGCGCTTCTATCCGCACACCATCCTCGGCTGATAGCCCCGCCGAGACCAAAACGCCAGTCTCTGACTGGCGTTTTTTCTTTAGCCCACCTGCACCGACAGCATGCTCAGCGCTCCCATTTCGATACCGTCGATCGGCACGCTGATGGCCTCTTTGCCATCCCAGCCGCCAAGCACGTACAGCAACGGCAGATAGTGTTCCGGCGTCGGATTCGACAGCGCTGCCCCCTCATGGCGCATGAAATCCACCAGCGGATGGTTATCGCCCCGATAACGCAGGTTATCCCGGACAAAGTTATTGAACGATTCCGCCCACGGGTAGGCGCTGGTATCGCCCTGCCATTTCACCATGCGCAGGTTGTGCACCACGTTGCCGCTGGCGACAATCATCACCCCCTCATCGCGCAGCGCCGCCAGTTTGCGCCCCAGCTCATAGTGATAGGCCGCCGGCTGCGTGCCGTCGACGCTGAGCTGCACCACCGGGATGTCAGCATTGGGGTACATCTTGATCAACACGCCCCAGGTTCCGTGATCCAACCCCCACTCGCCGAGATCGGCCGTCACCGGCACCGGCGCCAACACTTGCTGCAGCTGCGCAGCCAGCGCGGGAGAGCCCGGCGCCGGATAACGAGTATCAAACAGCGCCTGCGGGAACCCGCCGAAGTCGTGAATGGTTTTGGGTTTTTCCATCGCGGTGACCGCAGTGCCGCGGGTATACCAATGCGCGGAAACCGCCACGATCGCCTTCGGGCGCGGCAATGACTCACCCAACGCACGCCATGCCCGGGTGTAGCGGTTGTCTTCCAGCACGTTCATCGGGCTACCGTGGCCAAGAAACAGTGCCGGCATACGAGAGGTGTTCATAGGGAGATCCTTAGTTCAAATTGTGCTATGCCGCTACATTACGCGCTTTGCCGCGCCAACACAGCCGGATAACCGTGATGAAGATATTCAATAAATTTGAATTAAAAGCGGAGGAATGCGCCGGCAGACAGAAAGATAAAAAATTAATATATTTCAATAGATTAATAAGATCAGTGAATGCCATGACATTACTGCCACACAGATCTAATTTGTGAATAATTTATGTATTTTTTGTTAACACGATCTATACACTCCTCCTCTGCCGACGGGTAGCAGGCAACCCCGCCGCGCGATGGGAATTACGTCTCACCAAGGAGGAATTCATGTTCAGACTCACACTGGCAACCCGCCTGGCGCTTTCCATATCCTTGCTCACCGGCTGGACGGCCACCGCCGGCGCGGCGGACAACGCGCAGCTGACGCAGCGCGAAGATCCTTACTTCCTTCAGGCGCAAGCTCAGCTGCAACAGCGGTTGAAACAGACGCCAAACACCAACCGCGCCAAAAACGTCATTCTGGTGGTCGGCGACGGCATGGGGTTTTCCACCGTGACCGCCGCCCGCATTTTTGAAGGGCAGCAGCGCGGCGTGGACGGCGAATCCAACGTGCTGGCCTGGGAGGCCTTCCCCTATCTGGCTGCGGCCAAAACCTACTCCGCCGACGCCCAAATCACCGACTCCGCGCCCAGCGCGGTGGCGATGACCACCGGCGTCAAAACCATCAACGATCTGATGGGCCTCAACCATACGGCCACCCTCAACAATTGCGAGGATCAGCAAACCAAGACCGTCACCACGCTGTGGGAGATGGCTGCAACGCTCGGCATGGCCACCGGCGCCGTGACAACCGCGACCATCACCCACGCCACGCCGGGCGCGACCTATGCCCATATCGCCAACCGCGATTGGGAATCCGACGCCAAAATGCCGGCAGCGGCTCTGGCCGCAGGCTGCCGCGATATCGCGCGCCAGCTGGTGGAAATGAAGTACGGCGACGGCCTTAACGTGGCAATGGGCGGCGGGCGCGCCAACTTCCTGCCCGATAGCGTGAGCGATCCGGAATACCCCGGCAAGAAAGGCGCCAGAAAGGATGGCCGCGATCTGACGCAGGCCTGGCTACAACGCTATGGCGAGCGTGGGCAATATGTCTGGAATCAGGCGCAGTTCGACAAAATCGAACCGGGTAAGATCGATCATCTGCTGGCCCTGTTCGAGCCGTCGCACATGAACTTCGAGCACGATCGGCGGCAAGACGCGGCGGGAGAGCCTTCGCTGGCAGAAATGACCGGCAAGGCCATCGATATTCTGGCCAGGAATCCCGAAGGCTACCTGCTGTTGGTGGAGGGCGGACGCATCGATCACGGTAGCCACAACGGTAACGCCTACCGTACGCTGAGCGACGCGGTCGCCCTGAACGAGGCGGTGAAAACCATCGTCAACAAGGTCAACCTGGACGAAACCCTGGTGATCGTGACCGGCGATCACAGCCACACATTGACCATCGCCGGCTATGCTAAGCGGGGTAATCCTATCCTCGGCATTTCCGTCGGCGTCGACGGCAAACCGCGGCTGGGCAGCGACGGGAAACCTTACACCACCGTCGGCTTCGCCAATGGCCCCGGCGGCACAATCCCGCTAACCGAACGCCCGACATTGACCATGGAACAGGCCACCGCGCCCGACTTTATTCAGCCGGCGCTGGTGCCGCTGAAAAGCGAGACCCACGGCGGGGAAGATCTCGGCATCTACGCCATCGGCCCCTGGGCCCATCTGTTCCAGGGTACGGTGGAAGAGAACTACACCTTCCACGTGATGAATTACGCCAGCCGCATCGGCGAACGCCTGTCAGAACGATAGCCACAAAAAAGCCGCGTTACGCGGCTTTTTTTATCGTTGAAAGCGACCGGCTATCAGCTGGCCTTTTTCTCGTGCGCCTGACGGTAGGCCACCAGATCCTCGATGGTCAGCACCACCATGTCGTGCTGTTTGGCGAAGGCGATCACTTCCGGCGCGTGCGCCATGCTGCCATCGTCGTTGGTCAGTTCACACAGCACGCCGGCAGGTTTGAAACCGGCCATGGAAACCAGATCGATGGTCGCTTCGGTGTGGCCGCGACGGCTCAGCACGCCGCCCGGCTGCGCGCGCAGCGGGAACACGTGGCCCGGACGGTTCAGATCGCTCGGCTTGGCGCTGTCTGCCACCGCCGCACGGATGGTGGTCAGGCGATCGGAAGCGGAAACCCCGGTGGTCACGCCCTGCGCCGCTTCGATGGTCACGGTGAAGGCGGTCTGGAATTGGCTGGAGTTGTTGGTCACCATCATCGGCAGCTCAAGCTGCTGACGGCGTTCTTCGGTGATGCACAGGCACACGATACCGCTGCCGTGGCGAATGGTCAGCGCCATCTGCTCAACGGTCATGGTTTCCGCGGCGAAGATCATGTCACCTTCGTTTTCACGGTTTTCATCATCGAGCACCATTACGCCGCGCCCGTTGCGCAGTGCGTCGATCGCGCGTTCAACGCGTTCTGTCGGCGTGCCGAAGTCTGAAAGTAGCGTCTGATTCATGGTAAAAAACCTCATTAAAAATTATGGATTACCAGAACCAGGGCGATCTTGAGGAGTAGCTAGCAATAGCTAAAAAAATAACGCAAGCGGGCGCAAGCCCGGCAGATACCGTTACTCTCTCCCATCCGGACTATAACCGTCGGCCCCGGAATTGCACCGGATCTGCTGACCTCTAACCGGCCTTTACAGGCTGGCTGAGCGCTCGCGGGCTTTCACCGTAGAAGGTGATTTACCGCCGGTGGGGACTTTCACCCCGCCCTGAGAATAAGCAGGATGACTATAACGCTAATGGGTAGACAGGGCAATTGGCAAAAGCACAATTCGGCCACGCGCGGCGAATGCGCTTAATGGTGTTTATCCGGCGGGCAACTCGCATTACACTAAGCGGCAGCAATTAAACTCTGAAAGGGATACGCCATGATTGACCCGAAAAAAATCGAACAAATCGCACGCCAGGTTCATGAGTCCATGCCTAAAGGCGTTCGTGAATTCGGGGAAGACGTTGAGAAAAAAATCCGTCAGGTGCTGCAGTCGCAGCTGACCCGCCTGGATTTGGTTAACCGCGAAGAGTTCGACGTGCAGACTCAGGTGCTGTTGCGCACCCGCGAGAAGCTGGCGCTGTTGGAACAGCGCCTGGCCGAGCTGGAAAGCAAGCTGAGCGCGGCACCGGCAGCCAAGCAGGAAGACGAATAAATTCCCGCCAAGGGCGCGCACCTGAACCGCGCGCCCCTGTTCTTTCGGTCGCCCGGCGTTAGCCGCGCCCGTCTTTGATCGCTTTGATGATGTTGGTGGTCGACAGCCCGTCTTCAAAGTTCAACACTTTGACATCGCCGCCGTTGGCCCACACTTCCGCACTGCCAGCAATCTCTTCCGGTTTGTAATCGCCGCCTTTCACCAGCAGATCCGGCAGAATGTCGGCGATCAAGCGCTGCGGCGTGTCCTCTTCGAACGGCACCACCCAATCCACCGCTTCCAGCGCGCCCAGCACGATCATGCGATTCTCCAGCGCGTTGACCGGGCGTTTTTCCCCTTTCAGGCGTTTGGTCGAGGCGTCGCTGTTCACCGCCACGATCAGGCGGTCGCCCAGCTTGCGGGCGTTGGCCAGATAGGAGACGTGGCCGGCGTGCAGAATGTCGAAAATGCCGTTGGTCATCACCACTTTCTCGCCGCGCTGACGCGCCTGAGCAACAGCGGTTTTCAACTGCGCTTCGGTCATCACGCCAAAGCCGGTTTCGGCCCGGCCGCGCACCGCGTTTTCCAGCTCGATTGGCGACACGGTGGAGGTGCCAAGCTTGCCCACCACCACGCCGGCGGCGGCGTTGGCCAGGAAGCAGGACTCTTCCAGCGAGTTACCGGCGGCCAGCGAGGCGGCAAGCACGCCGATCACGGTGTCGCCCGCGCCGGTCACATCGAACACTTCCTGCGCCTGGGTCGGCAGGTGCAGCGGCTCAACGCCTGGCTGCAGCAGCGTCATGCCGTGTTCGGAACGGGTGACCAACAGCGCCGACAGCTCGAAATCCGCCACCAGCTTCATGCCGCGCGCCACCAGTTCCGCCTCATCCTTACAGTGGCCCACTACCGCTTCGAACTCGGACAGGTTCGGCGTCAGCAGCGTCGCGCCGCGATAGCGCTCGAAGTCAGAGCCTTTCGGATCGATCAGTACCGGCACCTTGGCGGCGCGCGCCAGTTGGATCATGCCCTGCACCTGGCTGAGCGCGCCCTTGGCATAATCGGACAGCACCAGCGCGCCGATCTGCGGCAGCGCCTGCTGAATGCGCTCCAGCATCGGCTGCGGATCGACGTTGGAGAAGCCTTCTTCGAAGTCGAGACGGATCAGCTGCTGGTTGCGCGACAACACGCGCAGCTTGGTGATGGTCGGATGGGTCGGCACCGAGACGAAGTCGCAGCGCACGTTGACTTCATTCAGCTTGGCGCTCAGCGCCCGCGCCGCATCGTCGATGCCGGTCAGGCCCACCAGGCGGGAATTGGCGCCCAGCGAAGCGATGTTCATGGCCACGTTAGCCGCGCCGCCGGGACGCTCTTCGATGGTGTCGACCTTGACCACCGGCACCGGGGCTTCCGGTGAAATGCGGCTGGTCGGCCCATACCAATAGCGATCCAACATGACGTCACCGACCACCAGCACACCGGCGCGGCGAAAATCAGGCAGCGTAACTTTCATCCGATAACTCCAAAAAAGAACAAAATTTTAGTGGCGCAGATATTACCACAGACCGCCGGAATACCCGCAAAAAGGTATTAATCCAGCCATTTGGCCCAGCTGGCGCGCACCTGCTCGCGCTCGGCGGTGAACAGCTCGCTGCCGACCTTACCGGAATGCTCCTGCAGCGCCAGATGGTGGATCTCGTCGCGCATGGTGACATAGGCCTGGGTCAGCGCGCGCGCCTCCTCTTCCGGCATGATGTCGTAATTGGCCATCAGCTCGAAGATGCGCACGTTGTCTGACCAACGCGTCAGCCGCGGTTCACCCGGCGCATAGCGTAAGACCAGATATTGGGCGATAAATTCGATGTCGGTAATGCCGCCCTCATCGGTTTTGATATCAAACAGATCGCGCTGCTTGTTGCCGAGATGGTTGCGCATCTTTTCGCGCATCTCGCGCACTTCGCGCTTCAGGGTCTCCGCATCACGCGTTTTGCACAGGATTTCGCGCCGAATCGCGTCGAACTGCTGGTGCAGCGCCGGGTCGCCGTGCACGATGCGCGCGCGCACCAGCGCCTGATGCTCCCAGGTCCAGGCTTCGTTTTGCTGGTAATCGGCGAACGCCTCGACGGTGCTGACCAGCATCCCCGCGGCGCCGGAAGGCCGCAGACGCGCGTCCACCTCATACAGAATGCCGGAGGAAGTGCGGGTGCTGAACAGATGCATCACCCGCTGCGCCAGCCGCAGGTAGAACTGGCGGCCGTCGATGCAGCGATCGCCGTCGGTCATCACCTCCGGCGGGCAATCCAGCAGGAACACCAGATCGAGATCGGAACTGTAACCCAGCTCCCAGCCGCCCAGCTTGCCGTAGCCGATCACCGCAAAGCCGCGCCCTTCGCGCTCCTGCAGATGGGTCGGCTGGCCGTAGCGCGCCACCATGTCGCTCCAGGCCTGTTGCACCACCGCGTCGATGATCGCCTCCGCCAGATAAGTCAGGTGGTCGCTCACTTTCATCACCGGCAGCGCGCCGGCGATATCCGCTGCGGCGATGCGCAGCTGCTGCGCCTGTTTGAACTGGCGCAGCGCCTCCAGCTTTTGCTCTTCGTCGTCTTCCGGCACCCGCAGCAGGTACTGGCGCAGCTCGCTGCGGTAGGCGTCCAGCGCCACCGGCTGATACAGCGTGGCCGGATCCAGCAGTTCGTCCAGCAACAACGGGTAGCGCGACAGTTGGTTGGCAACCATCGGCGAAGCGGCGCACAGACGGATCAGATGGCTGAGCGCCGCGTGATACTCAACCAGCAGTTCGAGGTAAGTGGTGCGGGTGACGATGCTGAGCAGCAGCTGCGCCAGCCGCACCAGCGCGGTGGGCGCGTCCTGGCGCGGGCACACTTCCGCCAGCAGGCGCGGCATCAGTTGATCGAGCACGTCGCGGCCGCGTGGGCCTATGGTGCGCTTGTCGACGTCATGGCGGAAATCGGCGATGGTGCGCAGCATCTGTCGGCGCCCCTCTTCGTCCAGGTGCGGCGTCAGCGGCGCCAGCTCGTTTTCCTCCAGCGCGTCCTGCCACAGGCTGTGATAGTGCTGGTAGTCGGGATCTTCGCCGATATCCGGGCTATCGTCGCCGATCAGATCGTCGAACACCGCCCGCACCGCCTGCATGTGCACCTCCAGCGTCGCCATCAGCGCCGGCCAATCCGCCAGCCCCATGCCGTAGGCCAGCCGCGCCTGGTCGAGCGCATCCTGCGGCAGCGTCTGGGTTTGCTGATCGCCGATCGCCTGCAGCAGATTCTCCAGCCGCCGCAGGAACAGGTAGGCGGCGCTCAGCGCCCGCACCTGCTCGGCCTCCAGCAGCCCCAGCTCACCCACCGCCTGCAGCGTCGGCAGCAGCGAACGCCCCTGCAGCGCCGGCTCACGGCCGCCGCGGATCAGCTGAAATACCTGGGTGATGAATTCGATTTCGCGAATGCCGCCTGCGCCCAGCTTGATGTTGTCCTTCAGGCCGCGCCGCCGCACTTCACGGGCGATCATGCCCTTCATGTTGCGCAAAGACTGGATGACGCTGAAATCGATATAGCGACGGAACACGAACGGCCGCAGCGTTTTGCGCAGCTCCTGGCTGTAGGCGTCTTCCGCCCCGCCCATCAGGCGCGCCTTCACCATCGCATAGCGCTCCCAGTCGCGCCCCTGCTCCTGATAGTAGTCTTCCAGCGCCGCGAAGCTCATCACCAATGGGCCGCTGTCGCCGAACGGCCGCAGCCGCATGTCGACGCGATAGACGAAGCCGTCGATGGTCTGCTGATCCAGCGCCTTGATCAGCCGCTGGCCCAGGCGGGTGAAGAACTGGGCATTGTCCAGCTCGCGCCGCCCGCCCTGGGTTTGACCATTTTCAGGGTAAGCGAAGATCAGATCGATGTCCGACGAGAAGTTCAATTCGCCGCCGCCCAGCTTGCCCATGCCGAGGATCAGCAGCGGCTGCGGTTCACCGGCGGCGTTGCACGGCGTGCCCCACTCGCGGCAACAGGTTTGGTACAGCCAATCGCGCGCGCTGACGATCAGCGTTTCCGCCAATCCGCTCAGCTGCAGCAGCGTTTCTTCGGTCGAACACAACCCCTGCGCCTGCGCCCAGGCGATGCGCACCAGCGTTTCACGGCGAAACAGACGCAGCGTGCGCATCAGCTGCGCCTCATCGCGCACCTCTTCCAGCTCGTCCTGCAGCCAGGCGGCATAGTGCTGCCACTCGCCGGGCGCCGGCGGCTGTTCGCGCAGCGTCGCCAGCCAGGCCGGCTGGGCGAGCAGTGCGTCGCTGACGAAGTCGCTCGACGCCAGCACCCACTGCTCCTGCTCGCTAAAGGCGCTGTCCGCGCCGTGAACTTCCTGAAAACGCTGCACAACCTGCTGTGCCTGAGCCTGTAACGCGGCTGAAAGTGGCGACATAGTGTATGACCCGTTCTGCGGCCCACGGCTGGCGGGCCGGCTTGATTAACGAAGCGCGCCGTTTAACCAGAATGGCGCATGCGATAAGGCCTGTTTGCGGCTGGCTTCATACCAGCCCTGGCGGCGCTCGCTCAGCGCCGCCTGCAGTTCGCGCCAGGCCTCGATATAAGGGCCGGTCTGCTCGTCGGGGTAGGCGCCCGACAGCAGGACCAGCGCCGAAATCTGACGCGTCAGGCGCGGCAATTGTTCCTGATATTCATCTTCGTTCAGCGTACGGCTAAAGGCCTCTTTCAGCTCCGCGCCGCTGCGCCCCAGCATGATGTCGCTGAAGCGTTTGAAAGAACCGTCCAGCTTGGCCTGCCCTTTGGCGTCAATAAACGGCCGCCAGGCGCCGCTCACCTGCCATGATGTGAGCGCCAACTTACATTGCAGGTAGGCCGCGCTGTAGCACAGGCTCTCTGGTTGCGCGGCTTTGTCCGCCAACAGCGGCTCGAGCTCGGTCAGGCGGGCGCGCAGATCGGCGCTGGCCTTGCGCGGCACCAGGCCGCCGAAGATCACCAGCGCCTGGCGGATCGTGCCGACCGCCTCAACCACCGAGGCGCGCGCCTGCGCGTCGCCGCGCAGCCACAGCTCTTCATGGTACTGCCAGTGGCTGAGCGCTAGTTCGAAGGCGGCGATCATCCCCTGTTCGACGGTCGCCTTCGCCGCCGGCTTCAGCACCTGCAGCGGGCGCACCTCGCGCGGCGGATTGCCCTGCGCCAGGTGGTAACCGCGCGCCGCCTTGCTCAGACTGCCCTGGCGCAGCCCGTCGTGCGCCGCCAGCTCACCGGCCAACGCCAGCAGATCGGCGGTATTGCCTTTCAGCAGCTCCAGCTCGATCTCGCTCAAGGCTTCGCTGAGATCACCGGCGCGCACCTCGCCCTGATCCAGGCCAATCTCTATCTCGCTTTGGCCGTAAGTAACCACCCACTTCTCACGCACGAAATCGGTACGGAACAGCGGTTGCAACGCCTGCTGCAACGCTGCGATATCGCAATCCTGCGGCCAAATGTCGGCAGGAAACTGCGCCAGCGCCAGCTGCGGCTCGGCGATAGCGACATTGTATTCCGGGCGCTGGTGCAGGCCGCCCACCACTTTACCGGCGGTTTTGATGGTCATCTCATAGCGATCGTCGAAACCGCGAATGCGCAGCCCCATGTCGTGACGGCGCAGGAAGTTGTCGGCCGTTTCGAAGTAAATGTTGGTCAGTTTTTGCGGCGCGGAATGCTGATGCGGCCAGGCGGCGAGCCAGTGTGGCAGAGCGGCCACCGCTTGCGGCGCGGCGATGAATTTCAGTTCAATTTCAACGGTCATAATTCTTTAACACCAATAAGTTATGCATTCACGTCGGTTTCAGCGCGGCGCGTTCGGCCCGCCGTATGCTGCCCACTGACGCACAGTTGCCGTTATCTTACCGCGATTCCCGGCGCCTTAACCCTGCTAACTGTAGAAAAAACCTGTTACGTTATAAAACACTGCGCAACTCACAGAATCAGCCACAGTAAGATAGTTCTCATTCCGGTTTTGGCGTTGCGTCGTCAGACTGAACCCTCTACTATCGTTCCATAAATTCACCCAGAAACGATGAACTAATGCAGAAATTACGCCTGATTTGCCTTGCCGCGCTGAGCTTCAGCATCACTTGGGCCGCACATGCCGAAGATAAACGCTATATCTCCGATGAGTTAAGCACTTACGTCCATAGCGGCCCAGGTAATCAGTACCGTATTGTCGGCACTCTCAACGCCGGTGAAGAAGTGACCCTGCTGAGCGTCAACGACAGCACCAACTACGGCCAGATCCGCGATCCGAAAGGCCGCACCACCTGGATCCCGCTCGATCAGCTCAGCCAGACGCCAAGCCTGCGCACCCGCGTGCCCGAGCTGGAACAGCAGGTGAAAACCCTGACCGACAAGCTGGCCAACATCGACAACACCTGGAACCAGCGTACCTCGGAAATGCAGGAAAAAGTCGCGGGCAGCGACAGCACCATCAGCAGCCTGCAGAAGGAAAACCAGGATCTGAAAAACCAGCTGGTGGTCGCGCAGAAGAAGGTCAACGCCGTTAACCTGCAGCTCGACGACAAGCAGCGCACCATTATCCTGCAGTGGTTCATGTACGGCGGCGGCGTCGCCGGCGTCGGTTTGCTGCTGGGCCTGCTGTTGCCGCACCTGATCCCGCGCCGCAAGAACAACAACCGCTGGATGAACTGATCTCAGTATCGTTCAGTTTGAGTATGGGCGCCTGCGGGCGCCCTTTTCATTGGCGCCGACATCCCGCGGCCAATTCATGTAATCTGATAGACAGAGCCTTACACGATATTCAGGAGTCAACAGTGCGGATTTATCTGGTCGGCGGCGCCGTTCGCGACAGCCTGCTCAATATTCCGGTGGTCGATCATGATTGGGTGGTGGTGGGCGCCACGCCGGCAGAGCTGCTGGCGTTGGGCTACCAGCAGGTCGGTAAAGATTTTCCGGTGTTCCTCAATCCCGACTCCCACGAGGAGTACGCGCTGGCGCGCACCGAGCGCAAATCCGGCCAGGGGTACACCGGTTTTACCTGCTATGCCGCGCCGGACGTGACGCTGGAAGAAGATCTGCTGCGGCGCGATCTGACCATCAACGCCATCGCCCGCTCCGCCGAAGGAGAGCTGATTGATCCTTACGGCGGCGTGGCCGATCTGCAGGCGCGCGTGCTGCGCCACGTTTCCGACGCGTTCGGCGAAGATCCGCTGCGCGTATTGCGCGTGGCGCGATTCAATGCCCGCTTCGCCCATCTGGGTTTTCGCATCGCCGACGAAACGCTCGCCCTGATGCGCCAGATGGCGCACAGCGGTGAACTGGCCGCGCTGACCGCCGAACGCGTCTGGAAGGAAACCGAAAAGGCGCTGCAAAGCCAGAGCCCGCAGGTCTATTTTCAGGTGCTGCGCGATTGCGGTGCGCTGGCGGTGCTGTTCCCGGAAATCGACGCGCTGTTCGGCGTGCCGGCTCCCGCCAAGTGGCACCCGGAGATCGACACCGGCGTACACACGCTGATGGCGTTGGCGATTGCCGCCCGCCTCACGCCGGAGGTGGACGTGCGCTTCGCCACCCTGTGCCACGATCTCGGCAAAGGGTTGACGCCGAAAGAGTTCTGGCCGCATCACCACGGCCACGGCCCGGCGGGCGTGCGGCTGGTCGAAGCGCTGTGCCAGCGGCTGCGGGTGCCCAACCCGGTACGGGATTTGAGCAAGCTGGTGGCCGAGTACCATGATTTGATCCACACCGTGAACAAGCTGCGTCCGGAGACCCTGTTGAAGCTGTTCGACGCCATCGACGTCTGGCGCAAACCGCAACGGCTGGAGCAGATGATCCTGACCAGCGAAGCGGATGCGCGCGGCCGCACCGGCTTTGAGGAGAATCCTTATCCGCAGGGCGACTATCTGCGCCAGGCGTATCAGGTGGCGAACGCGGTATCTATTAAAGAAGTGGTAGCCAGCGGGCTGCAGGGCACCGCGATCCGCGACGAGCTCAAACGCCGTCGCCAGCAGGCGCTGGCCGACTGGAAGCTCAATCAAACCATCCTCAACGATCAGGCATAAAAAAACCCCGCAGAGCGGGGTTTTTTCCTGGCATCGGGCTTACAGGAACACCATGTAAACCACGGCCGCCACGATAAAGCGGTAGATGGCGAACGGCACGAACGAGATGCGTTTGATCAGCGACAGGAAGGTTTTGATCGCAATCAGCGCCACCACGAAGGCAGTAACGAAACCGACGGCGAACATCGGCAGGTCGCCCCAGGTCAGGAAGTGCAGGCTCTTGTACAGCTCCAGGCCGCTGGCGCCTATCATCATCGGCACCGCCAAAATGAAGGAGAACTCGGACGCCGCATAGCGGTTTACGCCCACCAGCATGCCACCGGCGATGGTCGCTCCCGAACGGGAGAAGCCCGGCCACAGCGCCAGGCACTGGAAGCAACCGATCAAAAACGCCTGCCGGTAGGTGATGTCATCCAGCCCTTCCGCACGCGGCTTCTTCGGCTTCAGCCATTCCGCCGTCAACAACAGCAGGCCGCCGACCACCAACGCGTACATCACGTTTTTCGGCGCGAACAGCGATTTAATGACATCGTGGAATATCAACCCCAGCACCACTGCCGGGATCATCCCCAACAGGATGTGCCCCAGCTTCAGCCGGCCGCGGGTTTTGCCCTCGTGCTCCACCGGCTTGCCGCCGAAATGGATGCCGATCAGGCCGAACAACCGGCGCCAGAACATCACTACCACCGCCAGGATCGACCCCAGTTGGATGATGACTTCAAAGGTCTTGGCTTTGTCGCCGGTAAAGCCCAGCCACTCGCCAACGATGATCATATGCCCGGTGGAAGACACCGGCAGAAATTCGGTTAATCCCTCAACAACCCCAAGAACAAACGCAATAAACAGTGAATGCATGTCCGTCATGTGCTTCGCTCACCCCATAAATTTGCGACTAACATAAACATAAAAAAGCGGCAGTGCTTAAAGACAATGCCGCTAAAACAATTCTCAGGATTAAGACCAGCTTAACGGTCTTTCGTTGCAAGCAGATGACATAAAATCATGCGGGACGAGTGCCGCGCTCAATGATCACGCCGACCCGATTGGCATGTGCTACAGCGCCCGGTTTGCTGACCTTAATACGGACCCACGGGGAATTGAAGCGCTGAAGCAAAATTTCGGATATTTCCTCCGCCACGCGTTCCACCAGCGCGAACTGGTTCGATTCAACGTGCCGGATCACGGCGTCGCTGACGTCGGCATAGCTCAGACAGTCAGTTACGTCGTCGCTGGCGGCGGCCGGCCGGTTATCCCAGCCCATTTCGATATCGAACACCAGCTTCTGACGAATGCCCTGTTCCCACTCATAAACGCCAATGGTGGTAATTACGGTAAGCTCTTCAATAAATACGATATCCATCACGTCATTCTCTGTTTTTGGCCTTGCCGGATACCACTTCCAGCGGAATGTGCGTATTATCCATGGATGTTGCGAGTAAAACGACCATTATTAAACGGAACCGCGTTATGAGTGCTACCGCGCTTGGCATGATTATCTTCGCGTATCTGTGCGGCTCGATTTCCAGTGCGATCCTGGTTTGCCGGATCGCCAGGCTGCCGGATCCGCGTGAACATGGCTCAGGAAACCCCGGGGCGACCAACGTCCTGCGCATCGGCGGCCGGCTGGCGGCGGCGGCGGTGCTGGTGTTCGATATTCTGAAAGGGATGCTGCCGGTCTGGCTGGCCTACAAACTCGATGTGCCGCCGCTGTACCTCGGCCTGACGGCGATCGCCGCCTGTCTGGGGCACATCTATCCGGTGTTCTTCCACTTCCGTGGCGGTAAAGGCGTGGCGACGGCATTTGGCGCCATCGCGCCTATCGGCTGGGATCTGACCGGCCTGATGACCGGTACCTGGCTGTTGACGGTGCTGCTCAGCGGTTACTCTTCGCTCGGCGCCATCGTCAGCGCGCTGATCGCCCCGTTCTACGTCTGGTGGTTCAAACCGCAGTTCACCTTCCCGGTAGCGATGCTCTCCTGCCTGATCCTGATGCGGCATCACGACAATATTCAGCGCCTGTGGCGCGGCCAGGAAGGCAAGATCTGGGGCAAGCTGCGCAAGAAGAAAAACGACGCGGATAACGGCGGCCAGCCGAAAGACGAATAGCAGAAGGGCCGGATAATCCGGCCCTTTGTTTTATACCGCAGGCAATTCCGCCAGCGGCCAGCGCGGCCGCACCGAAACGCTCAGCTCCGGGTTGGCGCCGCTCTTCAGGCGCACCATGCCGGCATAGGCGATCATCGCGCCGTTGTCGGTGCAAAATTCCGGGCGGGCATAGAACACTTCCCCACCGCGTTTATGCATCATCTCCGCCAGTTTGGCGCGCAGCGTGCGGTTGGCGCTTACGCCGCCGGCCATCACCAGGCGCTTGAAGCCGGTCTGCTCCAGCGCGCGTTTGCATTTGATCGCCAGCGTATCCACCACCGCATCCTCGAAGGCGCGGGCGATGTCGGCACGCGTCTGATCGTCGTTGCCGTTGGAGCGGATGGTGTTGGCGGCGAAGGTTTTCAGCCCGGAGAAACTGAAGTCCAGCCCCGGACGATCGGTCATCGGCCGCGGGAAGGTGAAGCGCCCCGCCGTGCCCTGCTGCGCCATCTTCGACAGCATCGGCCCGCCGGGATAATCCAGGCCGAGCAGCTTGGCGGTCTTGTCGAACGCTTCGCCGGCCGCGTCGTCGATCGACTCGCCCAGCAGCTCATACTCACCGATGCCGGTGACGCTGATCAGCTGGGTGTGGCCGCCGGAGACCAGCAGCGCGACGAACGGGAATGCTGGCGGATTGTCTTCCAGCATCGGTGCCAGCAGGTGGCCTTCCATATGGTGCACCGGCACCGCCGGCACGTTCCAGGCGAACGCCAGCGCGCGCCCGACGGTCGCGCCGACCAGCAGCGCCCCCACCAGGCCCGGCCCGGCGGTGTAGGCCACGCCGTCGATGTCGGCCGGGGTCAGGTTGGCCTCTTTCAGCGCCGCCTGAATCAGCGGCACGGTTTTGCGCACGTGATCGCGGGAGGCCAGTTCCGGCACCACGCCGCCGTAGTCGGCGTGCAGCTTCACCTGGCTGTATAATTGGTTGGCCAACAAACCGGTTTGATCGTCATACACTGCAATTCCGGTTTCATCGCAGGACGTTTCTATACCCAGTACTCGCATTACATTTCCCATCATTCACGTGCGGCCGCCAGTCTACCACATTCCGCCGCATTTACCGCCAGCGCGGCGCATCTTGTCACCGGCTCGCACCTATGTCGATGATTCATCCAGAAAATGCCCAGGCGATTAAACACGAGCATTTTTTTCTGATTAGTCTATAATCAGCGCCCGGTGCAAAATTGCGCACGTTGCGGCAGAGCGACGCGGGTTTCAATTTGCTGTGGTGCTTTACAAAGCAGCATCCATTGGAGTAAAATTCCGCACCATTTTGAAAAGGCTGGCGCTTGGCCAGCAGCAAACCGAATTTTATTGAGGTGAGAGGCACATGCCGGTAATTAAAGTACGTGAAAACGAGCCATTTGACGTTGCTCTGCGTCGTTTCAAACGCTCTTGCGAAAAAGCGGGTGTTTTAGCTGAAGTTCGTCGTCGTGAGTTTTATGAAAAACCAACTACCGAACGTAAACGCGCTAAAGCTTCTGCTGTGAAACGTCACGCGAAGAAACTGGCTCGCGAAAACGCACGCCGCACTCGTCTGTATTAATTCTTCGGGGGCAACCCCACCGCGTGAATTTCTGATTTTCAAAATCGCGCAGACCGAGTAGTTGCATACGAAGGCCGTGCTTTCCGAAAGGAATGCGCGGCTTGTTCTCGTTTATAGGCTAATGAAGTAAGGGCTTATGGCTGGACGAATTCCGCGCGTATTTATCAATGACTTGCTGGCTCGCACCGACATCGTCGATCTGATCGACGCCCGCGTGAAGCTCAAGAAGCAAGGCAAGAACTACCACGCGTGCTGTCCGTTCCACCACGAAAAGACGCCTTCATTTACCGTTAATGGCGAAAAGCAGTTTTATCACTGTTTTGGGTGTGGTGCGCACGGCAACGCCGTCGACTTTTTGATGAATTACGACCGGCTTGAGTTTGTCGAAACCATCGAAGAGCTGGCGACCATGCACGGGCTGGAAGTGCCTTACGAAGCGGGCACCGGGCCAACCCAGATCGAACGCCATCAGCGCCAGAGCCTGTACCAACTGATGGAGCAGCTCAGCGCGTTCTATCAACAGTCACTGCAGCAGTCCTCCGGGGCACCGGCGCGCAGCTATTTGCAGCAGCGCGGATTAAGTGACGACGTTATTCGCCATTTCGCCATCGGCTTCGCGCCGGCGGGATGGGACAACGCCCTGAAGCGTTTCGGCCGCGACGCCGACTCGCGCCGCGCATTGAACGATGCCGGCATGCTGGTGACTAACGATCAGGGGCGTTCGTACGACCGTTTCCGCGAACGGGTGATGTTCCCCATCCGCGACAAACGCGGGCGCGTGATCGCCTTCGGCGGCCGCGTATTGGGCGATGGCATGCCGAAGTACCTGAACTCGCCGGAAACCGAAGTTTTCCATAAGGGCCGCCAGCTTTACGGCCTGTATGAAGCACAGCAGAACCACCCTACCCTGCAGCGGCTGCTGGTGGTGGAAGGGTATATGGACGTGGTGGCGTTGGCGCAATTCGGCATCGATTATGCCGTCGCCTCGCTCGGAACCTCGACGACGGCTGAACACATTCAGCTGCTGTTCCGCGCCACCGACAACGTCGTCTGCTGTTACGACGGCGACCGCGCCGGCCGCGAAGCGGCATGGCGGGCGTTGGAAACCGCGTTGCCGTACCTGAACGACGGGCGCCAGCTGCGGTTCATGTTTTTGCCTGACGGCGAAGACCCGGACACCCTGGTGCGCAAGGAAGGCAAAGAAGCCTTCGAACAGCGAATGGAGCAGGCGCAGCCGCTGTCCACTTTCCTGTTCGAAAGCCTGCTGCCGCAGGTGGATCTGAGCAGCCCGGACGGGCGCGCCAAGCTGAGCACGCTGGCGCTGCCGCTGATTACTCAGGTGCCGGGCGAAACGTTGCGCTTGTACCTGCGCCAGGAGCTCGGCAACAAGCTGGGGCTGCTGGACGACAGCCAGCTCGACAAGCTGATGCCCAAGCAGGCGGAAAATGCGAATCCTTATCAGGCGCCCCAGCTAAAACGCACAACCATGCGTATACTGATAGGGTTACTGGTGCAAAATCCGCAGTTGGCTACACTTATCCCTTCGCTTGAAGGGCTGGAGCAGACCAAACAGGCGGGATTGCCGCTGTTCGTCGAACTGGTGCAGACCTGTTTGGCGCAGCCGGGCCTGACGACCGGGCAATTGCTGGAGCTGTATCGCGACAACAAATTCAGCCAGCAGCTTGAAACCTTGGCGACCTGGAACCATATGATCGTTGAGGATATGGTCGAGCAGACCTTTTTGGATACGTTGGCCAGCCTGTACGACTCGGTGCTCGAGCAACGGCTGGAAACGCTGATCGCCCAGGCCAGAACGCGCGGCCTGAGCCCGGAGGAACGTGAAGAAGTCCGTTCCCTCAACCAGGTTTTAGCGAAGAAAAACTGAATACCAAACGGCTTAAGTGCCGATAATTGCGAGGGCAGAGCCCTGCACAGTGCCGCCATAGTGGGCCGCGGCGATAACGAAAACGCCCCAAATGCTATTGTTGGCGGTTTCGCCGACCGACACCAACCTAAATACTCTGAAGTGTGGATACCGTCTTATGGAGCAAAACCCGCAGTCACAGCTGAAGCTACTTGTCACCCGTGGTAAGGAGCAAGGCTATCTGACCTATGCTGAGGTCAATGACCATCTGCCGGAAGATATCGTCGACTCCGATCAGATCGAAGACATCATCCAGATGATTAACGACATGGGCATCCAGGTGATGGAAGAAGCACCGGACGCCGATGACCTGCTGCTCGCCGAAAACTCGAACAGCACGGACGAAGATGCGGAAGAAGCCGCCGCACAGGTTCTGTCCAGCGTGGAATCCGAAATCGGCCGCACCACCGACCCGGTGCGCATGTACATGCGCGAAATGGGTACCGTCGAACTACTGACGCGCGAAGGCGAAATCGACATCGCCAAGCGCATCGAAGACGGCATCAACCAGGTGCAGTGCTCGGTTGCCGAATACCCGGAAGCCATTACCTACCTGCTTGAACAGTACGATCGCGTCGAAGCGGGCGAAGCGCGCCTGTCCGACCTGATCACCGGCTTCGTCGATCCTAACGCGGAAGAGGACATCGCCCCAACCGCCACCCACATCGGTTCCGAACTGTCGAGCGAAGAGCAAGACGACGACGAAGAAGATGAGGATGCCGAAGAGGACGACACCGAAGACGACAACAGCATCGATCCTGAGCTGGCACGTCAGAAGTTCGCCGAACTGCGCGATCAGTATGAAGCGACGCGCTTGGTGATCAAGAAGAACGGCCGCAGCCACACCAGCGCCGCGGACGAGATCCTGAAGCTGTCCGAAGTGTTCAAGCAGTTCCGCCTGGTGCCGAAACAGTTCGACTTCCTGGTCAACAGCATGCGCACCATGATGGACCGCGTTCGCACCCAGGAACGCATCATCATGAAGCTGTGCGTTGAACAGTGCAAAATGCCGAAGAAAAACTTCGTCACCCTGTTCGCCGGCAACGAAACCAGCGATTCCTGGTTCGAAGCCGCGCTGGCGATGGCCAAGCCATGGTCGGAAAAACTGAAAGACGTGGCCGAAGACGTGCAGCGCAGCCTGCAGAAACTGCGTCAGATCGAAGAAGAAACCGGCCTGACCATCGAGCAGGTCAAAGACATCAACCGTCGCATGTCGATCGGTGAAGCGAAAGCGCGCCGCGCGAAGAAAGAGATGGTTGAGGCCAACCTGCGTCTGGTTATTTCTATCGCCAAGAAATACACCAACCGCGGCCTGCAGTTCCTGGATCTGATTCAGGAAGGCAACATCGGCCTGATGAAAGCGGTAGACAAGTTCGAATACCGCCGCGGCTACAAGTTCTCGACGTACGCCACCTGGTGGATCCGTCAGGCTATCACCCGCTCCATCGCCGACCAGGCGCGCACCATCCGTATTCCGGTGCATATGATTGAGACCATCAACAAGCTCAACCGTATTTCGCGCCAGATGCTGCAAGAGATGGGCCGCGAGCCGACGCCGGAAGAGCTGGCCGAGCGCATGCTGATGCCGGAAGACAAGATCCGCAAGGTGCTGAAGATCGCCAAAGAGCCAATCTCGATGGAGACGCCGATCGGCGACGACGAAGATTCGCATCTGGGCGACTTCATCGAGGATACCACCCTCGAGCTGCCGCTGGATTCCGCGACCTCGGAAAGCCTGCGTTCCGCCACCCACGACGTGCTGGCCGGCCTGACCGCGCGCGAAGCGAAAGTGCTGCGCATGCGTTTCGGTATCGACATGAACACCGACCACACGCTGGAAGAGGTCGGCAAGCAGTTTGACGTTACCCGTGAGCGTATCCGTCAGATCGAAGCCAAGGCGCTGCGCAAGCTGCGTCACCCAAGCCGCTCCGAAGTGCTGCGCAGCTTCCTGGACGACTAAGTCCGGCTGCCGCAGCAAAAACAAAAACCCCGGCCTGCCGGGGTTTTTTTATGCCCTGAATACGCCTCGCCGCATCATTGCAGCGCCAGGAACAGCTCGCGATAGCTGGCGGTGAGCTGCTCGAGGGTGGCGCGGTTCAATCCGCTGGGGTTGGGCAATACCCACACCTCGGTTTCCCCCAACGTCAGCGTCTGCTTGCCCCAGGGCGCATTTTTCACCCCGAAGGCGGTGGTGAACGCCTGCTTGCCCAAAATCGCCAGCGCGCGCGGCTGATAGCGCAGGATCTTCTCTTGCAGCGCCTCACCGCCGCTGCGCAACTCGTCGCGCGACAGCTCGCTGGCCGCCACCGTCGGGCGCGCCACCAGCGCGGTAATGCCGCAGCCGTTGTCCTTCAGCTGCTGCCACTGCTCCGGCGCCAGCTGGCTCTCGGTAAAGCCGGCCTGATGGACCACCTTCCAGAAGCGATTGCTGCCGTTGGCGAAAGGATAGCCCTGATGGGCGGAAGAAAGACCGGGGTTGATGCCGCAAAACACCACCCGCAGATTGGGCGCCAGAAGTTCCATGAGTGTCGTGAGTCCATTGCAGGGATTTACTGCGGTTATCGCAAAATCCGCCAGCAATTACAACAGGCTAGAACTGTGCAGAAAAGCAACATACGGGCGAGTAACAGTAGACCGCCGCTTAAGGATTCCCTATAATCTCGCGGCTTGGCCCCTTAGCTCAGTGGTTAGAGCAGGCGACTCATAATCGCTTGGTCGTTGGTTCAAACCCAACAGGGGCCACCAAATTTTAGCTTTAAAATCATATAAAAAAGCCACTTTTCTCGAAGTGGCTTTTTTATTTCTTGCTCACAGTGGCGGCAAAATGGCGGCAGTATGCCAGCACTCTCAGCTATCTTTCCCCTCTTAACCAGCCTATAGCCAGACTTACCAGGAAGCCGGCAAAGAAGATCGCGATAGCCGCAGAGATAGATTTCCACCACTCATCAAACCAGAACAAGGCAACAAATGCCGCTACAGAGAACAGGCCAATGACTATGGACTCAGCCAAGTCAGCAGTTTGCCGGCCAACAAATTTAACGAACTTCACAAGAAAGGATTTTAGCCAGTTCATGGTTAACACCTGCACAAAACTGATTGGAAGAGCTATTGATGTAGATGAGATACGGCTCTAAGAACCCCTCAACAAGAAAGTACGCCATATCCAGATTCATGCCCCTTATCTTGTAAAACGTTTTGGGAAATTTCACCTGCATACGCCTGGAAGCGAGCGCGGCCTCCTCAATCATCCCTTGGAACATAACCACGTTCAGTATGGCGGTCGTGCTGTACTTGATAAACCGCTTGTAGACAAGGCCGTAACTCGTCTTGCGTATGATGTTTGAAGCTATTTTATTGGCAATGAAAAATTGCGTCACACTACGACCCGCGATAAACCCTTCTGCGCGGTTAATCTCGCCTGCAACAGCGCTCTTACTGCCCGCATCGAGCTTTGCATAAAAATCGTTGATGACAATCATCACCAACTTCCGTATTGGCTCTTGCTTATCAACGGCGGAGCGAATCAAAGAGACAAACCGCTCAGTTTCCCTAAAATTCCGCTCCTTGAGGCTATTGCCTACAACGCCAGAACCTTCCCACGTTCTCCGTATGCTGTAACCGAGGCTTGTCGGCAACGATCCTACTCCTTCCGCAATCCCTTTCGCTATTTGCTTAGCGTCCATAACATTCCTTTAAGCAAAAATATCCAAGTCAGAGAATAACCAAACAGAAAGCAACTTACCAATACCCAATGTCCCAGTGTGGCCAGAAATATAACCACCCCATCATTCTGATTTCTCCGGCCATTCTTTGTGCTGATGGATGGCAATGGAGGATTCTCTACAATAATATCTGCTTCGCAAGAACTCATGTGCGGTCATGCCACCATCACACATATCGCGTACTATTCAGGTTGTGTGCACGAGCAAGTTCTTAGCACAAAACAACCTGATGTGCCTTACCGGTCATAGATGCACACGTAAGTGTATATTTGTTGAACATCGCATAAATGTATACCCGTAGCGTAAACCACCTTTTTAGTGTGGGATTGATAAGATAAAACGACTTAATGATGCACCGACTGTATGCAGAAGGAGTACGTGCAGAACTCGTAACGCTCGACCGAATAAGGTAGAAAGAGTTACTCGTATTCCTGGTTGTTAATTGGTCTGCTCGAAGGTGGCATTTAATAGCTGAATCATGTCGGCGAATGGAAAGGTGAAAACCCACTTACGAACATTCGCCCCTGCACACGGAGACAATCAGCATGGATTGGTTCACTCAAGATCAGGTTGTATTACGAACAATAGCGTATGCACGTCACGGCCGTACTGAGCTAAAAACCGAGGCAAGAATCAGTCTCGTCACTGGCACTCGATGGTCTGAGGGTGAAGAGTTGAAAAAAGCCAGCTCGCGAAATACAAAATCACTTACACCAACACTAAAGGCAGAAAAAACCGCGCCGTTCCCATCAGCAAAGAGCTTTATGGCTATCTGCCTGATGACAGAAAAGGCCGGTTATTTAGTGATTGCTATGGGGCGTTCCGCTCTGCTCTGGAAAGGATGGGTATCGAATTACCGGCTGGGAAACTTACCCACGTTTTGCGCCACACCTTCGCTAGTCACTTTATGATGAATGGTGGTAATATTTTGGTGTTGCAGCGCGTGCTCGGCCATACCGATATAAAAATGACTATGCGATATGCACACTTTGCTCCTGACCATTTAGAGGATGCTGTTAAATTAAACCCACTAAATCATCAGGCGACCATTTATAACTAATGAATTAAATGAAGAGGTACTCATGGCTGGTTATTTATATGACTTTACAAAAGAGCATTCTTTTCATGGAGAGTTTTGGAACAACCCTAATGATAACAAAGGCAGATTTTCAGCTAAAATAGAATACACTCCTTATAATGGGTTGACATTGGATTATTGCATTTCAGATAGTGATAGTCCAACAACATGCCAGCGATTATATGGAGTATTAAACACCGGAGAACCATGTACTCTCATTGGCCCATTTGATTTTCTTCATAGCTCAATACATTTTGGTAAGTTAAGAGTTTTAACTGGCAAGCACTATTTCAAAGCAATAATATTTAATGGGATGTATACAGATAATGATAGCGTCGAATACTGTGACCTATCTCTTTATGGCATGCAGGAGTTTATCCACCCTCAAGGTTTCATATCTCAACTAAAGCATTCGACAACACCGATTTTATCTACTCAAGGTACAGGATGGAAGATCGACGTTATCAATAACGCTACATTTAGTAGCGTTGGGGATGATGTTTTAAATATTATCAACTGCCAGAATGAAGAAGCACTAAATAAATTCACCAAAGACTTTCTATCCACTAAAAAACAATATCCTGAAGCATTTTTCTCAATAAGAAAAAATCTTAAATTTTATCTACGATATACTAATACCAAAGATGAAAGTATCATAAAACACATTGATGACCTATGGAAAATGACGGGACTTTTCTCAATCCTATTAGACAAGCCAGTCATACCTGATGAGCTAAATATAAAGTTCAAAGGACAGCAAATAAAAAACCCTTGTCTTCTTTCTAATGGCATAGAACAGAGAACTATTGATCTTGCCCTTACTAATACAACCCATCATCTCCTGCCATTAAATTGGAAACAAATTAACATGGGAGAAATTATTAGCAATTGGTTCAACATAAGCGATGAGTATGATTCTCTTTCAGTTACATATCAATATGAAACTGGGTATAGAACTCTACATCAAGCCCATGCTGATATAATACTTTTTGCTACTCAGTTAGAATCCATTAACCTAACACTCTCTGCGAAAAACTCAGACAAATATATTGGACCTATAAACAAATATGCCTCGTCATCCTTAAAGAACAACTTAGAATCGATATTCTCAAAATTCAATAAAAAAACTATCGGAGAAAACATTACAATAGTTAGAGGTGAACTTGCTCATGTTGGTCGCCCTAAAAAATTAATGAAAGTAATGACCATAGATGATTATATAAAAATAGGGTTGTATCTTAAAGTAACAATTACTTCACATTTACTGTCTAAACTTGGTTTGACGAAAGAGCAGATTGAGAGATATCAGAGCAAAGTTGCCCCTTGAGTAAAGTGGCGGCAGAGATGGCAAAATATGAGTAACTCATGGCAGGTCATGGCAACCTATGTCAATGACAAGTAAAGTAACCTATTGATTTTAGGTAATTCTTATAGGAACTCATAATCGCTTGGTCGTTGGTTCAAACCCAACAGGGGCCACCAAATTTTAGCTGTTTTCACAGCCTTAGAAGCCATTCTGTCCGGGATGGCTTTTTTGTTTCCCGCCGCCGTGCCACACTTCTCTTTCAACATTCCTGATTTATTCCGACTCATAAGGCCCCCGCATGATCGTCAACTGCGACCACGACAACCTCGACGCCTGGCTGGCGCTGCGCACCGCGCTGTGGCCCTCCAGCTCGCCTGAAGATCACCGCGCGGAAATGCGCGAGATACTGGCTTCACCGCACCACACCGCGTTTATGGCGCGGGGGCTGGACGGCGCTTTCGTTGGCTTTGCCGAGGTCGCGCTGCGCTACGATTACGTCAACGGCTGCGAATCGTCACCGGTGGCGTTTTTGGAAGGGATTTATACCGTCGAGCGCGCGCGCCGCCAGGGCTGGGCCGCGCGCTTAATCGCACAGGTGCAGGAGTGGGCGAAGCAGCAGGGGTGCAGCGAGCTGGCGTCGGATACCGACATCGCCAATCTGGACTCCCAGCGCCTGCATGCGGCGCTGGGCTTTGCCGAAACGGAGCGGGTGGTGTTTTACCGCAAAACGCTGGGCTGATCAGGCGGTCTTGCTTTGCCGCTGATCCGCCAGCTGCTCGGCGCGCAGCAGGATCTCCTGCAGATCGTCCTCGTCAATATCGAACAGATCCCCCTCCATCAGCGCCTCGTGCAGATCTGCGCGGGTGATGGCAACGGCATCGATCGGCAGATTGGCCGGTTTGGCCTCCGCCGGCGCCAGCGCGTGCGGGTAGCGTCGCCCGGCCAGGTTATTGAACAGAATGGCCAGCGCCGCCAGCAGCACCGAGTTCA
Source organism: Serratia sp. SM04 (assembly GCF_040280225.1). Classification (NCBI taxonomy): domain Bacteria; kingdom Pseudomonadati; phylum Pseudomonadota; class Gammaproteobacteria; order Enterobacterales; family Yersiniaceae; genus Serratia; species Serratia sp. SM04. The sequence continues at coordinate 229,100 of NZ_JBEOQT010000001.1, read as the reverse complement.
GCAGCACCGGGTACAGCACGAAGTGGTAGCCCATCTGGTGAATGCCGGGGCCGCCGAGGATGGCGGTCAGCGCCACCGCGCCACCCGGAGGATGCAGGCAGCGCAGCTTGAACATCAGGCCGATGGCCACCGCCGCCGCAACGCCGCAGGCCAGGCCCGGATCGGGGATCAGCAGACCGGCGCTGACGCCCACCGTCGCCGCCAGCGCATTGCCGCCGACGATCGACCAGGGCTGCGCCAGCGGGCTGTTGGGCACGCCGAACAGCAGCACCGCCGAGGCGCCCATCGGCGCGATAAACCACAGGTTCACCTCGCCCAAAATAAAGTGGCTGATCCAGCCGGCGAGCATCAGCCCCAAACCGGCGCCGACGCTGGAAATCAGCATCTCTCGCTTGCCCACCGCCAGCGGGTGCGGCCACAGGCGCGCGCATCCCACTTTTACTCGTTCTATCCACTGCGTCTTCATGTTACCCAATACGGCTCGATTCACGTGTTGGCAACAAATATATCACATCATCCTGAAGGAGCTCACGGCGCCGTAAACCGCGCCGCCCAAGAACTTTTAGGCTAACAGATTGATTTTTAGCCTCCCCTCGTCAATGATGAATGTTCCCCCCTTAACCCCGAGGAACCGCCGATGTCTCAACCGATCATCGAGCTTTATACCGACAGTGAATTTTTCAGCCCGTACGCCATGTCCGCCTTTGTCGTGCTGACGGAAAAAGGCATTCCGTTCACCGTGAAGCCGGTGGATCTGGCGAAAGAAGAGAACAAAGAGGCGGCCTACGCGGCGCTGTCGCTCACCCGCCGGGTGCCGACGCTGGCGATCGGCGAGTTTCAGCTCTCGGAGTCTTCGGCGATCGCCGAATACCTGGAAGACATCCACCCGGCCCACGCCGTTTATCCGCGCGACGTGAAGCTGCGCGCCAAGGCGCGCGAGATCCAGGCCTGGCTGCGCAGCGATCTGTTGCCGATCCGCGCCGAGCGCTCGACCGAGGTGGTGTTCAACAACGGCAAGTTCCCGCCGCTGTCCGAAGCCGCGCAGGAGGCCGCGCGCAAGCTGATCGCCGCCGTGGAAAAGCTGCTGAGCCACGGGCAGGACAATCTGTTCAGGGAGTGGTGCATCGCCGACACCGATCTGGCGCTGATGCTCAACCGGCTGGTGATGCACGGCGACCCGGTGCCGGAGCGCGTGCGCCACTATGCGCACAAGCAGTGGCAGCGCCCGTCGGTGCAGGCCTGGCTGGCGTTGTCGGAAAAACGGCGCGCCTGAGAAAAAAATCGGCGGCCACGACGCCGCCGTTCTCAATGCCGAGAAACAACATCACTGCTTGAGGGAAGGCAAATCACCATCCAGAGGGCAGATAGCCTAACAATGAAGCGATGGCGTACACCGCGCTGGCCAGGTACAGCAGCACAATGCTGACCTGCAGCAGCGGGTGCGTGATCCAGTTGCACTGCCAGCGCGGGGTCTGGTCGCCCTGTTTGCGCGCGCCGCGCAGGATCAGCATCGGCATGATCGACAGGATCACCCCGCTGAACACCCCGGCGAAGTAGAGCGCGTTGACGAACGACACCAGCCCGCTGTAGGCCAGCACGAACGGCGGCACTACCACCAGCAGCAGCACGCCGAAGCGGCGCAGCGGCAGCTCGTCGTTGCCCAGCCGAAACTTGTCGAAAATATTGGTCAGGAAGCTGCCGCCCAATCCCCAGTACGAGGTTAGCATCGCACACAGCGCAAAGATGTTGGCGGAGAAGAACGCCCACTGCCCCAGCGCCTGGCCCCAGGAGATGGTGGCCACGTCGGAGATGTCATCCAGCCCGCTGAGCGCGATCACCGACATCGGCACCGCCGCCAGCAAAATGAAGGTCACCACCATACCGACGATGATCGCCTTCGGCAGTTGTTCCGGCTTGTCGGCAAAGCCGCGCGCCATTTCCGGCACGATGTACTGCGCCGAGAAGCAGAACACCACCACGTTGAACACCGGCACCATATAGCGCCAGTCACCGTCCAGCAGGTTGCGCATCTGGGTGGTATCTTTCAGCAGCGTTGCCGCCACCAGCGCGGTCAACATCACCACCATGCCGATGCTGATGAACTTCTCGCCGCGGCCGATCGCTTTCAAACCGAGGTACAGCACGCCGGCGGCGGGCACGAAGAACAGCAGGCTGCCCAGCGCCGGCGAGATGCCGAACAGCGATTGCAGCAGCTTGCCGCTGCCGGTCATGTAGGCGGTAAGCGCCCCGACGCTGTTGACGCACACCGAAGCGAACATCAGCCAGGCGCCCAGGCCGCCGACGTAGCGCTTCGCCAGCCCGCTCAGCTGCAGATGTGCGCGGGTGCGCAGCGTGGATTCGGCGACGTACAGCATAGTGATGGTGGTCAGGCTCCCCACCAGCACCAGCCAGAACAGCAGCGGCAGGAAACCGGCCTTGCTGGAGGCGTAGGCGATGGAGAGCACCCCGGCGCCGATATTGGTGCCGACGATCATCGCCACCCCTTCAAGGAAACTTAACGATTTGGCGGGTGCAGGTGCTCGCACCCCGGCGGCAAGCGCCGGAGAAACAGAGGTATTATCAGACATGCATCATCCTTTATCGCCCGGCGACGCTGGCCGCCGGGATGGGTTAACGTCCTGACGCTCAACGGCTCACATCGATACACAGGTATTTCAGCTCCAGATATTCTTCTATCCCGTAGCGCGATCCTTCACGCCCGAGCCCTGACTGTTTCACGCCGCCGAACGGCGCCACTTCGTTGGAAATCAGCCCGGTGTTGATGCCGACCATGCCGTACTCCAGCGCTTCCGGCACGCGCCACTGGCGCGCGGCGTTCTGCGTGAACAGGTAGGCGGCCAGGCCGAATTCGGTGTCGTTGGCCATGGCGATGGCTTCCGCCTCGTCATGGAAGCGGAACAGCGGCGCCACCGGCCCGAAGGTCTCTTCTTTGGCGAAGCGCATTTTCTGCGTCACGCCGGTCACCACCGTCGGCTGGAAGAAGGTACCGCCCAGCGCGTGCGGCTGGCCACCGGTGGCGATCTGCGCCCCTTTGATCAGCGCGTCGTCGATATGGCTCTGCACCTTCGCCACCGCATCGCTGTCGATCAGCGGCCCCTGGGTGGTGCCTTCCTGGCTGCCGTCGCCGACTTTCAACTGCTCGACCGCCGCCACCAGTTTCTCTGCCAGCCGCTCGTAGATGCCGTCCTGCACGTAGATGCGGTTGGCGCAAACGCAGGTCTGGCCGCTGTTGCGGAACTTGGAGGCCATAATGCCCGCCACCGCCGCGTCCAGATTGGCGTCGTCGAACACGATGACCGGCGCGTTGCCGCCCAGCTCCAGCGACAGCTTCTTGATGCTCGGCGCGCACTGCGCCATCAGAATGCGGCCGACCTCGGTCGAACCGGTAAAGCTCAGCTTGCGCACCACCGGGCTGTCGCACAGCACCTTGCCCACCTGCGCCGCTTCCCCAGTCACCACCTGCAACACGCCGGCGGGAATGCCGACGTCCTGCGCCAGCTTGGCCAGCGCCAACGCGGTCAACGGCGTTTGCTCGGCCGGTTTGACGATGATGGCGCAACCGGCCGCCAGCGCCGGCGCCACCTTACGGGTAATCATCGCCGCCGGGAAATTCCACGGGGTGACGGCCGCGCACACGCCGATCGGCTGCTTCACCACCACCAGGCGCTGCGAAGCCTGCGGTGCCTGCAATACCGCACCGTCCACCCGCTTGGCTTCTTCGGCGAACCAGGTGATGAACGACGCGGCGTAGGCCACTTCGCCGCGCGCTTCCGCCAGCGATTTACCCTGCTCGGCGGTCATCAGCTGCGCCAGATCTTCCTGCGCGGCCAGCACCTTGTCGGCCCAGGCCAACAGCAGCGCGGAACGCTGCTTGGCGGTCAGCTGTTTCCAGTCGTTTTGCGCCCGCTGCGCCGCCGCGATCGCCTGCTGGGTTTCCTCTTCGCTGACCAGCGGAATGCTGGCCAGTTCGGCGCCGGTGGCCGGGTTGATCACCGCTTCGCGCTTGCCGCTCAGGGCATCGCACCATTCACCGTTGATCAGACACTGGCTGCGCAACAGCTCGGGATTGTTCAATTTCATGCCGTTCGCTCCTTAGTGAGCCAGCGCGCGGGACAGGATGCCCATCGCCTTGGTGAACTGATCGTCTGGGATGGTCAGCGGATACAGGAAGCGGATCACGTTGCCGTTCACGCCGCAGCTCAGCAGCAGCAGCCCTTCTTCCATCGCCTTCTGCTGCACCTGACGGGTGATATCGGCAGATGGTTTACCGGTGGCCGGATCGTTGAACTCCACCGCCACCATCGAACCTTGCGCGCGCACATCCGCAATTGCCGGGCTGGTTTTGCGCGCCTGCTGCAGCACTTCCACCAGGTGCTGCCCCAAGCGCTGGGCGCGCTGGCACAGCTGCTCTTCTTCGATCACGTCCAGCACCGCGTGCGCCGCGGCCACCGCCAGCGGGTTACCGGCGTAGGTGCCGCCCAGCCCGCCCGGCGCCGGCGCGTCCATCACCTCGGCGCGGCCCGCCACCGCCGACAGTGGCATGCCACCCGCCAGGCTTTTCGCCATGGTGATCAGATCCGGTTTAACGCTGTAGTGCTCCATGGCGAACAGCTTGCCGGTACGGGCGAAGCCGGTCTGTACTTCGTCGGCAATGAGAAGAATGCCGTGCTGGTCGCACAGCGCGCGCAGCGCCTGCATAAAGTCGGCCGGCGCCACGTTGAAACCGCCTTCGCCCTGCACCGGCTCCAGCACGATCGCCGCCACCTGCTTGGGATCGATATCCGCTTTAAACAAGCGATCCAGGCTGTTCATCGCGTCTTCGGTAGTCACGCCGTACAGCGCATTCGGGTACTGGCCGTGGAACACCGAGCCGGGGAACGGCCCGAAGCCCAGTTTGTAAGGCGCCACTTTGCCGGTCAGCGCCATGGTCATGTAGGTACGGCCGTGGAAGCCGCCGCCGAAGGTGATCAAGCCCGGGCGGCCGGTGTAAGCGCGGGCGATCTTCACCGCGTTTTCCACCGCCTCCGCGCCGGTGGTGAAGAAGGCGGTTTTACACGGGCCGGCGATCGGCGCGCGCTGGTTGATGCGCTCCGCCAGCGAGACATAGCTTTCGTAAGGAACGATCTGATAGGCGGTGTGGGTGAAGGCCTGCAGCTGCTTTTCAATCGCGGCGATCACCTTCGGGTGGCGGTGGCCGGTGTTCAGCACGGCGATCCCCGAGGCGAAATCGATCACTTCTTTGCCTTCCACATCCCACAGCGTGGCGTTCTCTGCGCGCTCGGCGTAAAAACCACACATCACGCCCACTCCGCGCGGGGTGGCGTCCTGACGGCGTTGGTTCAATTCTGCGTTTTTCATGCTGTTCTCTCCGGTCGGTGCCAGTTACACGTTTCGTTCACATTCGTGAAACAATGCCGTTTATTTACACAGGATGTGGCCCTATAATCGAGTGCCAGTTGCGAATAATTGAGGGATCCAATTGCGCTCATTGAGTGGTGATCTGTTGCTGCAGCGCCTCGGCGAGCAGCCCGATGACAAGCTGCACAAGCGGCTTTACAACGCGATCCGCACCAGCATTCTCGACGGCAGCCTGCCGCCCTCCAGCCGCTTGCCCGCCTCGCGCGATCTGGCGCAGGAGCTCAGCCTGTCCCGCAACACCGTATTAACCGTTTATGAACAACTGTTGGCGGAAGGCTACGTATCGGCGCGCGCTGGCAGCGGCACCTTCGTCGCCGACACGGTGCCGGACAGCTGCCTCTCCACCGGCGGCGCGCCGGCCGACGGCAGCGGGCAACCGCGGCGCGTCGAACTGTCCGAGCGCGGCGCCACGCTGCTGCACCACGCCAGCGCCAGCCCCAAACAGTGGGGGGCGTTCATTCCCGGCGTGCCCGACGTCAACGCCTTTCCCCATCAGCTGTTCAGCAAGATCCAGGCGCGCCTCAGCCGCCGCCCGGCGCCGCAGCGGCTGACCTACAGCAATCAGGGCGGCAGCCCGGAGCTGCAGCATGCATTGGTGGAGTATTTACGGGTGGCGCGCTCGGTGCGTTGTTCGCCGGAACAGATCCTGATCACCGAGGGCATTCATCAGGCGATCGATCTGGTGACGCGCATGTTGTGTAATCCGGGGGATGACGCCTGGATCGAAGAGCCGGGCTATTGGGGGATCCGCAATATCCTGCGCATCAATGCGCTGAACATCTGCCCGCTGGCGGTGGACGAAGCCGGGCTGGTGCCGCCGGAGCAGCCGACCACCCCGCCCCGCCTGATTTTCGTCACTCCGTCGCACCAGTATCCGCTCGGCTCGGTGATGAGCCTGGCGCGCCGCCAACGGCTGCTGGCGCTGGCGCGCAACGCCGGCGGTTGGATCGTCGAGGACGATTACGACAGTGAATTCCGCTTTTCCGGCCAACCGATCCCGGCGCTGCAAGGGCTGGAGGCCGACGCGCCGGTGATTTATATCGGCACCTTCAGCAAAACGCTCTATCCGGCGCTGCGCCTCGGCTATGTGGTGTTGCCGCCGCCGCTGGTGCAGGCGCTGAAAACCGCCCACGCCGAGCTGTACCGCGGCGGGCACCTGCTGATCCAGAGCGCGCTGGCGGAGTTTATTCAGGCGGGGCATTACACCGCGCATATCCGCCGCATGCGGTTGCTGTACGCCCGGCGGCGCGCCTTCCTGACCGGCTTGATCGAACAACACCTCGGCAAACAGGCGCTCAGCGAGTTCAACAGCAACGCCGGGCTGCATCTGATCCTCAACCTGCCGGACGAGGCCGACGACGTGGCGATCGCCGCCGCCGCCGGCGCGCGCGGGGTGCTGGTGCGGCCGCTGTCGCGCTACTACATGCAGCCCAACCGCCGGCGCGGCCTGCTGATGGGGTTTGCCTGCGTACCGGAAGAGCAGATGGCCGCCGCCTTCACCCAGCTGCTGGCGTGCATCAACGCGCCCGAAATGAAAAAGGCGGCTCCTTAGGGCCGCCTTCGCGCGTTACCAGGCCTGAAGCCGCCAACCGTCCGCCTGCCGGTGCAGACGGTGCGTCGGCCGCAGCGCCTGCAGGAAGTCTTCGTCGTGCGACACCACCAGCATCGCGCCGGGGAAATCCGCCAGGGCGGTTTCGATCGCCAGCGACGACGCCAGATCCAGGTGGTTGGTCGGTTCGTCCAGCAACAGCAGCTGCGCCGGTTGCCGCCGCCACAGCGCGCAGGCCAGCGCCGCCTTCAGCCGTTCGCCACCGCTCAGCGAACCCAGCGGCAGCGCGATGCGATCGGCGCCAAGCTGCAACTGCGCCAGCCGGGTGCGCAACGCGCCTTCCACCAGCGGCGAATCCTGCAGCCCGAGATGCTCCATCACCGACAGGCTCGGGTCGAGCTGCGACAGGGTTTGATCGAGATAGGCCGTCGACAGCGGGCAATGACAATGGCCGGCAAGCGGCGCCAACTGGCCGAGAACGGTCTTCAGCAAGGTGGACTTGCCGCAGCCGTTAGGGCCGGTCAACGCCACGCGCATCGGGCCGTCGATCCGCAGATCCAGCGGCGGCGCGCTGACGAACGGCAGCTGCAGCTGTTCGAGCACCAGCACCTGCTTGTTCGCGCTCACTTCACTGCCCGGCAGCGCCAGCAACACCGGCTGTTCCTCTTCCACCCGCTGATAGGCCTCGCGCACCGCCGCATCGAGGCTGTCGCGCTGGTCCTGATGCTGTTTGCGCAGCGTGCCGAGGCTCTCCTTCGCCGCCGATTTGTAGGCCACCCGCTCGAAAGAGGCGATATTCAGCGTATCGACGACGCGCAGCGTTTGCGCCGAGCGCCGCTGGCTCATGTCGTGCTCTTTCTGCTGACGCGCGCGGGTACGGCGGCGTTCCTCGCGCGCATGCTCCAGATCGGCGCGCGCCGCCTGCTGCTCCGTGTCGCGCTGGCGGCGGTAGTCGTCGTAGTTGCCGCCGTAGCTGCGCAGCGCGCCGGGCGTCAGTTCGACGATGCGCTCCATACGCCCCAGCAGTTGCCGATCATGGCTGGCGATCAGCAGCCCGCCCTGCCACCGCTCCAGCTGCTGATACAGCCAGGCGCGCCCGGCGCTGTCGAGGTGGTTGGTCGGTTCGTCCAGCAGCAGATAATCCGCCTCCCCCAGAAAAGCGCCGCACAGCGCCGCGCGCATCCGTTCGCCGCCGCTCAAGTCGCATGCGGATCGCAACGGATCGAAGGCCGGCAGCCCGGCGGCGGCGAAGGCGCTTTGCAGGCGATCGTTGAGATCCCAGCGCCCTTCCAGACGATCGATGTCGTCCGCCAGCGGCAGCCCCTGCTCGATGCGCGCCAGCGCGGCGAACACCTCGCCGTAGCCCAGCAGCTGCGCCAGCGTGGTGTCGGCCGCGATCTCCGGCTGCTGCGCAACGTAAGCCAATGCGGCATGGGATTCGACGTGCCCGTTGCCCGGCCGATCCCGCCCGGCTATCAGGCGCAGCAGCTGGGTTTTGCCGACGCCGTTGCGCCCTACCAGGCCGCAGCGCTGCCGATCGAAAGCGAGATCCAGCGGGCCGAACAGCTTTTCGCCGTCAGCAAATTGGCAGGTCAGTTGATGTAAAACGAAATAAGGGGACTGCGCAAAATGAGCCATAAGCACTCCTGAATGAGATCAAAACATCCCCACAGGGCGCGAGAGCGCACGGCGTGGGACCAGATATCAACAGGTGTGGTTGTTCATTTTCGGTTATGGCTCCGCAGAGAGAAGGAATTTGCAACGCGCAAAGGTTAACCGATCTTTTGTTCGTTATGCAAACAGTGTCTGAGATTCATGACGTCTATCACATTCGGCGCAACGCAGATTCCCAAGCGGCGCGACAACGGCTAGATTTATCTCATCCGACCACTTGTGTTCACATAATTATAACAACGGGCCCCGATTTCACCCGATGGAGAGTGCAATGAGCAATTACCCTCACCTGCTGGCGCCGCTGGATCTCGGCTTCACTACCCTGAAAAACCGGGTGCTGATGGGATCGATGCATACCGGCCTGGAAGAGCTGCCCGACGGCCCGCAGCGCCTGGCCGCGTTCTATGCCGAGCGCGCCGCCGCCGGCGTGGCGCTGATCGTCACCGGCGGCATCGCCCCGAACGAACAGGGCGTGGTTTTTCGCGGCGGTTCGATCCTCAACAGCGAGGAGCAATTGCCTCACCACCGCCCGGTGACCGAAGCCGTCCACCGGGCGGGCGGCAAAATTGCGCTGCAGATCCTGCACACCGGCCGCTACAGCTATCAACCCAAGCTGGTCGCCCCTTCCGCCCTGCAGGCGCCGATCAACCCGTTTACGCCGAGCGCGCTCAGCGAAGCGGAGATCGAGCAGACCATCGCCGACTTCGCCCGCTGCGCGGCGCTGGCGCAGCAGGCCGGCTACGACGGCGTGGAAGTGATGGGATCCGAAGGCTATCTGATCAACCAATTCTTGACGACGCGCACCAATCAGCGCGACGACCAATGGGGCGGCAGCTTCACCAACCGCATGCGCTTCGCCGTCGAGACCATCAGGGCGGTGCGCCAGGCGGTGGGCGCGGAGTTCATTCTGATCTACCGGCTGTCGATGCTCGATCTGGTGGAAGACGGCTCCAGCTGGCAGGAGATCGAGCAGCTGGCGCTGGCGGTTGAACAGGCGGGCGCCACGATCATCAATACCGGCATCGGCTGGCACGAAGCGCGTATTCCGACTATCGCCACCATGGTGCCGCGCGCCGGGTTCAGCTGGGTGACCCGCAAGCTGATGGGCAAGGTCGGCATCCCGCTGATCACCACCAACCGCATCAACGATCCGGCGGTGGCCGAGCAGGTGCTGGCGGACGGCTGCGCCGACATGGTGTCGATGGCGCGTCCGTTCCTCGCCGACGCCGCCTTTGTGCAGAAAGCCGCCGAGGGGCGCGCCGACGAGATCAATACCTGCATCGGCTGCAACCAGGCCTGTCTCGACCAGATTTTTGAAGGCAAGCTGACTTCCTGCCTGGTCAACCCGCGCGCCTGCCGCGAAACCGAAATGCCGCTGACAATGGCGGAGAAACCGAAAAAACTGGCGGTGATCGGCGCCGGCCCCGCCGGGCTGGCCTTCGCCACCACCGCCGCCAGCCGAGGCCATCAGGTGACGCTGTTCGACGCCGCCGAGCAGATCGGCGGCCAGTTCAACATCGCCAAGCAGATCCCCGGCAAGGAAGAATTCCATGAAACCCTGCGTTACTTCCGTCGCCAGCTGGCGCTGCGCGAAGTGACGGTCAGGCTGGGCGTCAAGGTCGAGGCGGCGGATTTAAGCGAATTCGACGAAGTGATCCTCGCCTGCGGCATCGTGCCGCGCACCCCGGACATCCCCGGCATCGGCCACGCCAAGGTGCTGAGCTATCTGGACGTGCTGCGCGATAAAAAACCGGTCGGCCAGCGGGTGGCGATCGTCGGCGCCGGTGGCATCGGCTTCGACACCGCCGAGTACCTCAGCCAGCACGGCGTGTCCAGCAGCCTGGATCAGGCGGAATTCAACCGCGAATGGGGCATCGACGGCCGCCTTGAGCAGCGCGGCGGGCTGGCGGCGCAAGGGCCACAGGCACCGCGCGCCGCGCGGCAAATCTACCTGTTGCAGCGCAAAACCAGCAAAGTGGGTGAAGGCCTGGGGAAAACCACCGGTTGGATCCATCGCGCCAGCCTGGCGATGCGCGGCGTGAAAATGCTCAACAGCGTCAGCTATCGGCTGATCGACGACGAAGGGCTGCACATCACCCGCGCCGAGCAGGACAGCTGTCTGCCGGTGGACACGGTGGTCATCTGCGCCGGGCAGGAACCGCGCCGCGAGCTGCAGCAGCCGCTGCTGGCGATGGGGAAAACCGTGCATCTGATCGGCGGCGCCGACGTGGCCGCCGAGCTGGACGCCCGCCGCGCGATCGATCAGGGGACGCGGCTGGCGATGGCGCTGTAAAAAAGGGGCGCACAGCGCCCCTGACATTGATGATAAACCTCATCCCCATGCCGGGTGGCAGAGAGCAGCGAATAGAAAACAAGGAAAATCAATTTATTGATTTTCGGCTGATAACCACAAAGGGGGGAAAAACCACGCTTTTTCCCCCCTTTGTCAACAGCATGAGGGGCGCACAGCGCCCCTTGTTATTCACTCTCAGCGACGCGCGCCGGATTTCACCGCTCTCAAGATCACGAACTTCTTGTTCGAGGCCACCAGCGTGCAGTTGCCGAACAGACGCTTGAGCTTCTGGTGATAGTCGAGATGGCGGTTGCCGACGATGCGCAATTCGCCGCCCACCTGCAGACAGCGCTTGGCGTCGCAGAACATCTGCCAGGCGGTGTGATCGGTGATGGCGTGCTGCTGGTGGAACGGCGGGTTGCACAACACCGCCTGCACGCTTTCGCGCTCGATGCCCGCCAGCGCGTTGTTCACCTCAAATTGGCAACGATCCAGCTCTTGCGGCAGGTTGTGCTCCACGTTCAGTTCGCTGGAGGCCACCGCCATGTAAGATTCATCGACGAAGGTCACCTGCGCTTCCGGGTTTTGCGCCAGCGCCGTCAGGCCAATCACGCCGTTGCCGCAGCCCAGATCGACGATATGGCCGTTCAGGCCGCGCGGCAGATGCTCCATAAACAGGCGCGCGCCGATATCCAGGCTGCCGCGCGAGAAGACGTTGGCGTGGTTATGGATAAGCCAATCGGTGCCGTCCAGCGGCCAGTCGGTGGTTTCCGCCGCCGCCGGCGGGACGATGTCCGCCGCCTGGCAGAAGATCAGGCGCGCTTTTTTCCACGCCAGGCTGGTGCGCGTCGGGCCCAGCACCTTTTCAAACAGCTGCATCGTCGAGGTGTGCACGTCGCGCGCCTTGGCGCCGGCGACGATCAGCGTGTCTTCGGTCACGACGTGGCGCAGCGCGCGCAGCTGCTGCTCCAGCAGCGCCAGCGCCTTCGGCACGCGAATCAACACCACCGCCGGCGCCGCCGGCAGCTCGGCCAGGCTGTCCAGCAGCGTAACCTGCTCGGGATCCAGCCCGTTGAGCTTGAGGTTGTGGCGCGTCGCCAGCTGGCTCATGTAGGAGTCGCTGACGCTGTAAGGGCGATGCGCGTGCAGCGCACAGGCCAGGGTGCCGAAGTTATCGTTGAAAATCAGCACCGGGCGGCCGCCGATATCTACGTTTTCAAGCTGTTGCAGCAGATATTCGTCCGCCGCTTCCCACGCCTGCAGTTGGGTGGATTCTTCCTGTTGGGGATAACGCTCCAGCTCAAGTTGCTGTGTTCCCAGATCGAGTTGGCTCATTGCCCCTCCTGACTGATAAAATTTGGGCTGTTTATCCCCTAAAAACGCCCGTCAGTAAAATGTTTTTTCGGATAAATTGCGTATGCCAGGATTTGAGCGAAAAAACAGCATAGAATGACCGACTGAATGGCCGTTGATACGGAACAAGAATGTCTGAATTGACCTACCTGCAAGGCTACCCAACGCATCTGCAAAGCCAGGTGCAGCAACTGATCCATCAGAATCGGCTGGGAGACGTGCTGCTGCAGCGCTATCCGCAGGTGCACGACTGCACCACCGACAAGTCGCTGTATCAGTTTACCGTCGATCTGAAAAACCAGTATCTGCGCAACGCCCAGCCGCTGAGCAAGGTGGCCTACGACAGCAAGATCCACGTCATGAAGCACGCGCTTGGCCTGCACACCGCCATCTCGCGCGTGCAGGGCGGCAAACTGAAGGCCAAGGCGGAAATCCGCGTGGCGACGGTGTTCAAGGTCGCGCCCGAACCCTTTTTGCGCATGATCGTGGTGCATGAGCTGGCGCACCTGAAAGAGAAAGATCACAACAAGGCGTTCTACAGCCTGTGCTGCCATATGGAGCCGGATTACCACCAGTTGGAGTTCGATACCCGGCTGTATCTGACGCACCTTTCGCTGTTCGGCGAGCTGTATGCATAGCGAGTGAGGGCGTGATAATCTGCGGTTTTAGGCCTGGACCGGAGCTCGCCATGATTCGCTTTGCCGTCGTCGGCACCAACTGGATTACGGAACGTTTTATCGATGCCGCCCATGAAAGCGGCAAACTCAAGCTGAGCGCCGTGTATTCACGCTCGCTGGAACAGGCGCAGGCGTTTGGCGCCAACTATCAGGTCACGCAGTTTTTCGACTCGCTCGAGGCGATGGCGCAGTCTGACGCCATAGACGCGGTGTATATCGCCAGCCCCAACTCCCTGCACTGCTCGCAATCGCTGCTGTTCCTGCGCCATAAAAAGCACGTGATCTGCGAAAAACCGCTGGCCTCCAACCAGCGCGAAGCGGAACAGCTGGTCGCCTGCGCGCGGGAAAACCAGGTGGTGCTGTTCGAGGCGTTCAAAAGCGCCTATCTGCCGAATTTCCTGGCGCTGCAGCAGGCATTGCCTAAAGTCGGCCGGCTGCGCAAAGCCTTTATCAACTATTGCCAATACTCTTCGCGCTATCCGCGCTATCTCGCCGGCGAGAATCCCAACACCTTTAACCCGCAGTTTTCCAACGGCTCGATCATGGACATCGGCTACTACTGCCTGGCCAGCGCGGTGGCGCTGTTCGGCGCGCCGCAGTCGGTGCTGGCCAGCGCCACGCTGCTGGATACTGGCGTGGACGCCCACGGCACCGTCTGCCTGAACTACGGCGATTTCGACGTCACGCTTTCCCATTCCAAGGTCAGCGACTCGGCACTCCCCAGCGAGATCCAGGGGGAAGAAGGCACGCTGATTATCGACAAGATTTCCGAGTGTCAGGGAGTGGCGCTGACGCCGCGCGGCGGCAACCGGCAGGACCTGAGCCAGACGCAGCACATCAACACCATGCTGTATGAAGCGCTGGCTTTCGCCGAGCGGGTTGAGCAGCGTCAGGTGGAACATCCGGAGCTGGAGAATTCGCTGATCGTCGCCCACCTGCTGACCGACATCCGCCGCCAGACCGGCGTCGTCTTCCCCGCCGACGGAGAATGAGATGAAACCGCTGCTCGTGATGCAAACCGGCGACGCGCCGCAGGCCATTCGTCAGGAATTGGCCAACTTTGATGGCATGTTCCTGCAACAGGGGAATATCGACGCCGAACGCGCGCACATCGTGCATCTGCCCGCCGGCGAAAGGCCGTTGCCGCCGGCCGCCTATTGCGGCGTGGTCATCACCGGCTCGCCGGCGATGGTGACCGAACGGCTGCCGTGGAGCGAGGAGGCCGCCGAATGGCTGCGTCAGGCGATGGCGATCAAACTGCCGCTGTTCGGCGTCTGCTACGGCCACCAACTGTTGGCCTACGCGCTCGGCGGCGAAGTGGGCTATCACCCGCAGGGCATGGAGGTCGGCACGCTGGAGATCGAACTGCTGCCCGCCGCGGCCGACGATCGGCGGCTCACCCTGCTGCCACCGCGATTCAAGGCCAATCTTATCCACTCGCAGAGCGTGCTGACGCCGCCCGCCGGCGCGCAGACGCTGGCGCGTTCGCAGCAGGACGCGCACCAGATCCTGCGCTATGGCGATCACGCTCTGACCACCCAGTTCCACCCGGAATTCAACGGCGCGGTGATGAGCCAGTATCTGCAGTGGCTCGGCGAACTGCATCCCGAGCAGCAAGCCCGCTATCAACAGCAACAACAACAGGTTAGCGACACGCCGTTCAGCCGCCTGCTGCTGCAGGGATTCGTCGTCAGCCTCGGCGCGCAAAAAGCGATGGCCGGCTAACGCGATTCACGTTGACCGCCGACACATTTTGCATTACTTTCTGCTCTGCAAAGGGGAGTAACTTCATTGCCGGTCAATCGTCATTACGATGCGCAAGCATCCGGTTACCGGGCAACCTGATGTCAAAGGTGTAACCACCTTCATCAACGTTGTAAGTGAGACCTTGCCGGAAGGCGAGGTTTGCTTGCAGCGTTCACAGAGCGGCTGGCGTCTTCCGACGTTGGCCGTTTTTGTTTTTGAAGGATACCTCTGATGATGAATTCCGTTGGCACACCGTGGTTATGGGGCAGCTTCGCCGCCGTCATAGTCGTGATGCTCGCAATCGATCTCCTGTTGCAGGGCCGTAAAGGCGCGCACACCATGTCTATGAAGCAGGCCGCCAGCTGGTCGCTGGTGTGGGTCAGCCTCTCCCTGCTGTTCAATTTCGGTTTCTGGTACTACCTGAATGAAACCGCCGGGCGCGCCGTCGCCGATACCCAGGCGTTGGCCTTCCTTACCGGCTACCTGATCGAAAAAGCGCTGGCGGTGGATAACGTGTTCGTCTGGCTGATGCTGTTCAGCTACTTCGCCGTGCCGGCCAACCTGCAGCGGCGAGTGCTGATCTACGGCGTGCTAGGGGCGATCGTGCTGCGTACCATTATGATCTTCGCCGGCAGCTGGCTGGTCAGCCAATTCCAGTGGCTGCTGTATCTGTTCGGCGCCTTCCTGCTGTTCACCGGTATCAAAATGGCGCTGGCGAAGGAAGATGACTCGGCGATCGGCGACAAGCCGCTGGTGAAATGGCTGCGCAGCCACCTGCGCATGACCGACAACCTGGAAGGCGAGCGCTTCTTCGTGCGCCGCAACGGCATCCTGTTCGCCACCCCGCTGGTGCTGGTGCTGATCCTGGTAGAGCTGAGCGACGTGATCTTCGCGGTGGACAGCATTCCGGCGATCTTCGCCGTGACCACTGACCCGTTCATCGTCCTGACCTCCAACCTGTTCGCCATCATGGGCCTGCGCGCCATGTACTTCCTGCTGGCCAACGTGGCGGAGCGTTTCTCGATGCTGAAATACGGCCTGTCGGTGATCCTGGTGTTTATCGGCATCAAGATGCTGATTATCGACTTCTTCCACATCCCGATCGGCGTATCGCTGGGCGTGGTGGCGGGCATCCTGACGCTCACCTTGCTGATTAACGCCTGGGTCAATCGCCGCAACGATCGCCTGGCGAATAAACAACCATAATCTGTTATCCGGGGCGCTAGTCGCCCCGTGATTGTTTGGCAATTCCCCCAAAACGCCAAACGTTATTGCGATCACACAAATGTAACCAGTATGTTATCAAGTGTTGATCCGCGCTTAGAATTTCACCTTCGCCTCTTTCCAACATCATTCGATTGCTGAATACTGATTCGGCAAACACACTTAGTTACAGAATCATATAAAGCCACCCGGCGTCGTTCCCGCCGCGGCGGCCAGATAACATCAGGAAGAAAGCACTATGCAAAAACTACTACAAAAGATCACGCAGGGTAGCCTGGTCAAACAAATCATGGTCGGCCTGGTGGCTGGCATTCTGTTGGCGCTGGTTTCGCCGGCGGCGGCCTCCGCCGTTGGCCTGCTCGGTTCCCTGTTCGTCGGCGCGCTGAAGGCGGTGGCGCCGGTGCTGGTGCTGGTGCTGGTGATGGCCTCGATCGCCAACCATAAACAGGGGCAGAAGACCAACATTCGCCCAATCCTGTTCCTCTACCTGCTGGGCACCTTCGCCGCGGCGCTGGTGGCGGTCGTCGTCAGCTTTATCTTCCCTTCCACGCTGGCGCTGAGCACCGGCGCGACGGACATTACCCCGCCGGGCGGCATTGTGGAGGTGATGAAGGGCCTGTTGATGAGCGTGGTGGCCAACCCGTTCCATGCGCTGATTAACGCCAACTACATCGGTATTCTGGCGTGGGCCGTCGGGCTGGGGCTGGCGCTGCGCCACGCTTCCGAAACCACCAAGGGGCTGATCAACGACATGTCCCATGCGGTCACGCTGGTGGTGCGCGCGGTGATCCGCTGTGCGCCGCTCGGCATCTTCGGCCTGGTGGCTTCCACGCTGGCGGAAACCGGTTTCGGCGCGCTGTGGGGCTACGCCCAATTGCTGATGGTGTTAATCGGCTGCATGCTGCTGGTGGCGCTGGTGCTCAACCCGCTGATCGTTTACTGGAAGATCCGCCGCAATCCGTATCCGCTGGTGTTCGCCTGCCTGCGCGAGAGCGGCGTAACCGCCTTCTTCACCCGCAGCTCGGCCGCCAACATCCCGGTGAACATGGAGCTGTGCAAGAAGCTGAACCTGAATGAGGACACCTACTCGGTTTCCATCCCGTTGGGCGCGACCATCAATATGGCCGGTGCGGCGATCACCATCACCGTACTGACGCTGGCGGCGGTAAACACGCTGGGCATCGCGGTGGACGTTCCGACCGCCCTGCTGCTGAGCGTGGTGGCCGCCCTCTGCGCCTGCGGCGCGTCCGGCGTGGCCGGCGGCTCGCTGCTGCTGATCCCGCTGGCGTGCAACATGTTCGGCATTCCGAACGACGTGGCGATGCAGGTGGTAGCGGTCGGCTTTATCATCGGCGTGCTGCAGGATTCGGCGGAAACGGCCCTCAACTCCTCCACCGACGTGCTGTTCACCGCCGCGGCCTGCCAGGCGGAAGACCAGCGGCTGGCGAACGAAGACCCGCTGAAGGTGCGTTAATCCCACCCTGGCTGCATTGCAAAGGCGCTCTTTCGAGCGCCTTTTTTGTCAGCCTTACAGCGTCACTCCGCTTTTAAAGATCGCCAGCTCGCGGAAATCGTTGGCTTCATTGCGCGCCGGACGGCCGTTGGCGATCTCGACGATCAGATCGACGAAACGGCTGAGCAAGGTCTCCATCGCCACGCCGTGAACCAGACCGCCGGCGTCGAAATCGATCCAGTGCGGTTTCTTCGCCGCCAGTTCGCTGTTGGTCGCCAGCTTCACCGTCGGCACAAAGCCGCCGTACGGCGTGCCGCGCCCGGTGCTGAACAGCACCATATGGCAGCCGGCGCCGGCCAGCGCGCTGGTCGCCACCGCGTCGTTGCCCGGCGCGCTGAGCAGATTCAACCCCGGCACGCGCAGCCGCTCGCCGTATTTCAGCACGTCTACCACCTGGCTCAGGCCCGCTTTTTGGGTGCAGCCAAGCGATTTCTCTTCCAGCGTGGTAATGCCGCCGGCCTTGTTGCCCGGCGACGGGTTCTCGTATATCGGCTGTTGATGGGCGATGAAATAGCGTTTGAAATCGTTGATCATGTCGACGGTTTTGTCGAAAGTCTCCCCATCGCGGCAGCGGCTCATCAGGATGCGCTCGGCGCCGAACATCTCCGGCACTTCGGTCAGCACCGTGGTGCCGCCATTGGCGATCACATAGTCGGAAAACCGTCCCAGCAGCGGGTTGGCGGTAATGCCCGACAGTCCGTCCGAACCGCCGCACTCCAGGCCGAACTTCAGCTCGCTCAGGCGGCCCGGCTCGCGGCGATCGTGGCGCATCTCACGGTATAGCTCGTGCAGCAGCCCCAGCCCGGCCTCCACCTCGTCGTCCTGCTGTTGGCACACCATAAAGCGCAGCCGCCGCTCGTCCGCCATCCCCAGCGTGGCGCGAAAGGCCTCCACCTGATTGTTCTCGCACCCCAGCCCGATCACCAGCACCGCGCCGGCGTTGGGATGGCGCGCCATGTTTTGCAGCATGATGCGGGTGTTGGCATGATCCTGTCCCAGCTGCGAGCAACCGAACGGATGGCTGAACAGATGCACGCCGTCGATCCCCTTCGCCTGCGTTTGCTGCAAAAAGCGCTGCTGGATCTGGCGGGCGATGCCGTTGACGCAGCCGACGGTCGGCACGATCCACAGTTCGTTGCGGATCCCCACGTCGCCGCCGGCCCGGCGGTACAGCTGCACCTCGCGATCCGCCGCCTGCGGCGGCAACGCCGGAAACTGCGGCTGGTAACGGTAGCTGTCCAGATCGCTCAGGTTGGTTTTGGCGTTTTGCGAATGAATATATTCCCCGGGCCCGATGGCCGCGAGCGCGTGGCCGATCGGCTGGCCATATTTGATGATGTCCTCGCCCTTTGCGATCGGGCCGAGCGCAAACTTGTGCCCGCGCGCCACCGGCTGCGCCAGTTGAACGCGCTCCCCGTCCAGCTCAACCGTTTCTCCGGCGGCCAGATCGCGCAGCGCCACCGCCACGTTATCCTGCTCGTGAATCTTTATCGTACTTTGCATAAACCGGTCCCGGATAACGGCTACGCCAGTTCAATGGCGAAATAGTTTTTGGCGTTGTCGAAACAGATGTTTTTCACCATCTCGCCCAGCAGCGCGAGATCCGCCGGCGCTTCGCCGTCCGTCACCCAGCGGCCGATCATCTGGCAAAGAATGCGGCGGAAGTATTCATGCCGCGTATACGACAGGAAGCTGCGGCTGTCGGTCAGCATGCCGACGAAGCGGCTCAGCAACCCGAGCTGCGCCAGCTGCGTCATTTGGCGCTGCATGCCGTCCTTCTGATCGTTGAACCACCAGCCGGAGCCGAACTGCATCTTGCCCGGCGTGCCTTCCCCCTGGAAATTGCCGATCATGGTGCCGATCACTTCGTTATCGCGCGGGTTGAGGCAATAGAGAATGGTTTTCGGCAGGCCGCCCTGCCGCGCCTGGGCATCCAGCAGCCGCGACAGCGGCTCCGCCAGCGGCCGATCGTTGATCGAGTCGAAGCCGATATCCGGCCCGACGGCGGCCAGCATGCGGCTGTTGTTATTGCGCAGCGCGCCGATATGGTACTGCTGCACCCAGCCGCGGCGCCGGTATTCGCCGGCCAGGAACAGCAGCACTGCGCTTTTGAACTGGGCGCTCTGTTCCGGGGTCGGCAGCTCGCCGTTCAGGCGGCGCAGCAGGATCGCATCCAGCGCCGCTTCGTCGGCCTCGCCGAACACCACCACGTCCAGCGCATGATCGGCCACCTTGCAACCGTGGGCGGCGAAGTGATCCATGCGCTTGTACAGCGCGTCGCACAGCGCGCTGAAGCGGCCGATGGCGGTGTCCGCCGCCGCCTCCAGCTGCCGCAGATAGTCGTTGAAGCCAGGCGCATCGATGGCGAAGGCCTTGTCCGGCCGCCAGCTCGGCAACACCTTGATATCGAAGCTGTGATCGTCGGCGATCGCCCGATGATGGCGCAGATCGTCGATCGGATCGTCGGTGGTGCCGACCATTTTCACGTTCATCTGCCGCATGATGCCGCGCGCGCGAAACTCATCCTGCGCCAGCAGCGCATTGCCGCGCTGCCAGATCTCATCCGCCGTGGCCGGCGACAGCAACGTTCCGGTGATGCCGAACGGCCGGCGCAGCTCCAGATGCGTCCAGTGATAGAGCGGATTGCCGATGGTGTGCGGCACCGTGGCGGCCCAGGCGTCGAATTTCTCGCGATCGCCCGCATCGCCGGTGCACAGCCGCTCCGCCACGCCGTTGGTGCGCATCGCCCGCCATTTATAGTGATCGCCCCGCAGCCAGATATCGTACAGGTTGCTGAAGCGGGTATTCTCCGCGATCTGCTGCGGCGGCAAATGGCAGTGATAATCGAAAATCGGCTGGTCCGCCGCGTAGTCATGATACAAACGCCGGGCAAATTCGCTGTCCAGCAGGAAATCTTCGCTCAAAAACGTCGCCATCTCGGGCTCCTTACCTTACTTGCCGTGCGGCATGGGGTTCGAATTACAAAAGTTATCACACCAATTTTAATGAGCGTCCAGCAAATTTTTCTCGACGCCTGCCGTTTTGCTGTCCCTCAATCCCTTTTCTGCTCGTTTTTACGGCAAGCTTGCGCCATAAATGCGCTATTTCATCGGCGACAGTATCGCTCAGGCGAATAATTCCTTTTGTGATATCACTCAACTTTTAAACCTGTATGACAGGTTATTGTCTCGCCAGCCGCATCGCCGGCCATACCTTCAAACGGGGAGACATTTCGGATGCGTAAAATTAAAGGGTTACGCTGGTACATGATCGGGCTGGTGACCGTCGGCACCGTGCTGGGCTACCTGACCCGCAACGCCATCGCCGTGGCGGCGCCGACGCTGGAAGATACGCTGCACATCACCACCCAACAGTATTCCTACATCGTCGCCGCCTACTCCGCCTGCTACACCGTGATGCAGCCGGTGGCGGGCTATGTGCTTGACGTGCTGGGCACCAAGGTCGGCTACGCCATGTTCGCCATTCTGTGGGCGCTGTTCTGCATGGGCACCGCGCTGGCCAACAGCTGGGGCGGCCTGGCGCTGGCGCGCGGCGCGGTCGGCATGGCCGAGGCGGCGATGATCCCCGCCGGGCTGAAGGTCAGCAGCGAGTGGTTTCCGGCCAAAGAGCGTTCGATCGCCGTCGGCTATTTCAACGTCGGTTCGTCGATCGGCGGCATGATCGCCCCGCCGCTGGTGGTATGGGCCATCGTGGCGCACAGCTGGGAGATGGCGTTCATCATCACCGGCGTGCTGAGCCTGATCTGGGCCATCTGCTGGCTGCTGTTCTACAAGCACCCGAAAGATCAGAAGAAACTGAGCCAGGAAGAACGCCGTTACATCCTCGAAGGCCAGGAGGCGCAGCACCAGACCTCTAACGCCAAAAAAATGTCCGCCTGGCAGATCGTGCGCAACCGCCAGTTCTGGGGCATCGCCCTGCCGCGTTTTCTGGCGGAGCCGGCCTGGGGCACCTTCAACGCCTGGATCCCGCTGTTCATGTTCAAGGCCTACGGTTTTAACCTGAAAGAGATCGCCATGTTCGCCTGGATGCCGATGCTGTTCGCCGATCTCGGCTGCATCGTCGGCGGCTACCTGCCGCCGCTGTTCCAGAAGTATTTCAAGGTCAATCTGATCGTCTCGCGCAAGCTGGTGGTGACGATGGGGGCGGTGTTGATGATCGGCCCCGGCATGATTGGCCTGTTCACCAGCCCTTACGCGGCTATCGCGCTGTTGTGCGTCGGCGGCTTCGCCCATCAGGCGCTGTCCGGCGCGCTGATCACCCTCTCTTCCGACGTGTTCGGCCGCAATGAGGTGGCGACCGCCAACGGCCTGACCGGGATGGCGGCCTGGACCGCCAGCACGCTGTTCGCGCTGGTGGTCGGCGCCCTGGCGGACACTCTCGGCTTCAGCCCGCTGTTCGCCGCACTGTCGGTCTTCGATATTCTCGGCGCCATCGTCATCTGGACGGTGCTGCAAAACCGCCCGGCCGCCGAAGCGCAACCGGCCGCGCTGCAGCCGTCTCCGGCGCGCAGCTGATCCCGTCGCCCGGCCCCCGCGCCGGGCCTTCTGCTCCTCTGGCAGCGGTGCCGAATAAGTGGTATAACAAATCCGATGGCCACGCGCCCCTTCCCACCGCACCGTATAGAGCATTCACTATGGAATTCACTGAAACCAGACGCCTGTATCAGCAACTGGCCGCCGAGCTTAAACAACGCATCGAAAGCGGCCGCTACCCGGTGGGCGACAAGCTGCCGGCCGAGCGATACATCGCCGAAGAGATGAATGTCAGCCGCACCGTGGTGCGCGAAGCGATCATCATGCTGGAAGTGGAAGGCTATGTGGACGTGCGCAAGGGATCCGGGATCCACGTGGTGTCCAACCAGCAAAAACACCTGGTGGTGCCGGGCGACAGCATCGAGTTCGCCACCGCCGGCCCGTTTGAGCTGCTGCAGGCGCGCCAGCTGATCGAAAGCAACATCGCCGAATTCGCCGCCACCCAGGTGACCAAGCAAGATATCGTGCAGCTGATGGAGATCCAGGAGCACGCCCGCAAAGAGGATCGCTTTCGCGACTCGCAGTGGGATCTGAAGTTCCACGTGCAGGTGGCGCTGGCCACCCAGAACACCGCCATGGCCACCATCGTGGAAAAAATGTGGGTGCAGCGGGTCAACAACCCTTACTGGAAGAAACTGCACGAACATATCGACGAACGTTCGATCGCCAGCTGGTGCGACGATCACGATCAGATCCTCAAGGCGCTGATGCGCAAAGATCCTTACGCCGCCAAACTGGCGATGTGGCAACACCTGGAAAACACCAAGCAGATGCTGTTCAACGCCACCAGCGACGATTTCGAATACAATGCCGACCGCTATCTGTTCGCCGAGAATCCGGTGGTGCATCTGGATGGCGTGAGCCACGAACCGAAATAGCCACGGCGGTCAAAAACCGTCGGCTTATGTCAGGTAATGTAAAATCCGCTGAATCGATGCCGGAACCGCCGTTTGCCGTGTACTATTTCACCGTCGGCAACGTAGATTTCCCTGTTGCCAATCGTGCTATTTTGGTAGAGTTAGCCCACTTTTTTACCCATTGCTGCGGGGGCGGGACGCGAATAAATGCGCTGGTTGTTTGCCATGCTGATTGCTGTTTTTTGCTGGACCGGTTCGGTCTCCGGCCAACAGCTATGCGTGGCGTCACCCAAGCCAACCCCCAGCGCGCTGAGCAGCCTGCCGCTGCTGGCGGAGCCGGCGCTTTCCCCCTATGATCATGTGTATCGGGCACCGGCCGAAGCGCGCCGCAAAGCCCCCGGCAAGTTGCCGCTGCTGCTGCCCAGAGCGCACTCTTTCCCCGGTTCGCTGCTCGCATCCTCCCTGCCGGCGCCGGTCTATACCTTGGCCGCAGAGCCGGGCTACCGAATTCGCTTCCCCCGCCAGGACACTCCGGCTCCCAACCGGCTTGCCCAGGTCGACTGGATGCTGGACGCCTCCAGGCAACAGAGTCGGCAGGCCGGCTGGAAAGAAAGTAACATGCAGTACCGTGGCACGCTGACTTATCACCTATGACCGGTGTCGCACCGCTAAAAACCTTAAAGCAACGCCGTTTCATCGTTATCAGCATTCAGGATCGCCGCGCGCTTTCAGCCCACGCCCGTTCCGCCGCTGAGATAAAAATAAACAATGACGTTTTAGGAACACCGGATGGACATCATTAAAGAACTGATACATGCCCTGTGGCAGCAGGATTTTGAGACGCTGGCGAACCCTTCGTTGGTGTGGACCCTCTACATCCTGCTGTTCATGATTCTGTTTTTGGAAAACGGCCTGCTGCCGGCCGCTTTCCTGCCGGGTGACAGCCTGCTGATCCTGGTCGGCGTGCTGATCGCCAAAGGCACCATGGGCTTCCCGCTGACCATCGTCATACTGACCGTCGCCGCCAGCCTGGGATGCTGGGTCAGCTACATACAGGGCCGGTGGCTCGGCAATACGCGAACGGTGCAAGGCTGGCTTTCGCACCTGCCGGCCCACTACCATCAACGCGCTCACAACCTGTTCCACCGCCACGGGCTTTCCGCCCTGCTGGTCGGCCGCTTCCTGGCCTTCGTGCGCACCCTGCTGCCGACCATCGCCGGCCTGTCCGGCCTGAGCAACGCGCGCTTCCAGTTCTTCAACTGGATGAGCGGCCTGCTGTGGGTCTTGATCCTGACAACGCTGGGCTTCGCACTGGGCAAAACCCCGGTGTTCCGCAAGTATGAAGATCAGCTGATGTTCTGCCTGATGATGTTGCCGCTGGTATTGTTGGTGGTCGGGTTGATCGGCTCGTTGATCGTGCTGTGGCGCAAGAAGCGCGCCAGCAGCCAGAACCCGGGGAAAGGGGCGTGACAGCAAAGCGCCCGCGCTGGCAATACGTCCTGATGATCGCGCTCGCCCTGCTGGCGTTGGCGACGCTGTTGGTGCCCTGCATGGTGCGCACCGAGAGCGAGCTGCGCATTCGCGCCAGCCAGCAAGGGCTGTCGCTGCCCGACGGTTTTTACGTCTACCAGCGCCTGGATGAGCGCGGCATCCGCATCAAAAGCATCACGCCGGAAGGCGATGGCCTGGTGATCCGTCTGGATTCGCCGGAGCAGCAGTTGCTGGCGCGCGAAGCGTTGCAAACCATTTTGCCGCCCGGTTACCACATCGCGTTGAGCGAATCCCCCGTGCCGTCGCATTGGGTACGCGAATTTGCGCGTTCCCCACTCAATCTGGGATAATCCCCCTTCATATGAAGGGGTTTCCTTTCATTGCATTATTTTCATTTTCATTCGCACCGATTAGCTCAAGAATTAATCAGTCAGCACCGAGTCACGGCTGATTCTTTGGGGGCGCGCCGGTTTCATGACTATGCTGAAGGGTAACTTCAGCCGGCGATGAACGCCCTCCTCTCGCGCTGCCGCCTTCGGCAGTCAGGAAAGCGGGTGCCTGTTCAGGCATCCCATGAAAAGGAACTGAAAGATGAAATTACGCCATTCACTGTTACTGCTGTTGCCACTCTGCACGCTGCCGGCCCTCGCTTCGGCCGCTGAGGGCGGCTGCGCCGCCAAAGCGCAAGACATCCAGCAGCAAATCGACTATGCCACCCAGCACGGCAACACCCACCGCGTGGACGGGCTGAAAAAAGCGCTGAGCGAAGTGCAGACTCACTGCACCGAAGCCGGCCTGCAGGCCGAACGCCAGAAAAATATCGCGGAGAAACAGCGCAAGGTCGACGAGCGCCGGCAGGAGCTGAAAGAAGCGCAGCAAACCGGCAAGCTGGACAAGGTCGCCAAGAAGCAGCAGAAGCTGGCGGAAGCGCAGGCTGAGCTGAAACGCGCTCAGGCGGAATAATTTTTTTGTACCAGCGGATTTATCGATGAGAGCCCCATCACACGGGATTTATTAAGCATATGGGATTGATGCCTGGTGTTATCTGCTGGCCATCACCCCTTTGCTCCGGCGAAAAAATCCGCTATGTTAAAAGTCTGTCGAAATAAACGTTAAGGAATAATCACATGGCACATGATTCAAATGCAGAAAACTTACGCGCTGAACTGAAGTCCTTAGCCGATACGCTGGAGGAAGTGCTGAACTCCTCTACCGACAAGCCGAAAGCCGAGCTGGAGAAGCTGCGCTCGAAGGCGGAAGGCGCGCTGAAAGAGACCCGCGCTCGCCTGAGCGACGCCGGTGACAAGCTGGCTTCGCAAACCAAGCAGATCGCCGGCCAGGCCGACGACTATGTGCGCGACAACCCGTGGACCGGCATCGGCATCGGCGCGGCGGTCGGCGTGGTGTTGGGCGTGCTGCTCGCGCGTCGTTAATCATGGCTGAACAACCGCAAGTGCGCGCGCAGGGCCCCGCTAAAGGGGTCCTGGATATCGGTCAGCGCATCATCACGATCCTGGTCGGCATGGTGGAAACCCGTGTCCGGCTGGCGGTGGTCGAGCTGGAAGAGGAGAAAGCCAACCTCATTCAGCTGCTGATCATGGCCGGTATGACGCTGCTGTTTACAGCCTTCGGTTTGATGAGCCTGCTGATCCTGATCTTCTGGGCCATCGATCCGGTCTATCGGCTGATGGCGCTGGGTGCCACGACCGGCGTGCTGCTGTTCCTGGCCGTGGTCGGCACCATTTGGACGCTGGTCAAGGCCCGTCGCACCACGCTGCTCGGCGCCACGCGCAAGCAGCTGGAACTCGATCGTGCTGAACTGGAGCGCGAGCCATGAGCCGCCGCCGCTATCTGGAATGGAAAAAAGAGAGGCTGATTCGCCAGATCCAGCAACAGCGTCTGGATCTGGCCGAACACAAGTCTTTATGGCTGGAAAAGACCGAACGCATCGACCGCGGCTGGCAGACGGTGTTTGGCCTGCGCCGCTATCTGGTGCTCGGTTCCAGCGTCATGGCGCTGTACGGCATCCGCCACCCCAGCAAGATGATCCGCTGGTCGCGCCGCGCTTTCGGCGCCTGGAGCGCTATCCGCCTGTTTAAAAAGACCTTCTCCGCCAAGTAAGCCCCGCGCTTTTCCTTCAAACATCCTGTTGCTCCGCCCTCGTTTCCCCCCTAAAACAGCGCTGCTTATCCCGAGGGCCGGGCAACCTGCTGACAAGCGTCAGTTTATTAGCACGCTAAAGATTCAGATTTTTTGAAAAATTACGACAGTTTTACTTGCTAACAACCTGAGCACTTCCCGCTTAACATTCACTCCATCAATTCGAGACGGAGCGGACAGGGTAAGAGACCCGCTACGCCGCCCGTTGATATGACTACCGCCGAACAGGCACACAAAAACACGTTGGAGTAGATGATGAAAAAATTAGAAGATACAGGTTTGTTGGTTGCTCGTATTCTGATGCCAATCCTGTTTATCGTGGCAGGCTACGGCAAAATGGGTGACGCTTATGCCGGTACCCAACAGTACATGCAATCGATGGGCGTGCCTGGCTTCTTGCTGCCACTGACCATCCTGCTGGAATTTGGCGGCGGTCTGGCGATCCTGTTCGGCTTCCTGACCCGCACCGTGGCGCTGTTCACTGCCGGTTTCACCATTCTGACCGCGCTGCTGTTCCACACTGACTTTGCGGAAGGCGTAAACCAGCTGATGTTCATGAAAAACCTGACCATCGCCGGCGGCTTCATCGTGTTGGCGGTCGCAGGCCCTGGCGGCTTTAGCATCGACCGTCTTCTGAACAAGAAATGGTAATCTAAACTGTCATTCAGGGCCCGGCATGCCGGGCCCTGTCGCTTTTCACTCGGACACCAAGGAGACTCCCATGGGACAACTCGTCGATGGCGTTTGGCAAGACATCTGGTATGACACCAAATCTACCGGCGGCCGTTTCAAACGTTCAACCGCTCAGTTTCGCAATTGGGTGACCGCCGACGGTCAGCCGGGCGAACACGGCGCGGGCGGCTTCCAGGCCGAAGCGGGCCGTTATCACCTGTACGTTTCCCTCGCCTGCCCCTGGGCGCACCGCACGCTGCTGATGCGCAAACTGAAAGGGCTGGAGCAGATCATTCCGGTCTCGGTGGTGCACCCGCTGATGCTGGAAAACGGCTGGACCTTCGGCCAGGATTTTCCTGAAACCACCGGCGATCCGCTGTATCACGCCGACTTCCTGTATCAGATCTACCTGCGGGCCGATCCGCACTACAGCGGGCGCGTAACCGTGCCGGTGCTGTGGGATAAACAGCAGCAAACCATCGTCAGTAACGAATCCGCCGATATCATCCGCATGTTCAACAGCGCGTTTGACGGCGTGGGCGCCCGCGCGGGCGATTACTACCCGGCCGATCTGCGCGGCAAAATCGATGAGCTGAACGGTTGGATTTACGATCAAGTGAACAACGGCGTGTACAAGGCCGGTTTCGCCACCAGCCAGGAAGCGTATGACGACGCGGTCAGCGGGGTCTTCAGCGCGCTCGAACGCCTGGAGCAGATCCTGGGGCAGCACCGCTACCTGACCGGCGATCGGCTGACCGAAGCCGATCTGCGTCTGTGGACCACGCTGGTGCGCTTCGATCCGGTGTACGTCACCCACTTCAAGTGCGACAAACACCGCATCAGCGACTACCTGAACCTGTACGGTTTCCTGCGCGACATCTACCAGATGCCGGGCATCGCCGAGACGGTCAGCCTGCCGCACATTCGCAACCACTACTACCGCAGCCACGCCACCATCAACCCGCACGGCATCATTTCCATCGGGCCGGCTCAGGATCTGGACGAGCCGCACGGCCGCGACCAGCGCTTCGGCTAAGGCAAAAAAATCCCCTTGCCGCCCGGCAAGGGGATGTCATCCAACCGGCGTTAGCGCTGTGCGAACAGGCGCGGAATTTCGCGCAGGAACCAGGCCTTCGCCTCCCCCATGCTGTCGCGCCGCCAGGCCATGATGATATCGGCTTCGCGGCTGTATTCCGGCCCCACCACGCGCAGCCGCCCGGCTTCGATATCTTTCTCCACCATCGGGTACGGCATGGTCGCCACCCCCAGCCCGGCCAGCAGCGCCAGGCGTTTGTCTTCGATGGTGCTCACCGTCAGGCGCTGTTGTTTATCCAGCAGCTGTACGGTCAACACCGGGCGCTCGCGGGCGGTATCCGCCACCGCGATGCCGCGGTACTTCACGCGGGTCACCTCAGACAACGGCTCCGGCTCTTGGTGGATCGGGTGATCCGGCGCGGCGACATAAACGCTCATCACCTTGTACAGTTTGCGGGTGTTGATCTCCGACGACGCGCGGAAGTGCATGTCCGGCGCGATCACGATGTCGGCGCGCCCCTGCTCCAGCCGTTCCCAGGCGCCCGCCAGCACCTCGGTGAAAATCGACACCTGGGTGTTGGCCTTCAGCGCCAGCTTGTCCACCAGCGGAAACAGCAGGCTCGGCGGCGACAGCGCTTCGCTGACGATGGTCAGGTGGGTTTCCCAACCGCGCGCCAGCGCTTCGGCGTCGGTGGTCAGCTTGTCGGCCGCTTCCAGCAGCACCCGCCCGCGCTCCAGCAACATGCGCCCCACGTTGGTGAACTTGGTGCGGTGGCCCGAACGGTCGAACAGCACCACGTCCAATTCTTCTTCCAATTTTTGCATGGTGTAGCTGAGCGCCGACGGCACCCGGCCCAATTCGTCGGCGGCCGCGGCGAAGCTGCCGCGCCGGTCGATCGCGTCCATCACTCTCAGCGCCTCAAGCGTGAGCGCCCGATCTCTGGCCATCAAATCCCTCTGTCAGGAAATTTGAATATGCCGACCAGATTAACTGGCTAACAATCCGACGTCCAGATGCTTACCATTTGGATAATGAATTTAGAGAGCCGATTGCCATGATCACATGCAGAACAGCACAACAATGCGGGCAAGCTGACTTTGGTTGGCTGCAGGCTCGCTACACCTTTTCCTTTGGTCACTACTTCGATCCCAAACTGATGGGCTACGCGTCGCTGCGGGTGCTGAATCAGGAGGTGCTGGCGCCGGGCGCGTCGTTCCAGCCGCGCACCTATCCCAGCGTGGATATCCTGAACCTGATCCTGCAGGGCGAGGCGGAATACCGCGACAGCGACGGCAACACCGCGCGCGCCAAAGCCGGTGAAGCGCTGCTGCTGGCCACCCAGCCGAGCCTGAGCTACAGCGAACAGAACGTCAGCAGCGATACGCCGCTGACTCGCCTGCAGCTGTGGCTGGACGCCTGCCCGGAACGCAACAACGAGCGGGTGCAGCGCCTGACGCTGCCGGCGGCGGGCAACCTGCTGCTGGCCTCGCCGGACGGCGCGCAGGGCAGCCTGCAGCTACGCCAGCAGGTTTGGATCCACCATCTCGATCTGCAGTCGGGCGAAGAACAAACGCTGACGATTAACGGGCCGCGCGCTTATCTGCAGTCGATACACGGCACCATCGCCGCCACCGGCGAGCGCCACGAAGAACAACGCCTGACCTGCGGCGACGGCGCCTTCGTTCGTGAGGAGAATCGCCTGACGATCCGCGCCGAGACGCCGCTGCGCGCACTGCTGATTGATCTGCCGGTGTAAGCCGGCCGGAAAACGAAAAACCCCGCGCAACTGGCGTTGCGCGGGGTTTTCTTTTGTCGAGGGAGTTGACCGGTAAGCCGGGTTCTGTCGTGGACAGTCATTCCTCTAGGCCAGCAATCGCTCACTGGCTCAAGCAGCCTACCCGGGTTCAGTACGGGCCGTACCATGTGAACCCCTATTTGGCCTTGCTCCGGGTGGAGTTTACCGTGCCACGAACTGTTGCCAGCCGCGCGGTGCGCTCTTACCGCACCCTTTCACCCTTACCTGATCCCGCTTGCGCGGGCCATCGGCGGTTTGCTCTCTGTTGCACTAGTCGTAGGCTTGCGCCTCCCAGGCGTTACCTGGCACCCTGCCCTATGGAGCCCGGACTTTCCTCCCCTCCATCTGTCTCCCCGAAGAGGACGGCAATGAAGCGGCGACTGTCTGGTCAACTCCGGCGCGGATAGTAGCGTCGCGGCGGCGGCAGGTCAACCGCTTTACGGCTGTTGTTGCTCCAGCGCGTGCTTATACAGCGCATTTTTCTTCACGCCGTGGATTTCCGCCGCCAGCGCCGCCGCCTTTTTCAGCGGCAGCTCTTTTTGCAGCAGCGCCAGCGTGCGCAGCGCCTCAAGCGGCAGCGCATCCTCCTGCGCCTTGTGGCCTTCGACGATCAGCACCATCTCGCCGCGGCGGCGCACTTCATCTTCCTGCACCCACGCCAGCAGCTCGCCCACCGGCGCGCCGTGGATAGATTCCCAGGTTTTGGTCAGCTCGCGCGCCAGCACCACATAGCGCTGCGGCCCCCAGACGGTGACCATGTCCTGCAGGCTTTCCAGCAGGCGGTGAGTGGACTCGTAGAAAATCAGCGTGCGCGGTTCCTCCGCCAGCGCCATCAGCGTATCCTTGCGCCCCTTGGTTTTCGCCGGCAGGAAGCCCTCGTAGCAGAAACGGTCGGAAGCGACGCCCGCGGCGCACAGCGCGGTGGTGGCGGCGCAGGCGCCCGGCAGCGGCACCACGCGAATGCCGGCCTCGCGGCAGCGGCGCACCAGGTGATAACCGGGATCGTTGATCAGCGGCGTGCCGGCGTCGGACACCAGCGCGATGCTCTGGCCCTCCTGCAGTTTCGCCAGCAATTGATCGGCCTTTTGCTGTTCGTTGTGATCATGCAGCGCGAACAGACGCGCGTTGATCGCGAAGTGTTGCAGCAGCAATCCGGTATGGCGCGTGTCTTCCGCCGCGATCAGATCAACGCTTTTCAGTACCTCTAACGCACGGTGGGTGATATCGCCCAGATTGCCGATTGGGGTGGGCACCACATACAGCGTTGATGCAGAAATGACTGATTGTTGGTGTTGATTCATTGTTTCATCCGGGTTGCCGATTTAATATTGAGCATCTTGAAAAAAACATCACTGGATACAGTATGCTTTCCTCAACATTCGTTCGTACCAAAGCAGGGCGTTCCAAGCCTGTCCGACTTACCGCAGTCATCGCGGCCGCCCTTTTCCTGGCAGGCTGTCCAAGTCGGGCCCCGCAAACGCCGCCCGCCAATATACAGGACGAAGCGAGCGCCAGCTCCGATTACTACCTGCAGCAGTTGCAGCAAAGCAGCGATGATAACAAGGCTGACTGGCAATTACTTGCTATTCGCGCCTTGCTGCGTGAAGGAAAACTGCCGCAGGCCGGCGACCAGTTGAATCAGCTGCCGAAAAACCTCAGCGGCGCGCAGCAGACTGAACGCCAGTTGCTGACCGCCGAACTGCAGATCGCCAACAAGAGCTACGTCAGCGCCCGCAGCACGCTGGGCCACCTGGACAGCGGTTCGCTGTCGCCGAATCAGAAGGTGCGCTACTACCAGGCGCAGATCGCCGCCAATCAGGGCAAAGCGTCGCTGCCGTTGATCCGCGCCTATATCGCTCAGGAGCCGTTGCTGACCGGCAAACCGCATCAGGACAACCTGGATCAGACCTGGCAGGCGCTGCTGCAGCTGACGCCGCAGGAGATGAACAGCCTGGTGATCAACGCCGACGAGAACGTGCTGCAAGGCTGGCTGGATCTGCTGCGCGTCTATCAGGACAACAAGCAGGATCCCGATCTGCTGAAGGCCGGCATCAAAGACTGGCAAAACCGTTATCCGAAGAACCCGGCGGCCAAAACGCTGCCGGCTCGCCTGAACCAGGTGCTGAACTTCACCCAGGCTTCCACCTCGAAAATCGCCCTGCTGCTGCCGTTGAATGGCCAGGCGAAAGTGTTCGCCGACGCCATCCAGCAAGGCTTCGAAGCGGCGAAAAACGGCGGTTCCATGCCGGCGCCGCAGCCTCAAGCCGCGCCACCGGCCAGCGTACCGGCCCAAACGGCGCCGGCCGATCAGGCCGCCACGGGTGACATCAACGCCAACGGCGCGGTCAGCCCTTCGGCGCAAGAGAGCCAGCCTGCCGTGACCGCCGCGCAACCCGCTGCGCCGTCCAGCGCGCCGATAACGCCGCCGCAGGCCGCCAACGCGCAGGTCAAAGTGTACGACACCACCAGCCAGCCGCTGGCCGCCTTGCTGAGCCAGGCGCAGCAGGATGGCGCCACCCTGGTGGTCGGGCCGCTGCTGAAAGAGACCGTCGATCAGCTGTCCGCCAGCACCACCACGCTGAACGTGCTGGCGCTCAACCAGCCGGAAACGCCGAAGGACAACCTGAACATCTGTTACTTCGCCCTGTCGCCGGAAGATGAAGCGCGCGACGCCGCTCGCCACATCTGGGAACAGCAGAAGCGTCAACCGCTGCTGCTGGTGCCGCGCGGCGCCTTCGGCGATCGCGTCGCCAAGGCCTTTAACCAGGAATGGCAGAAGCAAGGCGGGCAAACCGTGCTGCGTCAGGACATCGGCTCCGCCGGCGAGCTGCGCCAGATGGTGAACAGCGGCGGCATCCGCATGACCGGCACGCCGATGTCGAGCGCCCCGGCGCCGCAGAGCGTGACCATCGCCGGGCTGACCATTCCGGCGCCGCCGAGCGACGTGCCCGCCGCAACCGGCGGCGTCGACGCGGTGTATATCGTCGCCACGCAGTCTCAGCTGACGCTGATCAAACCGATGATCGACATGGCCACCAGCTCGCGCGGCAAGCCGGCGATGTACGCCAGCTCGCGCAGCTACCAGGCAGGCGCCGGCCCGGACTTCCGTCTGGAAATGGAAGGCCTGCAGTTTAGCGATATCCCGCTGCTGGCCGGTTCAAACCCTCAGCTGTTGCAGCAGGCCAGCGCGCGCTTCCGCAACGACTACTCGTTGGTGCGCCTGTATGCGATGGGGATGGATGCCTGGACATTGGCCAACCACTTTGCTGAAATGCGCCAGCTGCCGGGCTTCCAGGTTTCCGGCACCACCGGTATGCTGAGCGCGTCGCCGAACTGCGTGATCAACCGTAAGCTGCCTTGGCTGCAATACCGTCAGGGCACGGTCGTTCCGGTCTCTTGAACCCACGCGCCTCAGGGGCGGGCTATGAGTTACTGGCCCGCCGTCACCTGGAACACGCCGGGCTCACCTTCTGCGCCGCCAACGTCGCGGTGCGCGGCGGTGAGCTCGACCTCATCATGCGCGACGGCGCTACCTGGGTATTCGTCGAAGTGCGCTACCGCCGCAACGACGCCTTCGGCGGCGCGGCCGCCAGCGTCACCTTTCGCAAACAACGGCGGTTGCTGCACGCCGCCGCCGTCTGGCTGGCGGGGCGCGGAGCCAGTTTTGACACATCATCTTGCCGTTTTGATGTTTTGGCCATTACCGGTAGCCAGTTAGAATGGATACCCAACGCCTTCAATGCGGATTAATCGGGGTTTTGCGGCGCAGACCGGCCCTTTGACTTAGTGGATTAATACAACGTGCTGGATAGAATTAAAGTCTGTTTTACCGAAAGCATCCAAACCCAGATCGCGGCGGCGGAAGCATTGCCGGACGCCATTTCCCGCGCTGCAATGACGCTGGTTCAATCCTTACTCAACGGCAATAAAATCCTGTGCTGCGGCAACGGCACCTCGGCGGCCAACGCGCAGCACTTCGCCGCCAGCATGATCAACCGTTTTGAAACCGAGCGCCCCAGCCTGCCGGCCATCGCCCTCAACGCCGACAACGTGGTGCTGACGGCAATCAGCAACGATCGGCTGCACGACGAAGTGTACGCCAAGCAGGTGCGCGCGCTCGGGCACACCGGCGACGTGCTGCTGGCGATTTCCACCCGCGGCAACAGCCGTGATATTGTGAAAGCGGTCGAGGCGGCCGTCACGCGCGATATGACCATCGTCGCGCTCACCGGCTACGACGGCGGCGAGCTGGCCGGGCTGCTCGGCCAGCAGGACGTCGAGATCCGCATCCCGTCGCACCGCAGCTCACGCATTCAGGAAATGCATATGCTGACCGTAAACTGCCTGTGCGACCTGATAGACAACACGTTATTCCCCCACCAGGACGATTAAGGAACTGAGATGAAGCTAAAAGCCACATTTGCAGTGCTGTCCAGCGCCCTGCTGTTGCAAGGCTGTATCGCCGGCGTCGTCGTCGGCAGTGCGGCCGTCGCCACCAAAACCGCCACCGACCCGCGCAGCGTCGGAACCCAGGTGGATGACGGCACGCTGGAAGCCAGGGTCGAAAACGCCCTGAGCAAAGACCAGCAGTTGAAGAAAGATGCCCGGGTGGTCGCCACCGCCTATCAGGGCAAGGTGCTGTTGACCGGCCAGTCGCCTAACGCCGATCTCACCGCGCGCGCCAAGCAGATCGCCATGGGCGTGGAAGGCACGAGCGAAGTGTATAACGAAATCCGTCAGGGCACGCCGGTCAGCCTGAGCACCGCGTCCTCCGACACCTGGATCACCACCAAGGTGCGTTCGCAGCTGTTGACCAGCGATACGGTGAAATCGTCCAACGTGAAGGTCACTACCGAAAACGGCGAAGTGTTCTTGCTGGGCCTGGTCACGCAGCAGGAAGGGCAGTCTGCGGCGCAGATCGCCAGCCAGGTCAGCGGCGTGAAGCACGTCACCACCGCCTTTACCTATGTGAAGTAATCCGCTTGGCGGGAACGGCGCCCTGCCGTTCCCGCCCGTTTAATCCAGCGAGTTCTCGCGTAAAAACGCTTCCCCGCCCAACTGCCGCATCTGGCGCATGATCCACTGTTGACGCTGCACCACATAGCCGGACGGCGCATCGGCCCTGAAACGATGCGGATTCGGCAATACCGCCGCCAGCAGCGCCGCCTCGGCCGCGTTCAGCCGTTTAG
Organism: Serratia sp. SM04; assembly: GCF_040280225.1. NCBI lineage: Bacteria > Pseudomonadati > Pseudomonadota > Gammaproteobacteria > Enterobacterales > Yersiniaceae > Serratia > Serratia sp. SM04. Next base: position 193,879 of record NZ_JBEOQT010000001.1, on the reverse strand, counting down.
CCGGCTTATGGAAAAAGCGCTGTGAAGCCTCCTCCACGCCGAACACCCCGTCGCCGAACTCGACGATGTTCAGATACACCGTCAGAATGCGCCGTTTGGTCCACACCAGCTCGATGCCCGACGTCAATCCGGCCTCCAGCCCTTTGCGCAGCCAGCTGCGGCCATCCCACAGAAACAGGTTCTTGGCGGTTTGCTGCGACAGCGTGGACGCACCGCGGATGCGCGTCGGGCGCTTCTCGTTGTGGCTGAGCGCCTTTTCAATGGCCGCCACGTCGAAGCCCCAATGGTCTGGAAACTTCTGATCCTCCGCCGCCATCACCGCCAGCGCCATTTGCGGCGAGATGTCGTCCATCGACACCCAGTCCGAATGGGCGACGTAGCCGAAGTCGCCGCTCAGCCAGGCGCTGACTTGCCGCTCCGCCATCACGGCGGAAAACGGCACCGGCAGGAAGGCGAAGAGCACAATGCCCAACGCCCACAGGCCGAGGATCGCAATGACGCCGCGCTTCAGCCAATACCACGGGCGCAGCCGCCGCCATCCGCCGAGCGATTTTCTCATTCAGCCAGTTCCAGCACCCGCGCCACCAGCTTATCGATGCCGAGGGCCGCCTGCGCGATCGACGGCGCCAGCATATAGGCCGGCGTGGTCACGATCTTGTGATCGCTGTCCACCACGATGTCGTCCACCGGGCAAATCACCGGTTCGCCGCCCATGGCGTCAATCACTTCTCCCAGGTCCGGATCGTTGCCAATGGTCAGCCGCGCTTGTTGATCCAGCAGTTTCGGCAATAGCGCCGGCGCGATGCACATCAGGCCAATTGGTTTGTTGGCCTTATGCATCTCGCGCGTCAGGCGCGCCAAATCTTCATCGACCCAACATTCCGCGCCGGCTTCGGCGAAATTGCTGAGGTTCTTGGCGGCGCCAAAGCCGCCGGGCACGATCAGCGCATCCAGCTGCGCGGCCTCCGCCAGCGTCAGCGGCTGTACCGCGCCGCGGGCAATGCGCGCCGACTCAATCAGGACATTGCGCGTCTCCGCCATCTCATCACCCGATAAGTGATTAATAACATGGCGTTGTGGTTTATCAGGCGCAAAGCACACCGCCTGCGCGCCGGCACGATCCAACGCCAGCAGCGTCAGCACCGCTTCATGGATCTCCGTACCGTCATAAACGCCGCTGCCGCTGAGGACTACACCCACCTTTTTCATCACTCTTACTCCTGTCGCTGCTGTCAACTGGTTCGTGCTCCGAGTTGACAAACACTAATCTACATCACACATTTTAATGAATCTTCTAACAAGAGCGCTTACATTTGCTATGTTGTTGGCTGTATGATGTTTAGGAATTCGCTACAACCTGCTCGACCAGAACACTGAAACCAATACGCAGGTTCACAATTTCCCTGGTGTTGGCGCAATATTCGCGCACCCCGGCTTAGGTCGGGGTCATTTTTTTTCAGCGTTCTCTACCCAAGCCCGCAGTACCTGCACATCGTTGCGCCACTCTTGCTTCAACTCATCCACCCAGTCCTGCACGTTATCCCACCAGGCCGGCAGCGTCGGCGTTTGAATCTGCTGGGCCAGCTGCTGCAGATGGCGCAGACCGACCGAACCGGCGGCGCCCTTGATCTTGTGCCCTTCCTCGGTGATGCCTTTCTGATCGCGCGCCGTCATGTTGGAGTCCAGCACCGCCAGATAGCCCGGCATCATCTGTTCGAACATCTCCAGGCTTTGGTGGATCAGCTGCGGGCCAACCAGATCCATATACTGTTCCAGCATCGCGGTATCGAGTAACGACTCATTAATCTGCATCGCCTTGTGCTCCGTTTTCTTTGAAGTGTGAGAAGGTTGATGATCCCAATAGTGTTTGATGACCTGGGTCAGCGCCGGCACCGACAGCGGCTTGCTCAGCACATCGTCCATGCCCGCCTCGAGGTACTCTTTTTTGTCTTTCAGCACGTTGGCGGTCAGCGCAACCAGCGGCGGCAGCGCCTGACCGGCATAGCGCTCACGCAGCGCCCGGGCGATGTCCAGCCCGGTCATGTCCGGTAGTTGAATGTCCAGCAGCACCAGATCGAACTCGTCCGGATCGAACATCGCCAGCGCATCGTGGCCGTTCATCGCCACCTCGACGCTGTTGCCCAGCTTCTCCAGCACCGAGCGCGCCACGATCACATTCAGTTCGATATCCTCCACCAGCAGGATGTGCAGCGCCGGCAACGGCAGCTCCTCTTCCTCCGGCGCCGCGCTGACGGCTTCCTGCACCGCCGGCGCCTGGATGGTCAGAGTGAAGCAAGAACCGTGCCCCTGTTCGCTGCGAACGGTGATGTCGCCGCCCATGCTCTGCGCCAGCCGCTTGGAGACCGCCAGCCCGATGCCGGTGCCGGTGGCCGGGCGGCCGCCGCGCTGATCTTTCACCTGGTAATACATGGCGAAGATCTTGTCCTGCTCGTCCTGCGGGATGCCCATGCCCGAGTCTTCCACCTCGAACACCAGCTTCTCCTGCGCCTCGCGCCGCACGCGCACCACGATTTGCCCCTGCTGGGTGAATTTCACCGCATTGCCGATCAGGTTCCACAAAATCTGCCGCAGGCGCGTGCCGTCGGTCACGATCTGCTGCGGCAGCGGCGTTTGCGGCTCCATGATGAACTGCAGCCCTTTCGGCTGCGCCAGCAGGCCGGAGAGATTCTCCAGATCCGCCAGGAAACCGGTGAAGTCCACCGGCTGGTTGTCGAGCTGCACCTTGCGCCGCTCGAGCTTGTCCATTTCGATAATGTCGTTGAAGATATTGCCGAGGGTGATGGCGCTGACGTGAATGGTCTTCAGGTATTTCAGCTGCTCGTCGTTCAGCTCGGTATCGAGCAGGATGCGGCTCAGGCCGACGATGCCGTTAAGCGGCGTACGCAGCTCGTGGCTGATGGTGGAGATAAAGGTGGTCTTCTCCCGGCTGGCGTTCTCCAGCGCGTCCTGGTAGCGCTTACGCTCGGTAATATCGCGGCCGAAACCCATCAGCCCGTGGCGTTTGCCCACCCGGTCGTAAAACGGCACCTTGCGCAGTTCGAAACAGGCCTTGCGGCCGTCGGGATACACCAGCCATTGTTCGTAGGTCAGCGAGACGTTGTGGCGGAACACCTTCTCGTCGGTCTCAATGACCTTTTCGGCGATCTCCTGGCCGTAGACGTCGAACGGCGTCAGGCCGATCAGCTGCTTCTCGCTCTTGCCGGTCAGCAGCTCCATCGCGCGGTTGCAGCCTGAGAACTCTTTGTCTTCGTTGCGGTAGTAGACCAGGTCCGGCGAGGCGTCGAGGAAGGAACGCAGCAGCGCCGACTGCTGGCCCAGCTCAATCTGCGCCAGCTCGCGCTGTTCCATCTCTTCCGTCAGCTTCTCCATCACCTGCAGGCGCTCTTCTTCCGCCTTGATGCGATCGGCGATCTCCTGATTCAGCTGGCTGATATTGTCTTTGAGCTGCTGATTGAGCTCCAGATCGCGGTGGCGCATCTCTTCCAGCTTGTCCACCAGCCGCGCCAGCCGTTGGCGCGACTCCTCCAGCTGCTCCACCACCACCGAGAGAAAGTAGACCGCCCACGGGGTGATCAACAGGCCGAAGAAGATTGAACGCACCACGTCGATGCTTTCCACTTCGCCGCGCAGCAGCATGGTCACCGCCATCTGCACCACCATCGCCAGCACCACCAGCGCCGAGGCCAGCAGCAGCGAGAAGCGCACCAACCCCAGTTTCACCATTAAATCAACGTAGTACTGGGCCAACACCCGGATTTGCTTCATAGCGGCTCCCATCAGACACAATCTTTTGAATCATACCGTAAATTTTTCCGCCGTGTCTGAGAGTCAAGTCCTGCTAACGGAAAATAGCGGCGTCTGGCGTGCATCGGGCGGTTCATTGCCGTCGACACCGTGGAAAAGCACGTTGATCAATCCGCTCATACTTAGGGATTAATCACTTGTAACTAAAAGACTTTTTATGTGACACACCCCACACCTCAGCCGCTTGAGAAGGCCTTTCCGTTAATATATTAATGATGCACCGTGCATGACGCATGCTTTAGCAGACACGGATAGCGAAGCCCTGAGGCTTGAAGTAAGGGAAAGGATGTTATCCCGCGGTTTACTTTCACCGGCAGCAGCGTTGTGGCCAGCCCGGCAGGCTTCCTCATTTCCCTGACGTGAGGATTGACCATGTTAACCATCTATCGCACTACCCTGTTCGTCCTGTCTTTGACCGTTATTTTGCCCCTGAAGGCCGCCACTGCCGTGACCGGCTATCTGAGTGCAGAGCAACGGCAAATCGCCACGCTGTTGCCGCCGCCGCCTTCAACGGATACGCCGCAGAATCGGGCGGATCTGCAGGCAGTGCTGGCCATTCAGGCTAACCGCACGGCGGAACAAATCGCCAAAGCCAAGCGGGACGACCACCTGGAAGACGCCGCCTTCCCCTTCGCCCGCGAGATCTTCGGCCCGACCTTTACCGTCGATCGCCATCCGCTCACCGCCGCCCTGTTCCGCCGGGTCTATCAGGACTTTGAACAAAGCCTGATGCCCGCCAAGGCCTTCTATGGCCGCCCGCGCCCCTATGAGGCCGACAGCCGCGTGAAACCGCTGCTGCCGCCGCCGGAAGGCGATTCCTACCCTAGCGGACACGCGATGGACAGCTACCTGACGGCACTCCTGTTGGCGCAGATGGTGCCGGAAAAACGCAGCGCGCTGTTTGAGCGGGCGGCAAGCAATGCGCAAAGCCGGGTGATTGCCGGCGTTCACTACCCGAGCGATCTGGAAGGCGGCAAGTTGGCGGCGACGGCGCTCGCCGCACGACTGCTGGCGAATCCGCAGCTGCAGGCCGATCTGCAGCGCGCCCGCGTGGAGGTGCGCGCCAACCTGCAGTTATAACGTCGGTGAATAATGCAGGGCGGCATCCAGCGCGCTGCCCTGCCCGCCGTATTGCTGCAGATAAGCGCCCACCGCCTGCATACCGCGCCAGCGGTTTTCGCACCACAGCGGCGCCAGCAGCGTAGGCCGACGGGCGCTGGCGGACAGGCGGTGATACACCACCTCGCCCGGCGTGTGGCGGATCATCTCCCCGGCGCTGACGGCGTAATCTTCCAGCGCCAGTTCGGGCAAGCGCCCGGCGCGCCATGCGCGGGCCAGGGTGCTGCCGGTAACAACGTGCAGCGGATGCAGCTTGATGCCATCCACGCCGCTCTCCACCACCCGCTGCAGCGTGAGCAGATGATCGCGCTGGGTTTCTCCCGGCAGCCCGACGATCAGATGGCAGCACACCTTCAGCCCGCGCTGCCGAGCCCGTTGCGCGGTCTGCTGATAGCAGCGGAAATCATGGCCGCGGTTGATGCGTTTGAGCGTTTTATCGTGCGCCGTCTGCAGCCCCAGTTCCAACCACACTTCATAACCCTCTTCGCGATACCCCGTCAGCAGATCCAATGCGGCGGGCGGCACGCAGTCCGGGCGAGTGCCGACGCACAGGCCGACCATGTCGCTCTGCGCCAACGCCTGCCGATACATCGACGCCAGCAGTTCGACCTCCGCATAGGTGCTGGTATAGGCCTGAAAATAGGCCAGATAGCGCCGCGCCCGGTCGACCCGCGCGGCCTGTTGCGCCAGCTGTTCGGCGATGCTCTGCCGCTGCATCGCCTCATCGGCGAATGAAGCGACGTTGCAGAACGTACAGCCGCCGCGCCCCAACGTGCCGTCGCGGTTAGGGCAACTGAATCCGCCATGCAACGTGAGTTTATGGATCTTTTCGCCATGGCGGCGCTGGAGATCTGCGCCAAACATATTGACTAATTGCGGCAACTGCATAATCTTGGTGATTCTCTGTGTTCAAAGCCGCGATGCTAATAAGAAACGGCTTTTCCCGCGATGACAGAGATCAACGCTTTCCCCGCAAGGCGCCACCAGGCATAACTATTCATCATAAACGCAAATCAATTCACTATAATTCTGATGAATTATTCTAATCGTCACGCAACCGTTAACGGCAATATGACAACACGGTGAAAAATAGTCATAAACATCAACTAAGCAATATCTTATAGAATAAAACTCTGCCATTAACCCCCGCACTAGCATGGTGCAGAGATTAAGGGGTTGCACTATAGTGAGACAGCTCACACTTCTGCGGGGATCGGCGTTGCCCCACGATAGTGCAAAAATGCATTAAACACCTTATTTTTCAAATAAATAAATACCATAAATTCGATAAGAATCTATCTTAAGCCCACATTTGACCTGCGAATTCTTTCTCGCTAAGTTGGAAGTCCGCTGGAAGCTTTCTGGACGGGCAAACGTCTCGTCATATTTATGCAGTAATTGAAGACTCCCTCTTAAAACAAGTCCTATACCACTTGTGAGACCGTCACGAGAGGCCATTGATGGAGGGCGGAAAAGCAGATTGGCGGGGTTAACTTGCTGATTGGACTTCTGCCTGAAATTGGGAAGCCCCCTCGCAGTAGGTTGTGAGAGTCACGCAGAGCCTGGGGAGGTTCACGATATGTTGTACGATAAATCCCAAGAGAGGGACAACTGTGGTTTCGGCCTGATCGCCCACATAGAAGGCGAACCTAGCCACAAGGTGGTGCGCACCGCCATTCACGCGCTGGCCCGCATGCAGCACCGCGGCGCGATCCTGGCCGACGGCAAGACCGGCGACGGCTGCGGCCTGTTGCTGCAAAAACCCGATCGCTTCTTCCGCATGGTGGCGGAAGAGCGCGGCTGGCGTTTGGCCAAGAACTACGCCGTCGGCATGATGTTCCTCAGCCAGAATGAAGAGGAAGCGCGCCTCAGCCGCCGCATCGTGGAAGAAGAGCTGCAAAACGAAACGCTGTCGATCGTCGGCTGGCGCGAAGTGCCGACCAACCCGGACGTGCTGGGTGAAATCGCCCTTTCCTCCCTGCCGCGCATCGAGCAAATCTTCGTTAACGCCCCGGCCGGCTGGCGCCCGCGGGATATGGAGCGCCGCCTGTTCGTGGCGCGCCGCCGCATCGAGAAACGCGTGCAGGACAACAGCTTCTACGTCTGCAGCTTCTCCAATCTGGTGACGATCTATAAAGGCCTGTGCATGCCTGCGGATCTGCCGCGCTTCTATCTCGATCTGGCGGACCTGCGCCTGGAATCGGCCATTTGCCTGTTCCACCAGCGCTTCTCCACCAACACCGTGCCGCGCTGGCCGCTGGCGCAGCCGTTCCGCTACCTGGCGCACAACGGCGAAATCAACACCATCACCGGCAACCGCCAATGGGCGCGTGCCCGTACCTACAAATTCCAAACGCCGCTGATCCCGGATCTGCAGGCCGCCGCGCCGTTCGTCAACGAAACCGGCTCCGACTCCAGCTCGCTGGACAACATGCTGGAGCTGCTGCTGGCGGGCGGGATGGATCTCATCCGCGCCATGCGCCTGCTGGTGCCGCCGGCCTGGCAGAACAACCCGGACATGGACGGCGATCTGCGCGCCTTCTTCGACTTCAACTCGATGCACATGGAGCCGTGGGACGGCCCGGCCGGCATCGTGATGTCCGACGGCCGCTACGCCGCCTGTAACCTCGATCGCAACGGCCTGCGCCCGGCGCGCTATGTGATCACCAAAGACAAGCTGATCACCTGCGCCTCCGAAGTCGGCATCTGGGATTACCAGCCGGATGAAGTGGTGGAAAAAGGCCGCGTCGGTCCCGGCGAGCTGATGGTGATCGACACCCGCAGCGGCCGCATCCTGCACTCGGCTGAAACCGACAACGATCTGAAAAGCCGCCACCCGTATAAAGAGTGGATGGAGAAAAACGTCAAACGTCTGGTGCCGTTCGAAGATCTGCCGGACGATCAGGTCGGCAGCCGCGAACTCGACGACGCGCAGCTCGAAACCTACCAGAAACAGTTCGGCTACAGCAGCGAAGAGCTGGATCAGGTGATCCGCGTGCTGGGCGAGATCGGCCAGGAAGCCACCGGTTCGATGGGCGACGATACCCCGTTCGCCGTGCTCTCCAGCCGGCCGCGCATCGTTTACGACTATTTCCGCCAGCAGTTCGCGCAGGTCACCAACCCGCCGATCGATCCGCTGCGCGAAGCGCACGTCATGTCGCTGGCCACCAGCATCGGCCGTGAAATGAACGTGTTCTGCGAAGCCGAAGGCCAGGCGCACCGCCTGAGCTTCAAATCGCCGATCCTGCTGTACTCCGATTTCAAACAGCTCACCACGCTGGAAGGCGAATACTATCGCGCCGAGACGCTCGATCTGACCTTCGATCCGCAGCAGCAGGATCTGGAGCAGACCATTCGCGCCCTGTGCGACGAAGCGGAACGCAAGGTGCGCGAAGGCGCGGTGCTGTTGGTGCTGTCCGACCGCGCCATCGCGCCCGGCCGCCTGCCGGTCCCGGCCCCGATGGCCGTTGGCGCCGTGCAAACCCGCCTGGTAGAGAAAAGCCTGCGCTGCGACGCCAACCTGATTGTTGAAACCGCCAGCGCCCGCGATCCGCACCACTTCGCCGTGCTGCTCGGCTTCGGCGCGACCGCCATCTACCCGTACCTGGCCTATGAAACCTTGGCCAAGCTGGTGGACAGCCAGGCGATCGACAAGAAATACCGCGACGTGATGCTGAACTACCGCAACGGCATCAATAAAGGCCTGTACAAGATCATGTCCAAAATGGGCATCTCGACCATCGCCTCTTACCGCTGCTCCAAGCTGTTCGAAGCGGTCGGCCTGCATCGCGATCTGGCGGATCTGTGCTTCCAGGGCGTGGTCAGCCGCATCGGCGGCGCCAGCTTCAGCGACTTCCAGCAGGATCTGCAGAACCTTTCCAAGCGCGCCTGGCTGAAACGCAAACCGCTGGAGCAAGGCGGCCTGCTGAAATTCGTGCACGGCGGCGAATACCACGCCTACAACCCGGACGTGGTGAACTCGCTGCAAAAAGCGGTGCACAGCGGGGAATATAGCGACTATCAGGCCTACGCCAAGCTGGTGAACGAGCGGCCGGTCGCCATGCTGCGCGATCTGCTGGCCATCACGCCGAAAGGCGAACCGATCCCGGTCGATCAGGTTGAACCGGCGGAGTCGCTGTTCAAACGCTTCGACACCGCGGCGATGTCGATCGGCGCACTGAGCCCGGAAGCGCACGAGTCGCTGGCGATCGCCATGAACGGCCTCGGCGGCTTCTCCAACTCCGGCGAAGGCGGCGAAGATCCGGCGCGCTACCGCACCAACAAGGTGTCGCGCATCAAACAGGTGGCCTCCGGCCGCTTCGGCGTGACGCCGGCCTACCTGGTGAACGCCGACGTGATCCAGATTAAGGTGGCGCAGGGCGCCAAACCGGGCGAAGGCGGCCAGCTGCCGGGCGACAAGGTGACTCCGTACATCGCCAGACTGCGTTACTCGGTGCCGGGCGTAACGCTGATCTCCCCGCCGCCGCACCACGACATCTACTCGATCGAAGATCTGGCGCAGCTGATCTTCGACCTGAAGCAGGTCAACCCGAAAGCGGTGATCTCGGTGAAACTGGTTTCCGAGCCGGGCGTCGGCACCATCGCCACCGGCGTGGCGAAAGCCTATGCCGATCTCATCACCATCGCCGGTTACGACGGCGGCACCGGCGCCAGCCCACTGTCCTCGGTGAAATACGCCGGCTGTCCGTGGGAACTGGGCCTGGTGGAAACCCAGCAGGCGCTGGTGGCCAACGGCCTGCGCCACAAGATCCGCCTGCAGGTGGACGGCGGCCTGAAAACCGGCGTCGACATCGTCAAGGCGGCGATCCTGGGCGCGGAAAGCTTCGGCTTCGGCACCGGGCCGATGGTGGCGCTGGGCTGTAAATACCTGCGCATCTGCCACCTCAACAACTGCGCGACCGGCGTCGCGACTCAGGACGACAAGCTGCGCCGCGATCACTACCACGGCCTGCCGGAACGCGTGACGAATTACTTCCAGTTTATCGCGCGTGAAACCCGCGAGATCATGGCGCAGCTGGGCGTGAGCCAGCTGGTGGATCTGATCGGCCGCACCGAGTTCCTGACCGAGCTGGACGGCATCTCCGCCAAGCAGAACAAGCTGGATCTGTCGCCGCTGCTGAAAACCGCCACGCCGCATCCGGGCAAAGCGGTGTACTGCACCGAAAGCAGCAACCCGGCGTTCGACAAGGGCCTGCTGAACAAAGAGCTGCTGGCGCAGGCGCAGCCGCATATCGAAGCGAAGCAGGGTAAAACCTTCTACTTCGACATTCGCAACACCGACCGCTCCGTGGGCGCCATGCTGTCCGGCGCTATCGCCGACGTGCACGGCGATCAGGGCATGGCGGCCGATCCGATCAAGGCGCACTTCTCCGGCACCGCCGGGCAGAGCTTCGGCGTCTGGAACGCCGGCGGCGTCGAGCTGACCCTGACCGGCGACGCCAACGACTATGTCGGCAAAGGCATGGCCGGCGGCAGCATCGCGGTGCGTCCGCCGATCGGCTCCGCCTTCCGCAGCCATGAAGCCAGCATCGTCGGCAACACCTGCCTGTACGGCGCCACCGGCGGCAAGCTGTTCGCCGCCGGCCGCGCGGGCGAACGCTTCGCGGTGCGCAACTCCGGCGCCATCACCGTGGTGGAAGGCATCGGCGACAACGGCTGCGAATACATGACCGGCGGCATCGTCTGCGTGCTGGGTAAAACCGGCATCAACTTCGGTGCGGGCATGACCGGCGGCTTCGCCTACGTGCTGGACGAAGACGGCGAGTTCCGCAAGCGCGTGAACCCGGAGCTGGTGGAAGTGCTGGATGTCGATCAGCTGGCGATCCATGAGGAGCACCTGCGCGGCCTGATCACCGAACACGTGCAGGCGACCGGCTCTTCCCGCGCGGAAGAGATCCTGGCCAACTGGCCGGAGTGGGCGCCGAAGTTCGCCCTGGTCAAACCGAAGTCCAGCGATGTCAAAGCGCTGTTGGGTCACCGTAGCCGTTCCGCAGCCGAGCTGCGGGTGCAGGCGCAGTAAGAGGTAGGTCATTAATGAGCCAGAACGTTTATCAATTTATCGACCTGCAGCGTGTTGATCCGCCAAAGAAACCGCTGAAGATTCGCAAAATCGAGTTCGTCGAGATCTACGAACCGTTTTCGGAAACCCAGGCCAAGGCCCAGGCGGACCGCTGTCTGTCCTGCGGCAACCCGTATTGCGAGTGGAAGTGCCCGGTGCACAACTACATCCCGAACTGGCTGAAGCTGGCCAACGAAGGCCGCATCATGGAAGCGGCGGACCTGGCGCATCAGACCAACAGCCTGCCGGAAGTGTGCGGCCGCGTGTGCCCGCAGGATCGCCTGTGCGAAGGCTCCTGCACCCTGAACGACGAATTCGGCGCGGTCACCATCGGCAATATCGAGCGCTACATCAGCGATAAGGCCATCGAAATGGGCTGGAAGCCGGACATGTCACACGTGCAGCCGACCGGCAAGCGCGTGGCGATCGTCGGCGCCGGCCCCGCCGGGCTGGCCTGCGCCGACGTGCTGACCCGCAACGGCGTCAAAGCGGTGGTGTATGACCGTCATCCTGAGATCGGCGGCCTGCTGACCTTCGGCATCCCGGCCTTCAAGCTGGAAAAGGAAGTGATGGTCAAACGCCGCGGCATTTTCAGCGAGATGGGCATCGAGTTCCAGCTGAACACTGAAGTGGGCAAAGACGTCAGTATGGAGACCTTGCTGAGCGAGTACGATGCGGTATTCCTCGGCGTCGGCACCTATCAGTCGATGCGCGGCGGCCTGGAGAACGAGGAAGCGCAGGGCGTGTACGACGCGCTGCCGTTCCTGATCGCCAACACCAAGCAGCTGATGGGGTATGAAGCCGATCAGCACGAGCCTTACGTCAGCATGGAAGGCAAGCGGGTGGTGGTGCTGGGCGGCGGCGATACCGCCATGGACTGCGTGCGCACCTCGGTGCGCCAGGGCGCGACGCAGGTCATCTGCGCCTACCGCCGCGACGAAGCCAACATGCCGGGCTCCAAGCGCGAAGTGAAGAACGCCCGGGAAGAAGGGGTGGACTTCCAGTTCAACCTGCAGCCGCTGAGCATCGAACTGAACAGCGCCGGCCGCGTGGCCGGGGTGAAAATGGTGCGCACCCAGCTGGGTGCGCCGGATGCCAACGGCCGTCAGGCGGCGGAGCAGGTACCGGGTTCCGAACACGTGATCGACGCGGACGCGGTGGTGATGGCGTTCGGCTTCCGCCCGCACCGCATGGACTGGCTGGCAGCGCACGACGTGCAGCTCGATAAACAGGGCCGCATCCTGGCGCCGGAGGGCAGCGACAACGCGTTCCAGACCAGCAACCCGAAAATTTTCGCCGGCGGCGACGCGGTGCGCGGCTCCGACCTGGTGGTGACAGCGATTGCCGAAGGCCGCAAAGCGGCAGATGGCATCATGAACTACCTGGAAGTGTAAACCTTCCGTACCATCGGAGGCCCGGCATATTGCCGGGCCTCCGTTTTTAGCCTGCCACGCTTTGTCACCCCTCCCCCTCTCCTCACCGTCTCAACGCGCTATAGTATTGAGTTGGCACCATTGCGGGGCGCGGCTGCGCCTGACACCGAGATAAGGATAGCGAACATGAAATGCTCCATTTCCCTGTTGGCCGGCGCGCTGCTGGCCGTCAGTTTCAGCGCTTCAGCCATGGCGCTGGATTCGCAGGAGGTTGGTTACAATATCGAAGCGCGCGGCGCGCGGCCGGTCGTGGCTCAGTTAGGCAAGGCCGGGCAGTTCAACGCCGTGGAAAACAGCATCCGGCTGGGGGACGACAATTGGATTGCCCTGGCGCCCAAGCTGGCCGGCGGCGGCAATGCCGGCTTTACCGCCGGCATCAAATCGGCCCTCTCCGCCGCCCTGATCTACAATCCGGCGGCGGTGTTGCAGGCGCTCAACAAAGGCAACGATCTGCCGCTCAATGACATTTGCACCGCGCCGCCGGAAGTGCAAGGCGACACCGCCGTCACCAGTTTCCGCCAGCGCGCAACCCGTGCCTTGTCCACCGTGCGCGTAGGCGATCTCAGCGCGCCGCGCGATGCCTGCATTGCCGCCTTGAAAGGCTGATTCATTTCTGCCGGGCAAAAAAAAAGCACCCCATGAGGTGCTTTTTCGTTTGTTCGCGCGGGCTTATTTCACCACGCGCAGCGCCGGGCGGCCACCGCGCGGCGGCTGCGGCGGTTCGTCGTCCGGGCCGTTGTCTTCCGCGGTGTCCGGGCGATCGCCGTCGATCACCGACATCAGCGTTTCCGAAGGGATCGTCTCATTGTCCAGGCCTTCGAACACGCCTTCGCTCTCGTCGTAGGCGGCTTCCGGTTCGAACATCGTGCCGGCGCCGTTTTCACGCGCATAGATCGCCAACACGGCGGCCATCGGCACCGAAACCTGACGCGGCACGCCGCCGAAGCGCGCGTTGAACTGCACGTCTTCGTTGCCCAACGCCAAGTTGCCTACCGCCCGCGGCGCGATATTCAGCACGATCTGGCCGTCACGCGCGAACTCCATCGGCACCTGCACGTCCGGGCGAGTCACGTCGACCACCAGGTGCGGCGTCAGTTGGTTATCCAACAGCCAGTCGTAGAACGCCCGCAGCAGATACGGGCGACGCGGCGTCATCTGAGACATGTCCATCGCGCTTAGCCCCGGGTCTGCAGGCGCATTTCACGCTCGGCTTCGGTCAGGGAAGCCAGGAAGGCGTCGCGTTCGAAGACGCGGGTCATGTAGCCTTTCAGCTCTTTGGAGCCGGCACCGCTCAATTCGATGCCCAGCTGCGGCAGACGCCACAACAGCGGCGCCAGGTAGCAATCCACCAGGCTGAACTCTTCGCTCATGAAATACGGCGTCTGACCGAAGATCGGCGCGATCGCCAGCAGCTCTTCACGCAGTTGGCGACGGGCGGATTCCGCTTCCTGGCCGCTGCTCTTCTCGATCTTGTCCATCAGCGAGTACCAGTTCTTCTCGATGCGCAGCATCATCAGACGGCTCTCGCCACGGGCAACCGGGTAAACCGGCATCAGCGGCGGGTGCGGGAAACGCTCATCCAGGTATTCCATGATGATGCGGGATTCATACAGGGTCAGTTCGCGATCGACCAGCGTAGGCACCGTCTGGTAAGGGTTGAGGTCAATCAGATCTTGCGGCAGGTTATCCATTTCGACCTGCTCGATCTCGACGCTGACACCTTTCTCCGCCAGTACGATGCGTACTTGATGGCTAAAAATGTCGGTCGGGCCAGAGAACAGCGTCATTACCGAACGTTTGTTGGCAGCGACAGCCATGAAAACCTCCAAGTTATCTAGAAAATACTGCGAATAGCCAACTGACAGGCTGCTATCCTGAATAATCTTGCCGCAGGCCGGCAGCACGCAGCGCGACCCGAGCCCATGAAAAACCGGCCCAGGGGGTCAACTGCACGGCGAACAGGCGCAAAAGTGGGTGATAGTTTACCAGATTTTGCTTGTTTTGTGGGGGCGGTGCGGCGAATTCATGTTGAATTGTCTGATATGCCACAGATTTTAGTCGGGGATGGCGGATTTCAGGCATAAAAAAACCCGGTGAAGCACCGGGTTTTTTGCGTAAATCGCACTGCCGAAGCAGCGAAAATTAACGCTTGGAGAACTGCGGACGACGACGTGCTTTACGCAGACCGACTTTCTTACGTTCAACCTGACGAGCGTCACGGGTGACGAAGCCAGCTTTACGCAGTTCAGAACGCAGAGTCTCATCGTATTCCATCAGTGCACGGGTGATACCGTGACGGATAGCGCCAGCTTGACCGGAGATACCACCACCTTTAACGGTGATGTACAGATCCAGTTTGCCAACCATGTCGACCAGTTCCAGCGGCTGACGAACTACCATGCGGGCAGTTTCGCGACCGAAGTACTGTTCCAGGCTGCGCTGGTTGATAACGATGTTACCGTTGCCCGGCTTGATGAAGACGCGAGCGGCGGAGCTTTTGCGGCGACCAGTGCCGTAGTATTGATTTTCAGCCATTGCCATTAATCCCGATTAAATGTCCAGAACTTGCGGTTGCTGTGCCGCGTGATTGTGCTCGGTGCCCGCGTAAACTTTCAGTTTACGGAACATAGCACGACCCAGCGGGCCCTTTGGCAGCATGCCTTTAACCGCGATTTCAATCACGCGCTCAGGACGGCGGGCAATCATCTCTTCAAAGGTCGCTTGCTTGATACCACCGATGTGGCCGGTGTGGTGGTAGTACACTTTGTCTGTACGCTTGTTGCCGGTTACAGCAACTTTGTCAGCGTTCAGAACGATGATGTAATCACCGGTATCCACGTGCGGGGTGTATTCCGCTTTATGCTTGCCGCGCAGGCGACGAGCCAGTTCAGTAGCGAGACGGCCTAAAGTTTTACCATCTGCATCAACAACGTACCAGTCGCGTTTTACGGTTTCTGGTTTAGCTGTAAAAGTTTTCATTAGAAAGCTTACCCAATAATTAGTTACACGTTGGTGAACACCCAAACGCTCGAAAACAGTTGAGGCTCACACGACCATACAAGTCCAGCAAACCTACCCCTTCGAATAGCCATTGCCGGCACTATAAAGTTTTTGGGAAAAAAACTTTGTTGTAACGTGGGGTCGCAAGATTATAGAGAAGTCGCTCACAAAGATCGAACGGTTTTTGAATGGAAAATAAATTTATCGCCGGCGGCAGGCAACCGGCGATAGGCCCGGCGGACTCAGGGCAGATGCGGCAGCTTGAGGTACTCTTCGCTCTGCATTTCCTGCAGGCGCGACAGGCAGCGCTGGTACTCGAACTTAAGCCGTTCCCCCTGGTAGATCTCGAACATCGACGCCTCGGCGCCGATCACCAGCTTGACGTGCCGCTCGTAGAATTCGTCCACCAGCGCCAGGAAACGGCGCGCGGTATTCTCTTTCAGCGGCCCCATCACCTGCACATTATACAGGATCACGCTGTGATACAGTCGCGACAGCGCAATGTAATCCAGCTGGCTGCGCGCCTCTTCGCACAGCGTGTGGAAATCCACCGCCAGCACGCCGTCCACCGAACGAATGGCCTGCAGCGGCCGATGGTTGATCTGCAGCACCGGCGCCTCCTCCCCCGCCTTGCCCGCCAGTTTGACGAACATCCGATCCAGGGTCGCGCGCGTCTGGTCGTTCAGCGGCGTCAGATAGAGGTGAGCCTGGGTCAGGGTGCGCAGACGATAGTCGATGCCGGCGTCGACGTTCATCACGTCGCAGAACTCGTTGATCAGATCGATAGCCGGCAGGAAACGCGCCCGCTGCAGGCCGTTGCGATACAGATCGTCCGGCGGGATGTTCGACGTGGCCACCAGCGTGATGCCGCGGGCGAACAGCGCCTGCAGCAGCGTGGCCAGCAGCATGGCGTCGGTGATGTCGGACACGAAGAATTCGTCGAAGCACAATACGTCGGTTTCGGCCTTGAAGCCGTCGGCGACGATGTCCAGTGGGTTTTCCCGCCCTTGCAGCTCGGTCAGCTCTTCATGCACCCGCAGCATGAAGCGGTGGAAGTGCAGACGCATTTTGCGATCGCCCGGCAGGCTGTGGAAGAACATGTCCATCAACCAGGTTTTGCCGCGCCCGACGCCGCCCCACATATACAGCCCCTGCACCGGGCGCTGCGGCACCGTTTCGCCGCCTTTGCCCAGCAAACGGCTGAGCTTGCCGCGCAGCCCGCCGGCCGGCGCGCTCGCCGCCGGTTTTTGCAGCAAGGCCTGATAAATGCGATCCAGTTGAGTGACGGCCCGGCGTTGAACCTCATCGGCCTGATATTCCCCCGCCTCCAGCGCCTGCTGGTAGCGAGATAACGGTGATAGTGCCTGCATCTGTTCGATGTTCCCTAAGAACGCTTAGAAATTATTTAGCCAACGTTGGCGGCAAGTTGATGCCGATTCGCACCGTTATCGCCACAAATGCCCGCTGCGGGCGCCGCTGAAAACCCTGTAAACACTGGGTGGAAGCGCATCAGGATTCCACTCTGACAAGGTTAACGGTTATAGTGGATATTATTAAGTGAAAAATCCCTGCGGAACAACGAAGTCAAAATAGGAGTCATCATGACCTGGGAGTATGCGCTGATTGGTTTGGTCGTCGGTATCGTGATTGGTGCGGTGGCGATGCGTTTTGGCAACCGTAAATTACGTCAACAACAAGTCCTGCAGAACGAGCTGGACAAGAGCAAAACCGAGCTGGAAGAGTACCGTCAGGAGCTGGTCGGCCACTTTGCCCGCAGCGCCGAGCTGCTGGACAACATGGCGCGCGATTATCGTCAGCTGTATCAGCACATGGCGAAAAGCTCCAACAACCTGCTGCCGGATCTGCCGATGCAGGAGAACCCGTTCCGCTATCGCCTGACCGAAGCGGAAGCGGACAACGATCAGGCGCCGGTGGAAATGCCGCGCGACTATTCTGAAGGGGCCTCCGGCCTGCTGCGCGGCCAAAGCGCGCGCCGCGACTGATACCCCTTCTTCACCCGCGGGGCCACCCGCGGGTTTAACCCCGATTGTGCCTTATTGACCTTCCTTCGCATTACCTTTACTGAACTTTGCACGCAAATTCACGGTCTTACCCTTCACTATGACAAGGTGATTGCCTTATCATCAAATTTTCATCGGCAGGTATTGAGAGAGTTATCATCAATGAAGAAAAAGTCGTTAATTCTTAGTGCATTGGCAATGAGCCTCGGCCTGGCGCTCAGCGCCGCACCGGTGGCCAACGCGGCCCTGCCCGTCGCCGTTCAGGGGCAGCCGCTGCCGAGCCTGGCGCCGATGCTGGAAAAAGTCTTGCCCGCCGTCGTGAGCGTGCATGTCGCCGGCACCCAGGTGCAGCGTCAACAGCTGCCGGAAGAGTTCAGACGCTTCTTCGGCCCCAATTTCCCCGGTCAGCAGCAGAGCTCTCGCCCGTTTGAAGGGCTGGGCTCCGGCGTCATCATCGACGCTGCCAAAGGCTACGTGCTTACCAACAACCACGTCATCAACAACGCCGATAAAATCCGCGTGCAGTTGAACGACGGCCGCGAACTGGACGCCAAACTGGTCGGCCGCGATGAGCAATCCGACATCGCCCTGCTGCAGCTCAGCGACACCAAAAACCTGACCGCCATCAAGATGGCCGATTCCGATCAGCTGCGCGTCGGCGACTTCGCCGTGGCGGTCGGCAACCCGTTTGGCCTGGGCCAAACCGCCACCTCCGGCATCATCTCGGCATTGGGCCGCACCGGCCTGAATCTGGAAGGGCTGGAAAACTTCATTCAGACCGACGCCTCGATCAACCGCGGCAACTCCGGCGGCGCATTGGTCAACCTGAACGGCGAGCTGATCGGCATCAATACCGCCATTCTGGCGCCGAGCGGCGGCAACGTCGGCATCGGCTTCGCCATTCCGAGCAATATGGCGCAGAACCTGAGCCAGCAGCTGATCGAATTCGGCGAAGTGAAACGCGGCCTGCTCGGCATCAAGGGCAGTGAAATGACCCCGGACATGGCCAAAGCCTTCAACACCGACGCGCAGCGCGGCGCCTTCGTCAGCGAAGTGCTGCCGAAATCCGCCGCCGCCAAGGCCGGCATCAAAGCCGGGGATATTCTGGTTTCCGTCGACGGCAAGCCGGTGAACAGCTTCGCCGAACTGCGCGCCAAGGTCGGCACCACCGCGCCGGGCAAAACCCTCAAGGTGGGCCTGCTGCGCGACGGCAAACCGCAGGAAGTCTCGGTCACGCTGGACAACAGCGAGAGCGCCTCGACCAATGCCGAAACGCTGTCTCCGGCGCTGCAGGGGGTTTCCCTCAGCAACGGCGCGCTGCCGAGCGGCGACAAGGGCGTGAAGGTGGAGAACGTGGATAAAGGCTCGACGGCGGCGCAAATCGGCCTGCAAAAAGGCGACGTGATCATCGGCGTCAACCGCCAGCGCGTGGACAGCATCACCGCGCTGCGCAAGGTGCTGGAAGCCAAACCGCCGGTGATGGCGCTCAATATCGTGCGCGGTAACGAAACCATTTATCTGCTGCTGCGTTAATTTGTGCAAAAACCGGGCTCGGTGGCATACTGCGCCCGGTTAACTCATGCTATCCTCCGAACATCGTTCACCACACCACGAAAACTCCATGTTTGCTAAGCTCTTGCGTTCTGTCGTTATCGGTCTCATCGTTGCCGGCCTGCTGTTGGCCGCTCTGCCCGTGCTGCGCTCTTCCAACGGCCTGTTTGCAGAGAAAACCGAGAATACCAGCGACGAAACGCCGGTGAGCTACAACAAAGCGGTGCGCCGCGCCGCGCCCGCCGTGGTGAACATCTACAACCGCAACCTGAACGGCGCCGCCAACGTGCTGTCGCTCGGTTCCGGCGTGATCATGAACGAACGCGGCTATATCATCACCAACCGCCACGTGATCAAAGACGCTCAGCAGATCACCGTGGTGTTGCAGGATGGCCGCCGCTACGAAGCGCTGCTGGTCGGCTCCGACGGCCTGACCGATTTGGCGGTGCTGAAGATCGATCCCGGCAACCTGCCGGTGATCCCGACCAACAAAAATCGCGTTGCCCACGTCGGCGACGTGGTGCTGGCAATCGGCAACCCGTACAACCTGGGGCAGACCGTGACTCAGGGCATCCTCAGCGCCACCGGGCGCATCAGTATGAGCACCACCGGCCGGCAGACATTCCTGCAGACCGATGCCTCAATCAACCGCGGCAACTCCGGCGGCGCGCTGGTCAACTCGCTGGGCGAGCTGATCGGCATCAATACCCTGACCTATGACAAAATCACCGACGGCGAAACGCCGGAGGGCCTCGGCTTCGCCATTCCGATCGAACTGGCCACCAAAATCATGGACAAGCTGATCCGCGACGGCCGCGTTATCCGCGGCTATTTCGGCATTCAGGGCAAAGAAATCATTCCGCTGCGTTCCTCCAATTCCGGCATCGATCGCCTGCAGGGCATCATCGTGACCGAAATCACGCCGAACGGCCCGGCGAGCAGCGCCGGTTTCCAGATCAACGACATCATCATCAACGTGGATAACAAACCGGCGGTGTCCGTGCTGGAGACCATGGATCAAGTGGCGGAGATCAGGCCGGGCACCGAGATACCGGTTATCGTGCTGCGCGACGGCAAACGCATTACGTTGAAAATGACGGTGGGCGAATTCCCGGAAGACAACTGACTAGTCCTGGTATAGGTTGACACTTTTATGCCTGTAAAACGCCTGATGCACCGCATCGGGCGTTTTGTATTTTAGCGACTGGTGAGGCCGCTCTCTGTTGTAAATTTCTATCGATTCCCTCACCATCTTTCTTGCCTGCTCCAGATCGGCCGGGCGTGATAGCAAAAACTCCGTCTTCAGTATCCCGTTCACCCTTTCCGCCAATGCGTTTTGATAGCAGTCATAGCCATCTGTCATTGAGCAGATTAGCCCGTATTTTTCATGGATTGACTGGTAACCTGCTGAACAATATTGTATTCCACGGTCCGAGTGATGGATCAGTGGCTGAGTCGTTTTTCTCTGCTTTAAGGCCTGTTTCAGAGCCTGCACAACATTGTCAGTACGCAGATCGCTGTGTACATGATGGCCCATTATTTTCCTTGAGCAGGCATCCGTTATTAGGCTCAGATAGACCATGCCATTCCGGGTTGGCAGATAGGTAATATCTGCTACCCATACTTGTTCTGGTCGCCTGACTACCACCTGTTTCTGTAGTGGCACAGTGAATTTGGCCACCTGATTAAAGGTGATATTCTCACCTCAACATAAAATAGGTGACTTAATGAACAAGAAAACTAAGCGTACTTTTACCCCTGAGTTCAGGCTGGAATGTGCACAGTTGATCGTTGATAAGGGTTACTCATATCGACAAGCCAGTGAAGCGGTTAATGTTGGTTCTACCACGCTTGAATCTTGGGTACGCCAGCTCAGACGAGAGCGCCAGGGTATTACGCCTTCTGCCACCCCCATTACCCCAGAGCAGCAGCGTATCCGCGAGCTGGAAAAGCAGGTTCGCCGCCTGGAGGAGCAGAATACGATATTAAAAAAGGCTACCGCGCTCTTGATGTCCGACTCACTGAACGGTTCACGATAATTGCCAGGCTGAGCGACAGCCACACGGTAGTCAGACTTTGTTCCGCTCTGGGAGTACACCGTAGCAGTTACCGGTACTGGCAGAAACGATGCGATACTGTTAATCCGGCGCGAGTCAGGTTGTACAGCGAGATACGCCGGGCATGGAACCAGAGCCGTGGCTCTGCTGGCGCGCGCACTCTGGCTGAAATGCTGACCCAAAACGGCATTCCGATGAGCCGTTACCGTGCCGGGCGTCTGATGAAGTCCCTGAGCCTGAGCAGTTGTCAGCCCGGAAAATATCAGTACAAAAATGCCCGTCAGGAGCATACATGCCTGCCAAATCTGCTCGAGCGCCAGTTCGCTGTACCGGAGCCAGACCGGGTATGGTGCGGAGATATTACTTATATCTGGGCAGGAAATCGCTGGTGCTATCTGGCGGTCGTAATGGATCTTTTTGCCCGCAGAGTTATCGGCTGGAGTCTGTCAGCGAATGCCGATACAGCATTGATAAGCAACGCTCTGCGGATGGCATATGAGACGCGTAGCCAACCGCGTGATGTCATGTTCCATAGCGATCAGGGAAGCCAGTATACAGGCCTGAAATATCAGCAACTTCTCTGGCGTTACAGAATAAAGCAAAGCGTCAGTCGGCGGGGAAACTGCTGGGATAACAGCCCGATGGAACGCTTCTTCCGCAGCCTGAAAACAGAATGGGTGCCAGCGAATGGCTACGTGGGAAAAGACGAAGCCCGGCGGCAAATCAATCGCTATATATTGAATTACTACAATAGCGTCAGACCACATCATTATAACGGTGGACTGACGCCAGAAGAATCAGAGAACAGATACCGTTCTTACTGTAAAACCGTGGCCAATATTACTTGACCACTACATTCGGTCCCGTTTTTAATAAATTGGGATGTCGCCGAAAACGATGATGGCTGTCCGTTGTTTTATGGTACGCCCGTCTGACTGGTACCAGCAGCCGGCGTTCCTTCAGCAGAGAGAACAACCGGTCACGTCCAACATGCAATCCATCATCTGACTGTTTATTCAGTAAATAATGCAGCTTACGGGTTCCGATACGCGCCTGACGTACTCTTATCGTTTTAACAAAATCGACGATCCTGACATCACGAGCCCGCTGCTTACTAAGCCGTGTATTGTGCTGATACCAGGCTTGTCGGCTGTGTCCCAGGAACTGACAGGCCCGGGTAATGGTTATTTTTGGGGTCTGTTTTTGCGTGAGGACTTGCCTGGCCGCTTTTTTATGACACTGATCCCATAATCATTTTTCAGCACGTTAACGACAGCATCCAGGAACTCCGCTTTCTGGGTGACCAGCTCAAGCTGTTCTTCAAGTTCCCTGATCCTTTGCTCAGGAGTTAAAGGGGCAGACGGTTGGCTCATGGGCAACTCCCGGCTGGAGAGAGAGGGAAGACCTGGGGCCCAGTTAAGGTGGCCATGCTTGCGTAACCAGGTCAGAACGGTCGAACGTCCCTGAATACCATAGCGCAGTTGAGCCTGTTTGTAGGTCATTTCGCCTTTTTCAACCTGCTCAACAACAGCAATTTTAAAAGACAAAGGATAGTCGCGTTGTGTGCGTTTAAACTCGGCCATTATCACGTTCTCCGGATTTAAGTCGAAAACGTGTCAACGCTATTCAGGACGGGTCAAACAATTAAAAAAGGGCCGGCATTGATAGCCGGCCCTTTGATTTTCATCCTGCCGACGCAGCCGCGCCGGCGCTAATGACTTACTCGCCTTTCACGCGCTCGATGTTAGCACCCAGCGCGCGCAGCTTGTCTTCAATACGCTCATAGCCGCGATCGATGTGGTAGATGCGATCGACGACGGTCACGCCGTCGGCGATGCAGCCGGCGATCACCAGGCTGGCGGAAGCGCGCAGATCGGTCGCCATCACCTGAGCGCCGGACAGCTGCTCAACGCCATGGCAGATCACGGTGTTGCTCTCGATTTCCGCGTGCGCGCCCATGCGGATCAGTTCCGGCACGTGCATGAAGCGGTTTTCGAAGATGGTCTCGGTGATGACGCCGGTGCCTTCCGCCACTAGGTTCAGCAGGCTGAACTGGGCCTGCATGTCGGTCGGGAAGCCCGGGTGCGGCGCGGTGCGCACGGTGACCGCTTTCGGGCGTTTGCCGTGCATGTCCAGGCTGATCCAGTCTTCGCCCACTTCGATATCGGCACCGGCTTCGCGCAGCTTGGCCAGCACCGCATCCAGCGTGTCCGGACGGGTGTTGCGGCACATCACTTTGCCGCCGGAAACCGCGGCGGCGATCAGGAAGGTGCCGGTCTCGATGCGGTCAGGCAGCACGCGGTACACGCCGCCGCCCAGACGCTCGACGCCCTCGATGGTGATCTTGTCGCTGCCGGCGCCGCTGATCTTCGCGCCCAGCGTATTGAGGAAGTTGGCGGTATCAACAATTTCCGGCTCACGCGCGGCGTTCTCGATAACGGTGGTGCCGGTCGCCAGGGTCGCGGCGCTCATGATGGTCACGGTCGCGCCCACGCTCACCTTGTCCATGACGATGTGCGCGCCCTTCAGGCGACCCTCGACGGACGCCTTGACGTAGCCTTCTTCCAGCTTGATCTCGGCACCCAGCTGCTCGAGGCCGGTGATGTGCAGATCGACCGGACGCGCGCCGATCGCACAGCCACCCGGCAGGGAAACCTGACCGCGGCCGAAACGCGCCACCAGCGGCCCCAGCGCCCAGATGGAAGCACGCATGGTTTTCACCAGATCGTAAGGGGCGCAGAACTCGTTCACGCCGCTGGCGTCCACGAAGACCGAACCGTTGCGCTCAATCTTGGTACCCAACTGGTTGAGTAGTTTAATGGTGGTGTCGATGTCCTTCAGCTTGGGGACATTCTGCAGCTCGACCGGCTCTTCCGCCAACAGGGCGGCGAACAGGATCGGCAGGGCGGCGTTTTTGGCCCCGGAAATAGACACTTCACCGCTCAGGCGGGTCCGACCCTGCACACGAAATTTATCCATCTGACTACTCTCTGTTATCTAATCTGAAGCTGCCCGCCCGGCAGGGCAAACAGCCTTAAAATCCGTTGAGTTTGCGGTCTCGCTGCCACTCTTCAGGGGTGTACGCCTTGATAGACAAGGCATGAATGCGGTTGTCCGCAATGTATTCCATCAGCGGTGCGTAAACCGTCTGCTGTTTTTTGACGCGGCTCATGCCGGCGAACAATTCGCCGACCACGATCGCCTGGAAATGGCTGCCGTCGCCCGTCACATGTACTTCATCCAGTGCCAATGCCTGCATCAGCACGTCTTTAATCTCGTTGGTTTCCATAGTATCCAGTTCTGCCGCTAAAGGATCATAAACAGCCTAGTATCTTAGTGGAATACGATGTTTTCTTAAACTAAAGAAAAAGCCCCTGCATAACAGGGGCTTTGTATCGTTTTACCACGTAAGGGCGGCGTAAAACGCCGCTAACCGGCGGTATCGACAGGCATTATCGCCTGCAGGTTGTAGAGCGCAATCAGCGTTTTCAGGCGCTCGGTGGCGCCGAAAATTTTCAGCGCGACGCCGCGCTCGCGCTGCTCTTCCTGCAGATGCAGCAACAGCGCCAGCCCGGCGGAGTCTACGCGCTGCAGTTGCGCCACGTCGATCGCGGTTTTATCCGCCATCAGCGCGTCGCGCTGCCGCCACAGCGGCTGCAGCGTTTCCCGGTCCAGTTCACCGCGCAGGATCAGCGTCTGCTGCTCTGATTCGAAGCTGAGCGCTGCCGACATCAGTTTTTCTTGTCCAGCGTGATAGGCTGCGCGGCGGCGGCCTGCAGCTGTTTGGTCAGGCCGTCGATGCCCTGAGTACGCAGCGTAGACGCCCACTCGTTCTGCTTGGTGGTGATCATGCTGACGCCTTCGGCGATCATGTCATAGGCCTGCCAATAGCCGGTTTTGCTGTTCTTGCGCCATTGGAAATCCAGACGCACCGGCGGGCGGCCGCCGTTGTCGATGATGGTGACGCGAATGGCCACGATGTCGGCATTGCCCAGCGGCTGTTCAGGCGCGATCTGATAAGTCTGGCCGTGATACATCGCCAGCGCCTGGCCGTAAGCCTGCTCCAGGTAAGCCTGGAAGGCGGTGAAGTAAGCTTCGCGCTGTGCAGGCGTCGCCTCTTTATAGTAACGGCCCAGCACCAGCGCGCCGGCGTATTTCACCTGCACGAACGGCATCAGTTCCTGATGCACGATGGAACGCAGGTAGTTCGGGTCCTGCTTGATCTTCGGCTGTTCATTCTTCAAACGGCTGAAGGTCTTCTGCGCCGCTTCTTGCATCATGCTGTAAGGATTGGTTTGGTCGGCTGCGCTCGCCAGCGGTGCAACCACCAGCAGAGCCACCATCAGTAAACGTTTAAACATGCAGGTATCCTCTCTTAATGATTTGGAACAGCGGGTTGCGGTGCGGCGCCGGCAGCCGGCTCAGCGGCCGCGTCTCCCGGTTTGGCGCTGTCCTGACCGCCGCTTTTATACAGGAACTGGCCGATCAGGTCTTCCAGAACCATGGCTGATTTGGTGTCCTGAATGGTGCCACCGTCTTTCAGGATGGCGGTGCCCATATCAGGATCTTCGAAGCCCACGTTAAGCGCCAGATATTGCTCGCCCAGCAGGCCGGAGGTGCGGATCGCCAGCGAGCTGGTATCCGGGATTTGGTCGTACTTTTTCTGGATATCCAGCGCCACGCGCGGCGTGTAGGTTTTCGAATCGAGTTCGATGTCCGCCACGCGGCCGATCACCACGCCGCCAATCTTCACCGGCGAACGCGGTTTCAGGCCGCCGATGTTGTCGAACGTCGCGTAAATGCGGTAGGTCGGCTCGCTGCCGATCGATTTAAGGTTCGCCACCTGCAGGCAGATAAACACGATGGCGCACAGCGCGATCAGCATAAATGCCCCAACCCAGATTTCACTCTTCTTCGTTTGCATCGAATCAATTCCCAAACATCAGTGCTGTCAGCACGAAATCCAATCCCAACACCGCCAGTGACGAATGCACCACGGTACGCGTCGTCGCCCGGCTAATCCCTTCAGAGGTAGGCACGGCGTCGTACCCGTTGAAAATGGCAATCCAGGTTACGGTAATGGCGAATACCACGCTTTTGATCAGGCAGTTGAGCAGATCTTTTTTCCACTCTACGGCGCCCTGCATCGCCGACCAGAAGAAGCCGCTGTCGATGCCCTTCCAGTCCACGCCGACCACCGAGCCGCCCCAGATGCCGATCGCCACGAAAATGATGGTCAACAGCGGCATGCTGATCAGCCCCGCCCAGAAGCGCGGCGCCACGATGCGCCGCAGCGGATCGACCGCCATCATTTCCAGGCTGGAGATCTGCTCCGTCGCCTTCATCAGGCCGATTTCCGCCGTCAGCGCGGAACCGGCGCGGCCGGCGAACAGCAGCGCCGTCACCACCGGCCCCAGCTCGCGCAGCAGCGACAGCGCCACCATCATGCCGAGGCTGGCCTCGGCGCTGTAGGTGGTGAGCACGATATAGCCCTGCAGGCCCAGCACCATGCCGATGAACAGCCCGGAGACCATGATGATCAGCAGCGACTGCACGCCGACGCTGTAGAGCTGTTTCAACAACAGCGGCCACTGCTTGCCGGGTTCCGGCCGGCCAATCAACGCGTTGAACAGCATCAACCCGGCGCGGCCGAAGCTGGCGCTGGTGTTGATGCCACTGCGCCCCAACGACGCTAACGCTCTTAATAACATGAGCTTATTTACTCCCTAAGCCTAGCAGTTCGGTCTGATAATCCCCGGCCGGATAGCGGAACGGCACCGGCCCATCCGCTATACCATCCAGAAACTGGCGCACGCGCGCATCAGGATTGTTCTGCAATTGCTGCGTGGTGCCTTCGGCGATCACCCGGTGATCGGCCACGATATAGGCGTAGTCGGCGATGCTCAGCACCTCCGGCACGTCGTGCGACACCACGATGCAGGTAATGCCCAGCGCATGGTTCAGCTCATCGATCAGCTTGACCAGCACCCCCATGGTGATCGGATCCTGGCCGACGAAAGGTTCGTCGAACATGATCATCTCAGGGTCCAGCGCGATCGCGCGCGCCAACGCCGCCCGGCGCGCCATGCCGCCGGAAAGCTCATTGGGCATCAGCTGGGCCGCGCCGCGCAGCCCCACCGCTTCCAGCTTCATCAGCACCGTGCTGCGCAGCAGGGGTTCAGGCAGGTTGCTGTGCTCGCGCAGCGGGTAGGCCACGTTTTCGAACACGGTCAAATCGGTGAACAGTGCGCCCGACTGGAACAGCATGCTCATCTTTTTGCGCGCGTCATATAACTGACGGCGGGACAACGCGGGAATGTTGTCGCCGTCGAACCAAATCTCCCCGCTGTCCGGCGCCAGCTGGCCGCCTATCAGGCGCAGCAGCGTGGTTTTGCCGATGCCCGATGGCCCCATGATCGCCGTGACCTTACCGCGAGGCACCGTCAGGTTGATGTCTTCAAATATCCGTCGGTCGCCGCGCGAGAAGCTCATGTCGCGCACTTCGACCAAATTATCTGCCTTTTGGAGCATGTTAATGGACCCTTTACGACTCATCTTTTGCTGAATCTACCCGTGATGTTAAAGCAATGGGCGCAATCCGTCTCATCTTTACAAAAACTTACTGCCATTTCGCAACCAATGGTGCCATTGGTTTTACTTTTCCGCGCCACCCGGTCAAAATTGGCGCCATAACGAAAAAAAACGAAACTGTTCAACTATTAGCCGGGAAAAACCGTTGCTGCGGCTCACGCGCGCGCAACGGAGGGCAAGCAATACCGCCGCATTGACGGCTTTAACCAACGAACCGGGATAATACCCGACAAAGGACCCTGCATGTTTCTCGCGATAGCATTATTAATCGTTGGTTTATTTCTACTGGTGTATGGTGCAGACCGCTTAGTTTATGGTGCTGCCGTGATTTCCCGCTCGCTCGGCGTCCCGCCGTTGATCATCGGCATGACCATCGTCGGCATCGGCACTTCGCTGCCGGAGCTGATCGTGTCCACCACCGCCGCGCTGAACGGGCAGATAGATATGGCCGTTGGCAACGTATTAGGTTCCAACATCACCAACATCTTATTGATCCTGGGTGTGGCGGCGCTGATTCACCCGCTGGCCGCGCGTTCCGAGATACTGCGGCGCGAACTGCCGTTGATGTTAGCGGTCACAGTATTGTGCGGTTTCGTGTTGATGGACGGCACCCTGAGCAGGCTGGACGGCGTGCTGCTGCTGGCCGCCGCCGCCGGCTTCATCCTGCTGATGCTGAAAATCGCCCGGCTGGCGCAGCGCGAGGGCAGCGACAGCCTGACCATGGAGCAGATCGCCGAGCTGCCGCAGGACAGCAGCAACACCGTGGCGGTGCTGTGGCTGGTGCTGGCGTTTATCATTCTGCCGCTCTCTTCCAGAATGGTGGTCGATAACGCGACGGTGATTGCGCACTATTTCGGCCTGAGCGAACTGGTGGTCGGCTTGACCATTATCGCCATCGGCACCAGCCTGCCCGAATTGGCTACCTCCATCGCCGGGGCGCTGAAGGGCGAGGATGATATGGCGATTGGAAATATCATCGGCTCCAATATTTTCAACACGGTGATCGTGCTGGGCGTCCCCGCCCTGCTGTCGCCGGGCAGCGTAGACGCCGCCGCCTTCCAGCGCGATTACTGGGTGATGCTGGCGGCCAGCGTGCTGCTGAGCGTACTGTGCATCGGCCGCAAGCATCGCATCGGTCACCTGGCGGGCGCTCTGTTATTATGTGGCTTTATTGCGTATCTTGCGGTGCTGTTCTTTAACCCTTTCAGTACTTTCGGCTAAACCGACGGGAATGAGTATGTCGAACATTGAGTTGCAACCGGGCTTCGATTTTCAGCAGGCCGGCAAAGAAGTGCTTCAGATAGAGCGTGAAGGGCTGGCTCAGCTCGACAGCTACATCAACGCAGACTTCACCCGCGCCTGCGAAACGATCGCCGCCTGCGGCGGCAAAGTGGTGGTGATGGGCATGGGCAAATCCGGCCATATCGGCTGCAAGATCGCCGCGACCTTCGCCAGCACCGGCACCCCCTCATTCTTCGTTCACCCGGCGGAGGCCAGCCATGGCGATTTGGGCATGGTCACCCCACAGGACATCGTGCTCGCCATCTCCAACTCCGGCGAGTCCAGCGAGATCCTGGCGCTGATCCCGGTATTGAAACGCCAGCAGATCACCCTCATCTGTATGACCAACAATCCGGAAAGCTCGATGGGCAAGGCGGCGGATATCCACCTGTGCATCAAGGTGCCGCAGGAAGCCTGCCCGCTGGGGCTGGCGCCGACCACCAGCACCACCGCCACGCTGGTGATGGGCGATGCGCTGGCCGTCGCGCTGCTGAAGGCGCGCGGTTTCACGCAGGAAGATTTCGCGCTGTCGCATCCGGGCGGCGCACTCGGCCGCAAACTGCTGCTGCGGGTTAGCGATATCATGCACAGCGGCGACGAAATGCCCCACGTCAGCGCCGACGCCTCACTGCGCGACGCGCTGCTGGAAATTACCCGCAAAAATCTGGGCCTGACGGTTGTCTGCGACGATTTGATGAAAATCGCCGGCATCTTCACCGACGGCGACCTACGCCGGGTGTTCGACATGGGCATCAACCTGCACGAGGCGAAGATCGCCGATGTCATGACGCCGGGCGGCGTACGGGTGCGCCCCAACATCCTGGCGGTCGATGCATTGAACCTGATGCAACAACGCCACATCACCGCGCTGCTGGTTGCCGATGGCGACCAGTTGCTGGGTGTGGTACATATGCATGACATGCTGCGCGCCGGCGTCGTTTAATTAAGGAATAGAACGGAATGGGTATGGTAGAAACCTGCTACGGGCCGGTAGAACAAGAGGTTATGGCGCGTGCCGGGAACATCCGCCTGTTGATTTGCGACGTTGACGGCGTGCTGTCGGACGGCCTGATCTTCATGGGCAACAACGGTGAAGAATTGAAAGCGTTCAACGTGCGCGACGGCTACGGCATCCGCTGCTTGAAAACCTCGGACATCGAGGTGGCGATCATCACCGGTCGCTCCGCCAAGCTGCTGGAAGACCGCGCGCAGACGCTCGGTATCACCCATCTGTATCAGGGGCAGTCCGATAAGCTTTTGGCCTTCCGCGAACTGTTGGATAAACTGTCGTTAACGGCGGATCAGGTCGCCTATATCGGCGATGACCTGATCGACTGGCCGGTAATGGCGCAGGTCGGCCTGGCGGTCGCGGTGGCGGACGCCCACCCGCTGCTGACGCCGCGCGCCCACTACGTCACCCGCATTGCCGGCGGCCGCGGCGCGGTGCGCGAACTGTGCGACATCATTCTTTTGGCTCAAAATAAGCTGGAGGACGCCAAAGGGCTGTCGATATGAGTAAAACCAAACTGTGGATCACCATCCTGTTGACGGTGATCGTTCTGGCGCTGATCGGCTGGAACATGACGGACTTCAGCGACGACACGGCCCCTGGCCCGGTCAACGATCAGGATCCGACCTACCAGAGCCAGCACACGGTCACCGTGGTGTACAACCCGGCCGGCAAGCTGAATTACAAACTGGTGGCGGAAGACGCGAAGTATTACACCGCCGGCGAGCTGAGCTGGTTCACCCAGCCGGTAATGACGCTGTTCGATGAGAATGCGGTGGCCACCTGGTCAGTTCGCGCCGATCGCGCCAAACTGACGAAAGACCGGATGCTGTATCTGTATGGTCACGTCGAGGTAAACAGCCTGACCACCACCTCGCAGCTGGAAAAAATTAAGACGGACAACGCTCAGGTAAACCTGGTCACCCAGGACGTCACCTCCGATGACGAAGTCACGATTTACGGGACCAATTTTACCTCTAACGGCATGAAAATGCGTGGGAACCTGCGGACCAAAACCGCTGAGCTGATTGATAAGGTTAAGACCAACTATGAAATTCAGAACCAAAAACCAACTCCGTAACCTGTTGCTCGGCAGCTTAGTTTTGGCCGCCAGCGCCCCCGCTCTGGCGCTGAAATCCGACTCCAGCCAGCCGGTCAGCATCGACTCGCTCAAGCAGTCGTTGGACATGCAGAGCAACGTCAGCACCTTCACCGACAACGTGGTGATCAAGCAAGGTACCATCGATATTCGCGCCGACAAGGTGGTGGTCACCCGCCCGGGCGGAGATCAGAATAAGACCTATATTGAAGCGTTCGGCAACCCGGTAACCTTCTACCAGATGCAGGACAGCGGCAAGCCGGTCAAAGGCCACGCGCAGAAAGTGCGTTACGACGTGGCGACCCAGCTGGTGACCCTGACGGGCAACGCCTATCTGGAGCAGCTCGACAGCAACGTGAAAGGCGATCGCATCACCTATCTGGTGCAACAGCAGCAAATGCAGGCGTTTAGCGACAAAGGCAAACGCGTGACAACGGTTCTGGTACCGTCGCAGTTGCAAGACAAAAACGAGCAGAAAAAGAGTAACTAATCACTTATGGCAACACTCATCGCAGAAAACCTGGCGAAAGCCTACAAGGGCCGTAAAGTTGTCGAAGACGTCAGCCTGAAAGTGAAATCCGGCGAGATCGTCGGCCTGCTCGGGCCGAACGGCGCCGGTAAAACCACCACCTTCTACATGGTGGTCGGCATCGTGCCGCGCGACGCCGGGCGCATCGTGATCGACGAAGAAGACATCAGCCTGCTGCCGCTGCACGCCCGCGCGCGCCGCGGCATCGGTTACCTGCCGCAGGAAGCGTCGATCTTCCGCCGCCTGAGCGTGTACGACAACCTGATGGCGGTGCTGGAGATTCGCCCCGACCTCACCAGCGAACAGCGCGAAGACCGCGCCAAGGAGCTGATGGAAGAGTTCCATATCTCCCATCTGCGCGACAGCCTTGGCCAGGCGCTGTCCGGCGGTGAGCGTCGCCGCGTCGAAATCGCCCGCGCGCTGGCGGCCAACCCGAAATTCATACTGCTGGACGAACCCTTCGCCGGGGTGGATCCGATTTCCGTTATCGATATCAAGAAAATCATCGAGCACCTGCGTGACAGCGGCCTGGGCGTGCTGATCACCGACCACAACGTGCGCGAGACGCTGGACGTGTGTGAACGCGCCTACATCGTCAGCCAGGGCAAACTGATTGCCCACGGCACGCCGGATGCTATTCTGGCCGACGAGCAGGTTAAACGCGTTTATCTGGGCGAAGAGTTCCGCCTCTAAGCGCCGGCGCGCCCTGCGGGGCGACACCGTTAACGGAAGTAGACAGAAAACTATGAAGCAAGGTTTGCAACTCAGGCTCAGCCAACAGCTGGCCATGACTCCTCAGCTCCAGCAGGCGATCCGCCTGCTGCAGTTGTCCACGCTTGAGCTTCAGCAAGAGATCCAGCTGGCGCTGGAGAGCAATCCGCTGCTTGAACAGACCGATCTGCACGACGAAATCGACGCCAAAGAAACCCAGGAGACCGAGGGGCTCGATACCCGCGAGGCGCTGGAACAGAAAGACATGCCGGAAGAGCTGCCGCTGGACGCCACCTGGGATGAGATCTACACCGCCGGCACGCCGTCCGGCACCGGCACCGACTACAGCGACGACGAACTGCCGGTCTATCAGGGCGAGACCACCCAAACGCTGCAGGATTACCTGATGTGGCAGGTGGATCTGACGCCGTTCTCCGATACCGACGCCGCCATCGCCACCTCCATCGTCGACGCGGTGGACGACACCGGCTATCTCACCGTGCCGCTGGAAGACATTCTGGAAAGCCTGGGCGACGAGAACGTGACCCTCGAGGAAGTCGAGGCGGTATTGAAGCGCGTGCAGCGTTTCGATCCGATCGGCGTCGCCGCGCGCGATCTGCGCGATTGCCTGCTGGTGCAGCTCTCCCAATACGCCAAAGACACCCCTTACCTGGCCGAAGCGCGGCTGATCATCAGCGACCATCTGGATCTGTTGGCCAACCACGACTTTCGCAGCCTGATGCGATCAACCCGGCTAAAAGAAGATACACTGAAAGAAGCGATGCTGCTGATTCAGTCGCTCGATCCGCGCCCGGGGCAGTCGATCAATACCGGCGAGTCGGAATACGTGATCCCGGACGTGCTGGTGCGCAAGACGCAGAACAAATGGACGGTCGAGCTCAACGGCGACAGCGTGCCGCGTTTGAAGATCAATCAGCAGTACGCCGCGCTGGGCAACAGCGCCCGCAGCGAAGCCGACGGCCAGTTTATCCGCAGCAACCTGCAGGAAGCCAAGTGGCTGATTAAAAGCCTGGAGAGCCGCAACGAGACGCTGCTGAAGGTCACCCGCTGCATCGTCAGCCAACAGCAGGCGTTCTTCGAGCAAGGCGAAGAGTTTATGAAACCCATGGTGCTGGCGGATATCGCCCAGGCCGTGGAGATGCATGAATCGACGATCTCGCGCGTCACCACGCAGAAGTTTCTGCACAGCCCGCGCGGCATTTTTGAATTGAAGTATTTCTTCTCCAGCCACGTGAATACCGACAGCGGCGGCGAAGCCTCCTCGACGGCGATCCGCGCGTTGGTGAAGAAATTGATTGCGGCGGAAAACCCCGCCAAGCCACTCAGCGACAGCAAGCTGGCCACCCTGCTCGCCGATCAGGGGATCATCGTGGCGCGGCGCACCGTCGCCAAGTACCGAGAGTCTTTGTCCATCCCGCCGTCGAACCAGCGTAAACAGTTGGTTTGACCTCTATTGAGAAGGAAGACACTATGCAGCTCAACATTACCGGACACCACATCGAAATCACCGATCCGTTGCGCGAGTTCGTGAACAACAAGTTCGCCAAACTCGAACAGTATTTTGATCGCATCAATCAGGTGTATGTTGTATTAAGTGTGGAAAAAGTGCAGCAAATTGCGGAAGCAACGGTGCACGTGAATGGAGGCGAGTTGCACGCCACCTCGGAAGACGAGAATATGTATGCCGCAATTGATACGCTGATCGACAAATTGGCACGTCAATTGAACAAACATAAAGACAAATTGAAGCAACACTGACACCCTAACCCACTCCATGAGGCGGCATCCGTCGCCGCCTCGCCCTTCGGCGCGTGACCCGCATGGGTGACGCGCCGAACGGTAATCAGGGTTAAAACCGACGAAAAACCGCCTTGCCGGGTGCGCCCGGCGGCGCGGTTTTAAGTGAAGATGAGATGAACAACGAATATATGCAATTAAGCTCGGTGTTAAACATCGAGTGCACCAAAAGCTCGGTACACTGCACCAGCAAGAAGCGGGCTTTGGAAATTATCAGCGAACTGGCCGCCAAACAGCTCAATCTGCCTTCGCAGGTGGTGTTTGACGCGGTTCTCACCCGGGAGCGCATGGGCAGCACCGGTATCGGCAACGGTATCGCCATTCCCCACGGCAAACTGGAAGAGGACACACTGCGGGCCGTTGGCGTGTTTATCCGTCTCGACCAACCCATCGCTTTCGACGCTATTGACAACCAGCCGGTCGACCTGCTGTTCGCGCTGCTGGTGCCTGCCGATCAGTGCAAAACCCATTTGCATACCCTGTCGCTGGTCGCCAAACGCCTGGCCGACAAAACCGTATGCCGCCGCCTGCGCGCCGCGCAAAGCGACGAAGAACTTTACCAAATCATCACCGAGTGATGCCCGGCCGGCGTGACTTCCAGCCCGGATAACGTTACTGTTTCACGATGATGGATCCGGCCTCGGCCGGAATAACAAAGTTTCCACCGGTAGCGATGAACGCCGCCGCGATGCCAGGGGAGTTGCCACATGGTGCTGATGATTGTCAGCGGCCGTTCCGGTTCCGGAAAATCCGTCGCCTTGCGGGCGCTGGAAGACATGGGTTTTTACTGCGTTGACAACCTGCCGGTGGTGCTGCTGCCGCAGCTCGCCAATACGCTGGCGGAACGCAATATCTCCGCAGCGGTCAGCATCGACGTGCGCAACATGCCGGAATCGCCGGAAGTGTTCGAATACGCGATGACTCAGCTGCCGGACAGCTTCTCGCCGCAGCTGCTGTTCCTCGACGCCGATCGCAACACGCTGATCCGCCGTTACAGCGACACCCGCCGCCTGCACCCGCTCTCCAGCAAAAACCTGTCGCTGGAAAGCGCCATCGACGAAGAGAGCGATCTGCTCGAACCGCTGCGCTCGCGGGCTGACCTGATTATCGACACCTCGGAAATGTCGGTGCACGAGCTGGCCGAAATGCTGCGCACCCGCCTGCTGGGCAAGCGTGAGCGCGAGCTGACCATGGTGTTCGAATCCTTCGGCTTCAAGCACGGCATCCCGATCGACGCCGACTACGTGTTCGACGTGCGCTTCCTGCCGAACCCGCACTGGGATCCGAAGCTGCGGCCGATGACCGGTCTGGATAAGCCGGTCGCGTCGTTCCTCGATCGCCATACCGAAGTGCACAACTTCATCTACCAGACCCGCAGCTACCTGGAGCAATGGCTGCCGATGCTGGAAACCAACAACCGCAGCTACCTGACGGTCGCCATCGGCTGTACCGGCGGCAAGCACCGCTCGGTGTACGTGGCGGAACAGCTGGCCGATTACTTCCGCTCGCGCGGCAAGAACGTGCAGTCACGCCACCGCACGCTGGAAAAGCGCAAACAATGACGGTCAAACAGACGGTTGAAATCAAAAACAAGCTGGGCATGCACGCGCGCCCGGCGATGAAACTGTTCGAGCTGGTGCAAAGCTTCGACGCCGAAGTGATGCTGCGCAACGAAAGCGGCACCGAAGCCGAGGCCAGCAGCGTCATCGCGCTGCTGATGCTGGACTCCGCCCAGGGCCGGCATATCGAAGTCGAAGCGACCGGCCCCGACGAAGTCAACGCGCTGGAGGCGGTGGTCGAGCTGTTCAACTCCGGGTTTGATGAAGATTAGCCGCTGAAGCCCTCCCGCGAATGCGTCGCACCGACGCGTTCGTTCTCTTTGCCTTCTCTCCCTGACACGATCTCCCGCTTTTCACTTTGCGTATCCGCTTCCAAAGTCAGCCGTAACTGCCTGTAAATGCGAAGTATTGATTTACCCGCACGGCGCTAACCGCAATAGTATGCAACGACAAAAACGGGCTGCGGCCGGGTATTTCTCTCTCACTGTGAGCGGGGATGATAAGTTTACAATTTGTGAACACCTAAGACAGTCGCTATAATGTTCACCAGGCAGGAATCGAGGGAACGATGCATATCATTTCCAGGGAGCCGTTCAATAACGCAACCAAGCAATATCCTAATGAAGCCGCTGCTCTCGAGGCCATTTATAAAGCGTTGCGACGCGGCGAGTTCCGCACGCCGGACGAGTTAAAAGCGCTTTTTCCTTCGCTCGATCGTATGAAATACAAAGAGAAATGGTGGGTCATTGACGTCGGTGGCAACCACCTGCGGATTTTGTTCTTCGCCAGCTTCGAGACACAGAAAGTCTTCATAAAGCATATCGTTAGCCACGCTGAGTACGACAAGCTGATGCAGCACTATCGAAGGAGTTCATCATGATTACAGATGCCATTAAGGCCGCCGATGCGCTGCTGCGCGCCGTGCCCTTATTGCAGGGCAGCAGCTCTCAGCAAGACTACCGGGAAGCGCTCGAATTGGTGGAATATTTGCTGGAAAACGATGAACACCATCCGCTGATTGACATGCTGGCAAAAAAAATCGCCGAATATGAAGATAACAGCGCCGAATTTACCGCATTCAACCAGCGTATCGCCCAACTCCCGCAAGGAGTGGCCGCGCTTCGCGTATTGATGGAACAACACCAACTTAGCCAAAGTGATTTTGAACATGAGATCGGTAAAAAGTCGTTGGTCAGCCAAATCCTGAGTGGCAAAAGATCGCTGACCATTCCGCACATTATGGCGCTGGCCAAACGCTTCAATCTGCCCCCGGCCCTCTTCCTGCCGGAAGCGGATTAGCCCCTCAGCTCCGGCTCAGGCAGTCCAGCGCCACCGCTTTAAAGCTGTCGAAGCTGTCGCTGCTCAACAGGCGGCTCATTGAGCGTTCACGCACGAAGGTGACGAACAGCTCGTAGATCGCCATCGCCTCTTCATAGTCGCTCTTGCTGATCGCCAGCAGGAAAATCACGTGCGCGACCTCGCCTTCTCCCCAGGCGACGCCCTGCGGCGCCAGCAGCGTCACCACCACGGTCTTTTTGGCCAGCAGCCCCAGCGAGTGCGGCAGCGCGATGCCCTCGCCCAGCAAGGTGGAGACGATCGCCTCGCGTTCGACCACCGACGGATAAAAGTCCGCGCCGACGTACCCTTCCCGCTCCAGCTGGCCGCACACTCGGCTGAACAGTTCCGCCTGCGTCAGCGGCTCGTTGAGCACCATGAAATGCTCGGCGTCGAAAAACTTCTCCAGCATGTACGGTCGGGTGCGATCCACCAGCACCAGCTTGCCCAGCTGCTCCAGCTGGTAATCGGTTGGGAACGGCGACATCACCACCACCGGCTTGTTCTTTTCGCCGATGCGGGCGTTGGAAATCACGAAGTCTTCGTCGATATGCGCAAGCATCTCGTAATCGCGCAGCGAGACGATGCGCGTCATCACCAGCTGCGGATACTTACGCGCAATCTGCGCCTGGATCATGCGCACCGTCGAGTTGCCGGTATCGCACACCAGCATCACCTGCGGGTGGCGTTCATAACCGATGTTGTAATGCCGCTCCAGCCCCACGCCGATGTGCAGCACCAGATAGCCTATCTCATTCTCGCTCAGGGTATAGGGGGTGTATTTGCCCCAGCTGGAAACCGCCGCCAGCGTCACGTCGTAAGCCATCGGATAGTGCTGCTTGATGTTGGCCAACAGCGGATTGGGGATATTGATCTGGTATTTCACCCGCGTAATCATGGTCTTGATATGGGTGAGCAGATCGGCCCGCAGCTGCTCGTCGCCCTGCAGGTTGTAGTTATAGTGTGCGTTGATGTAGGACAGGATGTAGTCCACCAGCGCTTCTTCATCGTCGGCGTTGATCTCGGTCGGCTGCACGTCCTGCACGCGCCGCGCGGCGATATTGACCCGCAGATAGGCCTCTTCGGCCATCGAGATCTCTTTGCCGGAGGCCGAACGCAGTTCCGCCGCCAGGCGGGTCGATACCTGGCGCACCGCATCGTCGCCGTCTTCCACCTCGAAGTCCGGCAGCGGATAGCCGTCGTTGATGCGCCGCAGCGCCACCGCGCAGTAGAAGATCAGGTACTGCTCGCCCTCGTCGGTCAGGCGAATGGCGTATTGCGACAGCAGCGGGTGCAGCAATCCGGCGAACGCCGCTACCTGCGGCTGCAGCAGGATCTCGTTGTTGAGCAGCGGGTTCTCGGCGTCGGCCAGCTGCAGTTGGAACAGCAGATCGGTCAGGCAGGCGCGGATCGCCATCTCCGTGCCGAACAGCTTCATGCCGTAACGCGGCTTGGTTTCAATCGTCAATTGATAGTGCGCCAGACGCTCTCTCACCTCAGCCATGTCGTTTTGCAACGTACCGCGGCTGACGAACCACTCGTCGGCCAGATCTTCCAGTTTAAGGGAGAAGGCTGAGGTCAAAAAACGCACCAGCAGATAATGCACACGCTCCTGCGCGCTGCGCGGGGTGGCATGCTTGCGGCGCTCCTGATGCTGCAGGGCGCTGAACAGCGCGGCGTTATCGACCTGCAGGCGATAGCCGGCACCGCGGTTATGCACGAAACGCGCGCCGTATTTGTCCAGAATCTCGTTCAGCGCGGTGATGTCCGCCCGCACCGTGCGGGTGGACACGGCGAAACGCTTCGCCAGCTCATCCTGCGGCAAAGTCTCGGTTTGCAAGGCATCGAACAAGTAAGCCAAACGCGGGTAAGGAAATCGCACCATTCTGTGTCCGTCAATCAGGCGACCCGCCCGGCGAACCGGGCGGGCCACGGGTTACTTCGGCGGCGGCAGAAACGCCATTTGCGAGGGGCTGCCGATCGGCAGATAGCCGCCCACAACGCTGAGTTTGCCGTCCGTCGGGTTTACGCTGAAGCGGGTGACGTTATCGCTGCGCTGGTTCAACGCATACAGATAGCGGCCATCCGGGCTCAGCGCCAGCGAACGCGGGTAATCGCCGCGCGTCCAGGTTTCCGCCACCGGTTTCAACTCACCGCCGGCGCCCACGCTGAACTGGGCAATGCTGTTATGCAGCCGGTTGGCGACGTACAGCGTGTCGCCGTTCTTGCTGAGCGCCAGCCCCGAAGCGAAGCTGGTGCCCTGATAGTCGGCGGGCAGCGCGGAAACCGCATGCAGTTGTTTCAGAGTACCTTTTTGGCGATCAAAACGGTAGCTGGTCAACGTCGAGGCCTCTTCGTTCACCAGCAGCACGGTTTCGCCGTCCGGATGGAACACAAAGTGACGCGGACCCGCGCCGGCGGAAGAGGCGGCGATCCACGGCGGATCGTTCGGCGTCAGCCGGCCGCTCGCGGCGTCAAAGCGCCATTGGTAGATGCGATCCAACCCCAGATCGGTGGAGAACACGAACTTGCCGCTCGGATCGCTGGCGATCATATGGGCATGCGGGCCGTTGTGATCGCTGATGGCGAAACTGCCGTTCACCGCCGCCGCCGGTTTGGCCGCGCCCGCGGGGCCCTGCTGTTGCTGCACCGAGCTGGCGACGCCCAGGCTGCCGTCCGCTTCGATCGGGAAAGCCGCCACGCTGCCGCTGACATAGTTCGCCACCAGCAGATGGCGCCCGTCCGGCGTCGATGAGAGATACACCGGCCCCGCTCCCTGCGAATCCACCTGGTTGAGCTGCGTCAGGCCGCCGTCGGCCGGATTGACCCGGTAAGCGGTGATGCCGCCGTGCTTGCCGCCGTTGAAATCGGCCACTTCGCTGGCGACATACAGCGTCTTGCCATCAGCGCCCAGCGTCAGCTGCGCCGGATTCGGCACTTTGCTGACCAGCGTAACCTGGCTCAGCGCGCCGCTGGCCGGATCGACCTGCACCCGGTAAACGCCTTCGCCGTTGGGATTGTAGGTGCCGATATAGGCGAAATGAGATGACGTGGAATTCATTGCATCCTCAGCATGCAGCGCCGGGCCGGTCACGGCCAGCAGCGCCAGGAACAACGCGGTGCGTCGGGTTGGAGCCTGCCAGTTTCGCATAGTTATCCTCAGACCTGAGTATAGGTAACGGCGCGGCATGCCGCGCCAGGGGAAAACCTTCGCCTCCCAGCGTTTACCTCATCCCATTGCGCGTTCAGCCCACCAGCTTTTTGGTCATCGCCAGCAGGGTTTTCACATCCTGCGGGCGCGTGTCGCCGCTGGCGGCGTCGATGATCGAACTGTAGATATGCGGGATCACGCGTTTCACGCCGGCCGCCAGCGCGATCTCGACGATCGGCTCGTAGTTCTCCAGATCGATGCCGCCGGTCGGCTCCAGCATAAAGTCATGCTCAGCGCAGGCCTTGGCTACGTACTGATATTCGTCCTTGCACTTCAGGCCGCCCATCGGGAAATACTTGATGGAGCTGCCGCCCATGTCTTTCAGCAGGGCGATGGCGGTTTCCACCGGCACGATGCCGTCCGGCGCCGCGGCGCTCAATGGGCCGGTAGAGATCTTCACCCAACCGACGCGGCCGGTCGGCGATACCAGGCCGTTGACCACGCTGTCGTTCTGGCCCAGCAGCGCGCGGCTGGCGCCAACGCCGGTAAACACCTGGTTGACGTGCTGCGGCTGCACCTGCTGAGCGATCAGGCTGACCATCGCCGACTGCTTCGGATCGCCGGCGCCCAGGCCGACCGAGAGCGCGTTTTCGATCAGGCGCGCATAGCGCAGCATGTCGGTCACCGCGCTGTCGACGTCCGGGTAGTTCTTGGAGAGCACGCCCACCAGCACATGGCCTTCCGCCGCGGCGTAGATGTCCTGCGCGTTGGCTTTGGAGCCGGCCAGCACGTTCAGGCAGACGCGGTCGCGATAGTAGTTAGGCTGCAGCTTCATGCTTGTTTCTCCGTAAACAGGTTTTTGATACAGGTAAAGACGGTCATCAGCTGTTGCTCATCGACGCTGCGCACGTCGACCTCAATCTTGCCCTCGTTGGCCTTGTAGCCGCGGAAGTAGATGGCGATGTCACCGGTTTTCAGCGCCTGGACGATGTCATAGGTCGACCGCCCCAGCACCGCTTCGTCGAAGGCGATCTCGGCGCGGGCGATATCGCGGCCGGCGCTGTCCCAGACGGTTCTGGCGCTGACGCCGGTCAGGGTGTTGAGGCTGTCGAGGAACGGCGTCATCCGCGCCACCATCTGTTGCCCGGTGGTTTTCTCAAGCGTCAGATAGCTTTCGATCGCCTGCGTCAGGCCGAGGATGCCCTCTTTGCCGACCTTCATCGCCCGACCGATGCCACCGGACTGCAGCTTCACCCACTCGACGTACTGTTTCTTGCCGATAACCAGGCCGCTGGTCGGCCCCTCGATGGCTTTGGCGCCGCTGTAGATCACCAGTTCGGCTCCCATCTGGTAGTAACACATCAGATCTTCTTCCGCCGCGGCGTCGACGATCAGCGGCAGGTTATGCTTGCGCGCCACCACCGCCGCCTGTTCGACGGACAGAATGCTTTTCTGCACGCAGTGGTGCGATTTGACGTACAGGATCGCCGCCGTCTGCGGCGTGATGCAGGCTTCAATCTGCTCCGGCGAACATTCATTGGCGTAGCCCGCTTCCACCACCTTGCCGCCGCCCAGCGCCACCATGGTGTCCACCGGCGCGCCGAAGTTGACGTTGTGGCCGCGCGGCAGCACGATCTCGCGCGGCACGGCGATCGGCGCCGAGTGCAGGTTCACCAGCAGATTGGCGTTATCTTTGACGATCACCGCCGCCACCGACTGGGCGATGCCCGCCGAGGCGCAGGAAACGATCACCGCGTCCTCCACGTTGAGCAGATCGGCGATGTAGGCGCCGGTCTTGTTGACCAGATCCTTGATTTCGAAATAGTGATTCAGGCCGTAGTCAACGGCGTCGATCACATCCTGGCGCGGCGTGGAAACGCCGAGAATGGTCATGCGGCCGGAGGTGTTGATCACCTGCTTCAAACCGTATTTTTCATAAATCGAAGACATCGCTTGCCTCCCCTTGTTCGGTTAATAGGATTTCCCCGGCCACCACCGCGGCCAGCGGCACCAACAGCTGTTCGCCCTCGGCGGTTTGCCCTTCGGCGTCGGCGAACACCTGCGGTTCGCGGCGCAGTTCAAACAGCGTGAAATCGGCGTCATAGCCCGGCTCCAGCCGCCCTTTGCCGCTGAGCTGCAGCGCCGACGCGGCGTTCTCCGTCACGCAGGCGATCACCTGCGGCAGCGTCAGGCCGACGCTGAAAAATTTGGACATCACCGTCGCCAGGCTGTGCACCGGCCCGTTTATGCGGTTGCGGCAGTAAATATCGGAGCTGATGGTGTGCGGCAAAATGCCCAGCTTGATCGCCTGTCGCGCCACCTCGAAGCTGAAGCTGGCGGTGCCGTGCCCCACGTCGAGCAACACGCCGCGCCGCAGCGCGCGCTGGATCGACTCGCGCAGCGTGCCCGCCGGCGTCAGAATGCGGTTCGGTTTGCCGTTGTAGCAGTGGGTGATGATGTCGCCACGGGTCAGCAGATCGGCGATCTCGTCCAGATCCGGCGGGTTGTTGCCGATATGCACCATCAGCGGCAGTTGGCGGTTTTCCCGCTGGATCTCTTTGGCCAACACCAGCGGCCGGGTGCCGTTCTTGCCCACCACGCTGCTGCTCATGCGCGCCTTGATGCCTATGATGAAGCCGGGATGATTGGCGATGGCCTGGCCAGCCTCGCGCTTGTCGATGTCCGTCAACTCCGCCAGCTCGTTCTGCCGCAGCAGGCCGATGCGCGAGATGTTGAGGAAGGCGAACACGTTGGTTTTGGCGCTGCGCGTCAGCTGATAAAAGGCGTCGATATCGTCGGCGCCGGTGCTGCCAGCATCGACCACGCTGGTGACGCCGCTGGCGACGCCGACCCGATCCGGCTCGTCATGGTAAATCGGCGAGTCGGGATAGCAGTGCACGTGCGCATCGATCCAACCGGCGCTCAGGCGGCAGTTGCCCGCCAGATCCAGTTGGCGAACGGCGCTGACGTCCGCCGCCAGCCGCCCGACCGAGGCGATTTTGCCGTCTTTCACCGCCAGATCGATCAGCGTGTCGTCCGCCAGTCTGGCGTCTCTGATTACTAAGTCATACATACCGCATTGCTCCTGTTAGCCCGGGCGCCGCCGCATCGGGCGGCGCCTGGCGCAGGCCTCTCAAGAAATGGCTACCGGGAAGATCGCCCCCAGGATCATCGCGCCGAGGATCGCTCCGCCGGTGATCGGTTTACCCCAGATATAGAACAGCAGCGCGCCGAGCAGCGAACCGATGCCGATCGGGATCGAGGCGGTCATCGCCGACAGGATGATCAACGGCCCGAGGAAACGGCCCGACGAGTTGCCCGCGCCCATCATCACGTCCGCCCCGTAGGTGGAGTTGCTCTGATTGATGGTGAATTTGCGCGCCAGAATGATCACGTAACCGATCGCCAGGCCGATGACCAGGCCGGTCACCAGCGAAGCGGCGAAGTTGGCGACCGGGAACACGATGCCGGCCCCCAGCAGCAGCGCCGGCACGCCCAGCCCGACGCCGGTCTGGATCGCGCCACCGATGTCCAGGATGCCCACCAGCGAGCCTTCGATGATGCGCGCGAACAGGAAGCTGGCGCCGAACGCCGCCACCGCGCCGTATACGCCGGTATCCATCCCCGCCCGCAGCATGGAGACGAACGCCACTTCGTTAAAGGCGCCGATGCCGTACAGGTAGTACATGTGCGTCCCGGCGAACACGCCGGAGGACAGCAGGCCAACAAAAATCGGGAATGACCAGTCGGCGTACCAGAAACCTTTTTGGGTTTGCTCTTCCATCATCCCGCTCCTTATTTACCGCTCAGGGTGTTGTGAATGGCGTCCAGCCAGCCCGGCACGCCGAGGCTGAAGGACTCGAGAACTTTCATGTCGAAGCCGCGGAAGAAGCCGCTCAGCACGAACAGCAGCACGATCACCGCCATCATGATCTTGGTGATCTTGTTCCAGCCGCTCTCTTCCACGCCTTTGCCGATCAGAATGCCCAGCACCAGGCCCGGCACGGCGTTGCCCATGATCAGCTGTGCCAGGCCGCCGAAGATGGTGCCCCAGAAGCCGGAACGGCGCCCGGCGTCGATCGCCGCCAGCCAGAAGATCACTGGCATCACGGTGTTCACCAGCAGGTTGGCCGCCGGCACCAGCACCTTGATCGCGGTGACCTGCAGCGCGGCCGGCACGGCGGAAGCGGTGGTATTGAGGAACGCCACCACCAGCATGCCGATGATGCCGCAGGCGATGGCCATTTTTTTCGGATCGTGCAGCGTTTGCGCCAGATTGCGGTTCTTGACCATCAGGGCCGCCGCGCCCCAGTGTGGGAT
Organism: Serratia sp. SM04; assembly: GCF_040280225.1. NCBI lineage: Bacteria > Pseudomonadati > Pseudomonadota > Gammaproteobacteria > Enterobacterales > Yersiniaceae > Serratia > Serratia sp. SM04. The sequence continues at coordinate 149,391 of NZ_JBEOQT010000001.1, read as the reverse complement.
GATGCGGTGGTCGACGTCCTGCGTGAAGGAACCCGCCGCCACGGAAGACGCCCAGGCGTTGAAGAAGAAGCCCAGACCGAATGAGAAGTGGGAGGCCGGATCGCCCTCGCAGGAATTCAGCTCGCCCAGGGTGCGAAACGCCCCCATGCCCTGTGTTGTCGGTGCGTGGAACATGCGTGCGGCGCCGGCCCCTACGCCGACCCCCACCAGCCCACCGATAATAATCGATTTAAATAAGATGATTAAAAACATCAGTATACCCTTTCATTTATGCTAACGTTTTTATTTCGTGACGAAGACAACCTTCTCGGTATTGATAATGGTTACGTTCACGGTTATTTCCAGAGAAACGGCATAGCTCTTTCTTTCACGCGGCAAAAAGAAGAAAAGAAATTTCTCTTTAGTTATTTTCTCTTCCGCTCTCACGACGCTGACGTCCTGCGGCTCGATACGCAGCAGAATATTGTTGGTGGACTTTAATACCGCACCCTGCACATTAGCCAAGGCGGAAGCAAAAGCTTTCGCTTTGCTGTCGCCTTTACCCTCCACCTTTACCGATGTGGTATATTGCTCTTTCATTATGGATTGCCATGTTTTTTGATGTAGGCTTCCACCAATTTCTGGCCCAACTCTTCTTTATCCATAAAGCCGAAGCCCAGCACGTTGCAGCCTTCGTTAATTGCCGTCACGCCCTCTTCCACCGAACGCATGCCGTATTTGGCTTTGTAGCCGTGTTTGGTTTGCGCGGTAATCGCGCCGGCGCCGCCGCTGCCGCAAAAAGAGATGCCCAGCTGCGCGTTTTCCGCTTTCATGACGTCACCCAGCTTCATATCCGCCGCCACGCCGGGGATAACCACCGCTTTTCCGCCTGCGTTTTCAACGCCCTGGCCGACTTTTTGCCCTTTACCCAAACGATCGCCGATCACTACGGTAATTTGACCCATGGTATATTCTCCTGATTGAAATCGATGCGTTAACCGCTATGCGTTATTATCTTTCGCCACTTCGAAGTGCACTGACAATAAATAGGCTTCTTCGATAGGCAATGTGCCAAACTGATTCACCACGCGCTCCGCCATTTGCATGGATTCGGCGGAGATTTCGTCGAACAACGATTTATCCACCTCCGGCAACGGCTCGCCGGTTATTGAACGCTGCACCATGGCGCGAATATGCGATTCCAGCATCTGTTGCTGCACCGCATTGGTATAAATATTTTCAGCATTCAGCATCGCGGCAATATCCGCCAACACCCGAGCGGTGATCTCACCGGCTGCGCTGACATCGGATTGTTCAATTTCTTTTATCGAAGCAGATCCATCATTCACTTTTCAGTACCCCTAGATCCCACATTAATCAGTAAGCCGTAAAGCGCATCACCTGAATAACCCGCTTTCTGTGATGTCTTTACCCTACCCCCGGTAGGATTTTCTGTGTAGACCGGTTTTTTCCAGTTCGAAGTGGAAATCGCATGACGCGCGGGGATCCATTTCGCAAAACGGCGCTGCGGTGAAAAAGTTAATGAGATAACAAATAGATAACCGGGCTAACCGTTTCTTTCGCCACAATTGACGATAAAAGCCTTCGTGATCGGGATCTCTTTCTTTTCTCGTCCCAACCGCCTACTATCAATGGGACAAATCGACATTACCCACACCCCCGCTCCTCTGGCGCGGGGGTGTTGCTTTGTGTTGTTTTTCCGAATTTATGGGTGCACAGACTGGCACCCTTTGATTTGACTGGAGAGTGGAATGACCAAACCCATCATTACTATTAATGAGCTGGATGCGGAACGCCTGGATGCGCTATTGGAACAACCGGCCTTTGCCAACACCGACGTCGCCGCCGCGCTGAACGACGAGTTGGATCGCGCGGAAATCCTGCCGCCGGAAAAAATGCCGGCCAACGTGGTGACCATGAACAGCCGCGTGCGTTTTCGCGATCTGCACACCGATGAAGAGCACGTGCGCACGCTGGTTTACCCGGCATCGCTGAAAGACAGCCACGATCAGCTGTCGGTGATGGCGCCGCTGGGCGCAGCGCTGCTCGGCATGCACGTCGGCAAGCAGATTTCCTGGCAATTGCCGAACGGTGAAGAAGCGCGGATTGAAGTGCTGGAGTTGCTGTACCAGCCGGAAGCGGCGGGCGAATACCACCGTTAAGCGGTTCTCAGGGCGGCATCCGGCCGCCCTTTCTGTTTCAGACGCAGATAGCGATCAGCACGGCGATCAGCAGCAGCACGTAGATTTTGGCATGCAGCGCATCGCTCACCTTAGGCAAACAGCGCCTGGCAAATACGATCCCCGCAATCCCCGCCACCACCAGCAGCCCAAGAACGTTCAGATTGACGTAGCCCAGATACTGCGGCCCGCTCATCTCGCGCCACCCCAACACGATATACATCAGCGCGCCGATCACCGCCACCGGGATCGACAGCGGGTTGGCGGCGCTGACGCAATACTTCATGTCGTAGCCATGGCGGCGCAGCAGCGGCACCGTCATCACGCTGCCGCCCACCCCCAGCAGGGTGGCGATGCCGCCGATCAGCGGCCCGCCGCCCCACAGCGTGGCGGGGGAAAGTTCGGCGCGCGCCGGTTTGATCAAAAAACCCCGGCGGAACAGACAGTCGGCGATGGTCACCGCCATATAGGCCACGAACAGCCCGCGGATCACGCCGTCCGCCAGCAGCGAAGAGGCGAACGCGCCCAGCGCCGCGCCGATGCCGATGAAAAAGATCAGCGGCACGATGGTTTCACGCAGCAGGTTGCCGCTGCGCCAGTTGGTCAGCGTGGCGTAACTCGCGTTGAGGATCATCACCGCCGTCGAGGTCGCCACCGCGATATGCATCGCCTGGCCGGGCTGCTCGCCCGACGCGGAGATCAGGTGATAGACGAAAGGCACCACCACAAAGCCGCCGCCGAAGCCGAACAGAATGGTGGTGATGCCGGTCAGAAAACCGGCACCCAGTACAATCAAGGTTTCAATCATGGCCGTGCGCCCGCACGAAGTCGTCGAACCCGGCGCAGAACTGCCCCGCCAGCGGGTGGAAACGATCACCGACGAACAGCCCCAGATACTGCTCGCGCACGGCGTCATGGTCCACCAGCTCAATGCCCGCCTGTTCCGCCTGCGCCAGCGTCTGCGCGTCCGGGAAGCCCCAATAGCGCGAATCGCCCTGCTTTTCCGCCGCGATCGCTTCGCTGTGCTCCGCCAACATCAGCCGGCGCGCCAGGAAAGAGCCACTCTGCACGCCCAACAGCATCATGTTTTCCAGGAACGACAGATCGTGACGCAGCTCGGCGGGCAGGCGGGCGATAACCGGGCCGGCGTCCCAGTGCTCATCCATTTCATGCAGCGTTACCGCACAGTCCCTGTCACCGTTCATCAACGCGCGGAACAGCGTCATCACCCCGCGATAACGCGGCAAGTCCCCCGGATGCAGGTTCCACAGCAGCTTGCCGCGTCGGCTGAAGGCGCGCACATAGTCGGCGGAGAATTTCTGATAACAGCGCAGGGAGATCACCCCATCCATATGCCCCAGGCTGCTGATAAACGCGGCGTCATTGATGTCGAGAACGCGATGCGCTTTGACCCCGGCGGCGGCCAGGAACAGGGCCGGCGGCTGATAGGCCCCCTCGCAGGCGGCAGCGTTGCGGCCAACGAACGGGAACACGAAATCGTTCAGCACTTCGCGCTCATACAGCCCCAGGCGGCGAACCGCCGGCTCCTGCGTGCGCCCGGCGCTTTTCGCCAGGGGGAAATACACCGTAAAGGCACACTCGCCCTTCAGGGTGGCGATCAGATCCTGACACACCAGCCAGGAGAAAATGTCGTTGCCGACAAAGAGCGCTACGTTTTTCATGCTTCAGCCTTCTTTGCGTTGAAAATAGGGTTGTTGAACACGATCTTGCTGATATCCCGCGTGATGGACTCCATCGCCGAGGTGTAAAAAAGATCGCCCTTGGCAGGCGCGCCGAGCGAGTAGAGATGCTGCTCGCGGCCGCGCCGGTCGGCGATTTTCAGCGTGTGCGGGTTGCACTTCACGCCGCCGAACAGGTTCTCTTGCACCAGCCCGTCTTGCAGCAGTTGCTGGCTCAGCCGGTTGGGCGGCAGTTGATAGGACGGCGTGGTGCAGTTGAACAGATACTGCGCATGCACCCGTGCCTCATGGCAACGAAGGATAAACCCGTCCGTTCCCTTGCTGATATCCGCCAGGCCGCCACAGGCGCGCAGGCGTTGGCTCTCCAGCGCCGCCACGATCTTGTTGGCGTTCTTGATCGGCATGGCGTGCCGATTGCGCATCCAGGAGGAGTTGTAAAAGCGCATGAAGACCTGCCGGTTGTTGGCATCCATCTTGACCCAGGCGGCGCACACCGCCGGGTGGATCGCCGCCAGATAGCTGCAGATATGCTCCCGGGCAAAACGCGCGCGATCGAGGCTTTCCGCCAGATCGCGGTAACAATCGCGCCTTTCCCCCAGCGCCGAGAGCACCGTCAACCGCTCCGGCCCCGGATAGTGGCGCGCCAGCGCGGCGTTGATCGCATGCACCAGCTGGTGCGCGTCAATGAAATCGCGGCCGGCGACAAAGCGCCGCACCCCCTCCACAAACGCCTCCGGCGGCGGACGCATCAGCGCCGGCTGCACGCTGGGGAACAGGCCCGAGCGCGACAGGGCACAGATGTCGGTCGCCCCCAGACGCTCCATCAGCTCAACGATGGCGTCAATCGCCGTCAGGCTGCAGCCGATCACGCCGATGCTCGAATAAGGGTTGATCGGCGGCAGATCCTGGTGGGCCTGATAAGCGATCACCCCATCCACCGGATAGAGACATTCCGGCGGGTTGTGCCCCGAACATAGCACCAGCGCGTTCATCTGTTCGGCACCGCCACAGGTGGTGGTCAGCCGGTAGCCGGCCTCCAGCGGCGCGATGGTATTCACTTCGGCGGTCATGAAATTCAGCGCTACGTTGCTGTCCGCCGCCATATAAATCGTCATGTCGCGAATAAAATCGAGATATTCCCGATACAGCCAGCGCGGCGGATAACGATCCTGGCAAAATTGCGGGAAATGCATGGCGATCCAATCGACGAAGTGCGCATCGTCGAAAATATCCGCCGACATATTTTCCGGCGTCATATTTAATATATGGCTGTCAAAATCGCTGCTGTATGCCATACCGCCCTTGAAGCCCTGCTTGTCGAACACCGTCAGGGAAAGCGGCCTTTTGCAATGATTAACCGACTTATTTTTTATAAAGTTATACGCAAAAGCGATCCCGGCGGCTCCGCCGCCAACCACACCGAACTTATACATGAAATATCACCTTATAGTCATTGAACTGCGCTAAGAACTATTGCTTCAGGTGTTGGAATAAAAAGACGCTTTATTCCTTATTAACTTCTTGTATTGCGAGAACGAAAATCTTCGTCCCACCCCGGTGTGAAAACTTGCACGGGCTATATGGCCGATAAAATAGCGGCGCCCCGAACAAGCGTTATTTTTCTGCTCCGATAGTAGGGCGACGGCCGTTGGCTTGCTTTATATGAAGGGCCAACTATCATTGCGTTTCGGCCAATCTGCCCGCCAAAGGGAACACATGCGCAACGTCCGCATTGATGACATCGACCACGTAACGCGCGCGGTGATCGCCATCGGCACCGATTATCCGCCGGGGCACCTGCTGCCGATGCACAGCCACCGGCGCGCGCAGTTGTTGTACGGCGCCACCGGCGTCATGCACGTTTTCACGCAGCAAGGCAATTGGGTCGTCCCGCCGCAGCACGCGGTGTGGCTGCCGCCGCAGATGCCGCACGCGGTGAGGATGGTCGGCGTCACCACCCGCAGCCTGTACCTCGAACCCGGCGCGTTGCCCGCCGAACGGCCGCAGGTCTGTCAGGTGGTCAGCGTCACTCCGCTGATGCGCCAGCTGTTGATGGCAGCGGTGGATATGCCGCTGGAGTATGCACAAGAGGGGCGCGACGGAGCGCTGGCGACGCTGTTGCTGCATGAGCTGGCTCGGCTGCAGCCCTTGCCCCTGCACATTCCGCTGCCCGCCGATCCTCGGCTGGGCGAGCTGTGCCGCGCCTTTTTGCAGCACCCCGACGCCCACGACTCCGCGCAGCGGTGGGCCCCTCGTCTGTACATGAGCATTCGCACCTTCAGCCGCTTCTTTCGCGCGCAGACCGGCCTGCCGTTTTCGCAATGGCGCCAGCGCGCCTGCGTGGTGCTGGCGTTGGCGCTGCTGGCCGAAGGGCGCAGCGTAACGCAGGTGGCGATGGAGATGGGATATGACAGCAGCGCGGCATTTTCAACCATGTTTCGCCGCGTGCTGGGGCAGGCGCCCTCCTCCTATCTGACGGAAGACGGGCGCGACGGTTGACGGGTTAGCGGAATTTCTTGTGGTTGGCGTCGCGGGTTTGCTTGAAGCCCTGCGCCAGCTGCTTCGCTTCGGCGACTTTGCCCTGGTTAGCCAGCGCCAGCGCCTGATCGATCTCGCCGATCAGGGTATCCAACCCGCTGCGGAAATCTTTCATCTCCGGGCTGTCGGCGGCTTTGTCTTCCAGCTTCGGCGGGGTGCCCTGTTTGGCGTCCTGCGCGGCGGCGCGCATGTTTTGCAGGCTCTGTTTGAGGGTGGCGGCGGAATCGGTATTCAGCACCGTTTTGTAGTTTTCCGCCAGGGTGTCCATATCGTCGCCCAGATCGGCGGCGACCGCCAGCGAGCTGGCTGCCAGCAGCGTCAACGCCGCCAGCGCTTTCAGGGTATTCTGCATGTTTGCTCACCTTCCAGTTATTGTTTTAATTAACCCACCGTTACCATAGGCAAGGCCGGGCAAAACCGAAACCGGAGATTTGTAAGCAAGGTTGAGGCGGGATAACGCGCGACCGGCGGGCGCCGGCCGCGCAGAGGATCACTGGCCGGCGATCTTCATTTCCGGCAGCAACACCGAACCGCACTGGATATTGCTGCGGGTTTCGATATCGCTGCCGACGCTGACGATGTTGCGCAGCATGTCTTTCAGGTTGCCGGCGATGGTGATCTCGCTGACCGGATATTGGATCTCGCCGTTTTCCACCCAGAAACCGGCGGCGCCGCGCGAGTAATCGCCGGTGACGCCGCTGACGCCCTGGCCCATCAGCTCGGTGACCACCAGGCCGGTGCCAAGCTGTTTCAGCATGCCGGCGAAGTCGGCGCCCTGCCCGGCAATGCGCCAGTTATGGATGCCGCCGGCATGGCCGGTGCTGTGCAGGCCCAGCTTGCGCGCCGAGTAGCTGGTCATCAGCCAGGTTTGCAGCACGCCGTCCTTGACGATATCGCGCCGCTGGGTGCGCACGCCCTCGCTGTCGAACGGCGTCGACGCCAGCCCTTTCAGCAGGTGCGGATGCTCTTCGACGGTCAACCACGCCGGCAGGATCTGCTTGCCGAGCGAGTCCAGCAGGAAGGTCGATTTGCGGTAAACGCTGCTGCCGCTGATGGCGCCCACCAGATGACCGAACAGCCCGGTGGCCACCTCGGAGGCGAACAGCACCGGCGCCTTCATGGTCGACAGTTTGCGCGGCGCGAGACGCGCCAGCGTGCGGCGGGCGCACTCCTGCCCCACCCACTCGGGGCTTTGCAGATCGCCCATCGCACGGCCGATGGTGTAAGCGTAATCCCGCTCCATATCGCCGTCCTGCTCAGCAATGACGCAACTGGACAGCGAGTGGCGGCTGGAACAGTAGCTTTGCAGCATGCCGTGGCTGTTGCCGAACACCTTGATGCCGTAGTGGCTGTTGAAGCTGCCGCCTTCGGTGTTGGTGATGCGCTTGTCCGCCGCCAGCGAAGCCTGCTCGGCGCGCGCCGCCATCTCGATGCCGCGCTCGGCGTCCAGCTCGATCGGGTGGAACAGATCGAGATCCGGCGCCTCGAACGCCAGCAGATCTTTCTCCGCCGGGCCGGCGCAAGGATCCTCAGAGGTGTAGCGCGCGATATCCAGCGCCGCCTGTACGGTGCGGGCGATGGCGTCCGGGCTGAGATCGGTGGAAGAGGCGCTGCCTTTGCGCTGGCGGTGATACACGGTGATGCCCAGCGCGCCATCGCTGTTGAACTCGACGTTTTCCACCTCGCCGAAGCGGGTACTGACGCTGATACCGGTCGATTTGGTGACCGCGACTTCCGCCGCGTCGGAACCGGCGCGGGCCAGCTCCAGCGCCTGAGAAACGGCCTGTTCCAGCGCCTTGCGCTGTTCTGCAACTTGAGTGACTACTTTCATCAATCTGCCATAATTAATCAGAAAATCGTTGAGAAAAGTGCCGGAGCGGCGTAGTTGTGCACGCGGAGCGGCGCGCAAAAATCCTGAGATCTCTGCCGTTGAGTCTAACAGGAACCGCGTTGAATTTCGCATAAAGCCGAACGGCAAAGCCGGGATAACATGCAAAAGCCGTGCATCACTCGACGATCAGTTTTACCGACTTGCCAATATTCGCCATCATGTTGACCAACGCATCCAGCGTGAACTTCTCGGTTTTCTGATTCACCACGTCGGACACGCGCGGCCGGGAAGTGTGCAGATAACGCGCCGCCTCCTCCTGGCGATAACCTTCTTCCTCAATCCACGCGCTGATCTCACCCATCAGCTGTTTTTTCAGTGCGATAAGCTGCGCAATTTCCGCATTGGACTGCGCTTGCAATTGCCGAGCCTCGTCGGCGGAAAATCCCAGATCCGCAAACACATTGCCGCCTGCGGGCGTAACGTGGCGCGAATCGATATCAATCGGCTTGGTCATGACCTTTACTCCGCTCATTAATGACCGCGTCATAACGCGCTTTGATTATCTGAATATCGTGGCGGCTGGTTTTCTCCGCCTTCTTCTGGAAGCTGTGCAAGACATAGATCGCTTCGCTGAACTTTGCCACATAGACCACCCTGAATGCCCCACCGATGGCATATAAACGGATTTCGATAACGCCGCTTCCGCAGTTGGCCATCGGTTTCCAATTACCGGGTTCCAGACCTCTTTGCACTTTACTCAGTTCAAATCCTGCCGCTTTTCGCGCATCGATTGGGAAGGCCAGCAAATTCTCTAGCGATGAGCCACGCCAATCAATGGCTTTCTCGATGCCATCATCCATGAATACCACCTCCTTTTGTATAAAATTTTATACAGACAGGGTGATAAAAACAACCGTGCAAATTCCCAAGACGGGCAGCCAGGCGCGATAATCCCCCAACGTGGCAGCTATACTCAGTTTGCTCAAGGCACGTAATTGGCGGGTTGCCGGACAACCTGTTAGGATTAGCCTCTTTTTAACGGAGCCTACCATGAACAAACAGCCTGAAGACTGGCTCGACGATGTCCCGGAGAATGAAAACGAGGACGATGACGAGATTATCTGGGTCAGTAAAAGTGAGATTAAACGTGATGCCGAAGCGCTGAAAGACCTGGGGGCCGAAATGGTCGATCTGGGCAAAAACGCGCTGGATCGCATCCCGTTGGACGAAGATTTGCGCGCCGCCATCGAGCTGGCGCAGAAGATCAAGAAAGAGGGTCGCCGCCGTCAGCTGCAGCTGATCGGTAAGATGCTGCGCGCCCGCGATATCGAGCCGATCCAGACCGCACTCGACAAGCTGAAAAACCGCCACAACCAGCAGGTTTCGCTGTTCCACAAGCTGGAAGCGCTGCGCGACCGTCTGGTGGAAGAAGGCGATGACGTGATTCCGTCGATCCTGGATCTGTATCCGGCCGCCGATCGCCAACAGCTGCGTTCACTGGTGCGCAACGCGCAGAAAGAGAAGGCCGCCAACAAGCCGCCTAAGGCTTACCGCCAGATCTTCCAATACCTGCGCGAGCTGGCCGAAGCGGCCGACTAAGCGCCGCCGCCCTCCCGGGATGAACCCGTTTCATCCCCGGTGATGGGCCGGTTCGCCGCTGCTTTCGCGGATATTGAAACGCAGGCTGCCTTCCAGCTCTTCTTCCGCCTCTTCAAACAGCAGAATGATCGCGCCGAAACGACGCTTGCTGCGGGCATTCAGGTGAGTGAACTCGATTTCCACCGGCAGGCCGATATCGCCGGTCACCACGTCCCACAGCGCGTCGAGGTTGGCGCCAAACCCCTCGCCTAGCGCAAACTTGTGCGCGAAATCGCGGTAGAAGGTCGGCACATCCTGGATCTGTTCGAAATCAAACTCTACTTTTGCCATCAAACTCACTCCACACGAATGAAGTTTTTGTAATGGTCGCGCGTGACGAAGATCAGACCGTCGCTCGAATACAGCAGGCGATCGGCGCCGCGCCGGCCACACTGATAATTGATGTCCGCTTCGCGCCAGACCCGGCCGCCGGCGCTCGGCAGTTGCCCTTCACGGTTAGAGAACCGATCGCCGCCGATCGCCTTGCCCGGCAATACCGCACAGAGGTTGCCTGAACGCGGATCCCAGCCCTGCTCGCGCGCCTGCTTCTTGGTGACGTAATAGCCCGGCAGCCGCTGATGCTGCTGCAGGTAACTCACCACCGTTTGCTGCTGCGTGAGCCGATCGATGCTCTGCTGCTGCCCCGCCGGCGCCACCGCTGCGTTGCCGTCGATCGCACGGTGCTCGTTGCCGCGCAGCGCGCTGAAGACGGCGATGACCACGGCGATGACAATCGCCAACAGAATCCGCTTGTTCATGACATTCCCTGAAATTATGCCGCCGAAGGCGCCACAGCGCCCCCAGGCTAGTTAGCTATATAGTCGACCTGGATGAAACTAAGATGACCGACACGTCACATTTTCGCGGCGGTAAGAGTTTCATCCATTCATGACAATGATGCCACTTTCCAGCCGTTCTGGCACTCGGAGTCGCTCTGAAAACGGGCCGCCCCACATGAGACGGCCCGCCGTGCCAGGCGCTGCTTTCAGTATAGTCGGGGAAGGCACCACACAACGCGGCGCAACAGGCGGGAACGCATCAATCGATCAAGGCGTGGCGATAGCGATGCAGCATGTCGGCCAGGCGCTTCACCGGCCCGGTGACGCTGAGCGGCGCCTGATTGTCTACCAATTTTTGCTGGTACTCGTTCATTTCACCCAGCAAGCGATCGTAGTAATAGGCGCGCTTGACGTCGTTTTTGGCCGAGACCACCCGATCGGCGGTGCTGCGGATCTGGCGGTGGAAAGCCGACAGCTCTTCACTGACCGGAATCTCCGCCCGCTGCATGCGCTGGTGGGCGATGATCAGGTTCAGCGCCAGACGATATTTGGCGATGTCGTTCGGGAACATCATCAGCAGTTGGTTAAGCTGCTGATACAACGCAGGCAGGTGGTTCTGCCGACGGCGCGCTGCCTTGGTGGTCAGCGCCGACACCGCGCTGCTGACGAACTGGTTGAGCAACGTGCGGCCGGTGCGTTCGCGCGAATTGTCGCGGATCAGCAGCAGCACCATCAGCCCGACGCAGCTGCCGAGGAACTGGCCGAGCGCTCCGTCGAGAAACTGGGTGACGTTGAACTCCATCGGGTTGCTCAACACCAGAATGTTGATGGTTCCCGCCAGCAGCCCCAGCGAACCGAGCCGCCGCTTCTGCACCTCAATGCCGATGAAGAACGCTAGCAGGCCGAGGCTGAGACACAGCAGCAAAATGCTCTGCTGCGTCGCCGGCAGGATCACCATGAAGAACAGGGAGCCGACCGGGATCGCCGCCAGCATGCCCAGCACGAAATCCATCGCCACCATGCGCGGCGCCGGGGTGCGCATCGCCAGCGAGGTGATTACCGCAATGATCACCATAAAGCCGCTGCCGGACGTCCAGCCGGTCCACAGCCACAGCAGGCAGCCGAAGGCCGTGGCCACAAAGGTGCGCAGGCCGTTGATCATCGCATGATGCCCTTCCGCCGAGGTCGGCTTGACCACGGTTTCATTGCTCAACACGTCCTCTTCCACCGCGCTGATGCTGCCGTTGGTGTGTACGCCCTTCGACAGCAGCAGGTAGCGCGTTGCCGCGCCGACCCAGCCGGTGAGGGTCGGCAGCGTTTCTTCGGAGCGATGCGTGGTCAGCACCTGGCGCAACAGCTTCATGCGCCTGTGGATCTCCTGCGGGGTTTCCGCCGGCACCATCAGCTGTTCCCGCAGGCTCGCTTGCAGCGCGTCCGGGTGATTCAACAGGATCAGGTAGGTTTCGCAAGCCTGGGTAATCAGCGTCAGCGACAGGGTATGCAGCGCCTTCACCCGGCGATTGACCTTCTGCCAGCGCGAAGACTCCATCATCAGGTTGTTGCGCATGCCGTCCAGCGCCGTGGTGCTCTTCACCAGATTGCTCCAGGCGCGGTCGATGTCTTCTTTGTCGGCGTTGCTGATGCACATCTGCATCAGGCGATATTGATCCACCAGCAGCTGATCCACCGCCCGATCGATATCCTGCTTGATCGAACGCGGCGAGAACAGCAGATCCGCCAATACGGCGCTGACGATCCCCAGCACGATCTCGCTGCAACGCTCGATGGCGAACTGCGGCGCTTCCAGCAGATGGGCCTCGCTGGTGGCGACCGTCACGATGATGATCAGCGCGGTATAGCCGGCCAGGCCCCAGGCGTAGGAGTTCTCGACCTTGATCAGTGAAGAGAGCCAGGTGCAGAAACCGGCCCAGATGCAGCATAACAGCAGCATCACCACCGGCGCGCGGGCGGTGGTGATGATAATGAGCAGGCCGACGAAGCAGCCGATAAAGGTGCCGATAATGCGCAGCCAGCCGCGGTGGCGGATGGCGCCGGAGAAGGGTTCACCGCCGGCGGCAAAGGCCGGGCCGGCGGCGACGATGGCGGCGGTCATCGCCGACCAGCGCGGGGTTTCCAGATTGAGATGGAAGCCGACGAACAGCGCAAACACAATCGCGAAGCTGAGCTTGAAGGCGAATCTCAGCCGGATAAAGGTTGGGCTGTTCATTAGCCGAACTCACGCAGCCGGTGCATCAGGCGCACAAAAGGCGAGCCGCTGTCGGCATTGCGATCGTTCTTGCCGACGATCACCACGGTGGCGGTGGTGCCGGCCGGGTACGGATGCTGTTGGTCCTTGGCGTCCAGCAGGATCTTCACCGGCACGCGCTGCGCCAGGCGCACCCACTCCAGGTTGCTGTCGATCGAGGCCAATCCTTTGTTGTTCACCGTGCTGCTGCTGTTGTTCACCGCCGCCGCCACGCTGTCGACGGTGCCGTGCATGATGCGGTTGCTGCCGAGCGGGGTGATCTCCGCGCGATCGCCCTTATTCAGGCCGTTCAGTTTGGTTTCTTCCAGGTACGCCAGGATGTAGAAGGAGTCTTTCTTCACCAGCGCCACCGCCACCGAACCGCGGGTGATGTATTCGCCGGCGTGTACGTTGAGGTTGGTGATCCAGCCATCGGCCGGAGCGCGCACCGTGGTGCGTTCCAGATCCAGCTGCGCCAGCTCACGCGTCGCCACGGCCTTCGCCAGCTGGTGTTGCACGGTCTGCAGCGAGTTGTTCGACTGGTCGATTTCTTCCTGCGACATCGCCTGCACGCCCAACTTCACGCGGCGGCCGGCTTCGCGCCGTTTTTCCGCCGCCAGCGTCTGATAGTAGGCGACGTCGGCACTGGCTTGCGCCAGCGCCTGCTCATAGCGCGGCCGATCGACCACGAACAGCACCTGCCCTTTCTTCACCAATTGGTTATCCACCACCGGCACATCGTTCAGCAGGCCGCTGACGTCCGGCGCGATCGCCACCACGTCGGCGGTAAACTTGGCGTCACGCGTCCACGGCGACTCGGTGTAAAACACCCAGGCCTTGAATACCGCGACGATGCCCAGCAGCACAAGAATCAAAGTGATCGCGATTCGGGTTATTTTTATCGAAAAATTTTTCACAGCGACCTCAAACAAAAAGACATGAAATCAGATAAAACAAGCAGCAATACAGCGCGGTGTTAAACAGCGCCGGATGCCAGACAAAATCGTAAATCCCCGTCGGCTGCAGCAGGCGGCGCATGAGGAAAAACAGCGCCAGCGACACCAGCAGCTCGAAAAACACCGGCGGAAACGACAGTCCGAAGATGACCATAACCGGAAGCAAACTCATCACTTTTTCCTTATTGTTCACTGCGCCGGGGAAAGACAGGTCTCGCCATTCACATTCTCTTTACATTTTAGCGTGCGCGCGCCACAAATCTTGACCAGGCAGCTTGTCCAGGTCACGAACCCGAAAAAAGGTTAAACTTTGGGGCAGACATCCACGACAGGGATTGCGAGGGTGCCGGAGGAGCGGCAGGATTGCGTTGCCGATCGCTCTCGCACGTTGGTAAGGTCTATTCACCCGACCACGTTATATTAGCCTGCTTACTATCAAGGCATCAACAATCTGTGATCTAAATCACTTTTAAGCCAGAGTGAATAATGGAAAGATTAAAACGGATGTCGGTATTCGCCAAAGTGGTTGAGTTCGGGTCGTTTACCGCGGCCGCGCGCCAACTCGGCATGAGCGTTTCATCGATCAGCCAAACCGTCTCGAAACTGGAAAATGAGCTGCAGGTCAAGCTGTTGAACCGCAGCACGCGCAGCATCGGCCTGACCGAGGCCGGCAAAATCTACTATCAGGGCTGCCGACGCATGCTGCAGGAAGTCAGCGAAGTGCATGAGCAGCTGTATGCGTTTAACAATACCCCCGCCGGCACGCTGCGCATCGGCAGCTCATCCACCATGGCGCAAAACGTGCTGGCGAACATGACCGCCGAGATGATGAAAGAGTACCCTGGCCTGACGGTCAACCTGGTGACCGGCATTCCGGCGCCGGATCTGATCACCGACGGGCTGGATCTGGTGATCCGCACCGGCGCGCTGCAGGACTCCAGCCTGTTCTCCCGCCGCCTGGGGCAAATGCCGATGGTGGTGTGCGCCGCCAAAAGCTACCTCAGCCAGCACGGCACGCCGCAGAAGCCGAGCGACATGGTCAACTTTTCCTGGCTGGAGTACAGCGTGCGGCCCGACAGCGAATTTGAACTGATGTCGCCGGAGGGCATCACCACGCGCATTTCCCCGCAGGGGCGCTTCGTCACCAACGACTCCTCCACCATGATCCGTTGGCTGAAAAACGGCGCCGGCATCGCCTACGCCCCGCTGATGTGGGTGATCGAAGAGATCAAGCGCGGCGAGATCGAGATCCTGTTCAAAAGCTACCATTCGGATCCGCGGCCGATCTACGCGCTCTATACCGAGAAGGACAAACTGCCGCTGAAGGTGCAGGTGTGCATCAACTACCTAACCGACTATTTCGAACGCGTGGCGGCGGTCTATCAGGGCTATCGTTGAGCGGCGCTCAAATAGCGGTGCGCCAGCGCGCCCAGCAGCATCAGCGCCAGCATGCCGAGGCCCCACAGCAGCCAGACGGCGTAGCCCGCCCAGTTCAGCAGCAGAGGAAAATAGCTCGCCAGCCCGCTGCCCAGCTGTTTCAGCCACGGCAGCCAGGCGTCCAGCACTGCCTGCGGCACCAGGCTCAGCGCGCCGTTCACCGGCAGCGATGCGCCGCCGGCCGCTTCCGCCAACGCCGGGAGCCAGGCCAGCACGCCGGCTACGCCCCAGGCCAGCAGCGTCCATAGCGCCATGGCGCCCAGCAGCAGCGCTAGCGTCCAACCGCCCCGGTTCACGGCACACCGCCGCCGCACTGCGGGCAAAAGCGGCTGCCCGACGGCAGCGGCGCGGCGCACTGGCCGCAGGTGGCGCTCAGCGCGGCAAACGGCTGACCGCAGCGGTGGCAATAACGCGCGCCCGATTTATTCACCGCCCGGCATTCCGGACACTGCGGCCCCGGCTCGCCATGCTGGTTATAGCGGTTGCCATGATGCCCGCCGCCGTGGCCCGCGCGCTGATGACCGCGGTTAATACCGCCTTGCCCCAACAACCTTTTCAGTAAGCTCATCCCGCCTCTCCTCTGTGCATTGACGCTGACCCTCACTGTAAACCCTGGAGTAACCTCCAGGGTAAAGCCCGGCGAGCAGGCTTTACGTTTCATTACATCGTAAAAGTGGCAAGGCTTTGATGCCGCTAACAAAAGCACCATCGGCATTATCCCACGCCGCCACGCTGCGTTATGCTGCGGGAACCTCTCCCTGCATCAGGAATAACCATGAAAAAAATCATACTGGACTGTGACCCGGGGCATGACGACGCCATCGCCCTGCTGCTGGCCTGGGGCAATCCGCAGATCGACCTGCTGGCGGTCACCACCGTGGTGGGTAATCAGACGCTGGACAAAGTGACGCGCAACGCGCTGGCGGTGGCGCGCATCGCCAATATTACCGGCGTGCCCTTCGCCGCCGGCTGCCCGCGCCCGCTGGTGCGCAATATCGAAGTGGCGCCCGATATCCACGGCGATTCCGGCCTCGATGGCCCGGTGCTGCCGGAACCTCACCTGCAGTTGGACTCGCGCCACGCGGTGGATCTGATCATCGATACGGTGATGGCCCACCCGCCCGGCAGCGTGACGCTGGTGCCGACCGGCGGCCTGACCAATATCGCCATGGCGGTGCGCAAAGAGCCGCGCATTGCCGAGCGGGTCAAGGAAGTGGTGCTGATGGGCGGCGGCTACCATGTGGGCAACTGGAGCGCGGTGGCGGAGTTCAATATCAAAATCGATCCCGAGGCGGCGCACATCGTGTTTAACGAAAAATGGCCGCTGACCATGGTCGGGCTGGATCTTACCCACCAGGCTTTGGCCACGCCGGCAGTCTGCGCGCGTATCGCCGCCCTCGGCACCCGGCCGGCCGCCTTCGTCGGCGAACTGCTGGCATTCTTTGGCCGTATGTACCAACAGGCGCAGGGCTTCAGCGCCCCGCCGGTACACGATCCTTGCGCCGTCGCCTACGTGATCGATCCGAGCGTGATGACGGTGCGCAAAGCGCCGGTGGATATCGAACTCACCGGCACCCTGACGTTGGGCATGACGGTCGCGGATTTCCGCGCGCCGCCGCCGCCGGACTGCCACACCCAGGTCGCGGTCAAACTGGATCAGGATAAATTCTGGGATCTGGTGGTGGATGCGCTGGAACGGATTGGCGAAGTGGAGTGAGGTCTGTGAAGCGTGGATTAACGCGCTTTTACAGGCGCGTTAATCCGTCTTGCGGCACGGCAACAGGGATAGGGGGATCATCACCCCTTTATTTCCACAGTAACAGAACAATCTTAATAAAATGGATTTAAATAAAATTTAAAAACAACCAATAAAAAACAAGAAGAATCTTAATGAAAATAAATATAGATCCAATAAAGAAAATATAAAATAAAAATAAAAAACAGCGGTAAATAAAACCACGATCGCCGTGCCGTCATTGGCAACAACGATTTAACAAGAAAAGGCTTATCTCATTGGCTACATCGCCTGTCGGCCCAGGCGTTCGTTGTCGCACACACGGCGTTTTACTACATACAAAAAATCCCAATGTTTTGATTTAAATACAAAAATAAAATAAAAGATTAAAAATTGACTGGAGCAAGATGAATTTGAGAAAATGACAACCCTGTTTTTTCAAACAAATAAAACACCCTTTGCAGGCAACTGAAATACGGCTTACCCCTTTTTATATAAACCGTCCCTGCGCTCACAGGGGAAAAACTTATTTATCGCTTCAACAGGAAGTCTTTTCAATTTCCATAAAAAATTTTAGGTATTGAAGCTTCAGCGAATTTAAACACCAGGATAAGGATAGGGAATCCTAATAATATGCATTCAATGATCGATATCGAAACATGGCAGGTTCACCATGACCGATAAAACCGCCATTAACGCGCCGGCTATCGCCGTGCTGCCCCTGTTGCTGATCTGGATGGCGGCGATCCTGCCGTTTTATCACCCCAACATGGGCGGCGGCGGCCTGGCGCTGCCGCAAAACATTCTGGCCTGGAGCGCCATGGCGCTGACCACGCTGCTCGTGACCTTCACCGTCTGCCTTGGCCGCGCCCGGCTTTCACTGACCCCTACCGCACGCCTGTTGCTGCTCGGCATCGCCGTATTGGCGCTGCCGCTGCTGTATACCCGCCCCGAGTGGCGCGAAGACGCACTGTGGCGCTGCGCCGGTTTGCTCGGTGGCTGGCTGTTCTATGTCGCCTGCCTGCAGCTGCGCCTCACCACCCGGCAACGCGATCTGTTGCTGTACGGCCTGCTGTTCGCCGTAAGCGTTCAGGCATTGCTGGCGGCGCTGCAGCTGTTCGCCCCCGCGCTGGCCTGGGTGGCCCCCAACGGCCGCCGGGTCTATGGCGTCTTCCAACAGCCGAACGTGCTGGGCAGCTTTATCGCCACCGGGCTGGCTTTGGCGCTCTGGCTGCTGCTTGCCCCCCTCTCCACGCCGACGCGGCGGCGGCAACTCCCGCTGCTCGCCCTGCTGGCCGCTTTCTCCGCCCTGCTGGTGCTGATCCAGTCGCGCGCCGCCTGGCTGGGCGGCGCCCTGGCGGCGGCGCTGCTGCTGTGGCGTTTTGCCCGTCAGCGCCCGGCCGCAAGCCGCTGGGCCGGCGGCGCGCTGCTGTTGGGCGTGGCGGCCGGTCTCACGGTGCTGTTCACCGGCCTTGGCCTGGATAGCCGCGCCGGCCTGATCGGGCGGGAGCTTTCCAATAGCGCGCGCCTGACCATGCTGCATGACGTCGGCGCCATGATCCTGGCCAAACCGCTGCTGGGCTGGGGCTACGGCGGCTTTGAATACAGCTTCGCGCACTTCCGTCTGCAGGAAATGCCCTGGCGAGAAGTGCTGGAAGTCGCCGGGCATCCGCACAATGAAATCCTGCTGTGGTGGGTTGAGGGCGGCCTGCCGGCGCTGGCGGGGATCGTTATCGTCCTCGTCGCCGGCGCGCTGCTGTTGAAACGCGCCTGGCAACGGGATCGCGAACAGCCGGGCGGTGCGCGCGTCGGGCTGTTTCTGGTGCTGTTGCCAATGCTGGTGCACACCCAGCTGGAATACCCTTTCTATCTGTCTGCGCCGCATTGGCTGGCGTTTCTGCTGCTGCTGGCGCTGCTGGACGGCCAAACCGGCGAGCCCCGCCCACTGCCGTTCGCCAAAGCCCTGAGCCTGCCGGTGGCGATGGCGGCAATCGGCATGTTGGTGATGGCGATCTTCGCCTGGCAAGGGCGCATGGCGCTCACCCAATCGGAACGCACCATGCTGGCCTCCATCGACAGCATCGAGCAGATGCCGCCGCCGGCCGCCTGGATCTACCGGGAGCGCAAAACCTTCGACGAGCAATCTCACGCGCTGCTGGTCTATAACCAAACGCGCGATGATGCCCTGCTGACCGGCTATCGGCAGTGGGCCAATGCCTATCTGCAGCGCCGTATCGACGCCAACGTCTATGCCACGCTGATCATGATTTTGCGTTATCAGGGCGCTCAGGCGGAAGCAGACGCCCGCCAGCGGGAAGCCGCTTTCCTGTTTGCGCGGGATGCGCGGTTTAGGTAGGAAGAATAAGGTGAGAGCGCATCGCTCTCACCTGCCGTCTTAAGATTAACGCGGCAAAATCGCGCACGTTTTATCCAGCAGCGATTCTACCGAGGCGCGGTTGCCGACGTCCCAGCCGCGCTTCGAGGCCAGCAAGATAAAACCCCGTTGGCCGGCAAACGTGGTCGGGACGACGGCCACGCCATACTCCGCCAGCTGCGGCGGCGACAGATGAAAATAATCCGCAAGATCCCTAATCGGGTAGATGCCCATCGCGGTCGGCTGCATCACGCGGCGGGCATAGTAGGTGTGGCGCAACAGCTTATCCGGCAAGGGGCGCCATTGTTCCTGTATGTAGGGGCGTTCCGCCTGCAGCTGGCGCCGCACATCCTCGCGCAGACAGGTCAGGTGAATGTGCAATTGGTTCTGGCTGCGGCCGTAAGCGGAGTTGATCGCCATGCCCAGCCTGTCGTCCGGCACCGGCCCGCCATACTCGGCGGCCAGCCGGTAACGCATCAGCCATGCATAGCCAAAATAGTCCGTTCGTTCTCCGGCCAGCAGCAGCGGGCTTTCAATGCCGGAAAGCGGCGCCGTCGGCACCAGAATGAAATGATAGGGATAACGCGGGTTTTGCAGCACGCTAAAGCCCTGCGCTTTCCCCTGCGGCATATAAATCTGCTCGCACGGGGCCGGATCGCGCTTTTGCTGATAGTTGACCATGCAGAGCTTATCGACCACGCCCCACAGCGCATCGGAACGGGCGCAGCCCGTCAGGGACAGAACGCCCAGCAACAGCAGCCAACGCCGGGCGGAGAAAGCCCAACGCGCCATCCTCGTATTGTTCCGTTTTTTCGCCACGTCAATTTCATTCCATCACTGGGCGCAGGCGCGCCTGCAAGGGCCGCAACATGGGGAATGGATAAAGGAGCCAGCGCGTGGCTCCTTGAGGAAAGATTACGCCGTGCCGCCGACGGTCAGCGTATCCAGTTTCAGCGTCGGTTGGCCGACGCCCACCGGCACGCTCTGGCCTTCCTTGCCGCACACGCCCACGCCTTTATCGAGCGCCAGATCGTTGCCGACCATCGAGATCTGCTGCATCGCCTCGATGCCGGAGCCGATCAGCGTCGCCCCCTTCACCGGTTTGGTGATGCGGCCCTTCTCAATCAGGTAGGCTTCGGTGGTGGAGAACACGAACTTGCCGGAGGTGATGTCCACCTGGCCGCCGCCAAAGTTCGGCGCGTACAGGCCGTACTCGACGCTGGCGATGATCTCTTCCGGCGTCGATTGGCCCGCCAGCATGTAGGTATTGGTCATGCGCGGCATCGGCAGATGCGCGTAGGACTCGCGGCGGCCGTTGCCGGTCGGCGCGACGCCCATCAACCGCGCGTTGAGTTTGTCCTGCATGTAGCCTTTCAGCACGCCGTTTTCGATCAGCACGTTGTACTGGCCCGGTACGCCTTCGTCGTCGATCGCCAGCGAACCGCGCCGCCCTTGCAGGGTGCCGTCATCCACCACGGTGCACAGCTCGGAAGCCACCAGCTCGCCCATATGGCCGCTGAACACCGAGGTGCCACGCCGATTGAAGTCGCCTTCCAGGCCGTGGCCCACCGCCTCGTGCAGTAGCACGCCCGGCCAGCCGGCCCCCAGCACCACCGGCATATTGCCGGCCGGCGCCGCCACCGCGCCAAGGTTGACCAGTGCCATGCGCACCGCTTCTTTGGCGTAAGCGTCGGCGCGCACGTCGCCGTCGACGGTTTCCAGGAAGTAGTCATAGCCGAAACGGCCGCCGCCGCCGCTGGAGCCGCGCTCACGCTTGCCATCCTGCTCCACCAACACGCTGACGGAGAGCCGCACCAGCGGGCGAACGTCCGCCGCCAGCGTGCCGTCGGTGGCAGCCACCAACACCTGCTCGTAAACGCCGGTGATGCTGGCATTCACTTCCTGCACCCGTGCATCGGCGGCACGCGCCACCTTGTCGACGCGGTGCAGCAGGGCAATTTTCTCTTCGCGCGGCAGGCTTTGCAGCGGATCGAGCAGCGGGTACAGCGCCCGATAGCCGATCTCGCCCAGGGTGTGCGCCCGCCCGTCGCCCTGCTCGCGCACGATGCTGCGCGCCGCCTGGGCGCTCTGCTGCAGCGCATTCAGGGTGATCTGATCGGCATAGGCGAAACCGGTCTTCTCGCCGCTGACGGCGCGCACGCCGACGCCCTGGTCGATATTGTAAGAGCCATCCTTGATGATGCCGTCCTCGATCACCCAGGCTTCGTGATAGCTGGACTGGAAATAGAGATCGGCGTAGTCGATACGGCGTTCTGCCAGTTGACCCAGTACCGAGTACAGATCTTGATGACTCAGCTTGTTGGTAGCGAGTAACTGCTCACTGACAAACGTCAGGCTCATAATGGTTTCACTCTTGATTGGAGGATAACGTGTCAGACGGCGCCGTCAGCGACGTCTGGAATCGGTTGTGCTGCAGCACTGGCATCTGTTGCCGCAGGGGCTGCAGGCTTGTGGTGTCCACGCGCACCTTCAGCGCCGCTACGGCGTCCGGGTTCTCGGCCAGCACCTTGCCCCAGCCGTCGACAGCCAGCGTGTGGCCCCAGGTGCGGCGGGTCGGCCCGTGGCGCCCCACCTGCGCCGGCGCCAGGATCATGCACTGGTTTTCGATCGCCCGGGCGCGCAGCAGGATTTCCCAATGCGCCTCACCGGTGACCCGGGTAAAGGCCGCCGGCACCGAAATCAGTTCAGCGCCCTGCGCCCGCAGCGCCTGGAACAGCGCGGGGAAGCGCAGATCGTAGCATATGGTCATGCCCAAACGCCCGACCGGCGTATCCACCACCGTCAGATGCTGCCCGTGCTGGTAGGTATCCGACTCGCGGTAGTGGGCGTGCGCGTCGTTGATGTCCACATCGAACATGTGCAGCTTGTCGTAGCGGGCGCGGATCTCGCCCTGATCGTCGAACAACAGGCTGCTGGTGGTGATAAGCTCCGGGTTTTCGCGGCTGATCAAGGGCATCGAGCCCACCAACAACCACACGCCATAGCGGCGCGCCAGTTCGCGCACCGCGTTCTGCAGCGGGCCATCGCCCTGTTTTTCCGCCTGTTGGCGATAGGCTGCGGAGTTGGCGAACAGCAGCGCGTTCTCCGGCGTCATGACCAGTTTTACCCCGGCATTGAGCTGCTTGATCTGCTGTTCAATCTGGGCCAGGTTATCGCGCACCTGATCGCCACTGCACAACTGCAACAACGCAACGTTAGCATTCCTCATGACGCCTTATCCTCCTTTGCCTTACGAAGTACCTCATTGATCTTCGGCTGGTCGAGATCGCCGCTGATATGGTAACGAATCAGCGAAATCTTGCTCCACAGCGGTCCCAGCACCTGCGAGGCGGCGAACACCGCCGCGCCGACGATCGGGTTAACGACAAACGCCGTGGCCACGCCGACCGTCGCCGAAATCGCCGGCGCCACCACCGCTTCCATATCGATGCGGCGGCGCGCCAGATCGATCTGGCCACTCATGGCGATATCCGCCGCCAGGCCGTCGATCAATAGATTATCAGTATGCATTATGCCATCTTTCAGCCAGGCGGTGCTGCGGATGGAATCAAAGTAGAAGCCTTTGCCGAAGGTATCGCTGAAATCGAACTGCAGCTTGCGCAGCAAGGCGTCGAAGCTGACCAGTCGCAGCAGCTGGCCGGCGCGGCCGCCGCCCATGCTGTCGATCTCGCCCTTGCCCATTTTGACCTGCAGCGCGCCGCTCAGCGTATTGACCTGCGGCTGCCACGGCGCGCCGCGCCAGTACAAATCGAAGTCCACGTCGTAAGGCGCGCCTTTCAGCGGGATGGTGATGCCGAAGAAGGCGGCGGTTTCATCGATTTTGCCGCCGAGCAGCTTGCCTTTCAGCGAGCTGCGCTCTTCCTGCGCGTTCTGCTTCCACAGGCCGGTGGCGCTCATGCGCCCTTTGCCGGTATCGACCAGGCCGTGATCCAGCGTCAGGGTATCGCCCCGATTGCTCAGATCCGCCTCGACCTTGCCGAGGTTCTGCCCCAGCACCCAGCACGACTTGCAGCGCAGCATCAGCGAAGGCCAGTCGCGGAAGCTGACTTTCTCCGGCGGCGGTGGCGGCGAACCCGCCGCGCTTTTCGTCTCGGCGAACTGCGGGTTGTAGTACAGGTAGTTGATATCGGCGCGCCACGGCCCGCGATCGGCCACCCGCAGGCTGCCGTCCACTTCATCGCTCTTGGCGCTCACCACGGTGGCACCCAGCTGTTTTTCGGCCGACAGCGTCAGCTTATGCCAGGCCTGGCCGCCCAACAGCAGCTGCGGCGTGGTCAGCGCCACGGTGGTGGGGAAGCTGAAACCGCCCACCTGACCGCTGCCGCCGCCCTGTTTCAGCGCCGGCGCCAGCAGCGCCAGCCATTGCTCGCCGTCCAGCGCCGGCAGGTTCAGCGTCATCGACTTGCCGGCCGGCAGCGGCGGCGTGCCGCCACCGTTGGTTTGCCAGGCGGCGCGCGCCAGATTCACCTGTTTTTTGTCGAAGTTCCATTCGCTGTTGAAGCGGTTCTGCTTGCCCGCACTGCCGGTCAACATGAAGCCGTTAAGACCGCCTTTGACCTTGACGCTCACCGGCAAGGCTTCGCCCGGCGCCTTGTCCAACGGCGAAGGTAAGTGACTGCTCACTTTCCTTAGGTCTGCGTCAAGGCCGATATCGTAGCTGGCCGAGCCCTGATGCGGCAACGTGATGGCCACCTGACTCTGCCAGGGCGCGCTGCCGCTGAGCGCATCGGCGGCCTCTTTCGGCAGGCCGGGGAACTTACCCGGCTGCCAGTCGCCCTTCAGGCCGACGTTGACCTTGTAGTCACGCTCGCCTTCCTGGGTGGTGAAGTTGACCGCCACCGGCTGCCCGAACCAGTTGGCCGACAGGGGGTCGCTCTGCAGGTTGCCGTTATCGAAGCGGAACTTGCCGCTGAGCTTTTGCAGTTCGCTGTCCAGCGGCTTGATCAGCAACGAATTGTTGTTCAGCGCCACTTCACCGGTGGCTCTGACCTGCTCGCCGTCCAGGGGAATATCGAGATGTAAGCGCCCACTGACATCACCGCCAATCTGCAGCTGCTCCAGCGCCGCCCCCAGCGAATCGTGCAGCGGCGTCTGCATGAAGTAGTCGTGCACGTCGCTGCCCGCACCCGCGACTTCGGCGTCGATCAGCAGCCGCTCTTTCAGGTAATCCGGGATCACCGCGCTGATATTTTTGCCCGCCACCTTGCCCAGCCGGGTTTGCGGCGCATGCATCCACAATCCCTCGTTGGCGAAGTCGAGGTCGATCGCCAAATCGGTCAGCGCCGGCCAGCCCGGTTGGAACTGGAAGGTGGCGTGGCGCAGCGGCACGAAGACTTCGAACTGCCCTTCGTTCTTACGGTACGGGAAGTGCTGCGGATCGCCGGAATAAATCAGCGTGGCGTTATCCACCCGGCCGCCCTGAATGGCGCCGCTCAGGTAGTCCACCAGATGCTTGCCCATCAGCGGTTCCGGGAAATAGCGCCAGGCCTCGGCGCCGTCATACAGGCGGATGCCCGCCAGGATATTCAGCCACGGATCGCCCTTGGCCGGCTGCTGATAACGGAAATCGCCGTTGACCCACAGCGACTTCGCCTTGACGTCCAGCCCCTGGCTCGCCAGCTCCCAGCCTTGATCGTTGTAACGCCAGGTCAGCGCGCCGCGCGCGCTGCTGATTTCAAGCGGCGCACGGAACATATCGCCGTAAGGCAAGGTGCTGCCTGCCAGCCCCAGCGTCAGGCGGCCGTTCTCCACCCCGCCGCTCAACGCGCCGGAGAAGTGGTTGACGCCGGGCAGCAGCTCCCAACGCTGCCAGCTGACATCGCGCCACAGCGCCTGGAAACGGCTCTTTTCCGGCTGCTTCAGTGGGATGTCCAGTGCCAAGGCTTCCATCTTCCCCTGCGGCTGCAGATCGTTCCAGCGATCGAGCACGTCCGGGCTGAGGAACGAGAAGGTCGGCAGCAGCGCCGACAGGCGCTCCAGCTGAAGGTTAGTCGCGCGCACCCGCAGCTCTTCATTCTGCGCCGGCCCCATGAACTCGGTGTTTTCCGGCAGCCACAGGGCGGAAAGCGTGCCCTGCGGCCAGGCCTGGCCGTCGGTGCTCAACCGCAGCTGCGGCACGTCGAGCTGCCAACCGGTGCCCTGGCGGCGCAGCGACAGCGCCAGATTGTCCACGTCCAGCCGGTGCTGCGCGGCGCCGGTATCCCAGTTGGCCGCCCCCTGCTTGAGCAACGCATGGCCGCCGGCAATCTCGCCGTTCTGCACCTGCAGCCAGGCCGCCAGGCTGAAGTCGGCGCTTTCCAGCCCGGTGTTGGCGCGCAGCCAGCGGGTAAACCAGGGTTTCATGTCGATGTTATCGGCCTGCAGATAGACCGTGCCGGTGTCCAGCAGGCCCTGATTATCGCGCAGGTCCATGCGCAGCTGCACCACGCCGTGCTGGCCGTTCAGCGTCGACAGGCTGATCTGCCCCTCGGCGCGATGGCGCTCGCGGCCGTTAAGCCAGGTCAGTTGGGGAATGTCGAATTCGGCGCGCGCGCCGGCGGGCGTCAGGAATGAGATACGGCTGTCGCGCAGATCGAAATGGTCGAGCTGACGCAGCATCAGATCGCCGATTTTGCCCGGCTCAAGGCCTTCGCCCTGCCGGTCGCCGCCCAGCGTGGCGTTCAGATCGAGGCGGAATTGATAGAAGGTCAGATCGCGGAACTGCCAGCGCCAGTGCAGCAGCGATTGCCACACGTCCAGCGCCAGCGTCACGCGTTCGATATGCACATCGCTTTTGGGCAGCGTGGCGCTCAGGTTGCGCATTTCAAGCTGTGGGCCGAACGTTTCCCAGCTGCCCTGCAGGAAATCCATCTGCACGGGCACGCCGGACAGCTTCTCCACCTGCGCCAGCAGTTGGGGACGGTAGTCGTTCAGCTTCGGCAGCATCAGGCGCAGCCCGCTGATCAGCAGCGCCACAATCACGATTAGGGTGGCGCCTGTTGCTAACAGAATCCCAGGCAGTCGCCTCACGCAGTTCTCCTTGCTCCGCTGCCTGGCAACGGGAATATCTATGCACTGACGGGCCCGGCATGCCGGGCCCTTACGATGTCGGACGGGCTACATCATGACGACGTCGAACTGCTCCTGGCTGTACAACGGTTCGATCTGCACCTTCACCTGTTTGCCGACGAAGATCTCCACTTCGGCCAGCGCATGCGACTCTTCGCTCTTCAACGCTTCGCCGACCGCCGCGGAGGCGTACACCAGGAAGCGATCGGAATCGTAAGCATGGTGCACGCGCACAATCTCGCGCAAGATCTCGTAGCACACGGTTTCCACCGTTTTCACGGTGCCGCGCCCATTGCAAGTAGGACAATCGTGACAGAGCACATGTTCAATGCTTTCACGCGTGCGTTTACGCGTCATTTCAACTAAGCCTAGCTGAGAGAAGCCGTTGATCGTGGTTTTTACCCGATCTTTACTCAACGCCTGCTCCAGCGAGTGCAGCACCCGGCGGCGATGCTCTTCGTTGTTCATATCGATAAAGTCGATGATGATGATGCCGCCCAGGTTACGCAGCCGCAGCTGGCGCGCGATGGCCTGCGTCGCCTCGATGTTGGTATTGAAGATGGTTTCGTCGAGGTTGCGGTGGCCGACGAAGGCGCCGGTGTTGATGTCAACGGTGGTCATCGCCTCGGTCTGATCGATGATCAGATAGCCGCCGGACTTCAGCTCCACCTTGCGCTCCAGCGCGCGCTGGATCTCGTTTTCCACATCGTACAGATCGAAAATCGGCTGGCTGCCGGTATAGAGTTCGAGCTTGTTGGTGATGTCCGGAATGTACTCGCCGGTAAACTCCACCAGCAGATCGTGCGTCAGCCGCGAATCGACGCGGATGCGATCCAACGCCGCGCCGGCGAAATCGCGCAGGATGCGCTGCGCCAGCGCCAGCTCGCCGTACAGCTTGTATTTGGTCTGGTTGCGCTTCTTGCGCTCCATCACCTTGGTCCACAGGCGTTTGAGGAACGCGGCGTCCTGCGCCAGCTCTTCCTCGCCGATGCCTTCCGCCGCGGTGCGGATGATAAAACCGCCCAGCTCGTCGCAGTGCGGCGCAACGATGGCTTTCAGGCGCTCGCGCTCGGCTTCGCTTTCAATGCGCTGCGAAACGCCGACGTGCGCCGCGCCCGGCATGAAGACCAGATAGCGCGAAGGCAGCGTGATGTCGGTGGTCAGGCGCGCGCCCTTGGTGCCGAGCGGATCTTTCACCACCTGCACCATCAGGTCTTGCCCCTGGCGCACCAGCTCGGCGATGTCGCGCACGTGGAAGTTTTTCCGCTCGTCGCCGGCGACGCATTCGGTATGCGGCATGATGTCGGAGGCGTGCAGGAAGGCGGCCTTGTCCAGGCCGATGTCGACGAACGCCGCCTGCATCCCCGGCAGGACGCGGCTGACGCGCCCTTTATAGATATTGCCGACGATACCGCGTTTGGATTCGCGTTCGATATGGATCTCTTGCAGAATGCCGCCATCGATATAGGCGACCCGCGTTTCAGACGGTGTGATATTAACCAGTAGCTCAGCTGTCATGCCTTCTCCTCAGAGCCGGTCGATAATGGCAGCGCCCATCAACCGGTTCTTACATCACGTAATGCGACAAAATTACTGAGCAGCTCATGTGTTTCGACCAGCGGCAGACCAACCACCGCGTGATAACTCCCGGTTATCGTTCTGACGAAACAACCACCCTTTCCTTGAATTCCATAGGCGCCCGCCTTATCCATCGGTTCGCCCGTAGCAATATAGTCGCGGATATCCTGTTGTGACAGGCTGCGGAACGTCACGTCGGTCACCACCAGCTGGCAGCGCACGTCGTCGCGATCGGCGATCGCCACCGCCGTCATCACCTGATGCTGCTTGCCGGACAGCGCCGCCAGCATGTCCGCCGCATGGGCTTCGTCGCGCGGCTTCTCCAGCACCCGGCCGTTGAGCACCACGATGGTGTCGGCGCCCAGCACCGGCCGATCTTCCTGCGCCAGCGCTACGCCGGCTTTGGCCTTGTCCTGCGCCAGGCGGCGCACATAGGCTTCGGCGGCTTCGCCTTCCCGGCGCTGCTCTTCGGTATGCGTCAGCAAAATGTCGAACGACACGCCGAGCAGGGTCAGCAGTTCACGTCGACGTGGGGAGCCGGAGGCCAGATAAAGCGAAGTCATTGAGATACCCTTACTGTACGGCGAACTGACGGCGGATTTTGCGCATCAACAGGAATAACCACGGCCACAAAATGCCGTTTACCACACTACTCCAGAACACCTCTGGGCGGAAAGAGACGTTGATCACTAAAAACTCAGCCCAGAACACCACCACGTCCATCGACAGCGACAGCAGCACGACGATCAGCGCCTGTTGCCACAGCGCCATATTGCGGAACAGTTGGAATTTGAACGCCACCAGATAGGCGATGATGCCCAGCGCCAGCGCGCGCACGCCCAGCGTAGAGCCGAGGATCAGATCCATGATCAGCCCCAGCACGAAGCCGGTGCCGACGTTGACCCGGTGCGGCAAGGCCATCACCCAGTAGATCAGGATCAACACCAGCCAGGAAGGCCGGAACATGTAGATCTGCTCCGGCCACGGCATGATTTGCAGCACCAACGCCACCAGGAACGACAGCCAGATTATCCAGCGCCCGTGGCTGCGGTAGCTGTTCATGGCACCACTCCCGCCGCGGCAGGCTGAGCTTGGGGCTGGACAGAGGCCGGAGCCGCGGTTTGCGGCGCCACCCCGGTGGCCGGGGCCGGCAGCTGCGGCCCGACGGAGCCGGCAGGCGGCAGCACCTGCGGCATCATCTGCATCAGGCGTTCATTGGCCACGCGGTGCACTTCGTCCGGCGGCAGCGGCATGTCGCCGTTGCGATCGGCGCCCCACAGCAGCAGCAGGTAGCGCAAGCGCTGCAAACCGGCGGTCGGCCGCGCCTGAATCACGGTGTAAGCGCGCTGGTTATCGACCTTGACCGAGGAGACCACCGCCACCGGATAGCCTTCCGGGAAGCGGCCGCCGAGGCCGGAGGTGACCAGCACGTCGCCAACGCGGATATCGGTGTTGTTCGGCAGGTGCTCCAGCTGCAGATCGTCGGCGCAGCCGCTGCCCGCGGCGATCACCCGAATATCGTTGCGCAGCACCTGGATCGGCAGCGCGTGCGAGGCGTCACAGATCAGCAGCACGCGGCTGGTGACTTTCGCCACCGCCACCACCTGGCCGACCACGCCCTTGTCGCTGATCACCGGCTGGCCTTCATAGACGCCGTTGTCCGACCCTTTGTCGATCACCACCTGATCGCTGTAAGGATCGGAGCCGGTGGAGATAACCTGGGTGACCATCTTGTGTTCGTCCTGACGCAGCGGAGAACCCAGCAGCTCGCGCAAGCGGGCGTTTTCCTGCTTGAATTGGCCAAGAAGAAGAATATCGCTGTTTTTCAGCAGCAGTTCCTGCCGCAGAGCGCGGTTTTCCAGCTCCAGCTGTTGGCGGGTAGCCAGCGTTTCTGACACGCTGTCCAAAACTTTACGCGGCCCGTTGGCCAGAAAATAGAAAGGGCTGACTGCGGTGTCCATGTAGTTGCGTATCTTCACGAACGTGCCGAGCCGGCTGTCGGCAACGATCAGGCCAATGGCCGCGATCACCGCCAAAAAAAGTCGCAGTTGCAGGGAAGGCCCCCTGCTAAAAATCGGCTTCATAAATTATGCGAGTTCCTCGACAACAGAAAGAGGAACCGTACCCGATTCTCGCTGTGCGCATTCATCCGATACGATTCCTCCTTCCAGGGGCTGACTATTCTTCGCTGAACAAATCGCCGCCGTGCATGTCGATCATTTCCAACGCCTTGCCGCCGCCGCGCGCCACGCAGGTCAGCGGATCTTCCGCCACCACGACCGGGATGCCGGTTTCTTCCATCAGCAGGCGATCGAGGTTGCGCAGCAGCGCGCCGCCGCCGGTCAATACCATGCCGCGTTCGGAAATGTCGGAGGCCAATTCTGGCGGGCACTGCTCCAGCGCAACCATCACCGCGCTGACGATGCCGGTCAGCGGCTCTTGCAGGGCTTCGAGGATTTCATTGGAGTTCAGGGTAAAGCCGCGTGGTACGCCTTCGGCCAGGTTACGGCCGCGGACTTCGATTTCGCGCACTTCATCGCCCGGATAGGCAGAACCGATTTCGTGCTTGATGCGCTCGGCGGTTGCTTCGCCGATCAGCGAGCCGTAGTTGCGGCGCACATAATTGATGATGGCTTCATCGAAGCGGTCGCCGCCGATGCGCACGGAAGAGGAGTACACCACGCCGTTCAGCGAGATCACCGCCACTTCAGTGGTACCGCCACCGATATCCACCACCATGGAACCGGTCGCTTCGGAGACCGGCAGACCAGCGCCGATCGCCGCCGCCATCGGCTCTTCAATCAGGAACACTTCACGCGCGCCGGCCCCTTGGGCGGACTCGCGGATAGCGCGGCGTTCAACCTGGGTCGCGCCGACCGGCACACAGACCAGCACGCGCGGGCTTGGGCGCATGAAACTGTTGCTGTGAACCTGTTTGATAAAGTGCTGCAGCATTTTTTCGGTCACGAAGAAATCGGCGATCACGCCGTCTTTCATCGGGCGAATAGCCGCGATGTTGCCGGGGGTGCGGCCCAGCATCTGTTTGGCGTCATGACCGACGGCCGCGACGCTCTTTGGGGAGCCGGCACGATCCTGACGAATGGCAACCACCGAAGGTTCATTCAGTACGATGCCTTGCCCTTTAACATAAATCAGGGTATTGGCGGTACCCAAGTCGATGGACAAGTCGTTGGAAAACATGCCACGAAATTTCTTAAACATAACGAAAGGATAATCCTGCAAGCTGGGGGCGGAAAATAAAATCCGCCTACTTTACCAACCACACGAAGCAGCGACAAGGCGCAAAAACGTTCTACTTCGGTGAAAAATAGTCTGTATTGTTTCTGCTCGAATGCACGGAAATTGGATGAGGCCTGAATTCCCTGAACAAAGGCTCAGTTTACCACCCTGTCAACGCACGAAACGGCGTAACACAGCTCATAAAATCTAACATATTCCCTGATTGCCGCCGATGGTAAGCACCTACCAACGCCAACCAGATAAAAGCTGACAAGAGCCTATCTCAAATAGGCGTCGTTGTCGCAGGCAGATTGGAGAAAACTCCAAAATGACGGGTGACATGGCCCAGATGGATCCGGCGCTCATTCTACGTCAATTTTTGTCCGGCAATCAGCTTAAACGCGATAACGACGTGAATATTTTTTACGCCCCGCGTCGATCGGTTCCGGCGGCGCGAAAAAGTCGCCCTGCCCGCCGTGGATCCCACGCTCTTTCAGCGTCTGCCACTCGTTGCGCGTGCGTACGCCGGCGGCGAATACCTGCGCGCGCGTGCCCGCGCAGGCGCCGGTCAGGCTCTGCACGAACAGCTGGTTTTCGTCCCGCTTATCGATGCTCCGCACCAACCCCGGGTGGAGCTTGACGATCTCCACCTGCAGCGACTTGATATAGGACGTACTGACCACGGTTAAACCCGCTTTGGACACCGCGAGGCGGCAGCCAAGCCCTGACAACAGCCTCAGCACCGGACGCAAACGGTCGATATGTTGACACACATCTGCCTCCGCAAGTTCAATCAGAATTCGCCGACGTTGACTTTTTTCGCACTGCAGCAATGTATCGCGCAGCCAGCGCTGGAAAGAGCGCTGCAAAATCGAGTCCACGCACAGCGGAAACGCCAGCGTTTCCTCGGGCCACTGCGTCAACAAGGGAATGATGCGGCTCACCTGTTGGCGATCGTAACTTTCCGCCAGCCCGAGCTGCTGCACCAGCGGCATATATTCCGCCGGCAGCAATTCCTGGGTGCCGTCATAGATCCGGCTCATGATCTCGCGATGGTGCACCTCGCCCCCCACGGTCACCGCCGGTTTCTGATACAGCCGCGGGCCGCCGCGCGCCAGCACCTGTTCCAGCAGCGTGCGCCATTTGACGCTGCCGCGCCCCTTTTCCGGCACCTGGCTGTCGTACACATACCACCCGTTTTCGCCCTGCAGCGTAGCGTGGCGCGTCGCCTGCTCCGCATAATCGATCACCTGCTCGGTGGTTTGACCGCTGCGGTACGCCACGATGCCGATGTGCAGGAAGGCCTCGCGGTCGATCAGCGCCGTGGAAGGCAAGGCATCGATGGCGTTGACCAGCTGTGAGGCGATGCCGTCGGCCTCCTTCAGGGTTCGATGCGGCAACAACACGGTAAAATCGCTGTGGAAGTAGCGCGCCAGCAGCGCCGACGGATAGCGCATGACGAAGGTAGACAGCAGATTGACCAGCGAATACATCAGCTCCTGCACCGCCACGCTGCCGTGCGTCTCGCGCAGGGTCTCGAAATCGGGCAGCCGCACCATCATCACGATGCCGTGCGAGCCTTCGTCTTCCAGCTGAGTGGTCAACTGGTTATCGAAGAACAGGCGATTATTCAGCCCGGTTTTGGCGTCCTGCGCGGCAAAGGCGCGGATCAGCGTATCGACCCGGCTGCGCTCTTCCCGCGCTTCCGCCAGATCGGCCAGCAGGCGGTCGAGCGCGCCGCTGACGTTGGCCGGCCACTCACGCACGTCGCCCTGCATGACGTTTTCACGCTCGCCGTTCAGAATGCGCCGCGCGCGGCGTTCCAGACGATCTTCGCCGTCGGCCTGCTCACGCAGCCAGCGCAGGCTGAACAGCAAAACCACCACCATCACGACGATCGACAGCGTGACGGCGGCGGTGGATTGCAGCGTGCGCACGTCGCTGGCGAAGGGGTCGCGGTAGGTGATGTGCAGCGTGCTGCCCGGATGCTGCAACAGGGGACGCGAGACCTGACGATAACCGTTCAGCGCATCCCAGTGCTCTTTTTCCTGCGTCGGCAATTGATAGTCGAGCAGTTGGCTGCTACCGGCCTCTATGCGGATCGACACGATGCCGAGCGTGCGCATGACGATCGGCAACCATTTTTCCTGCTCCTGCGGCGGCTCGCTCAGCATGGCTTGATCGAGAGTGGTGACCAGCGAATCCAAGCGGCGCTCCTGGCGATCCTGGGTAACGTAAAAGAAGCTGTATGAGCATCCCATCAGCATCAAAAACATCGCCAGCGCGACCAACAGAGTGATCAATGCAGAGAGTTTGGTGGTAAATCGCATCCCTGTGCCTTGTCCGCTATGGTTAAGTGAGTGTTCACCCTTTAGCTAAAAGGGGCCGTCCAACCCTAACAAGCCTTGCCGAGGAATTAAACCTGCAAGCGCCATTTTTGTCCTTTATCAGGACTTGGGCCGCTTATTATGCATATAGTCAAATAACTGTGATTCAGCCATTGAATAGAAAAGTGTAAACGAGAGGAAGAGTGACATGCGTGCACTGTTATTGGAACAACAAGACGACCAAACTCTGGCTCATATCAAAGATATCGACAGCGATCGGTTGCCGGAAGGCGATGTCACCGTCGACATCAACTGGTCCAGCCTGAACTACAAGGACGCGCTGGCGATCACCGGCAAAGGCAAGATCGTGCGCAACTTCCCGATGGTGCCGGGCATCGACTTCGCCGGCACCGTGCGCCACAGCCGCGACGATCGCTTCAAAGAGGGGCAAAGCGTGGTG
Organism: Serratia sp. SM04; assembly: GCF_040280225.1. NCBI lineage: Bacteria > Pseudomonadati > Pseudomonadota > Gammaproteobacteria > Enterobacterales > Yersiniaceae > Serratia > Serratia sp. SM04. Next base: position 115,305 of record NZ_JBEOQT010000001.1, on the reverse strand, counting down.
CTCACCGGCTGGGGCGTGGGCGAACACCACTGGGGCGGGTTGGCCGAGCAGGGGCGCGTCTCCGGTGAGTGGCTGGTGCCGCTGCCGAACGGCCTGGATGAGCGCAAGGCGATGATCATCGGCACCGCCGGCTTTACCGCCATGCTGTGCGTGATGGCGCTGGAGGAAGGCGGAGTGCACCCGGACGACGGCGATATCCTGGTCACCGGCGCCAGCGGCGGCGTGGGCAGCACCGCCATCGCCCTGCTGGCGGCGCTGGGTTACCGGGTGACCGCCATCAGCGGCCGCGACAGCAATACCGACTACCTGAAAGCGCTCGGCGCCAAAGAGGTGATGCCGCGCGATGGCTATATCGACATGCCGCGTCCACTGGAGAAACAGCTGTGGGCCGGCGCGGTGGACACCGTCGGCGACAAACTGCTGGCGCGGGTGCTGGCGCAGATGAACTATAACGGCACCGTCGCCGCCTGCGGCCTGGCGGGCGGTTATCAACTGCCGACCACCGTGATGCCGTTCATTCTGCGCAACGTGCGCCTGCAGGGCGTGGATTCGGTGCATACGCCGCTGCATCGCCGCCAAACCGCCTGGGAACGGCTGGCCGGCATTCTGCCGGACAGCTTCTATCAGCAGGCCACGCACGAAATCTCCCTCGAGCAGGCGCCGGCCACCGCCGCCGCGCTGTTGAACAACCAAATCACCGGCCGCACCCTGGTGAAAATCCGCTGACCCTTTCCCCCCGGCGACGGGGGGATCGCCCGCTTCTGCGAAATTTCATATTTTCCCGCGTCCCCTCGCTTCCGGCCGCCTTTAGCGCCATGCTTATTTCATGGAGACCCGTTAGCCGCTCGCAGGCGGCGGGAATCAGTCGCGGAGAACATAAGCATGAACAAACACCCCAAATTGACCGAGGCCGACGTCACGCCGGAGAGCGTATTCCACCAGCGGCGCAAGGTGCTGCAGGCGCTCGGCATCACCGCCGCTTCGCTGGCGCTGCCCACCGGCGCACAGGCGGACCTGTTGTCGTGGTTCAAGGGCAACGATCGCCCCAAGGCACCACCGGGCAAAGCGCTGGAATTCAGCAAACCGGCCGCCTGGCAGGCGCAGCTGGCGATGACGCCGGAAGACAAGGTCACCGGCTACAACAACTTCTATGAGTTCGGCCTCGACAAGGCCGATCCGGCCGCCAACGCCGGCGGGCTGAAAACCGAAGGCTGGAAAGTGCGCATCGACGGCGAAGTGGCGAAGCCGATAACGCTGGATATCGACGATCTGATGAAGCGTTTCCCACTGGAACAGCGCATTTACCGCATGCGCTGCGTCGAGGCCTGGTCGATGGTGGTGCCGTGGATCGGTTTCGAACTGGGCAAGCTTATCAAGCTGGCCGAACCGAACGGCAACGCGCGCTACGTGGCCTTCCAGACGCTGTACGATCCGGAGCAGATGCCCGGCCAGAAAGATCGCTTTATCGGCGGCGGCCTGAAATACCCCTACGTCGAAGGGCTGCGGCTGGACGAGGCGATGCATCCGCTGGCGCTGCTGACCGTCGGCGTGTACGGCAAAACCCTGCCGCCGCAAAACGGCGCGCCGCTGCGGCTGATCACGCCGTGGAAATATGGCTTCAAAGGCATCAAATCGATCGTGCATATCCGTTTGGTGCGCGATCGGCCGCCGACCACCTGGAACCAATCCGCGCCGAACGAGTACGGTTTTTACGCCAACGTGAACCCGCACGTCGATCATCCGCGCTGGTCGCAGGCTACCGAGCGTTTCATCGGCTCCGGCGGCATTCTCGACGTCAAACGCCAGCCGACGCTGCTGTTCAACGGCTATGCCGACCAGGTGGCGTCGCTGTATCGCGGCATGGATCTGCGGGAGAATTTCTAAGTGCGCCTGACGCCTGTTCATATCAAATGGCTGAAAGCCGCCCTGCATCTGGCGGCGTTTCTGCCCTTTCTCTGGCTGGTGCTGGCGGTGGATCAAGGCTGGTTCAGCGCCGATCCGTCCAAGGACATCCAGCATTTTACCGGCAGGATGACCCTGAAACTGCTGCTGGCCACGCTGGCTATCGCCCCGCTGGCGCGCTACGCCCGCCAGCCGCTGCTGATCCGCTGCCGCCGCCTGGTGGGGCTGTGGTGCTTTGCCTGGGGCACGCTGCACCTGATAAGCTACTCCACGCTGGAGCTGGGGCTGAGCAACCTCGGCCTGCTGGGCAGCGAGCTGGTGAACCGCCCTTATCTGACGCTCGGCATCCTCACCTGGCTGATCCTGCTGGCGCTGGCGGCCACCTCGACGCTGTGGGCGATGCGCAAACTGGGCGCCAAATGGCAACTGTTGCACAACTTCGTCTATCTGGCGGCGATCCTCGCCCCCATCCACTACCTGTGGTCGGTCAAAACGTTTTCCCCTCAGCCGTTCATCTACGCGCTGCTGGCGGTGGCGCTGTTGGGCCTACGTTACAAGAAATTCCGCGCCTGGTGGCGCTGAACTACGCGGCGGCGCGCGTTATTGGTACGGAAAAACGCGCGCCGCCGGCGGGAACTTTTTCTGTGTTCCAGCGCTCATATTCCTGTCACGGATCCCCGAGTTCGTCGATTTGGGGTTGAATATCTTCGCTGATAAGACCAGTATTTAGCTGCGAATTGCTACGATATCGTTATAATGCCCGACCTTGTTTCTGTTCTCAGGGTGAATTTGCCCCTTAACAGGTGACAAATCGATAACATCGGGTTATTTTCTACGATGATGGTTTTATTGCCGGAGATACCAGCACAATGGCGGATAAGTTTCACATTTTGCTTCTGAACGGCCCCAATCTCAATCTGCTGGGGACGCGTGAGCCGGAGAAGTACGGCAGCACGACGCTGACAGAGATTGTTAACGGATTGGAAAACCAGGCATCCGCATTGGATATTACCCTGAGCCATCTGCAGTCCAACGCCGAGCATCAGTTGATCGATCGCATCCATCAGGCGCGCGGCAACACCGATTTCATTCTGATAAATCCGGCGGCGTTCACGCACACCAGCGTGGCGCTGCGCGATGCGTTGCTGGCGGTGCAGATCCCGTTCATCGAGATCCACCTGTCCAACGTGCACGCCCGCGAACCTTTCCGCCATCACTCTTACCTCTCGGACGTAGCGGTAGGGGTGATTTGCGGCCTCGGCGCGGATGGCTACGCTTTCGCTTTACAGGCAGCGGTTAACCGTCTGTCGAAAACCCACTAATTGCTCCACAAAAAGAGTACGGAATCACACTCATGGATATTCGTAAAATCAAGAAACTGATCGAACTGGTTGAAGAATCAGGCATTTCTGAACTGGAAATCTCTGAAGGCGAAGAATCGGTTCGCATCAGCCGTGCCGCACCGGCGCAGGCTTATCCCGTCATGCAGCAGGCCTACGCGATGCCGGCACAGCAGCAGCCAGCCCTGGCTAACGCCGTTGCCACCGCGCCTGCGGCAGAAACCCCTGCAGCACCGGCGGCCGTGAGTGGCCACGTCGTTCGTTCCCCAATGGTAGGCACCTTCTACCGCACCCCAAGCCCGGACGCGAAAGCCTTCGTGGAAGTGGGCCAGAAAGTGAACGCCGGCGATACCCTGTGCATCGTTGAAGCCATGAAAATGATGAACCAGATCGAAGCGGACAAGTCCGGCGTCGTGAAAGCCATCCTGGTGGAAAACGGCCAGCCGGTCGAATATGACGAGCCGCTGGTCGTCATCGAATAACGAGGCGCCCCCATGCTTGATAAAATTGTTATCGCCAACCGCGGCGAGATCGCGCTTCGCATCCTGCGTGCCTGTAAAGAACTGGGCATCAAGACCGTTGCGGTTCACTCCGCGGCCGACCGCGATCTGAAACACGTGCTGCTGGCCGACGAGACCGTCTGCATCGGTCCTGCGCCATCGGTAAAAAGCTACCTGAACATCCCGGCCATCATCTCGGCGGCGGAAATCACCGGCGCCGTGGCGATCCACCCGGGCTACGGCTTCCTGTCCGAGAACGCCGACTTCGCCGAGCAGGTTGAACGCTCCGGCTTCATCTTCATCGGCCCGAAAGCCGAGACCATCCGCCTGATGGGCGACAAGGTTTCCGCGATCAACGCCATGAAGAAAGCCGGCGTGCCGTGCGTACCTGGCTCCGACGGCCCGCTGACCGACGACATGGATAAAAACCGTGCCTTCGCCAAGCGCATCGGTTATCCGGTGATCATCAAGGCCTCCGGCGGCGGCGGCGGTCGCGGCATGCGCGTGGTGCGCAGCGACAAAGACCTTGAGCAGTCCATCAACATGACGAAAGCGGAAGCCAAAGCGGCTTTCAACAACGACATGGTGTACATGGAAAAATACCTGGAGAATCCGCGCCACATCGAGATTCAGGTATTGGCCGACGGCCAGGGCAACGCCATCTATCTGGCCGAGCGCGACTGCTCCATGCAGCGCCGCCACCAGAAAGTGGTCGAAGAAGCGCCGGCGCCGGGCATCACCAGCGAAATGCGCCGTTACATCGGCGAGCGCTGCTCGAAAGCCTGCGTGGAAATCGGCTACCGCGGCGCGGGCACCTTCGAGTTCCTGTATGAAAACGGCGAGTTCTATTTCATCGAAATGAACACCCGTATTCAGGTAGAGCACCCGGTTACCGAAATGATCACCGGCGTGGATCTGATCAAAGAGCAACTGCGCATCGCTGCCGGTCAGCCGCTGTCGATCAAACAGGAAGAAGTGAAGATCCACGGCCACGCGGTAGAATGCCGCATCAACGCCGAAGATCCGAACACCTTCCTGCCGAGCCCGGGCAAGATCACCCGCTTCCACGCGCCAGGCGGTTTCGGCGTGCGTTGGGAATCTCATATCTACGCCGGTTATACCGTACCGCCGTACTATGACTCCATGATCGGCAAATTGATCACCTTCGGCGAAAACCGTGACGTGGCGATTGCCCGCATGAAAAACGCCCTGGCTGAACTGATCATCGACGGCATCAAAACCAACGTTGAGCTGCAGCAGAAGATCATGAACGACGAAAACTTCCAGCACGGTGGCACCAACATCCACTATCTGGAGAAGAAGCTGGGTCTGCAGGAAACCTAAGGCAGCACGCAGCATCGTCTGACGAAAGGCCGGTTAATCACCGGCCTTTTTCTTTGGCGTTGCCGCCAGTAACGGCTTGGCAAAACGCCGTCATGCCGTAAAATTCCCTACCTTTGATGAATCCATCACCGTAAACCTATGGGAGACACGGATGGACAAACGCTTTATTCAGGCGCACCGCGAAGCGCGCTGGGCGCTGGGGCTGACGCTGCTCTACCTGCTGGCCTGGGGGCTGGCGGCCTATCTGCCGGACAGCGCTATCGGCGTCACCGGCCTGCCGCACTGGTTCGAAATGGCCTGCCTGCTGGTGCCGCTGCTGTTCATCGGCCTGTGCTGGCTGATGGTGCGCACGGTGTTCCGCGACATTTCGCTGGAGGACAGCGATGCAAACTGAAGTGATCCTGCCGCTGGTCGCCTACCTGCTGCTGGTATTCGGCCTGTCGGTATACGCCTATCGCCGCCGTCAAAATGGAAATTTCCTCAGCGAATATTTCCTCGGCAACCGCTCGATGGGCGGCTTTGTGCTGGCGATGACCCTGACCGCCACCTACATCAGCGCCAGTTCGTTTATCGGCGGCCCCGGCGCCGCCTACAAATACGGCCTGGGCTGGGTGCTGCTGGCGATGATCCAGCTGCCGGCGGTGTGGCTGTCGCTCGGCGTGCTGGGCAAGAAATTCGCCATCCTGGCGCGCCGCTACAACGCTATCACCCTCAATGACATGCTGTATGGCCGCTACCAAAGCCGCCTGCTGGTGTGGCTGGCCAGCCTCAGCCTGCTGGTGGCGTTCCTCGGCGCCATGACGGTGCAGTTTATCGGCGGCGCACGCCTGCTGGAAACCGCCGCCGGCATTCCTTACGACACCGGCCTGCTGATCTTCGGCATCAGCATCGCGCTGTACACCGCCTTCGGCGGCTTCCGCGCCAGCGTGCTGAACGACGCCATGCAGGGGCTGGTGATGCTGCTCGGCACCGTGCTGCTGCTGGTGGCGGTGATCCATGCCGCCGGCGGACTGGACAGCGCAGTCAGCAAACTACAGCAGATCGATCCGGCGCTGGTGTCGCCGCAGGGCGGCGATCAGATCCTCAGCCTGCCGTTTATGGCGTCGTTCTGGATCCTGGTGTGCTTCGGGGTGATCGGCCTGCCGCACACCGCCGTGCGCTGTATCTCCTACAAGGACAGCAAGGCGGTGCACCGCGGCATTCTGCTCGGCACCGTGGTGGTGGCGGTGCTGATGTTCGGCATGCACCTGGCCGGCGCACTCGGCCGCGCGGTGTTGCCGGATCTCAAGATCCCCGATCAGGTGATCCCGACGCTGATGATCACCGTGCTGCCGCCGTACGCCGCCGGGATTTTCTTGGCGGCGCCGATGGCGGCGATCATGTCGACCATCAACGCCCAACTGCTGCAATCCTCCGCCACCATCATCAAGGATCTCTACCTTGGCGTACGCCCACAGCAGATCCACAACGAGCGGCTGATCAAGCGCTTCTCCAGCCTGACCACGCTGATCCTCGGCCTGTTGGTGCTGTTGGCGGCCTGGCGGCCGCCGGAGATGATCATCTGGCTCAACCTGCTGGCTTTCGGCGGGCTGGAGGCTGTGTTCCTGTGGCCGCTGGTGCTGGGCCTGTACTGGGAACGCGCCAATGCTCAGGGAGCGCTTAGCTCAATGGTGTCGGGTGCGGTATGCTATACGCTATTGGCCAGCTTCAACCTGCAGCCGGCGGGGCTGCACCCTATCGTGCCTTCGCTGTTGCTCAGCCTGTTGGCGTTTTATCTCGGTAACGTCGTCGGCGAAAAGCGCCGGACGGCGTCATCATTACCCTCTTGAAGAGAATTGCTATGCCTTGGATCCAACTCAAACTGAACACCACCGGCAGCCAGGCGGAAGACCTGAGCGACGCGCTGGTGGAAAGCGGCGCCGTGTCGGTGACCTTCCAGGACACCCACGACAACCCGGTGTTCGAACCTTTGCCGGGTGAAACCCTGCTGTGGGGCGATACCGACGTGATCGGCCTGTACGACGCGGAAACCGATATGGCCGAGGTGGTGGCGATGCTGGAACAGCACCCGCTGCTGGGCGCCGGTTTCCGCCACAAGATAGAGCAGCTGGAAGATAAGGACTGGGAGCGCGAATGGATGGATAACTTCCACCCGATGCGCTTCGGCGAGCGTTTGTGGATCTGCCCGAGCTGGCGCGACGTGCCGGATCCCGATGCGGTCAACGTGATGCTCGATCCGGGCCTGGCGTTCGGCACCGGCACCCACCCGACCACCGCGCTGTGCCTGCAGTGGCTGGACGGCCTCGATTTGGCCGGCAAAACCGTTATCGACTTCGGTTGCGGTTCCGGCATCCTGGCAATCGCCGCGCTGAAGCTGGGTGCAGCGCGCGCTATCGGCATCGACATCGATCCCCAGGCCATTCAGGCCAGCCGCGACAACGCGCAGCGTAACGGCGTTTCAGAGCGTCTGGAGCTGTATCTGCCGAAAGACCAGCCGGCGGACCTGCTGGCGGACGTGGTGGTCGCCAACATCCTCGCCGGCCCGCTGCGCGAGCTGGCGCCGCTGATCGGTTGCCTGCCGAAGGCCGGCGGCCATCTGGGGCTGTCCGGCGTGCTGGCCAGCCAGGCGAGCAGCGTTGCGCAAGCCTACGAAGAGAAGTTCACGCTCGACCCGGTCGCCGAGCGTGAAGAGTGGTGCCGCATCACCGGCCGCCGCAAGTAAGCGTCACGGTCTATTGCTCCCTCATCCACCGGCCCTGCGCCGGTGGATTTTTTTTGCCTGGCGATCGGCCCGCGGGCGAGACAAAATTTTATGCAATTTTTCGCCGTTCAACGACGGATCGCCCTGACAATGCGCCTTCTAGGCAGGCTATCCCGGCAAAAAACGCGGGTGAATGCAGATAATATTCTGCGCAAAGGTGAATATTTTACCGCACACAAAATAAGCACTTTTCGTCAACTCATTGTAAAATATATACAATATTTTTATGAATCACTGCGCAGCGCATTTTTTGCCCTAATATCGCGCCAATTGGTTAAAGTTTGGCCTTTCATCTCGGCGCAAAAATGCGTAATATACGCGCCCTTGCGGACACAGTATGGTCACTCTTTGTCTATGCGCATTGGACACCACCAGCTTACTAATTGCCTGATTGCGGCCCCGATGGCCGGTATTACAGATCGCCCGTTCAGAACCCTCTGTCATGCAATGGGTGCTGGGATGGCTGTATCCGAGATGCTCTCCTCCAACCCGGAGGTGTGGCGGACGGATAAGTCGCGTCTGCGTATGGTGCATAGCGATGAACCAGGGATCCGCTCCGTGCAGATTGCCGGATGCGATCCTGATGATATGGCCGCCGCCGCGCGTATCAACGTGGCCAGCGGCGCGCAAATCATCGACATCAATATGGGATGCCCTGCCAAAAAAGTGAACCGGAAGCTTGCCGGGTCCGCTTTGTTGCAGTACCCGGATCTGGTTAAACGGATCCTCCACGCGGTGGTTGACGCAGTGGATGTGCCGGTAACGCTGAAGATTCGCACCGGCTGGGCGCCAGAGCATCGTAACTGTGTAGAGATTGCCCAACTGGCCGAAGACTGTGGTATTCAGGCCCTGACGATTCACGGCCGAACCCGCGCCTGTCTGTTTAACGGCGACGCGGAATACGACAGCATTCGGGCAGTTAAGCAGAGTGTTTCCATTCCGATTATCGCGAATGGGGATATTACTGACCCGCATAAAGCCAGAGCAGTGCTCGACTACACCGGGGCCGATGCCCTGATGATAGGCCGCGCTGCTCAGGGGAGACCCTGGATCTTCCGGGAAATCCAGCATTATCTGGACACTGGGGAGTTGCTGCCGCCGCTGCCGCTTGGCGAGGTGAAGCGCTTGTTGATTGGGCACATTCGGGAATTGCACGGCTTCTATGGCCAAGGCAAGGGATTCCGGATTGCTCGTAAGCACGTGTCCTGGTATCTCCAGGAACACGCTCCGAATGACCAGTTTCGGCGCACATTCAACGCCATAGAGGATGCCAGCGAACAGCTGGAGGCGTTGGAGGCATATTTCGAAAATCTTAGCGTAAAAAAAGAGCTGACAGAACTATGTTCGAACAACGCGTAAATTCTGACGTACTGACCGTTTCTACCGTTAACTCACAAGATCAGGTGACTCAAAAGCCTCTGCGTGACTCGGTTAAACAAGCACTGAAGAACTATTTTGCTCAACTGAACGGTCAAGACGTAAATGACCTGTATGAGCTGGTACTGGCTGAAGTTGAACAGCCACTGTTGGACATGGTGATGCAATACACCCGTGGCAACCAGACCCGCGCAGCCCTGATGATGGGCATCAACCGCGGCACGCTGCGCAAGAAGCTGAAAAAATACGGCATGAACTGATACTAGTCAGTTAACGTGTTGAAAAGGCGCTTTATCTCATTTGATAAGCGCCTTTTTCTTTTGGGGCGCGCCCGGTTTGCGGGCAATAAAAAAGGCCGCAGCGCGGCCCTTGTGGCAAAGCGGCGACCTTATTCGGTCACTTTGTTCTTGAGGCTTTCCGCCCCTTGCTTGGTCTTGTCCCAAGCCTTCTCTGAACCTTGCTTGGTGGAGTGCCAGGCCTTTTGCGAGCCTTCGCTCACTTTGCTGCCGACGCTGTCGCTCTTGCCTTCGGCGGCGTGCTTGGCTTTCAGCTTCAGCTCTTCACCCTTGTCCTGAGACTGGTGCAGCTTTTCTTTGGCGGTATCCGCTCCTTTGTGCGCTTCGGCAACGACCTCGTTGCTGGCGTGAGCGGCGGTGTCGGTCGCGGTCTCAGCGGCGAACACCGGGGAAGCGAGCAGCAGTGCAGACAAGGCAATGATTGATTTCTTCATAAGTCCCTCTTTTCTCAGATACGTGCCATTCGTCATGAAATAAGATGGCACACAATCCCGTTAAATAAACCTAAGAATAGTACGAAAACCAAAAATACCAACATAAAATATCAACACTCACATCTTTATTAACTTTTCATGCCATCAACGTTCAACAACGGCGAAATGGCACGAAAAAGTTAAATTTTATCTGTCACAAAACTATAATTTTTACGTTTTTTACCTCGTAATAATCAGTAATGACAGGGATGGATTCTATGGTTGCCGTCATCATCATAGGCGTTTTTATCGTCAGCTTCCTTTACGCACACTCCCGCGGCAAGGAGAAACAAAAGCTTACCCGCCAACTGTTCGATCACTCCACCTTTATGGGGCCGATCAATATGTTTATGACCGGTTTCTCCCGTTTGCCCGCCAGGCAGCCCTATTTCGACGAAAAAGTTTTCCCGGAGCTGCAGACGCTGACCGACAACTGGCAGGTGATCCGCGAGGAAGCGGTGCGCTTGCAGCATCACATCAAAAAGGCGCAGTCGCACAACGATGCGGGGTTCAACACCTTCTTCAAACGCGGCTGGAAACGTTTCTATCTGAAGTGGTACAGCGACAGCCACCCTTCGGCGCAGACGCTGTGCCCAAAAACCGTCGAGCTGCTCAACCGCATCCCGTCGGTCAAGGCCGCGATGTTCGCCGAGCTGCCGCCCGGCAGCCATTTGGGTAAACACCGCGATCCTTACGCCGGCTCGGTGCGCTATCACCTGGGGTTGATGACGCCCAACGACGATCGCTGCTTCATCGAGGTGGACGGCGAGCAGCACAGCTGGCGCGACGGCGAGGCGGTGATCTTCGACGAAACCTACGTGCACTGGGCGCAGAACGCCACCGAACAGACGCGCATCATTCTGTTTTGCGACGTCGAGCGGCCGATGAAATGGCGCTGGGCGCAGGCGGTCAACCACTGGGTCGGCGCCACGCTGATGTCGGCGGCCAGCTCGCCAAACGACGATCAGGACCGCACCGGCGGCATCAACCGCATCTTCAAATACGTCAACGCGGTGCGCGATGCCGGCCAACGCCTGAAGGCGCGCAACCGCCGCGGTTACTACCTGCTGAAATGGCTGGTGATCGCTGCGATTTTCGCCGCGATTATCATTCCCAGCCTATAAAACGAGCCAATCTTCAACTCAGGGGCAACGCGAATGAGAATATTCGCATGCCCCTCTTCCTCTGTACCCCGTACCCTGTGTTAACATACACGTTCCTAGAGCCGCCTCCGCTGGCCAACAGCTATCCCTCCGAAGCCTGATAGCAGCGCAAACCGCCCTTCGAATGTAAATGTTTAGTCAATTATGGAATTCCGACTAAACCCTGGCCGTACTTGGGTGTCTGAGTAGTCGTATCGCTATCGAGTGGATCCTTTATGCGTTACAGGTTGCTACCCCCTAACGCATAAACGAGCTGCTATGAAACGCCAAAAGAGATTTCAACTTTCCTTGCTGCACCCGCGCTACTGGCTGACCTGGTTCGGCCTGGCCCTGCTGTTCCTGCTGGTACAGCTCCCTTACCCGTTGCTCAATCGGCTGGGGGTGTGGATGGGGCGCACCTCGATGCGTTTTCTTAAGCGTCGCGTCACCATTACCCGCCGCAACCTCGAACTGTGCTTCCCCGAGATGGACGAAGCGCAGCGCGAACGTAAAGTGGTGGGCAACTTCGAATCGCTCGGCATGGGCCTGCTGGAAACCGGCATGGCCTGGTTCTGGTCGGATAAACGCGTCAAGCGCTGGTTCAACGTCTCCGGCATCAACCACCTCAAAATGGCGCAGCGCGACGATCGCGGCGTGCTGGTGATCGGCGTGCACTTTATGTCGCTGGAGCTGGGCGGCCGGGCGATGGGCCTGTGCCAGCCGATGATGGCGATGTACCGCCCGCACAACAACAAGGCGATGGAGTGGGCGCAGACCAAGGGTCGCATGCGCTCCAACAAGGCGATGATCGATCGCAAGGATCTGCGCGGCATGGTGCACGCGCTCAAGCGCGGCGAGGCGGTATGGTTCGCGCCGGATCAGGACTACGGCCCGCGCGGCAGCGTATTCGCGCCGCTGTTCGCCGTCGATCAGGCCGCCACCACCAGCGGCACCTTCATGCTGGCGCGTATGGCCAACCCGGCATTGGTGCCGGTGGTGCTGATCCGCCGCGAAGGCGGCCGCGGCTACGACCTGCTGATTCAACCGGCCCTGGAAGACTACCCGCTCAGCGACGAACAGGCGGCGGCGGCTTACATGAACAAAGTGATCGAGAAAGAGATCATGCGGGCGCCGGAGCAATACATGTGGCTGCACCGCCGCTTCAAAACCCGACCGGCCGGCGCGCCCTCGCTGTACTGACCCTCTTTTTTCCAGCCCGGCCAACGCCGGGCTTTTTTGTGCGCCACGTTTAAAAAGCGGCGGCTCGACACTCTACTTTCCTGTAATCTCCTTTTTTACCCGCACAGGAAAGGAAATGATGAAAGCTCAAGTTCGCATTGCTCTGGTCGGTGATTACAACCCGCAAGCCGTGGCCCATCAGGCCATCCCCGTGGCGCTCCAGCTCACCGCCGCCCATCTCGACATCGACGTGCAGCCCCAATGGCTACCGACAGAAACCCTGACCTCCCCCGACGTCCTGCAAAATTTCGACGCCATCTGGGTGGTGCCGGGCAGCCCGTATCGTTACGACGACGGCGCCTTTATGGCGATCCGCCATGCGCGGGAAAACGACGTGCCGTTCCTCGGCTCCTGCGGCGGTTTTCAATACGCCATCGTCGAGTACGCCCGCAACGTGATGGGCTGGCACGACGCCGGCCATGCGGAAACCGACAGCGGCGGCCGATTGGTGATCGCCCCGCTGAGCTGCTCGCTGGTGGAAAAAACCGGCGACATCGTTTTTCAGCCTGACACCCGCGTCGCGCAGGCCTACGGCAGCCTGAACACCCATGAAGGCTACCACTGCAACTTCGGCGTGAATCCGGAATTCGTCGCCGATCTTGAGCGCTTCCCGCTGATCGTCAGCGGCCACGACACCGAAGGCGACGTGCGCGCCATCGAACTGCCGGGCCGGCGTTTTTACGTCGCCACGCTGTTCCAGTCGGAACGCGCCGCGCTGCGCGGCGAGCTTTCACCGCTGGTGGTGGAACTCGTCAAAACCGCCGCCAACGGGTAAAAAAAAGCCCTCTTGCGAGGGCTTTCTCATCGGATACATCCCGCCGGCTTACGCCTGTCCGAGCTCGCGCAACGCCAGATTGAAGTGTTGCCCCAGCTCACGCCGATGAACCGGATGCTCCATCATCGACACATGGTCGCCGTTGACCTGGCTGACGCGGACGGTCGCCGGCGGCAGCAGCTTATCCCATCCCAACGCGGAAGCGTCTTCGCGGCAATATCCCGCCTGCTTGATCCTCTGCCAATACGCCTGGAACTGTGCGTTCTGCGAATTGACGGAAACCTGCTCCTGCTTCGCCTTGAACAGATGGATTTTCAGCGATGCGGGCTGCACCAGGGTCGCTTCCACCAGTTTGGCGTAGTGGTGCCGCTGCTGCCAGAGCGCCGCCTCGTCGGCCACTTCCTCACGCTGAGTCTTGATCCCGGCGCGTTGCACGGCCGCGATCGCCTCCGGCAACGGCAGCTCGGCCAACTGCTGACAGAACTGCGGATCCGGCCTTTCCTGCGTTGACTCCACCCAGTTCAGCAACAGCTGGACCGGGCTGTGCATCGCCTCCACCGGCCGCAACGTGTCGATCAACCCCAGGAAGGCGACCGCTTCCCCGGCCGATTGCAGCTGCTCGGCGATGGCATAGGCCAACACCCCGCCGGAAGAGTACCCCGCCAGATGGTATGGCCCCTGCGGCTGCACCTCGCGAATCAACGCCACGGCGCTGGCGGCCATATCGGACATGGTGGCCGGCTTCTCCTCCACCGCCGGCCACGGCACGGCGTAGACCGGGAAGGTCTCGTCGATCTCCTTGGCCAATTCAAACACGTAGGAGTGGTCGCCAAAGCCGGTCGGAACGAAGAATAGCGGCGGCCGGCTGCCGCTGCTGCGAGCCGGCACCGCTTTGCGCAGCGGAGCCTCTGCGGTGCGACGATCTATCCGCTCGGCCAGCTCGGCCAATATCGGATGGTTGAAGATCGCCTGTACCGGCAAGGTGATGCCTTGCTGACGCAGCTGGCTGGAAAGACGTACCGCCAGCAGCGAATGGCCACCGAGCTCGAAGAAATTGTCGTGGCGCCCTATCTGGCCAATCTCGAGCAGCTCACACCATACCCGCGCCAGCGTCGTTTCGGTTTCCCCCTGAGGCGCCGCATACTCCCGAGTGCCGACTGCCGCACGCTCCGGCTCCGGCAAGGCGCGCCGATCCAGCTTGCCGTTGGCGGTCAACGGCAGCGCATCCAGCCAGACATAAGCCGACGGCACCATGTACTCCGGCAAACGTTCGCTCAGATAGGCCCGTAGCTGTCCCTGCAACGCGCTGCGGTCAACGTCGGCCGTCGGTACGATCCAGGCGACCAGACGCGGATGATGTTCCGTCGAACAAACCTGCACCACCGCTTCCCGCACCCACGGGCTCGCCGCCAGCTGCACCTCAATCTCGCCCGGTTCGATGCGGAACCCGCGCAGCTTGATCTGCTGATCGCATCGCCCCTGGTATTCAAGACTGCCGTCCGGTAAATAACGCGCCAGATCGCCGGTGCGATACATGCGGCCGCCGCCGACCGGATTGAACGGATCGCTCAGGAAGCGCTGTGCCGTCAGTTCCGGTCGGTTCAGGTAGCCCAACGCCACCCCCACGCCGCCGATATGCAATTCCCCCACCGCCCCCATCGGCACCGGGCGCCCGCGGGCGTCCAGCAAGTAAGCGCGGGTATTGCCGATCGGTTTCCCAATCGGCAAGCGCGCCTCCCCTTCAGCCCGCTCGATACGTGCCGTTGTCGCAAAGGTGGTGATCTCCGTCGGCCCATAGGCATGGATCAGGTGCACCGGCCCCCGCTCTTGCAACAACCGCGCATAAGCGCCCGGATCCTCTTTCTCCCCCCCGCTGATCAGATATTTCAACTGCGCCAGTGCGCCGCTGATGCTGTGCACATACTGATTGAACAGCGCAGTGGTCAAGAACAGCGTGGTGATGCGATGGCGTTGCAGTTCGGCCGCCAGACGCTCGGCCTCCATCATCACCTCCGGCGCGATCACCACCAGCGCACCGCCATTCAACAGGGCGGCCCAAACCTCCATCGTGCTGGCATCAAATGCCGGATTGGCGGCAAAGGCGATGCGGTCGTCGGCGTCAAAGGCGGCGTAGCGGTTGTTGCGCACCAGACGCGTGATCCCCTGGTGCGGCGTCATGACGCCTTTCGGCGTACCGGTCGAGCCGGAGGTATACATGATGTAGGCCGTCGCGCCGCTCGACACGCGCAACGCCGGGTTACCGTTATGATCTTCAGCTTCGCGATCCTCGACCGTCAGCTGCGGGATCTCCTCGTCGCCGATGGCGTCCGTCAGCATCAGGCAGGCGCCGCTGTCATCGGCGATCCACGCCTGACGCGCGGCCGGCAGTTGCGGATCGATGGGTACATACGCCGCTCCGGCCTTGATTACCGCCAATTGGGCGCAGACCAGTTCGATGCTGCGCGCCAGCCGCACCGCGACCCGGTCGCCCGGTTGTACGCCGCGCTCAATCAGCCGATGCGCCAACCGGTTGGCGCGCGCATTCAACTGTGCGTAGCTGAGCCGTTGCGCATCCTGGATCAAAGCGATGGCCTGCGGCGTCAGCCGCGCCTGCTGTTCAAACAGTTCGTGCACGCAGGTATCCGCCGGGTAAGCTTCCGCCGTATGATTCCAGCGGCACAGCTGCAGCGCATACTCTTCATCCGGCATCACCTCCAGTTCACAGACCGGTGTCTGAGGCGCCTGCTCCAATGCCTGCGCCAATGCGCTCAACGCCTGCGCCATATAGCCACACACGCGCTGCGCTTCAATCGGCTGCCTGACCTGCGCCGTCAGGCCCAGCGAATCACCGCCGTCCTCGACCGACAGCACGAACGGATAGTTGGTGCGTTCCTGGCTATCGAGCAGCGTTACGCCGGTCGGCAATGCGGTGTCCTCGCCACTGTTATGCCGGTAGTTCAGCAGGGCACTGAACAGCGGCGTGCCCGCGGCGACGCCGCTGCAGCGCTGCGCCAACGCCAGCGGCGCATGCTCATGGGCCAGCAGCCCGCTCAGCCGGATGTGCGCCTGCAACACCACCGATTCCGCGCCGACCTCGTTGACATCCAGCCGCAGCGGCAACGTATTGATAAACAATCCGAGCGCCCGTTCCGCCCCGTCTCCGGCCTGCATGCGGCCCAACAATACGGTGCCGAATACCACCTCATCGCGGCCGGTAGCGCGCGCCAACACCTGCGCCCAGGCCAGGTGGCACAGGCTGGCCAGGCTGACGCCCAGCCGCCGCGCCTGCCGCCGCAGCTGTTGGTTGAGCGCAGGCGGTAAGGCCAGGTGTGCCGTCGAGATATCCCGCCCTTCGCCATGCACGTCGCTCAGGCCGAACGGCAACGACGGTTCATCGATATCCGCCAGCATAGTGCGGAAGAACCGTTCGTGTTCGGCCTTGCTGACGCCGAGCCTTGCCTGCGCCACCGCGTTGCGGAACGGCGGCGCCTTGGCCAGTTCGTCCCCGCGCCCGGCCAGGATCAGGTTGATCTCCTCCTGCATCACCGCCAAGGTCGAGTGGTCGCCGATCAGGTGATGCCATTGCTGGAGCACGCACCAACTGCCTTCTTCCCCCTGTGCGGCGACAAAGCTCAGCAACGGTGCGCGCGTCAGATCAGGCCGCACGCGGCGCGGATCAAACAACGCCGTCAGCCGCGAACCGATCTCGCCCTCTGCCGGATTGAGCCGCAGTTCTCGCAGCGACAACTCGGCCTTGCGCCACACCACCTGCACCGGTGATGACACGCCCTGCGTGATGAACGCAGTACGCAGAATGTCATGGCGATCGATCACCTGCTGCATCGCCGCCAGCCAGGCGTCCAGGCGCGCACGGCTGTCGAAACGCAGCACCGCGGACAGCTGGTACGGGTCGCCCCGTTCCGCCAGCAGATGGTGGAACAAAATCCCCTCCTGCAGCGGCGACAAGGCGTAGATATCCTGTACGTTGGCCACGCCGCCCGGCACCTGCGCCACCACCGCGTCGATCTCCGGCTGACTCAGCGTCGCCAGCGGCAACATCTCCGGCGTAATGGCTACGCAGCCCGGCAGGATACCGTTGGCCGGCACGCTCACTTCCTGCTGCGTGACCAACGTCTGCGCCAGCGTTGACAGCGTCGGCGCGGTGAACAGCGTTTGCACCCCGGCGCTCAGCCCGACACGGCGCAGCTGCGCCATCAACTTCACCGCCAGCAGCGAGTGGCCGCCCAATTCGAAGAAGTTATCGTGGCGCCCGACCCGCTCAATGCCCAGCAGCTCGCGCCAGATCCCCGCCAGCAGCGTTTCCAGTTCGCCTTCAGGTTCGGCGTAAACCTCACGCACGTAGGCGTCCTCCTGCGGCTCAGGCAGCGCGCGCCGATCCAGTTTGCCGTTCGGCGTCAGCGGTAGCGTATCCAGCGCCACCCAGGCCGCCGGCAGCATAAACTCCGGCAACATCCCCGCCAGATACTGTCGCAGCGTCACCGCCAACGTCTGGCGATCCGCGTCAGCCTCCGGCACCACCCAGGCTACCAGTCGCTTATTGTCCGCTTCGCCGAGGACATCCACCACCGCTTCGCGCACCGCCGGATGACCAGCCACTCGCGCCTCGATCTCACCGCATTCGATGCGGAAGCCGCGAATTTTCACCTGCCGATCGTTGCGTCCCAGGTAGTCGATATTGCCGTCCGCCAGATAGCGCGCCAGATCGCCGGTGCGATACATCCGCTCGCCTGGGTTAAACGGATCCGCCAGGAATCGCTCTGCCGTTAACTCTGCGCGGTTGAGATAACCCAGCGCCACCCCGGGGCCGGCGATGTAGATCTCGCCGGTCGCGCCGAGCGGCACCGGTTGCCCGTGCTCATCCAGCAGATAAATCCGGGTATTGCCGATCGGCCGCCCGATAGGCAAACGCTGCCAGGGATCCACTCGCTCGATCGTGGCCGTCGTGGCGAACACCGTACACTCGGTCGGCCCATAAGCGTTGATCAGCCGTACCGGCCCAGCCTCTTTCAGCATGCGGGCAAAGGCGTGCGGATCCGCCGCTTCACCGCCGCTCAGCAGATATTTCAACTGCGCCAGCGTCGCGGCGATGCTATGGGCATATTGGTTAAACAACGAGGTGGTCAGGAACAAGACGTTAATCCCTTGCCGCACCAGCGCCGCCGCCAACGCCTCGGCTTCCGTCAACACTTCCGGCGCAATGATCGCCAGACTGGCGCCATTCAACAGGGCTCCCCACATTTCCAGCGTGCTGGCGTCAAACGCCGGATTGGCGGCGAAAGCGAAGCGATCGCCGCGTTCAAACGACGCAAAACGATTGTTGATCGCCAGCCGGAGGATGCCTTGGTGCGTCACCATGACGCCTTTAGGCGTACCGGTCGAGCCCGAGGTATACATGATGTAGGCCGGTGCGCCGCCGGCGCGAGGCACCGCCGGATCGTGGGTCGGATTCTGCCGCAGCCGATCGATACGCAGGCAGGCGATTTCGCCGGCTATCTCGCGGTCGATATCGCGATCGCACAGGATCAACGACGCCCCGCTGTCGCCGATGATCCACGCCTGCCGCGCTACGGGCAGGTGCGGATCGAGCGGCACATAAGCGCCCCCCGCCTTGAGGATCGCCAGCTGGGCGATGACCAGAGAAACGCTGCGTTCAAGCGACGTGGCCACGCGATCGCCCGGGCGCACGCCCTGTGCGATGAGTTGGTGCGCCAGTTGGTTGGCGTGGGCGTTCAATTGGGCGTAGCTCAGGCTGTCCCGATCGTTCACCACCGCAACGGCGTCCGGCGTGCGCTGCGCCCACTGTTCAAACAGGACGTGGGCACTGCTCTGCGCCGGATAAACTTCCGCGGTTCGGTTCCAGCCGTACAACAACAGTTCGCGCTCGGCAGCCGGCAGCAGATCGAGATGCGACGCAGGCTGCGTAGCATTTGTCGCCATCGCCCGCAGCACCTGCACCAGGTAAACGCCATAACGTTCGGCGGTAGCGCGGTCGAACAGCGCCGTGGCGAAGTTCAGCGTACCGCTGATTTGCTCGTCGCGCTCCGCCAGATCGAGCGTCAAATCATACTTGGCGATCTGATAGCCCAACTCGGCACTCTCGGCCTGCAGCCCAGGCAGCGAGATATCGCGCACCGAGCCGTCCTGCCAGGCCAACATCACCTGGAACAGCGGGGTATAACCCAGGTGGCGCGGCGGATTGACCAGCTCCACCACCTGCTCGAACGGCAGATCGCGATTTTCCCGAGCCGCCAGCACCGTGTGGCGGATCCGCGCGATCAGCGTCGGCAGATCCGGATCGTCGCGAAGATCGATGCGCAGCGCCAGCGTGCTGACGAAGAAGCCGACCAGCGATTCGGTTTCCAACCGGCCACGGTTGGCCTCCGGCGTGCCGATCACCAGCTCCTGCTGCCCGGCCATGCGCGCCAGCACCAGGCTCCAGGCCGCCAGCACCGTCATGAACAACGTGCCGCCATGCTGCCGGCTGAACTGCCGCAACGCCTGCGTCAGCTCGGCGTCGATCGCGATCGGCACCTCCCCGCCGCTGAAAGACTGCACCGTCGGACGCGGCCGGTCGGTCGGCAGCGTCAGCAGCGCCGGCGCACCGATCAGCGTTTCGCGCCAGTATTGCGCCTGCGCCGCCAGCCGCTCCGGCGTCAGATAGCGACGCTGCCAGGCGGCGTAATCCGCGTATTGCAGCGTCAGCGGCGGCAGCGGATCGGCATCGCCGCGACGCAAAGCGCCGTACAACGCCCCCAAATCACGCAGCAGAATGCCGGTCGACCAACCGTCGGAAATGATGTGATGACAGGTGAGCAGGAACAGGTGCTCCTCATCCGCCAGGCGGATCAGCGCGGCGCGCACCAGCGGCCCCTGCGTCAAATCAAAAGGCGCCTCCGTCAGGCGCTGCGCCAGTTGCCGCGCCTGGCTCTGAGCATCCTGCCGCCCACGCAGATCGTGCACCGTCAACGGCAGCGCGTCTGCCGGCAGAATGTGCGCCTGCGGCTGCCCCTCGACGGTGACAAACCGGCTGCGCAACGCTTCGTGGCGGGCATAGAGCGCATCCAGGCTCTGCCGCCAGGCGGGCAGATCCAGCTCGCCGCGCAGGCTCAGCGCCAGGGGAATATGGTAAGTTTCACTCAGGCCTTCCAACTGCGTCAGGAACCACAAACGCTGCTGGGCAAACGACAGCGGCAACGCGGCGCCGCGTGGCATAGCCTCGATCGGCGGCAGCGCCTCATCGGTTCTCCGCAGTTGCTGCGCCAATGCCAGCAGCGTCGGGTTGGCGAACAGGACCTGCAACGGCAGCTGCCATTCCATCTGCTGCAGACGGTTGGTCAGACGTACCGCCAGCAGCGAGTGCCCTCCCAGTTCGAAGAAGTTATCGTGGCGGCCGACCCGCTCCACGTTCAGCAGCTCGCGCCAGATCGCCGCCAGCAGCGTTTCGTGTTCACCCTGCGGCGCTTCGTACGCTGCCTGGCTCTGCGCCCCCTGCGGCTCCGGCAACGCCCGCCGATCCAGTTTGCCGTTCGGCGACAGCGGCAACGCCGCCACCACCACCCAGGCCGACGGCACCATATAGTCCGGCAGCGCCGCGCTCACATGCTGCCGCAGCGCGCCCGCCAGCGTTTCTTCCGCCACGTCCGCGGCCGGCACCACCCACGCCACCAGCCGTTTGTCGTCGCCCACCGCCCGCGCATCCACCACCGCTTCGCGCACCGCCGGGTGCGTCGCCAGCGCCGCCTCTATCTCCCCGCATTCGATGCGGAAGCCGCGGATTTTTACCTGCTGATCGTTGCGCCCCAGGTACTCGATGTCGCCGTTCGCCAGATAACGCGCCACGTCGCCGGTGCGGTACATCCGCCCGCCCGGCGCGAACGGATCGCTCAAGAAGCGCTCCGCCGTCAGTTCAGGCCGGTTCAGGTAGCCCCGCGCCACCTGCACCCCGCCGATATACAGCTCGCCCACCGCCCCCAGCGGCACCGGCTGCCCGCGCTCGTCCAGCAGGTAGATGCGCGTGTTGGCGATCGGCCGCCCGATCGGCACCGACGCCCGCTCCGCCTCCCGCGAACAGTGCCAGGCGGTCACGTCCACCGCCGCCTCCGTCGGCCCATACAGGTTATGCAACTCCGCCTGCGGCAGCCGGCGGTAAAACTCCGCCACCAGCGCCGCCGGCAGCGCTTCCCCGCTGCACATCACCCGCACCACCTGCCCGCAGCGCGTCGCCGCCTGCCCGTCCGCCAGGAAGCTTTGCAGCATCGACGGCACGAAGTGCAGCGTGGTGACGCCGTACTGTTCGATGGCGCGGCTCAGGTAGTCCGGATCCTTGTGCCCTTCCGGCTTCGCCATCACCAGGCGCGCGCCGACCATCAACGGCCAGAAGAACTCCCACACCGAGACGTCGAAGCCGAACGGCGTTTTTTGCAGCACCGTGTCCGCCGCCGTCAGGCCGTAGGCCTCCTGCATCCACACCAGCCGGTTGACCACCCCGCGGTGTTCGTTCATCGCGCCCTTCGGTTTACCGGTCGAGCCCGAGGTGTAAATCACGTACGCCAGGTGCGACGCCTGCGCGCGCGGTGCCGGGTTCTCGGCGCTCAGCGTCTCCGGCAACGCCGCCTCCAGCGCCAGCTGCGGCGTCGCAGGCTCGCCCAGCGCCGCCCGGCCGGCGGCGTCCGCCAGCAGCAGCACCGGGTCGGCATCCTGCAGGATGTACTGCAGGCGTTCGCCCGGATAGGCTGGATCGAGCGGCACATAGGCGCCGCCGGCCTTGAGGATACCGAACAGCGCCGTCACCATGTTCAGGCCGCGTTCGGCGCACACCGCCACCCGGCTGTCCGGGCCGACGCCGCGCGCTATCAGCGCGTGCGCCAGCCGGTTGGCGCGGGCGTTCAGCTGGGCGTAGCTCAGGCTTTCCGCGCCGCTCACCAGCGCGGTGGCGTGCGGCGTGCGGCGCACCTGCTGCTCGAACAGCGCCGCCAGCGTCTGATCCAGCGGGTAGTCACGCTCGGTGCGGTTCCAGCCATGCAGCAGCAGTTCGCGTTCCGCCTCCGGCACCACCGCCAGTGAACACACCGGCGTCTCCGGCGCCTGCTCCAGCGCTTGCGCCAGTGAGCTCAGCGCCTGCACCATATAGTCACACACCCGCTGGGCATCGACCGTCTCGGTCACCTGCGCCGTCACGCCCAGCGAATCGCCGCCGTCCTCCACCGATAACACGAACGGATAGTTGGTGCGCTCTTCGGCGCTCAGCAAGCTGACGCCTTCCGGCAACGCCACTGCTTCGCCGTTGTTGTGGCGATAGTTGAGCAAGGCGCTGAACAGCGGCGCCCCAGGGCTGACGCCGCTGCAGCGCTGCGCCAATGCCAGCGGCGCATGTTCATGCGCCAGCAGCCCGCTCAGCCGCACGTGCGCCTCTCTTGCCGCCGTCTCCACGCCTCGCCGATCGATGTCCAGACGCAGCGGCAACGTGTTGATAAACAACCCCAATGCCCGTTCCGCGCCTTCGCCGCCCTGCAGACGCCCCAGCAATACGGTGCCGAACACGACCGTGTCTCGCCCGCTGACGCTCGCCAGCACCTGCGCCCAGGCCAGGTGGCACAGGCTGGCCAGGCTGACGCCCAGCCGCCGCGCCTGTTGCCGCAACCGCAGGTTCAGCGCCGAAGAGAGTGCCTGGTAGCGGCAGGCGATTTGCCGCCCTTCGCCGTGCACGTCGCTCAGGCCGAACGGCAGCACCGGCTCGCTGATATCCGCCAGCATGTCGCGGAAGAAGCTTTCGTGCTCCGCCTCGCTGAGAGCCAGGCGCGCCTGCGCCACCGCATTGCGGAACGGCTGGGCGACGCCCAACTGTGCCCCACGGCCGGCGAGGATCTCGCCGATCTCTTGCTCCATGAAGGCCAGCGTGGAGTGATCGCCAATCAGATGATGCCACTTCTGCAAGGCGCACCAGCTGCCGTCCTCCTCCTGCGTGACGGTAAAGTTGAGCAGCGGCGCGCGGGTCAGATCCTGCCGCTGCTGCAACGGATCAAAGCTGGCCGCCAGCTGTCGCCAAATCGGGCCGTCAGCCGGATCGAAACGCCGCTCGCTCAGCGCCAGCTCAGCCTTGCGCCACACCACCTGCACCGGCGAGGACATGCCCTGCGTGATGAACGCGGTGCGCAGAATGTCATGGCGATCGATCACCTGCTGCATCGCCGCCAGCCAGGCGTCCAGGCGCGCACGGCTGTCGAAACGCAGCACCGCGGACAGCTGGTACGGGTCGCCCCGTTCCGCCAGCAGATGGTGGAACAAAATCCCCTCCTGCAGCGGCGACAAGGCGTAGATGTCCTGTACGTTGGCCACGCCGCCCGGCACCTGCGCTACCACCGCGTCGATCTCCGGCTGGCTCAGCGTCGCCAGCGGCAACATCTCCGGCGTAATGGAGGCCCCGCCCGGTAAAATCCGGTTTTCCGGTATGTCGACCTCACCTTGCGCGCTCATCGCCTGCGCCAGCGCCGACAGCGTCGGCGTTGAGAACAGCGTCTGCACGTTCGCTCCCCAACCGGCGCGCCGCAGCTGAGCCATCAACTTCACCGCCAGCAGCGAGTGGCCCCCCAGCTCGAAGAAGTTATCGTGGCGGCCGACCCGCTCCACGTTCAGCAGCTCGCGCCAGATCGCCGCCAGCAGCGTTTCGTGTTCACCCTGCGGCGCTTCGTACGCTGCCTGGCTCTGCGCCCCCTGCGGCTCCGGCAACGCCCGCCGATCCAGTTTGCCGTTCGGCGACAGCGGCAACGCCGCCACCACCACCCAGGCCGACGGCACCATATAGTCCGGCAGCGCCGCGCTCACATGCTGCCGCAGCGCGCCCGCCAGCGTTTCTTCCGCCACGTCCGCGGCCGGCACCACCCACGCCACCAGCCGTTTGTCGTCGCCCACCGCCCGTGCATCCACCACCGCTTCGCGCACCGCCGGGTGCGTCGCCAGCGCCGCCTCTATCTCCCCGCATTCGATGCGGAAGCCGCGGATTTTTACCTGCTGATCGTTGCGCCCCAGGTACTCGATGTCGCCGTTCGCCAGATAACGCGCCACGTCGCCGGTGCGGTACATCCGCCCGCCCGGCGCGAACGGATCGGCAAGGAAGCGCTCCGCCGTCAGTTCAGGCCGGTTCAGGTAGCCCCGCGCCACCTGCACCCCGCCGATATACAGCTCGCCCACCGCCCCCAGCGGCACCGGCTGCCCGCGCTCGTCCAGCAGGTAGATGCGCGTGTTGGCGATCGGCCGCCCGATCGGCACCGACACCCGCTCCGCCTCCCGCGAACAGTGCCAGGCGGTGACGTCCACCGCCGCCTCCGTCGGCCCATACAGGTTATGCAACTCCGCCTGCGGCAGCCGGCGGTAAAACTCCGCCACCAGCGCCGCCGGCAGCGCTTCCCCGCTGCACATCACCCGCACCACCTGGCCGCAGCGCGTTGCCGCCTGCCCGTCCGCCAGGAAGCTTTGCAGCATCGACGGCACGAAGTGCAGCGTGGTGACGCCGTACTGTTCGATCGCGCGGCTCAGGTAGTCCGGATCCTTGTGCCCTTCCGGCTTCGCCATCACCAGGCGCGCGCCGACCATCAACGGCCAGAAGAACTCCCACACCGAGACGTCGAAGCCGAACGGTGTTTTTTGCAGCACCGTGTCCGCCGCCGTCAGGCCGTAGGCCTCCTGCATCCACACCAGCCGGTTGACCACCCCGCGGTGTTCGTTCATCGCGCCCTTCGGTTTACCGGTCGAGCCCGAGGTGTAAATCACGTACGCCAGATGCGACGCCTGCGCGCGCGGTGCCGGGTTCTCGGCGCTCAGCGTCTCCGGCAACGCGGCCTCCAGCGCCAGCTGCGGCGTCACGGGTTCGCCCAGCGCCGCCCGGCCGGCGGCGTCCGCCAGCAGCAGCACCGGGTCGGCATCCTGCAGGATGTACTGCAGGCGTTCGCCCGGATAGGCCGGATCGAGCGGCACATAGGCGCCGCCGGCCTTGAGGATGCCGAACAGCGCCGTCACCATGTTCAGGCCGCGTTCGGCGCACACCGCCACCCGGCTGTCCGGGCCGACGCCGCGCGCTATCAGCGCGTGCGCCAGCCGGTTGGCGCGGGCGTTCAGCTGGGCGTAGCTCAGGCTTTCCGCGCCGCTCACCAGCACGGTGGCGTCCGGCGTGCGATGCACCTGCTGCTCGAACAGCGCCGTCAGCGTCTGATCCAGCGGGTAGTCACGCTCGGTGCGGTTCCAGCCATGCAGCAGATGCTCCCGTTCGGCGGGCGGCAACAAATCGATATGGGATACTGACCGTGGGCTATTCAGCGTCATCGCCCGCAGCGCCTGTACCAGGTAAACGCCGTAGCGTTCGGCGGTGGCGCGATCGAACAATGCTGTGGCGAAGTTCAGCGTACCGCTGATGCCTTCGCCGGTATCGGCCAGATCGAGCGTCAGATCAAACTTCGCCGCGCTGTATTCCAGCCCGGCCAGCTCGGCCTGCAGCCCAGGCAGCGGAATATCGCGCACCGAGCCGTCCTGCCAGGCCAACATCACCTGGAACAGCGGGGTATAGCCCAGATGACGCGGCGGATTGACCAGCTCCACCACCTGCTCGAACGGCAGATCGCGATTTTCCTGCGCCGTCAGCACCGTGTGGCGGATCCGCGCGATCAGCGTCGGCAGATCCGGATCGTCGCGAAGATCGATGCGCAGCGCCAGCGTGCTGACGAAGAAGCCGACCAACGATTCGGTTTCCAGCCGGCCACGGTTGGCCTCCGGCGTGCCGATCACCAGCTCCTGCTGCCCGGCCATGCGCGCCAGCACCAGGCTCCAGGCCGCCAGCACCGTCATGAACAGCGTGCCGCCATGCTGCCGGCTGAACTGCCGCAGCGCCTGCGTCAGCTCGGCGTCGATCGCGATCGGCACCTCCCCGCCGCTGAAAGACTGCACCGTCGGACGCGGCCGGTCAGTCGGCAGCGTCAGCAGCGCCGGCGCACCGATCAGCGTTTCGCGCCAGTATTGCGCCTGCGCCGCCAACCGCTCCGGCGTCAGATAGCGACGCTGCCAGGCGGCATAATCCGGGTATTGCAGCGTCAGCGGCGGCAGCGGATCGGCATCGCCGCGACGCAAAGCGCCGTACAACGCCCCCAGTTCACGCAGCAGAATGCCGGTCGACCAACCGTCGGAAATGATGTGATGACAGGTGAGCAGGAACAGGTGCTCCTCATCCGCCAGGCGGATCAGCGCGGCGCGCACCAGCGGCCCCTGCGTCAAATCGAACGGTTGAGTGGCCGCCTGACGGCACAGCGTGTCGGCTTGCGCGGGGTGACGTCGCAGATCGTGGAACGCAAGCGGCAGCCCGTTTGCCGGCAAAATCTGCACCTGTGGCCGATCTTCCCGGGTGATGAACCGGCTACGCAGCGATTCGTGACGCGCATAGAGCGCATCCAGACTATGTTGCAGCGCCTGCCGGTCCAACCGGCCGTGCAGCCGCAGCGCCAGGGGGATATGGTAGGTTTCGCGCATCCCCTCCAACTGGGTCAGGAACCACAGGCGTTGCTGGGCGAACGACAGGGGCAAATCGCCGTCGCGCGCCACCGGCAGTATCGGCAGCGGTTCCTGAGCCGGCGCAACTTCCAGCGCCTGCGCCAGCACGTGCAGTACCGGGCTGGCGAACAGCGCCTGCAACGGTAACTGCCATCCGGCCTGTTGCACGCGGTTAGCCAGGCGCACCGCCATCAGCGAATGCCCGCCCAGTTCGAAGAAGTGGTCATAGCGACCGACGCGCTCTACGCCCAGCAGCTCGCGCCAGATAGCCGCCAGCAGGTTTTCTGCCTCGCCCTGCGGCGGCGCATAGGCTTCACGCACATAGGCGTCGACCTGCGGCACCGGCAGAGCCCGCTTGTCCAATTTGCCGTTGCCGGTCAGCGGCAACGCCTCCAGCCAAACGTAAGCCACCGGCACCATATAATCCGGCAGCCGCGCCTGCAGATGCTGACGCAGCCCGGTCGCCAGCGTAGCGCGTTCGGCTTCCGGTGCCGGAACCACCCACGCCACCAGTCGCTTGCCCCCGTCGCCATCGTCAATCGCGTCCACGGCTACGCTGCGCACGCGCGGATCGGTACTCAGCTGAGCCTCCACCTCGCCGCATTCGATGCGGAAACCGCGGATTTTTACCTGCTGGTCATTGCGCCCCAGGTATTCGATATCGCCACCCGGCAGATAGCGCGCCAGATCGCCGGTACGATACATGCGCGCACCCGGCGCCCGGTTGAAAGGATCATCGAGAAAACGTTCCGCCGTCAATTCGGGCCGGTTCAGGTAACCCCGCGCCACCCCTTCGCCGCCGACGTACAGTTCGCCGATCGCCCCCATCGGCACCGGTTCGCCGTCGGTGCCCAGCAGATACAAGCGCAAATCCGGGATGCGGCTGCCGATCGGACTGGTGGTGATCGCCGTATCCTGCGCCGACAGCGGCCGATAAGTCACATGCACCGTGGTCTCGGTGATACCGTACATGTTGATCAACCGTGTCTGCCGGTTCTCTGGACGAGCAAACCACGGCGCAAGATCGCAAGGCTTCAGCATTTCGCCACCGAACACGATCTCGCGTAGCTGCTGGCGCGCTTCGCTGTGCGCCTGAGCCTGGATAAAGGCTTTGAAGGCGCTCGGCGTCTGGTTCAATACCGTGATGCCGCTGCGGCAGACGAAATGATAAAAATCCAGCGCCGAGCGGGCGATCGCCTGCGGTACGATGAACAGCTGGCCGCCATACAGCCAGGCGCCCCAGACCTCCCAGACCGAGAAGTCGAAGGCGAATGAGTGGAACAGGCACCACCTGTCGGCGGCGCTGAAGTTGAACCAGGCGTTCGTCGCGCTGAACAACCGCGCGACCTGCCGGTGCTCCACCATCACCCCTTTGGGTTTGCCGGTCGAGCCGGAGGTATAAATCACATATGCCAGGTGCGCCGGGCGCACCCCGACGTCCTGCAGATCGTCGCTTTCTCCCGTCAGTGGCTGTTCCAGCGCCAGCACCGGCACCTCGCAGCCACCCAGCGCTTGTCGGCCGAGCTCATCCGCCAACAGCAGCACCGGCGCTGAGTCCGCCAGGATGTACTGTAGCCGCTCGCCGCTATAGGCGGGATCCAGCGGCACATAGGCGCCGCCGGCTTTGAGGATCCCCAGCAGCCCGACCAGCATCGGCAGCCCGCGCCCGGCACACAGCGCCACCAGGCTGTCCGGCTGCACGCCAAGCTGTACCAGCCGATGGGCCCAACGGTTCGCCTGGGTATTCAATTCCGCGTAGGTCAGGCTGTCATCGCCATACGTCACCGCGATCGCCTCCGGCGTCCGTTTAACCTGTGCTTCGAACAACCGGTGCAGACAGGCCGTCGGCGAATGTGAAGCGACGGTGTGGTTGAGGCCCTGCAGCAACTGCGCGCGTTCTTCCTCGGAAACCAGACTGAGTTCGCCGACGGTGCGACGATGAGAACCCGCCCTCACCGCGTCGTTGAGCAGCATCAGCAGATGTTGCGTCGCCCGCAACATCTGCTCGTCAGCCACGGAGGCGGCGTCGTAGACCCAACGGAAAGCGCCGTCAGCCTTGCAGATTTGCAATACCGCGCGCGAGCCGGAAGCCATGATGGCGGCAACCCCCTCGTCTTCAGGCTGCAACCCCTGCGCCGAGCGCCGGCTGACGATCGATACCGCCGTCGGCCAAGTCTGAGACGCTCGCAGGTCCGCATCGCGCGTCAGCAACGCGGGATGATAATCGGCATGAGCGCGCAGCTGGCTATATTCCTGTTCCAGCGCGGCCAACGCCTGCTGGAAATTGCCGGTGTGATCAACAGAGACCTGCAGCGGCAGCACGCGCGCGCTCAGGTGAGCCCAACGCCCCCAATTCCGATCGTCCGGGGTGATCCACCCCAGCTGAAAATCGGTTTCATTGCACATGCGCGCCAGATAAAGGGTTGCTGCCGCCAGCACCTGCTCGCCGGCAATTTTTTCCATGCGCTGCCAGGCCGTCGCCTGCCAGCGTGCGGGAAGATCCGCCTGGCGGCCAGGCCCCGGCGGGAACGGCGCCGGATAATAACGCGTCAGGCGCGGTTGCCAAAAAGCGGCGCTATCGGCGCTGGCGCCATACGCCGCGCCTAACAGCGAGGCTTCGGCAGCGTTAATCGTCGGCAAGACCGAGCCGACAGACAGGCCGCAGGCCTGCGCCAGCGCATCGCCTGGCTGAGCCGAGCCGTCGGCGCGCAAGAACGGCCCGACGCGCACCACGCCGGGGTTCGCGGCAATTACCCAGCCGTCGGCCTCGACGTGCAGCAGGGTACCGGGTTCGGCCTGCCGTTCATCGCTCATCGCCTGCAGCGCCGTCACGCCCAACACGCGCTCCGCCAGCAGCATCTTCGCCGCGCATCCCGCGCCATGGCTCAACGAGCTCACCAGGCGCTGCAGCGCCTCAGCCGGGCGATCCCAACGAATGATGCCGCCAGCAGGCGGTTGCCGACGGTTGGTGTAAAAGCTGCCGCCGGCATCGGTATCCGCCAGCGCCGCCACTTGCCGATCCAACGCCTCGATCGTCCCCGCCGTTGATGCGTTCAGCGCCCGTAAAATAAACTGGAAACGGCGCTGCAAAATATCCAGATCGCCTAATGAATTTGCATAATCGGCGTCAGAAAAAGTGACATCCAGCTCATTCGCCTGCTGGTCTTCATACAGCATAATCTGTAGATCGCCGGACGGAATATTCCCGCCATAATACCAACGGGTGCGGCATCCCCAGAAAGGATCGCCGTGGTCGAAAGAAACAATGTTAATTGAAGGGCCAAACCAGGCGGAATCCGTCGCGCCATTGTCACGCCGAATGTCCTCCCCACGATATAATTGATGACGAACCACTTTTGCTATTTCGGCTGCGACCTTTTGGATAAATTCGGCCAGACTCAGCTGGGGTTCAACCTTGATAATCAAAGGGACAACGTTAGAGGTCATACCAATACTGTTTCGTTCTCTCGTTCCGGTCACCGGCATGCTGAAATTAAGATATTCACTGCCGGTCAGGCTGTAGAAACATAATGCTACGGCGGCGGCCAATATATGTGCGCGGTGTACGCCGATATTGTCAGCTTGTTGCTGCAGCTGATCCAATGCCTCTTTTTCCAGCAGCTGCGTGTTGCGGTTCATCGCGGCGTCCGGGGTCAATATGGCTCTACGCGACAAACTCTGCGGCGCAGCGGCAGTATATTCCCGCCAAAAAACCTGATCGGAAGAAAAGCGTGAGGAGTCGCGGTATTTGATGTCGTTTTCATAAAGCAGAGAGAAATTGCAGTTGGCGAATTCAGGGATGACGCCGCCGGACGCCAGCGCGTTATAGTAAGCCGCGATGCGCCGCATCACTTCCTCGGCACTGCGGCCGTCGGTGATCATATGGTGGAAACGCCGATAGAGGACATAGCGCTGCGGAGCGAGCGTAATCACATAAAAACTAAAAGGTTCCTCTCCCGTGGCGCGGCGCGGCAGCGCCGCATCCGCCACCATCCAGCGCCTGGCCGCCTGCAGGGGATCGGGTTCCTTACTGAGATCGAGTGTGAACAGCGGCTCATGTGTGCGTGGCGCGCGGTATTGATAAAGCTCACCGTCTTTTTCCACAAAATGCGCTTGCAGAGCCGGCGTTTCTTCCACGATAGCATCGATGGCTTGCCGCAGCAGCTTAACGTCGAGAGGCCCGTCAACCTGCCCATAGCCCCAGATATTGAACGACAACTCTTTGGAAATGTTTTCCCCCAGCCAGAGTTCACGCTGGGCGATAGTCATTTCATGCAGTTCGACTTTCTCCGCCGCGGCCTGAGCACCCGTACGGAATTCCCCACTCTTCACATCAGTTTGTTTGTTCATAATATTCTCTAGCACGTTTTCATTACGTTAATGAAAGGGACCGTCCGGATTTAGGCAAAGCCTGGCCGTCCGACAGTTCAGGTCAGAATAAAAAAACCGTAGAAAAGTTGAGTCTCCCCCCAACTAAGAAAGGATGAAGTGGTTAATCCAGAGGTTCCCCCTGTGCCTCAATTTGTTGAGCTGTGAAGTATAGGAGAGGATATTTTTTTTGGCTAAATGTGCGAAAGGGAATAAATGACTATTTTATTTCCCCGATATTACTCAGGGATGACGAGCGTATTCCGCTTGTATTAATCTGAGATAATTAGAGAGGAACTCATATTCTTTTGTATTATTCACCGCAGTTAATGTGCAGCAATGCTTACGATAAGAGCCTCTCCATATCAATAAGTTATACTTTATTGTTTTTATGATAATAATTTATTATTTAATTAATTCATTGGCATTTAAAATGAACGGCAATTTTGCTCGCGGCGCATCTATCGTTTTTTGTTATAACGATGGGAAAAATTATGCTGAAAAATTTCTTCGTTTTTTCGGGCGTCAATCAACGGCATCGTTCCCAATGCCAGACAACGTAAAACGGGGCGGCAGAGCCCGCCCCGAGAGGTCTTACCACATCAGCCGACCGATCAGCGGCGCGGCCACCACCGTGATAATGCCGGCCAACATCATCACCAGGCTCGACACCACGCCCTCCTGCGGCCCCAGTTCATAAGCGCGGGCGGTGCCGGCGCCGTGTGACGAGGCGCCAAACCCGGCTCCCTTGGCCAGGCGGCTGCGCACCGCCAGCCGCAGAAACAGAATGTCGCCCACCGCCATGCCGAACACCCCGGTGATCACCACGAACAGCGCCACCAGATCCGGCTGCCCGCCCATCTGTTTGGCGGCCTCCAGCGCGAACGGCGTGGTAATCGAACGCACCGCCAGGCTGCGCTGCACCTCTTCCGGTAGCGTCAGCAGGCGCGCCAGCCACACCGAGCTGTACACCGCCACCAGCACCGCCGTCGTTACCCCGGCGGTCAGCGACAGCCAGTGGCGGCGGATGATATGCAAATTCTCGTACACCGGCACCGCAAAGGCGATGGTCGCCGGCCCCAGCAGCCACAGCAGCCAGTGGGTTTCGCCGATGTAGTCCTGATAAGAGATATGAGTGACCACCAGCAGCAGCACCAGGATCATCGGCGTCAACACCAGCGGCATCAGCAGCAACGTGCGGCGGCGGCGGTACAGCTTCTTGTTGGCGAAGTAAAGCGCCAGCGTCGCCAGGAAGCAGGCCAGGCTGAGGATAAAATCATTCATGGCGCTGCTTCCGCCGCTGCAGCCAAATCTCCAGCCGATACACCCTGTCCACCACCAGCCCGGTGGCGCCCAGCGTCAGCATGGTGCTGACCGCGATCACCAGAAAGATTTTCCAGCCCTCGACCATCAGCAGTTGGGCGTAGTTGACCACCGCCACCACCGCCGGCACGAAGAACAGCAGCATTTCCGCCAGCAGCCAGCGGGAACCGGCCTTGACCCAGCTCAGCGGCAGAATGCGCAGCAGGATCAGCGCCAGCAGCATCAGCATGCCGACGATATTGGCGGGGAGCGGCAGGTGGAATTGTTGCACCAGGCGATCGGCGATCAGGAACAGCGCCGCATACAACGCCACCTGAATCGGCACCTGCAAACGGGTCAGCAGGGAGGGGGCAACGCGGCGTAACGCCAGAGACATGAAAGATGACCTCAAACAATAAATTGACGGCCTACAGTATACGCAGCCGGGAAACCACGCCTGAAATGAATTAAAATTATCGACATCATGCCGGCCGGGAATAGTTTCCCGCCGGTAGCGCCCTCAAGGAGGCCCCTAACGTGGATGTCCGCACCCTGCGCTACTTCGTTGAAGTGGTGCGCCAGCAAAGCTTCACCCGCGCCGCGGAAAAACTGTTCGTCACCCAGCCCACCATCAGCAAGATGCTGCGGCATCTGGAAGAGGAGCTGGAATGCACGCTGCTGATCCGCGAAGGCCGCAAACTGCGCCTGACCGACAGCGGCCAGGCGGTGTATCAGCGCGGCCTGACGATCCTCGACGAATTCCGCCAGCTGGAGGCGGAGCTGGAAGACATCAGCTCGGTGAAAAAAGGCGTGCTGCGGCTGGGCATTCCGCCGATGGTGGGCAGGCAGATCGCCGATCTGATCCGCCGCTTTCGCCAGACCTATCCCGGCATCGAATTGAAAATTTCCGAGCTGGGCGGGCTGTCGGTCGAACAGGCGGTGATGTCCGGCGAACTGGATCTGGCGATGACGGTGCTGCCCTTCGATTCGGAACAGCCGCTGACCTTTCTGCCGCTGCTGGGCCACCCGATGTGCGTGGTGGCGCCGCGCACGCCGCAGTGGCTCAACCGCACCCGCATCAATATCGCCGAATTGGCCGACAGCCCGATCCTGATTTATAACGAAGACTTTGCGCTGTACAAGATGTTGATGAAGGCGTTTCGCCAGGCCGGTTTTGAACCGCAAATCGCGGTGCGCAGCGGCCAATGGGATTTCCTCGCCTCGATGGTGCAGGCCGGCGTGGGCATCGCCATGCTGCCGGAGCCGGTCTGCCGCTGGCTGGACAAGGAAAACCTGGTCTGGCTGCCGCTGGAGCCACGCATGGAGTGGAAAATCGGCCTGATCTGGCGCCAGGGCAGCTACCTGTCGCACAGCGCGCAGGCCTGGATCGCCTGCTGCCGCGACTACTGGCCGCCGCTCAAGTAGCCAAAAAACAAGGGCCGCACAGGCGGCCCTTCAGGACAGAAATAAAGAGGAAACGTTTATTCCTCTTCTGGAGCTTACCCTTCTCGTTCGATCAGCAGCGCTTCGAGCAAGTCGAGATCGTGCAGCAGTTTTTGCAGCGTCTCGTTGCTGATTTTCTGCGTGGCGCGCAGATGGTACAGCTCGCCGCGTTCGGCACGCAGCGCCGTCAGGCGGAAACGCCGCTCGAGGTTTTCCATCGCCAGCGCATTCTCGATGTCGTCTTTCGAGGCGATACGCCGCCGCAGCATGCCCGTCACCCGCGAGCTGACCTCTTTCAACACCTGCGGATCGAGGTTCTCTTCGGTATCGGCAACCAGGCGCTCTTCCATTTTATTCACGCTCTCGATCGCCACTTCGGCCGCCATGGCGATCGCCATGCGTTCTTCCTGCTTGCTGGCGCTCTTGTCGGCCACCTGCACGCCGCGCAGCAGCAGCGGCAATGCCAGCACGCCGACGATCAACGACAGCAGGATCACCCCGGCGGCGATAAACACCAACTGATAGCGCGCCGGGAAGGCGGTGCCGTCGCTCAGCAACAGCGGTATCGACAGCACACCGGCCAGGGTAATCGCCCCGCGCACCCCGGCGAACGACGCCACCCACAGCTCACGCGTGCTGTAGTCGCCGAACTGCAGCGGGCGCTTTTTCATAAAGCGGTTGCTGGCCTTCTTCATTACCCACAGCCAGGTGAAACGCAGCACCAGCAGCGCGGCGTAGATGGTGGCCACGTCGGCGAACAGGTACCAGGTCTGGATGGTCGGATCCAGCTCCGCCTGCAGGATGGAGGTCTCAAGAATGCCCGGCAGCTGCAGGCCCAACATGATGAACACCATGCCGTTGAACACGAATTCCAGCATCGCCCATACGCTGTTGGCGCGCAGGCGCATCGCCAGCGGCGCGTTGCGGATCACGCCGGATTGGCTGATGGTCATCCCCGCCGCTACCGCCGCCAGGATGCCGGAAACGCCGATATGTTCGGCGATCAGGTAAGAAGCGAACGGCAGCAGCAGCAGGAACACGATCTGGGTCGCCGGATCGTCGCCGCTCCAGCGGCTCATCACCCGCAGCGATTTACTGTAGGTCCAGGTGACCGCCACGCCGGCCAGCAGGCCGCCGATCGCCACTTTGAGAAACTCGAGGGTTGCGCCGCCCACGGTGAACACCATGGTGCCCATCGCCACCGCGATGGCGAACTTGAGCGACACCAGGCCGGACGCGTCGTTCATCAGCGCCTCGCCCTCGAGCACGCCCATGATCGGCTTGGGAATGCGCCCTTTGCCGACGATGCCGGACAGCGCCACGGCATCGGTCGGCGACAGCACCGCCGCCAGCGCGAAGGCTGCCACCAGCGGAATGCCCGGCACCATGGCGTAGATCAGATAACCGACACCGACCACGGTGATCAGCACCAGCACCAGCGCCAGGCCGAGAATTTCACGCCCGTGGTGCAGGAATTCGCGCGTCGGCGTTTTCCAGCCGTCGGCGAACAGCAGCGGCGGAATGAACAGCACCAGGAACAGTTCGGGATCAAAGTCGACGTGCAGCCCGAAATGCGGCCAGGCCAACAGGGCCCCGATGGCGATTTGCATCAGCGGCAGCGGCACCTGGAACGGCAACATGCGCGTCACCACCCCGGACAGGGAGACCACCAGGATCAAAATGAGGATTGTAAAAAAGATTTCCATGCTTTCCTTAGACTCTACGATTCAGACGACATCGGCTCAGGGCCTGCGTTGGTCCCGATAGTAGATCACTTTTTTTACAGCCGTTAAAGCTTGTTGTGCCTTTCAAAACGCGGTGCAGAGCAGAAGAAGACTTATCTTAAGAAGGGAATTGCCGTGACAGCTTCCCTCGCCCGCCGGGCGAGGGAAACCCGAGGGCTTAGATCGCCCAGCCGCCGGCGTAGAACGCCACCAGCGCCACGGCGATCAGCACGGTGCCGATGTTCAGCTTGCGCCATTCGCCGGAGAAGATGCGGCCGATGACCAGCGAGCTGAAGCCCAGCATGATGCCGGTAACGATGTTGCAGGTCAGCACGATGAACACCGCGCACAGCAGGCCGGCCATCGCGTCGACGAAGTCGTTGAAGTCCAGCTTGGTGACGTTGCTCAGCATCAGCAGGCCGACGTACATCAGCGCCGGTGCAGTGGCATAGACCGGCACCAGATAGGCCAGCGGCGACAGGAACAGGATCAGCAGGAACAGGATGCCGACCACGGTGGCGGTCAGGCCGGTCTTGCCGCCCGCGGCGGTGCCGGCGGCGGATTCGATGTAGACCGCGGCGGGCGCGGCGCCCACCAGGCCGGAGAAGATGCTGCTCAGGGAATCCGAGGTCAGCGCCTTGCCGCCGTTGATGATCTGCCCGTCTTTATCCAGCAGGTTGGCCTGCCCGGCCACCGCGCGGATGGTGCCGGTGGCGTCGAACACCGCGGTCATCACCAGCGCCAGCACGCTCGGCAACACCACCGGCTGCAACGCGCCCATGATATCCAGGCTGAAGATCAACGATTTGCCGTCCGCGTCCGCCAGGCTCGGCATGGCGAACAGCCCCTGGTATTTCACCGCCGGGTCGAAGATCAGGCCGATGATGGAAATGGCGATGATCACCAGCAAAATGCCGCCGGGCACGCGCAGTTTTTCCAGGCCGAAGATCACCGCCAGGCCGACCAGCGTCATTACCACCGGGAAGGAGGTGAACGCGCCGAGCGCCACCGGCAGGCCATCCAGAGGATTCTTCACCACCAGGCCGACGCCGTTGGCGGCGATCAGCAGCAGGAACAGACCGATACCGATGCCGGTGCCGTGCGCCACGCCCATCGGCAGGTTGC
The DNA here is from genome assembly GCF_040280225.1 of Serratia sp. SM04. Taxonomy (NCBI): domain Bacteria; kingdom Pseudomonadati; phylum Pseudomonadota; class Gammaproteobacteria; order Enterobacterales; family Yersiniaceae; genus Serratia; species Serratia sp. SM04. Next base: position 78,643 of record NZ_JBEOQT010000001.1, on the reverse strand, counting down.
GCAGGATCCAGGCGCGGATACCGGTGACCGAGATAATGGTAAACAGTACGCCCATCAGGAACACCGCGCCCAGCGCCACCGGAATGCTGATGTGCTGGCCCAGCACCAGGCTGAAGGCGGTGAAGGCGGTCAACGAGATCGCACAGCCGATCGCCATCGGCAGGTTAGCCCACAGCCCCATCAGCAGCGAGCCCAGACCGGCCACCAGGCAAGTGGAGACAAACACCGCCGCCGGCGGGAAGCCCGCTTTGCCCAGCATGCTCGGCACCACGATCACCGAGTACACCATCGCCAGGAAGGTGGTCAGCCCCGCCACCACCTCCTGGCGCACGCTGCTGCCGCGCGCGGAAATTTTAAAATAGCCATCAAGCCCGCCGGTTGGTTTTGCGGCGTGGTTCGCTTGAGAGTTCGACATAGGTTACTTCCCCTGTGTTTCATGAATCGGCCCGTCGCAGCAGGCCTGTAATCTCGCCCGCGCCCGATCGTCACGTAATCGTTTACGTCACGTTCCGCATCCGTGCCCTTCCGTCGCAGCGCCAACGGCGATGCGCACCAAGGCAAACGTTTAACTCGCAGCGCGCGGTACGGGTGATTTATGGTGGTTTATTCAAGGCAAACGATTATCCTGCCTTCCCTAGCGTCTAATCAACTAAAGATCGCGGCAATTTATGCAGAAAGCGGCGAAAATGGCGCCTGCACGATAAAACCGGGGCGACGAGCGCCCCGGCGAATTCCGTCACGGCGGGGTTATTGCGCCTGCGCCGCCGCGGGATCCATATACATCAATTCCCAGATATGGCCGTCCAGATCCTGAAAACCGTGGCCGTACATCACGCCGTAGTCCCGCGGCGGGTGGTAGGTGTTGCCGCCGCCGGCGACCGCCTTGCGCACCAGTTCGTCCACCGCCGCCCGGCTGGGCTGCGACAGGCACACCAGCACTTCGGTGGCCTGTTTGGCGTCGCCGATCGGGTTCGGGGTAAACCCCCTGAATTTGTCATGGGTCAGCAGCATCACGTAAATCGTGTCGCTGACCACCATGCACGCGGCGGTGTCATCGGTAAATTGCGGGTTGAAAGTGAAACCCAGGCGGGTGAAAAACGCCATCGAGGCGGGCAGATCGCGTACGGGCAGGTTAACGAAGATTTGCGTAGCCATGGGCTACCTCCGATGAAGAATGACCCCATCGAGTATAGCCCATCCGGTTAACTCAGCAGGTCGTAAGGGCCGCCCTGCTCCAACGCCCGCTGGTAGGCGGGCCGGGCGTGAATGCGCTGCAGAAAACCGCGCAGTTTCGGGCAATCATCCAACGCGCCGCGCGCCGCCATCGCCTCCAGCGGGAAGCTCATCTGTATGTCCGCCGCGCTGAAGTCGTTGCCGACGAACCAGCTGCCCTTGTTCAGGTGCTGCTCGAGATACTCGCAGTGCGGCGCAATCTGCTTGTCGAGATATTCGCGCTGCACGCCCTTGCCGATCGCGCCGGCCACCGGCCGCAGCAGCCAGGGGATCGGCGGCTGGCCGAGGCGGCTGAACACCAGTTTCATCACCAACAGCGGCATCAGCGATCCTTCGGCGTAGTGCAGCCAGTAGCGGTATTGCTGGCGCGCGTGGAAGTCGGTCGGCATGAACATCCCTTGCACGTCATAGGCTTCCTGCAGGTATTCGATGATGGCGCCGGATTCCGCCAGCGTCAGATCGCCGTCGACGATCACCGGTGATTTGCCCAGCGGGTGGATCTTTTTCAGCGCCGCCGGCGCCAGCATGGTCTGCGGATCGCGTTCGTAGCGTTGCACCTGATAGGGCACGCCCAGCTCTTCCAGAAACCACAGAATGCGCTGCGAGCGCGAATGATTGAGATGATGAACAATGATCATAAAGAAGCTCCTGTCCGCTGCCACACCAGTTCGCCCACCTGCACGCCGTTGCCGAGCTGCAAGGGCACCGTGCGCAACGTCAGCCGATCGCCGCTGAAAGCGTAAAAACGCACCTGACGGCTGCCTACCCAGTTGGGGAACGAGCAGCCTTCGACCTGATGCACCACCCGCTGCTCGCTTTCCTCCACCTGATAGCGGCCGAAGTAGCAAATCATATTGATGAAGGCGGCGCGGATCTCCCGCTCGGATCCCTGCGCCAAATCGTCGGCGGCGAAACGCGGCCGCACGGCGCTGTAAAGCTGCGCCGCCATCGTGCCGTTGGCCTCATAATGGATGCGCCCCAGCACCTGCTCGCCCAGCGGGTAATTCAGCTCGCCGTCCTGGTTCTCAAATGCCGAGGACACCAGCGCCCAGCTGCCGATAAATGCGTTTACCGTCATTACGCTTCTCCGGTTAAGGATCGTCTGTAAAGGGTAGTGGCGATTTTTACCGCGCGCCAGCGGATGAAAAAACAATCAGTTTATTTGACAGAGATACTCAAAACTCTCCGATTTTTTATTCCAGCCTGCCGCACTACTATTTAACACATCGAGAGACAACGGGCTCTCATCCAATCAATACGCTGAGGAATACATCATGAAAAACGTCAAAATTTTTGCTACCGCTGCGCTGCTGGCTACCGCTTCTTTCGCTACCTTCGCCGCTGACCTGCCGTCCAGCCAACCCGCTGCAGACGCCCAGAAAATCGGCGTAGTCTCCGTTAGCGGCGCCAGCAACCTGAGCGCGCTGGAAAGCGAACTGGCCAGCAAAGCCGCTGCGTCGGGCGCCAGCTCATACCGCATCGTCGCCGCCGGCGGCCAGAACAAACTGTACGGCACCGCAGAAATCTTCAACTGATCGTCGAACAGCCAACCGACGGAAGAAAGAAGCCCCGCAAGGGGCTTTTCTCGTTGTGGGCAGGCAAAGCTCTTTGTGAACAGTGGCCGCCAGACATTTCACCGATACTGGGAATAACGCCTTACCCTCACCCACTTTGGAGAAATAACATGACCACAGCACACCCTCTGCATGGCAAAGTCGCGTTCGTCCAGGGCGGCTCACGCGGCATCGGCGCCGCCATCGTGAAACGGTTGGCGAGCGAAGGGGCCGCGGTCGCCTTTACCTACGCCGCCTCGGCCGATCGCGCCGAAGCGGTGGCAAGCGCCGTTACCGCCGCCGGCGGCAAAGCCCTCGCCATCAAGGCCGACAGCGCCGATGCGGCGGCGCTGCAGCAGGCGGTGCGCCAGGCGGTCAGCCAGTTCGGCAACTTGGATATTCTGGTGAACAATGCCGGGGTGTTTACGCTGGGCAGCACCGAGGAGCTGGCGCTGGACGATCTGGATCGCATGCTGGCGGTCAACGTGCGCAGCGTGTTCGTCGCCAGTCAGGAAGCGGCGCGCCACATGAACGACGGCGGCCGCATCATTCACATCGGCAGCACCAACGCCGAGCGCGTGCCGTTCGGCGGCGCGGCTGTGTATGCGATGAGCAAATCGGCGCTGGTCGGCCTGACCAAAGGCATGGCGCGCGATCTCGGCCCGCACGGCATCACCGTCAATAACGTGCAGCCCGGCCCGGTAGACACCGAGATGAACCCGGACGCCGGTGAGTTCGCCGAGCAGCTCAAGCAGCTGATGGCGATCGGCCGCTACGGCAAAGATGAAGAGATCGCCGGCTTCGTCGCCTACCTCGCCGGCCCGCAGGCGGGTTATATCACCGGCGCCAGCCTGAGCATCGACGGCGGCTTCTCGGCGTAACCATCCCTGAAATGCAAAAAGCCCCGTGAAGGGGCTTTTTTTTGGCTGCAAACGGCCGGATATCAGAACGGGATATCGTCGTCGAAATCCATTGGCGGTTCGTTGCTGCTGGCCGCCGGAGCGCTGTTCTGCGCCGGGCGCGACTGCTGCTGGCCGCCGCTGAACTGGTTGCCGCCCTGTGGCTGCTGAGGCTGGCCCCAACCGCCCTGGCCGCCGGCAGATTGACCGGCCGGTGCGCCGCCGCCCTGACGGCCGCCCAGCATCTGCATGGTGCCGCCGACGTTAACCACGATCTCGGTGGTGTAGCGATCCTGGCCGCTCTGATCCTGCCATTTACGGGTCTGCAGGGAGCCTTCGATGTAGACCTGAGAGCCTTTACGCAGGTATTCGCCCGCCACTTCGGCCAGTTTGCCGAACAGCACGACGCGGTGCCACTCGGTCTTCTCTTTCTGTTCGCCGGTCGCCTTGTCACGCCAGCTTTCGGAGGTCGCCAGGGTAATGTTGGCCACTGCGCCGCCGTTCGGCATGTAACGGACTTCTGGATCCTGACCCAGATTCCCGACCAGAATTACTTTGTTTACGCCTCTGCTGGCCATGAGCACTTCTCCCGATGATTGATTTCTACACAGTATAAACGCGTCAGTTTACCACGCTGAGTGCGAAACCACACCCGTGTTGATAAGTGCGAATTGCATTCCAGAATTGTCTTTTCGATCGACCTTGTTTGCATTCGCATACTGGATATTCATTCAGGTTTTTTTGTGTCATAATTATGCGTTTCGACCTGGCTGTGCCGGTTTTTTGCGAGATCCATCACAAAATCCCCCGCAAAAATCGCGACAGGCGCGGTGTATCATCAAGACGGGAAGTGTAAATGGACAATATCGAAGTTCGTGGTGCTCGAACCCATAATCTGAAAAACATCAACCTGATTATCCCGCGTGACAAACTGATCGTCGTCACCGGCCTGTCCGGTTCCGGCAAGTCATCGCTGGCTTTCGATACGCTGTATGCCGAAGGGCAACGCCGCTACGTCGAATCGCTCTCCGCCTATGCGCGCCAGTTCCTGTCGCTGATGGAAAAACCGGACGTCGATCATATCGAGGGCCTGTCGCCGGCGATCTCCATCGAGCAGAAATCCACCTCGCACAACCCGCGATCCACGGTCGGCACCATCACCGAAATCCACGACTACCTGCGCCTGCTGTTCGCCCGCGTCGGCGAGCCGCGCTGCCCGGATCACCATGTGCCGCTGGCGGCGCAAACCGTCAGCCAGATGGTCGATAACGTGCTGAGCCAGCCGGAAGGCAAGCGCCTGATGCTGCTGGCGCCGGTGGTGAAAGACCGCAAGGGCGAACACACCAAAACGCTGGAAAACCTGGCCGCCCAGGGCTATATCCGCGCGCGCATCGACGGTGAAGTGTGCGATCTGTCCGATCCGCCGAAGCTGGAGCTGCAGAAGAAACACACCATCGAAGTGGTGGTCGACCGGTTCAAGGTGCGCGAGGACATGGCGCAGCGCTTGGCCGAATCGTTCGAAACCGCGCTGGAGCTGTCCGGCGGCACCGCGGTGGTGGCGGATATGGACGACGAGAAAGCGGACGAGCTGCTGTTCTCCGCCAACTTCGCCTGCCCGATCTGCGGCTACAGCATGCGCGAGCTGGAACCGCGCCTGTTTTCCTTCAACAACCCGGCTGGTGCCTGCCCGACCTGCGACGGCCTGGGCGTGCAGCAGTTCTTCGATCCGGATCGCGTGGTGCAAAACCCCGAGCTGTCGCTGGCCGGCGGCGCGATCCGCGGCTGGGATCGCCGCAACTTCTATTACTTCCAGATGCTGCGTTCGCTGGCGGAGCACTATGAGTTCGACGTCGAAGCGCCGTTCAACACCCTGAGCGCCGACGTGCAGAAGGCGGTGCTGAGCGGCTCCGGCAAAGAGTCGATCGAATTCAAATACATCAACGATCGCGGTGATACCACCGTGCGCCGTCATCCGTTCGAAGGCGTGCTGCACAACATGGAGCGCCGCTATAAAGAGACCGAATCCAGCGCGGTGCGCGAAGAATTGGCGAAGTTCATCAGCAACCGCCCTTGCGCCTCGTGCCACGGCACCCGCCTGCGCGAAGAAGCGCGCAACGTGTTCGTCGAAGATACCACGCTGCCGGAGATTTCCGATCTGAGCATCGGCCATGCGATGACCTTCTTCCAGAACATGAAGCTCAGCGGCCAACGCGCCAAGATCGCCGAAAAAGTGCTGAAAGAGATCGGCGATCGCCTGAAATTCCTGGTGAACGTCGGCCTGAACTACCTGTCGCTGTCCCGCTCGGCGGAGACGCTCTCCGGCGGCGAAGCGCAGCGTATTCGTTTGGCCAGCCAGATCGGCGCCGGCCTGGTGGGCGTGATGTACGTGCTGGACGAGCCGTCGATCGGCCTGCACCAACGCGACAACGAGCGCCTGCTGGAAACGCTGATCCACCTGCGCAACCTCGGCAATACGGTGATCGTGGTGGAGCATGACGAAGACGCCATCCGCGCCGCCGATCACGTGATCGACATCGGCCCCGGCGCCGGCGTGCACGGCGGCCAGGTGGTGGCGGAAGGCACCGTCGACGACATCATGGCGCAGCCGGACTCGCTGACCGGCCAGTTCCTCAGCGGCAAGCGCGAGATCGCCATTCCGGCGCAGCGCGTGCCGGCCGATCCGACCAAGGTGCTGAAGCTGAGCGGCGCGCGCGGCAACAACCTGAAGGACGTGACGCTGACGCTGCCGGTCGGTCTGTTTACCTGCATCACCGGCGTTTCCGGCTCCGGCAAATCGACGCTGATCAACGATACGCTGTTCCCGATCGCCCAGCGCCAGCTCAACGGCGCCACCATCGCCGAACCGGCGCCGTTCCGCGAAGTGACCGGCCTGGAACATTTCGACAAGGTGATCGACATCGATCAGAGCCCGATCGGCCGCACGCCGCGCTCCAACCCGGCCACCTATACCGGCATCTTCACCCCGGTGCGCGAGCTGTTCGCCGGCGTGCCGGAATCGCGCAGCCGCGGTTATACGCCGGGCCGTTTCAGCTTCAACGTCAAGGGCGGGCGCTGTGAAGCCTGCCAGGGCGACGGGGTGATCAAGGTCGAGATGCACTTCCTGCCGGACATCTACGTGCCGTGCGACCAATGCAAGGGCAAGCGCTATAACCGCGAAACGCTGGAAGTGAAGTACAAGGGCAAGAGCATCCACGAAGTGCTGGAGATGACCATCGAAGAAGCGCGCGAGTTCTTCGACGCGGTGCCGGCGCTGGCGCGCAAGCTGCAGACCCTGATGGATGTCGGGCTGTCCTACATCCGCCTCGGCCAGTCGGCCACCACGCTCTCCGGCGGTGAGGCGCAGCGCGTCAAGCTGGCGCGCGAGCTGTCGAAGCGCGGCACCGGCCAGACGCTGTATATCCTCGACGAACCGACCACCGGCCTGCACTTCGCCGATATCCAGCAGCTGTTGGCGGTGCTGCATCAGTTGCGCGATCAGGGCAACACCATCGTGGTCATCGAGCATAACCTGGACGTGATCAAGACCGCCGACTGGATCGTCGATCTGGGGCCGGAAGGCGGCAGCGGCGGCGGCGAGATCCTGGTGGCCGGCACGCCGGAAACCGTGGCCGAGTGTGAAAAATCGCACACCGCACGCTTCCTGAAACCGCTGTTGAAGCCGTAGTGCCGCCGGCGTGCGGGCCGTCGCTCAGGCGGCCCGCACGCCGGCCCGTTTCGCTGCAATCAAACAGAAACAGGCAAGATTTCGACATTTTCAGGCATTTCCCTCCGCGCTCACCGCTTTTATCATCAATGTTCCCTCGGCGGCCGCCCTGTCTGACTCAGGCCGCGTCTCACCGGCACTCGCTGCCGGCCAAGCGTTGTCCCCCATACATTGATAACTGGAGCGACCATGAACATTACCCATGCCTATGCCGCGCATGACGCGAAGTCTGCGCTGGTGCCTTTCGATTACCCACCGCGCGCCCTGCGCGAGCACGATGTGCAAATTCAGGTGTTGTTCTGCGGCGTGTGCCATTCGGATCTGCACCAGGCGCGCAATGAATGGAGCAATACCATTTACCCGGTGGTACCGGGCCACGAAATCGTCGGCCGCGTTAGCGCCGTCGGTGGCCATGTCTCGCGTTACCGGGTCGGCGATCTGGTCGGCGTCGGGTGCATGGTAGATTCCTGCCGCAGCTGCCCGAGCTGCGATGAGGGGCTGGAGCAGTATTGCGAGAACGGCTTCACCGGCACCTATAACGGTCAGGACCGCCAGACCGGCGCCGTGACCTACGGCGGCTACTCCACCGATCTGGTGGTGGATCAGGACTTCGTGCTGCGCGTGCCGGAAAATCTCGATCCGGCCGGGGTCGCGCCGCTGCTGTGCGCCGGCATCACCACCTATTCGCCGCTGCGCCAGTGGGGCGCGGGGCCAGGCAAAAAAGTCGGCATCGTCGGGCTCGGCGGGCTGGGGCACATGGGCGTCAAACTGGCGCGGGCGATGGGCGCGCACGTGGTGCTGTTCACCACCTCGCCGTCGAAAATCGAAGACGCCAAGCGTCTTGGCGCGCATGAAGTGGTGATTTCGCGCAACCCGGAGGAGATGGCGCAGCACGTCAACAGCTTCGACTTCATCCTCAACACGGTAGCGGCCCAGCACGATCTGAATCCGTTCCTCAACCTGCTGCGCCGCGACGGCACCCTGACGCTGGTCGGCGCGCCGGAGCACGATCATCCGTCGCCGCAGGTGTTCAATCTGATCATGAAGCGCCGCCGCATCGCCGGTTCGCTGATCGGCGGCATCGCGGAAACGCAAGAGATGCTGGACTTCTGCGGCCAACACGGCATCACGTCGGATATCGAGCTGATCCCGATGCAGCAGATTAATGAAGCCTATGAGCGCATGCTGAAAAGCGACGTGAAGTACCGCTTCGTGGTGGATATCGACTCGCTGCGGGTCTGATGACGGCGGGCGCCCAACGGCGCCCGTTTCTTATAGCTGCTTGATGATCCTGGCCGGGTTGCCGCCCACCACGCAATTGGCCGGCACGTCTTTGGTTACCACCGCGCCGGAGGCAACGACCGCATTGTCGCCGATGGTCACCCCCGGATTGATCACCGCGCGCCCGCCGATCCACACGTTGTCGCCAATCTTGACCGGTTTGCCGAACTCCGCGCCGCCGACGCGGGTCTCGGCGTCCAGCGGATGGGTCGCGGTGTAGATATGCACGCCCGGCGCCAGCAGGCAGTTGTCGCCGATATGCACCTCGCACACGTCGAGGATCACGCAGTCGAAATTGGCGTAGAAGTTCTTGCCCAAATAGATGTTGTAGCCGTAGTCGCAGCGGAAGGTCGGCTCGATGGTGCCGCCCTGATAGCCGCCCAGCAGCTCGCCCAGCCACTGTTTGCGCAGCACGCCCTCTTCCGGCGAGGAGTGGTTATAGCGATGCGTCAGCTGGCGCGCGCGCCGACGCTCGCTGCGCAGCAGGTCATCGCCGGCGTCGTACAGTTCCCCGGCGATCATCTTGCGCTTTTCTTCGCTGATGGCCATGTCGGCCTCCTTATTTTACCCGCGTTTCTTGAATGCCCAAGCGTAGCCGCTTTAGCCCGGCAACAGAAAGGGAACGTTCCCAACTTAAAACCACGATCACGCTTTAACATGAAAAAGCAGGAGAAAACGGGCGGCGCCGCCGCCCGGCAATCAGGCGCGCAGTTCCTGGCGCACGTGTTCGGGTAGGCCTTCCACCACCAGCTGATAGGAGCTGTCGATCAGCGTGTAAAACTGCGAGTTCGGCAGGTTGCCGTCAAGAAACACCGTGTTCCAGTGCGCCTTGTTCAGGCCATCGCAGGCGACGATCTCCGGATGGTGTTCACGCAGGCTTTCCGCCAGCTCCGGGCTGGACTTGACCGCCAGCGCCGGCCGCCCTTCGACCTCGCACACCATGGCGAACATCACGTCGCCCACCTTGATCTGGCTGGCCTGCCACTGGTTCTGGTCGCTTTGTTCCGCGCCCGGCTTCGCCATGCAGTACTCCAGCAATGCACTGTTATTCATTGGGTTATTCCCCCTGTAACGTGGCCACAATACGGCGTGCTCCGCCGTGGATGCGGTGCTCCCCCAGCCAGATGCCCTGCCATGTGCCCAACATCAGCCGCCCGTGCCTGACGGGCAGCGTCAGGGAAGCGCCCAGCAGCGAGGATTTGATGTGCGCCGGCATGTCGTCCGGCCCTTCGTAGTCATGCTGATAGGGTGCGTTTTCCGGCACCTGACGCAGGAAATGCTGCTCCATATCGGCTCGCACCGTGGGATCGCAGTTCTCGTTGAGCGTCAGCGAGGCCGAGGTATGCTGCAGCAACAGATGCAGCAGGCCGGTTTGCAGGCGGTGTAAGTGGGTTAACTGGTTGACGATTTCGTCGGTAACCAGATGAAAGCCACGCGCTTTTGCGCTGAGGATTAGCGTTTGCTGATGCCACATGAGTGAGCGCCCCTCAATCAGTATATTCTCTCTCCGGTTTGCGGCAACTTCGGCGGCGCGCCGGCAATAAAAAAGGAGCGATATCGCTATCGCTCCCCGATGAACGTCCGTTCAGACTAACAGGCGTTACTGCACCGCGGCAAACGCCTCGGCCACCTGACGCACGTTGTTGTGGTTCAGGCCGGCCACGCACATGCGGCCGCTGTGGATCAGGTAGACGCCGAACTCTTCACGCAGGCGATCGACCTGCGCCGCGCTGAAGCCGGTGTAGCTGAACATGCCGCGCTGCGCCAGCAGGTAATCGAAGTTGCGCTGCGGCAGCGCGCTCTTCAGGGTGTCCACCAGCGCGTGACGCATCTCGAGAATGCGGGTGCGCATGCTCTCCACTTCGTCCAGCCACTGGGTTTTCAGCTGGGCGTCGTTCAGCACCTTGGCCACCAGCTGCGCGCCGAAGTTCGGCGGGCTCGAGTAGTTGCGGCGCACGGTGGCCTTCAGCTGGCCCAGCACGCGCCCGGCCGCCTCTTCGCTTTCGCACACCACCGACAGGCCGCCGACGCGCTCGCCGTACAGCGAGAAGATCTTCGAGAACGAGTTGCTCACCAGGCACGGCAGGCCGGCCGCCGCGATGGCGCGAATGGCGTAGGCATCCTGCTCCATGCCGCCGCCGAAGCCCTGATAGGCAATGTCGAGGAACGGAATGATTTCACGCTCGGCGATCACCTTGACCACCTCATCCCACTGGGCAGGGGTCAGGTCGGAACCGGTCGGGTTGTGGCAGCACGGGTGCAGCAGCGCGATGCTGTGCTTCGGCAGCTGTTTCAGCGCAGCGAGCATGGCGTCAAACTTCACGCCCAGGCTTTCGCTGTCGAAATACGGGTAGGTATTCACCTTGAAACCGGCGCCGCTGAAGATGGCGACATGGTTTTCCCAAGTCGGATCGCTGACCCACACCTGCGAATCCGGGAAGTAGCTTTTCAGGAAGTCGGCGCCCACTTTCAGCGCGCCGGAACCGCCGACGGTCTGAATGGTGGCGATGCGCCCCTGCTGCAGCATCGGGTGCTGCGCGCCGAACAGCAGCTGCTGGATGGCGGAACGGTAGGGTTGCAGCCCTTCCATCGGCAGGTATACCGAGGCGCCGTGCTCGACGCTGTTCAACTGCGCTTGCGCCGCGGCGACCGCCCGCATCTGCGGGATGATGCCCTGCGCATCGTAGTACAGGCCGATACTCAGGTTCACCTTGTGCGCGCGCGGGTCTTGTTTGAATTTTTCCATCAGCGACAGAATGGGATCGCCGGCATAGGCGTCAACGTTCTGGAACACGGGGGTTTTCTCCTGGTTTATTTATTGTGGTTTGGGCACAGCGTTACGTTCCTAATATAGACGGAAAACCGCATTCGGTTTTAGCTTTATCTCGCCACCGGCAACAAACCGTTTTCCTTGATGCGATTGAGCACCACCGCCGTTTTGATATGCGCCACGCTTTTGTGCGGCGACAGCGTCTGGCTGATGAACTCGCTCAGCGCCGGCAGGTCCGCCACCGCCACTTTCAGCAGGTAATCGGCGTCGCCGGTGGTCTTGTAAGCGTCGAGGATCGCGTCCACCTCCTCCAGCATCTGATGAAAGCTATCGATCTGCTCCTGCGCGTGCGTGATCAGGCTAACTTCGATCAGCCCTACCAGCCCCAGGCCGACCGCCTCCGGCGCCAGCCGCGCGTGGTAGCCGCGGATCAGCTGCGCCTGCTCCAGGCTGATGCGCCGCCGCGAACATTGGGAGGCGGAGAGCCCGACCAGCTCGCTCAGTTCCTGATTGGTCAGACGGCCGTTGGCCTGTAACAGCGTCAGGATTTTCATATCAAAATCGTCAATGTTGTACATAGCCACCTGTAAACTGTGTTAATAAATGTTGACGTTACAGCCTACCAGTTTTTTTACCGTTGCCGACGTCACACCCTAGCGCTTAAATCGCGTACAGCAGCAACGCCCGGCGTTTTCGCCGGTAAGCGGCATAAAAAACGGCTAACTCATGCAGGTAAACGACAATTAACGGCGAAGTAACGCATAAAACCACGAATGTATAAAAAGGACGCCAGATGAAAAAGCTACTCCCTCTCGCGCTGCTGCTCGCCGCCGGCGGCGCCGGCGCGCAATCCCACCTGGACAAGGTGCTGCAGCAAAAGACCCTGGAGGTCTGCACCACCGGCGACTACAAGCCCTATACCTTCCTCAAGGAAGACGGCGGCTATGAAGGCATCGACATCGATATGGCGGAGTCGCTGGCCAAGAGCCTGGGCGCCAAAGTGAAGTGGGTGAAAACCAGCTGGAAAACCCTGACGCCGGACTTCACCTCCGGCAAGTGCGATATCGCGATGGGCGGCATCTCCGTCACGCTGGAGCGGCAAAAGCAGGTGTTCTTCGCCGACAAGCTGGATACCGACGGCAAAATCCCGCTGGTGCGCTGCACCGACGTGAAGAAATACCGCACTCTCGAGCAGATCAACAAACCGTCGGTGCGCCTGCTGGAGCCGGCGGGCGGCACCAACGAAGCCTTCGTGCACGCCTATCTGCCGAAGGCCAAGCTGACGCTGACGCACGACAACATGAGCATTTTCCAGCTGTTGGTAGACCGCAAGGCGGACGTGATGATCACCGACGCCTCCGAGGCGCTGTACCAGCAGAAGCGCTATCCGAAGCTGTGCGCGGTGAATCCGAGCAAACCGATGCAGTACGGCGAGAAGGCTTACATGCTGCCGCGCGACGATTTGAGCTGGAAACTGTATGTGGATCAGTGGCTGCACCTGGCCAAGGCGACCGGCGAGTATCAGAAGATTATCGATAAGTGGTTGGCGGTAAAGAAGTAACCCGCTGAGAAACGGGGCCGACGCGCGTCGGCCCCTGCTGCGCATCAGTCGCCGATGTATTCCATCGCCACGCGCTGCGTGAGCTTGGTGATAAGTTCGTAAGCGCTGATGCCGGTGCAGGCGGCGATGCGCTCGACCGGCAGCGTCTGGCCCCACAGCACCGCTTCATCCCCCACCTTATCGGCGGCGTCCGGCCCGAGATCGACCGAAATCATGTCCATCGACACCCGGCCGACGATCGGCACTTCGCGGCCGTTGATCAGGATCGGCGTACCGGTCGGCGCGCTGCGCGGGTAGCCGTCGCCGTATCCCATCGCCACCACGCCCAGCCGGGTATCGCGCGGGCTTACCCAGGTGCCGCCATAGCCGACCGCTTCGCCGGCCTTGTGCTCGCGTACCGCGATCAGGCTGGACTTCAGCGTCATCGCCGGCTGCAGCCCATGCTCGGCGCCGCTGCCGTTATCCAGCGGCGACACGCCGTACAGAATAATGCCGGGACGCACCCACTCGTTGTGGGCATCCGGCCACAGCAACGTGCCGCCGGACGCGGCGACCGAGCGTTGGCCCGGTTTGCCGCGCGCGAACTGCTCGAAGCAGGCGATCTGTTTCAGGGTGGCGTCGGATTCCGGCTCATCGGCGCGGCTGAAGTGGCTCATGATATTGACCGGCTGCGCCACGTTGCGGCAGGCGCACAGGCGCTGATAAAACGCTTCCGCCTGTTCGGGGCGCACCCCCAGCCGATGCATGCCGGTATCGAGCTTCATCCACACCGGCACCGGGCGCGCCAGCTCGGCCTGCTCCAGGGCTTCGAGCTGTTCGATGCTGTGTACCGCGGTTTCGATGTTGTTCGCCACCAGCACCGGCAGATCTTCGGCACAGAAGAAACCTTCCAGCAGCAGGATCGGTTTGACGATGCCGCCGGAGCGCAGCATCAGCGCTTCGCCGATGCGCGCCACGCCGTAGCAGTCGGCGTCTTGCAGGGTATGTGCTGTTTCCAGCAGGCCATGTCCATAAGCGTTTGCTTTCACAACGGCAATCAGGCGGCTTTGCGGCGCCTGGCGGCGCACCTGTTGCAGATTATGTCGCAGAGCGCGGCGGTCGATTACAGCGGTTGCCGCTTTCATTTCAGTTCCTTAGCTGATTATTCGTCATCGTATTGTGGCCCCGCGTAGTTATCGAAACGCGACCACTGGCCGTTAAAGGTAAGGCGCACGGTGCCGATCGGGCCGTTACGCTGCTTACCGATAATAATTTCCGCGATCCCTTTCAGATCGCTGTTCTCGTGATACACCTCATCACGATAGATGAACATAATCAGGTCGGCATCCTGCTCGATAGAGCCGGACTCACGCAGGTCGGAGTTGACCGGGCGCTTATCGGCGCGCTGCTCCAGGCTTCGGTTCAGCTGCGACAGCGCCACCACCGGCACCTGCAGCTCTTTCGCCAGTGCCTTCAGCGAGCGCGAAATCTCGGCGATCTCCAGCGTACGGTTGTCGGACAGGGCCGGCACGCGCATCAGCTGCAGGTAGTCGATCATGATGAGGCTAAGCCCGTCGTGCTCGCGGAAAATGCGCCGCGCGCGCGAGCGCACTTCGGTCGGCGTCAGGCCGGAGGAGTCGTCGATGTACATGTTGCGCTTCTCCAGCAGGATACCCATGGTGCTGGAAATGCGCGCCCAGTCCTCGTCGTCGAGCTGGCCGGTACGGATGCGCGTCTGATCCACGCGCGACAGCGACGCCAGCATACGCATCATGATCTGCTCACCGGGCATCTCCAGGCTGAAGATCAGCACCGGTTTTTCCTGGGTCATCGCGGCGTTTTCGCACAGGTTCATGGCGAAGGTGGTTTTCCCCATCGAAGGACGGGCGGCGACGATGATCAGATCGGACTTTTGCATGCCCGCGGTTTTCTTGTTGAGGTCTTGATAGCCGGTATCGACCCCGGTCACGCCATCGTGCGGCTGCTGATACAGCTGCTCAATGCGCGACACGGTGTCTTCCAGAATACGCTCGATGCCCTTCGGACCTTCGTCTTTGCTGGCGCGGTTCTCGGCGATTTGGAAGACGCGGGATTCCGCCAGATCGAGCAGGTCTTCGCTGCTGCGCCCCTGCGGATCGTAGCCGGCGTCGGCGATCTCGTTAGCCACCGAGATCATCTCGCGCACCACCGCGCGCTCGCGCACGATGTCGGCGTAGGCGCCGATGTTGGCGGCGCTCGGGGTGTTTTTCGACAGCTCGGCCAGGTAGGCGAAGCCGCCGACCGAGTCCAGTTCGCCCTTTTGTTCGAGCGATTCGGACAGGGTGATGAGGTCGATAGGCTTGCTCATCTCCAGCAGACGCTGCATCTCGGTAAAGATCAGGCGGTGCGGGCGGCTGAAGAAATCGTTGGCGACCACGCGCTCCGCCACGTTGTCCCAGCGCTCGTTATCCAGCATCAAACCGCCCAACACCGACTGCTCGGCCTCCAGCGAGTGCGGCGGCATCTTCAGCCCTTCCATCTGACGATCTCTGGAACGCTCTCTGGTTTCGTCCGCGTTTGTTTTGTTGGTTGGTTTTTTTCCTGCCATGAAACGTAGTCTTTATCCGGTTGCGAATGAAGGATCCTGACGCGAGAGTATACGTGATTTTTGCGCCATAACCGATGCAAAAAAGGTATTGAACCCCGCACGGGCAAACTGGATCTCCGAGACTAAAAAGAATAGGGTGAAATCAGACACTCCAACGAGGTAACGATATGGCCAAGCGCATTCAATTCTCCGCCACCGGCGGGCCGGAAGTCTTGCAATACGTTGATTTTACACCACTCGATCCGGCTGCCGGGGAAGTGCAGATCGAGAACAAGGCGATCGGCATCAACTACATCGACACCTATGTGCGCAGCGGGCTGTACGCGCCGGCCAGCCTGCCGAGCGGCCTCGGCACCGAGGCGGCCGGCGTGGTAGTCAAGGTCGGCGCCGGGGTCAGCGCGATCAAACCGGGCGACCGGGTGGTGTATGCGCAGTCGTCGCTCGGCGCCTACAGCGAGATCCACAACGTGCCGGAAGAAAAAGTGGCGCTGCTGCCGCACAACCTCAGCTTTGAGCAGGGCGCCGCCTCTTTCCTCAAAGGGCTGACGGTGCACTACCTGCTGCGCCAGACTCACGAAGTGCAGCCGGGTGAAGTGTTCCTGTTCCATGCCGCCGCCGGCGGGGTTGGCCTTATCGCCTGCCAATGGGCCAAAGCGCTGGGTGCGCGCCTGATCGGCAGCGTCGGCTCCGACGAGAAGGCCGCCCTGGCGAAACAGGCCGGCGCCTGGGCCACCATCAACTACCACAAAGAGGATATCGCCCAGCGGGTGGCCGAGCTGACGCACGGCGAGAAAGTTGGCGTAGTGTACGATTCGGTGGGGCAAAGCACCTGGCAGGCCTCGCTCAACAGCCTGAAACGCCGCGGCCTGATGGTCAGCTTCGGCAATGCCTCCGGCCCGGTGACCGGCGTCGATCTGGCGCTGCTCAACCAGAAAGGATCGCTGTACGTCACCCGCCCTTCCCTCAACGGCTACGTCACCAACCGCGCCGAACTGCAGTACGCCAGCAACGAGCTGTTCTCGCTGATCGGCAGCGGCGCCATTCGGGTGGAGGTGAGAGACGAGCAGAAATTTGCGCTGGCCGACGCCCAGCGGGCGCACCAGGTGCTGGAAAGCCGCAGCACCAGCGGCTCCAGCCTGCTGATCCCCTGATAGCGGCAAAAGAAAAGGGCTCCTTGCGGAGCCCTTTCTGTTACTGCGTTTTGTAGGGGTAGAGCAGAGTCCGCCAGAGACAGGGGGTTGCTTTAGCAACACGAATTTTGGTTGTCTCTCACGGTGATGAAATCGGTCGCATCACTGCATCGCCCCACATCCTAACAGCCCCGTTCGGCAAAAAACACGCTTTATGTGCCACATCGCCGGGGAAAACTGCCAAGCTGTGATCGTTGCCGCATTCGCGGTGCGAAAAATTGTGCAAGTTTCAGTGTGACTGTCTGATTATTCAGCAAAAAATCAGTAACGCCTGGCCTGCGGTTTCTGCATCGTGCGGTAAATCCATACCCCGACCACCGCCAAAATCAGCCACGGCAGCAGCTTGATGACCACCGCGAACAACCCGCCCACCAGCATGAACGCCGCCGCCGCCAACAGCGCAGCGAAGATCCCCAGCAGCGAGATGCCGGTCACCATCAGCATCACCACAAAGCCAATGAGAAAGAAGATTTCCAACATGATTGCTCCTTTGCAACTCAACGTATCTGCTGAATGGATTACAAGAAGCGTGCCAGAATGGCGGAAGGGCTAACCAATTGAAAAGATGGGACAGGCATCCGGCAACGCGCCGAATGCCTGGCGAAAAAGACTAACTGTTGGTCAAAATTTTTGTGGGTTACGCCATTTCGACACGCGGCTGACGCACCAGCGCCAGCGCCTGCTCCACCACCCGCGCATCGGCGCCCGGCTTGTGGGCGTTCTCGCTCAGGTGGCGACGCCACTGGCGCGCGCCCGGCACGCCCTGGAACAAACCGAGGATGTGGCGGGTGATGTGGCCGAGATAGGTGCCGTTAGACAGCTCGCGCTCGATATACGGATACAGCGCTTCGACGATCGCCACGCTGTCCGGCACTGCGGTCTGCGCGCCGAACAGTTCGCTGTCGACCCGCGCCAGGATGCCCGGATTCTGGTACGCCTCGCGCCCCATCATCACGCCGTCCAGATGCTGCAGGTGCTGCCGCGCCTCCTCCAGCGTTTTCACCCCGCCGTTGATGGCGATGGTCAGCGCCGGGAAATCCCGCTTCAGCTGATAAACGCGCGGGTAGTCCAGCGGCGGCACTTCGCGGTTCTCTTTCGGGCTGAGGCCGGAGAGCCAGGCCTTGCGCGCGTGAATGGTGAACATGTCGCACTCACCGCGCCCGGCGACGGTCTCGATAAAGTCGCACAGGAAGGCGTAGCTGTCCTGATCGTCGATGCCGATGCGGGTCTTCACCGTCACCGGGATCGACACCACGTCGCGCATCGCCTTGATGCAGTCGGCGACCAGCGTCGCCTGCCCCATCAAACAGGCGCCGAACATGCCGTTTTGCACGCGATCGGACGGGCAGCCGACGTTGAGGTTAATCTCGTCGTAACCGCGCTGCTCCGCCAGTTTGGCGCAGTGCGCCAGCGCGGCCGGATCGCTGCCGCCCAGCTGCAGCGCCACCGGATGCTCTTCTTCGCTGTAGGCCAGGTAGTCGCCTTTACCGTGGATGATCGCGCCGGTGGTCACCATTTCGGTGTACAGCAGCGTTTCCTTGGTCAGCAGGCGGTGGAAGTAACGGCAATGACGATCGGTCCAGTCGAGCATCGGCGCGATGGAGAAACGATTGGCGGCGTAGGTTGGGGCGTGGTTGTCTTTCGTCATGCTGAGTTACTGGCTACCTGAGTCTGTCTGGGTTCAACGAACGGCGCGCGGCCGCAAACGGCTATTATAACGACAATCGGCGCCGTTGGGAAAACCGCCTTATCTGCGCCCTATTCCAACGCGCGGATAACCCGGCACGGCTGCCCCAGCGCCAGCACGTTGGCCGGGATGTCGCCGGTCACGATGCTGCCCGCGCCGATAGTGGTGCCGTCGCCGATGGTCACGCCCGGCAAGATCACCACGTTACCGCCGATCCACACATTGCTGCCGATGGACACCGGCTGCGCCGAGGTGCGGAAAGGGAAAGCCGGGTCACCGGTAAAGCGTTCACCGGCCTTCAGCGGATGACTCGGCGTGTAGATTTGCACGTTGGGGCCGATCAGCGTGTTGTCGCCGATGGTGATGGTATTGCAGTCGAGGAACACCGCATTGACGTTGATAAAACAGTTCTTGCCGATGCGGACATGTTGCCCGTAGTCGCACCAGAACGGCGTTTCGATCCAGCTCGCCTCGCCCCAGGCGCCGAACAGTTCGCCGAGCAGACGGTTTTTCTCGTCCGCCTGATGCGAACCCAGCTCGCCCAGGCTTTTGGTCAACGCTCTGGCCCGATGGTACATAGCAATCAATTCTTCATCGCGGCTGTTGTACACCTGGCCGCTTAACAGCTTCTCTCTTTCCGTCATCGTACAATGGCTCCTGCTCATCACGCGGGTGAAGCGCGTTATACCGCTCTCGCCCGCCGCTCTCCAGCGCTAAAACCGGCAATGTTGATTTGTCGCCCTGCGGCGGGGAAAAGTTGTGATGCATCTCTCTTTTAGCGCACTCTGCGCGCCTTTCCCTGCGCAATCCTCAGGGGAAAAGGGGGCAACTCTCGGCGATTCGCCGTAATCATGGTAAAATCGGCTTTTTTACGTACCGGGATATTTGCGATGAACTCAACCACCCAGGAAAAGCTGCTGGCGCAGGCGGAACGCCTCTGCCAGCAACGCAATGTGCGATTGACGCCGCAGCGGCTGGAAGTGCTGCGTCTGATGACTCAGCAACCCGGTGCAATCAGCGCTTATGACCTGCTCGATCTGCTGCGCGTCGCCGAACCGCAGGCCAAGCCGCCGACGGTCTATCGCGCGCTGGATTTTCTGCTGGAGCAAGGGTTTATCCATAGAGTGGAATCCGCCAACAGCTACGTGCTGTGCCACCATTTTGAACAGCCGATGCACACGTCCGCACTGTTTATCTGCGATCGCTGCGGCCAGGTGACCGAACGCACCACCGAAGGCGTAGAGGAAACGCTGCAGAAGCTGGCGCAGGAAGCCGGATTTGCGCTGCGGCACAGCGTGGTGGAAGCGCACGGTCTGTGCGCCGGCTGCGTGGAGGTTGAGGCGTGCGACAGCAAGCATGACTGCGCCGAACACGATCACAGCATCGCCATCAAGAAGAAGTAAGACGAAGTCAGGTACCTCCCTGTACCTGCGGCCGGGGCGCCAGAGGATGAGAGCGACGCCGGCCTGCGCTGGGCAAGCCGCCTTCAATGGCGGCCCTGCAAATTACCAGCGGTGCTTGGTGTGTTCTTCCCAGGCCTTCACCTCTTTCTCGGCCGCCTCTTTCTGGTAACCGTAGCGCTCCTGGATTTTGCCGACCAGCTGTTCGCGTTTCCCTTCGATGACCGTCAGATCGTCATCGGTCAGCTTGCCCCATTTTTCCTTCACTTTGCCTTTCAGCTGCTTCCAGTTACCGTCGGCTTGATCTTTATTCATAGTCTCTCCGTTAACCTGTGGTGAATCAGTGATCCCTGTCGCCGGCCGGGGTTAACCAGAAATTTTTCTGGCTGATGCTCCCTTCACCTTAAGGAGCACCGTTCCCCTTCATGTACCAGCCACATGATTCATTCTAGTTAAACGTGGAAATAAAAAAGCCAAAACACAGAATAAAAAACCATTAACTGACAAAATAAAAACAAAAAACGCCAGTAAACAACAAACTAACGCGAACGGGACCAGGCTGAAAACATGTAAGCAAACATGACAAAAAACATAAGAAAAACTAATTATTACCCCAACAGAACGCCCGGGTTAATGTGCGGTAAACCAGCTGCCGCGCACCTGGTGGCGGTGCCAAATCCAGCCCAACGCCACGCCGCGCAACGTCAGAAACACCGCCAGCGCCAGCCAAAGCCCGTGGTTACCAAGCAGTGGCACGCTGAACAGCGTCAGACCATACCCTGCCGCAGCCACCGCCATGCTGTTACGCATCTCGGCGCCGCGCGTGGCGCCGATAAACATGCCGTCCAGCAAATAGCACCACACCCCGACCAGCGGCAGAATGACCTGCCACGGTAAATAATGGGCGGCCAACGCACGCAGCTCCGGCAAGGAGGTCAACGCCGCCACGATCTGCTGGCCGGTAACGGCATACGCCAGGCCGAAGGCCAACGCGACCAGCCCCGCCTGCCTGCAGGCCGCGTGCCACACCTTACGCAGTTGGCTATCGTCCCGGGCGCCGTAGGCGTGGCCTGAATGGGCCTCCACCGCATAAGCGAAGCCGTCGAGTGCATAGGCGGTGAACGTCAGCAGATTCATCAATACCGCATTGACCGCCACCACCTCGCTCCCCAGGCGAGCGCCGAAAATGGTCAGCGACGCAAAGCACAGTTGCAGCAACAGTGAACGCAGCATGATGTCGCGGTTGAGCGCCAGCAGGCGACGCAGATCGCCGCGCCAGGCCTGGCGCAGCATCGGCAGGGTAATACCGCGCAGGCGCATCACCCGCCACGCCAGCCACAGGCCGAGCAACAGCGTGGCGTATTCGGCGATGGCGGTGGCCGCCGCCGCCCCTCGCACGTTCCAGCCCAGGCCCATCACCAGCCAGATATCCAGTACGATATTCAGCAGGTTGCCGACGATCAGCAGGATCACCGGCGCCCGCACGTACTGCACGCCGAGCAGCCAGCCCAGCAGCACCAGATTGGCCAGCGCCGCCGGGGCGCTGAGCCAGCGGATCTCAAGAAAACGCCGCGCCTGTTCCAGCACTTCGCCATCGCCACCGACGATCCGCAGCGCCAGTTCGATCAGCGGATAACGCAGCAGGACGATCGCCGCTCCGGCCAGCAGCGCCAACAGCAGCGGTTGCATAAAGGCGCGCGCCAGCGCCTGCGGGTTCTGTGCCCCCAGCGCCTGCGCCGCCAGGCCGGTGGTGCTCATGCGCAGGAACAACAGCAGCATGAACAGGAAGCTGGTCGCCACCGCGCCGATCGCGACGCCCCCCAGATAGATCGGGCTGTCGAGGTGGCCGATCACCGCGGTGTCCACCAGCCCGAGCAGCGGCACGGTAATATTGGAGAAAATCATCGGCAGGGCCAGGCGCCACAGAGCTTTATCGGTGTCGCTGGTAAAGGCGGAAATCAAGCGCATGATGAGACGTTCCCGTAGCGGTGGCGAATGGCAAGGTCAGAAACAAAAACGCCCCAGAACAGGGGCGATTGATACAGGAGGCGGCACTGAGGGTGCGACGATTAAATCCAGTCGCCGTTGCGGATCACGCCGACCGCCAGCCCTTCGATAGTGAAATTCTGCTGACGCAGATCGACCACGATCGGTTGGAATTCGTTGTTCTCTGGCAGCAGTTCAACCACGTTGCCGTGCTTTTTCAGGCGCTTGACCGTCACTTCGTCTTCGATGCGCGCCACCACGACCTGGCCATTGCGCACGTCTTGCGTTTTGTGTACCGCCAGCAGATCGCCATCCAGAATGCCGATGTCGCGCATCGACATGCCGTTCACCCGCAGCAGGAAATCGGCGCTCGGTTTAAACAGGGAAGGATCCACCTGGTAGTGCCCTTCGATGTGCTGCTGCGCCAGCAGCGGCTCGCCGGCGGCGACGCGGCCGATCAGCGGCAGCCCCTCTTCTTCTTCCATCAGCAGGCGGATACCGCGCGAAGCACCGGAGACGATTTCGATCACGCCTTTGCGTGCCAGCGCCTTCAGGTGTTCTTCGGCGGCGTTAGGCGAACGGAACCCCAGACGCATCGCGATCTCGGCACGCGTTGGCGGCATGCCCGTTTGCGAAATGTGCTCGCGAATCAGGTCGTAGACCTCTTGCTGTCTGGTAGTTAGTGCTTTCATTCCGCCCCCTGTTTGTTTATACAGTCTTGCTGTGAGTATATACAGGTAAGCGCGGATTGGGAACCGAAGATTAAATAAAAATCAGTCAGTAGGCGCTTTTCGTCAGCCGAAGTGCTGCCATAAGACCGTGCCCCAAACGAACAGAGCCAGCACGATCGCCAGCGACACCGCCGCCGATCCCATGTCCTTGGCCCGGCCGGACAGCTCGTGATGTTCGCTGCCGATGCGATCCACCACCGCCTCGATCGCGCTGTTCAGGATCTCGACAATCATCACCAGCGCTACCGATCCGATCAATAAAATGCGCGCTATCGCACCCACATCCAGCCAGACAGCCAGTATGATAGCCAGGAGGGTGACCACCAGTTCCTGGCGGAACGCCGCTTCGTGTTGCCAGGCGGCGGAAAGCCCTTTATAGGAATAGCCGGCGGCCTTGATGATGCGGGTCAGGCCGGTTGCTTGGTTTGCCATGTTTTCGTGCCTTTCTCAGAGGTCGGTCATAATAAAAAGAGTCTAGAACAGTCCGCGCTGACGGCTCTCGGTTTTCGAACACCACAGATCTGCTACCCGGTTTCTGGTATGCTTGCGGCGCATTGCTAACAAGAGGCTTCACGTTGTTATGTCAGGTTGGCGTAAAATTTATTATAAAATATTGAATTTACCACTTAAATTGTTGGTAAGAAGTAAGGTCATCCCTTCAGATCCGGTTACCGAGCTAGGGTTGGATCCCTCACGGCCGATTTTGTATGTTTTACCTTACAATTCCAAGGCGGATTTGCTGACGCTGCGCACCCAGTGCCTGGCGCAGGATCTGCCCGATCCGCTCAACTCGCTGGAGATCGACGGCACCGTGCTGCCGAGCTACGTGTTCATTCACGACGGCCCGCGCGTGTTCCGCTATTACACCCCGAAAGAAGAGTCGGTAAAGCTGTTCCACGACTATCTGGATCTGCATCGCAGCAATCCGGATCTCGACATTCAGATGCTGCCGGTTTCGGTGATGTTCGGCCGCTCGCCGGGCCGCGAAGGCCACGGTACGCCGCACCTGCGTCTGTTGAACGGCGTGCAGAAATTCTTCGCCGTGCTGTGGCTCGGCCGCGACAGCTTCGTGCGTTTCTCCAACACCGTTTCGCTGCGCCGCATGGCCACCGAACACGGAACGGATAAAACCATCGCGCAGAAACTGGCGCGCGTGGCGCGCATGCACTTTTCGCGTCAGCGCCTGGCCGCCGTGGGCCCGAGCCTGCCGGCCCGTCAGGATCTGTTTAACAAGCTGTTGGCGTCCAAAGCGATCGAAAAAGCGGTCGAGGACGAGGCCCGCAGCAAGAAGATCTCACACGAGAAGGCCCAGCAAAACGCCATCGCGCTGATGGAAGAGATCGCCGCCGATTTCTCCTACGAAACCGTGCGCCTGTCCGACCGCGTGCTGAGCTGGACCTGGAACCGGCTGTATCAGGGCATCAACGTCACCAACGCCGAGCGCGTGCGCCAGCTGGCGCAGGACGGCCACGAGATCGTCTACGTGCCCTGCCACCGCAGCCACATGGACTATCTGCTGCTGTCCTACGTGCTGTATCACCAGGGCCTGGTGCCGCCACACATCGCCGCCGGCATCAACCTCAACTTCTGGCCGGCCGGCCCGATCTTCCGTCGCCTGGGCGCGTTCTTCATCCGCCGCACCTTCAAGGGCAACAAGCTGTACTCGACGGTGTTCCGCGAATACCTCGGCGAGCTGTTCACCCGCGGTTACTCGGTGGAATACTTCGTGGAAGGCGGCCGTTCCCGCACCGGGCGCCTGCTGGAGCCGAAGACCGGCACCCTGTCGATGACCATCCAGGCGATGCTGCGCGGCGGCACCCGTCCGATCACGCTGGTGCCGATTTACATCGGTTACGAGCACGTGATGGAAGTGGGTACCTATGCCAAAGAGCTGCGCGGCGCCACCAAGGAAAAAGAGAGCCTGCCGCAGATGCTGCGCGGCCTGCGCAAGCTGCGCAACCTGGGCCAGGGTTACGTCAACTTCGGCGAACCGCTGCCGTTGACGGCTTACCTCAACCAGAACGTGCCGCAGTGGCGCGAGTCGATCGATCCGATCGAAGCCCAGCGCCCAAGCTGGCTGACGCCGACGGTCAACGATCTGGCCGGCCAGATCATGGTGCGCATCAACAACGCCGCCGCGGCCAACGCCATGAACCTGTGTTCCACCGCGCTGCTGGCCTCGCGTCAGCGTTCGCTGACCCGCGAGCAGCTGATCGAACAGCTCGAGTGCTACCTGCAGCTGATGCGCAACGCGCCTTACGCGCGTGACGTCACCGTGCCGACGCAAACGCCGGACGAGCTGCTGGATCACGCGCTGAACATGAACAAGTTCGAGGTGGAGAAGGACAGCATCGGCGACATCATCATCCTGCCGCGCGAGCAGGCGGTGCTGATGACCTATTACCGCAACAACATCCACCACCTGCTGGTGCTGCCGTCGCTGATCGCCAGCATCGTGATGCATCACCGCCGGGTATCGCGCGCCGAGCTGCTGCGCCAAATCGGCATGATCTATCCGATGCTGAAAGCCGAGCTGTTCCTGCATAACGACAAGGAACAGCTGCCGGAGGTGCTGCGGCCGGTGATCGACGAGCTGATCCGTCAACAGCTGATCTGCGACAAAGGCGACGAGCTGGTGCTGAACCCGGCGCGCATTCGCCCGCTGCAGCTGCTGGCCGCCGGGGTGCGCGAAACCCTGCAACGCTACGCCATCACCATGTCGATCCTCAGCGCCAACCCGAGCATCAACCGCGGCGCGCTGGAGAAAGAGAGCCGCATCATGGCGCAGCGTCTGTCGGTGCTGCACGGCATCAACGCGCCGGAATTCTTCGACAAGGCGGTGTTCTCCACCCTGGTGGCAACGCTGCGCGAAGAAGGCTATATCAACGACAGCGGCGATGCGATCCGCGAGCACACCCTCGAGGTGTACAACATGCTGAGCGATCTGATCACGCCGGAGATCAAGCTGACCATCGAAAGCGTCAACATGCCGGAAGAAACCAACGCCCTGCAGCAATCCGATGCGGAAGAAGAGAAAGACGAGTGATTTCGCCCGGCGCGGAAACACAAAAGGCACCCTCGGGGTGCCTTTTTTCTTGCGGAAGGGAAGCGTTACGTCGGCAGATAGCTCAGCGCGATACCGATGAACACCACCAGCCCCACATAGTTGTTCTGCAGGAAGGCCTTGAAGCAGGCCTCGCGCTCGCGGCCGGCGATCTGTTTCTGCTGGTGAATGAACAGCGCGCCCGCCAGCAGCAGTGACCAGTAAAACGCCCCGCCGAGCTGCGCCAGATAACCGACCCACACCAGCAGCAGCAGCGTCGCAAACTGCAGCAGCCCGACGATCAGCTTGTCATAACGGCCGAACAGGATAGCGGTGGATTTGATGCCGATCTTCAGGTCATCGTCGCGGTCGACCATCGCATACAGCGTGTCGTAGGCCACCGTCCAGCAGATGTTGGCCAGCAGCAGCAGCCAGCAGCTGAGCGGCAGCGATTCGCTGACCGCCGCATAGCCCATCGGAATGCCCCAGCCGAACGCGGCGCCCAGCACGAACTGCGGCAGGTTGGTCACCCGCTTCATGAACGGGTACGCCCAGGCCAGCGCCAGCGCCGCCAGCGACAGCCAAATGGTC
Source organism: Serratia sp. SM04 (assembly GCF_040280225.1). Classification (NCBI taxonomy): domain Bacteria; kingdom Pseudomonadati; phylum Pseudomonadota; class Gammaproteobacteria; order Enterobacterales; family Yersiniaceae; genus Serratia; species Serratia sp. SM04. The sequence goes on along the minus strand of NZ_JBEOQT010000001.1, from coordinate 52,428 downwards.
ATCGCATTGAGCGTCAACACCAGGCAGAACGAGACCAGCACCAGCACCACGAACAGCACCTTGGCCTCTTTCGCGCTCACCCGGCCGCTCGGCATCGGCCGCCCGGCGGTGCGTTTCACGTAGCCGTCCACCGCGCGATCGGCGTAGTCATTCACCACGCAGCCGGCGGCGCGCATCAGGAACACGCCGAGCACGAACACCAGCAAAATCGACAGCGGCGGCACGCCTTTCCCGGCCAGCCACAGCGCCCACAGCGTCGGCCACAGCAGCAACAGCGTGCCGATCGGTTTATCAATGCGCATCAAATGGCTGTAAGCCCGCCATTTACTTTGAGTCACGCTTCCCTCCAAGGTCTTGCTCTCCTCTTTTATGCAGGAACCGCTGAATACAGCGGTGAAGCCGGTAAAAACAGTTCGGTCAGCAACAGCGGTTTGCCCGCCAGCCGCAGCCGTGAACGACGCGCCCACAGCGCATCCTGTCGGCCGATATGGATATAGTCGCGGGTCAGCTCGCCGCTGCTGAACAGGTAGCGCCCCAGCGGCAGCGTGCCCAGATCCACCAGCGCCTGGTCGGGGCCGGTCAGCGTATTTTCCGGGATCACCGTGCGCCCCAGCAGCCAGGGCTGGTTGTCGCCCAGCAGCACCACTTCGCGCAGCCAATAGCGCGGGCTGTCGGGCAGGTGGTTCGCCTCGTCGCCCAGCGCCTCGCGCGTGACGAAGCATTCGCGCTGCGGTTCGACGCGCACCTGGGCGCAATGGCGTTCAAATCGGCGGGTCATGGAGCCTAACTCCATCAGCCAGTCGCTGACGGCGGCGGGCGCCGGAGGATCCTGTTCGGACAACCACTCCAGCGGCGGCAGGATGGAATCCCTGATGCCAGACATTGCTTTACTCCTCGCCTGAACCGCGGCCGGTACGGCGCGCCAGACGATACAAACTGTTAACAGGCCCCCATTGTAGCGCAGAAATGCGAAAGCGGCAGGCTGATTCGTGGCGAAAACGGCAGGCCTATCGGCCGGAAAAACCGGGGTTCTGTCATCTTTTTGCCATCCGTATTCTCTATCTTCGTTCCCCGGCACGATGACGATTCTGTGATCGCCTGCAAAGTTTCATCTTTGTCGCGTTGTTTTATCTACGCGCGTAGATACTCTGACACCGCAGCGTTGAATCGCCATGCGTCCGACATCATTTGTCGGCACACCTTTGTTGCCGGCACCAGGGAAACCATCTTTAACCGCGCCCCTCCAGGCGCAGAACAAAAGAGGATAGCACCGTCATGAGCGAAACAACGCTTGCCACTCCACAGACCGCCGACGCCGCGCTGGCGGCCGATGAACGCCTGGCAACCAAAGAGGGGCGCAGCCAATTTTGGCGCGCCACCTTCTCCTGCTGGCTCGGCACCGCCATGGAATACGTCGACTTCGCGCTGTACGGCCTGGCGGCCGGCATGGTGTTCGGCGATGTGTTCTTCCCCGAGGCCACGCCGCTGGTCGCTCTGCTGGCCAGCTTCGCCACCTACTCAGTCGGTTTCGTCGCGCGGCCGATCGGCGCGCTGGTGTTCGGCTGGATCGGCGATCGCAAAGGCCGCCGCGTAGTGCTGATCACCACCGTGGCGCTGATGGGCATTTCCACCACGCTGATCGGCCTGATCCCGTCCTATGCGCAAATCGGCGTCTGGGCGCCCACCTGCCTGGTGATCCTGCGCTTCGCGCAGGGGTTCGGCGCCGGCGCGGAGCTGTCCGGCGGCGCGGTGATGCTGGCGGAATACGCGCCGGCCAAGCGGCGCGGGCTGGTGGCCTCGATCATCGCCATCGGCTCCAACAGCGGCACCCTGCTGGCGTCGCTGGTATGGCTGCTGGTGCTGCAACTCGACAAGGAAGATCTGATGAGCTGGGGCTGGCGCATTCCGTTCCTCGCCAGCATTCTGATCGCCGGGGTGGCGCTGTACCTGCGCCGTCACGTGCGCGAAACGCCGGTGTTCGAGCGCGAGCTGCAACAAAACCACCAGCGCATGCTGGACGCCGCTCAGGCCGCGCCGGACTCACGCAGCTACCTGCAGCGCACCAAAGCGTTCTGGGTGATGCTCGGCCTGCGCATCGGCGAAAACGGCCCCTCCTATCTGTGCCAGGGCTTTATCGTCGGCTACGTCGCCAAGGTGCTGATGGTCGATAAATCGGTGCCGGCGCTGGCGGTGCTGATCGCCTCGCTGTGCGGTTTTCTGGTGATCCCGCTGGCCGGCTGGCTGTCCGATCGCTTCGGCCGCCGCGTCACCTACCGCTGGTTCTGCCTGCTGCTGGTGCTGTACGCCTTCCCGGCGTTCTGGCTGCTCGACAGCCGTGAACCGGCGATCGTCATCTCGGTGATCGTGGTCGGCATGTGCATCGCATCGCTGGGGATCTTCGGCGTGCAGGCGGCCTACGGCGTCGAACTGTTCGGCGTGAAGAACCGCTACTCCAAGATGGCGTTCGCCAAGGAGCTCGGCTCGATCCTCTCCGGCGGCACCGCGCCGCTGATCGCCACCGCGCTGCTCTCCGGCTTCGGTCACTGGTGGCCTGTCGCCGCCTATTTTGTTGTAATGGCGGGCATCGGCTTAATCACCACCTTCTTTGCTCCCGAAACCCGCGGCCGCGATCTCAACCTGCCGCAGGATGCCGCGTAGCGAGAAGGCGAACAGGATCTCAATTTGGATAATCACTCCGCGCGACGCGTTACCCGCGCCGACGTGGCCCGCGTAGCGGGCACCTCCGTCGCCGTGGTCAGCTACGTGATCAACAACGGCCCGCGCCCGGTGGCGGAAGCCACCCGGCTGCGCGTGCTGGCGGCGATCGAGCAGACCGGCTACCGGCCGAACGACATCGCGCGGGCGCTGGCCTCCGGCAGCACGCAAACCTACGGGCTGGTGGTGCCGGATATTTCCAACCCGTTCTTCGCCACTCTGGCGCGGGCGCTGCAGCAGGAAGCCTTCAGCCGCGGCCGCGTGCTGCTGCTGGGCGATGCCGGCGACGATCGTCAGCGCGAGTATGAGCTTATCAACAACCTGCTGCGCCGCCAGGTCGATGGCCTGCTGTACACCAGCGTCGATCGCCACCCGTGGTTCGATCTGATCCGCGCTTCCGGCACCCCCTGCGTGATGATAGACACCATCGACAGCCAGGCCGGCGTTTGCGCCATCCGCGTCGACGAGCGCGACGCCGCTTGCCAGGCGACCCGCCATCTGCTGCAGCACGGCTATCGCGACATCGGCATTTTTATCGGTCCGCTGACCATGCTCAACGCGCAGGATCGCCTGAACGGCTGGCGCGATGCGCTGCTGGAGGCGGGCATCGCGCCACGCGACGCGTGGATTTTCGAAGCGCCCTATACCCGCCAGGGCGGTTACCAGGCCACCCAGCGCCTGGTGCAAGGCCCGCGCCCGCGCGCCGTTTTCACCTCCAACGAGCAGCAGGCGCTCGGCTGCCTGTCGGCGCTGGCGGAGCATGGGCTGCGCGCGCCGGACGATCTGGCGCTGATCTGTTTTAACGGCACGCAACAATCCGAATTCAGCGTGCCGCCGCTCAGCGCGGTCGAGCAGCCGATCGACGCCATGGCCAAGCGGGCCATCGCCATGCTGGCCGCCGGCGCCGCGCCCGCCGAGCTGCATGAATTCGCTTTTCAACTGCGCATCCGCCGTTCGTGCGGCTGTTAGCGGTTTTTCAGGACACCTTATATGCGTTTAATCATTGATTGCGATCCCGGCAACGGCGTTCCCGGCGCTAACGTCGACGACGGCCTGGCGCTGGCCCTGGCGCTGGCGGCCAAACCGCAGCTGCAGCTGGAGTTGATCAGCATCGTGGCCGGCAACACCCCGCGCGAAGTGGGCTTCGCCGTCGCCAGCGATCTGCTGGCGCGGAGCGGTTATCAGGTGCCGGTCGCCCTCGGCGCGGCGCGCGCCCTGAGCGAACCGCCGGAGCCGTGGCGCGCACACCTGGACCGCCCGATCGCCGATCCTAAGCTGGCGGCGCTGTGGCGTGACCTGCCCGCGCCCTCGCTGGCCAACGCGCCCGCGCCGGACGCCGCCATCGCCATCGGCGAACTGATCTGCCGGCATCCCGGCGAGATCACGCTGGCGGCGATCGGCCCGTTGACCAACGTTGCGCACGCCATGCAGCTTTACCCGCAGATGGCGCAGGCGGTGAAAGAGATCGTGATCATGGGCGGCGTGTTCAACGTTGAGGGATATATCAAGGACACCAATTTCGGCCTGGATCCGGAAGCGGCGCGGCTGGTGTTGAACAGCGGCGCCGCTATCACGCTGGCGCCGCTGGATGTCACCACTCAGACCATGCTGACCCAGGCGGATCTGGCCGCGTTGACCCAGCCGGATACCCCGCTGTGCCGCTATTTGCGCGCCACGACGCAGCCGTGGATCGACTATTCGCGCCATACGCGGCACCTGCCGGGCTGCTGGATCCATGATGCGCTGGTGATCGCCTGGCTGCTGGCGCCGCAGCTGGTCACCACCGAGATGTTTCATGTGGATGTGGCGCTGGAAGGGGCGTTGACGCGCGGCAGCTCACGCCGCTGGCGGCCGGACAGCCTGCGCCTGACGGTCGGCATGCCGGCGCCGCAGGGCAAGCCGGTGCGCGTCATGCAACAGGTGGACAACGCCCGTCTGCTGGCGTTGATCGGCGCAACGCTGGCCCGCGGATGAAAAAAGGTGCGCCAAAGCGCACCAATCATCGAGCCAGCATCGGCAGCGCCGGGTGTTACCCCTTGCCTTTAACGCTGCTGATAAACGTTTTACGCGCGGTGCTTGAGCCCAGTTTCTCGGCCTCATTCATCAGCTTCAGCGCCTTGTCGATATCGCCCGCCTTCACCGCCTGCTTGATGCCGTTATTGAAGTAGCTTTCGGTATCGTTGAGCATCGGCTCCGCCGGTTTCTCCGGCGCAGGCGCAGGCGCCGCCACGGCGGCCGGTGCGGTCGAGCCCACCACCACCGGCGCCACGGTCGGCGCAGGCTGCAGCATGCCGATCATCACGTTGCCGGTGCCCTGTTCCGCGGTCACCTTAAGCTTCAGCGTGCCGGTCGTCGCGTGGCCGGCGATCGGATCCGGGATATCCGGCACCGCGTTGCCCACGCCCTGCGCGTAGGCCTTGGCCGGGTTGGTCAGCTGCGTGGTTTTCGCCAAGTCCTGGCGGGTGGTGTACACCAGCAGGTAAATCTGTTTTTGACCGAGCGCCGGCGTCAGTTTCAGCGTGCCTTCGAGGCGATCGGAGGACATCGCCCCCGGCGGCTGATACGGGAAATAGCTGCTCGGGTAATACGCCGCCGGGCGCAGATGCTCATCCAGCACCAGCACGCTCGGCGCATACAGCGAATTGTTTTTGGCGAGGCTGCTCAGCGTCACTTCCAGCGAACCGCGATCGGCCGGCAGCGTATAGGCGGCGATCGCCCCCTGAATTTCGCCCTGATTGAGCTGCGGGCTGACGGCGTCGAGCTTCACCTCTTGCGACACCGGCGGCTGCAGCGGCTGCCACGGCAGGCTTTGCAGCGTGGCAGCGCTGATGGCCGGCGCGACGGAAACGTTGGCCGGCGTGTCGGCGTTGGCCGCCAAAGGCGCGCCGACGGTCAGCGCCAGCGACAGGCAGAGTGACAGCAGATTCTTTTTCATCGTTATATCCTCTTTCAGCGCCACGGCGGATCAGGCAAGAGATCCGGCCGCGGCGAATGCGGTTGGGGGAGAGCCGATGGCCCTCCCCGCCCTGTCGTCGTTACCACCAAATTTCCATCTGGGCGCCGAAGGTGACTTCGTCATCCTTGCCGCGGCTGAAGGTATGCATGCTGGTGTCGTTGTAAGCGGTGCCGGTGTTATACCCGGTGTCGTCACCGGTGGCGTAGCCCCACTTCTCATCCCACTTGGCGTAGGTGGCGAACAGACGGATGGCCGGACGCGACCAGATGCTGTTGCCCGCCTGCCACTGCTGCGCCAGGGTCACTTTATACTGGCCGTTGCGATCGCCGGTGCGCTGGGATTTGACGTTGTCATAGCCGGCTTCCAGCAGGGTGCTCATGATCGGCGTCCATTTGTACATCGGGCGCACGCCCACGGTGTACCAGGTGGTGCCGTTGTTGTTATCGCGGTCGATGTCCTGGAACATGGCGACGTACATCAGCGCCCATTGATCGTTGAAGTCGATGGCGCCGTGATCCAGCACGCGGATCATCTTGCCGTTGTTATCGATGGTGGCGCCTTCGTTGCGGCCGTTGTTCTGCGAGGTCATCGAGTCGGTGGCGTACTGCAGCACGAACTTGTTGTAACCGTTCAGGATGCTCTGCGTGTGTTCCGCGGTGAACATCCAGCCGTCTTTGCTGGCGCCGTCGGCCAGGCGATAGTTATCCTGCGCATTGGCGCGGCCGTAGTCCACGCCCAGCTCCAGGGTGCCGCCCGGGTTCAGCTCCAGGCCGGCCAGACGCAGGTCGAAGGTGTCGTTGACGGTCGGGCGCTGTTTCCATTCGTTATCCAGGTAGCCGTAAGAGCCGCCGGATTCGGAGTTGCGGGTCACGGCGGCGGACAGCTTGCCGAAGCCCAGATCGATGTTTTCCAGACCGGCGCCCGGGCCGGAGATATCCCAGTAGTAGAAGTCGATCATGTGAACGTCATGACGCTGATAGAAGCGCTTACCGGCCCACAGCGTGGAGCCCGGCAACCAGTCGATCAGGTTTTTACCCTGCACGTTGACTTCGCGGAAGCCCGGGGTCACGTCTTCCCAGTCGGAACGTTGCGAGACCGAATAGGCCAGGTTGGTGTCGAAATAGAAGCTCTTGTCGCCTTCTTTCCACACTTCCTGCCCCAGTTTCAGTTCGGCGTAGGTTTCGCATTCGTTGCCGAGACGGTATTTGCTCGCGGCGCCGGTGGCCTTGAAGCACTGTTGCTCACCGCCGCTGCCGGTCCAGCCGATGCCGGAACGGGCGTAACCGTGAAAATCCACGGCCAGCGCCTGGGTAGAGAGAACACCGGCGGCGACAGCCAGTGCCAGAGGAAGTTTGCGCAGAGTAGTCATCATTATTCTCCTGTTATACCGACTTTGATGCTTTAAACGCCCGGCTCCTGGTGCAGCCGTTTACATGCCGTACCGTCTTCACGGAACAGGTGGCAACGATGAGGCGGCAGGCCGATGGCGAATGTGGCACCTTCTTCTACCAGCACCACGTCATTCTGGCGGTACACCAGGTTTTGACGGATGGCCGGGATTTGGATGTGGATTTGCGTCTCGTTGCCGAGCTGCTCCACCACCTGTACGTCGCCGGTAAGCCGCACTTCTGAGGCTTCGCCGGGCAGCAGATGTTCAGGGCGAATGCCCAGTGACAGGTTGGCGCCGGGCTGAACGCCCTCGCCTTCCACCGGCAGCCAGACCAACTGGCGGTTGGGCAGTTCGACCTGCACCTGTTGCGGCTGCGCCGCGGTCACCTTGACCGGCAGGAAGTTCATCTTCGGCGAGCCGATAAACCCGGCGACGAAGCGGTTGGCCGGGTAGTGATACAGCTCCAGCGGCTTGCCGACCTGCGCCACGCGACCGGCGTCGAGCACCACGATCTTGTCGGCCAGCGTCATCGCTTCGACCTGATCGTGGGTGACGTAAATCATGGTGCGCTGCAGGCGCTTGTGCAGACGGGAGATCTCGATGCGCATCTGCACCCGCAGCGCGGCGTCGAGGTTGGACAGCGGTTCGTCGAGCAGGAACACGTCCGGCTCGGCCACCAGCGTGCGGCCGATCGCCACGCGCTGACGCTGCCCGCCGGACAGCGCCTTCGGCCGCCGATCGAGCAGGTGCGCCAGCTGCAGCACCTCGGAAACCTGATTCACCCGTTGATTGATTTCCGCTTTCCTGGCGCCGGCCAGCTTCAGGCCGAACGACATGTTGTCCGCCACCGACAGGTGCGGATACAGCGCGTAGGACTGGAACACCATGCCGATGCCGCGCTCGGAAGGCGGCACCTCATTCATGCGTTTCTCGCCGATCAGCAGGTCGCCGGAGGTGATGTCCTCCAGCCCGGCGATCATGCGCAGCAGCGTCGATTTACCGCAGCCCGACGGCCCGACAAACACCACAAACTCGCCGTCTTCGATGGTCAGATTGACGTCTTTGGAAATCACGGCCTCACCGAAGGCCTTATAAACGCTGCGCAGTGTCACGCTAGCCATGCGTTACTCCCCTGCTTTCGCAGTTAACATGTCGTGTGAAAATGGCGGAGGCAAAGCCCGCCAAAACCCATTGATGACCCTCTTGCTGCGCGCCGTGCTGCCATGCCAACGGCAAGGTCGCCTCAGACGGCGCGGCCGCCTGAGTATAAGGCTGCAGGTTTATCAGCGCTTCAAGGCATTGATCCTGATGGGTAATAAGTAAGCGCACCACGCCGTCCCGCTGGCTGATCGCGTTCAATTCGCCGCGCTGGATGAGCGGCGAACGGCGCAGGGCCAACAGCGCCTGGCAGTAACGTAAGGTGGAGTGGCTGTCGTGCTGTTGGCGGCTGATGGCCAATGCGCGGTGTTCGATCGCCACCTGTTGATACCAGCTGATTTCGCCGGCGGTGACCTGTTCGGGGGCTTCATGCCACGGCATCGGCGTTTGCGCGCCGCGCGGATCCTGCAGCCCGGCGGCATGCGGCAGCCCCAGCTCCTCGCCCTGGTACAGACAGATCGGCGCCGGCAACATCGCCAACAGCGTCAAAAAGGCGGCGGCGGAACGCAGGTCGCCCTGCCCCCAGCGGCTGACCACTCTTGGCTGATCGGCGTCGCCGGTGCTCCACAGGCTGTCCGCCAACGTGGCGCGGCGGGCGTGCAGCACCGCCACCAGCTTCTCCGCGCTGAACGGCATCACGTCCAGCGCCAGCGCGCCGTGGACGAACCGCTGCGGCGCGACGGCATTGCGAACGCGGTTGGCTTCATCGCCGTACCACAGCGTCAACCCTTCGGCCGTCACCGTCGCCTCGGCCTCCGGCGCCAGCGTCTGCGGCAGCAACAGGCCGTCGATCGACAGCGCTTTCAGGTACGGCAGCGCCGCCAGCATGCCGTGCGCGTCGCCCACGCCGTCCCCGTTTCCGTCACGGAAACTGGCCGGATGGATCCGGTACAGGGTGGGCTGAGTGGCGATAGGCATTGACGACATAAATCCGGTATCCCTGCTGCGCGTGGCGTTAAAAATCAATGGGCCGATAGTGCGGGAGTTGCCGGAAAGGGTAATCATCCGTAACAGGATTTTTCATGGGGGAGGAGGCGGGAGGATGAGAGAACGACCGCGGCGATGAGAAGTTCCGCGCTTAAGGCAAATCTGTGATCCGTCTGGCAAAAATCGCCCCCCTATTTTGTGCCTGACGCCACAGAATAGAGCGCAACGTTAACTGGATCACACTCCTCATCTCAGGGGCGTAGAGGGGGGGAGGATGAGAATATGTCGCGTTGTGACCCACTATTACCGCGAAACGTCACTCCTTGATTTATGTGCCCACAAAAAGAAGGACTGGATTATGACTCGCAGCATTACCCTCGCCCGCACGCTGGCGCTCTCGGCACTGGCCACCCTGGTGCTCTCTTCTTCCGCCTTCGCCAAGATCGAGGAAGGCAAACTGGTTATCTGGATCAACGGCGACAAGGGCTATAACGGCCTGGCCGAAGTCGGCAAGAAATTCGAAAAAGACACCGGCATCAAGGTTACCGTCGAACACCCGGACAAGCTGGAAGAAAAATACCCGCAGGTGGCCGCCACCGGCGACGGCCCTGACATCATTTTCTGGGCCCACGACCGCTTCGGCGGCTATGCGCAGTCCGGCCTGCTGGCCGAAATCCACCCGTCTAAAGCCTTCCAGGACAAGCTGTTTCCGTTCACCTGGGACGCCGTGCGTTATGACGGCAAGCTGATCGGCTACCCGATCGCCGTCGAAGCGCTGTCGCTGATTTACAACAAAGACCTGGTCAAACAGCCGCCGAAGACCTGGGAAGAGATCCCGGCGCTGGACAAGCAGCTGCGCGCCAACGGCAAGAGCGCCATCATGTGGAACCTGCAGGAACCCTACTTCACCTGGCCTATCATCGCCGCCGACGGCGGTTATGCCTTCAAGTATGAAAACGGCAAATACAACATCAAGGATGTCGGCGTCGCCAACGTCGGTTCGCAGGCCGGCCTGCAGTTCATCGTCGATCTGGTGAAAAACAAGCACATCAACGCCGATACCGACTACTCAATCGCCGAAGCCGCGTTCAACAAAGGCCAGACCGCGATGACCATCAACGGGCCGTGGGCCTGGAACAACATCGAGCAGAGCAAAATCAACTACGGCGTGACGCTGCTGCCGACCTTCAAAGGCAAACCGTCCAAGCCGTTCGTCGGCGTGCTGACCGCCGGCATCAACGCCGCCAGCCCGAATAAAGAGCTGGCGACCGAGTTCCTCGAGAACTATCTGCTGACCAACGAAGGGCTGGCGGACGTCAACAAAGACAAGCCGCTGGGCGCGGTGGCGCTGAAGTCCTACCAGGAAACGCTGGCCAAAGATCCGAAGATCGCCGCCACCATGCAGAACTCGCAAAACGGGGAAATCATGCCGAACATCCCGCAGATGAGCGCCTTCTGGTACGCCGAACGCAGCGCGGTGATCAACGCCGTCAGCGGCCGTCAGACGGTGAAAGCCGCGCTGGACGACGTGCAGACCCGCATCACCAAGTAACGACGTCGTGCGGGGTGCCACGGTGCCCCGCCGTTGCTTCACAGAAAGGAACGCCCTATGCAATTCGCTCACGCCGGGACGCCTGCGCGTAAAAAATCGAAGTGGTGGCAAAGCGACGCGCTGAAATGGCTGGTGGTCGGCCTGTTCAGCCTGGTGACCTGCTACCTGATTGTGTTGATGTATGCACAGGGTGAATACCTGTTCGCTATCCTGACGCTGATCCTGGTCAGCGCCGGGCTTTACGTCTTCGCCAACCGCCGCGCCTACGCCTGGCGCTATGTGTATCCCGGCGTCGCCGGCATGGGGCTGTTCGTCCTGTTCCCGCTGATTTGCACCATCGCCATCGCCTTCACCAACTACAGCAGCACCAACCAGCTGACCTTCGAGCGCGCGCAATCGGTGCTGATGCAGCGCCAGTTCCAGAGCGGCAAAACCTTTACCTTCGGCCTCTACCCGGCGGAAAACCAGCAGTGGCGCCTGCAGCTGACGCCGCCGGACGGCGAAGCACCGCTGATCTCCGAGCCTTTCCGCCTCGACGCCGCCGCGCCGCAAACCCTGAAACTGACGGCGCAGAGCGCCGCGCCGCAGGGCGAGCACGCCACGCTGCGGGTGATCACCCAGAACCGGCAGGCGCTGAGCCAGCTGGTGGCGCAGTTGCCCGACGGCGGTGAATTGCGCATGAGCTCCCTGCGCCAGTTCTCCGGCACCCGCCCGCTGTATGCGCTGGACCAAGACGGCAGCACGCTGACCAATAACCAGACCCAGGTGCGCTACCGGCCGAACGGCGACACCGGCTTCTATCAGGCGATCAACGCCGACGGCGGCTGGGCGCAGGAAACCCTGAGCCCGGGCTATACCGTCACCACCGGCTGGAAAAACTTCCTGCGGGTGCTACAAGACGAGGGCATCAAAAAGCCGTTCGTGTCGATCTTCATCTGGACCATCGTGTTCTCGGTGATGACGGTGATCCTCACCGTGGCGGTCGGCATGGTGTTGGCCTGCGTGGTGCAGTGGGAGGCGCTGAAAGGCAAGGCGATCTACCGTGTGCTGCTGATCCTGCCCTATGCGGTGCCGTCATTCATCTCGATCCTGATCTTCAAAGGTTTGTTCAACCAGAGCTTCGGCGAGATCAACATGATGCTCAGCCATCTGTTCGGCATCAAACCGGCCTGGTTCAGCGATCCGCTCACCGCCAAGAGCATGATTCTGATCGTCAACACCTGGCTCGGCTACCCGTATATGATGATCCTGTGCATGGGGCTGCTGAAGGCGATCCCGGACGATCTGTACGAGGCCTCGGCGATGGACGGCGCCAACCCGTGGCAAAACTTCTTCCGCATCACCTTACCGCTGCTGATCAAGCCGCTGACGCCGCTGATGATCGCCAGCTTCGCCTTCAACTTTAACAACTTCGTGCTGATCCAGCTGCTGACCAACGGCGGCCCGGACATGATCGGCACCACGACGCCGGCCGGCTATACCGATCTGCTGGTCAGCTACACCTACCGCATCGCCTTCGAAGGCGGCGGCGGGCAAGACTTCGGGCTGGCGGCCGCCATCGCCACGCTGATCTTCCTGTTGGTGGGCGCGCTGGCGATCCTGAATTTGAAAGCCAGCAAGATGAACTTCGATTAGGGAGAATGACGATGGCCATGGTTCAACCCAAATCCCAGCGCCTGCGCCTGTGGATCACCCATATTTTGATGCTGTGCTTTATCGCCCTGATCATGTTCCCGCTGCTGATGGTGGTCGCCATCTCGCTGCGCTCCGGCAACTTCGCCACCGGCAGCCTGATACCGGAAACCCTCTCCTGGGATCACTGGCGGCTGGCGCTCGGCTTTAGCGTCACCCACGCCGACGGCAGCGTGACGCCGCCGCCGTTCCCGGTGCTGCTGTGGCTATGGAACTCAGTCAAGATCGCGGCGATCACCGCCATCGGCATCGTGACGCTGTCTACCACCTGCGCCTACGCCTTTGCCCGCATGCGCTTTCGCGGCAAGAGCACGTTGCTGAAAAGCATGCTGATCTTCCAGATGTTCCCGGCGGTGCTGTCGCTGGTGGCGCTGTACGCCCTGTTCGATCGCCTGGGCCAGTACATTCCGTTTATCGGCCTGAACACCCACGGCGGCGTGATCTTCGCCTACATGGGCGGCATCGCGCTGCACGTCTGGACCATCAAGGGCTATTTCGAAACCATCGACAACTCGCTGGAAGAGGCGGCGGCGCTGGACGGCGCCACGCCGTGGCAGGCGTTCCGTCTGGTGCTGCTGCCGCTGTCGGTGCCGATTCTGGCGGTGGTGTTCATTCTGTCGTTTATCGCCGCCATCACCGAAGTGCCGGTGGCGTCGCTGCTGCTGCGCGATGTGAACAGCTACACGTTGGCGGTGGGGATGCAGCAATATCTCAACCCGCAGAACTACCTGTGGGGCGACTTCGCCGCCGCCGCGGTGCTGTCGGCGATACCGATCACCGCCGTGTTCCTGCTGGCGCAGCGCTGGCTGGTGGGCGGCCTGACGGCCGGCGGCGTGAAGGGGTAATTTGTGCCACTGCAGTGCGTTTGATGTCTTTCCTTATCTTTTACCCTATGGATTTCAAGTTACAGCGAGTGCAGTCAACAACGCTGTAGCTTGAAAGACGACGGGTAATGATATCCTGTGTCTTCGGCGGCCTTGGGCCGCCATTTTTATCGCTACTCTCGTTTCAGCCGGTCGGTATTAGCCAGATAAAGCGTCACCACCAGCACCAATATCGCCGCGGCGTAGATCAGGGTATCGATAGGGTTTTTGTGATCCACGATAATCAAACGAATAATCGCGGTAATGCCAATGTAAATAAAATAGCGCAGCGGGAAATGATAACCCGACTCAAAATACTTGACGATCAAGGCGATAAATTCAAAGTACAGGAAATAAATCACAATGCCTTCAATCAACAGGTAAGAGGACGACTCTTCGCTGTTGATAAATAACACCTTCGCCAGATGGAGGGTTTCCTTGACCAGAAACACCACCAGAATGGCCGCCAGCAGCAGCAAGCCCACGTTCAGCACCCGCTGCAGCCCCTTCGCTATCATTATCGAACGCGACGTTTTTGCCATAAAACCTCTCTCTGAATACCGCGTATATGATTCAACCGTGCCAATATAGGCATTGTCCTAAAAATTCCGCCCCTCGCGAAAGCACTTTAAACCCCATTTAATTCATCACGTTATAATAAGATGTTTCTGACCTATAGATTTGTAGCAAATCGAAATGTCAACTATCATGGGACACAGAGATCTTTACATAAAACCAATAACCTCGAATTAACAAGGGAATTCTTTATGCGCGCTAAACTTAACGGACTGGTCGCTGCGGGCCTGTTTACCTGTGCATTGTCCGGCCACGCCGCCGGCCTGGTAGCCCCTGACAACGATCTGCGTAACGATCTCGCCTGGCTGTCTGACCGCGGCGTCATCAACGTCAGCCTGTCCACCTGGCCGCTGAGCCAGGAAGAGATCAGCTCCGTTATCGCGCAGGCCAAGCCGGTGACCAACACCGAGAAAAACGTTATCGACCGCGTACAACGCCGCGTCGATGCCCTGAAAGCCAACATTCGCGTCAGCGGTTACGCCTCGACCGATAAACCCGGTACCCCGCAGGGCTTCGGCCAAAACGAATACGCCGACGATCGCCTGACCATCGGCGCCGGCGCCAACGGCGAGTTCTGGGACGTGCGTCTGCAGGGCTCGGTGGAAGGCGATCAGCGCGTCAGCGACGGCTCCAAATTCAACATGAACGGCTCCTACGGCGCGGTGAAAATCTGGAACCAATGGCTCTCCTTCGGCGAGGTTTCCCAGTGGTGGGGCCCTGGCTACGACGGCAGCCTGATCCGCTCCGACGCCGCGCGCCCGGTGGCCGGCTTTATGCTGCAGCGCGCCGACCAATCGCCGTTTGAAACCCCGTGGCTGTCGTGGATCGGCCGCTGGCAATACCAGTTGTCCGCCGGCCAGCTGTCGCAGTACGCTGCCGTGCCGGACACCAAGCTGATCGGTGGCCGCCTGACCATGATGCCGACCGACTTCCTGGAGTTGGGCGCTTCACGCATCATGATGTGGGGTGGTGATGGCCGTCCGCACTCCTGGAGTTCCTTCTGGGATGGCGTAACCGGCAACGACAATACCGGCGATCCGAAAAACGATCCGGGCAACCAGTTGGGCGGTTTTGACTTCAAACTCAAGCTGCAGCCGCTGATCGGCATGCCGGTCAGCCTGTATGGCCAGATCACCGGTGAAGATGAAGCAGGCATGTTGCCTTCGCATAACGCCTACATGCTGGGGCTTGAAGGCCATCCGGAATGGGGCCCGACCACGATCAACTGGCATATCGAAGGTACTGATACCCGCTCTAACGGCAACGCCAACAACGTGATGTACAACCACTACATCTATCGGGGCGGTTACTACCAGCAAGGTTATCCGCTGGGCCATGCGATGGGCGGCGACGGTCAGATGCTGTCCGGCCGCGTGGAAATGGTGCTGGACGACGGCCAGCGTTGGAGCACCCGCCTGGTGTACGCCAAGGTGAATCCGAACAACCAAACCATCAACCGGGCGTTCCCGCGTTCCGATACGCTGAAAGGCATTCAGCTCGGCTGGGGTTACAGCTTCGATTCTCAGGTTAAATTCGATACCAGCCTGTGGTACACCAACAGCGATCACAGCACCGCCGACGACGTGGGCGCCGGCGTCAGCTTCGAAGTGCCGATCAACCTGTAATTTTTTGCAGACGTAAAAAAACCCGCCGCGGCGGGTTTTTTATTGGCTTCAGCTCAGGCGCTTAGCGCCATTCCTTGAAGCGGTTGATCAGCGCATTGGTCGAACTGTCGTGGCTGCTGATTTTCTCGCTGCCCGCCAGCTCCGGCAGGATGCGGTTAGCCAGCTGTTTGCCCAGCTCCACGCCCCACTGATCGAAGGTGAAGATGTTCAGGATCGCGCCCTGGGTGAAGATCTTGTGCTCGTACAGCGCGATCAGGCTGCCCAGGCTGAACGGGGTGATTTCGCGCAGCAGGATCGAGTTGGTCGGGCGGTTGCCTTCAAACACTTTGAACGGCGCCACGTGCTTGACCTGCTCAGGGGTTTTACCCTGCGCCGCGAACTCGGCCTCCACCACGTCCAGCGACTTGCCGAACGCCAGCGCTTCGGTCTGGGCGAAGAAATTGGACAGCAGTTTGGCGTGATGATCGCCCAGCGGATTATGGCTGATGGCCGGCGCGATGAAGTCGCAAGGCACCAGCTTGGTGCCCTGGTGGATCAGCTGGTAGAACGCATGCTGGCCGTTGGTGCCCGGCTCGCCCCAAATGATAGGGCCGGTCTGATAATCCACCGGATTGCCGTTGCGATCGACGTACTTGCCGTTGGATTCCATGTTGCCCTGCTGGAAGTAAGCGGCAAAACGGTGCATGTACTGATCGTACGGCAGAATGGCTTCGGTTTCGGCGCCGAAGAAGTTGTTGTACCAGATACCGATCAGCGCCAGCAGCACCGGCAGGTTCTTCTCCGCCGGCGTTTCGGCGAAGTGCTTGTCCATGGCGTGCGCGCCGCTCAGCAGCTGCTCGAAGTTGTCATAACCGATGGACAGCGCGATCGACAGACCGATCGCCGACCACAGGGAGTAACGGCCCCCTACCCAGTCCCAGAACTCGAACATGTTGTCGGTATCGATGCCGAACTCGGCCACCGCTTTGCCGTTGGTGGACAGCGCGGCGAAGTGCTTGGCCACGTGTTGTTGATCGGCGGCGCTGCTCAGGAACCAGTCGCGCGCGCTGTGGGCGTTGGTCATGGTTTCCTGAGTGGTGAAGGTTTTGGAGGCCACCAGGAACAGCGTGGTTTCCGGGTTCAGCGGCTGCAGCGTTTCGGCGATATGGGTGCCGTCGACGTTGGAGACGAAGTGCATGTTCAGGTGGTTTTTATACGGGCGCAGCGCTTCGGTCACCATGTAAGGGCCGAGATCCGAACCGCCGATGCCGATGTTCACCACGTCGGTGATCGGTTTGCCGGTGTAGCCTTTCCACTCGCCGCCGATGACGCGCGCGCAGAACTGTTTGATCTTGGCCAGCACCGCGTTCACTTCCGGCATCACGTCTTTGCCGTCGACCAGGATCGGGCTGTTGCTGCGGTTGCGCAGGGCAATGTGCAGCACCGCGCGATCTTCGGTGCGGTTGATTTTCTCACCGGCGAACATCGATTTGATGGCGCCTTGCAGATCGGTTTCTTTCGCCAGCGCCTGCAGCTTCTCCAGGGTTTCCTGCGTGATACGGTTCTTGGAATAGTCCACCAACATTTGGTCGTTGAAGGTCGCGGAGAACCTGGAGAAACGATCGCTGTCCTGGGCGAACAGGTCGGCGATCCGTACGTCTTTCATCTGTGCATAATGTTGCTGCAGGGCTTGCCAAGCAGCGGTTTGACTAGGATTGATATTTTTCATAGCAACACTCTTAGGCTTGAGAATAAAAATGACGCGTTGTCCGATTGTAGCCTGTTCGACTGTGATTATGATCTCTTTTCTTGCGATAGGCGCTAACTGTCAACGCAGTGCCGCCTCGTTTCAGCTTTCACTCTATACTTTTGGCTAACGGCCTGTTATCGGGGTTGCCGAATTGTCATCAGGCTGTGTCATCGTTGCTTATTTCGTCATTTGAAAGGGATCTCGCTTATGGAATTATCTGCCCCGCTCATGTTGGTGCTTATCGGCCTGGCGTCGCTGCTGGCGCAGTGGCTGGCCTGGCTGCTGCGCCTGCCGGCCATTTTGCCGCTGTTGCTGTTCGGCATCGTGCTCGGCCCGACGGTGCATCTGGTGCAGCCGGATCTGCTGTTCGGCGATCTGCTGTTTCCGCTGGTGTCGCTGTCAGTGGCGATCATCCTGTTCGAAGGGGCGCTGACGCTGCGTTTCGAGGAGATACGCGGCCTCGGCGGCGTGGTGCGCAATCTGGTCACCGTCGGCATGCTGGTCACCTTTCTGGTCATCAGCCTCGCCAGCTGGTGGCTGCTGGATTTCCCGCCGGAGCTGGCGGCGCTGATCGGCGCGGTGACGGTGGTGACCGGGCCGACGGTGATCGCCCCGCTGATGCGCGTGGTGCGGCCGAACGCCAACATTAACCAGGTACTGCGCTGGGAAGGGATCGTCATCGATCCGGTCGGCGCCATCTTCACCCTGCTGGTGTTCGAATTCATCGTGCTGAAACAGAATGCGGAGTCCTATACCCATCTGTTTTGGACGCTGGGCATGACCGCCGCCGTCGGCCTGATCGCCGGCGCACTGTTCGGCTACCTGCTCGGCCTGGCGCTGCGCCGCGTCTGGCTGCCGCGCTACCTGCAGAACCTGGCGGTGCTGGCGATCATGCTGACCGCCTTCGGCGTTTCCAACGCCATCGCCGACGAATCCGGCCTGCTGACCGTCACGGTGATGGGCATCTGGCTGGCCAACATGCGCGACGTGGACACCAGCGATATTCTGGCGTTCAAAGAGGAGCTGTCGGCGATCCTGATCTCGGCGCTGTTCATCATTCTGGCGGCGCGGCTCGATATCCAGGCGCTGTGGAACATGGGCTGGCCGCTGCTCCTGCTGCTGCTGGTGGTGCAGTTCATCGCCCGGCCGCTGTGCATCGCGGTGTCGACCTGGCGCTCTTCCCTGCACTGGCGCGATCGGCTGCTGCTGTGCTGGATCGCCCCGCGCGGCATCGTCGCCGCGGCGGTCAGCTCGCTGTTCGCGCTGACGCTGCAGCGCAGCGGCTACCAGGGCGCCGACCGGCTGGTGACCGTGGTGTTCGCCATCATCATCGGCACCGTGGTGCTACAAAGCCTGACCAGCGGGATGATGGCGCGCTGGCTGCGGGTGCAGCAGCAAAAGCCGCGCGGCGTGCTGATCGTCGGCGCCAACAGCGTGGCGCGCATGCTGGCGCAGGCGCTGATCAAGCTGAACGTGCCGGTGATCGTCACCGACAGCAGCTGGGAATACTACCGCCAGGCGCGCATGGAAGGCATCCCGGCCTACTATGGCCACGCCTACTCCGAACACGCCGAGAACTATCTCGATCTGAGCAATATCGCCCAGGTGCTGGCGCTGTCGCCCAATCGCCACCAGAACGCGCTGGCGGTCTACCACTTCGGCCATCTCTTCGGCGAGGATCACGTGTTTGCCATCCGTTCGGGTGCGCCGCTGAAAGGGCGCGGCGCCAGCGCGGAAAGCTCGCGTTTCCGCCGGCATGAAATTTTATTTAATCAGGAAGCCACCTACGGCCGCCTGAGCAGCCTGCTCGCCAGGGGAGCCACCATCAAAGCGACCAAATTGAACGAAAATTTCGGTTGGCTGGAGTATTTGGAGAAACATCAGGGCGTTATTCCGTTATTCAGCCAAAAGGAAGACGGTTCTCTGCAACCGATTGGCGCCGGTTCCACGCCCGCGATGCCCTGTACGCTTATCGCGCTGGTGCAAGATGAAAATCCCTCACCGTCTGTACGTTGACAGAATGGCGATAACCGGCTATTCCTAACAGCCTACTTGCGCACCCGGTGCGCAAGCCAGAAGAGGCGCGTCGCCTAGGTAGAGTGTCAGAGGAGCCGTTTCTCCGTTGACGGCACCCGAGGGGGAGCGACGCCGAGGTAGGGTAATGGCCGGCCATTATCCTATCGACTACAGGGGCTGAATCCCCTGGGTTGTCACCAGGGGATCGCCCGCAGGGCGATCGACAAGGTGGGGCGCTTCTGGGTGTATCGTAGCCTGACCTCTACGCCTGCCCCCTGTTTACCGCTCTCCCCTTGTGCCAAGGCTATGGAATTACAGTGCCCCCAAACGGGCATCCCTGACACGAGGTTTCTAGATGAACCAAGCAGCACCCCAGAATTCCACCGTGGTAGCCAAATTCGGCGGCACCAGCGTCGCCGACTTTGAAGCCATGAACCGCAGCGCCGACGTCGTGCTGGCCAACCCGCAGGTCCGCCTGGTGGTGTTGTCCGCCTCGGCGGGCGTCACCAACCTGTTGGTCGCCCTGGCCGAAGGTTGCGAGGCCGACAAGCGCAACTACCGGCTTGATGAGATCCGCCGCATCCAGTACGCCATCCTCGATCGCCTCACGGCGCCGGCGGTGATCCGCGAAGAGATCGACCGCCTGCTGGAAAACATCGCCATGCTGTCGGAAGCCGCGTCGCTGGCCACCTCGACGGCGTTGACCGACGAACTGGTCAGCCATGGGGAGCTGATGTCCACCCTGCTGTTCGTTGAAATCCTGCGCGCCCGCAACGTGCAGGCCGAATGGTTCGATGTGCGCAAAGTGATGCGCACCGACGATCACTTCGGCCGCGCCGTGCCGGACAGCGCCGCGCTCAGCGAACTGGCCCGGGCGCAGTTGCAGCCGCGCCTGCAGGAAGCGCTGGTGGTCACCCAGGGCTTTATCGGCAGCGAGCCGAAAGGCCGCACCACCACGCTCGGCCGCGGCGGTAGCGACTATACCGCCGCGCTGCTCGGCGAGGCGCTCGGCGTTGGCCGGGTGGATATCTGGACCGACGTGCCGGGCATCTACACCACCGATCCACGCGTGGTGCCGGCGGCCAAGCGCATCGACAAAATCGGTTTCGAAGAGGCGGCGGAAATGGCCACCTTCGGCGCCAAGGTGCTGCATCCGGCCACCCTGTTGCCGGCGGTGCGCAGCGACATTCCGGTGTTCGTCGGCTCCAGCAAGGATCCGGCGGCCGGCGGCACGCTGGTGTGCAACACCACCGAGAATCCGCCGCTGTTCCGCGCGCTGGCGCTGCGCCGCAAGCAAACGCTGCTGACGCTGCACAGCCTGAACATGCTGCACGCGCGCGGCTTCCTGGCGGAGGTGTTCAACATTCTGGCGCGCCACAACGTCTCCGTCGATCTGATCACCACCTCGGAAGTCAGCATCGCGCTGACCATGGACACCACCGGCGCCACCTCCGTTGGCGGCAGCCTGCTGACCACCTCGCTGCTGACCGAGCTGTCGTCGCTGTGCCGGGTGGAAGTGGAAGAAAACCTGGCGCTGGTGGCGATCATCGGCAACCAGCTGTCGCGCGCCTGCGGCGTGGGCAAAGAGGTGTTCGGCGTGCTCGATCCGTTCAATATCCGCCTGATCTGCTACGGCGCCAGCAGCTATAACCTGTGCTTCCTGGTGCCGGGCGAAGAAGCCGAACAGGTGGTGCGCACCCTGCATCACAACCTGTTCGAATAAGTCATTATCCCCGATTGCGGGCGCAGCACGCTGCGCCCCTGCGTCTAAAAAATCCGTTCAAAACCGGCAGGGGTTCAGCATGTTGAACCCGCAAAAAACACAACCACACCCACCGTTCTCAATCTGGCTAAGGAAAACCTGCATGTTGGCATTACTCACGCGTTTATTCCCCCTGTGGGCGATACTGCTGTCCGTCGCCGCCTATTACACGCCGACCACCTTTACCGGCATCGGCCCCTACGTCAGCCCGCTGCTGATGCTGATCATGTTCGCCATGGGCGTTACGCTGCGGCTGGACGACTTCAAACGCGTGCTGGCGCGCCCCGGCCCGGTGGCGGCCGGCATCTTCCTGCACTATCTGATCATGCCGCTGGCGGCCTGGATCCTGGCGATGCTGTTCCGCATGCCGCCGGATCTGTCCGCCGGCATGGTGCTGGTGGGCAGCGTGGCCAGCGGCACCGCCTCCAACGTGATGATCTACCTGGCCAAGGGCGACGTGGCGCTGTCGGTGACCATCTCGGCGGTCTCGACGCTGGTGGGCGTGTTCGCCACGCCGCTGCTGACCCGTTTGTACGTCGACGCCGAAATCAGCGTCGATATCATGGGCATGCTGCTGAGCATTCTGCAGATCGTGGTGATCCCGATCGGCCTGGGCCTGATCGTCCACCATACCCTGACCAAAACGGTGAAACGCATCGAGCCGCTGCTGCCGGCGCTGTCGATGGTGTGCATCCTGGCGATCATCAGCGCGGTGGTGGCGGGCAGCCAAAGCCATATCGCCTCGGTCGGTCTGGTGGTGATCGTCGCGGTGATCCTGCACAACGGTATCGGTCTGCTGAGCGGCTATTGGGGCGGCAAGCTGTTCGGCTTCGACGAATCCACCTGCCGCACGCTGGCGATCGAAGTCGGCATGCAGAACTCCGGGCTGGCGGCCACGCTGGGCAAAATCTACTTCTCGCCGCTGGCCGCGCTGCCGGGCGCACTGTTCTCGGTCTGGCACAACCTTTCCGGTTCGCTGCTGGCGGGTTATTGGTCCGGCCGCCCCATCAAGAAAAAATAAACCGCCTGTAGGGACGCAAACAATTGCGTCCCTTTTCTTTCCTGCGAAATTTCGTATTTCCCACTGGTCGGATTGTCATAATTCCCCTCATACCCTATCATCCGTGAAAAATAAAAATTCAGATTCTTCCTATCCATGCCGATAATGTTGGCAAGAGGAAGAGACGTTCTACTTTTTTTAATTAATTAAGTCACCAGGGTTGCCCGCCATAAAAGAAGCAGCCTAATTATTATTTAGATATATACCCACCGTCTTATTTGCCGCGGCAAATCAAGATACCTCGCAATGTGCATGTCGCTCATTATTTCGGGCCGGCCGTCGGCCGCCCGTGGTTAACCTCATGGATTGGGCTGGCTGCCCCGGCGGCCTCTCATAATGGATTACAATGATAAAAAAAATCACCGCTTTGACGCTGTTGGTCAGCACGGCCCTTTCCGCCGAAACCCTGCCGGACGCCCACATGATGCGGGATATGTCGATGGGGGAGTCGCGCCGCGCGCTGCAAGACAGCACGCGTGAAGTCAACCAGTTGATTGAGCAACGCCGCTACCAGCAGCTGAAGCAGCAACGCTTGCTGGCGGAGCCGGAACCGGCCGCGCCCGCCCTGCCGCAGTCCGCGCAGTGCCTGCCGATCGCCGGCGTTTATCTGCAGGGCGTCACCCTGCTCTCGCCGGCCGATTTATCCGCCCTGAGCGCGCTGCCGGAACAGTGCATCAGCAGCAACGATATCAATCGCCTGACCCGTGAATTAACGCGCCTTTATGTGCAAAAAGGCTATATCACCGCGCGCGTGCAAATTGTTCGCCCTAATTCACAGGGAGAATTGGGATTAAGCGTCACCGAAGGATTTATCGAGAAAATAGAAGGCGGCGATCGCTGGGTCAACAGCCGTTTATTATTTCCAGGGCTGGAAGGCAAACCGTTGAAATTAACCGAGCTCGACCAGGGATTGGATCAGGCCAACCGTTTGCAATCGAATACCACCAAGCTGGATATATTGCCCGGCCGCCAGGTTGGCGGTTCGGTCATTCGTTTGCGCAATCAGCATGCCAAGCCCTGGCTGATGACCGTCGGCACGGATAATTACGGCCAAAAAAGCACCGGCCAGTGGCTGGCTCGCGCCACCGCCACGCTGGACAGCCCGTTCGGCCTGTCGGACTTCGTCAGCCTGAACGCCAACAGCACGCTGGAAAACCCGGCTCACCGCTACAATCGCGCCTATACCCTGCTCTATTCGCTGCCGTACGGCGCGTTCACCTTCAGCGGGTTCGCCAGCTTCTCCTCCTATGAGAACCACCAGCAGCTGCCGCACAACCTGGTCAAACTGCACGGCCAGACCCAGCAGTACGGGCTGCGCAGCGACTACGTGTTTTACCGCGATCGCGATCAGATAGACAGCCTGAGCGGTCAGTTGACCTACAAGCGCATCGACAACTACTTCGAAAGCGTGCGCCTCGAGGTCAGCAGCCCCACCCTGACCCTGGCCGAACTGAGCGCCAGCCACCTGCAAATTCTGCCCAACGGGGTGTTCAGCGCCAACCTCAGCGTCGAACAGGGCCTGCCGTGGCTGGGGGCCGGTCGCCACCCAAGCTCGGTGCACCTCGACAGCCAGTTCACCAAAGGCAAGCTGTTCGCCAATCTCAGCCAGCGCCTTCACCTGGGTGACGCCACCTATCAGCTCAACAACCTGTTCTACGGCCAGTACAGCCGCGACCCGCTGCCCGGCGTGGAGTGGCTAAGCCTTACCGATCGCAGCGCCGTGCGCGGCTTCAGCCGCAGCACCCAGTCGGGCGACAGCGGCTGGTATCTGCAGAACACGCTGTCGCGCAGCTTCAATCTGGGTGCCACCACGCTGACGCCGCGCCTCGGCGCCGACGTCGGCCGCATTTTGCCGCGCCAGGACAGCTCGGGGTGGCGCAGCAGCGCCGGCCTGAGCAGCGGCGCCACGTTGCGCTATCGGCAGGCGCTGGTCGATCTCGAGGTCAGCCGCGGCTGGATCTTGTCGAATCACGCCACGCCGGAAGATCCCGTTCAGGTACTGGCGCGCTTTTCTTACACCTTTTAATCAGCAGTTTTGCAGGACCCCACGGCAATATACGGAGAAACATGGATGAAAAATAATAACTTCAGGCTTTCAGCAGCGGGCAAACTGGCCGCCGCGCTGGCGATTATTCTCGCCGCTTCCGCCGGCGCCTACGCCGCGGAGATCGTGGCGGCCAACGGCGCCAACGGCCCCGGCGTTTCCACCGCCGCGACCGGCGCGCAGGTGGTCGACATCGTCGCGCCGAACGGCAACGGGCTGTCGCACAACCAATACCAGGACTTTAACGTCAACCAGCCCGGCGCCGTGCTGAACAACTCCCGCGAAGCGGGGCTGTCGCAGCTGGCCGGCCAACTGGGCGCCAACCCCAATCTGGGCGGGCGCGAAGCCAGCGTGATCCTCAATGAAGTGATCGGCCGCAACCCGTCGCTGCTGCACGGCCAGCAAGAGATCTTCGGCATGGCGGCCGATTACGTGCTGGCCAACCCGAACGGCATCAGCTGCCAGGGCTGCGGGTTCATCAACACCAGCCGCTCCTCGCTGGTGGTCGGCAACCCGCTGGTGGAGAACGGCCTGCTGCAGGGCTACAGCACCCTGGACAACCGCAATACCCTGAGCCTCAACGGCGTCCTGAACGCCGGCGGCGTGCTGGATCTGATCGCGCCGAAGATAGACAGCCGCGGCGACGTGATCGTGCAAGACTTCACCCATCGCAACGGCAGCGTGACGCCGGCGGCGATCAACGCCATCAGCGGCCATAACCGGGTGGCGCGCGACGGCAAGGTGCTGGCCAGCGTACAGCCGACCACGGCGCTGGACAGCTACTACCTCGGCAGCATGCAGGCCGGGCGCATCAACATCATCAACACCGCGCAGGGCAGCGGCGTGAAGCTGGCCGGCACGCTGGCCGCCGGCGACGAGCTCAAGGTGAAAGCCTACGATATTCGCAGCGAAAGCCGCGTTGACGACGCCAGCAGCAACCGCAACGGCGGCGACAACTACCAGAACTACCGCGGCGGCATCTACGTCAACGATCGCAGCAGCAGTCAGAAGCTGACCCGCACCGAGCTGAAAGGCAAGAACATCAGCCTGGTGGCGGATAACCACGCGCACCTCACCGCCACCGATATTCGCGGCGAAGACATCACGCTGCAGGGCGGCAAGCTGACGCTCGACGGCCAGCAGTTGAAACAGACCCAGGGCCACACCGACGACCGCTGGTTCTACTCCTGGCAATACGACGTCACCCGTGAGCGCGAGCAGCAGCAGCAGGCGGGCAGCACCGTCGCCGCCGGCGGCAACGCCACACTCGTCAGTACCCGGGAAGACGTGAACCTGTTGGGCGCCAACGTCAGCGCCGATCGGGCGCTGAGCGTCAAAGCGGCGCGCGACGTGCACCTCGCCGGGCTGGTGGAGAAGGATAAGTCCACCGAGCGCGGCTATCAGCGCAACCACACCTCCAGCCTGCGCACCGGCAGTTGGAGCAGCAGCGACGAAAGCGAGAGCCTGAAGGCCAGCGAACTGCGTAGCCAGGGCGAACTGACCTTGAAAGCCGGCCGCAATGTCACTACCCAGGGCGCCAAGGTCCACGCCCAGCGCGATCTGACGATCGACGCAGACAGCCAGATCCAGGTCGGGGTGCAGAAAACCGCCAACGCCAAAGCGGTACGCGATGACAAAACCTCCTGGGGCGGCATCGGCGGCGGCGACAACAAAAACAACAGCAACCGCCGCGAGATCAGCCACGCCTCCGAGCTGACCAGCGACGGCACCCTGCGCCTGAACGGCCAGCAGGGCGTCACCATCACCGGCAGCAAGGCGCGCGGCAAGGAAGGCGGCCTGGTCACCGCCACCCAGGGCGGCCTGCGCATCGACAACGCGCTGAGCACCACCGTAGACAAAATCGATGCGCGCACCGGCACCGCCTTCAACATCACCAGCAGTTCGCACAAGGCCGACAACCGCTACCAGAGCAGCACCGCCAGCGAGCTGAAGTCTGACACCAACCTGAAGCTGGTCAGCCGTAAGGATACCGACGTGATCGGCAGCCAGGTCGCCAGCGGCGGCGAGCTGAGCGTGACGTCGCAGACCGGCAACATCAACGTCAAGGCCGCCGAACAGCAGCAAAAAATCGATGAGCAGAAGACCGCGCTTACCGTCAACGGCTACGCCAAAGAAGCCGGCGACAAGCAATACCGCGCCGGTTTGCGCATCGAACACACCCGCGACAGCGAGAAAACCACCCGCACCGAAAACCGCGCCTCGACCCTCAGCGGCGGCAGCGTGAAGCTCGAGGCGGAGAAGGACGTGACCTTCAGCGGCTCCAAACTGGTCGCCGACAAAGGCGACGCCAGCGTCAGCGGCAACAAGGTTTCGTTCCTGGCGGCCGACGATAAAACCACCTCGAACACCGAGCAGACCAAGATCGGCGGTGGTTTCTATTACACCGGCGGCATCGACAAGCTCGGCAGCGGCGTGGAAGCCGGCTACGAGAACAGCAAAACGCAGGCGCAGAGCAGCAAGGCGGTCACCTCCGGCAGCGACGTCAAAGGCAACCTGACTGTCAACGCCCGTGACAAGCTGACCCAGCAAGGCGCGCAGCACAGCGTCGGCGGTGCCTATCAAGAAAACGCCGCGGGCGTCGATCATTTGGCCGCCGCCGACACCGCCAGCAGCACCACCACCAAAACCGACGTCGGTGTGAACATCGGCGCCAACGTCGATTACAGCGCCGTGACCCGCCCGGTTGAGCGCGCGGTCGGCAAGGCGGCCAAGCTGGACGCCACCGGCGTCATCAACGACATTGGCGGCATCGGCGCGCCTAACGTCGGCCTGGATATCGGCGCGCAGGGCGGCAGCAGCGAAACACGCAGCAGCAGCTCGCAGGCGGTGGTCAGCTCGGTGAAAGCCGGCAGCATCGACATCAACGCCAAAGGCGAAGTGCGCGATCAGGGCACTCAGTATCAGGCGAGCAAAGGCGCGGTCACGCTGACGGCGGACAGCCACCGCAGCGAAGCCGCGACGAACCGCCAGGAAGAGCAGAACCGCGATACCCGCGGCAGCGCCGGCGTACGCGTCTACACCTCCACCGGCAGCGATCTGACCGTAGACGCCAAGGGCGAAGGCGGCACCCAGCGCAGCAGCAGCAACGCCAGCCAGGCGGTGACCGGCACGATCGACGCGGCCAACGGCATCAACGTCAACGTGAAACAAGATGCGGTCTATCAGGGCACCGCGCTGAACGGCGGCAGCGGTAAAACCGCCGTCAACGCCGGCGGCGATATCCGCTTCGATCAGGCCAGCGATAAGCAGAGCGAAAACCACAGCGGTTTCAACGTCAAAGCCTCCGCCAAGGGCGGTTTCACCGCCGACAGCAAAAACTTCGGCGCCGGCTTCGGCGGCGGCACCAACAACGGCGAAAGCAACAGCAGCACCGCGCAGGTCGGCAACGTCAGCGGCCAACAGGGCGTGGAGCTGAAGGCGGGCCGCGATCTGACGCTGCAGGGCACCAACGTCAAGAGCCAGGGCGACGTCACCCTGAGCGCGGGCAACAAGGTTGCGCTGCAGGCGGCGGAATCGACCCAAACGCGTAAGGAGAACCAGCTGTCCGGCAATCTCGATCTGGGCGCCGGCAGCAGCGACAGCAAGGAAAAAACCGGCGGCAGCCTCTCCGCCGGCGGCGCCTTCGACATCGCCAAGGTGAATGAGTCCGCGACCGAACGCCAGGGCGCCACTATCGCCTCAGACGGCAAGGTCACCCTGTCCGCCAACGGCAAAGGCGATGACGCGCTGCATCTGCAGGGCGCCAGGGTCAGCGGCGGCAGCGCCGCGCTCGAGGCGAAAAACGGCGGCATCCTGCTGGAGTCCGCCAAGAACGAGCAGCACAAGGACAACTGGAGCCTAGGCATCAAAGCCAACGCCAAAGGCGGCCAAACGTTCAACAAGGACGCCAACGGCAAGGTCGATCCGAACACCGGCAAAGACACCCATACGCTGGGCGCCGGTCTGAAGGTCGGCGTGGAACAGCAGGATAAAACCACCCACGCCAACACCGGCATCACCGCGGGCGACGTGGCGCTCAACAGCGGCAAGGATACCCGCCTCGCCGGGGCGCGCGTCGATGCCGACAGCGTACAGGGCAAGGTGGGCGGCGATCTGCGCGTTGAAAGCCGCAAGGACGTCGAGAAAGGCGTGAAGGTAGAGGTGGATGCCGGGCTGAGCCACAGCAACGATCCGGGCAGCAGCATCACCTCCAAGCTGTCGAAGGTGGGCACGCCGCGCTACGCCGGGAAAGTGAAAGAGAAACTGGACGCCGGGGTGAATAAAGTGGCCGACGCCACCACCGACAAGTACAACAGCGTGGCGCGTCGTCTCGATCCGCAGCAGGACACCACCGGCGCGGTCAGCTTCAGCAAGGCCGACGGCAAAGTGACGCTGCCGGCAACGCCGGCCGGCGAGAAGCCGCAGGGCCCGCTGTGGGATCGCGGTGCACGCACCGTCGGCGGCGCGGTGAAAGACAGCATCACCGGGCCGGCCGGTCGCCAGGGGCAGCTCAAGGTCAATGCCGACGTGGTGAACAACAACGCGGTCGGCGAGCAGTCGGCGATTACCGGTAAGCACGGCGTGGCGCTGCAGGTCGGCGGCCAAACCCAACTGACCGGCGGCGAGATCCGCAGCCGGCAGGGCAAGGTGGAACTGGGCGGCAGCAAGGTCAGCCAGCAGGACGTCAGCGGCCAACGCTATCAGGGCGGCGGCCGCGTCGATGCGGCGGCCACGGTAGGCGGGCTGTTAGGCGGCGCGGCGAAGCAAAGCGTCGACGGCAACGTGCCGTTCGTCAGCGGCCATGCTTCGACTCAGCAGGCGGACGCCAAAGCCGGCGTGTTCAGCGGCAAATAACGCGCCTCCCCTACGCAATGCCCCCGGTTTTCACCGGGGGCATTTTTTTACAGCGTGCTCGGGGTGTCTTCCCAGTCGCGATCGTCGTCCTTGGCATCCTGATCCAACACGTTGTAAGCCACGGCGCAGAACAGCGAGTTCAAACGCTTCATGTCCCCCAACAATCCCAAATGCAACGAACTGGTCTCGATGCTCTGCACGTTTTGCTGATGCAAACGATCGACGTGCGCGTGCGCGTAGCGGCGATCCAGAATGCGGAAGCGATGCTTGGAACGGCGCAGGCGCTTGGCGCTGGTGACGTCGCCGGACAGGAACACCGACAGCCCCAGGCGCAGATTGCCGATCAGCCGCTCGTGCAGCCCATCCAGTTCCGCCAGCCCTTCCGCCGAAAAGGCGCGGCGCGCGGCGTGCGACTTGGCGCCCACGTCGCCGGCCATGCGCTCGATGATGTCGCCCGCCTGTTCCAGGTTAAGCGCCATTTCGATGATTTCCGCCCAGCGGCGCGAGTCTTCCTCGCCCAGATCTTCCTTCTGGATCTGCGCCAGATACAGCTTGATGGCGGTGTACAGCACGTCGACGTCATCGTCGAGGCGTCGCACTTCTTTATCCACCCCTTGCTTGCCGTGCAGCACTTCGCGCTGCAGGATCATCATGTGTTCCACCACGTCGCCCATGCGCAACGTTTCGCGCGCCGCATTGGCCAACGCCAGCGTCGGCGTGTCCAGCGCGCTGGCGTCCAGATGGCGCGGACGCATGCGCGGATCGTCGGCCGCCACGTCGACGATCAGCCGCTCGCACAGCGTCGCCATCGGCCCGGCCAGCGGGATCATCACCAGACAACGGATCAGGTTGTAGAACACGTGGAAGTAGATCACCAGCTCTTCGCTGCCGCCCGGCAGCTGAGCCATCACATCCGCCAGATAGGAAACGAACGGCAGCACCAGCACACAGCCCACCAGCTTGAACAGCAGGCTGCCGAGCGCCACGCGCCGCCCGGCGGCGTTCTGGCCGCTGGCGTTGATCATCGCCAACAGGCCGCTGCCGAGGTTGGCGCCGATCACCAGGCAGAGCGCCACCTTCAGCGAGATCACGCCGGACGCGGTCAGGGTGGCGGTCAGCAGCACCGCCGCCAGGCTGGAATAGCTGACGATGGCGAACAGCGCGCCGGTCAGGGCGTCCAGCATCACGTCGCCGGTCAGCGACGAGAACAGCACTTTCACCCCGGCCGCCTGGGTGATCGGCGTGGCGGCGGCCACGATCAGCTCCAGCGCCAGCACGATCAGCCCAAGGCCGATCAGGACGCGCCCGATCTGGCCGATCCGCATCTGCTTGCGGCTGAGGAACAGGAAGACGCCGATCAGGATCAGCAGCGGCGACAGCCAGGAAAGATCGAAGGTCAGCACACGCGCCATCAGCGCGGTGCCGACGTCGGCGCCGAGCATGATCACCAGCGCAGGCGCCAGCCCCACCAGCCCCTGCGCGACGAAAGAGGTCACCAGCAGCGCCGTGGCGTTGCTGCTCTGTACCAGCGCGGTCACGCCGATGCCGGAAACGAACGCCAGCGGCTTTTTCTCAACGCTGTCGCTCAACACGCGCCGCAGATTGGCGCCGTAAACCCGCATGATCCCGGTGCGCACGATGTGGGTGCCCCACACCAACAGCGCCACGGAGGAAAGCAGGTGAAGAAGGGTCAGCACGGAAGATACGCTCCATTAACGCCCGGCCAAAGGAGGCTGGTACCCGATGCCTGTCAGGCGGTGCGGAAAGACGGAACGGTTCTGTTCGCCTTAGCCGCAGCCGGTAGGCCAAAAGATGACGGGTACAGCGCGCGGTCCCGCCTGCCGGGCGTAGGTCTGGCAGGACAGCGGGCGGGCGGCAGACCGCAGAAGAGAAGGGTTAATGCGGCGGCGGAAAGGCCCCGGCGCCGCGCTGCGAAGTCATGCAACTTCCCGCAATACAACAGGTTCCAAGTGTAGCCCAATTTGCTCGCCGTCGGGCCGCAGGTCGGCCACCGACCGGTTGAGCACGTCAACCAGCAATTCTACACCGCGAACCTGAATCCGATAGCGTACCACATTCCCGAGCAAACTGTGGCCCAGGATCACCCCGCCGATCCCCTGCCCGGCCGGCAACAGGCCGATCGATTCGGGCCGGATCGCCACCTTGCCGACATAGCTGCGCCCGGTCAGCTGGGCGGCCTGTTCGGCGGTCAGCAGATTATAGTTGCCGATAAACCCGGCGGCGAAGGCGTCCGCCGGCTGGGTATACAGGGTTTCCGCATCGCCGCTCTGCACGATCTGCCCCTTGTTCATCAGCACGATGCGATCCGACAAGGTCAGCGCCTCTTCCTGATCGTGGGTGACGAAGATCGCCGTCAGGTTCAGCTCGCGTTGAATGCGCCGGATCTGCTCGCGCAGGTGTTTGCGGATGCGCGCGTCCAGCGCCGACAGCGGTTCGTCGAGCAGCAGCAGCCGCGGGCGAGTGACCAGCGATCGCGCCAGCGCCACGCGCTGACACTGGCCGCCCGACAGCTGATGCGGATAGCGCTTCGCCAGATCGCTCAGCTCCACCAGCGCCAGCACCTCCTGCACCCGCTGGCCGATCTGCCCGGCCGCCAGCTTCTGCATTTTCAGCCCGAAGGCCACGTTGCCTTCCACCGTCATATTGGGAAACAGCGCATAGCTTTGGAACACCATGCCGATGCCGCGCTTTTGCGGCGCCAGCGGCACCAGATCCTGACCCTGCAACAAGATTTGCCCGCTGTCGACCGGGGTCAGGCCGGCCAGGCAGCGCAGCAGCGTCGATTTGCCGCAGCCGCTCGGCCCCAGCAGGGTGACGAACTCCCCCTCTTCGGCGGTGAAATCGATATCCTGAAACACCTGCGTCTGGCCATAGTGTTTGTTCAGGCGGGTGACGTTGAGATAAGCCATCAGGTTAACCCTTGTTTTTATTCAGCAGGTTCGCCAGCCAGGTGACGAGCAGCACCACGGCGAAATAGGAGATGACCAGCGCGCTGGTGAAGTGCCCGCTGCCGTTGCGCATGTTGTACAGGTAGACCTGCAGCGTTTCATACTGGCTGCCCACCAGCAGGTTGGCGAACACGAACTCGCCGATCAGGAACGAGAACGACAGCAGCACGGCGATCGTTCCGCCCTTGCGCAGGTTCGGCAGCACCACCCACAGCGCCGCCTGCCAGGTGCTGGCGCCAAGCAGGTGCGCGGCGTCCATCAGATCGCGCAGGTTGATCGCCTGCATGTTGTTGCTGATGGCGCGGTAGATAAACGGCAGCGCGATGGTGAAATAGCAGCCCACCAAAATCCAGGGAGTGCCGAGCAGCGGCAGCGGATCGGCGGCGAACAGCTGCATCAGCCCCACCGCCGACACCACCGGCGGCACGGCGAACGGCAGCAGAATCAGCACGTTCATCACCGCGTCCAGCCTGGGGAAGTAGTAAGCGATCACAAACATCGCCGGCAGGATCACCACTACCGACAGCAGCAGCGTGCCGAAGCAGATCAGCAGCGAGTGCCACAGCGCCTGCAAAAAGCGCGGGTCGCTCCACAGCGCCGTCAGCCACTTCAGGGTAAAACCGTCCGGCAAAATGGTGGCGCCCCACTGGGTGGCCAGCGCGTAAATCAGCGTCGCCGCCAGCGGCAGCAGCAGGATCAGCAGCAGCAGGCCGGTCACCGTGCGATGGTACAGGCGTTCAGCACGCGACATGAGCATTCTCCATCCGATTATGAGCGCGCATTGAGGTAGCTCCTGCGCAGCATCCATTGGTGGATCACCGTGATAAACGCCATCATCACCACCAGCAGCATCGCCAGCGCGCTGGCCAGGTTCGGATCGAGGGAGATATCCCCCGCCACCAATGCCGAGATGCGGATCGGGATCACGTTGAAGTTGCCGGTGGTCAGCGCGTACACCGTAGCGTAGGCGCCCAGCGCGTTGGCCAACAGAATGACGAAGGTGCCCATCAGCGCCGGCGCCAGCACCGGCAGGCCGATATGCCGCCAGTAGCGCCAGGGGCCGGCGCCGAGCAGCGCCGCCGACTCGCGCCAGTCGGCGCGCAGCGCGTCGAACGCCGGATACAGCAACAGCACCCCCAGCGGGATCTGGAAGTAGGTATACAGCACGATCAGGCCGCTCTTCGAATAGAGATTGAAACTCTCCATCAAACCGTATTTGCGCAGCAACAGCGTCAGGCAACCGTTCAGCCCCAGCAGAATGACGAAGGCGAACGCCAGCGGCACCCCGGCGAAGTTGCTGGTCATGTTGGTGAACGACATCACGAAGTCATGAAATCGGGTCTGGCCGAGCTGGCGCAGCGAGTAACTGCCCACTAACGCAATCAGCAAGCCGTAGACGCTCGACCACAGCGAGATCTCCAGCGAGAACTGAAAGGCCTGCAGGTAGAACGGCGAGGTGAGGATATCGACATAGTTGCCCCATCCCCAGCCGCTACTCTCGCTGAAAAAGCTGTGAACGGCGATCCACACCAGCGGGGCGATCTGAAACGCGCCGAACAGCACGATAAACGGCAGCAGGCACAGCGCGGCGATCCATTTGGTTTTGCCGTTCATCGCGCATCCTGCGCCAGCAGCGCCCGGCAGCGCGGCTTGTCATGCGGCACCTGCAGCAGATCGCAGATCGTACCGCACAGCTCGGTTTGCTGCGGATCGGCATCGTCCTGGCTGAAGCCCGAGCCGAACACGAACAGCGGCACCTGGCGCTCTTCCGGCAACACGCCGCCGTGGCTGCGATCGTCGTTCATGCCGTGATCGGCGGTGACCAGCACCTGATAACCGGCCGCCAGCCACTCGGGCAGATAGCGCGACAGCGAGCCGTCGGCGCGCCGCGCCGCGTTGCGGTACTGCGGCGAAGAGAGGCCGAAGCGGTGCCCGGCGTCGTCGATGTTCATCGGGTGGATCAGCAGGAAATCCGGCTGATGCCGCAGGCGCAGGCTTTCGGCGTCGTCGAACAGATGGCTGTCGGGGTAGCCGTCGTCGTAATAGAAATGCCCGTGCTGGATCGGCAGCTCGGGGGCGTCGGTATGGCGGTCGCGCGCGGCGTCGAACGGCGTGCGGTTATACAATTCGCTGAACCAATGATACGCGGCGGCGGCGGTGGTCAACCCGGCGGCGCGCGCGTAATGAAACACGCTTTGTTGATGAGAAAGGCGCGAGACGTGGTTGTGCACCACGCCGCTCTCCACCGGCGTGACGCCGGTGAGGATGCATTCATACAGCGGCCGGGAGAGCGAGGGCAGCTCGCTCTCCAACAGGTACAACCGTCCGCGTCCCGCCGCGCATTCGGCCTGCAGATAGCCCATGGCGTCGTGCGCCACCCGGTAGTTGAGGCCGTCCAGCAGCACGAGGATCGTTTTCATGGTGCGTTAACTCACTGCTGCATAAACATAATGACGTTTTCCTGCCACAGACGCGGCAGCGCTTTGGCGCTCTGTTCCCAGGCCGCCGGATCGGCGATCGGGTGCGCGTTCTTGTACTGCTCGGCCGGCAGCAGCTTGGCCTTGACGTCGTCCGGCAGCGTCAGATGCTCGGCGCGGATCGGGCGCGCATAGCCGCGCGCCAGGTTGATCTGGCCGGCGTCGGAGAAGATGTATTCGCGCGCCAGCTTGGCGGCGTTCGGGTGCTTGGCGTATTTGTTGATGATGGTGGTGTAGCCGGAGGTGATCGAGCCGTCCGACGGGATCAGCACTTCAAAACGGGTTTTGTCGATCTGGTCGCGGTAGTTCAGGCCGTTGAAGTCCCACACCACGCCAACCTGCACTTCCCCTTTTTCCAGCGATGCGATCACCGGGTTACTCAGGCTCAGACGGCCGGCCTTGGCCAGCTTGCCGAAGAATTCCAGGCCCGGCTTGAGGTTTTTCTCGTTGCCGCCCATGGCGTAGGTGGCCGCCAGCACGCCGCTGGCCGCCTGCGACGCGGTGCCGACGTCGCCGATGGTGACCTGATAGCTGCCCTTCAGCAGATCGGCCCAGCTGTGCGGAATGTCTTTCACCTGCTGTTTGTTGATGATGAAGGCGATGGTGCCGGTGTAAGCCAGCGCCCAGTGGCCGTCTTTGTCTTTCGCCCACTCCGGCACCTGATCCCAGGTAGAGGGTTTGTACGGCTGCGTCACGCCCTTCTGCACCGCTACCGGGCCGAAGGCCGCGCCGACGTCACCAATGTCCGCCGTGGCGTTGTTCTTTTCCGCATCGAATTTGGCGATCTCCTGCGCGGAGCTCATGTCGGTATCGACATGCTTCAGGCCATATTTGCTCAACAGATCTTGCCAGGTGCCTTTCCAGTTGGCCCAGCTGTCCGGCATGCCGACGCTGTTGACTTCGCCTTCTTTCTTCGCGGCATGCTCCAGCGCCGCCAGATCGGTATCCGCGGCCCAGCTCATCTGGCTGGATAACACGATGGCACTGGTTAACACAGAAGCGCACAAACGTTTCATAACTGATGCTCCAGGTGGTAGTGTGGGGAGGGCTGGACTAGTCCAGCAAGGACCAAACCAATCTAACGGACGAATGTGATAATTATATGTCAGCTTAAAAAAGCGACGGTTTTATCACCCATTGCAACGGCGAAAACGCGACGCTGGTCTACCTTAAGGGAGGCCAAACGCACTGAAACGGGACACCCGCTGTATGAGTGAAGCACCGACGACCGTAGCCACCATCTGCCAAACGCTGAACGCGCGCATCGCCGCAGGCGAGTTCGCCGTGGGCGGCAAGCTGCCCTCCGAACGCGCCCTGAGCGAACAGTTCGCCACCACCCGCATTACCTTGCAGGAGGCGCTCGGCCAACTGGAGGCGCAGGGGGTCATCTACCGCCAGGTGCGGCGCGGCTGGTTCATTTCGCCCCCGCGTCTGATCTACAACCCGCTGCAGCGCAGCCATTTTCACGCCATGGCGCAGCAACAGGGGCGCGCCGCCCATACCGAGGCGATCGACAGCGCGGTAGTCACGCTCGACGCGCCGCTGGCCGGCCGCCTGGCGCTGCCTCCCGGCGCGCAGGCCTATCGCATTCGCCGGCTGCGCTACATCGATGGGCGCGCGGTGCTGTACTGCGAGCACTACCTCAACCCGGCCTACTTCCCCGGCATACTGGACGAAGATCTGACCCAGTCGCTGACCGCGCTGTACGCCGCGCGCTACGGCATTCACTACGGCCGGGTGCGTTTCGACATGCTGCCCACCCTGCTGCCGCAGCAGGCCGCCGCCATGCTGAAGGTGACCTACGGCAGCCCGGCGCTGTTCATTACGCGGGTGAACCGCGATCAGCACGACCGGGTGATCGATTGCGATCTGGAGTATTGGCGTTACGATGCGCTGCACATCGACGTGGAAGCGCAGTAAATGACAAGGGCGCATCGCTGCGCCTTAAAGAGGAAATCAGTCGGCGTCGTAGCCGAGGTTAGGCGCCAGCCAGCGTTCGACCTCGCTCACGCTCATCCCTTTACGCGCCGCGTAGTCTTCCACCTGATCGCGCTGGATCTGCGCCACCGCGAAGTACTTGCTTTCAGGATGGCTGAAGTACCAGCCGGACACCGCCGCCCCCGGCCACATGGCGAAGGACTCCGTCAGCTCCATGCCGGTGTGGCGGTTGACGTCCAGCAGCTGCCAAATGGTCGCTTTCTCGGTGTGTTCCGGGCAGGCCGGGTAGCCCGGCGCCGGCCGGATGCCCTGATAGTTTTCGCGGATCAGCTCTTCGTTGCTCAGGCTCTCGTCGGCGGCATAGCCCCAGTGCAGCTTGCGCACCTGCTCATGCAGGTATTCGGCGAAGGCCTCCGCCAGGCGATCCGCCAGCGCCTTGACCATGATTTTGTTGTAATCGTCGTGCTGCGCGTCGTACGCCGCCGCCAGCGCGTCCTCCTCCAGCCCGCCGGTCACCGCGAAGGCGCCGAAGTAGTCGGCCTTGCCGCTGCTTTTCGGCGCCACAAAGTCCGCCAGGCAGTAGTTCGGGAAGTCGGTTTTTTCCGTCTGCTGGCGCAGATGGCGGCTCACCGCCAGCACCTCGTCACGCCGTTCGTCGCGGTACACCTCCACGTCATCGCCGACGCGGTTGGCCGGGAACAGACCGTAAACGCCGCGCGGGTTGAGGCTGCGCTCGGCGGCCAGCCGATCCAGCATCTGATTGGCGTCGTGGAACAGGCGCTTGGCCTCTTCCCCCACCACCTCGTCTTCCAGGATGCGCGGGTATTTGCCCGCCAGCGACCAGGTCATGAAGAACGGCGTCCAGTCGATGTAGTGGCGCAGCCTCTCGATGCCGGCCGCCACCGGGAACACGCCGAGCTGCCGCGGCACAGGCGGCTGATAATCGGCCCAGTCCAGCGCCATGGCGTTAGCGCGCGCCTTCTGCAAATCGACCGGCGGCGTGCGCGGCTTTTTGCGCGCATGCTGAATGCGCACCGTTTCATACTCTTTGCGGGTGCGCGCCACAAACTCGTCGCGCTGGGTGGCGGACAGCAGCGCCGACACCACGCCCACGGTGCGCGAGGCGTTTTGCACGTAGGTGGTCGGGCCGCTGTAGTTCTGCTCGATTTTCACCGCGGTGTGCGCCTTGGAGGTGGTGGCGCCGCCGATCAGCAGCGGCAACGTAAAGCCCTGGCGCTCCATCTCTTTGGCCACGTTGACCATCTCGTCCAGCGATGGCGTGATCAGGCCCGACAGGCCGATGATATCCACGTTCTCCTCGCGCGCGGTGCGCAGGATTTTCTCCGTCGGCACCATCACGCCCAGATCGACGATTTCATAGTTGTTACACTGCAGTACCACGCCGACGATGTTCTTGCCGATGTCGTGCACGTCGCCCTTCACCGTCGCCAACAGGATTTTGCCCGCGGAGGTGCCCTGCTGCTTGCTGGCCTCGATGTAGGGTTCCAGGTAGGCCACCGCCTGCTTCATCACGCGGGCGGACTTCACCACCTGCGGCAGGAACATCTTGCCCTCGCCAAACAGATCGCCGACCACGTTCATCCCCGCCATCAGCGGCCCTTCGATCACTTCGATCGGGCGTTCGGCCTGCTGCCGCGCTTCTTCGGTGTCCAGCTCAATAAACTCGGTGATGCCCTTCACCAGCGAATACTCCAGCCGTTTCTCCACCGGCCAGCCGCGCCATTCGGCCTGCTGCACCGCCACGTCATTATCTTTGCTGCCACGGTACTTTTCCGCCAGCTCCAGCAGGCGTTCGGTGCCGTCCTCGCGACGGTTGAGGATCACGTCCTCCACCGCGTCGCGCAGCTCGGCGCTTAAATCGTCATAAATCGCCAGTTGCCCGGCGTTGACGATGCCCATGTCCATGCCGTTGCGAATGGCGTGATACAGGAACACCGCGTGGATCGCTTCACGCACCGGATCGTTGCCGCGGAACGAGAACGACACGTTGGACACGCCGCCGGAGATCATCGCGTGCGGCAGGTGGGTTTTGATGTCGGCACAGGCTTCGATAAAGTCGACGGCGTAGTTGTTGTGCTCTTCGATACCGGTAGCGACGGCGAAAATGTTCGGGTCGAAAATGATGTCTTCCGGCGGGAAGCCGACGCGCTCGGTCAGAATGTTATAGGCGCGGCGGCAGATCTCGAACTTGCGCTCGCGGGTGTCAGCCTGCCCCACTTCGTCGAACGCCATCACCACCACCGCGGCGCCATACCGGCGCACCAGTTTGGCGTGGTGGATAAAGGCCTCTTCGCCCTCCTTCATCGAGATCGAGTTGACGATGCCCTTGCCCTGGATGCATTTCAGGCCTTTTTCGATTACCGACCACTTGGAGGAGTCGATCATGATCGGCACCCGGGCGATATCCGGCTCGCCGGCGATCAGGTTAAGGAAGCGCACCATCGCCGCTTCGGCGTCGAGCATCCCCTCGTCCATGTTGATGTCGATGATCTGCGCGCCGCTCTCGACCTGCTGGCGCGCCACGTCGAGCGCCTCGTTGTATTTCTCTTCTTTGATCAGCCGTTTGAATCGCGCCGAACCGGTGACGTTGGTGCGCTCGCCGACGTTGACGAACAGGGTGTTGGCATCGATGGTCAGCGGCTCCAGGCCCGCCAGGCGGCAGGCGACCGGGATTTCCGGCAGCCGGCGCGGCGGCACGCCCTCGACCGCCTTGGCCATCGCGGCGATATGTTCCGGCGTGGTGCCGCAGCAGCCGCCGATGATATTGAGGAAGCCGGCCTGCGCCCATTCCCCGACCTGGCGCGCCATCTCGGCCGCATCCAGATCGTACTCGCCGAAGGCGTTCGGCAAACCGGCATTCGGGTGCGCGGTGACGTAGGTCTCCGAGATGCGCGCCAGCTCGGCGACGTACTGACGCAGTTCGTCCGGGCCCAGGGCGCAGTTCAGGCCGAAGGTCAGCGGCTTGACGTGGCGCAGCGAATTGTAAAACGCTTCGGTGGTTTGGCCGGACAGGGTGCGGCCAGAGGCGTCGGTGATGGTGCCGGAAATCATGATCGGCAGTTCCACCCCCAGCGCTTCGAATTCGGTTTCCACCGCAAAGGCGGCGGCCTTGGCATTCAGGGTGTCGAAGATGGTTTCGATCATGATCAGATCGACGCCGCCCTCCACCAGCGCACGGGTCGATTCGCGGTAAGCCGTCACCAGCTCGTCGAACGAGATGTTGCGGAACGCCGGATCGTTGACGTTCGGCGAGATGGACGCGGTGCGGTTGGTCGGCCCCAACACCCCGGCGACGTAGCGCGGTTTTTCCGGCGTGCGCGCCGTCCATTCGTCGGCGCAGGTGCGCGCCAGGCAGGCGGCCTGATAGTTAATCTCGGCGGACAGCGACTCCATGTGGTAGTCGGCCATGGCGATGGAGGTGGAGTTGAAGGTATTGGTTTCAAGGATATCGGCGCCCGCCTCGAGATAGGCGTAATGAATGGCGGCGATCACTTCCGGCTTGGTCAGCACCAGCAGATCGTTATTGCCTTTCAGATCGCTGCGCCAGTCGGCGAAACGCTCACCGCGGAAATCGCGCTCATCCAGACGATAGCTCTGGATCATGGTGCCCATGCCGCCGTCCAACACCAAAATGCGCTGCGCTAACTGGCGGCGCAGTTGTTCTACTCGATTCGTCACTGTAACCCCTTCCATTGCCATCCAGCCCATTGCTCAACTGCCGCAAAAACCAACGAGTCATCCTAGCACAGCTTGTAGGGACAAAGGGGCAGACGACAATTGAGAGTTTTTCAGGTTGTGCGCCAACACCTCCGATGAGCTGACGGCGACTTGCAATTCATCGACAAAAAACGAAAATGAATTCCATCATACGGAAAAAGGAATCTCACCCATGGCCACCCCTGCTCCCGCCAAACGCGGCAAGAAGCCCCGCGCAGCAGCCCCGGCCGCCAGTGCGGCGACCGGTCAGGTACAATCATTGACCCGTGGCCTGAAGCTGTTGGAGTACATTTCGGAAGCCCAGGGCAACGTGGCGCTGACCGATCTGGCCCAGCAGGCTGGCCTGCCGAACTCCACCACTCACCGCCTGCTCACCACCATGCAGCAGCAGGGATTCGTGCGCCAGGTCGGCGATCTCGGCCTGTGGACCATCGGCTCGCACGCCTTTGTGGTCGGCAGCAGCTTCCTGCAAAGCCGCAACCTGCTGGCGATGGTGCACCCGACGCTGCGCCGCCTGATGGAAGAGTCCGGCGAAACCGTCAACCTGGCGGTGCTGGATACCAGCGAGTACCAGGCGATCATCATCGATCAGGTGCAGTGTACGGCGCTGATGCGCATGTCGGCGCCGATCGGCGGCAAACTGCCGATGCACGCCTCCGGCGCCGGCAAGGCGTTCCTCGCCACCCTGCCGGACGATCAGGTGACCAAACTGCTGCACAAGAAAGGCATGCACACCTACACACCGCACACCCTGACGCCGCACAACCTGAAAGAGGGGCTGGCGCAGATCCGCAAACAGGGCTTCTCCTTTGACGACGAAGAGCACGCGCTCGGCCTGCGCTGCGTGGCGGCCTGCATCTTCGACGAGCACCGCGAAGCCTTCGCCGCCATCTCCATCTCCGGCCCGGTGTCGCGCATCACCGACGATCGCGTGATCGAGCTGGGGGCGCTGGTGATCCACGCGGCGAAAGAGATCAGCCTGGCCTACGGCGGCGTGCGCTGATCCCACCCCTCCGAGGGGCGCCCCTGCGCGCCCTCTCTCCTGATTCCTTGCTCTGTTGTCAGCATGTAACAGGCTATCGGCATCCTGTGTAGCGCACGGGAAAAAAGCTTGAAGCCGATCACAGTTAGCGATCCTCACGGCGAAAGCCCATTGCAACCGCTCAAACTTCCTTCGACAATGTTACCGATAACATGTTACCGGTAACAAACAAGCTGAACGAAGGTAACGTCACCCGGTGTTTTGGAGCCAAGCCATGACCAACAATCAAAATCGCATTTACGTCGTTATGGGCGTTTCCGGCAGCGGCAAGTCCGCCGTCGCCGCCGCCGCGGCCCGCCAACTCTCCGCCGGCTTCCTCGACGGCGACTTCCTGCATCCGCGCAGCAACATCCTGAAGATGGCCGCCGGCGAAGCGTTGAACGACGACGATCGCGCCCCGTGGCTGGCCGCGCTCAACGACGCCGCCTTCGCCATGCAGCGCACCAACAACGTGTCGATCATCGTCTGCTCGGCGCTGAAAAAGCAGTATCGCGACCGCCTGCGCGCCGGCAACGGCAACCTGTCGTTCATCTATCTGCACGGCGAGTTCCCGGTGATCGAATCCCGCCTGGCGGCGCGTAACGGTCACTTCTTCAAACCGCAGATGCTGGTCACCCAGTTCGCCGCGCTGGAGCAGCCCGGCGCCGACGAAAGCGACGTGATGGCGATCGACATCAACCAGCCGCTGGACGCGGTGATCGCCGATACCGTGCGCCATATCCAGAGCTTCCTGCCGCAGGACGTGTGCGCGTGAGTACCGTAACGCTGGTCGGTACCGCAGTCGGCTCGGTTTTACTGCTGTTATTCCTGGTGATGAAGGCGCGCATGCACGCCTTCGTCGCACTGATGCTGGTGTCCATCGCCGCCGGCATCTTCTCCGGCATGCCGCTGGACCATATTGCCGACACCATGCAAAAAGGCATGGGCGACACGCTGGGCTTCCTGGCGATCGTGGTGGCGCTCGGGGCGATGTTCGGCAAGATCCTGCATGAGGTCGGCGCGCTCGATCAAATTGCGGCGCAATTGCTGAAACGATTCGGACAAAGCAAGGCGCACTACGCGCTCGGCATCGCCGGCCTGATCTGCGCGCTGCCGCTGTTCTTCGACGTGGCGGTGGTGCTGCTGATCGGCATCGTGTTCGCCGTGGCGCGCCGCACCGACGGCAATATCGTCAAGCTGGCCATTCCGCTGTTCGCCGGTGTGGCCGCCGCGGCGTCCTTCCTGCTGCCGGGGCCGGTGCCGATGCTGCTGGCTTCGCAGATGAAGGCCGACTTCGGCTGGATGATCGCCATCGGCCTGGTGGCGGCGGTGATCGGCATGCTGATCGCCGGCCCGCTGTACGGCAGCTTTATCAGCCGCTTCGTCAACTGGCCGATGCCGCCGGAAGAGAACGAGCCGACGTTGACCAAGGGCAATTTGCCGTCGTTCGGCTTCAGCCTGGCGCTGGTGCTGTGCCCGCTGGTGCTGGTCGGCATGAAGACCATCGGCGCGCGGCTGGTCACCCCCGGCTCGCAGCTGCAGCAGTGGCTGGAGTTTATCGGCCACCCGTTCACCGCCATTCTGCTGGCCTGCCTGATCGTGATTTACGGCCTGGCGAAGCCGCGCGGCATGAGCAACGAACAGACGCTGGCCATCTGCTCCGCCGCGGTGCAACCGGCCGGGATCATCCTGCTGATGACCGGCGCCGGCGGGGTGTTCAAACAGATCCTGGTGGATTCCGGCGTAGGGCCGGCGCTGGGTGACGCGATGATCGGCGCCGGCCTGCCGATCGCCGTGGCCGCCTTCGCGCTCTCCGCCATGGTGCGGGTGATTCAGGGCTCGGCCACCGTCGCCTGTCTGACCACCGTCGGCCTGGTGCTGCCGGTCACCAGCCAGCTCGGGCTGAACGGCGGGCAGCTGGCCGCGCTGGCTATCTGCATCGCCGGCGGCTCCATCGTGCTGAGCCACGTCAACGACGCCGGTTTTTGGCTGTTCGGCAAATTCACCGGCGCCAACGAACTGCAAACGCTGAAAACCTGGACGGTGATGGAAACGATTCTGGGCAGCGTCGGCGGCGCTATCGGCATGATTGCATTCACGATGTTTTAAATCCTAAATCGCCCCCGGCCTTGCACACCAGGGCTGCAAATCATCCCCGGGGGCACCGCCACAGGCGGCGACTATAACAACAGCAATGTGAGGAAGGCATGATTAACCCAACCTTGTCCCGTGTCACGCAGCGCATCATCCACCGTTCCCAGGCCAGCCGCGCCGCCTATCTGGCGCGCATCGAGGCGGCCCGTTCCCAAACCGTCCACCGCGCGCAGCTGGCCTGCGGCAACCTGGCCCACGGCTTCGCCGCCTGTCAGCCCGATGACAAGACGGCGCTGAAAAACATGGTGCGCAGCGATATCGCCATCATCACCGCCTACAACGACATGCTGTCGGCCCACCAGCCGTACGAACACTACCCGCAGCGGCTGAAGCAGGCGCTGAAGGCGGTGGGCGCCGTGGGCCAGGTGGCCGGCGGCGTGCCGGCGATGTGCGACGGCGTGACGCAGGGGCAGGACGGCATGGAGCTGTCGCTGATGAGCCGTGACGTGATCGCCATGTCGGCCGCCGTCGGCCTGTCGCACAATATGTTCGACGGCGCGCTGTTCCTCGGCATCTGCGACAAGATCGTGCCGGGGCTGGTGATGGCCGCCCTCTCCTTCGGCCACCTGCCCGCGCTGTTCGTGCCGGCCGGCCCGATGAGCAGCGGCCTGCCGAACAAGGAAAAGGTGCGCGTGCGCCAGCTGTACGCCGAGGGCAAGGCCGATCGTCTGGCGCTGCTGGAAGCCGAGGCCGCCTCCTATCACGGCATCGGCACCTGCACCTTCTACGGCACCGCCAACACCAACCAGATGGTGATGGAAGTGATGGGCCTGCACCTGCCGGGCGCCTCTTTCGTGCATCCGGATACGCCGCTGCGCGACGCGCTGAACGACGCCGCTGCGCGCCAGGTGACGCGACTGACCGACACCGCCGGCAACTACCTGCCGATCGGCCGCCTGGTGGACGAGAAAGTGGTGGTGAACGGCATCGTCTCGCTGCTGGCCACCGGCGGCTCCACCAACCTGACCATGCATCTGGTGGCGATGGCGCGGGCGGCGGGCATCATCATCACCTGGGACGATTTCTCGGAGCTGTCGGAGGCGGTGCCGCTGCTGTGTCGCATCTACCCGAACGGCCCGGCCGACATCAACCAGTTCCAGGCCGCCGGCGGCGTGCCGCTGGTAGTGCGTGAGCTGTTGCAACACGGGCTGCTGCACGAAGACGTGCATACCGTGGCCGGTTTCGGCCTGCACCGTTACACCCAGGAACCCTGGCTGGATAATGGCCAGCTGGTGTGGCGTGAAGGCGTAACCGGTTCGCTCGACGCCAGCGTAATCGCCAGCGTCGCTCAGCCGTTTGAGCATCACGGCGGCACCAAAGTGATGGCCGGCAATCTGGGCCGTGCGGTGATGAAAACCTCGGCGGTGCCCGCCGACAACCAGATTATCGAAGCGCCGGCGGTGGTGTTCGACAGCCAGCACGACATCGTGCCGGCGTTTGAAGCCGGCAAGCTGGATCGCGATTGCGTGGTGGTGGTGCGTTTCCAGGGGCCGCAGGCCAACGGCATGCCGGAGTTGCACAAACTGATGCCGCCGCTGGGCGTGCTGATGGATCGCGGCTTCAAAGTGGCGCTGGTGACCGACGGCCGCCTGTCAGGCGCCTCCGGCAAGGTGCCTTCCGCCATCCACGTCACCCCGGAAGCCTATACCGGCGGCCTGCTGGCGAAAGTGCGCGACGGCGATCCGATCCGCGTCAACGGCCGCAGCGGCGAGCTGCAGGTGCTGGTCGACGCCGACGAACTGGCCCAGCGCACGCCGTGCCAACCCG
Organism: Serratia sp. SM04; assembly: GCF_040280225.1. Classification (NCBI taxonomy): domain Bacteria; kingdom Pseudomonadati; phylum Pseudomonadota; class Gammaproteobacteria; order Enterobacterales; family Yersiniaceae; genus Serratia; species Serratia sp. SM04. Next base: position 7,445 of record NZ_JBEOQT010000001.1, on the reverse strand, counting down.
ATCTGAGCGCAGAACACATCGGCTGCGGCCGCGAGCTGTTCGGCGCGCTGCGCAGCCAGCTGTCCGGCGCCGAGCAGGGCGCCTGCTGCATCACATTTTAATCGATAGCCTGGCCGCATCGCCGCCTGGCAGCGGCCACAAAGGAGAACGTCATCATGAACAAGTGGAAAACAAGCGCCGAGCAGATCCTGACGGCGGGGCCGGTGGTGCCGGTGATCGTGATCAACAAGCTGGAACATGCGGTGCCGTTGGCGAAAGCGCTGGTCGCCGGCGGCGTGCGGGTGCTGGAAGTGACGCTGCGCACCGCCTGCGCCATGGACGCCATTCGCGCCATCGCCCAAGAAGTGCCGGAAGCTATCATCGGCGCCGGTACCGTGATCAATCCGCAGCAGTTGCGTGAAGTGACCGAGGCCGGCGCGCAGTTCGCCATCAGCCCGGGGCTGACCGACGAGCTGCTCAAGGCGGCCACCGCCGGGTCCATTCCGCTTATTCCGGGCATCAGCACCGTTTCCGAACTGATGCTGGGCATGGATTACGGCCTGCGCGAGTTTAAATTCTTCCCGGCGGAAGCCAACGGCGGCGTAAAAGCGCTGCAGGCGATCGGCGGCCCGTTCCCGCAGGTGCGCTTCTGCCCGACCGGCGGCATCTCGCCGGACAACTACCGCAGCTATCTGGCGCTGAAAAGCGTGCTGTGCATCGGCGGCTCCTGGCTGGTGCCGGCGGACGCGCTGGAAAGCGGCGACTACGCGCGCATCACCGAACTGGCGCGCGCCGCCGTCGCGGGCGCCCAGGCCTGATTTACATCGCAGCGGTGGCGGCCGGCAGCGCCGCCCCGCTGCGCTGGCTGAACCGCTGCTTCTTGCGGTAAGCGAACACGTCTTCCACGTGCCCCTCGCGGATGCGCTGCTGCAACCCGCGCCAATACTCCGCGGTAAACAGATCGCTGTGCAATTCTTCAAACACCTGCCGAATGCGCCGATCGCCGCACAGGAAGTGGCGGAACTCCTCCGGGAACACGTCGTTGGGCGCGATGCTGTACCACGGCTCGCTGGCCAGCTCGTCCTCCGGATAGCGCGGCGGCGGAATGTCGCGGAAGTTGACCTCGGTCATGTAGCAAATTTCGTCGTAGTCGTAGAACACCACCCGCCCGTGGCGCGTCACGCCGAAGTTCTTGAACAGCATGTCGCCGGGGAAGATATTGGCGGCGGCCAGCTGCTTGATGGCATTGCCGTACTCTTCGATCGCATCGCGCATCTGCTGGTCATTGGCCTGCTCCAGATACAGGTTCAGCGGCGTCATGCGCCGTTCCATATACAGATGCTTGATCACGATGCGATCGCCGAGATCTTCCAGCTTGCCCGGCACTTCGCGCTGCAGCTCCGCCAACAGCGCCGGGCTGAGGCGCGCCTTGTCGACGACGAAATTCTCGTACTCCTGGGTATCCGCCATGCGCCCGACGCGGTCATGCTCTTTCACCAGCTGATAGCAGGCCATCACCTGTGCCTGCGTCACCTCTTTTTGCGGGGCGAATTCGTCTTTGATCACTTTAAACACCCGATCGAAGGATGGCAGGGTGAACACCAGCATCACCATGCCCTTCACCCCCGGCGCGATAATGAACTGCTCCTGCGACTGCGCCATAAAGGTCAGGTATTCTCGATAGCATTCGGTTTTGCCGTGCTTCTGGCAGCCGATCGCCATGTACAGCTCGGCGGTGGTTTTGCCCGGCAGGATCTCGCGCAGCCACTCCACCATCGCCGCCGGCAGCGGCGCATAGACCATGAAATAAGATCGGGCGAAGCCGAAGACGATGCTGGCCTCGGCCTTACCGGTCAGGCAGGCGTCGATAAACAGCGCGCCCGACTCGCTGTGGTGGATAGGCAGCAAGAACGGATAAACGCCGTCGGCCAGACGCAGCTTGCCGACCAGCCAGGCGGCCTTGTTGCGATAGAACAGTTCGTTGGCGATCTGGAAGGTTGCCCCCGCCAGCTGCTGTGCGCTGAAGGCGCGTTGCAGCGCCTGAGTGATGTAGTGAATATCGCGCGTCAAATCCTCCCACGGCAGCCGCAGCGGCAGATCGCTCAGCACGCTGCGCAGCATCGCCGGCAGATCGCCATTGGGGGTGAAATCGCGCGCCAGCGGACGCGGAATGTCGCGAAAGCGCCGCTCCGGCTGCGAACTGAACACGAACAGCTTGTCCGGCGTCAGATCGCGGTGCTTGAACAGCCGGCAGTAGACCGAGTTAAAGAAGCTTTCGGCGATCTCGAAGCGCGGGTAGTCCGGCAGCAGGTCGATATAGACCGCTTTGACCCGGCTGGGGAAGTCAGCGTCGAAGTATTTCTGCCCGGTGATGCATTTGAGCTGCTCCACCACCAGGCCGACGTGATGGTCATACAGATGGATGCGCTTTTTCATCGCCCGCTGTACCGCCGGCCAGTCCGCCTGCTCGAAGCGCTGCTGCGCGCCGGCGGTCACTTCAAGAAAGCGGCCGTACTGCGCATCGAAGCCCTGCAGGATCGTCTGTGCGATCAACAACTCCAGTTTTGCCGCCATCCTTACCCCCGCCAGAAAAAGAAGCCTGCGCATGCAGGCTCCGGATGAAACGTCTTCAAGCTTGCCGCATCAGAACTGCTGTTCTTCCGTCGAACCGGTCAGCGCAGTGACCGAAGAGGCGCCGCCCTGAATAATGGTGGTGACCTTGTCGAAGTAGCCGGTGCCCACCTCTTGCTGGTGCGACGCGAAGGTGTAACCGCGATCCACCGCGGCGAACTCCGCCTGCTGCACCTTCTCGACGTAGTGTTTCATGCCCTCGCCCTGCGCATAGGCGTGCGCCAGGTCGAACATGTTGAACCACATGCTGTGGATGCCCGCCAGCGTAATGAACTGATACTTGTAGCCCATGTCCGACAGCGCCTGCTGGAAGCGGGCGATGGTCTGGTCGTCGAGGTTCTTTTTCCAGTTGAACGACGGCGAGCAGTTGTAGGCCAGCAGCTTGCCCGGGTATTTGGCGTGGATGGCGTCGGCGAAGCGCTGAGCGGCATCCAGATCCGGCGTAGAGGTTTCGCACCACACCATGTCCGCGTAAGGGGCATAAGCCAGGCCGCGGCTGATCGCCTGCTCGACGCCGGCATGGGTGCGGAAGAAGCCTTCCGCCGTGCGCTCGCCGGTGACGAAGGCGCTGTCATACGGATCGCAATCGGAGGTCAGCAGGTCGGCCGCATCGGCGTCGGTGCGGGCGATCACCAGCGTCGGCACGCCGAGCACGTCGGCCGCCAGGCGCGCGGCGACCAGTTTCTGGATCGCTTCCTGCGTCGGCACCAGCACTTTGCCGCCCATATGGCCGCATTTCTTCACCGCCGCCAGCTGATCTTCAAAGTGCACCCCGGCGGCACCGGCGGTGATCATCGCTTTCATCAGCTCGAAGGCGTTCAGCACGCCGCCGAAGCCGGCTTCCGCATCGGCGACGATCGGCAGGAAGTAATCGGTATAGCCTTTGCTGCCCGGCTCAATCTGGTTCGCCCATTGGATCTGATCGGCGCGGCGGAAGGTATTGTTGATGCGCTCGACCACCTTCGGCACCGAGTCCACCGGATACAGCGACTGGTCAGGGTACATGGCCGCCGCGCTGTTGGCGTCCGCCGCCACCTGCCAACCGGACAGGTAGATAGCCTCGACGCCGGCCTTGGCCTGCTGCAGCGCCTGGCCGCCGGTCAGCGCGCCCAGGCAGTTCACGTAGCCTTTGCGCGCCTTGCCGTTCAGCAACGCCCACAGTTTGGCGGCACCGTTTTGCGCCAGAGTGCATTCCGGGTTGACCGAACCGCGCAGGTTGATCACGTCTTCGGCGCTGTAAGGGCGGGTGATGCCTTCCCAACGGGCCGATTTCCATTCCTGTTCCAGCTGCTGGATCTGTTGAGAGCGAGAGGTAGACATAATTTTTATCCTTTCAGTCGTGTAGGGTTGATTGGGAAAATTCAGGCCAGCAGCTCATAGCCGGGCAGCGTCAGGAAATCGATTAACTCATCTTGCGTGGTGATGCGCTCCATCAGGCGCGCCGCCTCTTCGTACCGGCCGGCGTTAAAGCGCGCTTCCCCCACTTCTTCACGCACCACCAACATCTCTTCTTGCAGCATCTGGCGGAACAGCGCCTTGGTGACCCGGCGCCCGTCGCTCAGGCTCTTCTCGTGGTGGATCCACTGCCAGATAGACGTACGGGAGATTTCCGCCGTGGCCGCATCTTCCATCAAACCGTAAATCGGCACGCAGCCGTTGCCGGAGATCCAGGCTTCGATGTACTGCACCGCCACGCGAATATTGGCGCGCATCCCCGCTTCGGTACGCTCGCCATCGCACGGTTCCAGCAGCTGTGCGGCGCTGATCGGCGCGTCTTGCTCACGCAGCACCTCCAGCTGGTTTTGGCGATCGCCCAGCGCTTTGCCGAACACTTCCATCACCGTGTCCGCCAGCCCCGGGTGCGCCACCCAGGTGCCGTCGTGGCCGTTGCTGGCCTCCAGCTCTTTGTCCGCCCGTACCTTGTTCAGCACCCAGGCGTTTTTCTCGGCGTCTTTGCTCGGGATAAACGCCGCCATACCGCCCATGGCGAACGCGCCGCGCTTATGACAGGTTTTGATCAGCAGGCGCGAATAGGCGCTGAGGAAAGGTTTCTCCATGGTCACCGACTGACGATCCGGCAGCACGCGATCGCCGTGATTCTTCAGCGTTTTGATATAGCTGAAGATGTAATCCCAGCGGCCGCAGTTCAGACCCACGATGTGATCGCGCAGGTGGTAGAGGATTTCGTCCATCTGGAACACCGCCGGCAGGGTTTCGATCAGCACGGTCGCTTTGATGGTGCCGCGCGGCAGATCGAAACGATCCTCGGTAAAGCTGAAGACATCGCTCCACCAGGCCGCCTCTTCCCAGGACTGGGTTTTCGGCAGGTAGAAATACGGGCCGCTGCCCTTGGCCAACAGTTGGCGATAGTTGTGGTAGAAGTACAGCGCGAAATCGAACAGGCCGCCGGGAATAGCTTCATCACGCCACAGCACGTGCTTCTCCGGCAGATGCAGGCCGCGCACGCGAGCGATCAATACCGCCGGGTTCGGTTTCAGCTGGTAGATTTTGCCGGCTTCATTGGTGTAGGAAATGGTGCCGTTAACCGCATCGTGCAGGTTAATTTGGCCGTCGATAACTTTGTCCCAGCTTGGCGCCAGCGAGTCTTCGAAGTCCGCCATAAACACTTTTACGTTGGCGTTAAGCGCATTGATCACCATCTTGCGCTCGACCGGCCCGGTGATCTCGACCCGGCGGTCACGCAGGTCTTGCGGAATGCCGCGGATCTGCCAGTCACCTTCACGAATGGAAGTGGTTTCCGAAATAAACCCCGGCAGTTCGCCGCGATCGATATTTTGCTGCCAGCGGACACGCGCCGCCAGCAGCTCGTTGCGCCGCAGCGTGAATTTCCCCACCAGTTCCGCCAGGAATTCAACCGCTTCATCGGTCAACACCTGGCGCTCCGCTGCGGCGAAGCCCTGCGTAAACCTTAACTCCGTGCCTGCTATCTGTTGCGTCATGACCTTGCTCCTTCCCATCGTTGCGCCCGCGCGACCGGCGCATTTTCATCAGAAATCACTGTGGATCAGGGCGGATGAAACGATCCTCAACTGGTCAGATCTCATCCCGATAGCTCTAAGAATACTCAACAAAAAATAAAAATCAAAAACCATTTCCATTTTATTATTAAATATTTTATTAACACTTTATTATCAATTGGTTAGATAAAATAACAATAATGACAGGTAAGGAAATCGCTTCCAGTAACTTTGTGAAGACGCACTAACGCCTTGTTGAACAAAGAATTTACTGGAGAAGTGACGGATAAAAAGAGGATCTTGCAGAGGATCAACGGAGCGGCGGCCTCGATTCAGCCGCCGGCAGGCAGAAAAGATCAGTCGAGCGTCGGATTCATATGACGCAGATCGTACGGCGTGATCTGGTAGACGTAATAGTTGAGCCAGTTGGAAAACAGCAGATGGCCATGGCTGCGCCAGGTGGCTTTCGGTGTCAGTGCGGGGTTGTCATCGGGGAAGTAGTTGAGCGGAACGGCGGGATCGAGGCCAGCTTCGTGGTCGCGACAATACTCCCCCGCCAGGGTCAGCGCATCATACTCCGGATGGCCGGTGACGAACGCCAGGCGCTTATCCCTGCTGGCGAACAGGTAGGCGCCCGCCTGTTCGGATTCGGCCAGAATATCCAGGTCGGTATATTGGCGAATCACCTCGGTCGGGAAATCGGCATAGCGTGAATGCGGTGCCAGGAAACTTTCGTCAAAGCCGCGCGTCAGCAACGCATGCTGCTGCAGCGTTTGGTGTGGGTAAACGCCGGAGAGCTTCACTTCGCGCGTCATCTTGGGAATGCCATACAGAATATTCAACGCCGCCTGTACCGCCCAGCACACGAACAGCGTGGAGGTAACGTGGTGCTTGGCCCAGTCGATCACGCGCTCGATCTGCGGCCAGTAGGCAACATCGCAGAAATCGACCAGCCCCAGCGGCGCGCCGGTGACGATCAGACCATCGAAGTTCTCGTTCTGGATATCCTCGAAGTCGCAGTAGAAGTTATTCAGATGCTCGGCCGGCGTGTTCTTCGATTCGCGGCTGTCGATACGCAGCAGCTGGATATCAATCTGCAGCGGCGAGTTGGACAACAGGCGCAGAAACTGGTTTTCCGTTTCGATCTTCTTTGGCATCAGGTTGAGGATCAGCACTTTCAGTGGCCTGATTTCCTGTGTTTTTGCCCGCGAGGATGTCATCACGAAGACATTCTCACCGCGCAAGAAATTGACCGCAGGTAACTCATCAGGAACACGAATCGGCATTGCTTAACCCTCACACATCCATTTATACGTTTAGACTTCTAGATGCCCGAAGATAGCGTTTTTTTCCGTCGCTGTCGAGCATTCAGCGGAAAGGTGAAAATGTTTCATTGCGCGATCTGCGCCAAGATATGAGTAGAGAGAGTAAAAGGACTGAAAAGCAAAAAGGCCATCCTTTCGGATGGCCTCTTGGCTTATTTGATGCTTGGCAGTGTCCTACTCTCGCATGGGGAGACCCCACACTACCATCGGCGCTACGGCGTTTCACTTCTGAGTTCGGCATGGGGTCAGGTGGGACCACCGCGCTATTGCCGCCAAGCAAATTCTTTTTTCTGCCGAACTTCTAAACCCACTTTAAATAAAGTGGTGCTGATACCCAGAGTCGAACTGGGGACCTCACCCTTACCAAGGGTGCGCTCTACCAACTGAGCCATATCAGCACGCTTAATTTGATGCCTGGCAGTGTCCTACTCTCGCATGGGGAGACCCCACACTACCATCGGCGCTACGGCGTTTCACTTCTGAGTTCGGCATGGGGTCAGGTGGGACCACCGCGCTATTGCCGCCAGGCAAA